>NZ_JBAIZV010000002.1:0-1048338 GCF_036765095.1 Bacillus sp. 0209A
CAACACCTGTGTGACCTGCATCGTGCAGGCCTAGTTTGACTGACTACGCACATCACTGTGCGATTTATAAAAAAATGAATTAACAGGTACGTTTTGTCTTGTTTAGTTTTCAAAGAACTTTGCGCGCTTCTCTCGAAGCGACTATTTAATAGTAACATTTTTAGTTAACTAGGTCAATACTTTTTCGAGAAAAGTTTTTGCTAGTCATGTTTATGTCTTTTAAAAGACAACAGAAATGATTATACCATAAATCTTATGACTGTAAAGGGTTATGGCACAAAAAAAGCGCAGCTTTTTCAGCTGCGCTTTTTCTCACACTTCTTCTTGTGTTTCTTCTTGATCATCTTCTTCATTTTTCTCCACTAATGCTACTGTAGCAACATGCTCTTCTTCCGCCATTCTGATAAGGCGCACACCTTGAGTGACACGTCCGGTGGTTGAGATGTCATCAATGTCCATTCTAATGAGTACGCCGCTGGCTGTAATAATCATTAGATCCTCTTCACCTTTAGTAGCTTTTACTGTTACTAATTGGCCGTTGTTCTCGGTGATTTTCGCTGTTTTGAGTCCTTTTCCGCCACGGCTTTGGGTTCTGTACTCTTCAGCCGGAGTTCGTTTTCCGTAACCTTTTTCAGTTACGATAAGGACATGTGATTCTTCCTCTAATATCTCCATTCCGACAACAACGTCATCATCAGTCAGGGTGATACCTTTTACGCCTGCCGCAGTTCTCCCCATTTCCCGAACATCCGTTTCAGGGAAACGAATCAGCAATCCATTTTTCGTTCCGATGACCATTTGTTTTGTGCCGTCAGTTAGACGTACACCCATCAATTCATCATCCTCACGAAGACTCAGAGCGATTAAGCCATTGTTACGGATATTAGCGAACTGAGAAAGCGAAGTTCGTTTTGAAACCCCGTGCTTTGTTGTGAAGAAAAGGTAAAGTTCCGCGTTGAATTCAGAGACTGGAATAATCGCGTTAATCCATTCACCTTTTTCTACTTCCAACAGGTTGATAATCGGGATTCCTTTTGCTGTTCTGCCGTATTCAGGGATTTCATATCCTTTTGCACGATACACTTTCCCCTTGTTCGAGAAGAAAAGAATCGTGTCATGCGTTGATGTAGAGATCAGATGTTCAACGAAATCATCTTCGTTTGTCCCCATGCCCTGAACGCCTTTTCCGCCACGCTTTTGACTGCGGTAGGTTGAGGCAGGCAGACGTTTGATATATCCGTTGTGTGTCAGGGTGACAACGATGTTTTCTCTTTCGATGAGATCTTCATCTTCAATTGTTTCAAGACCGGCAGTGACGATCTCAGTGCGTCTTTCATCGTTAAAACGCTCTTTAATTTCTATGAGTTCTTCACGAATGATCTCAAGCACTTTTTCTTCATTGGCCAAGATTTCTTTAAGCTCTGCAATTAATTTAACAAGGGATCGGTACTCCTCTTCAATCTTTTCACGTTCCAATCCTGTTAAACGCTGCAGTCTCATATCAAGAATAGCTTGGGCTTGTTTTTCAGTCAGCGAGAATTGTTCAATTAATCCTGTTCTCGCAATTTCAGCCGTTTGAGAATTACGGATAAGGGAAATAACTGCATCAAGATGATCAAGAGCAATTCTCAATCCTTCCAAGATATGTGCTCTTGCCTCCGCTTTACGCAATTCATAAGCAGTACGGCGTCTGATTACGACTTTTTGGTGATCTAGGTAATACTCCAAGCATTGCTTTAAATTTAAAACTTTTGGCTGTCCGTCAACAAGCGCAAGCAGATTGATACCAAAAGAAGTTTGCAAAGCTGTTTGCTTATATAGATTATTTAGAATGACATGCGCGTTGGCATCTCTTCTGATTTCAATGACGATTCTCATACCTGTGCGGTCAGATTCATCACGTAGATCGGTAATACCTTCTATCTTCTTATCTCTGACAAGATCAGCGATTTTTTCGATTAGTTTTGCTTTATTTACTTGGTATGGAAGTTCTGTTACGACAATTCTTTCTTTTCCTGACGATGTTTGTTCGATCTCCGCTTTTGCCCGGATCGTAATCGAGCCTCGTCCTGATTCGTATGCTTTACGAATACCGCTTCGGCCCAAAATTTGCCCCGCAGTCGGGAAGTCAGGACCAGGAATAATCTCCATAAGCTCCTGTACTGCGATTTCAGGATTTTCACTGACAGCAAGCACACCGTCAATGATTTCTCCCAACTGGTGCGGAGGAATGTTTGTTGCCATACCTACCGCAATTCCGGCAGCGCCGTTTACAAGCAGATTCGGGAACCTTGAAGGCATAACGACAGGTTCTCTTTCTGATCCGTCATAGTTGTCCTGATAATCGATTGTGTCTTTTGTGATGTCTCGAAGAATTTCCATCGAGATTTTAGACATTCTTGCTTCCGTATAACGCATGGCAGCCGCAGAGTCCCCGTCAACAGAACCGAAGTTTCCGTGACCGTCAACGAGCATATAACGATAGTTGAAATCCTGCGCCATTCTGACCATGGATTCATATACCGCTGAATCACCATGCGGGTGGTATTTCCCGATAACTTCTCCGACGATACGCGCGGATTTTTTATAAGCCTTGTCACTTGTCATGCCCAGATCGTTCATTGCATACAAAATCCGTCTGTGAACCGGTTTTAAACCGTCACGGACATCTGGAAGAGCACGGGACACGATAACGCTCATTGCATAATCCAAGAAGGACGTACGCATTTCCTGACTGATATTTATTTCACGAACTTGTGGTGTGTTTTGTTCACTCATTAAAAAACCTCCCTGAAGTATCACATGAAATATGTGGGAGTAGATTGTCCATTATGATCTTCAATACGATTTCACTATTCTCCATTATATCAATAAACTTATGATTATACACATTAAATTGCTAGAATATATAGGTATTGCAAGCATTACTGCATCTGATCTCGTTCAGAAAAAAGCCTTATTTCTTATTGGAAATAAGGCTTTTTATGATTAGATGTCAAGATTTTTAACGTATCTCGCATTCGCTTCTATGAAGTTTCGGCGCGGTTCTACTTTGTCTCCCATTAGCATTTCAAATGTCTCATCGGCATCCATTGCATCTTCAAGAGTTACCTGAAGAAGTGTTCTGGAGCTCGGATCCATGGTTGTCTCCCATAACTGGGTCGCATTCATTTCTCCGAGACCTTTATAACGCTGCAATCCAGGCTTAGGCGTTTGAGGAAGAGTTTTCAACAGATCATCAAGTTCTTTGTCATTATATGCATATTCAACACGTTTTCCCTGTTGAACCTTGTAGAGCGGCGGCTGCGCAATATACACGTAGCCATTTTCAATAATTTGGCGCATATATCTGTAAAAGAACGTTAACAGCAGTGTTCTGATGTGCGCGCCATCAACGTCAGCATCAGTCATAATGACAACTTTGTGGTAACGGGCTTTCCCCAAGTTGAAATCTTCCCCTATACCTGTTCCGAGTGCTGTGATCATAGAACGAACTTCGTTGTTGGAAAGGATTTTGTCCAATCTTGCTTTTTCAACGTTTAAGATTTTACCTCTAAGCGGCAAAATGGCTTGGAAATGTCTATCGCGGCCTTGTTTAGCTGATCCTCCGGCAGAGTCACCCTCTACGATATATAACTCGGAAATGCTCGGATCTTTTGATGAGCAATCCGCTAGCTTACCGGGAAGGTTTGAAATTTCCAAAGCACTCTTGCGGCGTGTTAATTCACGCGCTTTTTTCGCAGCCATTCTTGCTCTTGCTGCCATCAAACCTTTGTCGACAATTTTTTTGGCCGCATCTGGATTTTCCAGCATAAATGTTTCCAATGCCGCAGAAAATAACGTATCGGTGATCGTCCGCGCTTCTGAGTTGCCTAGTTTTGTTTTCGTTTGGCCTTCAAACTGCGGATCAGGGTGTTTAATGGAAATAATCGCGGTTAGCCCTTCTCTTACGTCGTCACCGCTTAAGTTCGGATCATTTTCTTTAATGAGCCCTTTTTTTCTGGCGTAATCATTGATTACACGAGTCAGGCCCGTTTTGAAGCCGGCTTCGTGGGTCCCGCCTTCATACGTGTTAATGTTATTTGTAAACGAGTAAATGTTGCTTGTGTAGCTGTCATTATATTGCAAAGCCACTTCAACCGTAATGCCGTCCTTTTCGCCTTCAATGTAAATCGGCTCTTCATGGACAACTTCTTTAGAACGGTTTAAATACTCTACATAACTTTTAATTCCGCCTTCGTAATGGTACTCATTTTTGCGCTCTTGTCCTTCACGTTTATCTTCAATCGTGATGTTTACGCCTTTTGTCAAAAAGGCTAATTCGCGCACACGGTTAGCAAGCAGATCATAATCATACACAGTTGTTTCTGTGAAAATCTCAGGGTCCGGGACAAAATGTGTCGTCGTTCCTGAATGATCTGTTTCGCCAATGATTTCAAGGTCTGAAACCGGAACTCCGCGTTTATAGGTTTGACGATGGATTTTTCCGTCACGGTGTACCGTCACAACAAGCTCGGTTGAAAGCGCGTTTACAACTGACGCACCTACACCGTGCAATCCTCCGGATACTTTATAGCCGCTTCCGTCAAATTTCCCTCCGGCATGAAGCACCGTCATAATGACCTCTACCGCAGGCCGGCCCATTTTTTCATGAATACCGACTGGAATACCGCGGCCGTTATCTACCACCGTGATGCTGTTGTCTTTTTCGATTTGGATATTGATATCCGTACAATAACCGGCGAGGGCTTCGTCAATACTATTGTCGACAATTTCCCATACCAGATGGTGAAGGCCTTTGCTGTTGGTTGAACCGATGTACATTCCCGGTCTTTTACGAACAGCTTCCAATCCCTCCAGAACCTGTATCTGATTTTCATCATAACTGTTTTGCTGCTGTTCCATAGCCACGTCATTCACCTACACTTTTCTAAACGATATATTCGTGATAAAAAACTTCTAAGAATCTATTTCAAACATAAATTGCGCACGTTTTTTTAATGTGCTGGAAGATAAGGGAGAGTAATATATATTCTGAACCGTGACTACGATAGATTTTGGCGTGCCGTTTACGGAAGGCACCACCTTGTGTTTCTGTTTTTTCAGAAATTCTTCAACAATAGGCGACATGTTGGCTTTAAAATCAAAAATGCCGACAATATCTCGTGTTGAAACCACAAAGTCATCACCTAAATGAATATACAATTGCCCACCTCATTTCTTCACTTCACTAACGCACCGTTTTGCACACGGAACATTCCTGCTTGACGTAAGGTTTCGTGATCAATGCCATCAACGCTTGTCGTTGTGACAAACGTTTGTACACGGCCTTGGATCGTATGAAGCAAGTGTGACTGGCGATAATCATCCAGCTCACTCAATACATCATCCAATAGTAAAATGGGATATTCTCCGATTTCCTCATGGATCAGGTCAATCTCCGCAAGTTTAAGGGACAATGCCGTCGTTCGCTGCTGTCCTTGTGAACCATACGTCTGCACATCGCGTCCGTTCACATAGAAAAGAACATCGTCACGATGAGGACCTGACAGCGTAACACCGCGCTCAATTTCTTTTTCTCTTAATTTAGAAAACGCTTCTTGATAGCTATCTCCTATTTTCGACAAGTCTTTAGGATCTGATACCTCAAGAGCCGTACTGTACTTCAGGGTCAGCTCCTCAAGCCCTCTTGATATGCCCGTATGAATAGGCTGCGCCCATTTTTCAAGCTGCGCTGTAAACTGCAGGCGTTTTACAACGACTTTTGACGCAACTTCTACAAGCTGATCGGTCAAAACATCGAGCATCGTTCTGTCAGTTTGTTTTCTTGTTTGCAGCTGCTTCAAAAAATGATTTCGCTGGGAAAGGATTTTCTGGTAAAGAGAAAGATCATGCAGGTAGACAGGAGAAACCTGTCCAATTTCCATGTCAAGAAACCGCCTTCTCACTTGAGGGCTCCCCTTTACCAGATTTAAATCTTCCGGCGCGAACATGATGGTGTTGAGGGCCCCGACATACTGGCTGAGCTTTTGCTGTTCAATATGGTTGACCTTGCCCTTTTTACCCTTTTTGGAGATGACGAGCTGCATCGGGATCGCTCCGTTTTGCTTCATCACTCTTCCCTCTATTTTAGCATAGTCTTTGTCCCACCGTATAAGTTCTTTGTCATTTGATGTCCGGTGCGATTTCGCCATGGACAAGACATAGATCGCCTCCATGAGGTTTGTTTTCCCCTGGGCGTTTTCTCCGATGATGACATTTACTTTGTTTTCAAATTGGAGTTCAGCATGGTCGTAGTTGCGGTAAGATGTCAGTTCTAAGTTCTGGATATACAATCAGTATCACCCGCTTTAATTGACGACTTGAAAAGAACCAAATCCTTCAATCTCTACCACATCTCCAACATACAGCTTTCTGCCTCGGCGGTTGTCCGGTTCGTTGTTCACCAGCACTTCATGCTCGCTCAAAAACCACTTCGCCATACCGCCTGACTGAATGACATCGGCTAATTTCAAGAATTGTCCAAGTGTAATCATCTCTGTATCAATTGAAATCGGATTTGCCATTATATCGACCTCTTTCAAATATCACTAATATCTAATTGTACTAAAAAAAAACGAATTAGGGAAAGGGAAAACTTGTCGGAGCAGATACCGAATAGAAAAGCTGCCGAACGGGTCGGCAGCGTGTATCGGATTAATAGGTTCTGACAGGAAGGATAAGCTGTACAATCGTTTCATCATTCGGCGTGCGAATTAAGAAAGGCCTCATTGCACCTGTAAAGCTTACGCGTATCTCTGCTCCTTCAAGCACCTTTAGTGCATCCAACATATATTTTGGACTAAATGAGATATTTAATTCCTCACCATCAATTTGATCTGCAAGAATCGCTTCCACAACTTTACCGATTTCAGGTGAGTTAGAAGAAATCTCAATGGATTCAGCAGGTTTTGCAGAAAGTTTCACTACGTTGTTGCGCCCCTCTCTGGCTAGAAGGGATGCACGATCAATCGCCTGAAGGAATTCTTTCGTGTTCACAATGATTTCTGTTTTGCTTTCCTGCGGAATCAGGCTGGTTGTGTCCGGATAATTTCCGTCCAGAAGCCGCGAGAAGAACAAGACGTTTTTCGCTTTAAACAGAACTTGAGTTTCTGTGATCACGATATCTACAAGTTCCTGATTATCATCCAAAATCTTACTGAGTTCGGTTAAGCTTTTTCCCGGGATAACGACGTTGTAAGATCTGTCTTCTGGAATATCAAGTTTCGCTTTTCTTAATGCCAGACGGTGGCTATCCGTCGCAGTGCATAATAATTCACTTTTTTCCACGTTCCAGTTTACACCTGTCAAGATAGGGCGTGTTTCTGAGGTGGACACCGCGAACACTGTTTGTCTGATCAGATTTTTCAACAAATCAGTTGGGATCTGAATCGCATGATGCTCTTCGATCTGCGGCAAGTGCGGATATTCATCAGCGTCAAGCCCGTTTAGATTAAATTCTGCTTTGCCAGAACGGATAATTGTCAAATACTGATTTTGCACTTCGATTTCCACCATTGCCATCGGCAGTTTTTTGACAATTTCACTAAAGAAGCGGGCTTGTAAGACGATGCTTCCAGGCTGTTCTATCGTGACAATTTCTTTATCTCCTTCTTCTTTTGGAATAAAGGATTCGATAGAAATATCTGAATCGCTTCCCGTAAAGGATACTCCATCATCTGATGCAACGATTTTAATACCAGTCAAGATGGGAATTGTAGTTCTGGATGAAACGGCTTTTAATACATCTTGGACACTTTCAACAAGACGATCTTTTTGAATCGTGAATTTCATTTTTATCCTCCTAACGGATAATGTATTTATATATATATTTTTTTAAAAAATAGTAGCAGTAATAGTAGGGCTTGTGGATTTGTGGATAAGTTGTGAAAAAGACAGGAAACACAGCCTATCCACATGTGGACAGACTGTGCATGACTAATGAAAAGTTATTCACACTTTCCCCGATTAATCCCCGGTCCTGCTATTTAAGCTGTTCTTTAATTTCTTTTACATGCTGCTGAAGCTGTTCATCATCTGTCAGCAGTTTTGAAATTTTTTCATGCGCATGAATAACGGTCGTATGGTCACGGCCTCCAAATTCTTCCCCGATTTTAGGAAGAGAGGAATCAGTCATTTCCCTTGATAAGTACATGGCAATTTGGCGCGGGAAAGCAACTGATTTTGTCCGTTTTTTTGCTTTGAAATCCTCGAGTTTAATATTAAATTGCTGGCCTACTACCCTCTGAATTTCTTTTATCGTAATGACTTTCGGTTTTGAAGAAGGAATAATATCTTTCAGCGCCTCAGCGGCCAGATCAGCATTAATATCTTTATTAATTAAAGATGAGTAAGCAACAACTCTGATTAATGCTCCTTCAAGTTCCCGAATATTGCTGTCGATTTGATTTGCGATGTAAAGCATAACCTCATTCGGAATATCGAGGCCTTCTGCTTTGGCTTTTTTTCTTAAAATCGCAATTCTCGTCTCCAAATCAGGCGGCGTGATATCCGTAATCAGGCCCCATTCAAAACGAGAACGTAATCTGTCTTCAAGTGTCGGAATTTCTTTTGGCGGTCTGTCACTTGAAATGACGATTTGTTTGCTTTCTTCGTGCAATGTGTTAAATGTATGGAAAAATTCTTCCTGGGTCTGTTCTTTTCCCGCTAAAAATTGAATATCATCTATCAAAAGCACATCGACATTTCGATAGCGATTGCGGAAATCGACGGCTTTATTATCTCGGATAGAGTTGATGAATTCGTTTGTAAATTTCTCAGAAGACAGATAAACCACTTTGGCAGAAGGATTATGATCTATTACATAATGGCCGATCGCATGCATTAAGTGTGTTTTCCCTAAGCCGACGCCCCCATAGATAAATAAAGGGTTGTATGCTTTCGCGGGTGCTTCCGCTACTGCGAGAGAAGCAGCGTGTGCAAATCGGTTTCCAGATCCGATGACAAAAGTATCAAAAGTATATTTTGGATTGAGCATATTTTGGGGAAAATCAGATGTTTCTTCTTTGACCGCTTTTTTGACTTGCGGTTTCGGCATAAAGTCTTCAACATCTTGATTTTGAGGAATGACAAACTTAATGCTCAATTCTTCCCCGGTTAATTCATATATAGTATCTGCAATAAGATGCAAGTATCTGGACTCGAGCCAGTCTCTGGCAAATTCATTAGGAGCGGTGATTGTCAATGTATCTCCCTGCAGTGAGTGGGCTTTGGTTGATTTCATCCAAGTTTCAAAGCTCGGTTTGCTCAACTTTTTTTCGATTTGAGCAAGGGCTTGATTCCACAGATCTAATATATTTTCCATCTTCCGGCACGTCCCTCCTTTTCATAGAAAATAGCGTCTTTCTCTGTTATAGAACACAAAAAAAGAGCAAATGGCGCTTGCCATTCGTACACATTAAATGTTGAAAACATATAATATAGTAGATAAATAGCTTTTCGACAAATTTCACAACTTGTGGACAAGGTTCTACACAAGCTGTGTGAAATCAATCCACAACTTATCCACACTTTGTGGATAAAAAGGGAAGGTGAGATTAGTAATTAAGAGTTAAAACACAAATATAATACCAAAATAAACGAGAGCTTGCAATGGGTCTCACAATCTTATCCACAAAGCGGACAGCCTGTTGAAAAAAAATTGTCCACAGACGTTGGTAATGTGAAAATGTTGTCGATAACCTCTGTGGATATTAAAAAAGGCGTAAAAGATATCCACATTCGTGATTTTAGGGCAAATTGTTAGGTTGTCTTTTTTCGTTAATTTAAGGAATCTTAAAAATAAGGTTTCGAAAGTTGAAAAGGTATGTTATCCTATTATGGTTGCGAGAAACAAAAGCACTAGTGAAGTTGACAATGAACAGGTAACGCAAATATAATAAGTAAGACTGTCTTTAACAGCTATTCCTCGAGGGAGGTGTCATAAATGAAAAGAACATTCCAACCGAATAACCGTAAACGCAGTAAAGTTCATGGCTTCAGAAGCCGTATGAGTTCAAAAAACGGTCGTCTAGTTTTAGCACGCCGTCGCCGTAAAGGCAGAAAAGTATTATCAGCTTAGGCCACTGAATAATGTCAGTGGTCTTTTTTCACGTTATGGGAAAAGATAGATGTGATGCGGAATGAACCGGGGGTTGCTTCCTGGTTCTGACGCATCTCATTTTTCATCATAAATTTTAAAAGTTTCTGCCAGCCAGTATCGGAGTGAGTCATTTGAAGAAGCGAAATCGTTTAAAGAAAAATGAAGATTTTCAAAAAGTGTTTAAGCATGGGACATCAGTAGCGAACCGCCAATTTGTCTTATATACGCTTGATCAGCCTGAAAACGATGAGCTGCGTGTCGGGCTTTCCGTCAGCAAAAAAATTGGCAACGCTGTGATGCGAAATCGGATCAAACGTTTGATTCGGCAGGCCTTTCTTGAAGAGAAAGAGAGACTGAAGGAAAAGGATTACATCATTATTGCCAGAAAACCGGCGAGCCAGCTGACATATGAGGAAACAAAAAAAAGTCTGCAGCATCTATTCAGGAAGTCTTCTTTATATAAGAAATCTTCGTCAAAGTAGGCATTGCCACTGCTTTCTTACAACTTTTAAAAGCGCTTCCTTTCTGGTTATCAGAAAAAGACACCATTTAAAACTGAAAGATGCTAAAATACATACAAGTATGCTTTGCAATAAAAGAGCGTAAAGATTGATTATAGGAGGAAATGTTCTTGAAAAGGAGAATAGGGTTGCTATTAAGTATGGTTGGCGTATTCATGCTTTTGGCTGGATGCTCGAGTGTGCAAGAGCCGATCACTGCAGATAGTCCGCATTTTTGGGACAAGTACGTAGTATATCCATTGTCTGAGCTCATTACGTATGTAGCGAAAGTGACGGGAGATAACTATGGGCTTTCAATTATTCTTGTTACCATTTTGATTCGTTTATTAATTTTGCCGCTGATGATTAAGCAGCTGAGAAGTTCGAAAGCGATGCAGGCTTTACAGCCGGAAATGCAAAAGCTTAAAGAAAAATACAGTTCAAAGGATCAAAAAACGCAGCAAAAGCTTCAGCAGGAAACAATGGCTTTATTCCAAAAGAACGGTGTCAATCCGTTGGCGGGATGTTTCCCGATTTTAATCCAGATGCCGATTTTAATTGGATTCTATCATGCGATCATGAGAACACAGGCGATATCAGAGCATAGTTTCCTATGGTTTGACTTAGGAGAAAAAGATCCTTACTATATTCTTCCTATCGTTGCCGGGGTCGCTACATTTGTTCAGCAAAAGTTGATGATGGCGGGGAATGCGCAGCAAAATCCGCAAATGGCGATGATGCTTTGGATTATGCCGATCATGATTATCGTATTTGCAATCAATTTCCCGGCGGCTCTTTCTCTTTATTGGGTAGTCGGTAACTTGTTTATGATTGCGCAAACTTTCCTTATCAAAGGACCTGATATTAAAAAAGATCCTGAACCGCAAAAAGCCGGAGGAAAGAAAAAGTGAGGAATGTGACTGCTGCAGGGCGAAATGTCGATGAAGCAGTACAGTCTGGGTTGCAAGAGCTGGAATTAACAATGGATAAGGTGGAAATGACCGTTATTGATGAGGGAAACAAAGGGTTTCTTGGTATTTTCGGTAAAAAGCCGGCGGTCGTAAAGCTTGTTGAAAAGATTGACCCGATTCAGCAAGCGAAGTCTTATCTAAAAACAATTGCCGAAGCCATTGCCGGGAAGTCTGATGTGACTGTTCAAGAAAACAAAAAGACAGTGAGTTTCCATATAACAGGTGAAAAAGCGGCACTGTTGATTGGGAAAAGAGGACAAACCTTAAATGCCCTTGAAACTTTGACACAGCTTGTTATTAATCGTTATTCAGGCCCATTTAAACATGTGACGGTGGATGCTGAAAACTATCGCTTGAAAAGAAAAGAAACTCTGAGTCAGCTGGCCACCAGGCTTGCAGATCAGGTGTTGAAAACGAAAAAAGCAGTTCATCTTGAACCTATGCCGTCCAGTGAAAGAAAAGTCATCCATGATACTCTTTCTGGATATGCAAATCACCAGATCAAAACGTATTCAATGGGTGAAGGCGAAAATCGCCATCTCGTTATTTCCCATAAAAAATAGCATAAAACCGAAGTCCGGTAAAAAGCGGATTTCGGTTTTTTTTGTATGGTAAAAAGCTATTTTTCCTAGTAATATCAAGCTTTTGCCGTTTAATTTTTTTCTTTTTAGGTGTATCCTGTTGATAAAAAGGAAGTTCAGGAAATAAAATTAATTGTTATTCACATGTGGATAAGTTAAAGTAATAGAGGGTGAATCCCTAATTCTGTGGATAACACATCTTCCACTTCGAAACAAACTATGTTATCTTTTAGTTTTGGCATAATAAAATTTTTTTATATAGATGAAAGTATAAGTAAAGAGAGGTGAACAGCATGGATACAATTGCGGCAATTTCCACTCCGATGGGAGAAGGCGCGATTGCGATTGTACGGTTGAGCGGACCAGAAGCAATTCAAATCGCTGATAAAATGTATAAAGGGCCGAAGGGGAAAACACTCAGCTCGGTTGAATCACATACGATTCATTATGGTCATATCGTAGACAGACCTTCGGATCGTGTCGTTGAGGAAGTAATGGTATCAGTGTTAAAAGCGCCGAGAACTTTTACACGTGAAGACGTCATCGAAATTAACTGTCACGGGGGAATTGTGACTGTAAACCAAGTGCTTCAGCTCGCATTGAGAGAGGGAGCGAGACTGGCAGAGCCGGGTGAATTTACGAAACGCGCGTTTTTAAACGGCCGAATCGATCTTTCACAGGCTGAAGCGGTTATGGACTTAATCAGAGCAAAAACGGATCGGGCAATGAATGTCGCTATAAATCAAATGGAAGGGCGTCTTTCTGCTTTGGTGCGCCGTTTGCGCAGTGAGATTTTAGAAACACTGGCTCATGTTGAGGTGAATATCGATTATCCGGAGTATGATGATGTTGAGGAAATGACACATCAGCTTTTGGTTGAAAAGGCAACCGCCGTGAAAAAAGAAATTGAGGCGCTGCTGAGGACTTCTGAGCAGGGAAAAATCTTGCGTGAAGGTCTTTCTACTGTCATTATCGGACGGCCGAATGTAGGGAAATCATCTCTTCTGAACAGCCTCGTTCATGAGGCGAAAGCCATTGTAACCGATATTCCCGGAACGACTCGGGATGTGATTGAGGAATACGTTAATGTAAGGGGCGTTCCGCTTCGTCTGGTTGATACTGCAGGTATTCGTGAAACAGAGGATATTGTTGAACGAATCGGTGTTGAACGTTCACGTCAGGTTCTAAAGGAAGCGGACCTGATTTTACTTGTGCTTAATTATAGTGAAGAGCTTTCTGAAGAAGACGTAAAGCTTTTTGAAGCGGTTGAGGGCATGGACGTTATCGTGATTATGAATAAGACTGACCTTGAGGCTAAGATTGACATTGAGCGTGTCCGTGAGCTTGCCAAAGGACGTCCTGTTGTTACGACATCCCTATTAAAAGAGGAAGGCATCAATGATTTAGAAGAAGCGATTCAATCGCTTTTCTACACGGGTGCCATTGAAAGCGGAGATCTGACGTATGTCAGCAATACACGCCATATCTCTATTTTACAGCAAGCAAAAAGTGCCATTGAAGATGCGCTTAGCGGCATCGAACAGGATGTCCCGATCGACATGGTGCAAATTGACCTTACAAGATGCTGGGAGCTGTTGGGCGAAATCATCGGAGATGCTGTCCACGAAAGCTTGATTGATCAGCTCTTTTCACAATTCTGTTTAGGAAAATAATAAAAGGAGGAACCGAATCATGGGGTATGAAGCAGGCCAATACGATGTGATTGTGATTGGCGCCGGGCATGCCGGTGTTGAGGCTGCCCTCGCATCAGCACGCCAAGGCGCCAAAACACTTGTCTTGACCATCAACCTAGATATGGTTGCATTTATGCCATGTAATCCGTCTGTCGGCGGCCCCGCAAAAGGGATTGTCGTCCGCGAAATTGACGCGCTCGGCGGAGAAATGGGCAAAAACATCGATAAAACGCATATTCAAATGAGAATGCTGAATACTGGAAAAGGTCCTGCCGTCCGCGCATTGCGTGCACAAGCAGACAAATTCCAATATCAGCACGAAATGAAAAATACACTTGAAAAAGAACCAAACTTAACAATGCTGCAAGGAATTGTGGAGCGGCTGATCGTTGAAGACGGCGAATGCCGCGGTGTCATTACACAAACAGGCGCGCATTATCGTGCGAAAGCAGTTGTCATGACGACAGGGACATATTTAAGAGGACGAATCATTCTTGGAGATCTGTCTTACTCAAGCGGTCCGAATAACCAGCAGCCTTCTATCAAGCTTTCTGAGCATTTGGAGGAACTGGGCTTTGACCTTGTTCGTTTTAAAACAGGTACGCCGCCTCGCGTCAAAAGCGATACGATTGATTACAGCAAAACGGAAATTCAGCCTGGTGACGATGTGCCTCGCGCTTTCTCATATGAAACAGTGGAATATATTACAGATCAGCTTCCTTGCTGGCTGACATATACAAGCCCTGAGACACATGAGATTATTGACGGCAACCTGCACCGTTCACCGATGTATTCGGGTATGATCAAAGGGACGGGTCCTAGATACTGCCCGTCCATTGAAGATAAAGTTGTCCGTTTTAATGATAAACCGCGTCACCAAATCTTCCTTGAGCCGGAAGGCAGAAATACGCAGGAAGTCTATGTCCAAGGTTTATCTACAAGTCTTCCAGAAGATGTACAGCAAAGAATGCTTGCAACGATTCCGGGTCTTGAAAACGTGCAAATGATGAGAGCCGGCTATGCGATCGAGTACGATGCGATCGTACCAACACAGCTGTGGCCGACACTTGAAACGAAAAAAATCACAAACCTTTACACGGCAGGCCAAATTAACGGAACATCCGGTTATGAAGAAGCTGCGGGACAAGGAATTATGGCGGGAATCAATGCAGGACGAAAAGCGCTTGGAGAAGAAGAAGTGATTTTAAGCCGTTCTGATGCCTACATTGGGGTTCTGATTGATGACCTTGTGACAAAAGGAACCAATGAACCATACCGTCTTTTGACATCACGTGCAGAATACAGATTGCTTCTTCGCCATGACAATGCTGATTTGCGTCTGACAGAAATCGGACACCGCATTGGATTGATTTCTGATGAGCGATATGCAGCTTTTGGGAAGAAAAAAGCGGCGATCGAAGCGGAGAAAAAACGTCTTCACTCTGTGATTATCAAGCCATCTCCGGAAAATCAAGAATATATCCGTTCTCTTGGCGGAAGCGAATTGAAAGATGGCGTTCGCGGCACAGACTTGATGAAACGTCCTGAAATGAACTATGAAACAGTCACTAAACTGGCGCCGCCAGAAGTGCCGGTTCCGCAAGACGTGGCAGAACAAGTAGAAATCCAAGTGAAATATGAAGGATATATTGAAAAATCCCTTCAGCAAGTGGAAAAACTGAAGAAGATGGAAAACAAAAAAATTCCGGATCGAATTGATTATGACGCAATCAAAGGGATCGCGACTGAGGCGCGTCAAAAACTAAAAAATGTGCGTCCTTTGTCTGTTGCCCAAGCTTCCCGCATTTCCGGTGTAAACCCGGCGGACATTTCAATTCTATTGGTGTATTTAGAGCAGGGACGCATTGCGAAGATAGCCGAATAGAAAGGATGACGGCATGAATATTGAAGAATTCACTTCTGGTTTGGCGGAAAAAGGGATCTCCCTTTCTCCCCGTCAGCTGGAGCAATTTGAGCTGTATTATGACATGCTGGTTGAATGGAACGAAAAAATCAATCTGACTTCAATTACAGAGAAAAAAGAAGTGTATCTTAAGCATTTTTATGATTCCATTACAGCCGCTTTTTATGTCGACTTCAATCAGATGAACACGATTTGTGATGTCGGAGCGGGAGCGGGTTTTCCGAGTCTTCCGATTAAAATATGCTTTCCGCACCTCCATGTTACAATCGTGGATTCACTAAACAAACGGATTACGTTTTTAGAAAAGTTGTCTGAAGCTTTGCAATTGGAGAATACGACATTCTGCCATGACAGAGCTGAAACATTCGGACAGCGGAAAGACGTACGGGAAAGCTATGATATTGTGACGGCGCGAGCAGTTGCAAGACTATCTGTTTTGAGCGAACTTTGCCTGCCTCTGGTGAAGAAAAACGGTTTATTTGTTGCTTTAAAAGCCGCATCAGCTGAAGAAGAACTGAATGCTGGCAAAAAAGCGATCACGACGCTTGGAGGAGAACTTGAGAATATCCATTCCTTTAAGCTGCCTATTGAAGAAAGCGATCGTAATATTATGGTGATACGAAAGACAAAAAATACACCTAAGAAGTATCCAAGAAAACCGGGAACTCCTAATAGATCGCCAATTGAAGGGTAATTTAGACAGCCTGATGTGACAATACCATCATATTTTCATCAAAATTGGTGGATGTACAGCAGGAAAAACCATGAGAAAATAGAATTATAAAAATGGCAGTTTTTAAAGGTGGTGTAGGTACATGAAGCATTCATTCTCTCGTTTCTTCGGGCTTGGTGAGAAGGAACAGGAACCGGAGATTGCTGAACAAGAGACAAACAAAGAAGAGATTCTGGAAATACCGGTAAATGCTATCGTTCCCAACCGTTTTCAGCCACGCACCATTTTCTCAGATGAAAAAATCAAAGAGTTAGCAATGACCATTCATACACACGGCATTATTCAGCCGATTGTTGTCAGGCATACAGAAGAAGAAGGCCAATACGAACTCATTGCAGGTGAAAGACGCTGGAGAGCGGTTCAATCGCTCGAGTGGGAAAAGATTCCGGCTATTATTAAGGATTTTTCGGATACGGAAACCGCTTCTGTAGCGTTAATTGAAAACTTGCAGCGGGAAGAACTGTCTTCTATTGAGGAAGCGCATGCCTATGCTAGGCTTCTTGAGCTTCATGATTTAACACAGGAAGCTCTCGCGCAGCGTTTAGGAAAAGGGCAGTCAACAATTGCGAACAAGCTGCGGTTATTAAAGCTGCCTCAGCCGGTCCAAGACGCGATTATGGAGAAGAAAATCACTGAGCGGCATGCCAGAGCACTGATTCCGCTGAAACAGCCTGAGCTCCAAGTCACACTGCTCACAGAGATTATTGAGAAAAGTTTAAATGTAAAGCAGACGGAAGACCGAGTGGTGAAAATGCTGGAGCAAGGCCAGAGAAAACCGAAGCCGAGACGCAAAGCGTTCAGCAGAGATACAAGAATTGCAATGAACACGATTCGACAGTCACTATCAATGGTTGAAGACAGCGGTGTAAAATTGAATACAGAAGAAGAAGAATTTGAAGAATATATTCAATTAACGATTCGCATACCAAAATAAAAGCTCTCCTGAAAAGCAGGAGAGCTTTTATTTTTATTGTAAAAGGGAATTAATTACTTTTAGTTAACGTTGTTATATTAGAATTCTTTTCTTTGAGCATGTGGATAAATTCTTCAGTATCTTGCGGAGAAATCACTGCGTGCCCCCAGCCGCCCAGATAATATATCGTGATGGTATGACGAGACCCGATTAGACGAAAACCTGACCACAGCTTCTTTTTCTCAACCACTTTGTCGATTTTTTCGTAAGGAATTTGATGTTTAATCAGTCCGGCTTTAATGATCAAATGATGCTCCCTTAATACATATTTCAGATCAATAAAGCTCCAAATGATGAGCACATTTAAAAGCGTCAGCAGAGTAAAAATGATCCAGCCTGAAACCCTCATATTTCCCAGCACAAAAGGAACAATGGCATCTGCTTGTATCAGTAATATGAGAAAAACAATCATCAGCGTAACGGGTACATCTCTCTTTGTTTTGTAAACCATATTCTCACCGTCCTGTACATTCTGCACGGTAACTTCTTCTTTTTTTCTTTGAGAAATCCCTTTTTTAAGTCAAAAAAACATAGAAATCGCAGAATTTATAAGAGATAGTATTAGCTGTTCTTTAAATTTTCAATTATTTCCCTTCTGAATCGGAACAAAATGATGAAAAAAATGAAACGCTTTAATCTTTTTTTGATAGAATAGAAATAAGATAGTACATGTTCATGTGAAAGTAGGTGACATCGTGGGAAAAATCATAGCAATTACGAACCAAAAAGGCGGAGTCGGCAAAACAACGACGTCTGTCAACCTTGGGGCATGCTTAGCTTACATAGGGAAAAGGGTTCTGCTGGTAGATATTGATCCGCAGGGAAATGCGACAAGCGGATTAGGGATTGAAAAAGCCGATGTAGAGCAGTGTGTGTACGATATTTTAGTAGATGATGCAGATGTAATAGATATAATTAAAGCAACGACAGTAGAGAACTTGGACGTGATTCCTGCGACGATTCAGCTTGCAGGAGCTGAAATAGAGCTGGTTCCGACGATTTCAAGAGAAGTGAGACTGAAGAGGGCGCTTGAAGCAGTAAAGCAGAATTATGATTATATTATTATTGATTGTCCGCCGTCATTGGGGCTGCTGACGATTAACGCGCTTACTGCCTCAGATTCCGTTGTGATTCCTGTACAGTGCGAATATTACGCTTTGGAGGGGCTCAGCCAGTTATTAAATACTGTACGTCTTGTGCAAAAGCATTTGAATACCGATTTAATGATTGAAGGTGTATTGCTGACAATGCTTGATGCCCGGACAAATCTCGGCATTCAAGTGATTGAAGAAGTTAAAAAATATTTTAGAGATAAAGTATATAAGACGGTTATTCCGCGTAATGTCCGTCTGAGTGAGGCACCGAGTCACGGAAAACCCATCATTTTATACGATCCGCGGTCAAGAGGCGCAGAAGTATATTTAGATTTAGCAAAGGAAGTGGCTGCGAATGGCTAAAGGCCTTGGAAAAGGGATTAATGCGTTGTTTAATCAGGTCGATTTGTCTGATGAGACAGTTGAAGAAATTAAAGTTGCTGATTTACGCCCTAATCCTTATCAGCCAAGAAAACACTTTGATGACGAGGCATTAGCTGAACTAAAAGAATCTGTGCTGCAGCATGGCATTCTACAGCCGCTTATCGTCAGAAAATCTTTAAAAGGCTATGATATTGTTGCGGGCGAACGGCGTTTTCGAGCGGCAAAGCTGGCGGGTTTAGACACGGTTCCGGCGATTGTCCGTGAATTATCAGAGGCATTAATGAGAGAAATTGCTTTATTGGAAAACCTTCAGCGTGAAGATTTATCGCCGCTTGAAGAGGCTCAGGCCTATGACTCTTTGCTGAAACACTTAGACCTCACGCAAGAACAGCTTGCCAAACGTCTTGGGAAAAGCAGACCGCATATTGCGAATCATTTAAGATTGCTGACCCTGCCAGAAAACATTCAGCAGCTTATTGCCGAAGGTACGCTTTCAATGGGACATGGACGCACGCTTCTTGGCCTGAAAAATAAAAATAAGCTTGAACCGCTTGTACAAAAAGTGATTGCGGAACACCTCAATGTTCGCCAGCTTGAACAGCTGATTCAGCAGTTAAATCAGAATGTTTCACGTGAAACAAAGAAAAAAGAACCTGTGAAAGACGCGGTTATAAAAGAACGAGAATCTTACCTCCAAAATTATTTTGGAACAACGGTTAATATTAAACGACAAAAGAAAAAAGGCAAAATCGAAATTGAATTTTTCTCTAATGAAGATCTTGACCGGATTTTAGAGCTTTTGTCTGAACGAGATTCATAAATATTACAGAAACCATCTTTCAAACGAAGATGGTTTTTTGTTTTATATTCGCCCAGTGATCCTTTGAAGCGGGCTAAGGCGTTCCTGCCTCCACTCTGTCCGATCTGTTAAACTCAATCCTTCAGCAAGAACACTTGCCATATTCATGACCAAGTGCAGCCTTGTATTTTGTAAAACAAAGTATTCCATAAAACCACTCACATTCACAATTCCGTTAATATGAAGATCTCCCACTTCAGGAAGGTCTTTTTGCACACCAGCTCCCGGCTTTAATGGTCCGTCTCCGATTTGAAACGATCCCACACTTTTAACGCGTCCTAAGCATGCATCGACCGCTATAATAAACGGGTTTTTATGTATTTTTTGAATGTCATTGATTTTATCCTTCATATTTACAGCATGAACGGGATCAGATAAAGTGCCATAGACATGAAATCTAGTGAGATGCATCTGTTTGAGTTTCATTCCTACGAGCGGGCCTAATGAATCACCGGTTGAACGGTCTGTTCCGATACAAACCACGATAATCGGTCTGCCGGCAGCTTTACGTAAGGATGAAGAAAGGATGGTTTGGATTTGTTTTGCTGCAGCTGCATCCGTATGTGAAACATAATGCTTTACTCGTTCCTGAGAGGAAAAAAGCCCGCCTTTTCGATTCATAGGTTTCACTTCCTTGTTATAGTAGGTAGCAAAATAGCTGTGGTGTGTGTTTAGATATGTAAGGTTGTTTACAGTATATCCAGCAGCAGGGTCTTTTATGCTTCGTGTATGGAGCCGGATATTTTTTATCAATAGAGGGCGTAATATGAGTGGTTAGTAGGTTGATTACAAGTGTTGTGCTCCAATGCCTCGATCATGATCAAGCTAGGGTCTGCTTACAAAACAATTGAGAATAGATGTCTATACTGATTGTGTTTTAATGACGGCGAAGTCAAAGATTTCGGTATCAGAAGTGATTTTCATCCGTTCTTCAATCGGCGGCATAGTTAGAAAAAGTGAAGAATGAGGATCTCGGACTGTCTGCATTGGCAGTTTTTATGTGTATTTCGTATGATAATTTCACCTTGCGGCCAATGTCTATGAAAATATGGCATGTTTGCTGTCTGTTATTTATATAGTAACAATAGCGGGAACAAGCTGAACTCTGTGCTATGAGGTGATGAGGTTGTGGAGAGCCGGGATGAAGTGGATGCTGCTCATATTAGGGAGCCTGATCGGGGCCGGATATGCGAGCGGTCAGGAGATTTGGCAGTTTTTTGGGGCGGAAAGCGGACTTGCTATTGTGCTGTTTACAATCATGTTCATGTTCTCGTCTTATATTGTGATGAAAATTAGTTTTAAGGTTCAATCCACTCATTTTCTGCCGGTTCTGGAGCATCTGATGGGACCATGGCTGGCGAAAATTTATGATGTCCTCATTGTTTTTTATTTGTTTTCGACGACTATGGTGATGATTGCCGGAGGCGGTGTGACCCTGCAAATGTACAAGCTTCCTTTCTGGTGGGGAATTGCGCTGATTTGTATCGTGACTGTGTGTTTGTTTTTCTGGGATGTGAAAGGGATATTATCAGTAAATGGTGTTTTAATACCTGTTTTAGTTGCGGGTCTGCTGTATGCGTTGATCTCCTTTCAGAACACTCACCACCACACGTGGACGATTGATTTGACCCGGCAGTATAACTGGCCTGCGAGCATTACGTTTACCTCTTTGAACATCCTTTCAGTGGTTGCGATTTTATCTTCCGTCGGGAAAGAAATGAAAGGACTCGGAGAAGCGAAAATCGCCAGTGTGGCAAGCGGTCTTATTTTTGGTGTGATCTCATTTATTTATAATGAAACGTTAGTGGAGCTGGCGGGCTCCCTTTCTCAGTTTGAAATACCGTTGTTTGCCGTTTTGGAGGGTGCGCCTTATCTCCTTTTTTTATGTATGACGGCGGTTCTGTGTCTGGCGATTTATACGACGACGGTAGCTGGTTTGCTGGGGCTGTCCAGCCGGCTGAAGGCGTTTGTTCATATGCCGAGATGGATGATTGTGTTGATTCTGTTAGCGTTGATGGTGCCTTTTACTTCTTTCGGATTTTCTGATTTGATCGCGTTCTTGTATCCGATATACGGGTTGCTGAATTTGTACTTGTTAGTTTGTCTGCTGTTATATCCTATTTTGAGTAAATGGAAATAAAAGGATGTATTTCTTTTCGGATATCTTGATTGCTCTTATGATCAATTTTTTTGTACAATAGATACAGCAGTTTATGAAAAGAGGTGAAGGGTCTTGGCGGATAAAGACTTTGGCCTGAATGATGTCGTAGAAATGAAAAAACCGCATCCATGCGGAGTGAACAGCTGGAAAATTATACGCATGGGAATGGATATTCGAATTAAGTGTGAGGGATGCTCTCACAGTGTAATGATTCCTAGAAGAGAATTTGAAAGAAAACTAAAAAAAGTACTAGTCAAGCATGAGGAGCCTACTTCATAAAAAGGCCTGCACTCATGCTTTTTCATATAGAAGGTAAGGAGAAGACGGCGATGAGCAAAGTGCATCAGTCAGCTTGTCCGCTGAATTGCTGGGACAGCTGCGGCTTTTTGGTGACTGTTGATGAGGGAAAGGTAACAAAAGTGGACGGAGATTCGAATCATCCGATTACGGAAGGCAAAATCTGCGGCCGCGGCAGAATGCTTGAGACAAAAACAAATTCGCCTGATCGGCTTCGCTATCCGATGAAAAAACAAAATGGCGAGTTTGTGCGGATTTCTTGGGAGCAGGCGCTTGATGAAATTGCCGATAAACTCCGGGAGATCAAGGAAACGTCGGAGACAACTGCTGTTTTGCACAGCCATGATTATGCGAATAACGGTTTGTTAAAAGCGCTAGATCAGCGTTTTTTTAATGGATATGGCGGCGTGACTGAAATCGTCGGCAGCATATGTTGGGGCTCAGGTATCGAGGCGCAAAGCTGGGATTTCGGCCGTTCGTATGGGCACGGCCCGCTTGATATTTACAACAGCAAACATGTTGTTGTGTGGGGGAGAAATGTATCCAGAACAAATATGCACTTATACCATCACTTGCAGCAGGTGAAGAAAAAGGGCGCCACGATTACGGTGATTGACCCGATCTTCAACCCGACTGCCAAGCTTGCAGACCGGTATATCTCTGTCAAACCGGGAATGGACGGCTGGCTTGCGGCAGGCATTTTGAAGGTTCTGATTGAGACAGGAAGAACGGACGAGACGTTTATTTTTGAGCACTCTGTCGGTTTTAATGATGTGAAAGAGCTTTTGGACACTGTTTCTTTAGAGGAGTTTATTATCAAAACAGAAACTTCTATGGAGGAGCTGGAGTATTTGGCTGGTTTGTATGCTGATGGCCCGGTGTCTACCTTTATGGGGCTCGGCATGCAGCGATATAAAAACGGCGGCGAAACGATTCGCTGGATTGATGCACTCGTTGCGGCAAGCGGAAATGTCGGAATTAAAGGCGGCGGCGCGAATTTCGGGAACGTCCAGATCGGTGAGAGCTTTGCAAAAACGAAGCTGACCCTGCCGGAATTAAAAACAGCATCACGTTCGTTTTCCATGATGACGCAGGCTGAAGAGGTGTTGACGTCTGCTGATCCAGCTATTGAGATGATCATTGTGACGTGCGGAAATCCGCTGACTCAGGTGCCAAATACCAATAAAGTAAGACAAGCATTTGAAAACGTGCCGATGACGGTGGCGATTGATTCGATCATGACGGATACGGCAAAGCTGTGTGACTATGTGCTGCCGACTGCCACTGTTTTTGAAGAAGAGGATATCTACTACTCCAGCATGTATCATCATTACGTTCAGTACGGGAAGAAGCTTGTGGAACCGCAGGGAGAAGCAAAGTCGGACAGCTGGATTTGGTCAGAGCTTGCAAAACGCCTTGGATTTGGCGAGCTGTTTGACTACAGCACTGAAGAATTTTTAGAGATGGGGCTTTCTTCATTGGAAGCAGAGAATGTGACGCTTAAGCGATTGAAAGAAAAAGGCCACCTCCCTCTTCCGGTCAAGCAGGTTCCGTGGGAGGATTATCAGTTTTTGACGCCGAGCGGAAAATTTGAATTTACTTCGTCGTTAGCTGAGGAAAAAGGATTTAGCGGTTTGCTTCAATTAAACGTACCCGAAGAATCTGTTTTCCATAATGAAGAGTTAGCCGAAAAGTATCCCTACACGCTTTTGTCTATTCATCCGCAACGCTCTAATCACTCTCAGCATGTGCCGTTTATTGAAAAGCTTCAGCATATTCAAGTTGATATTTCTCCAGATATAGCGGTGGAGCAGAATCTTCAGGACGGAGACGAGGTCAGTATCTTTAATGACCGCGGGCGCTTGAAGGGCAAGGTGAAGGTGATGAAGCAGGCTCATCCAAAGACGGTTAATATAGATGAGGGCATGTGGGCGGCTTTTGGAGGCTCAGTCAATACACTGACAAACGATACAAATTCCGATAATGGAATGGGAAGTACGCTTTTTGACTGTTTAGTAGGTTTGAAAAAAGCATAATCAAAGGGATTAACAGGCTGAAAATGCTTTTTTGTCAGCTTGTCTTTTCCAGTGAACCTCCTTATAATTGCTCTAGGTTCAAAATACGTTTATACAATGACGGTTTTATATAGAGGAGATGAAAGAATGGCTTTAACAGCTGGAATTGTCGGTTTGCCGAACGTTGGGAAATCAACATTATTTAACGCAATTACACAGGCCGGTGCCGAATCAGCCAACTACCCGTTCTGTACGATTGATCCGAATGTGGGAATTGTAGAAGTACCGGATGATCGTCTGCAAAAGCTGACTGAGCTGGTCAAACCGAAGAAGACTGTGCCGACTGCTTTTGAATTCACTGATATTGCAGGGATCGTAAAAGGCGCGTCTAAAGGAGAAGGACTCGGTAACAAATTTCTTTCTCATATTCGGCAGGTTGACGCGATTTGCCACGTTGTCCGTGCTTTTTCTGATGACAACATTACACACGTTTCCGGAAAAGTTGATCCGATTGATGATATTGAAACAATCAACCTTGAGCTGATCCTTGCTGACATGGAAACGGTTGAAAAGCGGATTACACGCGTCAGCAAACTTGCAAAGCAAAAAGATAAAGACGCTGTATTCGAGTTTGAGATTCTGTCTAAACTGAAAGAAGCGTTTGAGAATGAAAAACCCGCTCGTTCTGTTGAGTTTACTGAAGAGCAGCAAAAGCTTGCAAAGCAGCTTCATTTATTGACTTCGAAGCCTATCTTGTATGTGGCGAACGTGAGTGAAGAAGAAGTGGCTGACCCGTCTGGCAATGAAAATGTAGCGAAGATTCGTGAGTACGCTGCCGGCGAAAACGCGGAAGTTATCGTTGTCTGTGCGAAAATTGAATCTGAAATCGCTGAGCTTGAAGGCGAAGAAAAGCAAATGTTCCTTGAAGAGCTTGGCATTGAAGAATCAGGTCTTGATCAGCTGATTAAGGCGTCATACTCTCTGCTTGGCCTTGCAACATATTTCACAGCCGGGGAACAGGAAGTCAGAGCTTGGACATTCAAAAGAGGCATGAAAGCCCCTGAGTGTGCAGGCGTTATTCATAGTGACTTTGAGCGAGGCTTCATTCGTGCTGAAACTGTTGCTTATGAGGATCTTCTTGCGGGCGGCGGCATGGCAGGAGCCAAAGAAGCAGGAAAAGTCCGTCTCGAAGGGAAAGAATATGTGGTCCAAGACGGGGATGTGATTCATTTCCGATTTAATGTATAGGATGCAGTTGTAAAGGGACAAGAGCTTTGGTATAATATAAAATTGTGAGTAATAGAATTATTGCTCCTTGCCCATTATGGGCCGCTTAGTCCAAAAGGAGGTGCAAACAGATGAGAAAGTACGAAGTTATGTACATTATCCGCCCAAACATTGACGATGAGTCTAAAAAAGCAGTTATCGAGCGTTTCAACAACGTTCTGACTTCTAACGGTGCGGAGATCACTGGAACAAAGGATTGGGGTAAACGTCGTCTTGCTTACGAAATCAACGATTTCCGCGACGGTTTCTACCAAATCTTAAACGTTCAAGCTGACGCTGCGGCAGTTCAAGAATTTGACCGTCTAGCTAAGATCAGTGACGATATCATTCGCCACATTGTTGTTAAAGAAGAAGAATAAGCAATTTTGAAATATATAATGGTAAAAGGTGGTCTTTCTTATGCTTAACCGAGTTGTATTAGTCGGAAGACTGACAAAAGACCCAGAGCTTCGTTATACGCCAAACGGTGCGGCTGTTGCCACGTTTACTCTTGCTGTGAATCGTACGTTTACGAACCAGTCCGGAGAACGTGAAGCCGATTTCATTAATTGTGTCACTTGGAGAAGACAAGCTGAAAACGTTGCAAACTTCCTGAAAAAAGGAAGCCTTGCAGGCGTAGATGGCCGTTTACAAACAAGAAACTATGAAAACCAGCAAGGACAGCGTGTCTTCGTGACCGAAGTTCAAGCTGAAAGTGTTCAGTTTCTTGAGCCTAAAAGCGGCGGCGGTTCTGGTTCAGGTGGATACAACGAAGGAAACAGCGGCGGAGGCCAGTACTTTGGCGGAGGCCAAAATGATAATCCATTCGGGGGAAATCAGAACAACAACCAGAGACGCAATCAGGGAAACAGCTTTAATGATGACCCGTTTGCCAACGACGGCAAACCGATTGACATCTCGGATGATGATCTTCCATTCTAATGAGAATATCGCTTAATCTAAAACAGAAAGGAGGGAAATGACAATGGCAGGAGGACGCAGAGGCGGTCGTGCGAAACGCCGTAAAGTGTGTTATTTCACTTCTAACGGTATCACGCACATCGACTACAAAGATGTAGATCTTCTTAGAAAGTTTGTTTCTGAGCGCGGTAAAATTTTACCACGTCGTGTAACTGGAACAAACGCTAAATACCAACGTAAATTGACTGCAGCGATCAAACGCGCTCGTCAAATGGCTTTACTTCCATACGTAACTGGTGAGTAAGCTGATACGTAAAGAGCAAGGACCTTCGGGTTCTTGCTCTTTTTTATAGGGGGGATGAAACATGAAGCTGATTTCTTGGAATGTAAACGGCCTGCGGGCTGTTATGAGAAAGATGGATTTCCTCTCTTACCTGAAAGAAGAGGATGCAGATATTATATGTCTTCAGGAAACAAAGATACAGGACGGCCAGGTCGATCTTCAGCCTGAAGGCTATCATGTGTATTGGAATTACGCAGTGAAAAAAGGATATTCCGGCACGGCTGTTTTTTCAAAACAAGAGCCGCTGCGGGTTATGTACGGTATCGGAAAGGAAGAGCATGATCAAGAAGGCAGAGTGATTACGCTGGAATTTGAAAACATGTTTGTGATGACCGTTTACACGCCCAATTCTAAAAGGGGTTTGGAGCGGATCGATTACCGAATGCAATGGGAAGACGCTTTATTATCTTATATTCTTGAATTGGATAAGAAAAAACCGGTCATTTTATGCGGCGATTTGAACGTAGCTCATCAGGAGATCGATTTGAAAAATCCAAAAGCGAATCGGAATAACGCTGGATTTTCTGATCAAGAAAGAGGGGCATTCACTCGTTTCTTAGAAGCTGGATTTATTGACTCATTCCGTCATGTCTATCCTAATCTTGAAGGCGCTTATTCCTGGTGGTCGTATCGCGCCGGCGCCCGGGAAAGAAATATCGGATGGCGTCTCGATTATTTTGTTGTTTCCGAAAGGCTGAAGGGACAGATTGGGGATGCCTGCATATCAGCGGACGTCATGGGTTCCGACCATTGTCCTGTTGAACTTATGATCAATATATGATGAGATGGCAGTAAGGAATTTACACTTACTGCTTTTTTATATGAAAAAGGAGAAAGAGATGGCAAACATAAAAGAGATTGCAAGATTGGCAAATGTATCTGTTTCGACCGTTTCACGTGTATTGAATCATTATCCGTATGTGTCTGAAGAAAAGAGGAAACTTGTTCATCAAGTCATAAAGGAATTAGATTACATACCAAATCGAACCGCAATCGATTTGATTCGCGGGAAAACCCATACTATCGGTGTGATTCTGCCTTATAGCGATCATCCCTGCTTTGATAAAATCGTAAACGGGATCACCAAGGCGGCATTTCAGCATGAGTATGCAACGACCCTTCTCCCCACCAATTATAACCCCGCTATTGAAATCAAATATCTAGAACTGTTAAGAACGAAGAAAATAGATGGTCTCATCATAACATCCCGCGCCAATGACTGGGACAGCATTATCGCTTATCAGGAGTATGGGCCGATCATTGCATGTGAGAATACCGGAGAGATTGATGTCCCATGTGCTTACAATGACAGAAAAGCTGCGTATGCAGAGAGCTTCCGCTATCTAAAGAGCCGGGGACATGAGAATATCGCTTTTACGTGCGTCAGAGATGCCGGCAGGAGCCCGAGTACGGCTGATAAAGCTGCGGCCTATAAAGCTGTCTGCGGGAGGCTGGAAGACCGTCATATACTGTCAGGATGCAACGATATGAATGACGGTGAGCGGGCTGCACAGCACTTTTATACGAGCGGGCAGGTACCGACTGCTATTTACGCAAATAGTGATGAAGTGGCAGCTGGAATCCATGTATTTGCCCAAAAGAATAAATGGGATGTTGAAATCATTGGCGAGGGGAATTCTTCTATCAGCCGAGTTCTTGGCTTTCCGTCGCTAGATTTGAATCTTGAGCAGCTCGGCATCACAGCATTCTCTCTATTCTTGCAGGATGAACCGATTGATATCAAAATTCAGCATCAATTCGAGAAAAAAGCTTGAACTGAAATGCATTTCATACTTTATAACTTCATTGAAGGTGAAGATGAAGGAGGAGGAAGAAATGCGGATTGAACATACAGCGATCTGGGTCAATGATTTAGAGCGAATGAAATCCTTTTATGAAACGTATTTTAATGGCAAAGCGAATGATTTGTATCATAATGAGAAAAAGGATTTTAAGTCTTATTTTATGACATTTGATTCCGGAGCAAGGCTGGAAATCATGAAAAAAGGAGATGTGACTGATCCGCCTTCACAAACAATGACAGGCTGGGCACACATTGCTTTTTCCGTTGGAAGCCGGAAGAAGGTTGATGAACTGACCGATCAATTGAAGAAGGATGGTTTTGCCGTAGTAAACGGTCCGAGGACAACAGGAGACGGCTACTATGAAAGTGTGATTGAAGATGATGAAGGAAATTTGATTGAGATTACAATCTGACATGGAGTGACTTGAATGCTGAGGACAGAATAAGAAAAAATGGCAGCCGGAGAACTATATAATCCGGAAGATCAACAACTACTACTTGAACGCAAACGTGCGAGACAGCTGAGTAGACAATATAACGAAACACCAGAAGATGATGCAGTGCGGACGGAGCTTTTGAAGGAGCTGCTCGGCTCGCTTGGTGATCAAGTCACGATTTTGCCGACATTTCGCTGTGATTATGGCTATCACATTCATATTGGAGATCATACATTTGTTAATTTTGACTGTGTTATTTTAGATGTGTGTGTGGTGCGTATCGGACGTCACTGTTTGATTGCGCCAGGGGTACATATCTATACGGCTGGTCATCCGCTTGATCCGATTGAAAGAAAGTCCGGCCAGGAGTTCGGTAAGCCTGTGACCATTGGAGATCATGTTTGGATCGGAGACCGGACGGTAATTAACCCGGGAGTGACGATTGGTGATAACGCGGTGATCGCATCGGGGGCTGTTGTGACTAAGGATGTACCTGCTAATACTGTTGTAGGCGGAAACCCCGCGAGGATGTTGAAGGAATTGTAATGAGATCAGTGCGGCAGGTCCGCACTGACTTTTTTCAAATCTGTTTCGCATTCGTTTTAGGGCCGAAGCAGATTAACAGTAAGGAGCATGCGAGCCAGCAGCCGCCGATAAATAAAAAGACGCTGACATAGCCGAGCTGAACGGCGATAAATCCGACGAGCAATGAGCCGAAAATGTTTGAAAAGCGGCCGAGGCCATAGGCTAAACCGCTGCCAGATGAGCGGTATTCAGTCGGATAAGGTTCTGACGTATAAGCGTATAAGTTCGAGGTGAAAACCCGTTCCGTGATATTCACAATAAAACCAAACACAATAATCATGATCGGAATAAAAGTCATGCCATATAAGAGACCGGCGATGGCTGTCAGAAACGCGCTGGCGGCTAAAATCCATTTTCTTTGAAATGTTTCAGAAATCAACGAACCGAGCAGTGCGCCAAGCGGAGCGCCGACGGAGTGCAGTACGTTATACCACAATGTATTTTCCATGGAGATGCCGTTGCTTTTTAAGAGGCTTGGAACCCATGACGCAAATCCGTAAAACCCAAACGTTTCAAAAATCCATACAGCAGATAAAACGATGGTGATTTTGAGGTTTCTTCCTTTCAATAGCCCTGCGTAACCGGCATGCTGCTGAACGGCACTGTTTGCTTTAGGCTGAGCCGGTGCCGGAAGCTGGCCTTTCTCTTGTTCAACCTGCGCCTCAATTCGATTGAGGATCGCATCAGCTTTCGCATATTCACCGCGATTTTCATGCCAGCGAGGTGACTCTTCCAGACGGCGGATGAAGAAAAAATAAATAAGGCCGACGGCACCCCATACAAATACAAGCCTCCATCCCCATGAACCGAGCGGAATGACAAAGGCAGACACAATATTGGTGATCGGGACGCCGACCAATCCAATCATGGCGCAGAAAGAAATATATTTCCCGCGGACACTGGAAGGAAAAAATTCCGCCAAATAGCTATTGGTAATCACCATGGCTGCTGCGACACCAAATCCGGTGAGAAAACGGAATGTCATTAAAGACGGGATATCCCATGCCAAGGCATTGCATAGCGATGCGATGGAGAAAACAAACACAAATAGATGTAAGGCTTTTTTGCGGCCGATTCGATCGGACAGCCTTCCCCCCAGCGATGCGCCTAAAAACATGCCTAAAAATGAAGCTGCCGTTATATTGGCAATGGTTGAAAGCGGGATGCCCCAATGCTCGATCAGTGCCGGTGCTACATTGCTGAGGGTAAATAAATCTGCAAGGTCAAAAAAATAAACAATGCCGAGAGCGGTTAATACTTGGAAGTGAACGCGAGAAATCGGAAGGCGGTCTAAACGATTCGCTGCGTTGGAGAAAGGATGTGTGTTCTTCTGTTTGAAGATCGTATTCATAAAAAACCCCCTTTTGATTAGTAAGAAAAAACTGAAAATTCCCCTCTTGGAATTATTATAAGTATCTTGATTCATTGGCGACAGAGTTCAAATCACTAGATGAAAGAACTAAATTCGCACTCTTTATTTTCATTTTGCTTAAAAGATTTCCAAAACAGTAGATTTGAAGACCAATTTATGCAAATATATAGGAATATTCTCATTGAAAGGAAGAGACATAGAAGGAATGAATTCATTTATCCGTCCATTAGAAGGAAACAATACATTATGGAGATATTTTTTCGCCTTTTTGGTGATCGTAGGTTTATATGTATTCGGGAATATTGCTTACCTTTTCGCTATACTGTTTACGGTTATTGTGAATCCAGATATCACGTTTGATTTGGATGAAGCTGTGCTGAGTGATCCACTGGTCGATCTTTATTTGGCTCATGTCATTTATTTATTTGCGATTCCGGGAGTATGGCTGGCTGTGCGCTTTATTCTGAAACGGCCGTTTCGATCGGTCATTACGCCAAACGCTAAGATCAATTGGCGGAGAATTTCCTTTGGCTTTATTGCTTATTTCTTGCTGATGATCGCCGTACAATTGATTGACTTTGCGATTCATCCTGACAGCTATTCAATGCAAGATGTTGATCCTTCACGGTTTATCTGGCTGGTGGCGGCGGCTCTCATTTTGGTTCCGTTTCAAACGTCAGCTGAGGAACTGTTTTTCAGAGGATTTTTGCTTCAAGCTTTCGGGAGAGTGACGAGAAATCCTCTTATCTTGACATTGATTGTCGGAGGCTTGTTTGGCGTACTGCATTTTGCGAATCCAGAAATGAACAATGGCGCTGTCTGGGCAGGAATTGAGTATTTAACTTTTGGTTTTGTGTGGACCTATTACACGATTAAAACAGGCAGTATTGAAATATCACTTGGCGCCCATGCCGCGAATAATATGTTTTTGTGTATGTTTATCACAGAAAAAAACAGTGTGTATGGGGGAATTCCTTCGTTATTTACGGTTACGCGGGGAAACCCGATGTGGGAGGCTTTATTTACGATAGCGGTCAATCTTGTTTTTGCGGGAATCGCGTTATGGTACCATAAGAAATCACAAAGTAAGCAGCAAGGGTCTTAATCCCTGCTGCTTATTAATGTTTGGATGGCTTCTTCGATATTTGTTGTCGGCTGCTGGCAGGCGAAGTTTTCGCAAATATACACGGTTGTTTTGCTGTCTATGATGCGGTAGTCTGCTGCGAATGGTGCTATGTCTTTGCATTGATCAGGATGTTCTGCCACCAGAATGGAGTCGTTTGGCTTAAAGGCTTTTTGAAGCGCGGTTATCAATTGTTTTCTGTCTGGATCGTCTGCGCTGCCAAAAATAACGATTTCTTTTTTAGGCGTCACATGCTTTAACACACTTTGCATAAAGAAAGCATGGCCGCTCGGATACGCGTCGATATCCGGCTTGAACACAGAAAACATCGTTTCCGCTTTTTCAATCAATGATAAGTCGCCTGTGGCCTGTCCGAGGCGCAGCAGCTGAACGGCTGCCACGCTGTTTCCGGAAGGCACGGCGCCGTCATATACTTCTTTTTCTCGGACGATTAAGGCTTCTGCATCGTGTCCGGTGAAGTAGAACCCGCCATGCTCCTCATCCCAAAATAAGCCGATCATATCGTCTGTCAGTTTCTTCGCTTTTTCTAAATAAGAAAGATCAAACGAGGCTTCATAGAGATCCAGATAAGCCCATAGGAGAAAAGCGTAATCGTCGATGAAGCCTTTGTTTTTCACTTCGCCGTCTCGATACCGAACCATTACACGGCCGTCAATGATTAATTGGTTTTCAATAAATGTGATGGCGTCTTCCGCTAATCTGAGATATTTTGGTTCTTGGAATACCTTTGCCGCTTTGGCAAGGCCCGCGATCATCAGCGCGTTCCAAGAGGTCAGCACCTTATCATCGACATGCGGATATGTTCTATCTTCGCGTGTCTTCAAGAGCTGTCGTCTTGCGTCCTCAAGCTTGAGGCTGAGCTCTTCCTCAGTTAAACCGAATTCAACCTTGATTTGTTCCCGCTTTGTGTGAATGAGGTTCGGAATATTTTTGCTTTCAAAATTCCCTTTTTCAGTGATATCATACACTCGGCCATACAGCGTTCCGAGATCGTCTCCGAGCGTTTTCAGAATCTCTTCCTTTGACCACACGTAGTACTTTCCTTCTTCTCCTTCTGTGTCCGCGTCTAAAGCGGAGAAAAAGCTTCCGTCTTCATGAGTCATTTCCCGCTGAATGAAGGTGATGATTTGTTCGCAAATCTCTTGATACCGGCTGTTTTGCGTAACTTGATAAGCTTCTGTATAAGCCGTCAGCAGCAACGCATTATCATATAGCATTTTTTCAAAATGGGGAACGAGCCATTCGTCATCGGTCGAGTAGCGGGCAAATCCATAGCCGATATGATCGTAAATGCCGCCATTCGCCATGCTGTCCAGCGTTTTCGTCACGTTGTATAAAGCATTTTCCTGCCCCGTATTGTGATGATAACGAAGCAAATACATCAGCATATGGGGCATCGGAAATTTCGGCGCCTGCCCGAAACCCCCGTAGATCGTATCAAACCCGTTGGCAAGCTGCTGGAATGTCCGGTGAATCGCTGACTCGCTAAGGGCTTCACCTGATTTTGCAGCTGTTTTGTTCTGCAAATGTTTAGCGGCGTTCTCCGCAATATCCTCGACATGTTCGCGATCGTTCGCAAATGTCTCAGACAGATGCTCAAGCACATCAACAAAACCGGGACGATTGAATTTGCTCGTCTTTGGAAAATATGTACCCGCGTAAAACGGCTTCTGGTCAGGCGTGATAAACACATTCAACGGCCAGCCGCCCTGCCCGGTCATCAGCTGACAGATTCTCATATAAACAGAATCCACATCCGGACGCTCTTCCCGGTCCACTTTAATCGCCACAAACCGTTCATTGAGGAGACGCGCAATTTCCTCGTCCTCGAAGCTTTCGTGAGCCATCACATGGCACCAATGACAAGTCGAATAACCGATGCTGACAAGTACCGGCTTGTTTTCGTGTTTTGCTTTTTCGAAGGCTTCTTCTCCCCAAGGGAACCAGTCCACAGGGTTGTGGGCGTGTTGGAGTAAATATGGAGACTTCTCAGCGATTAATTTATTGGGTTTACTTTTGTTTGGCATGGGATCACCTTCTTTCAACTTGTTTTTCATTCTTACTGTATCACAAGTATAAAATTAAATACTTTAAATATTTCCCCTTTCAAACGTGAAGGTGTTTTTTATTTGTCTCATATTATGGGTCAGTCCCGTCAATTAAAGTTCTTTTTTGTGCCGATAATATATCTTTAGTTAAAAGGGTAGCTCCCCATCAAGCTAATATTTTGAAGTACCCCCAAAACGAAATTTTTATCTCTTGATAGTGATTTATATAAATTAAATTTATTTTTTCGTTTTGGGTAACAGTCAATTTCTTAAGTTGATGGATGTGTGTTGCTACCCCAATAAGTGCTAATCGTTGATTGTATTGAATTTTAAGTGAATCTATTATATTGCTTGACATGGTTAAATGCTATAATAGTGAAATTGTGGATAAAGGATATGCCTTATATGTTTAGAGAGGTGATAATTATGCTTAATAAGCCGAGTGATTATATCGAAGCTGGTTTGAAGCTGGAATTGGAAGAAGATTTAAAATACTTATTCAATTCAACAGCTGATATAAAGATGGTACCAAAGGGTACAATTGTTTTAAGTCAGGGGCAAAGAGTTTCTTCACTGTATTATATTCATAAAGGAATTATGAGAGGATATTATATAGATGCTTCAGGGAATGATGTGACAAAATGTTTTGCAGCTGAAACGGAATTTGCCTGTGCAGAGGGTTTATTAAGAGTTGAAGAAGCTAGATTTAGTGTAGAAAGCCTGCAAGACAGCATTTGCGTAGTTATTCCGTATAATTCCATATACCTAGGTATGAAGAAAACTAATCAAATGAAGGTTATATTCACTAATTATATTCAGAAGATTCTTGTTGATACGCTAAATCGAGAACAGGCGTTACTTATGAAAGATACACTGGAAAGGTACATGGAGTTTAAAAGAGAGTATTCTTCTTTAGAAAATAGGATAAATCAATCATATATTGCTTCTTATATTGGAATTAGAGCAAGCTCACTTAGTAGAATTAAGAGAAGTATGAAAATAGAATAAACGTTTTTAGGAAACATCAAATAAAAGTATTTGGTGTTTTTTTATTGCAATTTACATATGTCAATTACAACAGGCTATTATCGCATTATGATGACTGGTGTAATCACTGATTTAGGAGGATTTATTTATGAAAAAAATTTCCTTGGTAACAGGTGCAAATGGTCATTTGGGTAACAACTTGGTAAGGGAATTATTAAAAAGAGGAGAAACTGTTAGAGCAGGTGTACGAGATTTAAATGACAAAGAACCATTTATAGACCTTGATTGTGAGATCGTCTACGCCGATTTGAGGGATAAAGACTCACTTCATAAAGCACTTGATGGAGTGAATACCTTATATCAAGTAGCTGCTGTATTTAAACATTGGGCACAAGATCCTGAAAAAGAGATCATTATTCCTAATGTTGAGGCAACTCAAAATATAATGGAGGCTGCTAAAGAAGCAAATGTAAGAAAAATAGTATATGTAAGCTCCGTAGCAGCATTGTCATTGGACAAGACAAACTTAAAGGGTAAAATTGATGAAACTACATGGCTTGAAAACAGTCATGGAAATGCATACTTTGATTCAAAAGCACGAGCTGAAAGAACAGCTTGGGAGCTGGCAGAAAAATATGATTTGGATATGGTTAGCGTTCTTCCTGGTGCAATGATTGGTGGAGAGTTTTTAAAGAAAACTCCAACCATACTGGCCTTCGAAAGTATTCTTTTAGGAAAGATGAAAGTTAACTATATAAGTGAAATGACGCCAATAGATGTAACTGATGTTGTGAAAGGTATGATTGCTGCAGCGGAAAAAGGTGTAAGAGGTACAAGATATATCTTGGCTAATGAAGAGCCTGTAACTTCAGATGATATCATTAAAATTGCAAAAAAATTTATTCCTAATCTTGAGATACCACAAAAATATACTAAAGAACAGTTGTTACATTTAGCTGATAAACTTGAATTTGAAGCAAAGGAAAAGAATACTCAGCCATCACTACTTAGAAGTCAGGTAGAATTATATTATGGTGGAATAAATAGACACTATGACCTTACTACATCAAGACAGGATTTGAATTTTAAGCCTAAGTTGGGTGAAGTAGCATTAGAAGAGTATTTTAAACGGTTTTTTGCTAGCCTAAGAAAAAAATCCTTATAATGAATCGGCTAATAGATGTTTTTGCCTTCCGGCTTTATTTTCGTTACAAGCATCATCTTGTCGTAAAAGGTTCATGAATTTAGGTGTCTCTGCATCATCCCTTGTAACCCGTGCTAAGTTAACTGACAAAACAGCGTCAAATATGCCATCTGTGAGTTTGTTAATCATCCTTTGGTATTCAGGTCGCATTTCATCCATTGAACTCTCAGCTTCTTGGAATATTTCATACTGCCAATTATTTTTATGAGCAATATCAAGAAGTCTTTTTCGATGTTTTACCAATGCTTCTTCTGTTTCTTCGCCCTCTTTATTTCGTGACTTTCTTAGTTACGCTTGATTTTGTATTATAACTCCAACAGCTCATCACCCTTTATGGTTTCCTGAATGTAATATACTTCTAGAATATCGTAATTATAGGTGTGTAGCTATACGGACTTGCCACCAATGGTAAGTCGAATAACCGATGCTGACCAGAACCGGCTTGTTTTCGCGTTTTGCTTTTTCGAAGGCCTCTTCCCCCATAGGAACCAGTCTACAGGGTTGTGTGCGTGTTGGAGTAAATATGGAGACTTCTCAGCGATTCATCTATTGGGTTTACTTTTATTTGGCATGGGATCACTTAACACATTTTCTCAAAAATAATCCCTGCTTCTTTATACAGCTGACTGTTCTCTAGTATTGTACTTAGGAATACGTATTACCCCCGAAGCAGTTAAAACCCCTAATATAACTAACACAGCCCCAATAACTTGAAATACCTTTATCGGTGTTCCAATTGCAAATGAAATAATCATCGTTACAACGGGAACAAGGTTGAAAAATAAAGATGTTTTACTTGCTCCAATCTCCTTAATCCCCTGATTCCACCATAGGTAACCCAAAACGCTTGTAAAGAAAGCCATAAAGGCAATTGCCCCCCAAACTCCAATCGGGATGTTCGATAAAGAAACAGGTTTGGATGTAAATAGGGAAACTACTATTAAACTAACAGCACCGATAACCATCGTATAAGTGGTTGTAGATAGCGGAGTACCATCTTTTACAAACCGCCGTCCAAGTACACCATAAAGTGCCCAACAAACGTTACCTGTAAAGATTATTAAATCTCCCCCTGAAATTGATAAGGTTTTAATGATTTCGATAGAACCTTGTGTAATGACTAACAATACACCGATGAATGCAAAGAATATGCCGAGCACTTGTTTTTTTGTCATTTTGTCCTTTAAGATCATTCGAGCGAAAATTGCTGTTAATAAAGGATTCAGCCCCATTATTAATGCTCCGTTAACGGGAGATGTATATTTCAAACCAATAAAAAACAAGGCATTAAATCCAAATATTCCTATAATTCCAAGAACAATGTATGAAACGGCGTTTTTCCGTAATTGACTCTTGTTTATACCTTCAGTAAAAATCAAAATGATGAGCATCAGTGCAGCAGCTAAACCGAAACGCCATGCCGCAGAGAACGATGGAGAAAAATATCCAACCGTATATTTTGCAAGATTAAAAGTAGCTCCTGTAAAAATAGAGAAGCCAATTAACATCAGGTATATATTTAAATGTTTCATTTGTTTTCCACTTCCTCTTTCAAAATTGAATAATATGTATCCAGTTTTCCTTTTGTAGTAGAAATTACTTCTTCCAGCTCCTTTTTTTTAATTTCCATTTTCTCTAAGTGCTTGGTTAAAATCTCAATACGTTTATTTATAGATGGGGAGAGCTGTGCTGATTTAACATCCGAATTGATTTTTTCCAAAATGCAGCCGTCTTTGACAAACTCATTAATATCCTCTAAAGACATACCTGTTTCCTTTAAACTTTTAAGGAATGTCATGAACTGAATATCAGTCTCTGTATAAAAACGCCTTCCACTGTTTTTTCGTTTTGGTGGTGGAAGTAACCCAATCTTTTCGTAATATCTTAATGTATACGAGCTAATACTAGTCTTCTCAGCAGCTTTACTAATGGAATACAACAAACATCATTCCTCTCTTTTGATTAAAGTTAGTTTACAACTTAGAGTTAACTCTAAGTCAAGCAAATAAAAAAACCTGCTACCGCATGGTTACGGATTACAGGTTTTAGAAAATGAATAACATAAAAGGTAAACTGTATTGTTTGAACAAATAGTATTATCGTTTAAAATGGCTTCTGTTATCTTTTAATGGAGTTCCACACGATTTGATTATCCCAGGCCACCAATGCCGAGTTGAATAGCCCATAATCTCACTTTAAATACAAATCTTACAAAATGAAAAATAGAGCTCAATAGAGCTCTATCCTAAGTTCACTTGTTTTTTTTAACTGGGAATATATAAGTCAAAACTAAAAAAACCATAATACAAATTATAAATTGAATAAGTCTGTCTATAAACCAATAGTTAGTAAAGTTAATTTCATTTGTCACCTGAATGACGGCAAAAACTGCAAATAAAATTAGTATGAATTTAAATGACTCTTTGTTCAAATTAATCAATACTTTCTTTAGAGAATTGCATATACAACACCTTGTGCAATATATCCACAAGAACTAGCTACTGCATGCCAAACATACTTATCAAGATAGTCTGTTACTGTATCATGTACTTCATCTAATGGACCCATAAGTACGATTCCGTTCCAAAAAGAAAGCCATTGGGCACGTGAAAATTTGCGTTTTAATGCACTAGGAAACTTTTTATAGATTGCATCAGGTAATTTTTTCTTTACATATGATTTTCCGAATACCGTTATTAATTTCCGCCCTAAAGAAATATAACCTACCTTTTCAACCTTTATATCACCTGAACTTACTTTAGCATTTGGATTCAATACAATTGAATTAGTACTTGTAGTACTCAGCTGAATAGTATTAGAAATTGGTGATGATATATCACTAAAGCCTACTGTTGAAGTATGTATATCGTTTTTTGATTTAGTATATGAATTAGAAGTATTATCAACTGGATTAAGATATTCATCATCATTTTTCAATGCATCACCAACAAATTCGTTAGCAACTTCTTGAATGATCTTATCCATTTCTGCTTTTGACATACTTGCATCAGAAGCATCACTATTATCTTGAGTGTTTTGAGCATCAGAGTTTTCCTCTAAGCCTGTACCTGCGTCATTTTTCATTTGAGAAAAAACAGTCCCTTTAACTTCAAAACTTTGATTATTTAGCTCTAGTTTGTCTGCAGTTAAAGCGCTGGAAAAAGGTGTTACAACTCCCAATGATATCGTAATAGAACAAGTTGTTGCAACGCCTAGTTTCTGGAGAATCACAGTTTCACCACTACAAAGAGCACGGCCATCTTTTGTCATTGATTCAAATGAAAACATCTGAGGAAGATTCCCCTTTAGTTCAATAGAAAAATAACTGTCGAGTGTTACCTCACAATGTATATTTTGGAGGGGAAGATTTTTTTAGCCATTCCAATGATAAACGATTTGTACAACGCCAGAGGAAAATGTTCTTGTATTCACCATTTTTAAATTTATCCTCTGTTTTACATCAATAAACAACGGTTTTCCTTCTCCCAAAACAACAGGGTGAATAGATAATCTAAATTCATCAACAAGCCCCAAATTTATAAAAGTTGTAATGAGACTCGCTCCACCATATAGCCAGATGTCTTTGCCAGGATTTTTCTTCAATTTATTTACTTCTTCAAGAATATTATCATTTATAAATATGGCTTGATTATCAATCTCATTTTGTGTTTTGGAAAAAACATATTTCTTTTTACTATGAACCAATTTCCAAATTTCCTTTTCTGTATCAGGGTCTTCATTTTTTGGAATATATTGTCCCCATAAATCGTAGCTTTTTCTACCATATAAAATAGTATCAATTTGATTTAAGAAATCAGTAAACCCCATATCAGGGTCCATAATGCACCAATCAACTTCTCCATTTTTCCCTTCAATAAAACCATCTAAAGTAACTGCTAAATCTAACACTATTCTTCTCTGTTTTAAGTTATTTGTCATAACTATTCATCCTTTTACATAAGAAATTGGTAGAAATTCTTCTCCCACTCACACACCAGATGGACTAAGTTGCGTTTGTGGACAAAGTGAAGAACAATATCCTAAAATGAAAGTGCCCACTACTCTCCGCAGCTCGATTAGCAGGAACACTCTTTATCTTCACTTGGTTAAATGCAAGCTCTGCGCGATTAAGTTATAGATTTCGGCTTCTGGATCTGTCCGTTCTAAAACAACTGAAATCCAATGTTCCTTATCCATATGATATCCGGGTAAGATATTTTCCCCATTTCTTAAGCTATCACTTATGTCAGGGGGACATTTTAGATTCAGAATATCTATTTCGTCATATCCTTCCAAGCCTAATTTTTCTGGGAGAACATTCATGATAAGACCGTACCATTTTTTGTTTGATTCATGTCTCAAAGAAGCATAGTTTGGGTATTTCTCCCACGGATAATCAGGCGATGTACCGTATTTTTCTTTGACGTGTTTAAAGATATCTTCTCTTGTTAACATACTCAATTACTCCTTTATTCACTCTAATTTCTTCTTGGAAATATCAAAGAGCCATCCTTGGTTGTCCTTTGGATGCTTCAATAGAGATGTCACCAATGGCAAGTCGAATAGCCGATGCTGACCAGAACCGGTTTGTTTTCGCGTTTCGCTTTTTCGAAGGCTTCCTCTCCCCAAGGGAACCAATTCACAGGGTTATGAGCATGTTGAAGTAAATATGGAGATTTCTCAGCGATTAATCTATTGGGTTTATTATTAGTGGGTATGGGATCACCTTCTTTCTAAATGTTTTTTTTAGTATTCTATTTCCACTATTTAATATACCAGATAGCTGAGGCCCGTCATAATTTGTCTGTGAGGTATTCCATAATGAAAATCAAGGGCTATAAACCCTTGATAGATTTATTATTTCACCTTTGAACTATAAAGATGGGTCTTCAATCGTAATGCTTTAACAAGATTGCTGAATTATGTCCTCCAAAACCAAAAGAATTTGATAGCCCATATTTCAATGGAAGGTGTCTCGCTTCTGATACAACATCTAAGTTGCAATCTGGATCTTGCTTCTCTACATTAATAGTGGGCGGAATAATTCCTCGTCTCAAACTTTCCACTAAAGCAATTGCTTCTACTCCGCCAGCAGCACCAAGCATGTGCCCAGTCATTGACTTGTTTGCAGTTGTTGGAATTTCACGTGAATGTTCACCAAATAATTTCTTAATAGCTAGAACTTCTGAACGATCACCTACTTGTGTACTTGTTGCATGAGCACTAATAACATCAATTTCACCTGTTGATATATTTGCACTTCTCAATGCTTTTTTCATTGCTAAGTAGGCACCCTTACCTTCTGGGTGTGATGCTACCATATGATGAGCATCTGAACTAGCTCCGTACCCCACTACTTCACATAATATCGGCGCATCTCTAAGAATAGCGTTTTCTAATGATTCTAATACTAAGATACCTGCGCCTTCACTCATAACAAAGCCATCTCTATCTGTATCGAATGGACGGCTGGCTCGACTTGGCTCTTGGTTTCTTGTAGATAGTGCATGGGCGTTTCCAAAACTAGCCAAAGATAACTGTGTGATTGCAGCTTCCGCTCCACCGGCAAATATAATATCTGCTTCATCATTTCGGATAGCATTGAAAGCTTCACCAATAGAGGTGTTCCCGATTGAACAGGCTGTGACTGGTGATAATGATGGTCCTTGTGCTCCTAATCTTATGCTTATTTGGGCCGCAGCTGCATTTGAAATCATCATTGGTACAAGGCTAGGGCTTACTCTCGCGGGACTTCGTTTATTTAATACATTCACATTATCAACAAGCGATTGTATGCCTCCGATTCCTGAACCAACATATACCCCTAAACGTTCAAGATCAATATTATCTAACTGTAATTGTGAATTTTCTAATGCTTGTTCGGCTGCTGCTAAGGCAAACTGACTAAAACGATCTAATCGTTTTGCTTCTTTTCTCCCCAATATTTCATCTGCATCGAAATCACGAACGATTCCAGCTATCTTTGTTTTATAATCAGCAGTATCAAAAGAATCAATTAGAGATATTCCCGATTGTCCTTTAACTAGTTGATTCCAAAAGCTATTTACATCATTTCCTAGTGGAGAAATAACTCCCATTCCAGTAATGACAACTCTTTTCATGATAATTCCCTCCTTGTTTTTATTAACATTAGCTATTGTGTTATCCTATTACAAGTTGTTGTTTATCCTAGTATAATTAATACTATTTTAAAGGGAGATCTTAATGAAACCTGAAACAAGACTTCAAGCTTTATCAGAATTTCTAAAGAACCAACGTTCGAAAATTACTCCCCAAATGGTTGGTTTACCTGTAGGAACCCGCAGAAGAACACCAGGACTAAGAAGAGAAGAAGTGGCTCAACTAGCCGGTGTAAGTCTTACTTGGTATACATGGTTAGAACAAGGCAGAGATATAAAAGTATCTACTTCGGTATTAGATGCTATTTCTCGAGCATTACAATTAAATAACGATGAAAGGAGATATTTGTATGCTCTAGCGTTAGAGGAAGGAGTGAAACAACCCTTTATAAATGAGAATGAGAGGGGAATCAGTCCCGCTTTAGCAAAAATTTTGCAGGAACTTCGTTATTGCCCAACGATTATATCAGATAGAAGAAGTCAGATTGTTGGGTGGAATCAAGCAGCAGCTAATGTATTTTTGGATTTTGAACAAATCATCCCGGCAGAAAGGAATATAATACGCTTACTATTCGCAAGAAAAGAATTTAAAAGTTTAGCAGTGAATTGGGAGCATTTTGTTAGAGGATATATTGCAATATTTAGAACATATTATGGACAGTATGTGGCTGATGACTGGTATGAGCAATTTATACAAGAAATGGAACAGGCGTATCCCGAGTTTCATAAAATTTGGAATGAAAATGAGATAAGCTCTGCTCCTGAAGTATTAATTGAGTTTCGTCATGCTAAGGTAGGTAAAATGTTGTTTAATCTTACTTCATTACAAGTGCATGGGGATACTGATTTAAGATGCAGCGTCTATACTCCAGTTGAGGATACTGAAACTGAGCTTAAGTTAAAACGTTTAATTGAAGGCTAGCTATCGTTTGGAGAGTAGTAATACTTCCTTTATTTTGTTTAGACTGTAAATAAAAAAACAACTAGTATATAGTTCCTATTCGTTTTTGTATTTGGATGAAGTTGTTGTGTGCATCTAATATAAAAAAGATCCTATGGCACCAATGACAAGTCGAATAACCGATACTGACCAGAACCGGCTTGTTTTCGCGTTTTGCTTTTTCGAAGGCTGCTTCTCCCCAAGGGATGGGATCACCTTCTTTCTTCATTTTTGGATTTTGATAAATGTATTCACAAAACTAACTTATCACAATCAGATAAAAAAATTCTCATACAGGTTATTTTTAAATAATCATTATTAATTTTAGGTTCGGATGAACTTACAATATGATATAGGAGATATATGTTTAAACGAAATGGAGATAAAACATTTTTGTTCGGTTATTGTATGTTTAAATTATCAATACTAAGGAATATGTAAGGGAGATCTTTATACAGGAGGTGTTCGCCTTACTTGGTAAGGCAAGCGATTGACAACACTTAATCTTATTATCTTTGCCATTTTAATTGTGTTAACTGCATTTTTTGTTGCGACTGAATTTGCGATTGTGAAAATTAGAACATCGAAAATCGATCAACTCATATTAGAGGGCAAAAAAGGTGCTGTGTCAGCAAAGAAAGTTGTGACTCATTTGGACGAATATTTGTCGGCTTGTCAGCTGGGAATCACTGTGACAGCATTAGGAATTGGCTGGGTTGGAGAGTCGACTTTTGAAGTGATTCTGCACCCCTTATTTACTTATTTTCATGTAAGTGAACCCGTCTCACATGTGTTGATTTTAATCATTGCTTTTGTCATGGCGACTTTTTTGCATGTAGTGGTTGGTGAGCTTGCTCCTAAAACACTCGCGATTCAAAAAGCTGAAGCCGTCACTCTTTTAACAGCAAAGCCCATCATCTGGTTTTACCGCATCCTGTATCCTTTTATCTGGTTTTTAAATGGTTCAGCCCGGTTTATCGTCGGACTCTTTGGGTTAAAACCTGCGTCAGAACATGAGCTTGCCCACTCTGAAGAGGAACTGCGCATTTTACTGTCTGAAAGCTATAAGAGCGGTGAAATCAATAAGAACGAGTTAAAGTATGTCAATAACATTTTTGAATTTGATGAAAGAATCGCAAAGGAAATCATGATTCCAAGAAGAGAAATAGTCGCGATTTCTATTGAGGATTCTTATGAATCTGTTGTTAAGACGGTTAAGACAGAGAGTTATACAAGATATCCGGTTTTAAATGGAGATAAAGATACGATTAATGGTTTTATCAATGCCAAGGAGTTTTTGTCAGCTTATATTGATACGGACCAGAAAAACAAGGATCATTTTAAATTAGAACATCATATTAACCCTGTGATCCATGTGATTGAATCGGTTCCGATCCATGACTTATTAGTGAAAATGCAAAGAGAGCGAACGCATATCGCTATTCTAGTGGATGAATATGGCGGCACTTCAGGATTGGTGACTGTTGAAGACATTCTTGAAGAAATAGTAGGCGACATCAGAGATGAATTTGATGAACATGAAGTGCCTGATATTAGAAAAATCAATGATGATCATTATATTTTAGATTCAAAAGTGCTTATTGAAGATGTCAATAAACTATTGGAAACCTCGTTAGTGAGTGCAGATGTCGATACCATAGGCGGCTGGTTTATGACTCAAAATATTGATGCCAAACTTGGCTCTGAAATAGAAGCCGAAGGATATGTGTTTAAAGTGCACAAAATAGACGGCCGGCATATTCATTATGTAGAGGTAAAACCGAAATGACGATGATTTTTTTGTAAGTGAGGCACTTACAGCCTGTGATGACTTAGCAATTCATCCAGGCTTTTTATATGAAATAAAAGACAAGCCGGATAACCAGAACCGGCTGGTTTTCACATTTCCCTTTTAAGTAGGCAGTTCGCACGATTGTGGGCGTGGTGAAACAGGCACAATGACTTCTCGGCGATTAACTCCAAAGAGTATTCTTCTCGGCAAGGTTACTGATTATGTTAAAATGCTACGTAGGTTATTTTATGAAGATTAGATACAAGGAGGTGCCCCTATGAAGTTAGATGAATTTTCTATTGGACAGGTTTTTCAAACTAAACCATTTGAATTAACAAAAGAGAATGTAATGAATTTTGCAGAAGAATATGACCCGCAATACATGCATGTAAATGAAGAGAAAGCAAAAATGGGCAGGTTTAACGGAATCATTGCATCTGGAATACAAACGTTAGCCATCACTTTTAAGCTCTGGATTGAAGAAGGGTGTCATGAGGACGATATTATTGCTGGAACAGGAATGAATCATATAAAATTCCTAGCACCCGTATACCCGAATGATAAGCTGAACACTATCGTTAAGGTTATTGATAAAAAACCAAATAAAAGTCAAACGGGAATACTTACTGTATTGTTATCTACCTATAATCAAAAAGAGGAAAAAGTGTTTGAAGGTGAGTTATCCGTATTAATGAAACGGTAAAAGATTTTGATAAATTACAAACAGGAACTTATTATAGGTTCCTGCTGATCATCATGGTGAATAAACATTAAGGCTTCTTTGGCTTTGTCAATTCGAAACTATGTTGCACCATATCATCAAGAGCCTCTTGTGAGAGGTTGCCATCTAAGATCACTGTATTCCAATGGTCTTTATTCATATGATACCCGGGCTTTACCTCTTTAAAAATACTGCGCAGGAAATTGGCTCGCTCAGGTTCGCACTTAAGGTTAACGCATAAATGGCCATCAAGATGAAAGATAAGCGCAAACCATTTTTTATTCCCGTTGTGACGCATCACCGTCCGCCCTTCACCAAGGATAGTAGTAATTGATCATTTCCTCGTGATTCATAACTCTCCACCTCTATTTTTAGAAATAACCAATGATTCATCGTCATGATATCACAATGTAATGAATGGTTAGGTGATATTGTGAATATAAAGAAAGCTTAAAGGAGATCAAAGTCAACTAATCTCCTTTAACATCAACCATTTTTTGTGCAATTAGCTTAAAATCCTTTTCACTGATCTCAAAATGCCCAAACCGAAATGAGTAGCCCCAACGCTTCTCGTCTTTTATGAAAGAAAGATATGGGATTAATGGGCGAATGGGTATTTCTGTGCAATGAATGAAATGTATATGTCTTCGAAAAGGCTGAAAATCATTTGCCATATTAAATTGAAAAATATGACGATCTACTACTTTGCCTAAAGCAGTAAATTTTTGATATGGCGTACCTTCCTTAATATTGACCTTTGGAGAATAATAAATGATCCAATCACCTTTATTCATCTTTTTTAAGGGTGCCTCTTTGCCATGACAAAGTTGTGCAAATCCGCCTTGAATTGCTTTCATTACGTGATCTCGGGAAGCCACTCCCACCCAGTATCTTTTATGTTGCACAGGCACAGAGTCAGCATCCACAATCATCAGGTATGTGATTGTCTTGATTTGTATTTGTGACAGGGAAGTTCATTTCTTTCCATGCTGCAATCCCTCCAGTCAGCTCTTTCACTTTATATCCATGTTCTAATAAAAACTTTGCAACTTTTGCAGCGGTATTGCACCAGACATCCCAGCAATAAACAATGATTTCTTTTACTTTTGGTATTTCTTTTAAACGAGATTGCAGTTCTTGTTCAGGAATAATGTGAGCATCTTTAATTGTTACATTCCTTACATGAATTGGACCGTTTCGAACATCGATTAAGACGTATTTCTCGGGATTCATTTGCTTAGCTTTCAAAAAATCCATAGGGCTTATCGTTGCTTCGAGACGTGCATTAAAATAATCGAGAGCTTGCATATTGTAAAACCTCCTGTTTTTTAAAGGGATCTCCAAATTTTAATAAGGAAATCTTTAAGTAATTGTCTTTCTTGTTGATTTAACGGAGCTAATACCTCTAATTCCGTATTAACTAAAAACTCCCAACGTGAATCCAATATATCGTTACCTTTTTCAGTAGTCTTAAGGCTATAGGATCTTCTGTCATTAGGATTTTTTGTTCTCTCAACAAATCCTAATGTCTCGAGATGATCGATATGACTCACCATCGTAGTCCGATCGATTTGCAGGTTTTCAGAAATATCTTTTTGTGATGAGTAAGGGTTTCCTTTGATAAATAAAAGCACTCCGTATTGTCTTGCGTTAATCTCATACGGTCTAAGCCCTTCAGCAAATGTATTTTCCATTCGCTGGAGAACTTTTCCGAGCAAAAAACCATAGGATTGATTCCATTTTTCCAATTATTTCACCTCAAATAATATCAGCTTAACATATAATCAGTTTAACTGATTATTTTTCAAGAAACAAGGTTTAAGTTCGTCAAGTGTGCCTGCTGGGATTGGTGCTATTCAAACAGTATGTATTTTTAAAACGGCTACTCCATTTCCCGCCGATAATATGCAGCGTCAATTCCACGGGACAAACCATTTTTACTTCTGTACTGCAAGCGCCAAATCCATTTAACCGGATTCCATATTTGTCACCTCACAATGTAAGTTACAAAAATGTGCGTCATTACATAATTAACTAAGATGTATTACAGTAAATATATCAAAAAATTTCCAAAGGGAGTGGTTGGCATGAATTTGAGACAATTGTCAGAACATGTCTTTCAATGTGAATTTGAGCTTGATGTGCCTATTCGGATTCCGGTTCATATTTGGTTTGTTAAAGATGGTGATGATGTTTATATCATTGATACGGGAATAGAACGTTTTGCGGATGCTCAGATCAGGGCAGCGTTAGCGATCGGCAGTCCAAAAGCCATTTTGCTTACCCATGGCCACAGCGATCATATTCAAGGTGCATCAAAATGGTTAGAGAGATTTGATATTCCAATTTATGCCCATCAGAAAGAACTAATCTATATCAATGGGGAAGCGCCTTATCCGAACAAAAATGAGGTGGAGAACACAGGGGTAGCCCATATTGTCCAGCCGCTGATGGAACAGACGCTTGCCCACTTGCCGCTGCAATTCTATCTTACACCCGGACATTCCCCGGGGCATGTTGTGTACCATCATGAAGTCGATCATGTTCTATTATCAGGTGATCTTTTTATCACAAGTAAGAAAAATTTACACCCGCCTATCAGAAGATTCAGTGTTGACATGAATGAAAACATCGACAGCGGCGCAATCATAGATGAAATCAAACCAACCCTCATCTGCTCTTCACATGGCGAAGAAATTGTTTATAACGAAGAATTGTATAAAAACTATGTGTTAAGGTATAGGGGCTAAAGGAAGTGAGAAAAAACATATCTAGCAATATTGATATGTTTAAAGAGACATTTAGAGATACTCCGATATCTCAATGAGATTCTGATCGGGGTCTCTTATACAAACAGATAGAACCGGGCCAAGTGCATCGGTTTTTTTGATTGAGCCTTCCTCGGTATTGACGTTTGTTTTCTTGAGATGCTCCAGTATTTTATTGATAGATGCATTAGTGATCCTGGGAGAGGGCGATTAAACAAACGGTCATGAGCGAGCTTGGAGCCTTACATCACACTGAAAGAAGAAGTGGAGGAGGATAAGCTGAAAATCCTTCATCATGCTGAAAGCTTTGATCCGCTTTACTCTCATATGTTAATCAAAAAGAAAAAATGGCAGCTGCCTGCCGCGGAGGCGTTTGCGGAGCTTGTTTTACATTCGATTCGTGAGAAAAAGGAGTGTGTGTCAAGGCTTACTCCTTTTCTATTTAAACAGCAGCTGTGAGCTTTGGTTTTACAAATTTCATAAAAATCCCTCTGACTAATGGTCCCATAATCAGTAATTGCAATGGATAAGCTAAGATGAAATTTTTCAATACAATCATTAGGTAAGCGCTGAAGAGGCTGTCCCCGTTCAGTCCATTTGATAAAGCAGCTGTCACTAAACCGAACACAGACATACAAAGCACCATGCCGATCACCATACACGTCGACACGGCAAGAACAACATATAATGTCTTAGACTTGTCAAACGGCATGCTGAAGGCAATCTTTTTGGCAAGGGGGCCCACTAACAGTAAATCTAACAGCAGCGCTACAATAAAACCGATGATCATTTCAAAAACTGTTACAAATGAAAAATCGTGTATAGCTCCGTTGATGATGGCATTGTAAATCGACATGACGCAGACCATCCCAAAACACATCATCACGCCAAAGATAAGACCTTCTTTTTTATTTGTTGGCATACAATCATTCCTTCTCTTAATAATGGGTGATTAGTATACCAATGAACCGCTCATGCTCATAAGTGACAAATTTGTGAACAATTTATTGGCCAGAATCTTCTTCTTTTGTCATCAGCACATGCGGAATGCCGTCCAGCATAAATTCTTCTGATGCTGTCTGATAGCCGAGTTTTTCATAAAAGTCTGCCGCCTGTGTCTGGCCGTACAGTTTGAATGAGGAAATGCCTTGTTCTTTCACAATGCGTTCTAACGCATCGACGATCTTTTTGCCCAGCCCGAATTTGCGATAGGGTTTCAGAATGCAGATTCTTTCCAGTTTTCCCACCTGATCAACAATACGGACACGTGCAGTGCCAACGGGTTCATTCTGATGATAAACGAGAATGTGCCGGCAATCTTCGCGGAGTGTATCGAACTCATCAAATTCATCTGAAACGGGACAGCCTTGTTCCTCTACAAATACTGTCTTTCTGATTTCAAACGCTGTATTCAAATCATGTTCTGACGTTATTCTTTTCACATTCATGATGTGAGCCTCTCTTTTTTATCGGTTTGTGACCCAATGGGCGGGGATTTGTAGTGACGGCGGCAGTTTTGTGTTTGCATCGCCGTTTGCGGCATTCACCTGTGCCTGCGTCAGAAAAATGCTCCCGGTCAGGTCGGCGCCGCTGAGATCAGCGTCTCTTACATCTGCACCGATAAAGTCTGACATTCTCAGGTCTGCATCTCTCAGATCGGCAGCAATGAGCAGTGCTCCTCTTAGGTTTGCTCCGCGCAGATCAAGCCCTTTCAGTTTCGCGCCGATCAGGACACTTCCCCGGCTGATTTTTTTCGGGCGTTTTGGATTGCGTGCTTGGGCGCGCACCAGCTCACTCGTTTTTAACAGCCATTCATTGATCTCAGCCCGGTGCTCGTGTACGTGCAGTGTCAGCAAATTTTCCTTGCTGAGTCTGGTGAGCTTGTCTATTTTTTCGAAACAGGCCCGCAGCTCGCGATGAATCGGTTTGGCCGTCTCTATAGAAAGCGCTTCGTGTAAATACCAGAGCATTTCGTGCAGCTGCTGCATGATTGGGAAAACGTCAAACATTTCGTTGGCTGTTTTCGGGTGGTTTCGCCAATCCTTTCCCTCACAAGTGATTTGGGATACTTTCTGGCCGGCGCCAAAGCATTCATAAGCAGAACAGCCTCGAAACCCCTTTTCTCGGAGGTCTTTATGGATAGAACATTGATAGTTTGATTGTAAGTTGCGGCAAGGCGTACCCCCGTCTTTATCAAAAGCAAAATCCGCTGATTTCGCATAAGGCAAAGCGACACAGCACAGGCCAAAACAGTGCTGGCAATCCGCACTTAAATCATGATGTATATTATCATGTAACGTTACTTCAGCAGACAATATCGTTCACCCCTCCACTTGGGAACTTTGTTAAATATATCTATTTGATTATATAGGAAGCAGGGGTACTTGTCATTTTGTTTTTAGGGTTTCAGATGGCCAGACGATGTATAATATATCCAATCATGATGATTAGGAGGGCATCCTTTGGAACAGCAAATAAAAGACATCATCTCTGCGTGTGATTTGGCAATTCAAAATGAAGATTTTGATACACTGATGAATTACTACACGGAAGATGCCATTTTAGTTGTGAAGCCGGCATGATCGCGCGAGGCAAAGAAGAAATCAAAAAAGCGTTTATGGCGATCGCAAACTATTTCAATCATCATATTGTCCCGACACAAGGGGAAATGACCATTTTGGAAGCAGGAGACACTGCACTGGTCCTTTCTCAGACACTGCTTGATTCGGATAAAATAGATTCCGAGTATGCGATGGAAAGAAGGGCGACCTGTGTGTTTAAGAAGAATGCGCAAGGCGAGTGGCTTTGTGCCATCGATAATTCATATGGAACGGATTTAATTGGTGTTTAGCGTCCAGATATGTCTTTGACATGCTATTTGCGCATATAATGATTCATTCAGCTGATGAGGGAAGGTGACTTCATTGAATCTGTATGACATCAGAATGAATCCTTATTGGTTTTATGCAGACAGGCACAGAGGGTTTGTTCAATATCCATACGTATTTCGGCAGCCCATTGCATCCTCCAGCGCCATCATTACATCAGCCCGCGGAGATGTAACGGGAGACGGCGTTATTGATGAGGTCTTTCTCACTGGCATCCAAATGCCTGGCAGCCCTTTATGGAGAAATATCACATTGGTGATCCGTGACGGCAGAACCCATCAGGAACAGCGAATCCAGCTCCAAAACAATATGGGATATAATCCGTCTCTTTTTCTTGGGGATATGACAGGCGACAAGATGGATGATGTGGCAGTGGTAATAGACACTGGGGGAAGCGGCGGCACGATATATGCGTATGTTTTTGCATATCTAAACCGGCAGTTCCGACGGATTTTTCATTCGGATGTGTTTAATGCTGAATGGAAGTACAGTGTGAAGTACCAAAATCAATATAAAGTGAGCGTCACCAGCCACCATCAGAAAGAAATGTATATTCTCGATCTTACTTACAAGGGCAGGGAATATTTGAATGAGATTTATACCCAGCAGGGTGTGTTGAAAATGCCGATAGAAGGCTGGGTGAATCCCTTGTCTGGCTTGTACCCGGTTGATTTTGACAGAGACGGCACGTACGAATTGCTGGCGTACCAGCGGATCGCCGGGAGGTATAATGCTGACTCACTGGGATATGTCCAAACCGTGTTGAAATGGAACGGGCGGAGATTTATGCTTGACCGCCAGAATGTATTGATTGTTGGGGGTCACTTATCGTAAGTATAAAACGGTCGGCCTATGATTTATTTGTATCACTATCGCCCAGACGGAATAGGATATAGCACATTGCAAATGAGGAGAGATTCTGTTTGAGTAATCAAGAGGCGATTGAGCAAATTGTGTACGGTCTGAATTTGGATTTAGCTTGGGAGTATGCTGCGGGGATACAATATGCGCAGCATGCCAGTCTCCTGAAGGGAGCCGCCTATTTTGCGGTTGCCGAAGAATTGCAAGAGCATTCTCAGGATGAGTTTGGCCATGCGGTCGTGTTAAATGAATTAATTCAGTATTTAGGGGGAATCCTGACAACACAAGTGGCCCCGGTATATACGTCAATGGATAATGATGAAATGCTCCGGCAGGATCTCCAAGGTGAATATGATGCGATTCGCCGCTATTTGCAGCGAATTCGCCAATTCGAAGCACTCGGCATGTATGACTCTGCCCAAAAAATCAGAAATATTGCAGTAACTGAACAAGAGCATGCCATTGATTTGGAAATGGCTTTAGGTATTGAAAAAAAGGAGATTCCTGCACCCAAATTTTCATTTCATGACAAATAGGGGAAGTTGTCTCATGAGAGATGGCTTATTTTTTTGGCCAAAGAAAAAGAGTGCTTTCAACACGCACTCTTTATTCCAGCTTAATTCGTTTTACATCCCCTAATACAAACACATAAAAAACCAGCCCGAGCAGCAGTACAAAACCGGCTACCAGAAAGCTGAGCGTAAAGGATCCTGTCACATCAACCAAATATCCCGTCAGTGAAGCAGCGATAATGCCTCCGAACAAGTTGTTTGCCAGATTCACCATGGAGCTCAGCATGGACACGGAACCGATCGGTGCCAGTTCTGCTGAAATGGACCAGCCGACTGGAGCGGTTGCGGAAATACCGGCGAGTCCGATTGAAATACAGATAATCGCGACGGTGATATTGTTCGTCAGAATCGAGCCTAAAAAGAAAAAGCCAAAGCTCATTCCGACAATGATTACCGTTCGGTACACCTTGGTGTTAGGATAACCTTTCTTAATGAAGTAATCGACGAGCCAGCCGCCGACGACAATTCCGGAAATGGTTGAGATCAGCCAGGGCACGGCTGTAAATAAACCGGACGACATGATATCCATTCCGTATGTATGTTTAAAGAAAGTCGGAAGCCAGGTGAGCAGCAGGTTGAATGTATAGCCGTACCCAGTAAATCCAATCATCAAGCCCCATACTTTACGGTTGGAGAAAAGCTTTTTTAAAAGCGGACCCGTTTTGTAAGGGATTTGCTCTGTTGTCATTGAATTGTGTCTTTGAATATAGTTTAGCTCACTTTTGGAAATGCGTTTGTGCCGTTCAGGCTGCTCATAATAATGCCAGAAAAAGATCGTAAATAGCACATTGATGCACCCAATCGTTAAAAAAGCGACACGCCAGTCAAACGCGGTGACAAGAAAGGCGACCAATGGCGCGCCGATTACGTTTGAAAACTTGGCGGCCGAGTCGAACAGTGAGTTGGCCAAGCCCCGCTCGCTTGGAGGAAACCATAGAGCGGTTGCCTTGGAAGCGGCAGGGAACGCAGAGGCGCTCGTCAGCCCAATGAGAAAACGGAACAAATATAACAGCAATTTTCCTTGCAAAAAAGCAAGAAGAATCGTTAAAAAGCTCCATATGGTCATTCCGATCCTTGTGACCCATGCCACGCCAAACCGATCCAGCAAACTCCCGACAGGCAGCTGCATCAGTGTATAGGAATAGGTGTAAATGGAAAACACGATGCCGAGTTCTGTTGCTGTAAGGTGAAATGAATCTTGTATGGCGGGGGCTGCTACAGAGATGGCCACTCGGTCAAAATAATTAAGAATAATAATGCCGCTGAGTAACGAAGATATGTACCATCTGGTATGCCCAGGCCGTTTCACGCGCTCTTGACTCATGATGAAAACCTCCTCTGTCATAGCATGATCTCCTGATGAAAATACCATTCAAATTTTCAATACCACAGCGTGCTTTTGCGTAAACGGACAACAGGAATTTGACTGAAAATGCCCGGTGCTTTAGAATGAAAGTAATAAAAATGAACACTCCAAAGGGGAGTAGCTTTTACAGTAAAGTCGTCATTACGGGACAAGATGTCCTCGGCTTTGCTGGCAATCTCATTGTTAGCGAGACCTTTGCCAAATCTATTTGGTGAAGGTCTTTTTGTTTCGGAACTTCACCAAATCGGTGGAGTTTTTTCGTTTTTATCAAAAATGGAGAGGAGCGTCGGTATGTCTAAGCTGAAAAAGTGGCTGAAGCGTGAAATGGTGAGGAAAGGGCTGCCGTTAGCAAAAGAGAAATTGATCCCGATCTTAAAGGAAAAGATGAAGAAGAAGCGATGAGGAGGCTAACGATGAAAATCATTTTGACTGTTCTTGCCGGTGTGGGGCTTTTGAGTGCAGGCGGATGTGGCATGTTGGACCAGGTGAATGACGGATTGAATTATACAAGTGAAGCCGCAGGCTATGTGGAGAAAGTGAAGACATTTGCAGAGGAGGCACCTGAATTGGCCGAGCAAGCTGTAAATGACGCGGAGGCGAAAGGAAAACTTGAAGCACAGCTTGAAACGGTTCAGCAGGCTGCCGTTGATTTTAATGAATTAACACCGCCTGATGCCGCAGCGAAGATTCATCAAACCATTCAGGAGCATAACGAAACCTTGCAGAAAAGCGCTGAAGATGTGTTAAAACAAGTGGAAGAAGACAAGGTATCGCTTGAAACATTGGAGCAGTCGGACATTGTCCAAAAAGCAAATCAAATCACTGATGTGATGGGGCAGATTGAAAAGCTGGGCGAATAAGAAAAAGGCATCCCTGCGCGGGATGCTTTTTCATTATTCAGCCATTGCGTCTGTTAAAACAGGGACGACTTGTTTTTTACGGGAAACAACGCCTTTTAAGAGGGCTGTGTTGTTTTCTAATGTAACGTTGAACGCTTTTTCCACGTTCGCTGCTTCGTTACCGATCGCAAGGGCAAGTGAATCATTTTCTAAGATGTCTGTGATGACAAGAAGGAATAGGTCAAGCTTCTTCTCAGCCACAACCTTAGAAATCGCAGCTTCTAATTCAGCTTGGCGTTTTTTCACATCTTCAATGTCTACTGTGTTCACTTGTGCGATTTCGACTTTTTTGCTGCCGAGTGTAAATTCTTTCGCATCAAGAGAAATCAGCTCTTCCACTGTTTTTTTGCTTAAATCAGCGCCAGCTTTCAGCATGTTCAAGCCGTATTCTTCAGCATCTACGCCGGCGATTTCCGCAAGTTCTTTTGCTGCCGCTACGTCTTGGTCTGTGCAAGTTGGAGATTTGAATAACAGTGAGTCAGAAATGATCGCAGACAGCATAAGGCCGGCAATTTCTTTCTCGATCTTCACGTTATTTTCTTTGTACATTTTGTTTAAGATTGTAGCCGTACAGCCTACAGGCTCAGCACGATAGTAAAGTGGCTCAGCTGTTTCGAAGTTTGCGATACGGTGGTGGTCGATGACTTCGAGAACCTGAACGTTTTCAATGTCCTTGATGCTTTGCTGGCGTTCGTTGTGGTCAACAAGGATAACGCCGTTCACTTCGTTTGCAGCTGTTTCTACAAGACGAGGGCTTTCTTGTTTGAAGTAGTCAAGCGCGTATTGTGTTTCGCCGTTGACCTGTCCAAGACGGACTGGCTCAGCATTGAAGCCGAGTTTGTTTTTCAAATCAGCATAAGCAATCGCAGAACAAATCGTATCTGTGTCTGGGTTTTGGTGTCCGAAAATAAGTATCTTTTCCATGATAGCTCCTTATCCTTTTTAAATAGTGTAATCTTTATATAGTTTAACACGTCTTGTTGCGAGTGTAATCATACAAACCCTTAAAAATTGATGTGAATAAGAAGCATTTTCTTTGAGCTGAAGAGAAAGGGCGTGTAAAATACTGGGTAGCTAAGTTGCGAAATGTGATGTAGTATCAAAAAAGGTACTATGGGAGGTCAAGTATGAGTGAAAAAAAGAATAAATACCCGAACAAAGAAGGCTGTCCAGTTGAATTTACGCTAGATGTCATTGGCGGAAAGTGGAAAGGAATTCTTTTTTATCACATGATAGATGGCAAGAAACGGTTTAATGAGTTTCGCCGAATCTGCCCGAGTATTACCCAGAGAATGCTCACCCTACAGCTGCGGGAGCTGGAAGCGGATGGTATCGTGCATCGTGAGGTTTACCATCAGGTGCCGCCCAAGGTTGAATATTCTCTGACGGAATTTGGGCGAACGCTGGAACCGATTGTTTTGCAAATGAAGGAATGGGGAGAATCCAACAGAGATGTGCTGGAATCTTATCGTTCGAACGGCTTGCTGAAGGATCAGCAGAAATAGCAGCAAAGGGAACTCCTTTGCTGCTTGTTTTATTTCATTGAAAGGGCTTTGTTGGCGTTTCTGACATCATTTTTCAATAGTTCAGAAAGGTTGTAAGCTGGATAGTATCCGCGCTGATACATGTATTGGAATATTTGCGCATGCCATTTAATGGCTGCATTCAGCTGTTTGACAAGCACGTTTCTTAATTGAGGTGTCGCTGTTTCAGTGATGGCAATGGCGTAGTTGCGGACAGATGTTTTGGCAAGAACAAGCAAGTCGCCGCTGTAGAATGGGTTATCCGCGCGTTCCTCTTCGTCTTCACGAGGCATCGGTGCCTGAGGGAAGAACTGGAGAAGCTCTCTTAAATTTTGCTCAATGGCTTGTATGGATACGGCATAAAGCTGTTTAAGCTGAGGGTCTTTTACTTCTTTTATCATTTTCTTCAGTTTAATGAGTCCGATTGCCTGAAAAGCGACCAGCTCATGCAACTCTAATGTCTCATGCCAAGCCAATGTTCTGCGTTCATCCATGTAACAATTCTCCTTTATCAATGAGATTCCATATCAGCATATGCCCAACGCTCAATGTTGTTCATGATGTTTTGAAGTTTTTAAAACGGGAAATTCACCTTATATAGGATACGGGTTGAGAACATGCAAATGAGGTGAAACACATGTGGGACATGATAAGGAATTTTTTCTTGTTTAGCAGCGGCGTTCTGCAGGCAACAACCCTTTTACTGGTGATCTTGATCTTTATGTATGTCAGAAAAACGAAAAAGAAAAACAAGGAATCTTCTGGCTTTATGGATGATAAACATTAATCGTGATGGGCATTCTTTTCAAAGAATGTCTTTTCATTTGCAATGTTTCACATGAAACATCAGCGTCATTTTACTTGCGATTTGGACTTATGTTAAAATATAAAAGTAAAATGTAGAGAAGATATTAAAACATTCGATGCAAGCATGTTGCAACGATGAAAAAAGAGCAGTCGTTTATGCTGCTCTTTTCTATTCGTGTTTTAAGGATGATACGAGGTGACTAAGTGAAACAAACGAGAGCTTTAATGGAAGGCGCTGTTTTAATCAGTCTGTTTGCGATCATCACGCTTTTGGTCGTATATGTACCTGTGATCGGAACAATTTTGTTTTTTGCACTGCCACTGCCCATGATCCTGTATACGATTAGACATGGATTCAAATTGGGAATATGGATGGGCGCTGTCAGTCTTCCGGTTGTTTTTATTGTCGGGTCCTTTAACGGACTTATTTTAGCTTTTATGTCAGCTTGCGCCGGCATTGCCATGGGGCACTTTTTCAAAAAGAAAGAACCCGGGAACGCGATCATTTCGGGCGCCCTTATTTATATGCTTAGTATTGTCTTCTATTTTGTGATAAGCATTCAGTTTTTGGGTATCAATATCATTGATGAAGCAATGACACAATACCGGCAGTCTCTTGATATGGTAGAAACGGTAGTGAAGCAGTCGGGCAATGCTGAACAGCTTGACAAGCAATTGAAACTGATGGAAGAACAATTGGGTATCGTTCAATATCTTTTTCCAACAGCTATTGTGATGGTAGGAGCTCTTTTTTCTTTCCTCAGTTACCTTATCGCTAAGCCGCTCTTAAGGCGATTCTCCCCCGATATTCCTAATCTAAAGCCTTTTAGAGAGTTGAAGTTTCCGCAAAGTGTTGTAGTGCTGTATTTAATGATTGTGTTGCTTTCATTTTTGCCTTTAGAAAAGGGCCAAATGCTGTACTCTATCGCTTTAAATGGGGAGTTTATACTCGGGTTTCTTATTTTCATCCAAGGTTTATCATTTATCTTTTTCTATTGCCATAAAAAACAATATCCGAAGGCTGTGGCTGTGATTGCAGTGGTTCTTGGGCTCGTGCATCCGATTTTTATGGCAGCGATTCGCATTTTAGGCGTTATAGATATAGGCTTTAATATAAGGAATAAGGTGAAATGAACATGAGTTTTACTCACATGGTGGGGAGTGATAGAAATGCCAAGCTTTTATGAAAAACCGCTGTTTCGGTATCCCATCTATGCAATGATTGCTCTGTCAATCATTGCAATCCTCATCAGCTTTTATTTTAACTGGATATTAGGAACCGTCGAAGTGCTGTTGCTTGCAGTTATTTTGTTTTTTATTAAACGCGCTGATTCTCTTATTCGACAAGAGATTGATGATTATATTTCTACGTTATCCTACAGGTTGAAAAAAGTCGGTGAAGAGGCATTGATGGAAATGCCGATCGGCATCATGCTTTTTAATGATCAATATTATATAGAATGGGCAAATCCGTTCCTTTCTTCTTGCTTTAATGAAAGCACATTAGTGGGGAGATCACTTTACGATACCTGTGAATCGGTTGTGCCGCTCATCAAACAAGAGGTGGAATCGGAAACGGTTACATTGAATGACCGTAAGTTTAAGGTTGTCATCAAACGGGATGAGCGCCTGTTGTATTTCTTTGATGTAACGGAACAAATCCAGATTGAAAAGCTTTATGAAAACGAAAGAACCGTGCTGGCGTATATTTTCCTTGATAATTATGATGATGTGACACAAGGGTTGGATGACCAGACGAGAAGCACAATGAACAGCCAGGTGACATCTTTGCTGAACGCTTGGGCGCAGGAGTACGGGATCTTCCTGAAAAGGACGTCTTCAGAACGCTTTATTGCTGTACTTAATGAACACATCTTAACTGAACTCGAAAATTCGAAGTTTTCAATTCTTGATGAGGTACGGGAAAAAACCTCATTCGACGGCGTTGCGCTGACGTTAAGTGTTGGTGTCGGGGCTTCAGTCTCCTCGCTGAAAGAACTTGGCGATTTGGCGCAATCCAGCTTGGATTTAGCGCTGGGACGCGGCGGAGACCAAGTAGCCATTAAGCTGCCGAACGGCAAGGTGAAGTTTTACGGAGGTAAAACAAACCCGATGGAGAAACGAACAAGGGTGCGGGCCCGTGTCATTTCCCATGCCTTAAAGGAAATCGTCTCTGAAAGCAGCAATGTGATTATCATGGGTCATAAATTTCCTGACATGGATTCTATCGGCGCAGCGATCGGAATTTTAAAGGTGGCTCAGGCAAATAACAAAGACGGTTTTATCGTCATTGATCCAAACCAAATCGGATCAAGTGTCCAGCGTTTGATTGAAGAAATCAAAAAATATGAAGAGCTGTGGTCAAGGTTTATTACCCCTGAAGAAGCGATGGAGATTTCCAATGATGACACGCTGCTTGTGATCGTTGATACACATAAGCCGTCACTTGTCATGGAGGAACGGCTGGTCAATAAAATTGAACATGTCGTGGTCATCGACCATCACCGCAGGGGTGAGGAGTTTATCAGAGATCCGCTGCTCGTTTATATGGAGCCGTACGCTTCTTCGACAGCTGAATTGGTGACAGAGCTGCTTGAATATCAGCCGAAGCGCTTAAAAATCAATATGATTGAAGCAACAGCCCTATTAGCTGGTATAATAGTGGATACAAAGAGCTTTTCTCTCCGCACAGGATCGCGGACTTTTGATGCTGCTTCTTATTTAAGGGCAAAAGGCGCCGATACGGTGCTTGTGCAGAAGTTCCTGAAAGAAACCGTTGATTCCTATATTAAACGGGCGAAGCTGATCCAGCATACGGTCCTTTATAAAGAGAACATTGCGATTGCTTCTCTTCCTGAAAATGAGGAGGAATACTTCGATCAAGTGCTGGTTGCGCAGGCGGCTGATTCGCTGCTCTCTATGAGTGAGGTTGAGGCTTCATTTGCGGTGGCGAGACGGGATGAACAAACCGTTTGTATCAGTGCGCGGTCACTTGGCGAGGTCAATGTTCAGATCATCATGGAGGCGCTGGAAGGCGGAGGACATTTAACAAATGCGGCGACTCAGCTGTCCGGCATTTCAGTAACAGAAGCGCTGGAGCGGCTGAAGCACGCCATAGATGAGTATTTTGAGGGAGGCGTACAGAGATGAAGGTTATTTTCTTACAAGATGTAAAAGGAAAAGGAAAAAAAGGCGAAGTCAAAAACGTAGCAGACGGATATGCGCAAAACTTTCTGATTAAAAAAGGCCTCGCAGTGGAAGCGAACGCGTCAAACATCAGCGTGCTAAACGGACAAAAGCAGAAAGAGAAAAAAGAAGCCATCGCCGAGCTTGAGCAGGCAAAGAACTTAAAAGAGACTTTAGAAAAACTGACTGTTGAGCTCAGCGCGAAATCAGGTGAAGGCGGCCGTTTATTCGGTTCTGTAACAAGTAAACAAATTACTGCACAGCTCCAAAAAGACCATAAGATTAAAGTAGATAAGCGGAAACTTGACTTGCCGGACGGCATTCGTGCGTTAGGATATACAAACGTGCCTGTGAAGCTGCATCCTGAGGTGCAGGCTGTGTTGAAGGTACATGTGAAAGAAGAAGCTTAATAGAAATAGAAAAGAAGGCTTGGAGCAATCCAAGCCTCTTTTTTTATTTATTCCACAAGATAAAGAGTTTGCTGGCTTTCACCGCCAGGTCCTCCTCTCATGCCTTGATGACTGCTGTTTGTGCCGCTGGAGGAACTGCTGTACTCGTCAGATGATATTTCTTTTCCGGTTTTCTTAATCCAGGAAACAAGATCGCTGTTGCCTGAGTTATTTTCTGACAGAAGGAAGTATTTCACTTTTCCTTCTTTGACCAGTTTTTTCAGTTCGGAAACAGTCAGAATAGGATCTGTGCCGTTAAATCCGCCCATTGCCATAACAGATTCATTTTCATTAATGATGTATGGCGCAGCTGTTACGGTTGTCAAAGTAGCGAATAAATACTCTTCACCGGTATTATGCTTTCTCAGATAGGACAGGAGTGCGGTGTCGACCTCTGAGGAGAACATGCTCCCGCCGTTTGCTGAACTTTTGAGCTGCGGACCCGATTCCGGAAGGACGCTGTTGCCTCCGTATAGAAGCGGTGTTGCTGACCAGTAGACCGGTGCGAGCAGCAGAACGCATAGGCTGATGATGGTCAGCTGCTTGCTGAACGGATGGCTGCGTTTAAGCATCAGAAGCGCAAGAGTGACGCCAAATCCTAATAGTCCCAGTACATACATCCATACACTGCCGATTTGGCTTGTATAAGCGCTCAGAATATAAACCTGAAACGCGGCTGTGATCAGAACGGCTGCGGGCAGCAGGCAGCTGGCCCAGTCTTTATTGTTTTTGTATAAACGGTACATCGTATACCAGCCAATGCCGGAAAGTGCGGCAATCGGCGGTGCCAGCATGATCAAATAATACTGGTGGAAGAATCCTGCGACGCTGAAGAAACCAGCCACAGGAACGAGCCAAGCTGTCCAGAAGATCGTTTCTTTCATTTCAGCTGCTTGTCCGCGGCGATCACGGTACCAGCTGACGATTCCGCCCAGCAATCCGATCAATGCGAATGGAAGCATCCAACTGATTTGGCCGGAAAGCGCCGATTGGAAGAGACGAAGCGGTCCTGCATCGCCGGTGCCGAACATAGTCATGCTTGTTCCGCCGCCACCGCCAGGTCCTCCGTTTCCAGGTCCGTTACCTCTTGTTGGAGGTGTGCCACCGCCTCCATTGGAAGCGCCGGTCTGTCCGCTGGGCGGCTGAGGTGCCTGTGAGTTGTTCTGGAATGATTGGTTATCGTTTTGATTGCTGACACTTCCGTCAGTTTTGCTGGTTCCGTCCTGAGAGGAAAATGATCCGCTTCCGTTTGGCGTTTGCATGGTGTTATGATTCTGCGTGTTACCGCCGGCGGCAATTGTATCACCCTTTGCAAGGCCAGTGGTTTGTCCTAACAGACGCTCTGTGCCGTTGTAACCGAAGGCCAGTTCTAACACTGAGTTGGTCTGGCTGCTTCCGACATACGGGCGGCTGGTAGATGAGGCTGAATCGACCACAACTGCCCATGAGAGCGAAAGGCTTGTCAGAAGGATGAGAGACAGAATCAGAGAGCCGATTTTTTTCTTCAGAGAAACCCGAGATGCAATCAGGTAGAATAACACAAATGCAGGCAATACCATAAACGCTTGCATCATTTTCATATTAAAGGCGAGTCCAATCAGGGCAAATGCCGTCAACAGCCAAAGCAGTTTGCCTTGCTTTACTGCCCGAAGCAGGCAAGCTGAACCGAGCAATAAGGTAAAGACAAGCATGCTGTCAATGTTGTTTGTTCGGCTGACGGCTGCTGCAATAGGCGTCAGTGCCATGACAAGTGCGGCAATGCGGGCCGCTCCAATTCCAAAGGCCGGTTTGATCATTCTGTAGATAAGGTATACAGATCCAACTCCGGCGAGAGCCTGAGGCATGATTACACTCCACGTGTGAACGCCGAAAACCAGTGCGAAAATCGTTTGAACCCATAAAACAACAGGCGGTTTATCCACTGTTACAAATCCGGAAGGGTCAAAAGACGCATAGAAGAAATTGTGGAAGCTTAGCGTCATGCTTTTCACAGCCGCCAAATAGTATTGGTTCGCTGTGTCATCCTGCCAAATGTTATACGTATTTAGAAAAGCCGCTGCAAGCAAAATGAGAATAAGGATAAAGTCGAATCGTTTGTTTTTCATCGTTTTTCACCTCTTTATGGTGTCTAATTGTAAAAAACAAATATGAAAAACTTATGAATAAACCATAACTATTCAAAGAATTTCATGGAAAAAAGCGGAGAGATCTTCCCCGCTTTTTAGGCTGAATTTCTTTGTTTCTCTGGCTGAAGAATGTATTGATCCCGACCGGCTCCCAGCCCGGCTGCTCCCATTGTGATCAGGGCGGCAATGAGAAGGACAAGCGGCATTGTCCATGAATGCGTCTGGTCAAAGAGATAGCCGACAAAGATTGGCCCGATGGCTGCAAGCAGGTAGCCGAACGACTGAGACATGCCTGACAGCGCGGCGGCCTGCTGGGCATTTTCACTGCGGAGACCAATCAAAGTGAGCGCCAGACTAATGCTGGAGCCTTGTCCGATACCGATGATGATCATCCAGACGGCAAGCAGGATATGGCTGCCGCCCGCCAGCAATCCGCATAGCCCGATGAGATAAACGGCAGTCAGCCCCGCAACAATGCCGCGCTGGTGTTTCAAGCGATCTGCGAAAACAGGTGTCAGAAACGTGGAAGGCAGACTCGCAAATTGCATGAGTGACACCATCCATCCGGCTGTTGACGTATCAATCCCGTGTGAACGGAGAATTTCGGGAAACCATGCGATGCTGCTGTAAAATAAAAAGGATTGCAGTCCCATAAAAATGGTGACATGCCATGCCATTTTGGAAGCCCAAATGGAACTGGTTTGTAGCTTTACCGCCTTGTTTGCCGTATCCCGGTGGCGCAGCTGAGGAATCCAGATTAGCAATGCAAGGAAAGCTAAACCGCCCCATAAGAGAAAGGCCTGTTTCCATCCGCCCTCCATTTGTGCTGCCAGAGGTACACTGACACCTGACGCTAAAGCGGCGAATATACACATTGAGGTGGTATATAAGCTGATCATGATTCCTGATTTTTCAGGGTATTTATGCTTAATTAAGCTTGGGAGCAGAACGTTTCCGATGGCAATGCCGATGCCGATTAATGCCGTTCCGGCAAATAAGGCCGAGATCAAGCCGGCAGAACGAAGCAAAATCCCGATCAATAATATCAGAAGGCCGAGCCATAAGGTCCGTTCATTTCCAAGCCGCTGTCCAAACTTAGGCGCAAGCGGAGAAAGAACCGCAAACGAAAGCAGCGGCAGCGCTGTTAAAAATCCGGCTGTCCCATTCGACATATGAAGATCTGCCCTGATTGAGCTGATGACCGGACCAACTGAAGTGATCGCTGGTCTCAAGTTAAAGGCGATAAAGATAATGCCGATGATCAGCCAAAAAGATTGGATGTTTTTGTGTTTTGGCAAAGCAGTTACTCCTTCTTTCTAACATATACTAAATATAATTCCATAAGATATCAGCAAGTATGCGAACGAATGCTACGATTGTTCTTCTTCTTTCTGCAATTCGGCCAATTTGGCAAGCAGGATATGCTGAGGCATATGCATGATCTGTTCAAGCGGCAGATTCAAGGACTCTGCAAGCTTTTGTGCAGTTTCAGCAGAAATTTGCAAAGGTCTCACAAAAGATTCCTCCTCTCTTCTGTCCATTGTACAAGAATCAGATGGGAAACGTAAGAAGATGTCACAAAGGAGTAGAGCAATCCGAAAATGCCCGTTATAAAAGAGGTAAGGAGGGTTCCTATGTACACGCAGTTGCCATTATTAAAACAAATGCTGAATGAACGACAAAAAGACACTGAGAAAGCTGTCACCTTTGAAGAATATTTAGCAGTGAGGCTAAAGCTTCAAGAACTGATGGGGAAATGTGCTTCGTTCGAGGAGTGGGATCTATATCAAAAAGCGGCGGATCTGATGATGCACACAGGTTTCCAATGGATGAAATAAGGCGATACCGCTAAAAACCCCCCGCTGCCGCGAAGGGTTTCATTCATTAATATGAGTATTCCTCTTCTACATTTTTAAACTTGTCATAAATCACAAGCTTTGCCGGACTGTTTTCTTTTGCCACCTGTTTGGCCTTTTCAATTGCGGCGTCTTTAGATGTATACAAAGCTGTCGGCGCCACATTCTCCACCTTAATAAACCAGCCATCCGCATCGACATTGGGTGTAACGGCATATTCTTTCATCATCTTTCATTCCTCCCTCACGTTTTATTTCGTCTTTCCCGACCTGTTACTGTCCGAAACGATCCAATCGGCTACCTGAAAAAAACAGGAAACAGACAATTTTTCTATTTTTTTTCTGTAGAAATGGTAGAATGGAGTTTGGAGATTTTTTAATGAGAGGACGGTGCTTAGCATGACAGACCTTCTAAATGATCGGCTTCCTCCGCAAAATATAGAAGCCGAACAAGCCGTGTTAGGCGCTATTTTTTTACAGCCGTCTGCTTTAACACTGGCTTCAGAAGTATTGATTCCAGATGATTTCTATAGAATGTCCCACCAAAAAATCTATAATGCGATGCTGGTGCTCGGTGACAGAGGTGAACCGGTTGATCTAGTGACGGTTACGTCAGAGCTTGCGAACACAGAACTGCTGGAAGAAGTGGGTGGCATTTCGTATCTGACAGATATCGCAAACTCAGTGCCGACAGCGGCTAACATAGAATATTATGCGAAAATCGTTGAGGAAAAATCGATTCTTCGCCGATTAATCAGAACTGCGACAACCATCGCTCAAGACGGATATACCCGTGAGGATGAGGTCGAGGATTTACTCAGTGAAGCGGAAAAAACGATTATGGAAGTGGCGCAGCGCAAAAACACGAGTGCCTTCCAAAACATTAAGGACGTCCTTGTCCAGACCTATGACAATATCGAACAGCTTCACAATCGTAAAGGCGATATAACCGGAATTCCGACAGGATTTACGGAGCTTGACCGGATGACTGCCGGGTTCCAGCGCAACGATTTGATCATTGTCGCCGCCCGTCCGTCAGTGGGGAAAACGGCCTTTGCCCTGAACATCGCACAAAACGTGGCGACCAAAACCGACGAGAGCGTAGCGATTTTCAGTCTTGAGATGGGTGCAGAGCAGCTCGTTATGCGTATGCTTTGTGCCGAAGGAAACATCAATGCCCAAAATCTTCGTACCGGCAACCTGACGGAAGAGGATTGGGGCAAACTGACAATGGCGATGGGAAGCCTGTCGAACAGCGGGATTTACATTGACGATACACCGGGTATCCGCGTGAGTGAAATCCGCGCCAAATGCCGCCGCTTGAAGCAGGAAAGCGGACTAGGCATGATTTTGATAGACTATCTGCAATTGATTCAGGGAAGCGGACGTTCAAAGGATAACCGTCAGCAGGAAGTATCAGAAATATCCCGTGAACTGAAGTCGATCGCCAGGGAGCTGCAAGTCCCTGTTATCGCGCTTTCTCAGCTTTCCCGGGGCGTTGAGCAGCGTCAGGATAAACGTCCGATGATGTCTGATATCCGGGAATCTGGAAGTATCGAGCAGGACGCGGATATTGTCGCGTTCCTTTATCGTGACGACTACTATGACAAAGAATCTGAGAATAAAAATATTATCGAAATCATTATTGCCAAACAGCGTAACGGCCCGGTAGGAACCGTGTCTCTTGCGTTCGTAAAAGAATACAATAAATTCGTCAACCTGGAACGGCGTTTTGATGACGCAGGTGTTCCGCCCGGTGCATAAACCCCAAGAGCTGATCTTGGGGTTTTTTTCATTCGAAAGATGGAAGAAAAACCGGACGCACAGCGGATGTGAATTTGAAAGCGGTTTAATAAAATAGGGCGTAAAGGAGATGGTAACATGGGATACTGTTTTTCATCTTTTCACGCAGCGCAAATCCGGATTGCGCGGCCTACAGGCCAGCTTGATGAGATCATTCGTTTTTACGAAGAGGGACTGGACTTGAAACGAATTGGCGGATTTTCGCAGCATAACGGGTATGGAGGTGTCATGTTCGGCCTTCCTCATGCCGATTATCATTTGGAAATCACCCAGTATGAGGATGGGGAAAGCACTGCTCCAGTTTCACATCCCGACAGCCTCCTCGTTTTTTATGTGCCGAATGTGAATGAACTGGCATCGGTCACTTCAAGGCTAAAACACATGGGCTATCAAGAGGTCGAATCAGAGAACCCGTACTGGAGTCATGGAGGCGTGACGATAGAGGATCCAGACGGCTGGCGAGTCGTTTTTATGAATACCAAAGGGATTTCAGGCAAGTGATACTTTTTCATGCTAAAGGACAAAAGTTTCACAAGCTTTTTATGACGAAGCCGTTAGAAAACGCTTCTAAAAAGAATGGAAGCGAACGAATATAGTTTTATATTAATTTAATGTTCGGATTTAAGATTGACTTTCTGTTTCTTCACTGATAAACTTGATTTGTTTGAATAGAATCGTTTTAAAGGTTAACGGAGGTGCACGGACATGTCTTCAGTAGTTGTAGTAGGTACGCAATGGGGCGATGAAGGAAAAGGTAAAATTACAGATTTCCTCTCAGAAAATGCAGAAGTGATCGCCCGTTATCAAGGCGGAAATAACGCAGGGCACACAATCAAGTTTGACGGAGTCACATACAAGCTTCACTTAATCCCGTCTGGAATTTTCTATAAGGATAAAACGTGTGTGATCGGAAACGGAATGGTTGTAGATCCGAAAGCATTAGTCACAGAGCTTGCGTATCTTCATGAGCGCAACGTCAGTACAGACAACCTGAGAATCAGCAACAGAGCTCACGTCATTCTGCCGTATCACTTGAAATTGGATGAAGTGGAAGAAGAGCGAAAAGGGGCTAACAAGATCGGCACAACGAAAAAAGGAATCGGCCCTGCTTATATGGATAAAGCAGCCCGCATCGGAATTCGCATCGCGGATCTGTTAGACCGTGACGCGTTTGCGGAGAAGCTTGAACGCAATCTTGAAGAAAAAAACCGCCTGCTCGAGAAAATGTACGAGACAGAAGGGTTTAAAATTGAGGATATCTTAGACGAATATTATGAGTACGGCCAGCAGATTAAAAAATATGTCTGCGATACATCTGTTGTCTTAAATGATGCGCTTGATGATGGGCGCCGCGTGTTATTTGAAGGCGCGCAAGGGGTAATGCTCGATATCGACCAAGGAACATACCCATTTGTTACGTCATCTAACCCGGTTGCCGGCGGTGTCACGATCGGATCTGGCGTCGGCCCGACCAAAATTCAGCACGTTGTCGGTGTATCAAAAGCATATACGACTCGTGTCGGCGACGGTCCTTTCCCGACTGAGCTGAAAGATGAAATCGGCGATCAAATCCGTGAAGTCGGACGGGAGTATGGAACAACAACAGGCCGTCCGCGCCGTGTCGGCTGGTTTGACAGCGTCGTTGTCCGCCACGCCCGCCGTGTGAGCGGAATTACAGATCTTTCTCTGAACTCAATCGACGTTTTAACAGGAATTGAAACGCTGAAAATCTGTGTGGCGTACCGCTACAAAGGCGAAATCATTGAAGAATTCCCGGCAAGCCTTAAAGCACTTGCTGATTGTGAGCCGGTATATGAAGAAATGCCGGGATGGACTGAGGATATCACAGGTGCGAAAAGCTTGAGCGAGCTTCCGGAAAACGCGCGTCACTATCTTGAGCGTGTGTCTCAGCTGACAGGCATTCCGCTTTCTATTTTCTCTGTCGGCCCAGACCGTTCACAGACAAATGTCCTTCGCAGCGTGTACCGTGCGAACTAAATAGATTATGCTTCAGGCCCCTGAATCCAGGGGCTTGTTTTTTGTTTGAAAGCCGCATCTAAGTTGGTCTAAGAAAAAAATATGAAAAAAACCAAAAAAGTTATTGCCACTTCTATTTGTTCGTGATATTATAAATCTCGTTGTTACGGAAACTGCTTCAATAGAGTACTAGATAAGAACTTGGTCAAAGTTGTTTGCTCTATGGAAACTCCGACATCTTAAGAGCCATTAGCTCAGTTGGTAGAGCATCTGACTTTTAATCAGAGGGTCGAAGGTTCGAGTCCTTCATGGCTCACCATTTCGTGAAGGCCCGTTGGTCAAGCGGTTAAGACACCGCCCTTTCACGGCGGTAACACGGGTTCGAATCCCGTACGGGTCATTGATTTACTTTAGCGTTATTGCTAAATTCCTTATTTGTCTGCGAGGGCTGACACGACAGCTCTCCAGGCAATTACTGTAAGGTCCGGTAGTTCAGTTGGTTAGAATGCCTGCCTGTCACGCAGGAGGTCGCGGGTTCGAGTCCCGTCCGGACCGCCATTTTACTTTACTTAGTAGAGAAAAATAAAACATTTGGCTCGGTAGCTCAGTTGGTAGAGCAACGGACTGAAAATCCGTGTGTCGGCGGTTCGATTCCGTCCCGAGCCACTTACCAAACGCATCTGCAATTGTAGGTGCGTTTTTTCTTTTAGGAAAAGGCGAACATGAGAAGTGTTATAATAGAAGAAAAAGGGAGAACCGGCCCTGCGGCCGGCTCAAAGAAGAAGACGTCATCGATAAAGACGCACTCCGATGTCGGGAGGTTTCAGTTAAGTTATCTTTTTTATAAAAATTTGACTAGCATGACAAAAGAGAAACAATTGGCGGATAAAGGTGAAACATGTGTTTTTTTCTAAACCTTTATTTTTTTTATCTTTTGACCTTTAACCGTTATAATAGACAAGGACCCAATGTTTACACGGGCCATAAGTGATGAAACGAATGTTATTTAGATGAAAAGAAGTTATTCGGCAGGAGGAAATCAAAATGATGGATAAGAAGATCCTTGTAGTAGATGATGAAAAACCGATTGCAGATATATTGGAATTTAACTTAAGAAAAGAAGGCTATGAAGTGCACTGTGCCCACGACGGAAATGAAGCGGTTGAAATGGTAGAAGAGCTTCAGCCTGATTTAATTCTTTTAGATATTATGCTTCCTAATAAAGACGGCGTTGAAGTGTGCCGTGAAGTCAGAAAGAAATACGATATGCCGATCATTATGCTGACGGCTAAGGATTCAGAAATTGACAAGGTCATCGGGCTTGAAATCGGTGCTGATGACTATGTCACAAAACCATTTAGCACACGTGAGCTTCTGGCTCGTGTGAAAGCGAACTTGCGCCGCCAGCTGACAACAGCGCCTGCGGAGGAAGAGTCGTCCTCTAACGAAATTCATATCGGCTCTCTTGTCATCTTCCCTGACGCGTACGTCGTATCAAAACGAGATGAAACAATCGAATTGACTCATCGTGAGTTCGAATTGCTTCATTATTTAGCAAAACATATCGGACAAGTGATGACCCGTGAACATTTGCTTCAAACCGTTTGGGGTTATGATTACTTTGGTGACGTCAGAACGGTTGACGTAACAGTCCGCCGGCTTCGTGAAAAAATTGAGGATAACCCAAGCCATCCAAATTGGATTGTCACACGCCGCGGCGTAGGTTATTACTTGAGAAATCCAGAACAGGACTAATGCCCTTATGAATAAGGTTGGTTTTTTTCGGTCGATCCAATTTAAGATTACCTTGATATATGTGCTTTTGATCATCATTGCCATGCAAATCATTGGGGTGTATTTTGTCAATCAGGTCGAGAAATCACTGATGAGCTCTTATGAACAATCACTGAATCAGCGAATCGACAACCTTTCTTACTATATCGAACAAGAATATAAAAGCGATAACGACAGCACCGTTATTAAGGATGACGTCAGCCGTATATTGAATGATTTCACGAAAAGTGATGAGGTCCGGGAAATTAGTTTTGTAGATAAAAGCTATGAAGTGGTCGGTTCTTCAAAGCCGTATGGTGAGGAAGTGGCAGGGAAACAAACGACCGATCTGATATTTAAAAGGATTTTTTCTACTAAACAATCGTATTTAAGAAAGTACTATGACCCGAAAAGCAAAATCAGAGTTCTCATTTCCGCAAAGCCTGTCATGACTGAAAACCAAGAGGTTGTCGGCGCGATCTATGTTGTCGCGAGTATGGAAGATGTCTTTAATCAAATGAAGACTATCAACACGATACTGGCGTCCGGCACTGGTTTGGCGCTCGTTTTGACCGCCCTTCTCGGTATTTTTCTGGCACGAACCATCACCCATCCGCTTTCAGATATGAGAAAGCAGGCCATGGAGCTCGCGAAAGGGAATTTCTCGAGGAAGGTTAAAAAGTATGGGCATGATGAAATCGGGCAGCTCGCCACCACGTTTAATCACTTAACGAAAGAGCTTGAAGATGCCCAGGCGATGACAGAAGGAGAGCGCAGAAAGCTTGCCTCTGTTATTGCTTATATGACAGACGGCGTTATCGCTACAAACCGAAACGGAGCGATTATTCTTTTAAACAGCCCGGCGCTGGAGCTGTTGAACGTTTCACGTGAAACAGCTTTAGAAATGCCGATTACGAGTTTGTTGGGGATTCAAGAGAATTATACGTTTGAAGATTTAGTGGAGCAGCAGGATTCTTTGCTGCTTGAAATTGAGCGAGATGATCAACTAACAGTGCTTCGCGTGAATTTCTCTGTGATTCAAAGGGAACATGGCAAAATTGATGGCTTAATTGCTGTTCTTTACGATGTAACCGAGCAAGAGAAAATGGATCAGGAACGCAGAGAATTCGTGGCGAATGTATCACACGAGCTGCGGACGCCGCTTACGACAATGCGCAGTTATTTAGAAGCGTTAGCTGAAGGTGCGTGGGAAAATAAAGACATTGCCCCGCGTTTCTTAATGGTGACGCAAAATGAAACAGAGCGCATGATCCGGCTTGTCAATGATTTGCTTCAGCTTTCGAAATTCGACAGCAAGGATTATCAATTTAACCGGGAATGGATTCAAATTGTCCGGTTTATGTCTCTGATTATTGACCGTTTTGAAATGACAAAAGAACAGCATGTGGAATTTATTCGTAATCTGCCGGACAGAAATCTGTACGTTGAGATTGACCAGGATAAAATTACACAAGTGCTTGATAATATTATTTCCAACGCTTTAAAATACTCACCGGAAGGCGGACATGTGACGTTCTCAATTGACGTAAACGAAGAGGAAGAGCTTCTCTATATCAGCGTCAAGGATGAAGGGATCGGTATTCCGAAAAAAGATGTCGAAAAAGTCTTTGACCGCTTCTACAGGGTGGATAAAGCAAGAACGAGAAAGCTCGGCGGCACCGGTCTGGGACTGGCGATTGCCAGAGAAATGGTTCAGGCGCATGGCGGGGATATTTGGGCGGACAGCATAGAAGGAAAAGGCACGACGATTACATTTACTCTTCCATATAAAGAGGAACAAGAGGATGATTGGGATGAAGCGTGAAAATATAAAAACGATATTACTTACGATACTCGTCGTCATCAGCCTTGTGTTTACGTGGGGGATATGGACGTTCCAGCCAAACTTTTCCGGAGGCTCATCATCAACAGCGTCTACTGTGCGTGAGAAGCATAAAATCGAAAAAAACACCCAAAAGCTGTCTGAAACGGTAAGGCCGAGGGACATGTTTATCCATGATGGCGGCGCTCATTATAAAGTGAATGATGATTCACTTTATAATGAAGTCTGGTCTGACTTGCCGCATTGGGATGTAAAAGGGATCAAAGATATTTCTGATCAGTATGACAAGACTTCATTTAAGAGCTGGTTTTACGGGATAAGCGGTTATGATGCGAAGCTTGACTTGCAATTCAACGACACGATTCCTATTGATATCTTCCAAACGCTGTTTAAATGGTCTAACCAGTCATTTGAGTACAGTTCATTTGACCACATTTTGATTCCGATTAATGAAACAAAAGCGAACAAGAAAATCTATTTGGTGTCTTTCAGCAAGCAGCTGATTCTGGAAGTGACTGTTGAATCGGCTAACTACCGGAACATGATGAATGACTTGAAAAACAGTCAATCAAACATGCCGGCATTCAGTCTGTTTTCTATCGGTTCAAAGAAAGAGTTTCTGCTGTCGAACAAAACGCTTACGATGGACAAAAAAGAATTTGTCACAGAATCGATTAAAACAAACACCTTTAAGCAGGCCTTGTTCAGCGATCCAAGTATTGTAAGGGAAGATTCGAATTACAACAACAGAAATGTGCTGACAGATGGAATCAGCCGTTTAGATGTGAATCTAAGCCAGCGCCAGGTACAATTCCAACAGCGCAATTTGGTGCAGAGCACTTCCTATCAAACAGGTGAATTAATTAAAAAGAGCCAAAAATACCTTGAGGATACGGGCAGCTGGACAGATCACTATCAATTTTTCAATATCAATGACAGCCAGCAGTTAAGCTTCTATATCTTTATGGACCAGATGCCGGTCATTAACAGTACCGCCAAACCATTCGGAGCGACATCCGCGATTACGGTGCAATGGGCCAACGATGAAATTCTCAGCTATAAGCGGCCGAATTACAGTCTCGGAACGAATCCGATTAAAACGACAGAGACTGAGCTGATGAGCGGGAGCGAAGTGAAGATGCTGCTTTCTAAACAAACGGCATATAATACGGATAAAATTGATCAGATCTTCCTTGCGTATCAATTGGTATCAACATCATCCAATAATGACCCTCTTGTTGAACTGGAACCGGTTTGGGGGATGAAAATAAACGGGAAAATTGTGCCGATCACGAAGGACTTATTAACGAAGGAGGGGGCAAACAGTGGAGTGGAATAAGACAAAATCAATCTTCATCGTTGCCTTCCTCATTTTAGATATTTTTTTAGGCTATCAGTTTTTTCAAAAATGGCAGTCTACCAGCAAAGATTATGAAGTCATTAAAAATGATGTCGAGCATGACATGAAGGCCGATCATATTACGTATGAAGGGCTGAATAAGGAAGCAACAGAAGGCTACAGAATCACAGCGAATCAAAAGGCCTTCACCAAGGACGAAATTGAGGCGCTCAAGGATCAAAAGCCGTTGATGGACATGCCTAGTGATGATCGTAAAGTAACGACCCTGAAAATGAAATTTACGAATCCGATCGCCCTGTCAAAGAAGAAGATTGAGGACGATGCTCAGGCGTTTGTTTCTTCGAAAATCCAAGATGGTGAAAAATATGAGCTTTGGAAGGTTGATAAATCGCAAAAAGAAATTATTTTCTTCCAAACATATGAGGGCCATTATATTTATCAGCAGACCGACACTTCTTCTAATATGATCGGGCAAGTGATTTTGCGTTTAAACGATAAAAACGAGGTTGTGTCATACGACCAGACGACGCTTGAGACCTTTAAGCAAATTCAGAAGGAAAGCCTAATCACTGAAATGGATGCGGTTGAGTTATTGTACTATCAAAATCAATTAAAAGAGAACAGTACGATAAAAAGTGTCAAATTCGGCTACGTCGCGCAATATCCGCTGACAAGTACACAGGTGCTGGCGCCGGTATGGAGAATTACAGTCGAGTACGATAAAAAAGTGAACGGTGAGAAAAAGACAGTGCAAGAGTATTTTACAGTGAATGCTTTGGAGAGTACGATTTTAGATACAGATCAATGAAAATAATGGAGTGAGACACATGAGCTTGCAATTTAGCGTACTTGCGAGCGGGAGTACGGGAAATGCGTTTTACCTTGAAACTGAGGATCACGCATTTTTGGTAGACGCCGGTTTGAGCGGGAAAGCCATGGATGGATTGATGGCGCAAATCGGGCGTAAGCTGGATGATGTAGACGGCATTTTTGTGACGCATGAACATAGTGACCATATTAAGGGCCTTGGCGTGGTCGCCAGAAAGTACAAGCTTCCGATCTATGCGAATGAGAAGACATGGAAAGCGATGGAGAACCAAATTGGCAAAATTGATACCGATCAAAAATTTGTGTTTCCGATGGAGACGGTGAAGTCGTTCGGCGGACTTGATGTGGAATCGTTTGGCGTCTCACACGACGCGGCGGAGCCCATGTTTTATGTGTTCCATTATAACGGCCGAAAGCTTGCTTTAATGACAGATACGGGGTACGTCAGCGACCGGATGAAAGGGATCATCCGCTCAGCGAATATGTTTGTGTTTGAAAGCAATCACGATGTCGGCATGCTGCAAATGGGGAGATATCCATGGAGCATTAAGCGGCGGATTTTAAGTGACGTCGGGCACGTTTCAAATGAAGATGCTGCCTTAGCGATGACCGATGTCATTGGCGACGAGACGTCTCGTATTTATTTGGCGCATTTGAGCCAGGACAACAACATGAAGGATCTGGCGAGAATGTCTGTACAGCAGACATTGGCTTCTAAAGGGTTTGTGACGGGGGAAACATTTGATTTGTTTGATACCGACCCGAAGAAGGCCACACCGCTCTGCGCTGTATAATTTTTCTATGTAAATCATGACTATTATAGGAGTTTCTAACCCACAATATAACCATATTAACGTTCTTGGAAAGGATGGAATATGGTGGATTACGATCGTGAGGAAGAACATACTGCTCCTGAACAGCCAAAGAGAAGCAAAAAAGGATATTTCCTTTCTAGTCTGATTGGCGTGATTGTCGGTGCCGTATTAATGGCGTTTATCATGCCGTACCTTTCAAATGAAGGGATAGATACGGGCGTCTTAGAAGAGCAGCAGAACAACAATAACCGGGAATCAATCAGAACGGTGAATGTCAGTGTCAACAACGCAGTCACCAAGATTGTCAGCAATGTGTCGCCCGCCGTTGTCGGTGTTGTGAACATTCAAAAATCAGATATTTGGGGAGAGAGCGGTGAGGCTGGGAGCGGCTCTGGCGTCATCTATAAGAAAAATGACAACTCCGCTTATGTCGTGACCAACCATCATGTCATCGAGGGCGCTTCCCAAATTGAAATCAGCCTGAAAGACGGCTCGCGTGTATCGGCTGAACTGATCGGCAGCGACCAGCTGATGGACCTTGCTGTTTTACGAGTAAAAAGCGATAAAATTAAAGCAGTCGCTGATTTCGGTAATTCAGATAAAGTGAAATCAGGGGAGCCGGTTATTGCGATCGGGAACCCGTTAGGCCTTGAATTTGCAGGCTCTGTCACACAGGGCGTCATCTCGGGAACGGAGAGAGCCATCCCAGTGGATTCGAACGGTGATGGGCAGCCTGACTGGAACGCAGAAGTCCTGCAAACAGATGCGGCCATTAACCCTGGGAACAGCGGCGGCGCTTTGTTAAATATGGACGGAAAAGTCATTGGCATCAATTCAATGAAAATTGCCGAGTCGGCGGTTGAAGGAATTGGCCTGTCGATTCCGTCTAAGCTTGTGATCCCGGTGATAGAGGATTTGGAGAAATACGGCGAGGTTAAACGTCCGTTCCTTGGCATTGAGATGAAATCGCTAAGCGACATCGCCAGCTATCATTGGGACGAAACTTTGAAGCTTCCTAAGGATGTCACCAATGGAGCGGTTGTGATGGGGGTAGATGCCTTCTCACCTGCCGGAAAAGCAGGGCTTAAGGAACTGGATGTCATCACAGAATTTGACGGTCACAAAGTAAATGACATTGTTGATCTGCGGAAACGGCTTTATCAGAAAAAAGTCGGTGACCGGGTGAAAGTGAAGTTTTACCGCGCCGGAAAAGAAAAATCCGTTGACATTCAGCTCTCCTCCGCAGACCAATTAGGAAGTTAACAGAAACAGTCTGGCACCGTGCCAGACTGTTTTTTTATGCAAAAAAACTGAACGAGGGTCACGCCCGTTCAGTTGAAAAAGGATCTATCGAATATGAAGAAACATACAAGATGGGTGTTACACGTGAAACAGCAGGCAAGGACTGACCAGCATTGACTTAATGGTTTGTTCCGTATGGTTGCTGGTGATGAATTTTATGATGTATACATAGATTTCTTTTTCTTCCCTCGATACAGAAGATTTTATTGTGCCTTTTGCATGTGTTCAGCGCGATGTTTTTTGTGATTGCGGTTTGCTGTCAACATGATGTTTGAAGGCTTTTCCGCTGTTGCAGTTGGGTGTGAGCTTTGCCGTTTAACGACATACACGTCTGGCTTCCTGCGCCGGAATAGGACTGTTACTCGGCAGGCGGGTGGGAAAATTTCTTCAGCCGGTATTGAAGGCTTTGTCTGCTGATGCCAAGCTCCTGAGCAGCTTGTGAGATGTTATGGCCGTGCTTTCTTAACACATTTTCAATCACATATTTTTCGAAGCTCTCCATTTTTTCTTTTAAGTCCGCGGCCGGCTGGTGTCTTGCTGTTTCCGGTTCTGAGATGTTGGCTGGCTTGATTTTCATGCGGTATTGATAGGGCAGATGGGAAGCCGTAATCGTTTGCTCATCCGTCATGAAATTCATTGCGCCTTCGATCATATGCTCAAGCTCACGTATATTTCCCGGCCAGTCGTAGGATAGGAAAAATTGCTTCACATCTTCGCTGATGTGTTCGACATTCATTTGGAACAGGTGGTTGTTTTTCTGAATGAACTCCGATGCGAGAAGCAAAATGTCTTCCTTTCGTTCCCGAAGCGGCGGGATGATCAGTGTCACGACGCTCAGCCTGTAATACAAGTCCTTCCGCATTCGTTCGCCCGCAATCGCGTCAATCGGGTCTTCGTTCATTGTGGCAATTATACGCACGTCAATCGGCGTATCCTTTGTCGAACCGATGCGCCTGATTTTCCGTTCCTGAAGAGCGCGCAGCAGCTTCGCCTGAAGACTCAGATTCAGCGAGTTGATTTCATCTAACAGCAGCGTGCCGCCATGTGCTTGTTCAAACAGTCCGGGCTGGTCGACAGCGCCTGTAAACGCCCCTTTTTTCGTTCCAAACAAAATGCTTTCTACAAGGCTGTCTGGCAGCGCCGCGCAGTTTTGTGAAATAAACGGGCCGCCTGAGCGATCGCTGCCGTTATGAATACTTTGCGCGAATAGCTCTTTTCCCGTGCCGGTTTCGCCTGCGAGAAGGACCGATGATGACGTTCTCGTTGCCCGTTTGGCGTTTTCGACGACATCTTGAATGGCCGGGCTGGTGCCGAGAATGCTGTCAAATGTATATGTTGTGCTGCCTTTTTTGTTCATATTCTCCCTGATCAGCCGTTCAAGCTTTGTCACATCCTTGGCAATTTCGACTGCGCCCCTGATTTTGCCGTCTTGGACGATGGGATATGTATGATTGATCGTCGTGATTTCCTGGCCTTTATTATTGAAGTAGCTCTGCTTCACATTTTTAATCGTTGTGCCTTCCTGAAGGGCCTGTACCAGGGTGCTGTCCTGCTGTTTAGAAAACATAAACACATCCATCAGGTTTTTATTGAGGACGTCATGCTTCTCCATATCTTCAATCTGCATCATTTTGTTGTTATAAACGATCGTGTTTCCATGCTCGTCTACCACGTGCAGGCCAACATCAATCTCATCCAAAATACTCTGAAAAACCAATGTGAGGAATTCGCTGTCCTTGACCACTGTATGAACCTCCCTCAATTATTTTCTTAATATTGCTTCTATTTTATAAAAGAATGGAGAGGATATGCAAAAGAATTTTGCACTTGCTGAAATTTTTGCTTGAAATATCAGAATGTTTTTGCACCTTATCCTCGAAAATTGTAGAAAACACACGAAATCTTGATTTGGCACAGAACTTGCATTTATAAAAAGGGAAAGCAGGATAACATGTTGAAACAGAAAACAAGGGGGAATTCAAATATGCCAGCTTTATCTAAATCCAAAGAAATTATTGATCAGACGTCTCATTATGGAGCCAACAATTACCATCCGCTCCCGATTGTCATTTCTGAAGCGCTGGGTGCTTGGGTAAAGGACCCGGAAGGCAATGAATATATGGATATGCTGAGTGCTTATTCTGCGGTAAACCAGGGGCACAGACACCCGAAAATCATTCAGGCATTGAAGGATCAGGCTGATAAAATTACCCTCACGTCACGCGCGTTTCACAACGATCAGCTGGGGCCATTTTACGAAAAAACAGCTAAGCTGACGGGCAAAGAGATGATTTTGCCGATGAATACAGGAGCTGAAGCGGTTGAATCTGCGGTGAAAGCGGCGAGACGCTGGGCTTATGAAGTAAAAGGCGTGGCAGACAATCAAGCTGAAATTATCGCATGTGTCGGGAACTTCCACGGCCGGACGATGCTGGCGGTATCTCTGTCTTCTGAAGAGGAATATAAAAGAGGATTCGGCCCGATGCTTCCGGGAATCAAGTTAATCCCTTACGGCGATGCGGAAGCGCTTCGTCAGGCCATTACGCCGAATACAGCGGCATTTTTATTCGAACCGATTCAAGGCGAAGCGGGCATTGTCATTCCGCCTGAAGGATTTTCACAGGAAGCGGCGGCGATTTGTAAGGAAGAGAATGTCTTGTTTATTGCCGATGAGATTCAGACGGGTCTTGGACGAACAGGCAAGACGTTTGCGTGTGACTGGGACGGCATTGTTCCCGATATGTATATCTTGGGTAAAGCGCTTGGCGGCGGTGTGTTCCCGATCTCATGCATTGCGGCGGACCGCGAGATCTTAGGCGTGTTTAACCCGGGCTCACACGGCTCGACATTTGGCGGAAACCCGCTTGCATGTGCGGTGTCTATCGCTTCGTTGGAAGTGATGGAGGATGAAAAGCTGGCGGAACGTTCTCTTGAGCTTGGCGAATACTTTAAAAGAGAACTTGAGAGCATTGATAACCCTGTCATTAAAGAAGTCCGCGGCAGAGGGCTGTTTATCGGTGTGGAATTGACGGAAGCCGCGCGTCCTTATTGTGAGCGCTTGAAGAAAGAAGGGCTTTTATGCAAGGAAACGCATGATACAGTTATTCGTTTTGCACCGCCATTAATCATTTCGAAAAAAGATTTGGATTGGGCAATAGAGAAAATTAAGCACGTGCTGCAAAACGCATAAATCCGCACCATGGCGGGATATTCACTTCGTTTGTATAAATTTACAACAGAAAATTAAGCACTCCCTATTTGCTCAGCTACAGTATTTTAGTATAATGTATCTTTATGAGAAGAAGTGAATTTTATATTAAATAGATAAAGGCTCTTTGGACAGCAAACTGGGATATGCACCGTGTAGTCATTCCAGCTTAGATCCAATACAAGTTGCTGAAGGGGTGCAGAATGTGAATACAAACCAAGATAACGGAAATCAGCTCCAGCGGACAATGAAATCACGCCACTTGTTCATGATTTCATTGGGCGGAGTGATCGGAACCGGTTTCTTCCTTGGAACCGGGTTTACCATTAACGAAGCGGGACCGCTCGGCGCGGTTCTGTCCTATTTAGTAGGCGGCTTTATCATGTTTTTGACGATGCTCTGCTTAGGGGAGCTGGCAGTCGCCTTTCCTGTGTCGGGGTCCTTCCAGACCTATGCGACAAAATTTATCAGCCCGGCCTTTGGATTTGCGTTCGGCTGGCTGTACTGGCTCGGCTGGGCGGTTACATGCGCCATTGAATTCTTATCAGCGGGGCAGCTGATGCTCCGCTGGTTTCCGCACGTAGACGTGTGGATCTGGTGTCTGGTATTTGCGGCACTGATGTTTATACTAAATGCAATAACAGCCAAAGCCTTTGCAGAATCGGAATTCTGGTTCTCAGGCATTAAAATTTTGATTATCCTTTTATTTATTATTCTCGGCGGAGCTGCCATGTTTGGCCTGATTGATTTGAAAGGCGGAGAGCAGGCACCGTTTTTGACACATTTTTATGAAGACGGGTTATTCCCGAACGGGATAAAGGCAATATTGATAACGATGATTGCCGTAAACTTCGCATTCCAGGGGACTGAGCTGATCGGGGTTGCAGCCGGAGAAAGTGAAGATCCTGAAAAAACGATTCCGCGGTCTATCAAACAGACAGTATGGAGAACGCTTGTCTTCTTTGTTCTATCCATCATTGTCATTGCCGGCATGATTCCGTGGAAACAGGCTGGAGTTGTGGAAAGTCCGTTTGTTGCGGTATTTGAACAAATCGGAATCCCGTATGCCGCTGATATCATGAACTTTGTTATTTTAATCGCGCTATTATCTGTTGCGAATTCAGGTTTATACGCATCAACACGTATCCTGTACGCGATGGCGAATGAAGGACAGGCCTTCCAAGCGCTGGGCAAAACAAACAAACGAGGTGTGCCGCTGAACGCATTAATCGTAACGATGGCTGTGGCCTGCCTATCGCTCATATCAAAAGTGGCGGCGGCTGAAACCGTGTATATGGTGCTTCTATCTTTGGCGGGCATGAGCGCCCAGGTCGGCTGGATCACGATTACGCTTTCTCAAATTATGTTCAGACGCAAATTTATCCGTGAAGGCGGCAAGAAGGAAGATTTGAAATTCAAAACACCGCTGTATCCGGTGCTTCCGCTGATCGGCCTGACGTTAAATACGGTCGTTCTCATCAGCCTTGCATTTGATCCGGAGCAGCGTATCGCGCTGTATTGCGGCATCCCGTTTATGATCATTTGCTACATCATTTATCATGTCGTCATTAAAAAACGCCAGCAGGCAAATCGTCAGCTAGAGCTTTAAACACATTGTCCGCAAGTCATCTTTGTTATAACCCGCATAGGACATTATCTTATATGTTGAGGTGGAATCACAGATGGATAAAACGATTTCGGTTATTGGAATGCCAATGGATTTAGGACAAGCACGACGCGGAGTGGACATGGGCCCGAGCGCCATCCGGTACGCCCATCTGATTGAGAGGCTGTCAGACATGGGTTATACGGTTGAAGATCTCGGTGACATTCCGATCAACCGCGAAAAGATCAAAAATGACGAAGAACTGAAGAACCTGAATTCCGTTTTGGCGGGAAATGAAAAACTCGCTCAAAAGGTCAACAAAGTCATTGAAGAGAAAAAATTCCCGCTTGTCCTTGGCGGAGACCACAGTATTGCGATCGGCACACTGGCAGGTACAGCGAAGCATTACGATCATCTCGGCGTCATCTGGTATGACGCGCACGGCGACCTGAATACGCTTGAAACATCACCGTCAGGCAATATTCACGGTATGCCGCTTGCCGTCAGCCTCGGCATCGGCCACGAGTCACTGGTTAACCTTGAAGGCTACGCGCCTAAAATCAAACCGGAAAACGTCGTCATCATCGGCGCCCGGTCACTTGATGAAGGGGAGCGCAAGTATATTAGGGAGAGCGGCATGAAGGTGTACACGATGCACGAAATCGACCGTCTTGGCATGACAAAGGTGATCGAAGAAACCCTTGATTATTTATCAGCATGTGACGGCGTCCATCTCAGCCTCGATCTGGACGGACTTGATCCGAACGACGCACCGGGTGTCGGAACCCCTGTTATCGGCGGCATCAGCTACAGGGAGAGCCATTTGGCTATGGAAATGCTGTATGACGCGGGTATCATCACCTCAGCTGAATTCGTGGAGGTCAATCCAATTCTTGACCACGAAAACAAGACTGGACAAACAGCAGTGGAGCTCGTAGAATCTCTGCTCGGTAAGAAGCTGTTGTAATAAGAAAACCCCCGCATCCGCGGGGGGTTCAGCGTGTCGACAAACCCTTGCATTCGTTGTCAGGCCTGCGCGTTGGTGCTCACGAATTACGAAAGGAACGGCGGCTAAATGCTTAGGCGTCCTGCCTAAACACCGCCGTCATCACATCCTGTGAAAGACTGCTCCAATGCTCGCTCTTCCTAGACTTCAAGGGTTTTCAATCACGCTGAAAATATGAAAGAATCCTAAAACTACAAACCGTTTTAGGATTCTTTCGTTAAATTGAACCCCCGCATCCCGCGGGGGTATTTCATTTACCCAATCATTTTCTCAGCGACTTTCATCTCCTGTGAATGAGTTTGGTGGTCCGCAATAAACCATCCTGATAAAATCACCGCTGCGATGCCTGCACCAATCAGATATTTTTTCATTTATATAACCTCCGTTCGTTTGATGAGTTCTTCAATTTGTAATGCTTCATAAAAAAAGTGGGCAGCTTCTTTGTAAAGCTCATGCTCTCTGTACTTTTCACCAGCCAAAATGGAAAGTTCTCTTACACTGTCAAACTCTTTCCAGGACACCAAATCATCCATATGTTGTTTGCATAAGTGAAACGTTTCCGCATGACCTCCTTCTGCATAAATCGCATATAAAATATCTATTTTTGCCTCACATATTCTATTCGGCTCGGCTGTCAATTTTTCCTTCACTTCTTGGTAATAAGATAAAGCTTGTTCTTTCTTTTGAATCTTAAACAGCTCACGTATCAGCAAATAGGCAGAATGATAGTAATAGGCGGAGCGGGCGTATTCTTCGTGTTGTAGGGCCTCTTCTAATTTGGAGACCGCTTCTTCTGATTTGCCGCTTTGCGCATGAAGAAGTCCGAAGTTATGCAAAAGCTGGGCTTCAAAAAAATAATCCTCTAATTCTCTCGTGATCCGAATCGCTTCGTCCAAATATGTTTCAGCTTCTTCAAACTGGCTCATCTCGGTAAAATTGCCTGACATGGTGATCAGCGCCGAGGCCAGTTTCTTTTTATAATCGGTCTCTTCCCTGAACGTTTTGACCGCTTGCCGTGTATGATTGAGGGACACAATATTTTGTCCCAGCTTATAATAGAGCTTACCGACCTTCAGGTGGAATTCGGCTTTCTCAATCGGGTCGGGAACGTTGCCAAGATACTGCTCGGCCTCTTTATACAGCCCAATGGCAATATCGTAATTATTTTTATAGGCTTCGTACATGCCTTCAAACAGAAAAAAGTAATATTTCAGCATGTCTGACGCAGCATTCATATGAGAAGGCTCCTCATGCTGAAAACCCTGTCCTCTCGCCTCGTGAAGCAAAACCTTGTGGCGCAGTTCCAATAAGGAGAAGTAGGCAAGCACCTCCTGATCCTCTTCCATGTCATCCAATAAAGGCTTCACTTCTTCAAACAAACGGGCGGACTCTTCAACTTCATGTTTCTTGATCGCAAGGTACCAGTCATTGAGCATGTTAGCGATTTCTGCGGGTGCAATCTTATTCATTTGAAACTCCTTTCTCTCGTGACTTATCAATCTCAGTTGTTTATTCTGATAGTAACACCTCTTTCTATTTTATGTAAAATCCTATAGTCAATATATGAAGGAGCGATGATATGACAATGATACTGACTCCCATGCAGACAGAACAATTCCGGTCTTATCTCACGTATACGACCAAGCATTATGCGGAAGAAAAGGTAAAGGCGGGAACATGGCAGCCTGAAGACGCACAGCTATTGTCTAGGCAGGTCTTTTCCAATCTGCTTCCGAAAGGGCTGGAAACCCCCCATCATCACTTATGGAGTCTCACGCTGAATGAAAAGAAAATCGTTGGCTGGCTCTGGATACATGCAGAACCGGAGCATGCGCAACAGGAAGCGTTTATTTACGATTTCGGGTTATATGAACCATACCGGGGCAAGGGTTATGCAAAGCAAGCATTGGCGGCATTAGATCAGACAGCACGCAGCATGGGAATCCGGAAGCTGTCCCTCCATGTATTTGCCCATAATCAGACAGCGCGGAAGCTATACGAGCGAACCGGATTTCAAGAAACAGACGTGGTGATGAGCAAGAAGCTTTAAACGTAAAGGGCCTGATAAAGGCCTTTTTTTGCGGACAGCCTTCTGTAAATGATTTCTAAAAATTCTGTAAATGACCTAGTTACTTTCCTTATTTTCCTAATATAATGTGGGTGAAGGAAGTCACCTTTCCTACATTCAAAAGAAAAGAGGAGATGTAATGAAGTTCAAGAAACGGATGGTATTGTTTATGGTAGCGCTTACAATGATGTGTGGCGGACTGTATGTTTCTCCCGCCAAAGCCGTAAAAACCACAAACTATGCAGAAGAAATCGCCGCACTGCAGCCAGGCACGACACCGGAAGAAATCATGAAGTCCGCCAGCCAGATTGCCAAACAGCAGCACGTCAAGCAAGACGTCATTCTGAAGCAGTTCTATGAGGAAATCACTGCGGATAAAGCAGAAGGCGACAGGCTCGCCAAGGGAAGCGGCATGTCTATCATGGGCGGCTCGTCCGGCACGAAAAAACTCCCGACAAGCGCGAAAGGGAATATCTATTACACCAACTCCTACACAGCCTTCTACAACCACGGTCACGTCGGCATGTACTCCGCGGCTGACAAAATTGTTGAATCTGTCCCGAGCGACGGGGTCAGGCAGATCGCTTACAATGCCAGAGACGTGGAAGACAACTCCATCGTGCAAACAGTCAGCGTAACCTCATCTCAAAAAACATCCGCTGCCGACTGGGCGGTCTCAAGAGTCGGCGACGCATACTCATTTAACTTCGTTAATAACAGAAATACCGGCCATGATGGCGCCAAAAACTGTTCAAAGCTCCTATGGTCCGCCTTTTTGCTGAAAGCAGGCATTGATATAGATGGCAACGGAGGCTTAGGCGTATATCCGCGCGACATTACAAGCTCTTCCTATACGTCAACCATCATGACCATTTACTAAGGAGAAAGATATGAAGAAGTGGATGATTACCATCGCCATGCTGATTCTCGCAGGGATCGCACTATTTGTCTTCGTTTCTCCTCTCACAAGCCATAAAGCCGTGAGTCAGCAGGATCTCAGCGACACCGATTTTCTGGACGACAAGGACAGCCTGCTGTATCTCTCAACCTCTGCGGATCAAGATGCATTCGGCGGCGGGAAAAGCTACGCCCTGTTCATCAGCCAAGACGGGTCGCTGTCTTCTTTTAAGATGAAGGGCCTTGAGCTGGGCTCAGCCAAGATTCACGGCGACAGTGTGATGCTGGAGGACAAAAACACGATTTTCACAATCAAAAACGGCCTGCGCTCCCATAAAAGAGCCTATCAACACACCGGTGACAGCGCGGGCTTTTTACAACAGACGGACGGTTTTTACACCCTCTACAACTCCGGCTACGACAAAAAGGGAGACGGGTACCGTTCAGAGCTGTACCGCCAGATGGACGGAGAGTGGAAAAAAGACGTCATCCCCTACTACATCCGAGCCTCCGGTTTTCATGACGGCGCCATTTACGCACTCGTTCCAACAGCTGACGAAAAAAGCTATCAACTCCTCCAGATTCAAGCCGATCAGAAGAAGCTTACCTATCAAACGATGACGGAATGGCAATACCGGGAAGGAGCCTCAGTCGAATCCCAGCTTGCTGTGGATGATCAAGCTGTTTATGTCATGATTCGCGGCCAAAAGGCGAGCAATCTATATCAAATGGTCAAAATCAACAAGAAAAGCGGCAAAGTGGAACTGCACGACATCGCCAAATACAAAAACGACGAACAAACGATATACAGCTCCATGCCCTTCAGCTTTAAAAACAGCTTTTTCTCTTATGATGGATACCTGTACTTCATTGACGGCTTCGGAAAGGTGTACAAAATCGATGCAAAGACAGGAAAATCAAGCATCGCCTTCACTCTTTCACCAGAAAAAATGAAAGCCGATTTCAAAGAAATCACCCGAAAAGGCAGCAGTCTTTATTTCTTCACATACACATATAACCAGCCTGCATATATTGAACAATACAGCCTGAAAACCGGAAAGAAAGTGAAAGAAAAAGAGATCGGGAAGGTAAAGGATGTCGTGACGCCGAAGAGTCATTTGAAGCTGTATGATTTTGAAGTGATGAAGGGGTTTTAAGCGGCAATATTGTCACATTATTTCTCAGGAAATACGAAAAAGAGACTTGCAGGAAGTCTCTTTTTCTGTTGCTTAGTTTGATACATATCCTTGATAGAAAGCTGTCCAGCCACCGTCATAACGTGGTTCAAAGTTATAAAGCTCCAATGTTCCTTTATAGCCATCAATTGAGTAGTTGTAATAGTCAGGGATATCGTTGTAATCAGAAAGCCCCCAGTAAGTCACTTTATAACCCGTGACATATTTGATATCCTGTGCTTTGACTTCCTGTGTAGAAAGTTCAGCCGCAGAAGCCGGACTAGCAAAAGTGCTCCCAACACCTAGTGTAATTCCCAAAGCTAATGTACCAATCACAATTTTTTTAAACATTTTCTTACCTCCCATTTTTTTGAAATCAAATATAAAATTCAATGATTTCTTTGAGAATCCTATCTGTTTTAAATTAATTCTGTGTTATAATTGTGAATTTTTGTAAAATAATGTATCGATTGGATTGAATGACGGGTAAAGGAGGGATCAAATGGGCACCAAACGTGTCATGCTGCAAGCAGCGATTATTGGTCTGACTTCGGCGGTTACTGTGTTCCTGCTGAACGGGGGAAAAGCGGGCTGGTTGGACATCGTCGGAACCATTGTCGGGTGCTGGCTTGGCATTTTTATTGTCGTTAAGATGCAGAAAAAACAGTCGTGAAAAAGGGAAAGGGTCATGCCGAACCGAAGTCATGTTCAAGGACGAAAAGTCCAAAAACATGAATGGGAGGAATGGCGTTGACAGGAAACAAAGCGGTTGTGTACAAAGGCGAAGGAACTGTAGCGGTGGAGGATATCGGGTATCCGGAGTTAATCTTGAAGGACGGGCCCGGCGTTCCGAAGGCGAATGTGAATCGTAAATGTGAGCACGGGGTGATTTTGAAGGTGCTTACCACAAACATCTGCGGAAGCGATCAGCACATGGTGCGAGGCCGCACGACGGCGCCGGAAGGCTTGGTGCTCGGGCATGAAATCACCGGAGAAGTCATTGAAACGGGGCGGGATGTTGAATTTATCAAAAAAGGTGACATCGTATCCGTTCCTTTCAATATTGCCTGCGGGCGCTGTGTGATGTGCAGAACGCAGAAAACGCACGTGTGCTTGAATGTCAACCCGGAACGGCCGGGATCGGCTTACGGCTACGTCGATATGGGCGGCTGGGTCGGCGGCCAGTCGGAATACGTCATGGTGCCGTACGCCGATTTTCAGCTATTGGTGTTCCCGGATAAAGAACAGGCGTTAGAAAAGATTCTCGATTTGACGATGCTGTCCGACATTTTTCCGACCGGCTTCCACGGGGCGTACACAGCGGGCGTGCAAACAGGTTCAACCGTTTATATCGCTGGAGCGGGACCTGTCGGCTTAGCCGCCGCACACTCCGCCCAGTTCCTTGGCGCCTCGACGGTGATTGTCGGCGATCTGAACGAAGACAGACTGGCACAGGCGAAAAGCTTCGGCTGCGAAACGGTCAACGTGCAAAAACACGATCGCCTCGGCGAGCAAATTGAACAAATACTAGGTGAACCGACCGTTGATGCCGCCGTGGACTGTGTCGGATTTGAAGCATCTGGACATGGCAATCAAGGAGAAGCGCCAGCCGCCGTGCTGAACTCGATCATGGACGTCACCCAGGTCGGCGGAAGCCTTGGCATTCCGGGCTTATATGTGACCGAAGATCCCGGTGCAAAGGATACGGACGCCAAAACAGGCTCACTAAAAATCCGCTTCGGTCTCGGCTGGGCCAAAGCCCACACCTTCGTCACCGGACAAACACCAGCCATGACATACAACCGCAATTTGATGAAAGCGATCTTGAGCGGCAGAGCGCAAATCGCAAAAGCCGTCAACGCCACAGTCATATCGCTGGACGAAGCCCCAAACGGCTATAGCGACTTCGATAAAGGCTCAGCCAAAAAATTCGTCATCGACCCGCATGGAATGCTGAAGTAAAGAAAAAGCCGGACGTTCTCAGAACGCCGGCTTTATTGCTGGTCATCTGTTTCTTTAAAACGATCTCCTGATTCGTCTTGGACGATGAAGTCTCCTTCTATTTTGTCCAGTCCAATCAGAATATAAGGGTTTTTCTCATTTGCCTTGGTAGCGGGTTTTCGCTTCACAGTTACAATCGTTTCCTTAGGCGAGAATTTGACGCCTGACACCTCAAGCTTCTTATCCTTCTCTCTGCTTCCAAGAGACACAACAACCATTTTTTTGCCTTCTGAAATGGTGAAGACTTGATATCCTTTTACGTCATCATGCATTTGAAGGTAATTAGCGTATATTTCTAAGTCTGGACTCCCTTCACCGATTCGATCTTTCTCTAACACCCAATAAGACGGCTGACACCCAGCAAGCAGCAACATGATCACAAAAAGCCAAACCCATCTAACGCGCAAATGCAGACCTCCCCAAACATCGGTTACATCCAAACTAACACACGAGCGAAATAGAGTCATCAACAGCTTGTTTGTCGAATTGTGGATAAAACTCAGCCCGAAGCACTACTAACATGTGAATAAATAGGTTATATTGGGAAGAGAACATTTACAAAAACGCAAGAAACCATCGGAGGATTTGAACATGAAACAAACGTATTATTCCTGTGAAGAACACATCGAAACCGTGTTGGATATGTACATAGACGACCACGAGCTGCCGCCCGAAATCAGAAAAATCGAACATACTAACAGTTTATCCACAGCCTGTGAATTATGTGGAGACCCCGCAGTATATATAGTGGGGAACGAATGATCTTACACAAAATACAGAAAAGATATCCACAATTGTGGGCAACATATATGAATAACTTGTTCTTAAAGTGGGGATGACCTGTGAATATTAATATTGTGACCATCGGAAAACTAAAAGAAAAATACCTCAAGCAAGGCATTGAAGAATACACAAAACGACTTTCGGCCTACGCAAAAATCGACATCATCGAACTCCCGGACGAAAAAGCGCCGGAAAACCTAAGTGACCAGGACATGAAAATCATAAAAGACAAAGAAGGCGACCGCATCCTATCCAAAATCAGCCCCGACGCCCACGTCATCGCCCTCGCCATCGAAGGAAAAATGAAAACATCCGAAGAACTAGCCGATACAATAGATAAGCTGGCTACTTATGGAAAAAGCAAAGTCACCTTCGTCATCGGAGGGTCACTGGGATTGAGCGATGCAGTGATGAAGCGAGCGGATGAGAAGCTGTCGTTTTCGAAAATGACGTTTCCTCACCAGTTGATGCGGTTGATTTTGGTAGAGCAGATTTATCGGGCTTTTCGGATTAATCGTGGGGAACCTTATCATAAATAGGTAGCGGTTTTCTTTAAAATCCCGAAGAATGTGGGAGTTGTTAGTAACCATGTTATGTAGGGAGGAGTCACTAGGACTCCTGCTTACTATGATATAGGCAACAAAAGAAAAATTGAATATCTTTTAATTACTTTGCTTACATCAATTTTTATGATAGACGCTACAGGTAGTTGTCTCAATTCCATAGAATCTAAGCGTTCTCATAAGTCTAAAATTTCTTGCAGTTGTGTACATATAAAGTCTGTAGTGACTTAAGTATAATGTTTACTGTTGACCTGTGAAAACTCTTTCCGGTTCTTTGTTCGTTACCAAGCTTATTGAATGGTTGGCGATCTTCAATCATCCCCATCAACATATTTAGAAAAGATCATTTTAACTATTTCTTCGGAAATTTTAATAGCTCCTTATTTTTACTCCGGTATCCAAGAACTCGTCCACCATGAATTCCCCTTATTCTGCCTTTCGGTCATCTCCATATTTACCAGTGAGGAAAAATTATAGTATTAAAGCATTAAAAGGCCAAATATCACTTTCTTTTAACAAGTAATTAGGCCTTTATTCTTTCACAAGCGGGCTCTATTGTTGCACAAATGTACTTGCCTATAGGCTAAGAAATTGTAACCAAAACAACCTCTTTTGCACATAAAACTATCATAGATAGGATTCATATTAAGGAGAGTATTTTTGTGAATTATGGCTATACGAGGATGACCGAGGGTACATCAAGAACTGGTGAAGCTGCTTTAGGAATTTAAAAACGATAATTTGAAAAATCAACCTACTTGCGTATTTTCAATTACCGAAAAAAATGAATTTCAAAGATCTGTATAAGCATATCATAAAGAATACCATACTTTTGTATAAGTGAACTTTACTTTTATAAAAAAACAGTTTATAATTCAATCAAGAGGTGAAAGTCATGAGGGAAAATTTGGGTGATTCAATCTCAAATAAGGTTTATGAATATCGTGTACTTGCCAGATTGTCTCAGCAAGAATTAGCAAAGAAAGTCGGGGTTTCCAAACAAACCATCTTCGTAATGGAAAAAGGAAATTATGTTCCGACTCTGCTATTAGCTTTTCGAATTGCCGAATTTTTTAAAGTGGATGTAAACGAGATTTTTACTTATGAGAAAGGAAATGATCAAAAATGAAAATGAATTCGATCTCAGATACTATCACTAACGCAATTTTTTCCCCTTTAAAGTCCTGGGCTGAACATTCTCAAGGAAATTGGAGTATTCTCATTGGTAGCGGGTTTGTATTGCTTGTAGTCGGATTGATTCTGACAATCGTATTTCATAAAAAAATGGGTAAGACTGACGAGAGAACAGACCAAATCGCTTTAAAAGGTTGTCTCTGTATGTTATATGCACTAATTTTGTGCGACTTGATTTTCCCAAAAGAATATATGTGGCAAGTTTTCTTCTTATTTAAGTATGCAATTGCATTCTTCGCTTCAGCAATCTATCTAGCCGTTCGATATATAAAAGATTTTTTAAACTAAAGAACTAAATAGGAGGATTGGAAAAATGCATGTAAATTCAATTGCCAAGAAATATAGTGGCTCTGTAGTTTTAAAAGGAATATCTTTTGATTTTAAACAAGGAGAAATCGTTGGTTTAATTGGAAGTAACGGTGCTGGAAAAAGTACTCTTATGAAGATCATTGCTCAAACAATTCAGACATTCGATGGATCTGTTGAAGACAATAATCATGTTGGATACTTAATTGAGGAACCCAAACTATACAGTAATAAGACCGGATTAGCGCATCTGTCCTACTTTTCAGAAATATACGGAAATAAATTCAAACTTAGCGAATACGAGGAACTTCTAAAGGGTCTACAATTATTTGATGTATTGAATAAAAAGGTGAAAGAATATTCTTTGGGAATGCGGCAGAAATTAGGCATTGTCATAAGTTTATTGAATAAGCCAAGTTACGTTATATTAGATGAACCAACAAACAGTATGGACATAGAAACATCCCTTGAAGTATTACAGCAATTAAGAAAAATGGCTACTGTGTGGAATATCGGTATCTTGATTTCCAGCCATAAGCTAGAAGATATTGAAACAATCTGTGATCGAGTTTTGTTTATAGAAAAAGGCACTATTTCCGACGAACAACAATTTAGTAAGGAGAGCCAATCTATTCTAAAATTAGTTTTTGATAATCCTACTGACTTAGCAACATTTATCGAGAGCCAGGAGTTCGGAAGTATTATTCACACAAGCGAGAGAACAATTCAAATTGAAACGACAGCAGAAAATACTGAGATATTTAAATTCTTAAATCAGTTGAAGATAAGGTTAATTGATTTTACTGCTGAGAAAAAAACGCTTCGTAATGTCTATATGAACAAATTAAGGGGTGAAGATCATGATACTAAATATCAAAAATTACGTTAATTACAATTTTAAAGAACTAATTAAAAAGGGCCATTTGGCTGTTGGAGTGTTGGGAGCTTTTGGACCAGCACTACTCGTGAGTTACTTTATATTAACAGCAAATACGCCGTTTAACATTAAACATGTCTCCAATTTTTATTGTATGTTGGGGATGTTGGCGGCGGTATTACACCCGCTTTATTTTGTCAATAGGGATTACTCTTCTAAGACAATTTCGTTAATTAACAACTCAAAACAAAACAGAAAAAACTATGTATTGGCCAATGTCGTAATTGCACTACTTGTGAGTTTACTTTATGTAGCATTGGGAATAGGTTTACTTCTAGTTACACAACAACTTGGAGTGCCTGGAGAATTGAAGGTTACCTTCCTTCTGGGATTCTTTGTTAATGTCTTTCTTCTAGTGCTGACTTATTTCTTGTTAGGGTATATTTTATTATTATATGGTGTTCGAAGTGGTGCAGTTTATGGTATTTTAACAGCAATGTTACTTTTTTTTCCTAATATTTTAGCGAATATTTTGGAAAGTACTCATAACAAATTTCTTTCAGGCTTAATTGAAAATTTTCCTGGTTATTTCTATCCAGTTATGGTTGGCTCAAATCCACTTTCGCTTCTACAGTACTTCATTGGTTGTTTTATTTTAATCGTACTTTTTGTACTCGTGCTCAAAAAGAGCAAAAAAATTGAAATATAAGAGTGTGTTCAAATTTTAAAAAAGTAATAGACTGCCCTTGTTCTTAGCTAAAATATAGGATAAATTAAACGAATATTCAACTTACTCCATGGTGACGAGTCGAAGAGAGAAATTTTTCTCTTCGACTTTCTTTGTACAGCGCTGAAACAACTTCAATTACCTGCAGAAGTGTAAGTGAATGGATGACGTTTCCACAAGAGATTTAGGCTTATTTGAAGGTTACCCTACTCTGTTTCCCGGATCTTATGCCATTTTGAGAAAAACCATGTTGAAAAATGGGTACCGTTTTACTTTAATTTCATTACCAATCTACCTCACTAATTGCTACCTCAAGGTCTTTCAACAAACAAACCACAAATCCTTTCGACCTTACAATGAAAAAATTTTTTCCTAAAGTCATTTCTAAGCATCAAAACCATATTGACATAATTCATTAATATCAAATACTGTATGGTAACCACCATTCTTGATAAGAGGGTCACATTAATTTGGATTGTAAAATCCTATAAGCCTTTTCAAAAATTTAAAACGTGGAAAGGCTTTTCGTCATGCCTTCATAAGTAAAATGTTACATGCTTTGTGAATTTAAATATTAATAAAAACGTTGCATCCCTTGTTATATATGGTGTACAACGTTTTTTATGCGTTCCTTAAATTTTTTTTATTCTACATGTATTCTTTATTATTAATTGTTGTTCATCATTTATGTCTTTTATATGAAAATGAAATTTCAATAAGATTCCCTAATGATTGTTAATGTATACTTATAGTGGTAAAATCTAATCAGTTCGTGGCAGAAAAATTTCCACAGATGGTTTAAAATACCTAAGTAGCTTTGAGGGATAAAATGCAAAGAGAAAACACAATATTTTAAGTAATCAAGGAGGACGGAAAGTGCACTTTTCAGAAATGATAGATCGTTTGGCTTTATATGATTTACACAGAAAAAGAAGCAAGGATAAACACTTTTCTGCTGCTTTTACAGCCAATATAGATGATAGAGAGGAAGTTTACAGTGCAAATATAGTTGATGTTTCAATTGATTTGAATAAATCTAAAAAAAGTTATAGGGTTGGTACATTTAGTTATGAATCCTTAATTCAAACTGGGAATCTTGTTAATGATACTTTAAAAGGGGAGGTTTTTTTAAATAAAAATGATATGGATCAACCCAATGTCATCTTTGTACACGGTTGGCGCATGGATTCGTACAATAGGATCAAAAAAATATTTCATAATCGTATAATGAACGATTTAGGCTGGAACATGTATTATTATTCTCTTCCATACCATTTTGAAAGAGAACCGGAAAATTCACTGTATAGTGGCGAGTTGATGATTAGTGCAAATATTGATCGTACAATTGAGTCGACAAGACAGGCCATTGTCGATTTACGGGCGTTAATTCACTGGATAAAAGCAAATAAAAAAGGACCTGTTATCATAGTGGGAGTAAGCTTAGGGGGATGGGTTACTAATCTAATTGCAACCCTAGAATCCCAAATTGATGTAGTGGTATCAATCTTTTATGCCAATCGCCTTTCTTATTCAATATGGAACACGATCCCAGGTAAATTCATAAGAGAAGAATTAGAACAAAATGGTGTGACTTATGAAGATTTAGTGACGTATTGGAATATCACAGATGCTAGTCAAGCTTTACCGAAAGTTAATAAAGATAACATTCTGCTGATTTCTGCTAAACATGATCAGTATATTGACTTAAAAGATGCAGATTATTTATGGGAAAGTTGGGGGAAACCCACAAGATATGTCTACAATTGTGGTCATTCAGGCATTGTTCTTTGTCGCAAAAAGCTGGCAAACGATACGCTTTCATTCATTCAAAATAAAATAAAAAGGTAAGATTACGATGCTTATACTTACTGCGTTACTTTGGTTGATGAGTTCTATTCTATTGCTCACATACCCAGAAAATGAAAAAACCAGATGGGGAAGTTTCATTGGCATCGGTGGGGGTTTTGGTGGATTAAGTGTCTTATTATCATATGTTTTTGATCATGCTTCTAAATGGATTCAATTTTTGCATTATCTGTCTTCGTCAATAGGACATTATGGAACTGCATATGCAATTTTAATTTTCGGCTTAGTATTTTCAGATACAATAAAACCAAGGCAAAAACTTCTTTGGAAGCTGTTATTATTCATTCCCGTTATCATCATGCAGGTTTTTTTCACAGATTATCCTATATGGGGGACGCAGCATGTAATATTATCCCTTTGGGTTGTTCCTTATGTTTTTATATCATTGGCTTTGATGGTTTACTCTGCATATTCGGAAACGAATAAGATGGCTAAAAAACAAAAAATACTCACTTGCTTAGTAGTCGTGCCAACACTTATTTTTGCAGTGTTCACAAATATTATTTTAGAGGCTTTTGGGGTATTCGGAATTTGGATGCTCAATCCGTGGGTTATAACAGCAGCATTTTTGCTATTTATCTACTTCATCACTAAATATGGCTTTCTAGGCGTTCAAATAAAGTTTGAAAAACAAAGACGTGACCTAACAATGAAAGCTGTAACATCAGGTACAGCTTTGTTAAACCACTCAATAAAAAATGAAGTGGCTAAAATTGATTTGTTGGCGAATCAATTGAAAGATACTCATAATCAAGAAAATAATGATGAAACCATTGATTTGATTTTAAAGTCTGCAAATCATTTGTTTGAGCTTTCAAGTCGTATTCAAAAAAAATTAGATATTATGGAGCTGAAGGAATCCGAGTTTCGTATGAGTGATTTAATCAAGTCAAGCATCGGCTTACTTCAACCACAGATTTCAGAAGTTGACATATTAAAAAAATATGAAGTTGATGCACAGGTATATGGAGATTTCGTTCATTTACAAGAAACAGCTATAAATATAATGAAAAACGCTATAGAGGCTATGGGAGACAGCAAAACACTGACAATTAGAATCTATGAAACTCGCAAAAACATTCATATAGATTTTATAGATAACGGAAAAGGTATTGAGAAAGATAAGCTTTCAAAAATATTAGATCCCTTCTTTTCAACAAAAAAAAAGGTGGGGAATTTTGGTCTTGGATTAACATACTGTTATAACGTTATGACAAAACATAAAGGTGATATAACTGTAAAAAGCCAATTAGGCCATGGAACAACAATAACATTATCATTGCCAAAAAACAGAGTTCTTAATATTACACCAATCCAAGAATATAAGAATAATTTGTCAGGGGAATGTTATGGATAAAATTAGATTAATGATTGTTGAGGATGATGCGGTCTGGATGAAATGTATATCTGAATTGGTTCAAAAAGAGACCGATATCATAGTTGTTAGTCAAGCATTTACTAAAGATGAAGCTCTTCAAATTGATTCTTCAGACGTTGATGTTGTATTAATGGATTTAACTTTATCTGAAGGTGAAGAGTTAGGCGGGCTTCATTTGTCTAGGGAATTAAATGAGAAAGGTTTTGAAAAGATTATCATGTTAACATCTTGGGACGAGCCAGAAGTCATCTTAGAATCGTTCGATATAGGAGCAACAAATTATATAAACAAAACCTCTTATAAAGATATTCCAAAGGCGATTAGAGAAGCATATTCAGATAAAGTAAGCTTTAATGCAGACGTTTCGAGTTTGCTTATCAATGAGCTTAGATTAGAAAGAAAGGCAAGTGTATTAACACCTGCGGAACGCGAAGTTTTCAAGTTAAAGGAAAAAGGACTAAGTAGAGCCCAAATAGCTGAAAAATTGTTCAAATCGGTTGAAACGATTAAAAAGCAGCTAAAAACAATAAAAGAAAAAATCAAATGAAATCACGATTTTAAAGGGAGGGGTATAAAATTACCCCTCCCTTTTATTTGGAAAATATTGTAGAGTATTATTCGTCAACGAATTAAAAAATTTCCATAATAGCTCACGGTCTTCATCATTTAATTGAGCCAGAGCTTCTGCAAAGGGGGTGATGTTTTTAATAGAGGAAGGATATTTACTGTAAGAAAAGATTGGACTGGCTCTATTTCCCATTCAGACATTGGATTTAAAAACGTTGAGTAGTTGCTATTTATAAGGTGTGTTTGCTTTATCTGAAACAATGGTAATACATTATAATCGGGAACTTCTAGTGTTTCATAATTTAGTCAAATTTATCTGAAATAGATAAAGAAAAGGAGAAATAATATGAAGACTGAATTCAGTAAATTACAAAAAGAGGTTAAACAAGAACAAGTTACTTGGTTTGAAGAAGTTGTAGATCAAGAATTTGATGATGATGTATTTGGAGCATGTACTACAAATACATTCTCTCTAAGTGATTACTGGGGAAATAAGGGTGGCTGGTGTACTGTCAGTAAAGAATGTATGGCTTGGTGTTAATAATTAGAAATGCTTTTATGTGATAATGTCAAAAAATATTATGTGAATAGGGGATATGACAATGAATGATAAAAAGTCTATTGCAAATAATAGTTTAAAAAACGAGCTAGAACTTGGAAAATACCTTGAATCAGATATGATTGCATTAACTGAAGATGATGTTGTTGGTGGTTGGACACCGGCTTTATCTGTTATTACAGGATATATTTCAAGTAACACTTGTCCGACTACTGCTTGTACTCGCGCTTGTTAAAGGAGAGATAAAATATAATGGTTATATATAGGAAACAGTTTTACCCGGAACTTGAAAAGGCGGATTTCGATGAACACATTGCACCACTTCTCCATTATATTGATGATTTGCCTCCGCATTCTCCAGATAATCTGAAGAATGTGGAGAGTTTTAAGGACCGGGAACTTTATCCCTATCATAACCCTTGTAGGATGATTGCGCGAAACATCTGGGAGAAAGTCTGGGACTCAAAGATGGACAAGCATCTCGTTGAGCCTGAATCATTCAAAAAAGCTATCTGTGAGTTGTTTTCACAGATAGCTTTCTCCTACCTAATAAGATGTTTTGCTGAACAGATTAAAACATTACCCAAGGGGTCTATGAATTCAAAAATGATTTATGAGTACTATACCCAAACATTAATGGATACGGAATTTAAAGAATTTGCGGGTACTTACTCAATTGCATGGGGAAGATGCAATAATGTATTAGAAAATAAGGCAATTGCAATCAAAGATACTATTCAATTGACTCAAAAACATCGTCTGAAGATAGAGGAAAAATTCAGCATTCCATGCACTAGCCGTATTGTTTCTGTAGAGTCAGGTGGAGACACACATAATAATGGGTCTTCAGTAGCGATTATTACCTTTGAACAAGGAGAAAAGCTTGTTTTTAAACCACGTTCAGTCTCCGGAGAACTTGGATACACGAATTTTATTCGTGAGATTAACAAATTTATTTCTCCAAAGATGCCTTCTCTGACTGTTGTTGATTTTGGAAAATATGGTTTTACATCTTTTGAAGAAACCAATGAAGACAAGAAGGATATGTTTCAGGCAGGTAGATTAGCATGTCTAATGTTTTTATTAAATGCTTCAGATATGCACTTTAGTAATATATTATGGACAAATGAGGGGCCACTTCCAATAGATTTGGAAACTTTGTTTCATCCATCTCGGGTTAGAACTGGAATTCCGGAGGCTAAAAGAAGCGCATATTATGCAATGGAGAAGTCAGTATATGGTACAGGTGTACTTCCAATATCATTAGGTAAAAAATCAAGTAATGGTTCAGTTGATGTCGGGTTCACTGGTATTCGTGATCAGAATAGTGTAAGTCCTTTTAAAACCTTCGATATAAAAGATGGTTTTTCTTCAGATATAAAAGTTGTCTGGAAACATCAAAGAATTGATAATGCTCTATCGACTGATCCCGATTTAGAAGCGTTGATACATGAAAGATGTGACCAAATTATCGATGGTTTCTCTGATTTTTTCATGCAAATATTTGATCAAAAGGATTTGTTTATTGACGCAGTTATAAAGTCATTTAGAAACGCTAACCTTCGCTATATACATAATATGACGTATAGATACGAACAACTTTTACGTATCTTAACAGATGCAGAGCCATCCAGGAATATAGACACGGCACATGCTTTATTGTCGCGCATTGGAATACTGAGTATGACAAGTGATATTAATTTGGTTAAATCTGAATCTAAACAACTTTGGAATGGGGATATACCATACTTTTCTGTCAATTTTAAAGGAACAGAAGTTTTTTGTGGAAATGAAGTTGTTTCTTCTATTTCAACAAGTCCCGAATCAGCATTTATTTTGAAGATGAAAAGTCTCACAAAATCAGACTTGACTAAACAAATCAATCTAATACGGCTAGCTTTTGTTGCTAAGTTAGCAGATCCCCATACTGATGGAACGTTAAAATTAGAAGAATCAGAATCCACTGAAGAAGAAAGACCTACATTAGAAAGACTGAACACATTAAAAGATGACAATGTTTTAAAGCATAGGGAAATAATTTCTTGGTTTTCAAAATCATTAACTGAATCACTTTTAGACGATCGCTATGAACATTTACCTAAAACTTGGATTGGTCCTGTTGCACGATTTGGGCAAGGCTGGACGCCAGGAGTTTTAGGATACGATTTATATAGCGGAAGAGTTGGCCCGGCACTTGCATTGGCAGTGGCTGGTAAACTTTTATCGGACGATATTGCTTTAAAAGCTTCTTACGATATTTTTGAAAAATCAGCGAAAATTCTTGAGGATAGAAGTTACGAACTTAGAAATGTCCTTCTTTCTGGAATTGGTGCATTTTCTGGAGTTTCAGGGCTACTGTGGACATTATTTTCAGCAGGGGATATCGTCGGAAACGAAAGATGGAAAGACATAGCTGTTAAGTCTTGGCCAATATTGCATCGTTCTTTGGAATCAGAAGATAATAATTTTTTCGATATGATTACGGGAAAAAGCGGTTCGATTGTTATGAGATACCGAATGCAGGAAGATTTCAAATTAAGTGATGATATGATCAATAAAACTCTCTCATTGGCATACTCAAGAATTAATGATAGTGATGCTAAAACAACTTCAGGATTGGCCCATGGATATAGTCAATTACTTTGGTTTTTTGCTTTGGTCAATCAAAAACAAGAAAAAAGCGAGATAAAAAGAGTGATTGAAGAGATTGATTCGATTATCTGTAACAAGTACACAAATAATAATGGAATCATAGAGACATATAAAGATGCCGGTAATGAGCATGTATCATCATCTTGGTGTAATGGTTTAGCAGGCCTATTAATAGCCTATTACGAAGCATACAAATCAAAAGTTCTGTCTCGAGAATCAGTGCTCAATATAATCGGTCAGCTAAAAAGGATCCCTATCTCACGTATTCCGGTACTTTGTCACGGAAGCCTGGGAATAGTAGAGGCGCTTGAGTATGTAAGTGAATCATTTCCAGAAGAAACATCAGAAATTCTTTTAGAAATAAAAACAACTTTCGGCTCTCCAGAATACATTTTTAGTTACTATAAAAACGGGAAAGGTCGTTATCCGTTAAGCCCAGGATTGATGGCGGGTCAAGCTGGTGCACTATTGCACCTTTGTAAATCACTTGATCCTAAAATTAAAATTTCCCCTTTAACGCTAACATGAAAATATTTTCTGAAATTAAAAAAAGAAGACTAATGCCAACTTTACAATTAGCACAATCAGAATGCGGGCTATGTTGTGTTAAGACAATTCTGGAGGCTTATGATTATCAAATTTCACTTTCAGAGCTCAGACAAGTTAAAGAGCCGGGCAGAGACGGTCTAGGATTCCAACAACTAAAAAAATTGCTCTCTCATTTTGGGATGAATGCCAAAACTTATCGAATAAAAGACACGAGGGCACTTAAGGTAATAAACTATCCAATCATAGCTTTTTGGAAAGGGTATCATTTTGTTTGTGTCGAGTCATATAATGAACATGAAGTAATAATCATGGACCCATCGATAGGTCGGATAAAAATTACCCAATCGGAGTTTCTCGAAAATTTCCAAGAGTATGTGCTAGCTACTGAACCTGGAATAGATTTCAAGAAACGCAGCGTTAGCAATCTTTCTAGGTGGAAAAAAAAGTATATTTGGCCATCTAATTTGATAGGTCTATATTTAAAAATAGCTATAATGAGTATTGTTTTAGTTGGAATAACATTAATGATTCCCTTATTTACACAGCTATTAATTGACAATGGGTTTGGTGACGCTACTTCTTTTGCTACAATACTCGGATCTCTCATCATAGCATTAATTATTATGGTAATTCTAAATTTTCTCAGAACCTACTTCTCAATAAAGATAATTTATCGTTTTAGTTGGCATCTTCTGAGTGGTGCTTTTACACGTGTTTTATCACTCCCAGCAAAGTATTTTACAGTAAGAGCGCCTGGTGAAATTATTTATCGGCTCAACTCTCTTACACGAATACAGGATGTTTTGGGAACCACATTAGTACAAGCATGTCTTGATTTGGTAAGCGGTGTAGCAATATTAGTCTATGTTTTTTGGATATCACCATGGCTCGGAATTATGATACTGTTGTTTACTTTATCAACTTTTGCCTTTTTGATTATTGCTCAGTCTTACGTAAATTCTGCAACAGATAAAGAACTACACGAGGGGACTAACGCACAAAGCATACAGTTAGATGCTATAGTTTCTATAAATAGCGTGAAACTAGGAGGCTACGTTCAGTCCTATATCGATGACTGGAAACAGCGCTTCAGAAAATTCTTAAATGCAACAAGCCACAGAATGCGTATCCAGCAAGGAATAATAGGATCGATATTATCCGGAATACAAGTATTTGCTCCTTTGATTATTCTTGTTACAGGTATATATATGGCAGAACTAGGTCTCATGACACTCGGGCAAGCAATTGCGGTTCAGTCTATTGTGGCATTATTGTTCGTCTATGTGAATTCAGTATTTACAATTGCATCTGAAGCTCTGGTTGCGGTGCGGTATATTGTATTAGCAGAGGATATATTTGAATATCCTGTAGAAAATTCTCGTAAAGATTCAAAGGGAATGCCTTCAGGATCAGTTTCAATTAAAAATCTTAGTTTTAGTTATACTTCTGATAGTATCCCGGTCATTAAAAATATTAATTTGGATATTTCTGATGGAGAAACGATTGCTCTTGTTGGATTATCTGGATCCGGCAAGACTACGCTTGGGAAGGTAATTGCTAGTTTATTTGAACCTACTAGTGGTTCTATATATTTTGGAGGAATTGAGTATGATGAATATAATCTTGATACATTAAGAGACTCAATTAGCTATATTCCTCAGGAAGTCAATTTGCACAATCGAACTATCATGGAAAATCTCAAGCTCGGCAGTCAGCTTACAGAAGCAGAAATACGGGAGCTTTGTGATTCGTTGGAGTTTATGAAATTTATTAATGAATTTCCTATGGGTTACAATACAGTTATATCAGAAACGGGAGCAAACCTATCTGGAGGACAAAGACAACGAATTCATATAGCGAGAGTGTTACTTCAAACACCCAAATTGCTGATAATGGATGAAGCGACGTCATCACTTGATAATATTTCACAATCATATGTTTATGATGCATTATCAAAACTTAAGTGTACAAAAATTGTTATAGCACATCGGTTAGAGACTATTCTAAATGCTGATCGTATTGTAGTTCTTGAAAATGGATGCATTGTACAAAGTGGATCTCATGAAGAATTAGTTAATATAGGTGGCTTGTATGCAAAATTGTTTGGGGCAGAGCTTGAAAAGGGGAGAGTTGAAAATGCAATTGGCAGCACATAAAATAGTCCTTGCTGTGGAGAGTTACTTTTCGGATGAATTAGAACTTACTAACTATAAGATAAAAGAACTTCTTTCCCGGCAAGACGTTGTATCACATGCTGAGATAGCAGCTACGAACTGTTTACATGCATTATTGGAATATCATGTGTGGAGACTGTGTCAAAAAACTTTTGTATATGAATTTCACAAATATCGAGAAAGTTTATCTTATCCTGCTGATCCTTCATCATCAAAAGCGTTTGATCGATATGTCAGTTCAATTGATAAGGAACTTATAAGCAATTGGTTTACAAAATATGATTGTTTACGAAAAATGGTCACACAATCAGTGAATAATACTTGTTCTTTTATCGAAGATGTGTGCGCTAATTTTAGCAGAGATGCTACTTTACTCTTATCAGAAGGTTTAATTAGTAGAGGATCAAGATTACAAACTATTATGCCTCTTGAATCCGATCCTCACAATGGTTCAAAAGTAGTTCTATGCTTGGAATTTAAACCGTCGAAAAAGGTTCTATATAAGCCTCGGTCTTTAGAGATTGATGTTTTAATCGATAAACTTTTTTCTGATACTCTGAAATTCGATTCTTTACAGAACCATTCACCAGTTGCCCAAACAGTTAATCGGGGTGAGTACGGTTGGCAGAAGTTTGTGCAGCATACACCCATAAGCCAATCAGAGGTCGGCAGCGCTTATTATAATCTCGGTTTATGTGCGGCGGTGTTTAGCTGTCTTGGAGCAACAGATTTACATGATGAAAATATTATTTTTAACGGGATATATCCTTATTTTGTAGATTTAGAAACTAGTTTACAACCAGCATATAATCGTACATGTGGTTTACTTGACCAATTAATGGAAGAAATGCTTTCCTATTCAATTGCTGCTACGTCAATCATTCCAGCTAAACTCACGATTCCTCGAAAGGTATTGGTTGGTGCTATTAATACACCCTATCCACAAAAAACTAATGAAATGGTTTTTACACTGAAAAACCCAGGAACAGATGCTGTAGATATAGCCAAGGAAAAGATTGATGTAAACCGAACAACTGTACCAATCACGTTAACTAGTAATCAAGCGCCCGATCCACTTCCATTTCAAGAGGATTTTCTTAAGGGCTACTCAGATGGATATGAAAAGATGATGGACAAACGAGAGCAAATTTATTCAATATTTACTGATATTCAATGTTTAATTAGAGTAGTTAATAGACCTACAGTTCAGTATTACTTGATGCTTGATGCGTGCCTATTTCCGGAAAATTTAGTTGACGATACCGCAATAAATCAAGTGCTAAAATATCTTAAGCCACCTAAGTTAATTAGAGATTCTGAAATAGCCAAGAGTATATTAGAAGAAGAAATTCGTTCTTTAAAAATTGGGGATATTCCATATTTTTCTATGAAGGCGAATGATAAACGTTTATATTCAGGGGACTTTATTTCAGATGACATATTTGATGTGTCGCCGGAAAATAATGTAATAAGACGGTTAGAGAACCTTTCACAAAAAAGATTGTTACTTGATAAGCGCTTAATTGCAGAAGGATATTCTGATATTAGAATACATGAGGCTGAGCATAAAAAAGTAGATGATTTGGGTTATCAATCTCCTTTATTTTCAAATGCCTTGCGAAAGGTGACAAAAGATGATCCTAATCCTTTGATTGATTTAATAAGTTCTTTATCAATTACTACCAAAACAGACAATCCTGAAACTGGATGGATTGGAGGAGTGTATGGAAATATCCCTATATCCTATGAATCTAGTCCTCTTATTTCGCTTCATGATAGTGGGGGTATTCTATTTCTCTTGGAGCATCTTACAGAGTATGAAAAAATAGCCAATCGTTCTAAGTACACTAATCTTTATAATCAGGCCAAACGAGGTTTAAAATCCCTTCGTAGTGTATTTTCTTCACAATTAGAATCTGCACCAACATCAATAATTTCAGGATCAAGTTCTTTAGATTTTATATTTAACCATAATAGGAATAGAGTAGAAGAAACAGAACAAGTTGTGTCTCAAATTCAATCAGAGAACATTCCGAATGGTGATGTATTTATTGGCCCGGTAGGTATAAGTCTCATGTTAGCTTCATTTGCGGATACGCCGAATCAGGTTCTGGAAAAACTAGAAGATAAAATTCTCCATGAAAGCCCATCGAGTATGTTATCTAGTGATGGACTAGCGCATGGAAATTTAGGAGTTATATGGGCAAAATTTAGATTATCTTATGCTTTAAATAATACTGAAGGATGTAAGCAACTTTTTAAAAAGGCTGTACAAATATCTTTTCCGAATACTGTTAATACTGCAGGTTGGTGTAACGGAAATTCTGGTTTGCTAATGGTTCTAGCTGAAATGGCAAGAGCATTAAACGAACATTTCAATCTCTATGATATAGCGAGGAAATCAACAATATTACCAGAAAATGGACCTGTAGATTTATCTATATGTCATGGGGCTGCGGGGGTACTTCAATCTCTACTATTTGCATATGAAGCTTCCGGTGATTCGTGGTATCTATCACTTGCAAATCAGTATTGGGAAACTGTATTGGATTTAGCTAATCATAATGGATTTTATACTGGGGAAAAGAATAGAGACTACCTCTTGGGATACTTTCTCGGTTGGAGTGGAGTAGCTGATTCTGCACTTCTGTTAAAGATGTATAATAACGGTGAATCTGCTTGGTTTCCACTTAATCTAAGCTCTGTTTCATATCAACGAAATATATATAAGGAGGATATGGAGTGCGTTCATTAGTGGCAATTAATCCGAGTAGAAAGAATTCAATGGATTATACAGAGCTAGGAATTGTTAAGTTTGGTGAAGTGGATATACTGTTTGGAACAGTTGAATTAGAACAACCTTACTTCGATGCTGAAAATCCGAAGAATCATGAACATGTATTAGTAAGAGTGACAGCTTTTTCATGCAATTACCGTGATAAAGCCATACTACTTGAAAACTACAACTCAATCAAGGATTCTGATCGATTGTTTGTTCCTTTTGGCTCGGAATTTAGCGCAAATATTGTTGCTGTCGGTAGGGACGTACATGAATTTAAGGTCGGAGATCGTGTTATGTCTGATTGTTCATATCCTGATAGCGGAAAACAAGGAATTTTACCGGGTGTAGCTACAAATTTTGCATCGTTGGGTTGGTTGCGTCTTCATAAGAAAAAGATTATAAAAGTACCAAAAAGCTTAAGTGATATTGAAGCCGCCTGTTTTTCTTTGGGTTCCCAAACCGCGTCAGCGATGATAAGACGCTCTGGAATACTTGTGAATGGTGGGAATCCGTTAGTATTTAGTGCACGGTCACACACTTCATTGTTTATTATTCAACAGTTACTCTCTCATGGCATCACTCCTATTTGTTTGTCAACGTCAGAGTGGAGTGATAAAGAAAAACAAAAAATATATCCTAGTCGCGTAGAATTAGTAAGTACAGCTATTAATAGTACATTAAATGATATCGTCAAGCAGAAGATTACTCACGTTTTTGATCCGTTTTTCGATATGAACATCGGCTATGCATTATATTACTTACAAACTGGCGGGACTTATGTTACTTGTGGATTACGAGATCAGCATCCTCTATTGTCTAGTGACACACCAAGTGATGCTGAGCCTGTGGTCAGAGGAGCATTAGAAATGAGTATTGTTAAGAATGTTTCTATTTTAGGAAATTGCCTAGGTTCAAAAGAAGATTTAGAAAGAGCAATTCAGCTACAAAATAGAACGGGGACAAGAATAATCATCGATCAGGAATATCAACTAGAAGAAGGTGTGGATTTTGTACAACGATCTTTTTTTGATTCCTCCCGGTTTGGAAAATGTGTTCTGACCCTTTAAAAAATAACTTGTTATAGGAAAGATTTGTCGTATTAACAACTTAATTTAATTAATGTTGCTTTTATACGAGCAAAAAAAAACAATATTATAAATCAATTGCAGAGAATGTAGAATGAATTATAAGTTAAAATACCAATATGAATACTTTTCTTATTTGATTATGAGGCCTCTCAATACTGTATTTTGAGAGGTTTTTGTTTGATACATAATAGACTGTATGGAATCTTATGTAGACTCTATTAAAAAATTTGCTTAGTGCCTGAAGAGATATTTCAATGGGAAGAGTACCTAAAACACCTTAAAAGCAAACTATTCAATGAAATAAGACAGCTAAAAAACCTCACTTATACATACAACGGTGCACCCGTACCATAATTAACGCAAAGCAGAAAAATACATGTAAATAACTGGACTAAAACGTCGGAAATGAAAAATTAGTGAAATAGATAAGACAGACAGTCATCGTTCCATTGATGGACTGTAAGTGATTTCGCTCTTATCTTTCATCATTCTTATCGTGCCGGTCGAAGTTAAGGTAAGGCGCAACAGGAGAGTGGGTAATTATGCTCGATAAATATTACGCAGAAACTGCTAAAAAATGAGTTCTGGCTTTCAAAACACAGCAGTTGATTATTTTTTAAAAATTGTATATGTATTGGTATTCTTTACGTACTTGTGCACGAGCAAAATAACAGACCCTGTTAGCAATTTGCTTTACTAAAATGAGAAACCGAAAAAAAAAAGAGCCCAGAGAATAATCCCTGAACTCCATATCCCTCACTTCATATACCGATATTCTCGCAAACTCTCCAAAATCGCAACTTCCTGCAACAACTCCTCACCAACATTCGTTTCCTTCACTTTCTTCCGCTCAAGCTCTTTGTCCACTAATCGCTTCACCGTTAAGACGTCTGTTCCGGTGCTTAGGACTTCTGCCTTGGAGTTGAAGTGTTTATGGGCGACGAGCTGCATGCCGTAGGAGTTGTATAGCAGCGTGTAGCCGGCGATGCCTGTTGTGGATTGGTAGGCTTTGGAGAAGCCGCCGTCGATGACGATCATTTTTCCGTTTGCTTTGATTGGGTCTTCTCCTTCGATTTCTTTTACGGGCGTATGGCCGTTGATGATATGGCCGTGATCTGGATTGAGGCCGAATTCTGCCAGGATGTTTCGGCAGGTTGCCTCGTCTTCACGTAAATAGTAATACGGGTTTTTCTTCTCTTTATGTGTTTCCTTCTCTTTAATGAAATAGCGCTCAAATGTCGTCATGGCGCGTTTTCCGAAGAGAGAGGAGGATTCACCTGTCCATAAATACCAGACCATATCTGTGGCCAGGTCATCGGTTTTGTCCGGATGGGCAAACGCTTCTCGTAAGAATCGTTCAAATACATCGAGCAGCTCACGGCCCGCATAAGCTTTGTCCTCAATCATCATCGTTTCCATATTGCCTTTTTCATCGACAGGAATACAGCCGTGAATTAACAGGTTGCCGTTATATTTTAAATAAAGGCTGCCTTTTTTCATCATAAATTTCATATGGCGGCCCAGCTTTTCGGAATGCTGGACAGAGAATAGCAGCTTGTCCAGCACTTCGGCTTCTTCCTCTAATAGCTCATCAGGCTGTTCCGGATTAATCGTCGCAAAGCAGGTGTTTTCCAGTTGATATGTTTTCCCGTGCAGCGTGATTTCATTTTTATCATAATCAATTTTCTCTAGTAACAAGCGTTCATCCATATTAAAGTTCGGCCGTCTCTTGATAATCGGGCTCTCAAGCTTGAATTGGATCATCGCGATCGCTTGATGAATTTTTGTGATTTGCTTTATCTCAGCCTCTGGCCTGTTTTCGTCTGCTTTTGGACGGAACGCTGGATTATCGTCATAATATTTTTCCGCCAGGTTCAGCAGCGGTCTCAGGTTGATGCCGTACACGTCTTCAATAATATCCAAGTTATCATAGCGGGCACAGATACGGATAATGTTGGCCAGGCATACTTTGGAACCGGCATAAGCTCCTATCCAAAGGACATCGTGATTGCCCCACTGAATATCGACAGAATGATAGTTGATCAGTTCTTCCATAATCCGATCCGGCTGCGGACCGCGGTCGTAAATATCGCCGACAACATGCAGATGGTCGACCACCAGTCGCTGAACGCTGTAAGCAAGGCCGGTGATCAGCTTATCGGCCTGGCCAAGTTCAATAATCTGATCTATGATTTCGGAGTAATATTGCTCCTTGTTGGCGGCTTCTTCTGTTTTGTACAGCAGCTCCTCCGTAATATAAGCAAACTGGGCAGGCAGCGCTTTGCGCAGTTTGGAGCGGGTATACTTCGAGGAGCAATAAGAAACGAGCTTAATCATTCTGTTTATCGTTTTTTTATACCAATCATTCAATGCTTCTTTCTTATCAAAGTCATGTTTGATTAACTTTAGTTTATCTTCCGGATAATAGACCAATGCTGCTAATTCATCAATTTCTCTATCGTAAATGACACCGCTGAAAATATCGCGAATTTTCTCTTTTACTCGTCCTGAACCATTACGCAGCACGTGCTGGAATGCCTGATATTCCCCGTGCAGATCACTGACAAAATGCTCGGTGCCTTTTGGCAGGTTCAGAATCGCTTTCAAATTAATGATTTCCGTTACCACTTTTTCTTCGCAATCGTATTTTTGCGCGAGTAAATCTAAGTATTTGCTTTCCAAAATCGTCCATCCCCTTTATAGAATAAAGCTATCCCTATTTATAAGCTTTTGCATGATCAGTTGAATTTAAAAGTGTGACATTGTTTTTCATCATTGGACCTTTATATGATAGTACCGCATAACGCCTTTTAGAGACAATGAAAACGAAGGGAAAGAGGTGCATGAGGCTGAGCGTGGGTCAAGAAAAGCGGAAAACAGAAGATAAACGTAAGGAAGCTAGAGTAAAAAAGAAGGTTTTGCAGATTTGGTTAGTGCTTATTAATCGTAATGGAAATAAGTCTTTCGTTGAACTTATAATACTATATATTGTAAAATAGAGAAAAAGATTCCGTAGCTCTCCTTGCGCTGGATCTGAATCGCTAATCCGAAGAGTTGCCTCAAATAAAGACATGAATAACCAAATTTCAGAGCAGAAATGCTTAATGCTTATGTCAATATTTTTAAGGAGTATACATATGAACATAGCGAATTATACTTTAAAAGTGAAAGGCAAAACGTTACTTCAGGACACTGACTTACATTTTTCGAGTGGGAAAATCAACCATGTAGTTGGAAAAAATGGGGTCGGTAAATCACAGCTTGCTAAAGACTTTTTGTTGAATAATAGCAAACGAATCGGCAGAGACATTCGTCAAAATGTATCTTTAATATCTAGCTCGTCAAATATACCTCATGATGTTTCTAAGGATTTTTTATTACACTTTTTGAGCGAAAAGTTTGATTCCGAAAAGATAAATAAGATTGCACATTTACTTAATCTTGATAATATCGACGGTAAAGTTCTTATTAAGAATTTGAGTGATGGCCAAAAGCAAAAATTAAAACTGCTTAGCTTCTTACTAGAGGATAAAAATATTATTGTTTTAGACGAAATAACGAATTCATTAGACAAAAAAACGGTTATAGAGATTCATGGCTTCATAAACAAGTATATTCAGGAGAACCCAGAGAAAATTATCATTAATATTACACATGATTTGTCTGATTTAAAGGCGATAGAAGGGGATTATTTTATATTTAATCACCAAGAAATCCAACAGTATCATTCAGTGGATCAATTAATTGAAGTGTATATAAATGAGTAATAAAACAGTGGGGGCTTAAGATGAAATTAGAGTTTAAAAAGAGTATAAGCAACAAAGTTTTCATTATTTTAGGATCTATGTTCGTGTTTTTATTTTTACTGGGATATTTTTTACTGGTAGGAATCGATAAAGTCAGCCATGTTACACCTGAGATGTTTTTCTTTAGCTCCTATACCGTTGCGACCCAGTTTGGTTTGATGTTATTTTCATTTGTTATAGCTTTTTTTATTAATAGAGAGTATTCAAACAAAAATATTCTCTTTTACAAATTAATAGGGGACAACATCTATACCTTCTTTTATAAAAAGATAGCTGTTTTGTTTTTGGAATGTTTTGCGTTTATCGCGCTAGGCCTGCTAATTATATCGTTGATGTACGGTGATTTTTCTCATTTTACATTATTACTGTTTTTATTTTCCGCAGTTATATTACAGTATATTTTCATCATTGGAACGATAAGCATGCTATGTCCAAATATATTAATTAGCATAGGTGTAAGTATCGTTTATTGGATGACTTCTGTTATTTTAGTAGCTGTAAGCAATAAAGTGTTTGGTTTTATTGCTCCATTTGAGGCAGGTAACACGATGTATCCCCGAATAGAAAGAGTATTACAATCTGATAACATGACACTTGGGAATAATGACATTTTATATATTATTTTATATTTAGTTTCAATCATGATCATAAATGCGATTATACTTCGCTTTTCTAAAACAAGATGGATCAAAATGGGCATATGATAAAGGAAGCTACTTCTCTCAGTGAAGTAGCTTTTTGTGTGCATCGATATTTTCGTTAAACTCTGAGATAAATCCATGTGGCCTGTTGATTTTGTTAAGGGGGGTGGTCTTCCTGCTTGCATCACCCAATCTATTGTTGTTTTTCTTTCACCATCTTTATAAAGAGAAAAAAGATAATGAATCCAATAAAGTAGTTCATTGGATTCTTAAAGATGCTCATCTCCAGTGAAATCTGTAAGAGTATCCAGAGCACGAAGATGGCTAGTATGGCAGGAATGATGATTTTGTACATGTCGACCACCTTCCAGTTAATCGTCCCCTCATGTTTTTATTAGTAGCAGGATGCAGCAGCCCTACAACAAAAAACTATTAGCCTGCACCACAAACTGCGACTGCTCATAATTATAAGAAATCTTCGAGAAATCAAACGGAACGCCATTCGTCAGGTGAAAAATACTTTCTATATACAGCTTCGGCAGTCCAGCCTTCATCCCTAAATATTCCGCTTCTTCCTCACTAAGCTGATCCACGTGAAGAAACAAATCCGAAAAACCAATTTTCAACCCTAATCCTTCCCGGATGTAATGGAAGATCGAGTGGGAGACGATTTCGTTGTTTAAATACGTGACGATGGATTTGTTGTAATAGGATTCTTCGTAGCACAGGGTTTGGCCGTTGATGTAGCGGACTCTTTTGACAAAGTATACGTCCTCCTCAAGTCCGATGTTGAGGTTGTCCGCCGCTTCTTGTGTCGGCTTTCTCACGTCTAGTTCAATGACTTTTGAGGTGATATTGAAATCCTCAAGGTCTTTTTTAAATCCTTGATTCGACAGGAGGCTGATGTAGCCTTTTCGTTTGTGTTTTCTGACGAAGATGCCGCTTCCTCTGAGCTGAAAGATCGCGCCTTTTTGTTCTAATAGATCTAAGGATTTTGTGATTGTGCTTTTGCTGACTTCAAACTTTGCCATGAGGGTTTCTAGCACTGGCAGTTTGTCTCCCTGCTGAAGCTGGTGTTCTTCTATATATCTTTCAATTTCTTCTGCAATTTGCTGGTACTTTAACATACGCATTCCTCATTTTTTTCGTTTAGTTTCACTTGTCAAAATTATAGCATAAACCGCTTACAATTATAGTTAATGAATAAATATTTTGTTTGGGTATTGATAAATTATACCGGTACAATTATAATGAAAGCGTAACCAAAACGAAGGGGTGGGTGAAAATGTCGGGGAAAGTGAGAGATTATAGCAGACTAGCAAAAGACATTTTGGAGGCCGTAGGCGGGGAAGAGAATGTCATTGGAGCTTCTCGCTGCGCGACGAGGCTTCGGTTGGTGCTGAAGCGGTCTAACCCTAAAGCGAAGGATATTGTGAAGTCGATGCCCGGTGTCATTACGGTTGTAGAGAACAGCGGCCAATTTCAAATTGTCATTGGACAGCACGTCGGGGAAGTCTTCGAAGAATTTTCAAAGCTGGTCAATATCGATCTGTCTGAGGAACAAAGCGAGAATAAAGGGACCGTTCTGAACCGGATTATTGCGACGATGTCAGCGGTGTTTGCGCCGTTTGTATACATTCTGGCCGCTGCTGGTATTTTGCAAGGGGCATTAATTATCATTAATTTATTGTTTGATGGCTTTGAGAAAACAGGAGCTTATCAGGTTTTTAGTTTTATATCTTGGGCGCCGTTTACGTTTTTGCCTATCTTTATCGCGATTACGGCATCAAAGCATTTTAAGGCCAACATGTATATCGCTGTAGCGTGCTGTGCCGCGTTAGTCAGTCCGACATGGGCGGAAATGGCTGTTCAAATCGCAGACGGAAAGAGTATTTCTTTCTTAGGGATTGCTTTATCGGAAACGACATACACGTCCTCCGTGCTGCCGCCATTATTTTTAGTGTGGATTTTGTCTTACCTCGAACGATTTTTGAATAAGAGAATGAATGAAGTGGTCAGGCCGTTATTTGTTCCGTTTCTATGCATGGTCATCATGGTGCCGTTAACGATTATTCTCATTGGCCCTGTGACAACATTAGGCGCAAATGGAATTGCAAACGGTTACAACTTCTTGGCGGAAAACGTGCCGGCTTTGGCTGGAGCGATCATCGGCGCCTTCTGGCAGGTCATCGTCATCTTTGGGGTACATTGGGGCATCACGCCGATGGTATTGGCGAACTATGATTTATACGGACGGGATTCATTCCAGGCGTATCAAACGATTGCGGTCATTGCACAGGTTGGGGCGGTGCTTGGCGTCATCCTTAAAGCGAGAAACAAGGAAACGAGAAAAGTCAGCGTTTCAGCTGGGGTCACAGGCTTGTTCGGCATTACAGAGCCGGCGATCTACGGCGTGACCTTGAGATTTAAGAAACCGTTTATTTTTGGCTGTATATCCGGTGCGGTTGGGGCAGTTGTGGCAAGCTTTTTCAATCCGTATTACTTTGCGTATGCGGGGCTTCCGGGACCGCTGACGATTGTGAATGGCATCAATGAACAATTCCCGACGTCCATTTGGGGCCTTTTGATCGGAGCGGCGATCGCGATTATTCTCCCTGTTGTGCTGATTCAAATCTTTGGCTATGGTGAAGATACAGCTAAACAGGCGGAAAAGGAACATGTTCAAACGGCACAGGAAAATGAAGAAACAGTATATGCACCGTTTAGCGGCAAGGTCATCCCGCTTTCTAAGGTGCCTGATGAGGTATTCAGTTCAGGCGCAATGGGACAAGGGTTGGCGATTGAGCCATCCGAAAATAAGCTTTATGCTCCGTTTGACGGCACCGTTGTCATGGTTGCGCCTACAAAGCATGCGATCGGCCTTCGTTCGGCGTCTGGCGTCGAGTTGCTGGTGCATATCGGACTGGATACAGTGACATTAGACGGAACTCCTTTTTCCTTGAAGGTGGGAGAGGGCGATACAGTTAAAAAAGGCGAAGTGCTTGTTGAATTTGATAAAGCTTTCATTGAAGAGAAAGGGTTAACAACGATTACCCCAGTCATCATCACGAATTCACATGCGTATCAGGAAATTCTCATCGAAGATATTGAAGAAAGTACGTTAGACCAAAAATTATTTACAGTCGTAAGCTGAGGAGGAATAAAACATGGGACACATGCCGAAGGATTTTTTATGGGGCGGCGCGTTAGCTGCACACCAATTTGAAGGCGGATGGAATCAAGGCGGTAAAGGGCCGAGTGTAGTCGATGTGATGACAGCGGGTGCGCACGGCGTGCCGAGAAAAATCACGGATACGATTGAAGAGAACGAATTTTATCCGAACCATGAAGCCATTGATTTCTATCACAGATACAAGGAAGATATCGCTTTGTTTGCGGAAATGGGCTTAAAATGCTTGCGGACGTCCATTGGCTGGAGCCGGATTTTCCCGAAAGGCGATGAGGCTGAGCCGAACGAAGCGGGCTTGCAGTTCTATGATGATGTGTTTGATGAGTTGCTGAAGCATGGGATCGAGCCGGTCATTACCTTGTCCCATTTTGAAATGCCGCTGCATCTGGCAAGAGAATATGGCGGCTTCAGAAATCGGAAAGTCGTGGACTTCTTCGTCAATTTCGCAGAGGCCTGCTTCAATCGTTACAAAGATAAAGTGAAGTACTGGATGACCTTTAACGAGATCAACAACCAAATGGATGTGAATAACCCGCTGTTCCTATGGACGAATTCAGGTGTTACGGTCGGAGAAAACGAAAATGCCAAGGAAGTCATGTATCAAACGGCGCACCATGAATTAGTGGCGAGCGCATTAGCGGTGGCAAAAGGAAAAGACATCAATCCAGACTTCCAGATCGGTGCCATGGTGTCACACGTGCCGATCTATCCTTTCTCATCCAATCCTGAAGATGTGATGCTGGCTGAGGAAGAAATGAGGCAGCGGTATTTCTTCCCGGATGTGCAGGTTCGCGGGTACTATCCAAGCTACGCGCTGAAGGAATTTGAACGGGAAGGCTATCACATCACTTTCGAAGATGGCGATGATGAGATTTTAAGAAACGGCACCGTCGATTACTTAGGCTTCAGCTACTACATGTCAACAACTGTGAAAAGCGATGTGGAAAATGATAATACAGGCGATATCGTTAACGGCGGATTGCCAAATGGTGTCGAAAACCCATACATCACATCGAGTGACTGGGGTTGGGCGATTGATCCCACCGGGCTGAGATATACGTTAAACCGTTTTTATGATCGGTACCAAATCCCGCTATTCATCGTGGAAAACGGCTTTGGCGCAGTGGATACGGTGGAGGAAGGCGGCAAGATCCATGATCCGGAACGAATCCAATATTTGAAATCACATATTGAAGCATTGGAAAAAGCGGTCACTTACGACGGTGTAGATTTAATCGGCTACACCCCGTGGGGCATTATTGATATCGTCTCCTTTACAACAGGCGAAATGAAAAAACGCTACGGCATGATCTATGTTGATCGTGATAATGAAGGAAACGGATCTATGAAGCGATATAAGAAAGATTCATTTGAGTGGTATAAAAACGTCATTCAAACGAATGGCGAGGAATTGTAAGCAGCTGGCCCGAATCGAGCACTTTTACTAAAGTGCCTGGTTCGGGTTTTTTTGTGTGATGTGAACGAACATCCAGTGATGGGAATAGATTACCAGCGCTGAACGTTATGTTATGATTTCACCTGTAAGATCCTTTTTTGTATAATTGAATATTAGAACGGAAGAAAGGGAGAGAGTTTGTAAGTGAAAAGGGATGAAAGCGGGTGTCTGGCTGAAGATTTTATGTTTACGATAGAGTTCCCTAAGCAATCTCCTGAAAAAAATTTGGTGAGGAAGGGGCAACATCACATTGAAAAACATTTTAATAAGAGCTGGGATATCACCATTTGATACATTTGATCCAGCTGAAATGATTGTTCGCAACTCCATTGGCGGTAACGTAGGAAACTTAGTATATGCCTACAGTGTGTTTCGTACGCTGATGACAGAAGGAACGACGATTACTCCTGATTATTATCGGATTAATGCGGCGGATGCGGAGCAAATCAATGAAAAATATGATATGTATATTATTCCGCTGGCAGATGCCTTCCGCGAGGATTTTGTGCCTTCTTTACGGAAATATACCCAATTAATTAAGAAGTTAACCATTCCGGTTGTTGTGATTGGGGTTGGTTTGCGGGCTCCGTTTGAACCAAAGTTAAATGAAGGTTTTCCTTTTGACGAGGATGTAAAGGCGTTTGTGAGTGCCGTGCTGGAGAGATCAAATATGATCGGTGTCCGCGGTGAGATTACAGCGAAATACCTTTCCAGATTAGGATTCCGTGAAGGTATTGACCATACGGTAATTGGCTGTCCTTCTATGTATGCGTTTGGAAGAGAGCTGAAGATTAGAGACACCACTATCACACCTGAATCAATGGTGACGGTTAACTCATCAAGGCTGTCTCCTAAGCATGTGCTGGACTTCATTACAAGAAGCATGAAAGAGTTCCCGAATCATTACTTCATCCCGCAATGGCGAAAAGAGATGATTTTGACGTATGCCGGGGCGCCTGCGATAGCGAAGCCTGCGGATAATTACCCTGTCAGCATGGAAGACCCAGCTTACCAGAATGATAGAGTCCGATTCTTTTTAAATGTGCCGACTTGGCTGGATTTCTTGAAACAAGCTGATTTGAGCTTTGGCGCAAGGCTGCATGGGAATATCGCGGCGGCAATTGCCGGAACACCGAGCCTTTTGCTTCCGAAAGATGCAAGAATGCGGGAATTAGCTGAATACCATCAGTTAACGCATATCATGGCAAATGAGATAACGGAGCAAACAAAACTGTCAGAATTAATTGAAACACTTGATTTTCACAAGCCTGAGAAACGGCAAGCGCAAAACTTTGACCATTTCATCAGCTTCCTGAATCAAAATGAATTGGATCATATTTATAAAGAGAAAGCGATTCCTGATACCGTTCCTTTTGACGAAAAACTATCTAACACCAAACTTCTTTCGCCTGTAACTACAGTTAGCGGCTGCAGTTCCACAGAAACAGCGAAACGCTGGGAAGCGCTTATGGCATTAGAAAATGCCAAAAAGGAAAAAACCATTAAAGACCTAAAGAACAAGGTCAAAAAGTATCAGGGCACTTTAAATAGAAAATCAGTGCGTTTCGCTTTAAAAACAGCAAATATGCTGAGCGGTAAATAATATTTCACTAACATTACAACTATATTACAAATGTATAAAACATGCAATATATTTGGAATAAAAAAGAAGCCGCAATGCTGCCACCAATCTGGCAATATTGCGGCTTTGTTGTATTAATTGCGGATAAGGTAATCAAACGCGCCGAGAGCGGCAGTTGCACCTGATCCCATCGAAATAATGATTTGATTAAACGCGCTGTCTGTGCAGTCGCCGGCAGCAAATAAGCCTGGAACGCTTGTCGCGCCGTGCTTGTCGACGATGATTTCGCCGATGCGGTTGCGTTCAACCGTTTCATCTAACCAATCTGTGTTTGGCACGAGACCGATTTGCACGAATACACCTTGGAGTTCAACGTGTTTTTCTTCGTCTGTTTCACGGTCAACGTATGTGATGCCGTTTACGCTTTGATCGCCTGTGATTTCTTTCGTTTGTGCGTTTTTCACGACAGTGACGTTAGGCAGGCTGTAGAGGCGTTTTTGCAGGACTTCGTCAGCTTTCAGTTCAGGTGCAAACTCAAGCACAGTGACGTGTTTGACGATGCCTGCGAGATCGATAGCAGCCTCGATTCCAGAGTTTCCTCCGCCAATGACCGCTACGTCTTTGCCTTCAAACAATGGCCCATCACAGTGCGGGCAGTACGCGACACCTTTGTTTTTGAACTCTTGTTCACCAGGTACGTTGACATTGCGCCAGCGGGCACCTGTTGATAGGATCACTGTTTTGCTTTTCAGGACAGCGCCGTTTTCGAGTTCAAGTTCGAACAGATCTTTCTTCTCAAGGCGTTTTGCGCGCTGAAGGTTCATGACATCAATATCATATTCCTTCACATGCTCTTCAAGGCTTGCCGCAAGCTTCGGTCCTTCTGTCGCTTTGACGCTGATGAAGTTTTCGATGCTCATTGTATCGAGAACCTGTCCGCCGAAGCGCTCAGCGACGACACCGGTGCGGATGCCTTTACGCGCAGTGTAGATCGCTGCACTTGCCCCAGCCGGTCCGCCTCCGACAACAAGAACGTCAAACGGCTCTTTGTCTGCAAACTCGGATGCGTCTGCGCCGCTGCCCATTTTCGCAAGAATTTCTTCAAGCGTCATACGGCCGCTTCCGAAGGATTCGCCATTCAGGTAAACGGTCGGCACTGCCATGATGTTTTTGCTTTCAACTTCTGCTTTATATGCTGCACCGTCGATCATCGTGTGCGTAATGTTCGGGTTGAGCACGCTCATCATGTTTAAGGCTTGTACAACATCAGGACAGTTGTGGCATGTCAGGCTGATATAAGATTCAAAGTGGTATTCACCGCTGATCTTCTTCACCTGATCAATGACTTTTTGGTCTACCTTAGGCGATCTGCCGCTTACTTGGAGCAGCGCCAAAACCAAGGATGTAAATTCGTGGCCCAGAGGGATACCGGCGAATGTAACGCCAGTATCTTCTCCAACACGATTGACACTGAAGCTTGGCGTTCTGTTTAATTCAGCTTTTTCAACTGTGATTTTAGATGACATGGAAGCCAGCTCATCAACGAGAGCCAGCATGTCCTTAGAAATGTCATCTTCACCTGCGCTCACTTTGAGAACAATGTCATTCTCAATAAGCTGCATGTATTGATTTAATTGTGCTTTGATATTTGCATCAAGTACCAATGGAATGCACTCCTTAGATTTTACCTACTAGGTCAAGGCTAGGTGTAAGAGTTTCGCCGCCTTCTTCCCATTTAGCCGGGCAAACTTCACCTGGATTTTGACGAACGTATTGTGCTGCTTTTACTTTGCTGATCAGGTTGCTTGCATCACGGCCGATACCGCCTGCATTGATTTCAACAGTTTGGATAACGCCGTCTGGATCGATGATGAATGTTCCGCGGTCAGCTAGACCAGATTCTTCATCTAATACGTCAAAATTGCGAGAGATCGTTTGAGAAGGATCACCGATCATTGCGTAAGTGATTTTGCCGATTTTTTCAGAGCTGTCATGCCAGCCTTTGTGTACGAAGTGAGTATCTGTAGAGATAGAGTATACTTCAACACCTAATTCTTTAAGTGCAGCGTATTGGTTTTGAAGATCTTCAAGCTCAGTTGGACATACGAAAGAGAAATCTGCTGGGTAGAAGCAGAATACGCTCCATTGGCCTTTCAGAGACTCGTTTGTTACATCGATGAATTCACCGTTTTTGAATGCTTTCGCTTCGAATGGTTGTACTTCTTTTCCAATTAAAGACATAATATCTTCCTCCTAATAGTGATAAATGGGCATTATAGATGATGTGAAGCCATGCTCCCGCTATCTATAATAATTATAATTCTGTATAAATTATTATATAATACCTTTTCTCTTGTCAAGTGAAAAGGAGAGATTCGGATAAAAAACATGAAGCTGCTCGGGAGAGGTTTCAACTTTCTATTATATAGTATGGTTTCCTGCAGCTCAAAATATCACAATTAAAGTCACATACGGGTGTTTTTCTTTTTTGAAGCGGACTCTAAAACTACTTGCCCGATTGCTGACTTGATTCTCATTATCAATGTGAAGGCTGCGTTTTCTCATTAAATAGGCCAGTTAAAAGGTTTAGACTAAAAAGATAAGGGGTATATCGAAAAGAAGAAAATGCCAATTACTAAAATGGATCGTGCGGTGAAACATGGAGGTCGGAAAACCGGACGATATTTCGGCTTGTTGATTATTTCGATAATAATAATACAGTAATTCTGTAAAAGATGGGTTTTTGCTGATTTTTATCATTTCGTTGGCGCTTTTTAGGAAAATGGCCGGGATAAAAAGCCGATTGCGAACGTACGATCCTGTTTTCTGAACGATTTGGCACGATAACGGAGCATTTTTATAGATATAGCAGGATAATGACTTTCAGACCGGATCAACTGAGATAATGATGAAATATCAGAGGATATACAATTTTACTGAACATTTTGTTTTGTAGTAAGATGTTCACATACCATTTCCCATGTGGTAAAACGTTATACCCCATCATTTATTTATGGGTGAATGGACCTAATCATTCGCCCGGCGTATAAAGTATTCTCCATTCAATCAAAATGAGTCCCCGTTTTAAAAATTCACTTGATCTTATGAAAGTGCCAGTCAATATGTATTCCAGATTTAGATGTAAGATCAACTTATTCAAAGGAGTGGTTTGTTGGAAACCGATAAGATAAAAAGGCCTTCGTTTATGTATGCACTATCGATGCTGATTGCAGCGGTTAGTGTGATATCAATTGGAATTCTTGTATTTGATGCACCGATTCAAATTCTGATGTTTATCAGCATGCTTGTATTGATCCCGTTTATGATGGGATTGGGGTTTACCTATAAACAAGTAGAAAAATCGATGATGAAATCGATGAGCAGGGCACTGCAGCCTGGGCTGATACTTCTAACCGTCGGGATTTTAATCGGCGCATGGATCGCGTCAGGGACAGTACCTACATTAATTTATTACGGTATACACGCGATTTCACCACAATTCTTTTTAGTCACAACTTTAGTTTTTTGTTCATTAGTATCTGTCGCAACAGGTACGTCATGGGGAACAGTCGGAACTGCCGGGGTTGCAATGATGGGTGTTGGAGCCACGATGGGGATACCGGCAGGGCTGACTGCCGGCGCTATTGTCAGCGGAGCGTATTTCGGAGATAAAATGTCTCCGCTATCGGATACGACGAACTTAGCCCCTACTGTTTCCGGCGGAGAAATCTTCAGCCATATTAAACACATGCTTTGGACGACAATTCCTGCATATATCATTGCAGCGATCATTTATACGATTGTTGGTTTGCGATACAATTCCGCATCTGTAAATTCAGAAAGTGTCAATCAACTGACATCTTATTTGAACGAAACATTCCATCTCGGACTTGTGCCAATGATTCCGATTGTTGTTCTCATTGCGCTGTTAATGTTAAAGAAACCAGCGATTCCTTCCATTTTCATTGGGGCAGCTGTTGGCGGCGTTATCGCGATGTTCTATCAAGGCTTGAGTTTTCAAGATGTCATGAATACGTTCTATGGCGGGTATACAGTTGAATCAGGCATTGACATGGTTGATAGCTTGCTTCAACGAGGCGGACTTTCCAGTATGTTGAGCTTAATTGCCTTGTTCTTATTTGCGCTTGGTTTAGGCGGGATGCTTGCGGAGTCACAAGTATTAGAAGCGTTGATTGCTTCTTTTGCCCATAAAATTAAGCATACAGGGACGGCTGTTTTTGTGACCATCATTGTGAGTTATCTTACACTTGCAATCGGCGGATCTGTATACTTCTCAACGGTTATGGGCGGAACATTGATGAGACCGATTTATGAACGCTTAAACTTAAAACCTGAAAACCTGTCGCGCGTGTTAGAGGATTCAGGAACACAAGCTGCACCGCTTATTCCATGGACTGGCGGCGGTCTATATACAGCTGGAGCCTTAGGGATAGCAACAGTCGCTTATCTTCCGTTCTGTTTCTTGGCTTTCATCACGCCATTGGTTTCTCTTTTCTACGGAATCACTGGATTGACGATGACAAAAAAAGAAAAGCGGGACAAAAAGAAAGCAAAAAAGCTTGTAGAATTAGAGGCATAATCAAAAACCTCGCTCAAAATGAGCGAGGTTTTTTTGATTACTGCCAATTGGTATGGAAAACGCCGTCCATATCTGTCCGTTCGTACGTATGGGCGCCGAAGTAATCGCGCTGTGCCTGCAAGAGGTTCGCATTGGACCGTCCTGTGCGGTAGCCGTCGTAATAAGTGAGCGCGGTGGTTAAGCATGGGAATGAGATTCCTGTGCTGATGCCCTCGCAAACAACTTTTCGCAGGCCTGTTTGATAGCCTTGGAGCTTATCTGAGAAATAAGGCGCGATCAGCAGGTTTGATAGGTTAGGTCGCTCGCTGAATGCGTCGCTGATCACGTTTAGGAAATCTGCGCGGATGATGCAGCCGCCACGGAATATCAAAGCGATGTCTTTAAGCGGCAGGTTCCAGCCGTAAAGCTCAGATGACATTTTGTATTGGGCAAAGCCTTGTGCGTAGGCGCATACTTTCCCCATGTAAAGAGCCTGTCTGACGTATTCAACCCAAGTGTCTTTATCGAAGTGTTTTTCTTCAGCTTCCGGACTTGCTAACACGTCTTGAGCTGCCACCCGTTCTTCTTTTAAGGAAGACAAGTAGCGGGCGAACAAGGACTCTGTGATGATTGTGGACGGAATGCCGTTATCAATCGCCTGCATGCTCGTCCATTTTCCGGTGCCTTTTTGGCCGGTTTTATCAAGGATGACATCAATCAGAGGCTGTCCTGTTTGTTCGTCTTTTTTGCGTAAAATCTCAGCTGTAATCTCTATTAAATAGCTTTTCAGCTCACCTTGGTTCCAGGTTTCAAAAATAGATGCGATTTCTTCGAGCGGCAGGTGCAGTGTTTCTCTCAGAAACGTGTACGCTTCTGCAATCAGCTGCATGTCAGCATACTCAATGCCGTTGTGCACCATTTTTGTAAAGTGCCCTGCCCCTTTTGGACCGATATAGACACAGCACGGATCGTCTCCAACTTGAGCTGCGATTTTCGTCAGGATAGGAGCGGCTTTGTCATAGACGTCACGATCTCCGCCCGGCATGATGGAAGGCCCTGTTAATGCGCCTACTTCGCCGCCGGAAATGCCGACTCCCAGATAGCCGATGCCTTTTTCCTTCAGCTCGTCATATCTTCTTTCTGTATCTTCATAGTGGGAGTTGCCCCCGTCCATGATGACGTCGCCTTCTTCAAGCAAAGGCATTAATGATTGGATGACGGAATCTACGGGTTTTCCCGCTGTGACCATCAGAAAGATTTTTCTTGGTTTCTCTAACGATTGAACAAAATCCTGCAGCTTGTAGTACGGGCTGAGAGATTGTCCATCCAGCTTTTGGACGAGTTGGTCCGTTAAATCTCTGGTGTAATTATAGACGGCGACGTTTTCACCTTTATTTGCCATGTTTAAGGCGATATTGCTTCCCATTACGCCTAAGCCTATGACACCAATCGTATTGAACATGTGTTACAGCTCCTTCATCAATTTCATACAACTAAACTTAACAATAATATGAATCCAAGTCCAGCAACCGAAATAATCGTTTCCAGCAACGTCCATGTGGCAAATGTTTCTTTCATGCTTAATCCGAAGTACTCCTTGAACATCCAGAAGCCGGCGTCATTGACGTGGGAAGCGATGACACTTCCGGCGCCTGTTGCAAGCACGACTAATGCCAGGTTGACATCAGATTGTCCCAACAACGGAATGACAAGTCCGGTTGTGCTTAGCGCGGCAACAGTGGCTGATCCTAGAGAAATGCGCAGGATCGCCGCGATGAGCCATGCCAAGACGATTGGCGATAATGCTGTACCTTTGAATAAGTCCGCCACGTAATCGCCGACACCGCCGTTGATCAGCACTTGTTTGAAGGCGCCGCCTCCCCCGATGATCAGAAGCATCATGCCGATTTGTGAAATGGCTGCTGAACAAGAGTCCATTACGGTTTTGATCGGAATGTTGCGTGCGATGCCCATTGTGTAGACCGCGACCAATAACGAAATAATCATAGCAGTCGATGCGTTTCCAATCAATCGGATAAAAGCTAAAACACCGTTATCCGCAAATCCGATTGTTTCTTGAAGCAGATCAATAATGGTAGCGATCGACATGATGATAATCGGAAGCATTGCAGTAAAGACGCTGATTCCGAAGCCGGGTGTCTCCTCAAGCTTGAACGTTTTTTGCGTGCCGAGTGATGCGATATTGCCGCTTTTCGCAAATGATGCAGGCACGATTTTTTTCGCGATCTTTGTAAACAAAGGCCCTGCGATGAGCACTGTCGGAACAGCAACCATAAAGCCGTACAGCAGCACTTCCCCGATGTTTGCGCCGTACTCACCGGCAATCGCCGTAGGCCCCGGGTGCGGCGGCAGGAAACCGTGCGTGACGGACAGCGCCGCGACCATCGGAATTCCGAGATATAAAATAGAAATCTTCAATTCTCTTGAAATCGCAAATACAATCGGAATTAATAGAACCAATCCTACTTCAAAAAATAAAGCAATACCAATAATGAATGAGGCAATGACAACGGCCCATTGAATGTTTTTCTCGCCGAATTTGTTGACGAGCGTCATCGCGATGCGCTGTGCGCCTCCAGAATCCGCGATCAGCTTGCCCAGCATCGCACCGAGCCCGAAGATGAGTGCGATGTGGCCAAGAGTTCCCCCTATTCCTTGTTCAATAGAGCTGACAACTTTATCGAACGGCATCCCGAGTGCCAATGCCACGCCGAACGATACGATCAGCAAGGAAATAAATGTGTTTAATTTTAAGCCCATAATCAAAAGCAGTAAAGCTAAGATCCCAATTGCAACGATGATTAATGGCATGGTAGTGCCCTCCCCTTCGTGTCATGTACTAGTTGTGTGTGATTAAGCCTCTCTGATAATCTGCAATTTGTGTATATTGATTCTCTAATGATCTTGAGAGATTAATGAAAATCGGCATTAATTTTCTATATTCTTTGGCTGAGTCTTCGATCGGCGTGTGTCTGTGCGTGCTGCCGACCATGTCGGACACGGCGTCGAATGAATCAATTTTTCCTGTCGCATACAGGCCTAAAATGCAGGCGCCAAGACATGAGCTTTCGTAGCTTTCCGGAACGACAACCTGTGATTCGAAGATATCCGCCATCATTTGGCGCCAAACCTCCGACCTTGCAAATCCCCCTGTCGCCTGGATGCGGGTTACCGGGCTATCCATGCATTCGGTTAACGCCAGGAACACCGTGTACAGGTTGTAAATGACCCCCTCTAATGCAGCCCGTATCATATGCTCTTTCCTATGCGACATCGTCAGGCCGAAAAATGAGCCGCGTACATCTGGATTCCACAGCGGAGCGCGTTCTCCGGCGAGATATGGGTGGAACAGCAAACCGTCGGAACCGGGTCTGACGCGTTGGGCGATCTTCGTCAGCACGTCATATGGATCAATCCCCAGTCGTGTCGCTGTCTCGATTTCGGAAGAGGCAAATTCGTCTCTGATCCAGCGAAGCACGATGCCCCCATTGTTTACCGGTCCGCCGATGACCCAGTGCTTGTCCGTCAAGGCGTAGCAGAAAATCCGGCCCTTTTCATCAGTTTGCGGCTGATCAATAATTGTCCGGATAGCACCGCTTGTCCCGATGGTGACGGCAATTTCGCCCTTTTTAACGGCGTTGACGCCGAGATTGGACAGCACGCCGTCGCTGGCGCCGATGACAAAAGGTGTTTCCGGATCGATTCCCATCTGTATCGCTAATTTCGGGCTGCAATGCTGAAAGATTTCAGTCGTTGGCACGAGTTTTGATAAGTGGTCCGGCGTGATGCCTGCGATGCGCAGTGCTTCTTCGTCCCAATCCAAGCTTTTCAGGTTCATCATGCCTGTCGCTGATGCCAAGGAGTAATCAATGACATATTCATTGAACAGCTGTTTGAAAATGTACTCTTTGATGCCGATATATTTTTTTGCTTTGGAAGCGATTTCTTTTTGTTCGTTCGTGATCCAGGTGATTTTGCTTAACGGCGACATCGGATGGATCGGTGTTCCTGTCCGCTTGTACACCTCATGCCCGTTCAATTCATCTTTGATCTTATGCGCCCAGCCTTCGCTCCGGTTGTCGGCCCACGTGATGCATGGCGTCAGCGGCTGGTCATTTTCATCAATTGCGATGACACTGTGCATGGCGCTGCTGAATGATATGAATGAGATCTGTTTTTGCGGATGCTGTTGTGTAATTCTCGCGGTAGTTTGGATAACGGCCTGAAAAATCGCTTCAGGGTCTTGTTCAGCCGTTGAGATGTCCGGTGTATAGAGCGGGTAGCCGATGCTTTCTTTCTGTACCACGTCTCCGTTTTCACTGAACAACACAGCTTTTGTGCTTGTCGTGCCGATATCGATTCCTAACATATAACTAGTCATTATTGTGTTCAGCTCCTTTTGCCAGCATTTGTTGTGAGAGCCACAGGTCTTCTACCTTTTCTTGCACATCATCAAAATTTTGGTGAAGAGACTGAATCATCAGTGCCCTGTCTTTTGCTTTAATGGCCTGAATATAAAGCTCATGGTTATCTAAAATCCTTGTGAAATCCTCGTGTTTTTCTTTTAATCGTGCCCGCATTGATAAAAGAATAAAGCTTTCCATAACGGGTTTTAGATTGTTCCAGATCATCTGAATGTATGAATGGTCGATCGCACGGATAATCGTTTCATGAAACAGCACGTCTTGAAATGAAAATTCATCTACGTCCTCGTATTTGATGGAGACTTTCATCATTTCAAGTATTTTGCTGAGGTCCTTGACTAAGGGCTCAATGTCGATTTTGACAAGCCGTTCAAAGACAAATGTTTCTAATAGTAAACGCACATCATAAATTTCCGTGATTTCCTTCTCAGTTAACCCAATTGCAACCGCCCCCATTCGTTCTAAGCGGATGATTTTTTCGGATGCGAGTATTTTTAACGCTTCGCGAACTGGTGAACGGCTTACGGAAAACTCGGCGGCGATCGTATTTTCTGATAGAATGGTACCGCTTTCAATCATGCCTGAAATGATCCGCATCCTCAGCTCGTATGCGACACGAACACCGGTTGACGCTTTTGAGAGCCACTTTGCGGGATACAACAGGTCTTTGGAGTCTAGCATACACTCACCTTCCTCACTCAAGGAGTATACTTGTATACAAGTATGATAACCCGATTTTTTCATTTATGCAAACACTTTCATTTCTAATTTTTATTAAAATTTTACCATAAATGATGGTATGTATTTCCAAACGTTATATGATACATTGGAGATAGATCGTGTAAGTGAATCATGTTTTGAAAGAGGCGATTTGGATGAAAATTATCATTGCACCTGATTCTTTTAAGGAAAGCTTATCAGCTTTGGATGCCGCTGACGCGATAGAAAGAGGTTTCAAATCGGTTTTTCCGAATGCCGATTACAGAAAAATGCCGATGGCGGATGGCGGTGAGGGCACCGTTCAGTCTCTGGTTGATGCCACAAACGGATGGATCAAAGAACAGGTTGTCACGGGGCCGCTGGGAGAACCGGTGAAAGCGTTTTTTGGCATGATGGGAGATGGGAAAACAGCTGTGATTGAAATGGCAGCCGCTTCAGGGCTTCATCTTGTGCCTGTTGAAAGGCGCAATCCGCTCGTCACGACAACAAGGGGGACGGGAGAATTAATGGCAGCCGCTCTTGACGCGGGCGCAGAGCGTTTGATCATCGGGATCGGCGGAAGCGCAACGAATGACGGAGGAGCCGGGATGATTCAAGCATTGGGCGGAAGGCTTCTTGATGAATCAGGCCGTGAGATCGGGTTCGGAGGCGGCGCTTTATCCCAGCTCGCATCACTCGATATCAGCGAGCTTGATTCCAGATTGGAGAATGTCAAACTGGAGGTCGCCTGCGACGTGGACAATCCGTTAATCGGGCCAAAAGGAGCTGCGGCTGTCTTCGGGCCGCAAAAAGGCGCGACAGACGACATGGTGGAAGTGCTGGACCAGAACCTAACCCATTTCGCGGATGTGGCAGAAAAAGCGCTCGGAACAGCCTGCAGGGAAATAAAGGGCGCCGGCGCAGCGGGCGGTCTTGGGTGGGGGCTGCTGGCTTTTTTTCATGCTGATTTGAAAAGAGGCATTGATATTGTGTTTGCAGCGGTTGATTTTGAAGATGAAGTTCAGGATGCGGATCTTGTGATTACCGGTGAGGGGCGGATTGACAGCCAAACGATTTATGGGAAAACACCGATCGGCGTGGCCAAAGCGGCTAAATCATACGATGTGCCCGTCATCGGCATAGCGGGATCGGTATCACGAGACAGTGATGCCGTCTATCAGCACGGAATTGATGCGCTTTTCAGCATCGTTCCCGGCGCCGTGCCTCTTGAAGACGCGTTTGAACATGCCGCAGAATACATGGAAAGAACGGCTCGGGACATTGCAGCATCCATCAAATTGGCGAAAACGATGTTTCTGATATAGCCGGCGCACATGCCGATGCATAGCCATCCTCCTTTTTGGGTAGAGACAGTTAACTACACAATGAGGCAATCATCCCAGAAGGAGGACAAAGATATGACTGTACAAGAAATCAAAGGCAAAAAACTCGTAAAAGGCATTGCGCCAAATGTCGAGCCAGATGCCCTGTTACATGATAAACGAAAAGTATTTTTGTTTGGTTCCCCGAGTTACACAAACATTGGTGACCAAGCGATTGCGTATGCGGAAGAGAAATTTATAAAAAATCATTTTCCGTATTATGAATATATTGAAATTATGGATTATGCGACAGATGAGGGGATTGAACTGGTGAAGGAGATCATCCGTGAAGACGATATTGTCTGCTTTACCGGCGGAGGAAATTTAGGAAACCTTTATCTCGATATTGAGGAAGACAGAAGGAAGGTTTTCTCGGCGTTTAAGGACTATAAATCGATTTCTCTGCCGCAATCCGTTTATTTTGAAGACACAGAGGATGGAAATAAAGAAAAGAAAAAAACACAGGACGCGTACCATCAAAATTCTAATTTAACGATTGCCGCGCGTGAGACACAGACGCTGGATGTTGTGAAAGAGACCTTCAATTCTAATGTGATTTTTACACCGGATATGGTGCTCTCCTTGGATATTGTACCGAGAGAGCTTGAGCGGGACGGCGTTCTCTTTATTTTAAGAGCGGATAAGGAGAAAGTGACCGACGAAGATTTTATTTCACAGATGAGAAAATGGGCAGAAAAAACAACCTATACGGAACGTACCGATACGGTGCTGGACACGGTAGACACCATTGATTACGCCGATCGTGAAAAACATTTAATGGAGATGCTTGACCGCATCGGTTCCAGTAAATTGGTGATCACCGACCGTCTTCACGCGATGATTTTCTCGATTATTACCAAAACACCTTGCCTTGTCTTTGGAAACAGTTACGGCAAAGCTAAACATTCGTACCGGGATTGGCTCGAAAGCTTAAACTTCATTGAATACACAGATCAACATGATATGAAGGAACTGGAGCGCATGATTGACCGCCTGCTTCAAGCAGAACCGAATGAAGTTGATTTATCCAGGGATTTTCAGCCGCTGGTTGATTTTTTCAAATCATAAAAGAAAAAGCAGACTGATGGCAGTCTGCTTTCAGCGTGTCGACAAACCCTCGCATTCGTTGTCAGTCCTGCGCGTTGGTGCTCACGAATGATAACATTCGCTCCGCTCCAATGCTCGTCCTTCCTAGACTTCAAGGGTTTTCAATCACGCTGACAAGATGACAAAATCCTAAAACTAAACCGTTTTAGGATTTTGTCAACAATCTGAAGCAGACTGATGACAGTCTGCTTTTTTGCGTTAATGATCGTTTTCCAAAGAAACGATTTCATCAATGATCCGCGCTTGCTCTTTCTCAGCCACTTCGTTTGAGATGATATCTTCCTTTGATAAGTTCTCGATCGCTTGGTACTGGGCGTATAACGAATGTTTTTTCAAGATGGTTTGCTGTTTGTTTTTGAGTTCCGGGTATGTTTCGAACAATTGGTTTGTTTGTTGATGCAGCTGGCTGACTTCTTCTTTGTATTGGTCTGTCAGTTCGCTGGAGACAGCTTCGTGTATCAGCAAATTGTGTTTGACTTGCTGGACTTCCTGGATAGCGGTTTCTAGCCGGTGTCCTTTTGCAAGCAATTCCTCATATTCCTGATTGCCCTCTTCCTTTTGATTCACGCCTAACCGTTCCAGAAGCGGCTTAATGGTAAGCCCCTGAACAACAAGGGAGAATAAAACGACACTGAAGGCGAAAATCAGAATGTCTTCACGCCCCGGGAAGTCTCTCGGCAGGCTCAGTACAAGGGCAATGGACAGAGAGCCCTTCAGCCCGCCCCAATTGATGGTATGTTTCCATGTCGCCGGAAATTTCTTAATAAATGCCAGACTGATATAGACGGCGGCACTTCGGGCGATAAGCACAATGACAATCGCCATAATCGCCAAACCCCATTTGTCAGTCAGGTCAATTCTCGTGATCTCAAGTCCCACCATCAAAAAGACAAGGGAGTTCGCGAGCAAGGCGGCGACGTCCCAAAAGTTATTGATATTCAGCTTGGTCGTCGGGCTCATGCCGATTTTTGCGCCGTAATTGCCGAATATAAGTGCGGCGACTACGACAGCGATTACGCCGGAGGCACCTGCCATTTCCGCCAAAAGAAATGAACTGTAAAATAGAATGATGCTAAAAATAATTTCTAAAGGGTAATCATCAAAATACTTGGTGAGCTGGGAAAAGACAAATCCTAGAGCGCCTCCGATAATGAGGCCGAGGGAAATGACTTTGACAAACTCCCACAAGCCTAAACCGGCGCCTTGAATGCCGAGATCTAAATAAGTCATTAAGTAAAAGGCGGAAATGTTGAACAGCACTACCGCCAGCCCGTCATTGAACAGGCTTTCTCCTTCAACGACAATCGAAAGCTTTTTCGGCGCACCGACGCTTTTGAAAATGGACAGCACACTGACTGGGTCTGTCGCACTCATCAGCGCGGCAAAAACAAACGCCGCCGGAATGGCCAAATGCATCAGCCACATGGAAGAAAAGCCGACGATCAGAAACGAGATGAGCGTGCCGCCGAAGGCCAGCGCCAGAACGGGACGTTTGTTTTCCCGCAAATGGGAAAAGGGCAGCTTCAGGGCTGCTTCTCCTAATAAAGCCGGCAAGAACAGTGTAATGATGACGAAGTTAAAGACTTCTCCTTCAGTAATAAAATCTTTCAGCGGTTCGAAGAGCGGAATATGTACAAGTCCAATGATCGTGCCGACAATCACGAGTGCGATCGGATAAGGCTGTCTGCACTTCTTGGCAATCGCGGTAATACCGGCTGCAATCATGACCAACAAAAAACCTAGTTCGAAAATATGATGCAAATCTAAGTGTTCCATTAGAACCTCCTTTTATGAATTGTACAACTGAAAAATTACCCTCATTTTGTCATTTGTAATCATATCATATGTAAAACAGTCCTTTGCCAGTCTGCGGAAAAGCAAAAAAGCAGGCAATTTGCCGGCTTTTGGTTCTTTATTCTATAAGCCAATGGAATTCACTACACTCGATACATGAGAATGAACTTTATCAAAAGATAGATGATCCTTCATTTTATCCGTGACACTGTCAATCGCTTTTCCTGACATATGATGGTCGAGAATGTCCCGCTTTGATTTAACCGTCTGCTCGGCACCTGTGATGTTATCTTTGATCGAAGATAAATTCTTACGGTCTTCTTGAAAAGCATAGCTTAATTGTTTTTTGATTGAATTCATCAGCGCCAATTTTTGTTCTTGTCTTTTCTTCTCTTTGTACGCCGCCAATTGTTCTGGTGTCATTTCAGTTGTATCTAGATGGGCATTTGAAAAAAGCGAAGTGGTTGAATGCTGGCTTGTCACTCTTTGCATAAAAAGGTCTGCATCTGTAGGTTTTTTATTCATAAAATCCATGTCTCTTTCTCTCCCTTATGAAATCCCCATCCGGCTTGCTGCTGCCAGATCTGCATCATGGTAAGCGTGTCCCATATGTCCAAGGTCATCTGCAACCATCTGAAGCAAGTGCTGTAAATGAAGCGCGGCATCTACTGCCTGATCATATTTTTCTTTTGAGTAAAAAAGGTGATGCGGTTTGTTCATTTTAAGTTTATTGATCAGATCATCGACATCAGAAATGGCTAATTCATCATATGCGCCAAAACCAACCATTCGTGCATGCATGTTCCTGACATCCTCAATAGAATCCTTTACTTTGTCATCAATTCTTTCAATCTGGCGAATAATCCTAGACCATTCCGATTCAGCAATATGTTTTAACTGAGTGCATGTATTCATCAATACATGCGACTTAATGAGGATTGAAACACCTGTATTGGCTTTCACATTCGTTGATTTCATTTGCTTAAGCATCGTTAATGCAAAGTCAGGATTGTTTTTTAACACATCATCAACAGTTTGGACAGAGCCATCTGAATTGAAGTTATATCGATCCAGATTGTGACTTCCCATCAAGGCTTCGACAAATAGTGATACATCAAGAGATTGATTGTTGTAACGTTTAAATGCAAGGCCCAACATCTTTACTGCATCAGGAAGGCGATTATTTTGTACACCGTGCGGCAAAGCCTCGTCATACATCACTTTCACATTACCTATTTCAGCAGCATCCCGATTCAACAAAGATAATCCATCATTTAAATTAATATATTCTGTTAAACGGCTGCGGAAATCCCCTTTTAATGCTCGGGCTTTGACATCCTCAGGCAGGTTTTCATATATGTTAGGATTTTCGAAAGTAACGCCGCGTTTGATAAAGTCATTCATCACGACTGCATAGCTTGCATTAGAACCGCCTAATGAGTGACCGGTGACTTGAATGTCAGCGTTTTTAAAGTCTTTATGTATTTTTTTTGCATATTGATCTGCCTGAATGGCTTGGTTCTCCGTCCCGTCATCAAATGGTTTTTTGCCAACCAAATAACTGGAATCCATATGGAGCCAATCCTGTAAAATCTCATTTGAATATTCAGGAACCCCTTGTGCGTAGTCATAGAAAGAACCATCTTCATCTTTAGGAATGTTGATTCCCTTTTTCTCTAATTCTTTAATAAGCTGTTCCCGCTCTTCACGATATGGCTTTATTGTGTCTTGTAATTGGCCCGGGCTGATGGGTTCTGATCCGCGGTAGGCGATGATGGCGTTTTGGATTTTTTCAGGGTGTTTGCCTTCAAGGGAATTACGATAATCCTCTCTAGTAACAAGTGTGAGGGCGTTAAGGCCCTTTTCTGTTTTTTTATAATCGATAACGTATAATCTTTCTCCATTACTAACTTCAATAGTCTCTCCAACATGGTATTTTTCTATTTTATAAGCATTATTTGAAATAAGGTTAAAATCTTCAGCGGTTAATTTTTTTGAACTGTATTTAGACAATCACAACACTCCTAATCTTTACATATCTAGTATAATAAAATAAAAAAGGGTGAAAAACCATGTCATTTTCCAAAAAAACACTTTTTGTTGGAGTGATTATAGTATTTTTAATAGGAATTGTTTACTTTAATCATAATCAATCATCAGATAAATCTGGAGGGGATCATAGCGTGAACACAAATGAAAAAAATGAACAACAAAAGGCAGAAGAATACGCTGAAAAAATGAAACCGAAAATAAAGGAAAAATTGAAAAAAGATGATATCCATCATTTTGTTAATGATATAACTTTCGATAAGGATGTCTCAATCAGTCCAATGGGAATGATCGAACTATCAGGGTACGTAAACAACAATCCGGAAAAGTTCTCATTCGATGTCTCTTTGAGATATGGAACTGATAAAGTAGATTCCATAGGTTATGATAAAGACTTAGCGGACCGATTTGAAAACTGGGATGATTTTGATAAAGAGGTCAAAGAAGACTTTTTAAATAGTTTATCGAAAGAAGAACGAGAACAATATTTAAAAGACATAGGCGAAATGAAGTAAAAATATGAAGAAACAAGCGCCATTTAAACTACTAGCTTTTGTTAGCGTTTTGTTAATCGTAATGATTGGCTTCATTTATGAAATCAAAAAAACGTCAGATACTTCTAAAAGTAAAAAATACATAAGTAGTAAAGAAAAAAATGAACAAGAGAAAGCTGAAGCATACGTCGACGAAATGAAGCCAAAAATAGAAGAAGAGTTAGGGAAAGAGGATATTCATCATTTTATAAAATCTGTAACTTTTGAAGATAAAGTGACTATAAATCCGATGGGAAGAATAGTAGTGAATGGTTATATAAATGACAATCCAGATAAGTTTTATTTCTCAGCAGATTTAATTTATGATTCCAATAAAGTGGACGGAATGAGTTACTCTGAGGATGTAGGTAATCGTTTTACAGATTGGAGCGAATACAGCAAAGAAGTAAAAGAAAAATACATCAAAACCGCTTACCCCGATAAAAAAGAGCGTGAACAGTATTTAAGAGATATAGGAGAGTGAAAATAAACAGGCAAAGTGCCTGTTTATTTTAGTGATCGGTTTACTTCCTCCTCTTCGCCATTCCCCAAGCCACCAGTCCGGCAACAATAGCCGCGGATACAATCGGGCGCTTCGTAGCTTTCGTGTAATAGCTTCTGGACCGCAGCCATCCTTTATTTGTCCCCCTGTCATGCATGCCGTAGCCCGCATGATAAAGCGCGCTTTCTTCACGCGGTTTGGACGGTCTTTCGGCATGCTGGCTGTGGTACATGATTTTTTCCATCAGTTTGTCGATCAGCCGGGGGAAAAGAGCGCCCAGCATGGTGATGGCTTTTGCCTGTGAGCCGATGTACATGTCGCGCTTCGGGTGTTCGGCGGCAAACAGGATGGCTTCGGCGACCGCTTCCGGCGGGTAGATCATCGAGCGGGAATGAGCCGGCTGTTTGTCGAGGTAGCTGTGAGCATGCTCGTTGTAAGGCGTGTCAATTCTGCCCGGATGGATGAGCGTAACCGAGACGGGCGCATGTTCTTTCTCGAGCTCCATCCGAATGCTTTCCGTCCAGCCATGAAGCGCGAACTTGGCTGACGCATATGTGGATTGAATGACGGTTCCCCTGTCGCCGAACAGGCTTCCTACATTAATGAGTGCGCCCGGCACGCCTCTGCTGGTGTAGTGTTTGACGGCCGTTCTTGTTCCGTAAACAGGTCCCCAGAAGTTTGTGTCAAACATGCGCTTCATGTCATCGACGGTGACATCCATGGCGTGCCCGAAAGTCGAGACGGCGGCATTGTTGACCCATGTGTCAAAGCGGCCGAATGTGCTGATCGCGGTTTCTGCGATGCGGTTGATGTCTTCTTCTTTCCCGACATCCGCCTTCACCCATATCGCGTCGTGCCCTTTTTCCTTTAATTCTTCAGTAAGATCCTTCAAAGCCTCTTCATTTCGCCCTGCTGCCACAACCTTCGCGCCTTTTTCAGCTGCCATTCGCGCAGTGACAAGTCCGATTCCGCTTGAGGCGCCGGTAATCACGATCACTTGATCCTTGAGTTGTTTCAATCTGAGCTTCTTTTTCGTGCCCGGGTTCTGTTGTTCAAGCTTTTCCGTATTCGTGAGTGAATCATCGTTTGTCATTGAGATTCCTCCTAGACGCTGTTTTTCTACATTTACCCCATCCGGGAGGTCCTTACCCCTTTTTGACAATCACAGGGTTCTTTTTTATATTATATAAGTCGCTCTACCATACCTAGGAGGGAATGTTTTAATGACTAGCAGAGGAGATTCACGCGAAAAAATTCTTCACACGGCGTCACGTCTGTTCCAGCTTCAAGGATATCACGCGACGGGTTTGAACCAGATTGTGAAAGAAAGCGGTGCTCCTAAGGGATCGCTTTATCACTTTTTCCCGAACGGCAAAGAAGAATTAGCAGTTGAAGCGGTTACATATACAGGAAAACTGATTGAACATCTGATACAGCAAAGCATGGATGAATTCTCTGATCCAATAGAAGCGATTCAGCAATTTATCAAAAAAACAGCCAGCCAGTTTGACAATACAGAAAGCATTCAAGGCCTTCCAGTCGGTTTGCTTGCGAGTGAGACAGCATTAATCAGTGAACCGCTGCGGACGGTTTGCATGAAGGTGTTTAAAAGCTGGGAAGCGGTTTTTGCCAGAAAACTAATGGAAAACGGATTTGCAGAAGAAGAAGCGAATCAGCTTGGAATGCTGATCAATTCGATGATCGAGGGCGGCATCATGCTTTCGTTAACGAATAAAGTCAAAACGCCTCTTCTTCTCATTGCCGAACAAATTCCAGTGCTGGTGAGAAAAAAAGGGTAGCGTTTTGTTATCCTTTCTCCTACAATTATATAGAACGGTCTAGTAATGTATATTTTAATATATAGACTGGTCTAAATTGGAGGAAACGATATATGAAAACATTATGTGAACATTCATTGCCTAAAGAAAAAATGCCTTATTTGCTCCGCAGCGGAGAAGGTGAGCGCTATTTGTTCGGAAGACAAGTCGCCACGGTGATGGCGAATGGGAAGAGTACAGGCGATCTGTTTGAGATCGTGCTGCTTTCCGGGGGAAAAGGAGATGCCTTTCCGCTTCACGTCCACAAGGATACACATGAAGGGATTCTCGTTTTGGACGGAAAGCTTGAGCTGACGCTTGATGGAGAACATTATTTATTAGTATCAGGCGATTATGCGAACATTCCAGCCGGAACACCGCACAGCTACCAGATGCAGAGCCACAGAACGCGACTGGTGTCTTACACGATGAAGGGAAATGTAGCGCACATGTATTCCGTTATTGGGAATCCATATGATTACGCTGAACATCCTCCGTACGCAAGCGAGGAGGTGTCAAACGAGCGATTTGCAGAAGCGGCGACTGTGGCGGACATTGCATTTCTTGATGAAGAAAAGCCTTCCGGTGCGGCAAAGTTAGCGGAACTTACAGAGCTTCCAGATGGAGCTGTTCCATACGTGCTTGAGTCTGGAGAAGGCGACCGCCTGGTGACGGGAGATCAGCTTCACCGCATTGTGGCTGCACAAAAAAATACAGACGGCCAGTTTATCGTCGTATCATCGGATGGCCCTAAAGGCGAACGGATCGTTGATCACTACCATGAACATCATACAGAAACATTTTATTGCTTAGAAGGGCAGATGACGATGTGGGCAAATGGACAGGAAATTCAGCTGAACCCTGGAGATTTTCTGCATGTTCCAAAGAATACCGTTCATTCCTATCGTCTGGATTCCCATTATACAAAGATGGTGGGCGTATTGGTTCCAGGCTTATTTGAACCGTTTTTCCGGACGTTAGGTGAGCCGTATGAAGGCCACATCTATCCAAGTGAGCCTCAGGCGCTGCGATTTGACCGCGTTTTGCAAAATATCGAAGCATTAGATTTAAAGGTCATGAAACCATAAAGATAACAAGATTGTAAGGTTTCCATGCCTGTGTGTCACCTAAATCGATGTTTCTGCGTTTCTTTTTTTCATACTCTTAGGGTACAGAAAAAAGGAGCGTGATAGATATGGTTTCATTACAGCCGACTTTGGCAAATGAACGGATCGGCGTGCTTGATGTGCTAAGGGGAATGGCGATTTTCGGGATCTTATTTGTCAATCTGGCCCATTTCAGTTATCCGGATATGTATTTGTCTATGCTTGGAAAAGAGAACTTTTTTACAGAAAAGTGGTCTGAAGCTGATTTTGCAGTAACAGACATACTGACATTCTTCATCCAAACAAAATGTATTTTATTGTTTTCCTTTTTATTTGGATTCGGCATGGTTGTTATGATGGAGAGGGCAGTAAGCAAAGGGAAACGGTTTGTTCCGCTCTATGCGAGAAGGTTAGCGGCGCTTCTCTTGATTGGAACCATTCACGCCTTTTTGATTTGGGACGGGGACATTTTAACGGAATACGCCCTGCTCGGTTTTGTTCTGCTCTTATTTCGAAAAGCAAAGCCGAAAACACTGCTGATATGGGCGCTCTCTTTGTATCTTTTGTTTACCATACCGTTCATTTTGACAAGCTTTTATCAAGCAAACGGACAGGAATGGACTCAAGCGGTAACTCAGCAGGCAAAACAAGCGCTCCATGCGTACGGAAGCGGCAGCTTGAAGGAGATTGCGGAACAGCGGATCCACGATCGTCTTGTTTACATGTCTTCGAATGGCATGCTTACGTATAACCCGATCAGCTTCTTCTTTGCATCCATTCCTTATTTCAGCATGTTTTTGCTGGGGGCTGCGGCGGCGAAGTCACGATATTTGCATGAACCCGGAAAGCATCGCAAAGGCTTGAAAAGCGTGTGGATGGCTGGGCTTGTCATCGGCATCAGCGCACAAGTGCTGTACAGTGTAACGGATAGGCAAGTATTTTTGCTGATTGGCGCGCCCTTCCTCATGTTTTTCTATGTCACAACGGTTGTCTATCTTTATCATAAAACAAGAGTAAAAACAGTGCTGCAATCATTCTCCGCTGTTGGACGGATGGCGTTTACCAATTATCTGATGCAGTCTATCGTGTGTACGTGGATATTCTATCATTACGGCTTGGGGCTGTACGGGAAAGTGTATCCTGCTGCCGGCGTGCTCATTACGATTGCTGTTTGTGCCGTTCAGATGGTCTTCAGCCACCTTTGGCTTCGGGTATTCCGGATGGGGCCGTTTGAGTGGCTGTGGAGGAGCGCTACGTATCTGGCGTGGCAGCCTATGGTAAAGAAAACAAAAGTCTAGACGCCTATTGGTGTCTAGACTTTCTTCTATTATTTATACACGACACGTGTTTTGCAAATGATGTCATGCAGACCTTTTTTCTCTCCGAAGCCGATCATGATAAAGCCAATATAAAAGATAATTCCAGATAAGATGTATGCAAAGTAACGGCCGATTGCCTGTCCGATAGAAACCCGATCGCCTTGTTCATTGACCACTTTCAGGCCAAGAATTTTTTTGCCGAGTGTGCCCTGCATTTTAGAAGCTGTGAGCAGACCGTAATATAACACACAGATGACGAGCATGATCAGCATGGTAGGCAAAAATGCGAACGTCATGTATTTCACGAGATACTCCTCTTCTGTCATGTAAGGGTCTGTTGCCACAGATCCAGCTATAAACACACTATTGATAATAAATAGAATAATATAACTAGGAACAGATACAATAATGCCATCAATAAAATAAGCTAAAAAACGAATCCAAAATCCTGCTGTTTTTTCCATGTCTTTTTCTCTCTCCTTTGAATGAATCTGGAATAGTATACTTTGAAAAAATAATATGCGCAATATGATATGGTGATAAAATCCTGATATGCCTGAAAAATGAGTCTTTTATCCCTGTGTCTTTACTATATAAATCTACTACATTTAAGCGAATCTCATTTTCTGCATTCTGTCATTTTCTAAATATAATGAATTTCTCATTTAGATTACATTATAATGATATATGTTAATATTTTCATTTGAGGGAGGGGTTTGATGTCTAGAAAAAACAGGGTGGCGATCGCAACAATCATTTCTGCGTTTCTTTTTTGTGCCGTGATTGCCGCTGCTTCACTTTCGCCGCTGGCCGGAACGGGAGCGGCGGCCAATCAATTTAACTCAGTCGGCATGTGGTCAGCTATCGGTATGATCCTTGTGATGTATTTCATTCCTTTTGTTATTTACATGCTTGGAGTTGATGCGATGAGGTATGTAATGGCGGTGCTTTGCGGTTTTGGGTTGCTGATTCATTTCTCTTCGGCCGGTTTTATCTTGATGTATGGTTTGTTCAGTGACCAGCTGCTTTCTGAGGTGGTCTTTGTGATTGTGGTTTGTTTCGCCGCGGCTGCTGTCAACATCATTTGGTTTGTGGCTGCTTTTCGTTCTGTTGCTGAAAAAACGTCCGCGAACAGCCTTACATAGTTTTCTAGTTTGTGATGGTTTTGTGAAGTAGAATTATAAAATGGATGAATATGTTATGATGATCACAAATTAGAAATTACATATAATGGGGGTCTCAATGATGGTCAGTTCATTTCGCATGAAAGCTTTGATTGCGGGAGCCGCGGTGGCGGCTGCTGTGTCAGTCGGCGCTGTTTCTGATGTGCCCGCTGCCAAAGTGCTTCAGCCAACAGCTGCTTATGCGGCGGAAACGGTGTTTTCTCAAAATAATGGAGCATCCGGCTTTTTAACAGGAAGGTATGATGTACAAGCGATGGCGCCTGCCATGTTTAACTGGTCACGCGAAAGCCGGTTCGCCGGAAATACAGACGGGACACTGAAATGGCAAAACGACATCAGAACGACTCCTCAAAATGGAGCGGGGGCTGTGATTGATGAAGACGGCACAGTATATCTTCATTCCAGAGATGGGGAAATGAAAGCTTTTCATCCGGATGGCTCAGTCAAATGGGTGACAGGCAATCTGGGAAAAACATTCACGCAATCTCCCGTACTCGGAACCAACGGCGTTATCTATCTGGCATCCTATGACAAAAAGATTTATTTTATCGACAAGGAAACAGGCGAGATTCTAACAACGGTCCCATTAAGCGGCGGGCCAAGCTCTGAAACGGTGATCGGTTCAGACGGCACGTTGTACTTCTCAACACTTGATAATTATGTTCACGCGATCAAACCGACGTCAAAATCAACTTGGACAGAACGCTGGAAGTTGAAAACAAATGGTGTCGTCAGCTCTGTGCCGGTGCTTGCCAAAAACGGCACTGTATATGTAGGCACATATAATTACGTGTTTTATGCGATCAACTCCGGAACCGGACAGGTGAAATGGTCCAGAACGACGTCAAATGCGTTTAAAGGATATCCAGTGATTGATAAGGATGGCAACGTTTATGCCGGTAACCAAGACGGACAGCTGTATGCGTATACGTCAACAGGCAGCTTAAAATGGACATTTCCGCTTAACGGGTTCTCCAGTTCATCGCCTGCGATCGACCATAATGGCAATATCTACATCGGTTCAGGAAGCGGCGAGCTGTTTTCCATCAGCAAAAACGGAGATATGAACTGGTCATTCTACACAGGAGGCCCTGTCAGAACGGCACCGCTAATTGATGCGAAAGGAACGGTTTATTTCGGGTCAGATGATATGAAGGTTTATGCGGCGGACTCAAACGGCAATGAATTATGGAGCTATCAAACCGACAGCAACGTCGTGTCATCTCCTCAGCTTGCTGAGGACGGAACGCTTTATATTGGAAGCTATACGAAGCTAATGGCTTTTGGGAAATAGCAGAAAGGCTGGCGAGGTTATCTCGTCAGCCTTTTTTTGGTAATCAATCGAGATTTTTACTTTTATAGATAACCTTTGTCCCGCAAATATAATCGTGTAATGCCAGTTTAGAGGGGAAAGCCGCCATAATGTAACCGATATACAAAATGCCTGATGGTATGTAAGCGAAGAAACGGCCAAAGCTGTGCCAAAAAGAAAGACGCTCGCCATACTGATTGACAACGATGATGCCCATGAGTTTTTTGCCCAGTGTTGCTTGCATTTTTGAAGAAGTCAGCAAGCTATAATAAAGAATGCCGAAGATATAGATGATGGCTATAACAGGGATTGTTCCGAATACCAGCACATAAAATTTATATTCTCCTTCTGTCATATAAGGGCTTCCTGCATCAATGAGAGGCAGGACAATGAAGGTGTTAATAAAAATCATAATAAAAGCAAAAAAATAGATAATCAAATCATCAATAATAGAGGCAACTGCCCGAATCCAAAATCCAGCTGGTTTTTCCATGTATAAAATTCTCTCCTTTGAAGTTTTCTGGGATATTATACGTGAGAGGTTGTGCGGTTTCAATGAGATATACTAGAGGAATTTGGTCTCGTAGCAAAAACAGTATTTTATTACTATTCATTTCTTCTATTTTCCTTTTTGCCTTTAGGTTAATAGGATGATAAAAAAGAGAATCCGCAGAGTAATGCAGATTCTCTTAACTATGATTATTTAGAGGCTTGAATCAATACACCTTTTTCGTGAGAAAACTCTTTAAATCCATATACGCCATGATAGGAGCCGATCCCGCTTGTGTTGACGCCGCCGAATGGAAGGTTGACGTCACTGAAGTGAACGACAACATCGTTAATGGCTGCGTTGCCTGATGTTGTATGCTGAAGGACGTTGTCGATCAGGCCTTGGTTGTGGCTGAATACATAAAGCGCAAGCGGTTTATCGCGGTCATTTACGTAATCGATGACCTCGTCGATGTCTTCATAATTCATCATTGGCAGGATCGGTGCGAAGATTTCCTCCTGCATGATTTTCATGTCGGGCGTGACGTTTTTCAAAACGGTTGGCGAGATCGTGCGGTCGCTGGCATCGAATACGCCGCCGAACACGACTTCCGCACCTTTTTCGATAGCGTCGTCGAACAGGTCTTTGACGCGGTTGAAGTTGCGGTCGTTGACAATCTGCGTAAATTTGTTGCGGTCCGGATTGCGATCATCCTCCATAAATCCCGCGTTGACGATTGTTTGTAAAATGCCCGCGAACTTGTCCTGCACATCTTTTTTAATGAACAGATAATCAGGTGCGATGCAGGTTTGGCCGGCGTTTACGAATTTGCCGACGGCGATCTTTTTCGCTGCGTCCATGAGATCGTATTCACTGTCAATGATTGTCGGGCTCTTGCCGCCAAGCTCAAGTGTGACAGATGCCAAGTGTTTGGCAGCCGCTGTCATGACGATTTTTCCGACATTTGTGCTTCCGGTGAAGAAAATATGGTCGAATGGCTGATCCAGAAGCTCGGTTGCCACCTCAACCTCTCCTTCAAAAATCGCGACTTCTTTTTCATCAAAAGCATCTCGGATTACTTTAGCGGCAATGTTGCTTGTGTTCATCGTAAAATCGGACAGCTTCACAATCGCGCTGTTTCCGGCTGCGAGAGAAGCGGCAAGCGGCGCCATTGTGAGCATAAACGGATAGTTCCACGGGCCAAGGATAAGTGTTACGCCTTTTGGCTCGTACATGAGAATCCCATTTGCCTCGGGGCTTAACGATGAACCGACTTCTTTAGGCGCCATCCACTTTTCCAGGTTGTTCATATTATCTCGGATTGCTTTTTTTGTTCCTTCGATTTCCGCTTTTTTGACCTCGTGATATGGTTTGCGGACGTCTTTGCGGATCGCTTCGGTGATTTCTTCCTCATGGGCGATCACAGAATCTAAAAAGCGCTGAAGCTTTTCTCTGCGCTGTTCCGCTGTTGAAGCTCGTAATGCTTTTTGCTGTTTTTTCTGAAGCTGAAACACACGCTGAATGTCGTCTTTTATTTGCTGTTCCATTGTAAATCCCCCTCATTTGCTTTCTTCTTTTCTCGGACCTATTATAAAGTGGTACCTTTTCTATAAGAAAGACAACGGTGAACCATCTATACGTTACCGTACATATATCGAATATCTGTCTAATGACTGGGGGTGTTTTTGTGGCGGAATCTGCTGAAGCTCAAGTGAAACAGGCGCTGCTGGCTTTATTGGAAGAAAGAGACATTCAACACATCACGATGAAAGAAATTGCTGAAAAGGCCAAAGTGAGCCGCGGGACGCTCTACCTTTATTATGAAGACAAGTTCTCTATTATTGAGGATGTGATCGAAGACATGAAGGAAGGGCTGGGTGAAGCGCTCTATGACGCCTTCAAGCATATGGACACACTCCATTTAAATAAAAAACGGCACACCGTGCATCCGACTCTGTCCTTTGTCCACGAGCATCGATCCTTTTTTGGCACGATGATGAATAGAGGACATTTTCATCGTTTTTTTAAGGATGTGTTTCAGCTGGATGTTTTGCTGGCTCCGGTCAATGTGAATCTGACGCCGATCGAACAGGAGATTTACGGACATTACCGGGCTTTGTACACGTACGCGATTATCCTCTATTGGCTGCATGAGGATGCGGACGCTTCTCCGGAAGCCATCAGCCAAAAGGTATGGGAGCTCGTTTCTCAAAAGCGGTTTTATTGGCTGTTTGGACAGGCCCCGTCAAGGAAGCGGCAGGAGGACAAGCAAATCGACAGGCGTGTGGTTCGAACGAGAGAAGCGCTTCAGAAGGCTTTGCTGGACGTATTGGCAGAGAAAAAAGACTACGCGGCCATCACGATTTCTGACATGACCCGGAAAAGCAATATCCGCCGCGCAACCTTTTATGATCACTATGCCAGCAAAGAGGAATTGCTGCAGACCATGATTCAGCAATCATGTGCGGAGATTATAGATCACCTGACGATTGCCTCAAGTCCGAATGAGCTTTCTTTAAAGGATGCGGAGGAGGCGCTAGCCAGTCTGCTTTCTGCTTTATCAAACATGCCCATTGTCCCTTTTCTCAATCGGGAATGGGGTGTTCCTCATGTGATACCTGATATGTTCAAAGCGCTGGAATCGTTTTACCTGCATCAGCAGACTGACATTCATGCGGAGAAAAAACTTTACGCCTATTATGTATCCGCGATGATTATAGGGCTGATTTTGTATCGGCTTGATGAAGGAAAAGCGCATGCGCCGGAAGTGCTGGCGAGGGAGTTTTTGCAGTTTTTGGATGTGAAGAAGTATAAGGTTGTCTTGCTATAAACGAGAGAAACCAGCCTGCGGTTGAAATGGAAGGCTGGGGAGTAACTTCAGTAGGTTTTGAAAAGAAAACCTGAGAGAGGTAACGCTTCCAACGGATATACATTTGCCCGGATACTCAGTCCGGGCTTTGTGTCGTTATATCACTTGGTCTTTTGAGTTTCTTTCAAGGTGAGATTTAAAAATAGAAGGGCCAAAAGAATTTGAGCAACGTTCACCAACCAAGCTTTCCAGCTTACAGTGGGGTCTAAAATTGCATTGAAGAGCAAGTGAACGATAGAAGAAAGTGAAAAGAGTAAAAAGAGAAGTTTGTTTTGTGACATAAATTGCGTACCTTTCTATATGTAGAACTTGTAAGAGTGAATTCTTTATCCTACAAGATTTTACTTTCTCTATTTTTGACAATCTGTTAAGGGATATACTAAGTATTAATTTGAACTTTTGGCGTTTTTAGCTCGTTTATATAAAAAAAGTGCATAGTTTAAATAGATAAGATATAAAGCGAGATTAAAAATACCTAACTGAAAAAAACAAGAAAGAGATATGCTTATGAAACCTCCTAAAATGATATAGGTATACAGCAATTTCATTCTATCAACTCCCAATAAATGCTAAATATATTGTAAGGTAGAATTGACAGTATGTAAAATAAATATGAATACAATAAGTAGTTTTCATCTCTTTTTTACAGATAGAGAAAAATAATTAGGAGCAAATGAAGAGAGAGCTTAACCTCGTGGTCAAGGCTGAGCTCCCTTTTAATGTTAATTAATGTATGGATCGTAATACATATATTGCGCAGACCATGTTTATTTCGTTTATTTCGTTTCTTCCTTCCACTTCTCATCAATCAACATCTTCCCAGGCCATGTATAAGCCATAATGCCGCCGTCTGCGGTGATATCTTCTCCTGTGACGTATGAGCTGTCGTCTGAGGCGAGGAACAGCGCCACTGTTGCCATTTCCTTCGGCTTACCGAGGCGTCCGAGCGGCGTGATCCACTTGTTGGCTTCACGGAATGTTTCGCCCATTTCCTGTTCCTTGGTACCTGCTAATTTGTCAATCAGCGGCGTTTCGATCGTGCCCGGTGAAATGGAATTGACGCGGATGCCGTCTCTTGCGTAATCAATCGCCATCGCTCTTGTCAGATTGGTGATTCCGCCTTTTGCGGCGTTGTAGCCGGAGCGATCGAGGTCCGCGGCCCGGCCTGACATGGAGGAGGTGTTGATGATGGAGCCTCCGTTTTCGAGCATGAGCGGAATCAAGTATTTGCTGCAAAGAAACGTGCCGCGCAGGTCGACGGCGATAATGCGGTCAAACAGGTCAACGGGATATTCGTGCACTTTTCCGCCCTCCTGATCAACCCCGGCGTTATTAAACAGAATATCAATGTTACCGCAAGCATCCTTGATTTGATCCGCAAATGCTTTCACACTGTTTTCATCTGACACATCGAGGTGAAAGGCGTCCGCCTGTCCTCCGTTTTTTCTAATCGCTTCAACGGTTTCTATCATTTGGTCTTCATTAATGTCTCCGATCATCACACGCGCGCCTTCATTGGCAAAAACCTCTGCCGTCGCTTGCCCAATGCCTGTCGCTGCGCCTGTGATGACTGCGGTTTTGTTTTCAAGTCTTCTCATAACACGAGTCCTCCTTTTTCTATTTGTCTTCCCGCTATGTGCAGTGATAAACATGCGAGAAAAGAAATGCCAACATATGTTAAGATGGACTAGAAATTGTTGGGGGGTTTGTGTGTGTTGAAGGTGCAGCATAAGAAGGAGCTCAAGTTTTATTGCTTCGTCACGATTCCGTCCGCGTTTGTTGTGCTGACTGTCATCTCTTTTCTATTCAAAGAGATTACGTTTCCGGTTACAGCCCGCGCGTTTCTAAATGCTTCATGGCATAATATATTATTTTTGATACCGTTCGGGTTGTTTTTCTACCCGGTGCATATTTGGATGAAGCGAGAGTTTGGCCGCTGGAATGGCGCAGTAAAAAAGAGAGGGTGATGACCTCTCTTTTTTGAGAATATATAGTGAAAGTGCATCTAAATCATGTTAAATTTACATATATATGCATCTATTAATCTAATTGACAATTGTCACCGTATGTGATAAATAGATGCTGATAAGAGTTTACATAACCTAATAACAAATCAAAAAGGGGCGATCTAGAATGGCTAAAAAAGAATTTAAAGCAGAGTCCAAACGCCTGCTGGATATGATGATTAACTCGATTTACACCCAAAAAGAAATTTTCCTTCGTGAGTTAATCTCCAATTCAAGTGACGCGATTGACAAGATCTATTACAAAGCGCTGACGGACGATGCGCTTACGTTTGATAAAGACAGTTATTACATAAAGGTCGCGGCTGACAAAAGTGCTAGAACATTAACGATCTCTGATACGGGGATCGGGATGACAAAGGACGAGCTTGAGCAGCATCTCGGCACAATTGCAAAAAGCGGTTCCCTCGCGTTTAAAAAGGAAAACGAGCAGAAGGACGGACATGACATCATCGGCCAATTCGGTGTCGGATTTTACGCGGCGTTTATGGTTGCCGATGTCGTGACGGTCATCAGTAAGGCGCTCGGCAGCGAAGAGGCGTATAAATGGGAGTCTGCGGGCGCAGATGGCTATACGATTGAGCCGTGTGAAAAGGATGCTATCGGTACAGACATTATTCTGACAATCAAAGAGAACACAGAAGATGACAGCTATGACGAATTCTTAGAAGAATATCGTTTAAAAGCGATCATCAAAAAGTACTCCGACTTCATTCGCTACCCGATCAAAATGGATACTACCATTAATAAGCCGAAGGAAGACAGCGAGAATGAATTTGAAGAGGTGCAGGAAGAACAGACGGTCAACAGTATGGTGCCGATCTGGAGAAAAAACAAAAGCGAGCTGACAGATGAGGACTATGAAAAGTTCTATGCTGAAAAGCATTACGGATTTGATAAACCGCTCTCACACGTTCATATCAGTGTGGATGGCGCCGTACGCTACAACGCGATTCTATTTATTCCTGAAAACATGCCGTTTGACTATTATTCCAAGGAATATGAGAAAGGCTTGGAGCTTTATTCCAATGGCGTTCTGATCATGAACAAATGCGCGGATCTGCTTCCGGACCACTTCAGCTTCGTGAAGGGGATGGTCGATTCTGAGGATCTGTCACTGAACATTTCCAGGGAAATGCTGCAGCATGACCGTCAGCTGAAGCTGATCGCGAAAAACATCAGCAAGAAAATCAAAAGCGAGCTGCAAAGCCTGCTGAAAAAAGACAGAGAGAAATACGAGACGTTCTACAAGTCGTTCGGCAGACAGCTGAAATTCGGCGTGTACAATGATTATGGCGCGAATAAGGATCAATTGAAGGACCTCTTATTATTCTACTCTTCGAAAGAGAAAAAATTGGTCAGCCTAGATGAGTACGTATCGAGAATGCCTGAGGAGCAGAAATATATTTATTACGCGACAGGTGATTCATACGATCGCATTGAGAAACTGCCGCAAACGGAAATGGTAGCGGACAAAGGCTATGAAATTCTCTACTTCACAGAGGACATTGATGAGTTTGCGATTAAAATGCTGACATCTTATCAGGAAAAAGAATTTAAATCCGTATCAAGCGGAGACCTTGGCATAGACACGGATGAGGATCAAAAGCAGTCAGAGGAAGAGGAAAGCAAGTATAAGGATCTGTTTGAGGAAATGAAAAACATTTTGTCAGATAAAGTGAAAAACGTCAAAATCTCAAAACGACTCAAATCACATCCGGTCTGCCTTGCTGCTGACGGCGAAGTCACGATTGAGATGGAAAAAATCTTAAACGCGATGCCGGACAGCCAAAATGTACAGGCGGAAAAAGTGCTGGAAATCAACCCGAATCACGAGGTATTCAATACGCTGCAGGATGCATTTGAACAGGATAAAGAGAAATTGAGCCTGTACACAAATCTCCTGTACAATCAGGCGCTTCTCATCGAAGGCCTGCCGATTCAGGACCCTGTGGAATTTACGAACAATATGTGCAAGGTTATGGTGTAACAGAGAAAGGAATCGTCCTGTGAGACGATTCCTTTTTTATAATGTACGCTCATTCAGCACTTGGCTCTGGCTGCTGTTCTTCTTTTTAAACCGTTGTTTCAGGCTTGCTTCAATGTCTTCCAAGCTTTTCCCTTTGGTTTCAGGAACCATGTAGAAGGCGAAGAAAAGCGATAGCAGGCAGATCACTGAAAAAATGGTAAAGACCCATGCGATGCCCATGGCGCTGAGCATCAGCGGGAAGACGAGCGACACGATCAGGTTGGTTGCTGATAAGACCAATGTTGTAAAGCCTGTTGCGGCCCCGCGCACTTTGGATGGGAAAAGCTCAGGCATCAGAACCCATACAACCGGCCCCCATGTTGCTTGGTAAAACACGATGTAGACGCCGAGGAAAACGACGGTCAGCCATGCTGTTGATGTAGAGAGCCCCAGTGTCAGGAGCACAGCTGCTAGTGCTGCCAAGCTCAGTGTAATACCGACACTTCCCCAGATCAGGAGCTTTTTGCGGCCGACACGGTCAATTAAGATCATGGCGGTGATACACATGATGACGTTGAGGACGCCGATCCCCATTGTGCCGAGTACTGATGCGGATGTGCCGAGACCGGCCTTCGTGAAAATGGTCGGCGCGTAGTAGATCACCGTGTTAATGCCGACAGCCTGCTGAAAAACGGCAAGGCCGACGCCAATGAGAAGCATGGGGCGAATCCATTTTGCTTTCAGCAAACCGAGTGTTGTTTCTTTTTCCCCTGCTTCCGTTTCTTTCATATCCGCAAGTTCTTGTTCAATATTTTCTTGATCATGAGTGATTTTCATGATGTTTTTCGCTTCTTCTACACGTCCGCGTTTCACGAGCCATCTTGGTGATTCAGGCATAAACGCGATCCCGATTAATAAAAGCACAGCAGGCACCGCAGCCAGCCCCACCATCCAGCGCCACGCTTCAAATGGCGTGAACAGATAGTTGACGATATAGGCTAATAAAATACCGGTAACAACCATTAAGTTGTTCATCGTGCCCAGTGTTCCGCGGATTTTTGTCGGCGCCATTTCTGAAAGATATACAGGCACCAGTGCCGTTGAACCGCCTACGGCCAATCCGAGAATCACCCGAGACGCAATCAGCATGCCGACCGTTTGAGAAAATGCGCAAGCGAGCGCACCAATAATGAAAATGATGGAGAGGACAAATACAACTTTTCTCCTGCCCCAGCGATCTGAGCATGTGCCGCTTAAAGCAGACCCGAAGATCGCGCCAAGAAGCAGCATGCTGACGACCAATCCCTCGGTCAATGTTATTAGAGGAATATCGTTGTTGATAAATAGCAGCGCTCCAGAGATAACGCCCGTATCGTAACCGTAAAGCAGCCCCCCTAAAGCGCCGAAAAAGTAGATCATATATTTCCTTATGTCTTTCTTCACAAATGTTCCCCCTCAGTTGTTGAACCAATGAGCACCTCATATATGTTTAACAAAGTTAATAAATGAGTACCCTTTCCCTATCTGATTTGAAACATTTGTTTTGAACATTAAAGCCAAAATGCGGGATACTGGCGATTTTTGCGCAAGTTATTGATAACGAGAGCGATGATCACGATGATGACAGATCCAATAAGTACGGGAAATATTAAATAGCTCCAAGCATACGCCCCTTGAATGACAACAATCGGATCTGCGCCGGCAGGAGGATGAGTGGTTTTAGTCAGCATCATCAAGCAAATGGCAAGTCCTGTGCCTAATGCAAAGGTCCATGGATGGGCCCCGAATACCTCAAAGACAACAATCCCTGTAAGTGCAGAAATGAAATGGCCGCCAATCACATTTCTCGGCTGTGATAATGGAGCATTCCAAGCGCTGAATACGAGCACACAGCTCGCTCCAAAAGGTGCCATTAACCATAGGCTTGAGGTGTAAGCCGTCAACGAGGCAAGTGCCAGTATAGTGATAAACCCTCCTACAAGCCCTGTCACAGCATCTTTGCCGTTTACCTGTAAAGGTGTTTTCCCTTTTCCTTTCATTTTCAAAAAGAAGTTGTTTTCCAAATGAATCCCTCCAGTAGGTATAGAATAATAGTTATAAACTAACCTGTCAATTTAATTTTTAATGGTTAGTTTATGATAACAGTAAAAAAACCGTTCACTGGGGAACGGTTTACTCATTGTTGATTTTTTTCTGATGGCGCGAGACCTTTTGTCTGTTGCCGCATATCTTCATGGAGCACCATTTTCGCCTTCCTGTTTTATCAAGAAAGAGCAAAATGCACTTTTCGTTTGCGCACCTTTTCAGCTGTTGGATTTCTTTTGTATGAATCAGCCATAACGCGTCGTAAGCGATAAGCGATAAAATGGATTGATCGAGTGTTCCATTCGGTATGCGTGCCAGTGTGTCATCTATGATTTGATAAGAAAAGGGAGCGGCGGCAATTTGATCTTGCAGGAAAGAGATGAAAGCTTGAGAGGGTTCACTGCCCTCGGCGATACGCTCAAAGTGTTTTCTTAGCTCAGCGCGGAATTGATGAATTCGTTGCAGCACGAGAGAATCATGTTCTTGGACTTGCTGTAACGTAAAAGAATGGAGAAAAGGAGCGGTTTCTCCCATTATTTCTAACCATGCCATCAGATCTTTTTCTGACTGGATGAGATCGTGCCGTTTATCATAGCTGATGATTTCTGTATTCACGAGATCGAGAGAAAGGTTTTGTGTGATCAGAGGGAATTGCGTATTTGCCATTGTAATCATTCCTTTCAACATCATTGTAAGCGCCAAAACCTTTTTCACGCAAGGATATGAGAAAAAGGAGGATTTATCGTGTTGAAAAAACAAAAGCTTGAGAAAGTGTGCAGCAGGCAATTGTCTTTTTTGCCACATATCAGTATTCAAGAATGCCTCGAGCCTGACTCAGAATCATTCATTTTTTACTTAACAGCTGAACGACCAGAAGAGAGATCAGTGGAAGAAGTCTTTCGTTTATTGATGGAGAGGGAAGAGTATGCAGAAGTTGGCTGGGAATGGAACAGAGCGGCGGTAGAGAAAAACAGAGAGGCTGTAATCACCAAAATACTGGAATCGGTGATAGAGTATGGGATCTTTTCAGAATTTGACGGAGCATCTGTTTTACAGCGAATTCTTGCCTATGAAAATAACGGGATTCAAATTGATGAACGGCTATTTACAAATGAAAGCAGACATGTCGTCATCTATGATGAATGGAATTTGTTTCTAGTGTTTGGGTATGAAGGGACGACAGCTTATTTATATACGTGGTTCACAACAGCATAGAGAGATGATCTTGTGATTGTCATACGCGAAATAGGCATGAAAAAACCTTACTCCTAATGGGGTAAGGTTTTCATTCTTATGCTGCAGGTGTAACGATTTGGTTTCTTTCTAAAATCGCTTGGGATTCTTCGTTTGCTGGGCGGTATCCCTTTTCGATCAGTTCTTTTATGTAAAGCTTATTATAAATAAATGAGAAAACAATGCCGCTGACCCAGCCGCCAATTCCTAACGTAAATGAGCCAAGAACGACAGAAATAATAAACATGATCGCAGCCCATTTTAAATCACCGCGGAATAACGCAGGGAAAAACCCGAAGAAGAAAGTCGTCCAGCTAAATCCGACTTTTACTTCCTTTGTCAGTCCGCCTTCGTTTTTCAGCAAAACCTTCATCGTATTCAACCTCTTCTCTAAGATGATATCGTAAGCAGAATCAAAGAAAAATAAGACAAAAGAAAGATTGCAAAGTTCATTTTCTGCTCAACAATTCCTATCATACTACTACTTTAGGGAAAAAGTAACTTCAAATTTAAAAAAACGAAAAAAAGGATGATATAAATCCAATTAAGTATAAATATGGGAAATGCGATCAAGATTAATATACAAAACCCGCCTTCCTAAGTGAGAAGGCGGGTTTCCTTTTATTATGAGAACAGCTTATCAATAAACGAAATATCGTCTTGAGAAAGCGTTACGTCGGCTGTTTTGATGTTATCAATCAGCTGATCGGCACGTTTTGCCCCAGGGATTAAAATATCAATTTCCGGTCTTGCCAAATACCAAGCCAATACGATGTGCGGGATATCAACGTTGTGCTTTTCGGCAATCGGCGCAAGCTTGTTGACCTTTCTGATATTTTCTTTAAAACGCTCGCCCTTGAAGTGTTCTTGTTCGTTTCGCAGGTCTCCTTCAGGGAACGTTGTATCTTCTGTATACTTTCCTGCCAATAATCCTGATACGAGCGGGAAGTAAGGGATAAATGAAATGTTATGCTCCTTCGTATACGGGAAAAATGTCTTTTCCGCTTCACGGTTTAACAGGTTGTATTCGCCTTGCAATACATCTACCAAGCCGTCTTTGTTTGCTTCCTTCAGCTGCTCTAAAGAGAAGTTGGATACACCGATGGAACGGATTTTTCCGGCTTGCTTCATCTCATTCAGCGCGTTAACCGCTTCATCCTTCGGCGTATGTTCGTCCGGGAAGTGAATGTAGAATAAATCGATATAATCCGTATTCAAACGCTTCAGGCTTTCATCAACTGATTTCTTAAGGAATTCTGGTGAATTATCAAAGACAAAGTCATTTCCTTCTTTTCTGTGCGCCGCTTTCGTCGCGATGACGACATCTTCGCGATTGAACTCGCTCAGCACTTCACCAATTAGCTCTTCGGAACGGCCGATCCCGTAAATATAAGCGGTGTCTAACATGGTCACACCATTACGGATCGCCTCGCGTACCAGTTCTTTCCCGGTTTCTTCATTCAGGTTCGGGTAGAGGTTATGTCCTCCGACAGCATTTGTTCCTAATCCGATAGGGAATACCTGCAAGTCTGATTTTCCGAGCGTAGCTTTTTTCATGATCTGCCTCCTAGAATAAAATGGATGAAAGACTCTCAACACTATTGTAACCGTTAGGCCAGATGAATGCTGATTTGGTGCTCATTGCAGTACTGTGTGTACTCGTCATCTAATGGCTGAGATGTCACAATGCAACGCAGCCTGTCAAACGGCGCATATGTCAAAAGTGTTGATTTTCCGAATTTAGAATGGTCAGCCAATAAATACACTTCTTTTGCTTTTTCCGAAATCCTTTTTTTAATGTCGTACTCCAGCAGATCGGAATTGGTCAATCCGTGTGTCAGCGTCGTTCCGGTAGCGGACATAAAGGCTTTGTTGATGTTGTACTTATCAAGCATAGCCGGGTCGTCCATGCCGACAAAGGAGCGGGTTTTTCTCTTATAGTTGTTTCCGATAATGATTAAGTTGATATTCTTCAAAGCTGACGCCGCATTGATAATGTCTAAGCTGTTGGTTAAAATGGTGACATTTTTGGCCGGGTCAAGCGTATCGAGAATAGACTTTGTTGTCGTTCCTGAATCAATGAAGATCAAATCGTGATCTTCAATAAAACGGGAGGCATAATGGGCGATTTTTGTTTTTTCATCTTGGTGCTGAATGGTGCGATTCTCAAAAGGAACTAATGCGGTTTTTTCAATAGATGTTACGCCGCCGTATACTTTTTCAATCGCACCCTTTTCTGTTAGCTTGTTGATATCTCGTCTGACTGTGTTTTTAGAGACATTGAACACCTGGCACAGCTCATCTAAGGAAACAGTGCCATGCGATAATATGTACTCCTCCATTTCCTGAATCCGCATCAGTTTCATATTAAAAACTCCTTCTTGAATCTTTACGTAACATAAATATATAATAAAAACCAAAAGTTTATCAATAGTTGATTAAAAAATGATAACACCGGTGTATATCTTTTGCAAGAATCGACGGACTTCTTGTTTATCTCTTAATTAGTTAAAAGATTAATATAATAAAAATAATGAAAAAATGTAGTGTTTATGATTGACTTATGGGTATTGTGCGATTAGAATATAACCAAGAAATGACCAAAAAGTAACCTGATGTGCATGAAATGGTTGCTTATTTCAAATTGCATCGCCATTTATTTTTTTGGTTTTTTTGAAAGCGTTTAATTCTTGGCTTGCTGAAAAGTGGATATTGATATGAATCTATCTTGAACCATCCATACAAGTGTATGTGTTTACTAATGAAGGAGGCAATAAGAATGGCAGAAATCAGAAAATTAAAAAACTACATCAACGGTGAATGGGTTGAAAGCAAAACAGATCAATACGAAGAAGTTGTTAATCCGGCGACGAAAGAAGTGCTGTGCCAAGTGCCGATCTCTACAAAAGAGGATATTGAGTACGCTGCGCAAAAAGCGGCTGAGGCATTTCAAACCTGGTCAAAAGTGGCGGTTCCACGCCGTGCCAGAATTCTATTTAACTTCCAGCAGCTGCTTTCTCAGCATAAAGAAGAACTTGCTCATCTGATTACCATTGAAAATGGAAAAAACACAAAAGAAGCGCTTGGAGAAGTGGGACGCGGAATTGAAAACGTGGAATTCGCAGCTGGAGCACCTTCCCTGATGATGGGTGACTCGCTTGCTTCCATCGCAACGGACGTTGAAGCGGCCAACTACCGCTACCCAATCGGAGTTGTCGGCGGAATCGCGCCATTCAACTTCCCGATGATGGTTCCTTGCTGGATGTTCCCGATGGCAATCGCGCTCGGAAACACATTTATTTTAAAGCCATCTGAGCGGACGCCGCTGTTAACAGAGAAATTGGTTGAGCTTTTTGAAAAAGCGGGTCTTCCGAAAGGGGTATTCAACGTCGTATACGGTGCGCATGACGTTGTGAACGGCATCCTCGAGCATCCAGAAATTAAAGCGATTTCATTCGTAGGCTCCAAGCCGGTCGGCGAATACGTTTACAAAAAAGGAAGCGAAAACTTAAAACGCGTTCAATCTTTGACAGGAGCGAAGAACCATACGATTGTCCTGAACGATGCGAATCTCGAAGACACAATCACAAACATCATCGGAGCAGCCTTCGGTTCTGCCGGTGAACGCTGCATGGCTTGTGCGGTTGTGACGGTTGAAGAAGGAATCGCTGATGAGTTTATGGCGAAGCTGCAGGAAAAAGTGGCTGACATTAAAATCGGTAACGGCCTTGATGACGGCGTGTTCTTAGGACCGGTTATTCGCGAAGACAACAAGAAACGCACACTCAGCTATATCGAAAAAGGTTTGGAAGAAGGCGCGAGACTCGTATGTGACGGACGTGAAAATGGGTCTGACGAAGGCTACTTTGTCGGCCCGACGATCTTTGACAATGTCACGACAGAGATGACGATCTGGAAAGATGAAATTTTCGCGCCGGTCTTATCTGTTATCCGCGTGAAAAACCTGAAAGAAGCGATTGAAATTGCCAATAAGTCTGAGTTTGCGAACGGTGCCTGCCTGTTCACATCCAACTCAAATGCAATCCGCTACTTCCGTGAAAACATCGATGCGGGAATGCTCGGCATCAACCTGGGTGTGCCGGCTCCAATGGCGTTCTTCCCATTCTCAGGCTGGAAGTCTTCATTCTTTGGAACGCTGCATGCGAACGGAAAAGACAGCGTCGACTTCTATACGCGTAAAAAAGTGGTTACAGCAAGATATCCGGCGCCTGATTTCAACTAAACGACGAACAGCCGAACGGCGTCCATGTGCGCTGTTCGGACTCATTCTGCCAATAGAAAGAGGAGGGCTTCACTATGAGTTATTTGTTGCGTAAGCCGCAGTCGAATGAAGGATCGAATGGGGTCAAACTGGTGCACGAAGTAACGAAATCCAACTCTGATCTCACCTATGTAGAGTTTAAAGTGTTAGATCTCGCTTCCGGTTCCAGCTATGCAGAAGAGTTGAAAAAACAAGAAATCTGTATTGTGGCAGTAACGGGAAAAATCACAGTGACCGATCATGAGTCGACTTTTGAGAATATCGGCACACGTGAAAGCGTATTCGAACGAAAACCGACAGACAGCGTCTATATTTCAAATGACCGTGCATTTGAGATTACAGCGGTCAGCGACGCAAGAGTGGCGCTTTGCTATTCTCCATCAGAAAAACAGCTTCCGACAAAGCTAATCAAAGCGGAAGACACCGGAATTGAGCATCGCGGGAAGTTTTCAAACAAACGCACAGTGCATAACATTCTTCCGGATTCAGACCCTTCAGCTAACAGCCTATTAGTGGTTGAAGTCTATACTGACAGCGGCAACTGGTCCAGCTACCCGCCTCATAAACATGACCAAGACAACTTGCCGGAAGAATCTTTCTTAGAAGAAACGTACTACCATGAGTTAGATCCGGGACAGGGCTTTGTGTTTCAGCGCGTATATACAGATGACCGCTCCATTGACGAGACGATGACCGTCGAAAATGAAAACGTTGTCATCGTTCCTGCTGGATACCACCCGGTAGGCGTTCCGGATGGATATACATCCTACTATTTAAATGTCATGGCAGGGCCGACGCGGAAATGGAAGTTTCATAACGACCCGGCGCATGAGTGGATTTTAGAACGCTAACAAGTGAGGAGTGGCTGTTTACGATGAAGTATACATTCAATGAAGAGAAGGCTTTTGATATTGTTGCCATCGGCCGGGCATGTATTGATTTGAACGCAGTGGAATACAACCGCCCAATGGAAGAAACGATGACGTTTTCGAAATACGTCGGCGGTTCACCTGCGAATATCGCGATCGGCAGCGCGAAGCTAGGCTTAAAAGCGGGATTCATCGGCAAAATTCCAGATGACCAGCATGGAAGATTCATAGAGTCCTATATGAGAAATACCGGCGTTGACACAACGCAGATGATTGTTGATCAAGATGGCCATAAAGCGGGCCTTGCATTTACAGAAATCCTCAGCCCTGAGGAGTGCAGCATCTTAATGTATCGCGATGATGTGGCAGACCTCTATCTGGAGCCTTCAGAGGTAAGCGAGGCGTATATCGCAAAGGCGAAAATGCTGCTTGTTTCGGGGACAGCGCTCGCCAAAAGCCCGTCACGGGAAGCGGTGTTGAAAGCTGTTCAATATGCGAAAAAGCATCAGGTCAAAGTGGTGTTCGAACTGGATTACCGCCCATATACGTGGCAGTCAGCGGATGAAACAGCCGTTTACTATTCTTTGGTCGCCGAGCAGTCTGATATTGTCATTGGCACACGCGATGAATTTGACGCGATGGAAAATCGCACAGGCGGAAGCAATGAGGAATCAGTCAATCATTTATTTGAGCATTCAGCCGACCTCGTTGTCATTAAACACGGCGTCGAAGGCTCTTACGCATACAGCAAATCAGGCGAGGTATTCCGAGCGCAAGCGTACAAGACAAACGTGCTGAAAACCTTTGGAGCTGGTGATTCTTATGCGTCAGCCTTCATCTATGGCCTTGTCAGCGGAAAAGATATCGAAACGGCATTGAAATACGGCAGCGCTTCAGCCTCCATTGTGGTGAGCAAGCACAGTTCGTCAGAAGCGATGCCGACTGCGGAAGAAATCGTACAGCTTATTGAAGCACAGTCATAATTGAAAAAGATCGAGTAAAGGTGGGATCGTTTGTGGGTAAGAAAATTCGCTTAACAACAGCACAAGCGCTGATTAAATTCTTAAACCAGCAGTACATCCATGTAGATGGAAAGGAAGAGCCTTTCGTTGAAGGGATTTTCACGATTTTCGGTCATGGTAACGTATTAGGGATTGGCCAGGCGCTTGAGCAGGATGCAGGCCATTTGAAAGTCTATCAAGGGAAAAATGAACAAGGAATGGCGCATGCCGCAATGGCGTACAGCAAACAAATGCTGAGACGAAAGATATATGCGGTCTCTACATCCGTCGGACCCGGAGCGGCCAACTTAGTAGCAGCGGCCGGCACTGCATTGGCAAACAATATCCCGGTTCTCTTCATTCCGGCAGATACATTTGCGACAAGACAGCCAGACCCTGTACTGCAGCAAATGGAGCAAGAATACAGCGCGGCGATTACGACAAACGATGCATTGAAACCTGTATCGAGATACTGGGACCGCATTACGCGCCCCGAGCAGCTTATGAGCAGTTTGCTGCGCGCGTTTGAAGTCATGACTGATCCGGCAAAAGCAGGTCCGGCAACGATTTGTATTTCTCAGGATGTGGAAGGAGAAGCATACGACTTTGATGAAAGTTTCTTCGTCAAACGGATTCACTATATTGATCGCATGCAGCCGAGCGAGCGCGAGCTTCAAGGTGCGGCGGAGCTGATGAAAGCCAGCAAAAATCCTGTGATCCTCGTCGGCGGCGGCGCAAAATATTCCGGTGCGCGCGATGAATTGGTTGCCATTTCTGAAGCGTATCACATTCCGTTAGTTGAAACGCAGGCAGGAAAGTCGACAGTTGAAGCTGATTTTGCGAACAACCTCGGCGGAATGGGCATCACAGGTACACTTGCGGCAAATAAAGCGGCCCGCCAAGCTGATTTGATTATCGGCATCGGCACAAGATATACGGATTTTGCGACATCCTCTAAGACCGCTTTTGATTTTGATAAAGCGAAGTTCCTGAACATTAATGTCAGCCGAATGCAGGCGTATAAACTCGACGCGTTCCAAGTGGTGGCGGATGCGAAAGTAACGCTTGGCAAACTGCACGGCTTGCTTGCAGGCTATAAGAGTGAATTCGGCTCAACGATCAAGGAGCTGAAGGACGAATGGCTCGCTGAACGCGAACGCCTCAGCAAAGTGGCATTTAAACGGGAAGCGTTTGATCCGGAAATCAAACATCATTTCTCTCAAGAGATTCTAAATGAATACGCTGACGCGTTGAATACGGAACTTCCGCAAACAACGGCATTGCTGACAATCAACGAAACGATTGCTGAAGACAGCGTAATTATTTGTTCAGCGGGCTCTCTTCCAGGAGATTTACAGCGTCTGTGGCATTCAAATGTTCCGAATACGTATCACCTGGAATACGGGTACTCCTGCATGGGCTATGAAGTGTCCGGGACACTGGGGCTTAAACTGGCCCACCCTGACAGAGAAGTATATTCCATTGTCGGAGACGGCAGCTTCCTGATGCTTCACTCTGAGCTGATTACAGCGATTCAGTACAACAAGAAAATCAATGTGCTGCTCTTTGATAACTCTGGTTTTGGATGTATCAACAACTTGCAAATGGATCATGGCAGCGGCAGCTACTATTGTGAGTTCCGCACAGATGACAACCAGATTTTAAATGTCGATTATGCGAAAGTTGCTGAGGGATACGGCGCGAAAACCTATCGTGCGAACACAGTAGAAGAGTTAAAAGAGGCGTTAGAGGATGCGAAGAAACAGGACGTATCAACGTTAATTGAAATGAAGGTTCTGCCAAAAACAATGACGGACGGCTATGACAGCTGGTGGCATGTCGGCGTAGCAGAGGTGTCTGAACAAGAAAGTGTTCAGAAAGCATACGAAGCAAAAGAGAAAATGCTGGAATCTGCTAAGCAGTATTAGAGGGGAGGCATCATAGATGGGCAAAAATGAAATCCTGTGGGGGATTGCTCCCATTGGGTGGCGGAATGATGATATGCCTGAAATCGGAGCGGGAAATACTCTTCAGCATTTGTTAAGTGATATTGTCGTCGCGCGTTTTCAAGGCACGGAAGTCGGGGGCTTTTTCCCTGAACCTGCCATCCTGAATAAAGAGCTGAAGCTTCGGAATTTGCGGATCGCAGGAAAATGGTTCAGCAGCTTCATCCTCCGAGACGGACTCGGAGAAACAGCAAAGGCGTTTAAAGCGTATTGTGAGTACTTACAGCAAGTAAAAGCGGATGTCGCTGTTGTCTCTGAACAAACCTACAGTGTGCAAGGCCTGGAAAAAAACGTGTTCACAGATAAACCGTACTTTAATGATGAAGAATGGGAACGGCTTTGTGAAGGGCTCGATCACCTTGGCAAAATTGCCGATCAGCATGGCTTAAAGCTTGTCTATCATCATCATCTCGGCACTGGCGTTCAAACGGCGGAAGAAGTGAACCGTCTGATGGCGGGTACAGACCCTGCGCATGTACACCTCCTCTATGATACAGGCCATGCTTATATTTCTGACGGAGACTACATGGGAATGCTTGAGAAGCATTTCGCCCGCATTAAGCATGTGCATTTTAAAGATGCCAGACTGAATGTCATGGAACAGTGCAGGCTTGAAGGGAAGTCGTTTCGGCAATCGTTTTTAAAAGGCATGTTTACGGTTCCCGGTGATGGATGCATTGATTTTAGAGACGTATATCAGCTGCTGTTAAAGAACAATTATTCCGGATGGATTGTCGTTGAAGCTGAACAGGACCCTGATGTGGCAAACCCGCTTGAGTATGCATTGATCGCCAGAAACTATATTGATAAGCAGTTGTTGAATCTGGCTTAATGGGGGTTTGGAGTCTGTTTGTCCCAATGGTTATGACCAATTTCGGCATTGGAACAATGGCTGCAATTCTTCCCGGATGTGTGACGGCCAGTATGATCATCGGGCTTCTCTTCGCGCCGAATACATCTGGCAAGTCGCTTGAACAAATTCAGGAGGAACTCTACGGATCTCCTCGGACCCAAGTAAAGCAAGGAACAGAAAGCAAAATCATGTAACCAACAGAAGGAGTGGCTGTCAATGAGTTTAGGTATTGGTGTAATTGGAACTGGAGCAATCGGAAAAGAACATATTAACCGCATCACGAACAAGCTGTCCGGTGCGGAAATCGTGGCTGTAACGGATGTGAATCAAGAAGCCGCGCAAAAGGTCGTTGAGCAATACCAATTAAACGCGGCGGTTTATCCGAATGATGACAGTCTTCTTGCCGACGAAAATGTAGACGCTGTCTTAGTGACAAGCTGGGGGCCTGCGCATGAATCGAGCGTACTGAAAGCGATTAACGCCCAAAAATATGTGTTCTGTGAAAAACCGCTCGCGACAACGGCTGAAGGATGCATGCGCATCGTCGAAGAGGAAATCAAAGTGGGCAAACGCCTTGTTCAAGTCGGCTTCATGCGCCGTTATGACAGCGGTTACGTACAGCTGAAGGAAGCGCTCGATAACCATGTCATCGGTGAGACGCTTATGATTCACTGCGCGCACCGCAACCCAAGTGTTCCCGAAAATTACACAACGGATATGGCTGTTGTTGATACGCTTGTTCATGAAATTGATGTGCTGCACTGGCTCGTCAATGATGACTACGAGTCCGTTCAAGTCATCTATCCGAAAAAATCGAAAAATGCGCTTCCGCATTTAAAAGATCCGCAAATCGTAGTCATTGAAACAAAAGGCGGCATCGTCATCAATGCAGAAATCTATGTGAACTGTAAATACGGCTACGACATTCAATGTGAAATCGTCGGAGAAGACGGTGTCATCAAGCTCCCTGAACCATCAAGCATCAGCATGAGAAAAGAAGGCAAATTCAGCACAGATATTCTGATGGATTGGCAGAGACGCTTTGTGGCCGCGTACGACGTAGAAATCCAAGACTTCATTGATTCCATTCAAAAGAAAGGCGAGGTCAGCGGACCGACGGCGTGGGATGGCTATATTGCCGCTGTTACGACTGACGCGTGTGTAAAAGCCCAGGAATCCGGACAAAAAGAAAAAGTTGATTTGAAGGAAAAGCCGGAATTCTATCAATCTTATACAACAGTTGAAAACTAAAAGTAGAGGAGTGAAAATATGAAATTAGCATTGGATCCATCGATGTATCGTGATGATTTAACGTTGGAGGAAATGGTTTATAAAACGGCGGAGCTTGGCTATGAGTATATTGAGCTATCGCCGCGCGAGGATTTTTGTCCATTCTATAAATATCCGAAGGTCGATTCAGCAAAGATTAAACAATTAAAGCGGCTTTTAAAGGATACAGGTGTTAAGCTTTCATCGCTCCTCCCTCTTTACCACTGGGCGGGTCCTGATGAAGACCGCCGCCAGGCTGCGGTGCGCAATTGGAAAAGGGCGATCGAAATTGCGGTTGAACTTGAAGTGGATTTGATGAACAGTGAATTCAGCGGTTCAAAATATGATCCTTTAACAAGTGAAGAAAAATTTATCAAATCCATGGATGAGCTTCTGCCAGTCTTTGAAAAAGAAGGCGTTAAACTGAATCTTCAAGCCCATCCATACGATTTTATCGAAACGCACAAAGGTGCGATGGATATGATCCGCGCGCTTGACAAGGATTGGATCAATCTTGTCTATTCAACTGCGCATACCTTCTTCTATGATGACGGCAAAGGCGACATCGAGACAATGTTTGACGAAGCCGGCGACCGCCTCACACATGTTTTATTTGCGGATACCTATAATCATAAAGCGGCTCATGGCCTGCGCTATATCGTCAATCCGCCTGACGCGAAAGTAACGGTTCACCAGCATTTGGACATTGGCCAAGGCGAGGTTGATTTTGAGACGATTTTCAGAAAGATGAGAGAAATGAAGTTCGATGGAATTGCGACCAACGCCGTATTTGCTTGGGTTGACAAAAGAGCGGATGAATCAAGCCGTTTTATGCTTCAAAAAATGAAAGAAGAATTAGGTCTGGCATAAGCTGAGCATGGAGTTCGGCGGGATATGGCGAACAGCCTCCCTGCCGAACTCCCTTCATATCTAAAACGCAGATGGGGGAGTCTGACATGAAACTTTGTTTTAATGAAGCCACAACATTGGAAAACTCAAATCTTAAACAGGATTTAGAACTGTGCGAAAAGCACGGCTATGATTATATTGAAATCCGCACATTGGATAAGCTGCCGGAGTACTTAAAAAACCATTCATTGGACGATCTTGCGGAGTATTTTCAAACCCATCACATTAAACCGCTTGCCTTAAACGCACTCGTTTTTTTCAACAACCGTGATGAAAAGGACACAAATGAGATCATCGCTGAATTTAAAGACATGATGGAAACGTGCAAAACCCTCGGCGTAAAATATGTCGTGGCCGTTCCGCTTGTGACTGAGCAGAAGATTGTAAAAAAAGAGATCAAAAAGAGCAGTGTAGAGATGCTGACTGAGCTTTCAGATATCGCGGAGCCGTACGGCGTAAAAATCGCGCTTGAATTTGTCGGGCATCCGCAATGTACGGTCAATACGTTTGAACAGGCGTACGACATCGTAAACACAGTCAACCGTGACAATGTCGGGCTTGTCCTTGACAGTTTCCACTTCCATGCGATGGGTTCAAATATTGAGAGCTTAAAGCAGGCGGACGGAAAGAAAATTTTCATCTACCACATCGACGATACCGAAGATTTCCCAATCGGCTTTTTAACGGATGAGGATCGTGTGTGGCCTGGCCAAGGGGCGATTGACTTAGATGCCCATTTATCAGCCCTCAAAGAAATCGGTTTCTCTGATGTTGTATCGGTTGAGCTTTTCCGGCCTGAATACTATAAGCTGAGTGCCGAGGAAGCCATTCAAACAGCGAAAAAAACAACGGTTGATGTTGTATCAAAATACTTCAACATGTAATGGATAAAGGAGGGGTGAACATGGCTTTTGTATCGATGAAAGAGCTTCTTGAAGATGCAAAACGGGAGCATTACGCAATCGGCCAGTTTAATATTAATGGCCTGCAGTGGACAAAAGCGATTTTGCGGGCTGCGGAGGAAGAACAGTCTCCTGTCATTGCGGCGGCATCAGATCGGCTGATCGACTACTTGGGCGGATTCAAAACCGTAGCCGTGATGGTCAATGCATTAATGGAAGAATTGTCAATCACCGTTCCCGTTGTCCTTCACCTTGATCACGGCAGCAGTGTGGAGCGCTGCAAACAAGCCATTGACGCAGGGTTTAGCTCGGTCATGATTGACGGATCACATTCGCCGATTGATCAGAATATCGCCATGACGAAAGAGGTAGCGGATTATGCCAAGCTTCACGGTGTGTCAGTGGAGGCTGAAGTCGGCACGGTAGGCGGCATGGAGGACGGCCTTGTGGGCGGCGTCAAATACGCTGATCTTCATGAGTGCCAGCGTCTCGCGGAAGAAACCAATATTGATGCCCTGGCGGCTGCGCTTGGATCAGTCCATGGAAAGTATCAAGGTGAACCTAAGCTCGGATTCAAAGAGATGGAGGAAATCGCTAAGGTCACGAATATTCCGCTTGTTCTTCACGGCGCATCGGGAATTCCGGCTGATCAAATCGCAAGAACAATTCAGCTTGGTCACGCGAAGATCAACATCAATACGGAATGTATGGTGGCATGGGCAGAAAAAACGCGCGTCATGTTTGAAGAAAATCGGGACTTATACGAACCCCGCGCCTATATGACGCCGGGAATTGACGCGGTAAAAGAAACAGTGAAAAGCAAAATGAAAGAATTCGGCTCAGCGGGAAAAGCCGCTAGACAGCAAGTCAGCTGAAGAAAAAGCACTCACGTCATCGTGAGTGCTTTTGTCATGCCATTTATTTTTGGTTTTCTTTCTCACGCTTCACCAGCATATCAGCAATCAAATCAACCTGTTTGCTGACGGAAATCGGATCGTATGGGTAGAATGTGTCAAAGTCATTGATAAACACGCGGTTATGTTTGACGGCGTCTAGGTTTTTCCAGATAGCGGATTCCTTCAGTTTGTCGAGTGTTTTGCTTTCGCCTTTCGGATTGTAGTCCGTAATGAACATATAATCTGCGGCATACTCAGGAATGACCTCTTGAGAGAGCTGTTTCATCTCTCCTTTTTTGATGACATCTTGTTCAATTTTTTCAGACGCTTTTAACCCAAGCGCGTTGTATACAGCTTGGCCGCCGCGTCCGCCATTGTCATTGAACACCCAAAATTCGCCCTTGTCCGTGTTTTCATAAATACCGAAAGTCGCATCTTTGTCGATGACGCCGGCCATTTTCTTTTTGGCTGCTTCCGCTTTTTTGTTAAAGTCAGCCATAAAGGATGTTGCTTCGTCTTTCGCTCCGGCGATATCCCCGAACATGCTGACTGTGTCTTCTATGTTTTTCGCTGTGTTATAAGGAACGACAACAGTTGGCGCGATTTTTTTTAATTGATCGATATTTTCTTCATTCATGACAACAATTAAGTCAGGCTGAAGCTCCGTCACTTTTTCGACGCTGATCGGATCACCGACATCCTCCACATCTTTCAGCTTTGATTTTAAAAACGGATTATCAAATGACCATGAACCCGAGCCAACCACATTCGCCCCGACAGACAGCAATTCACCAGCATAAAAATCAGTGACGATGCGTTTCGGATGTGCAGGGATTTTGACGTCTCCTTTTGTTGATTTGTATGTTCTCATTTCTGTCTTATCGGAAGCTGAATCACCTGAGCTTCCTTTCGAATCCGTGCCGCTGCAAGCGCTGACAAACATAAGAAGCAGCACCAGCATGCCCACGAGCAATGTGTTCTTTTTCATCAAGAATCCCCCAATATGTATTTTAATTAATCAGTAATGATTATCATTATCAATTAATAATATAGCAGGAAACCTGTGCTCCGTCTATCACTATTTTCTCGTTAACAGGTGACGCGGTATGCTTAATCTATTATTATAGGTAAATAGGAGGAGAAAAATATGGAAATTACAAAAAGAGGTGCCGCTTGGGAATGGCGGCATAGCTGGTGGATGCTGTTTATTTTCATGCCTTTTGCTATCACCAGTTTTTTTGCCTTTTTATTGATTGGCATCAAGGTTAGAAATAAAAAATGGATCATGTATGGAATTATTTATTTTTTCGTATTTGCGTTTGGTTTTGTGCTGCCCGATTTACCAGGAATTTTTATTGTGCTCCCGCTGTGGGCTGTGACGATTATTCATGGTTTTAAAGTGCGTCCGCTGTATCTGATTCAGCTGGATGTCTACAAAGACAATGTGGAGGCACGGGCCTTTGCTGAGGCAAGAAGTGAAGCCGAAAGCAGATTTCATGCACCAAAACAATCGATTCAAGATATACATATTCGCAAAGAACGGTAAGAAGCGGGTCTTTTATGAAGGCCCGCTTTCTCTTGTTGCGCAGAACCGATGAAAGCATTATGATGGGGGCATCAAAAAATGATGGCTCTGAAACGGCCTTATCCTTTTGGAGGATGGATTGCATGAATAAAATCATGATTGTGGAAGATAGCGAAGACATTCGGTCATTATTACAAAATTATTTAGAGAAGTACGGATATAATACCGTGGTTACCAATGATTTCACAGCTGTATTGGATAAGTTCTTGCGGGAAAAGCCCGATGTGGTGCTGCTTGATATCAACTTGCCGGCCTATGACGGATATTATTGGTGCCGGCAAATCCGCCAGCATTCGACCAGCCCGATCATCTTTATTTCTGCCAGAAGCGGCGAAATGGATCAGGTGATGGCGATTGAAAACGGCGGCGATGATTATATTGAAAAGCCCTTTTCTTATGATATTGTGCTCGCGAAAATCAAAAGCCAAATTCGCAGGGCGTATGGAGAGTATGCGGTAAAGCAGGGAGAAAGAATCGTGGAATTCGAGAGTGTGCAGCTGTATGTAGAGCGATTTGAACTGCGTTATCAAGAACAAAAGTGCGAGCTCTCAAAGAAAGAAAGCAAGCTTCTTGAGGTGTTGCTGGAACGCGGAGAAAAGGTAACGGGAAGAGACCGGTTAATGGAAAAAACGTGGGATACTGATCTGTTTGTTGATGACAATACGCTGAATGTATATATCACCCGTTTGCGCAAAAAGCTTCGTGACTTAGAGGTGCCTTTTTCGATCGAATCTGTCCGCGGTGAAGGATATCAGTTGAGGCCGCTGTCATGAGACTGTTTTTACGGGCTCATGTACTCTTAATATTGCTTTTTCTGATTCAAGGCATTTTTGTTTTTACGTACTATTGGTTTGCAGGCCAGCGTTCCCTTGCCCATTTATTCTATATACTCGGCGTGCAGCTGCTGTTGTTAGCGGTGTATTTGATCTATCGCTGGTATCAAGACCGCGGTGTTTATCAGTGGATCAGCTCTCATCAGGAGGATGCGGAAGTGCCTGATTTAGGTTCTTCTTTGTTTTGTTCTGAGCTTTATGAAAAACAGATGGAACTGAACCGCCTCCACAATCAAAAGCTTCAAGAAAAAGAAGCCAAACTGGAGGATAGGGTAACCTATATGAACCAGTGGGTGCACCAAGTGAAGACACCGCTTTCTGTTATTAATTTAATCATTCAGGAAGAGGACGAACCCATTTTTGGGCAAATCAAAAAAGAAGTCCGGCAGATTGAATATGGATTGGAAACATTGCTATATTCCTCGAGGCTCGACCTGTTTGAGAGAGATTTCAAAATAGAAGCAGTCTCTTTATCCGAGATTCTCCAAACCGTTATTCAAAGCTATAAACGGTATTTTATTGAGCATCGTGTATATCCGAAAACGAATATTCTCACTGACGATACGATTTATACAGACCCAAAATGGCTGAAATTTGCGATTGGGCAGGTTGTGACAAACGCGGTGAAGTATTCCGCGGGAATGAGTGACCGGATTGAGCTGACGATATTTCAGCATGAGGTTAAAACGGTGTTAGAAGTAAGAGATTATGGTGTGGGGATTCCCTCACAGGATATAAAGCGTGTGTTTGACCCCTATTACACAGGTGAAAACGGCCGGCGTTTCCAAGAATCAACCGGGATAGGCCTTCATCTGGTGAAAGAAATTACGAAAAAACTGAATCATGAAGTAGAGATCAGCTCTTCTTCGGGAAAAGGCACAGCGGTACAATTTTTATTTCTTACAAAAGTGTAAGGAGGCATTAAGAAAACCGCATAGCACACTGCCATCCCTCTTGATAAGATTTGTTTACCAGCTTATCAGGGGGGATTTTTTATGAGGTTCTTCGCACACATGATAAGCCGGTTTCTGATGAAGAATAACGATAAGGAGGATTCTCATGGCGAATATGCTCGAGGTCAAACATTTAAATAAAACTTACAAAGGACAAGTGTCCCACCAGGCGTTAAAACAAATCTCTTTTTCAGTAGAAGAAGGGGAATTCACGGCTGTAATGGGCCCGTCGGGTTCCGGTAAAACAACGCTTTTGAATATCATCTCTACCATAGATCGTCCTGATTCCGGAGATGTCTTGATCAAAGGAGACAACCCTCACAATCTGAAAAGAACAAGGCTGGCACAATTCAGGCGCAAACAGCTTGGTTTCGTGTTTCAGGACTTTAATCTGCTTGATACACTGACGATTGGCGAAAATATCATGCTGCCGTTAACACTCGAAAAAGAATCTCCTTCTGTCATGGAAAAAAAGCTGTATGCCATCGCAGAAAAGCTTGGAATAGAGAATCTTTTACAAAAGCGTCCGTTTGAGGTCTCAGGCGGACAGCGCCAGCGGGCGGCCATTGCGAGAGCAGTGATTCATAAACCTTCACTGATTCTGGCTGATGAACCGACGGGAAACCTAGACTCTAAAGCTTCCAAGGATGTTATGGAAACCATGCAAAGCCTGAACCAGAACGATCAGATTACAGCATTGATGGTCACCCATGATCCTGTGGCGGCAAGCTATTGCCAGCGTGTGATTTTTATTAAAGATGGAACACTGTTTAACGAAATTTACCGCGGGGATAACCGCCAGGTGTTTTATGATCAAATTCTGGATGTACTTTCTATGCTGGGGGGAAACGCAAATGACCTTTCTTCAGTTCGCTTATAAAAATGTTACACGAAACAAACGGTCGTATTTGGCGTTCTTTTTGAGCAGTGCTTTTTCTGTATTGATTTTCTTTACTTTCGCTATGTTTATTTTTCATCCTGCTCTTAAGGAAGGATACTTGAATACCATTGCGAGGAAAGGATTAACAGCAGCGGAGTGGATGATTTTTATTTTTTCAATTTTATTTGTTCTATATTCCGTTAATGCTTTTTTGAAATCCAGAAACAAAGAGTTTGGCATTCTGCTGATTCAGGGGATTACGCCCGCCCAGCTGCGGGTGCTGGTGACAGCTGAAAACATGATGATCGGCGCCTTTTCAATTGTTGCCGGGATCATCGGCGGACTGATTTTTTCAAAAACATTTTTTACAATCGGCGCTTATATTTTAGAAATGGACGCCTTGCCCCTTTATATGCCTTGGAAGGCGTTGGGGATTACGATTTGCGGATTTATGCTCTTATTTTTCCTATTATCGCAGTTTACGCTCTTTTTTATTAAATCCAAAACCGTTATTTTGCTGATCAAAGGCGCGGAAAACATGAAACCTGAGCCGAAGCCGTCTATCCTTCTGTCGATTTTCGGCGTGGCATGCCTTGTGATGGGCTACGGAATGGTCTTAAAAGAGAATGTTCACTCCTATATGCCTTTTCTGATTTTGATCTTAACCATTGTCGGAACGTATTTTTTCTTCAGCCAGAGCAGCATTTGGATATTGCGGGCCGTGAAGAAGTGGAAGGGCTTTTATTTGCGCGGGAAAAATGTCATTTGGATTTCTGATTTAGTCTATCGCTTAAAGGATAACGCCCGTCTGTTTTTTATCGTCAGTATTATTTCAGCAGTGGCATTTACAGCCACAGGGGTGCTGGCGGTTTACAAATCAACTGTCGGGGCAATGGATTCAGCCTATGAAATGGAGTACTTATCCTTTGAAGGCAATCCGAAAGAAAAACAGCACCTGCAAGATATTGAACACGAACTGAAGCATAACCATTTCTCATTTACTCGTTATGATATGCAGGTTTCATATGTGCGCTATAAGCGGGGAGATGAAGTGCCGCCTGTTATCTTAATGGATCAGGGAACATTTCAAAAGCACTTCAGCATGAGCATGAATGATCTGAAAAACGGGGAAAGCATCTATTTCCCAAGCACCTATGAAGTCAAGGATAAAACTGAATTTCCGAAACAATTAGATCTGCTGAACAAAAAAAATGAGCTGGCAAATCAGAAGCTCCAAGTGAAAGAAACAAAAAAACCGCTGATTTCTGTATACAGCGTTCTTGTCGTAAATGAAACAACCTACAAAAAGCTTCATAAGCTTGGAGAAAGCACGAAGCTCATTGGTTACAAATTTAAGAATTGGAAAGACAGTTTAGGCATCAGCCAATCACTTACAAATAAATTGTATGGTGATTATTCTGACGTTCACTTTCAATTTGATGCGAAGGCCAGCACGCACTATATGACAGTGCAACTGCCAAGCTTAAGCTTATTTATTGGGCTTTTCATTGCCATTGTCTTCTTTACCGCGGCCGGAAGCTTTTTGTATTTCCGTTTGTTTACGGATTTAGAGGAAGATCAGAAGCGCTACCGTTCATTAGCGAAGATTGGATTTAGTGAAGAAGAAATGTCACAGAGCGTAACCATTCAATTAGCGATCTTGTTCTTCTTTCCCTTTGCGATGGCTGTTCTTCATACGGTTTTTGCCATTAGAGCTGGCGACTTTGTCAACGTAACCAAACCATTGCTGCTGACAATCGGAGGATTTTTAGCTTTTCAGCTGCTGTTCTTCTTGATGGTGCGGTTTAGCTACTTGAAAAAAATAAAAAGCGATTTAACGATGAAATAAAGGAAGGTAAAGATGAAAAAAAATCTTTTCAATTATTGTGGGGGCAGGGGTTATCGCAGCGATTTGCAACATTCTCTTCATTCATAACGAGATAACAGACAGAATCAACCCGCTTGTTCCCAGACAGGATATGTATGTCCAGATGAATCGAGATGGCCAGCATCTTAAACCAGGCGGCACTAAATATACATTAGACGGCTGCAATAAGTCCGGTGAAAAGAGCGAAATAACGTTCCTGGCAAGCGGTGATCTGCGGAAGAATGCCTATTTAAAAGTCAACACAAAAGGCAAATATGTAGAGACCTGGGAAGAAGTGCAATATAAAGATTTGCCCAAAAAAGTCCAATCACAATTAAAACAATAGAGAAGCAAGCGGCATAGGGGGAGCTATGCCGCTTGCTTTTATATGTTACTGCTGGTAGGAATGCTGCTGGAATGGCGTGTTTTGTCCGAATGGAAGTGCTGATACATTCGAATTCATGCCGCTGGATTGCCCAGTGAGTTCCTGCTGCATTTGGTTGCACATGTTGACAACCTGCTGGCATTTTTGAATCGCCATATCATGTCCGTGCAGTGCTTGCTGAATGGTATGTGCAGCTTGTTGTTCGTGGTTTAGTATCTGCTGCAGCATTTGGATGTTCTGCTGCTCCTGATGAAGCATTTGGCGATATTGCTGGCTGCTTTGCTGTGTTTGCTGAATGAGCTGCTGAGCAGTTTGGCGGGCTTGGTTCAGCTGCTGCAAGCCGTGTTGTGTATTATGCATGAATGATCCCTCCATAATGATCAATTGACGTGAGTCGGTATTATCATGCAACCTGAATGAAAAGAAATTCTGCAAATGAGAAACTACAATTATTTTCCTTACCCCCTCTATCTTTGAATGAAAACGGTAAAGATTGTATACTTGTGCAAACCCTTTTTATGTAAATGCTCCGCGTTAAAATCATAAGAAGTGCGGAAAACGAAACCCTGAAATCGGGAAAATCGTATTCCGCTTCTTTCTTTGCCCGCTTCAAAAACCGCCTTCGCCTGCGGTAAATGGGATATTCAGCCTGTTTTCTACTGTGCGGAGGCGCTGATTGAGCCGATTTAAGCGGCGGGTATGGCGTTCAACAGCCTGGCTTAACTGATTGACCTGTTCGGCCATCCGTGCAATTTCCCGATTTTGGCGGCGGTCTTCATTTGTAAGGCGTGTTAACTCTCTTGTTTGTTGTTCATTTTGCCGTTCAAGTGCTGCGATTCTTCTTTCTAATGCTGGCGGCTGTCTGTCCATCTGGAGGGGCTCATAATAATCCTGCTGCGGATAAGGATTGTATTCATATTGGCTATAGTAAGGCGGCTGCGGACTGTAATATTGATAAGGGTCCATGTGATCAATCTCCTTAAAAAATGTAAAATATGGGTGAATTCTTTATAACTTATGTAGTCATTGGCACAGTGCCACGGCATTCGCCCAAAAAGGAGAGAAAGGACGGAGATTGCGATGAGAAAAACTGTGCCATGTTACTCTTAACGGATGTATGTTCATGATAGCGGGCTGCCAACAGCAACGCCATTTTATGATGGAACGTGGGATGCGGGGATGACCCCGGGACCCATGGACGGCGTGAGATGCAGCAGTTACATTTACCAAAGACGAGGTAGCAGAGACGGAAGTGATTAAAGGGAGAGGTACAGCTGTTTTAAGGCATACAAGATCATGTCCCAGATCACTGACGGGTTCATTGAGATTCAGTATCTCGGCTCCTATTATCCGCTCAAAAGCACGCTGAAAAGAGGTGAAAACGGGACGTTGAAATATGGGAGCAAAATGGCCAGACAAAAACGATGACAAGAATCGAATCAAGGACCGGCAAGGAGGAGACATATGAGAAATAAAAAAGCTGAAAGCCTGGTGTTAACAGGACTTATCTTACATATTATTCAGTGGATTTTTATGTTTTGGGCTTTTCTCAAGATTAAACATTTATTGAGTGACTATACGATTTATAATCCTAATGTCATCAGCGGATCTATGCAGTCCTTATCATTTATCCAAATGATGCGCGCTATGATCTACTCGGGGGCATTCGTGAATTATATTTTGTTTTTTGCGCTTGTATTGCTTATTTATTGTGTAGTGCTTCACGCCATCCTGATTGTTATGGAAATGGCCGCTTACGTTATGATCAGACGGAACCCTTCATCATCATGGGCAGTCTTTTTGACGGCGGCAGGTGTGAAGCTAGCCATCTTGAATATAACCGGCATTCCTTTTTTAGCTGCCGGCTTCCTGCTGATGAAACAGAAAAAAGCAGAAAACGGCGAAATGGAGACAGAAACAAAGCGGAAACCGCGCACGCGTATGCGAAGACAAGGCCGGCGTCAAAATAGAATCAGGAGAAAATCATCTCTTCCAGTTGAATATCAAAAAGAAAAAACGATATGATGGGACTATAGCCTGAAAACGACATGAAGGAGATGCAGGATGTACAAACTAATTGCAATTGATATGGACGGAACACTTTTAAATGATCACCATGAAGTAACAGAGGAGGTCCGCAACGCGCTTCACGCGGCAAAAGCGGAAGGCGTCAAAATTGTGCTTTGCACCGGCCGGCCTATCGGGGGAGTGCGGAGATATTTAGATGAACTGAATTTAATTGAAGAAGGCGACTATGTCATCGCGTACAACGGAGCGCTTGTTCAAAATACGCATACAAATGAAGTGGTCACGGAGCTGTCTCTCGGATATGATGATTTAACTTCATTATATGACCTGAGCTTAGAGCTGAAGACGCCGATGCATTACTTTGACTCATCTAATCTTTATACGCCTAACCGGGATATCAGTGAATTTACCGTATACGAATCCTATGTGACACAAGTGCCGCTTCATTACCGCAAAGTTGACGAAATGCCAAAAGACATCCTCATCCCGAAAGTGATGTTTATTGATAAACCGGAGAACTTAAGCCGCGTCATTACATCAATTCCAGAAGACGTGAGAGAAAAATATACGATGGTCAGAAGCGCGCCTTTCTTTTATGAAATTCTGCATCCGGAAGCCAGCAAAGGAAATGCCGTACGCCAGCTGGCGCAGCTGCTTGAAATTGAACAGGCGGAAGTCATGAGCATAGGTGACAACGGGAACGACCTGACAATGATTGAATGGGCGGGATGCGGCGTTGCCATGGCAAACGCCATCCCAGAAGTATTGGAGGCCGCAAACTTTCAAACACGCTCCAATAATGAACATGGAGTTGCGCATGCGATTCACGAGCTTGTTTTGGCGAAATAATGAAGTCCAGCCTTTTAGGAGGCTGGATTTTTTGTTATGGCGGCTTTATTGTGCCTGTCCGGTCTGTAATTGCGGAATGGACGCTAACATTCCTGCTGCCCCGTCGATATTTAGAACGTCAGCGATTGATCATAAACCTGTATAATTTCTGATTGGCTCTGCTGCTGAAGAAAGAGGACTGTAGAAATAAAAAGGAAGCAATCGCCATAAACATCAGCATCGTACATTTTTTTTTGAGGAACGAATCTTCTTGTTCATTGTTTTGATGTCATGCTAATCTTTTGACGAATCTATTTGACTTTCGTTATGCTGATAAAACAACTCGTTCACAAAATGTATGATTTTAGCCTGAATTGAAAGGGGACTGAATCAGATGTGCACAAGTCTTACATTGGAAACTGCTGACCGGAATCATTTATTAGCGAGAACAATGGATTTTGCATTTCAGCTGGGGACGGAGGTCATTCTCTATCCGCGCCGTTACAGCTGGACGAGTGAAGCTGACGGAAAGGTGCATCAAACGCAGTACGCGTTTATCGGTATGGGGAGAAAACTTGGAAATATATTATTTGCCGACGGTGTTAATGAAAGCGGTTTATCTTGTGCGGCGCTTTATTTTATGGGATATGCGGAGTACGAAAAAACGATACGGGGAGACGGCGTTCATATTGCCCCGCATGAGTTTGTCACATGGGTGCTGTCAGTCTGTAAGTCTTTGGAAGACGTAAAAGAAAAGATCCAATCTTTAACGATTGTAGAGAAGAAATTAGAGCTATTGGATACAGTTTTACCGCTACACTGGATATTGTCAGACCGGACGGGACGCAGCCTGACGATAGAACCGAGAACAGAAGGCATCAAAATCTATGACAATCAACCAGGTGTCATGACGAACAGCCCCGACTTTTTATGGCATGTGACCAATCTTCGGCAATATATAGGAATAAGGCCGAAACAATTCGAGAGCAAGGAGATGGCCGGCTTGATGCTGTCCGCTTTTGGCGAAGGCTCGGGCACTGTAGGTCTGCCGGGAGATTATACACCGCCTTCACGGTTTGTCAGAGCTGTTTTTCTGAAAGAACATCTAGAGCCGGCGGCAGATGAAACGAGAGGTGTATCCGCAGCTTTTCAGCTTTTGGCTAACATGGCGATACCCAAGGGTGCTGTGATAACGGAAGAAGACGAAATTGATTATACGCAATATACTTCTGTGATGTGCAGCGACACGGGAAACTACTACTTTCACCATTACGACAATCGGCAAATCCAAAAAGTAAGTTTATTTCATGAAGACCTTGACCGTTTTGAGCCTAAAGTGTTTTCTGCTAAAGCAGAAGAAAATATTCTAGAGCTTAATTAAGATTCAATCAGCTGATGCCGTTATGAATCCGGGGTCAGCTTATTTTTTTGTGCAATTTCACAGTTTTTGAATGATTGGCAAAACCAAATGGACATTAGCGGTTTCGCATAAGCGCGGCACATCATAACCAGCCGTTGAGAAAGCCGATATCAATGAATTTTTAGCGCATATTGATTAAGATTGAGCTCTATTAGGTGATTTCAGATGATATGATTAAACCAATCATACGTTTAAAAAAGGAGAAACCCCTGATGGTGAACGATGCGGTTGTATTCATTTTAGCTGTCTTTTTACTAGGGGGAGCGGCGGATTATTGTTTGGGAAACAGATGGGGGCTTGGCGAGCGGTTTGCCGACGGCTTCAAAGCCATGGGTCCGCTGGCGCTGTCGATGATCGGAATTGTGTCGCTGGCACCCGTGCTGGCAGCAATCCTGATTCCCATCGTATCTCCGGTTTATACAGCGATTGGAGCTGATCCCTCATCCTTTGCGAACACCATCTTGGCCATTGATATGGGTGGATACGCGCTCGCTGGAGAAATGGCCAAAGATCCAGATGCCGGACTGTTTTCATGGGTGTTTTTAGGAACGATGATGGGGCCGGCAATCGTCTTCACGATTCCCGTCGCTCTTGGGATCATCGAAAAAGAGGATCACCCGTATTTTGCGAAAGGCATATTAATCGGGCTGTGTACAGTACCGATCGGGTGCTTAATCGGCGGGTTATGCGCAGGTTTTGACACCATTATGATAGGTAAAAACCTTCTGATTCCGAGTCTTTTTTCTGCTGTGATCGCTTTTGGATTATGGCGGTATACCGACAACATCATTCGATTATTTCATCTGTTCGGAAAGGCTGTCAGTATGGTTGCGATTATCGGGCTCGCAGCTGTTTCCGTTGAAACGATGACCGGCATTGTGCTGATTCCGGGAATGGAAAGCGTTGAAACAGGAATACAAACGACTGGCACCATCGCCATTGCCTTGGCAGGGGCTTTTCCGATGACAGCCTTTATCACAAAAGCCTTTAAAAAGCCGCTTCAGGCAGTGGGGAGATGTTTTCATTTAGATGAGAAAGCAACAGCAGGCTTGGTGACCTCTTTGGCTCATCATATTCCGATGCTGGCCTCATTAAAAGATATGACGCCGAGAGGAAAGGTCATCAATGTCGCGTTTGCGGTTAGCGCAGCCTTTGTGCTTGGCAGCCATCTCGGTTTTGTGGCGGGAATGAAAAAAGAAATGGCGGCGGCCATGATCATTGGGAAATTAGCTGGGGGAATCACAGCTGCGGCAGCGGCTGCCTGGATGACGCCTGCACAATCAGCTGATCAGCAAAAACACGCATCAGCCGGCTATAGCTGAGGCAGAAGCTGTTTCAACTTTGTCCAATCGGGAATGTTACAGTAAGGATTCTGTGAAAGAAGGTTGGATACATGGCCGTGAAAGACGAGTGCATGTCAAAAATCAAACAGGAAACCAAGCCTTGGATTAAGCAATTCGGGAGGCTTGGTTATTTTGCATTCGGCGGCGTTTTTATCCTGCTCGGGATCTTAGCATGTATGACGGCAGCAGGGGCGGGCGGCGCGAAAGATTCGAGCGGAGCGTTTCAAACGCTATCACGTATGCCGTATGGATCAATCTTGCTTTTGCTCATTGGCGTCGGTCTCATCGGCTATGTGATATGGATGGTGCTGAGCGCGCTCAAGGACACAGAGGGCTACGGAACAAGCAGGCGCGGCCTGTCACGGAGAACGGGAAACTTTTTCAGCGCCGCCGTTTACGCATCCATTGCTTGGAATGCCTTGCGATTTGTGTTTGGCCAAGGAACCGGCGGCACTTCAGAACAGACGTGGTCCGCTTATGTATTGGCGCAGCCGTTCGGCCAATGGCTCACAGGGGTTACGGGTGCGGTTTTTATCCTATTTGCGATTGTTCAATTTGTGAAGGGTGTCCGGGCTGCATTTATGAAAGAATTCGATACGTCAAAAATGAACAAACAGATGATATGCATCGCAAAAAACACCGGACGCGCAGGCCATATCGCCCGGGCTATTATTTTCTCAGCTATCGGTTATTTTCTCATTAAGACCGCTATCACCGCTGACCCTGACGACACAAGAGGCTTTGACGGCGCGCTCGCCGAACTCGCGCAACAGCCGCATGGCAAAATGATTTTATGTATTTTGGCGTTCGGGCTGATCTTATATGGAATGTACGCCATTATGAAAGGCATTTATCAGCATATGGCATGGGAGAAGTGAGCTCTCGGCAGATTCGCGTCCAGCGCGTTTTTTCAGTTTCTTAGAAATCAGGTGGATGAAAGCTGGTGTCAGCCTGTATAATAAAAGCAAATCGAAAGCAGTTTCATCATGAACTGATCCACAGGGAGGTGCGGAATGGATTGGGAAAAACAGCAATTAAGCATAGAAGCGGCAAGGCTATACTATCAGTCTGACTACAGTCAGCAGCAAATTGCTGAGCAGCTCAACATTTCAAGGCCGACCGTTTCCCGGCTGCTGCAATATGCAAAAGCAAAAGGGTTTGTCCAGATTCGCGTCATGGACCCTTTTGAGGATTTGGATGCACTCGGTTCCATGCTTGAAGAAAAATACGGGCTTCTCGAGGCGCATGTTGTGTTTTCTCCGACCCCCGATTATGCAGGAATTACACATGACCTAAGCCGCTATGGTGCAGAATATATGCATGAAACGGTGAAAGACGGCGACATTGTCGGCGTCAGCTGGGGAACCACCATGTATCAAATCGCGCAGAACATGCAGCCGAAGCAGGTTAAAGGCGTCGAGGTCGTCCAGCTGAAAGGCGGTATCAGCCATTCCCGGGTGAACACGTATTCCGCTGAAACGATTCAGCTGTTTGCAGAGGCTTTTCAAACGATGCCGCGCTATCTCCCGCTTCCCGTCGTATTTGATCATGCCGATGTAAAGCAAATGGTGGAGAAAGACCGTCATATCGAGCGGATCATCGAGATGGGCAAGCAGGCGAATATCGCTCTCTTCACGGTGGGAACGGTCCGTGACGAAGCGCTGTTATTCAGGCTCGGGTATTTTAATGAAGAAGAGAAAGCCTTGCTGAAAAGACAGGCCGTCGGCGATATTTGTTCACGCTTTTTTGATGCGAAAGGAAATATTTGCAGCACAGCCATCAATGACCGGACCATCGGCGTTGAGCTTGAAGACTTGAGGTTGAAGGAACGCTCAATTTTAGTGGCCGGCGGAAGCAGAAAAGTGTCTTCCATACACGGAGCGTTAACCGGAAAATATGCCAATGTTTTAATCATTGACCAGCATACCGCAAGGGCGCTTGTTAATGATTTGTGACACGTGCAAACCGTTCGATGAACAAAATTTCAATTACCAATTTACATATGTTCAAAAGTCGGTTATGCTAAAAAATATCTTAACAAAAAAGGAAGTGTGCGACGGATGTCATTAGCTAACAAAATTGATCATACAGCTTTGAAACCGCATACACAAAAAGCGGAAATTCTAACATTAATTGAAGAAGCGAAAACATACAAGTTTGCTTCTGTATGTGTCAATCCGACATGGGTGCAGCTTGCTGCAAAAGAGCTTGAGGGAACTGGAGTTGACGTTTGTACGGTCATCGGCTTCCCGCTCGGTGCCAACACAACTGAAACAAAAGCGTTCGAAACAAAAGACGCGATTTCAAAAGGCGCCACTGAAGTGGACATGGTCATTAACATTGCCGCTTTGAAAGACAAAGAAGATGACATAGTTGAAGCGGACATCCGCGGTGTGGTGGAAGCTGCAGCCGGAAAAGCGCTTGTCAAAGTCATTATCGAAACATGCCTTCTGACTGATGAAGAAAAAGAACGAGCATGCCGTTTAGCGGTTTCTGCGGGAGCGGATTTCGTGAAAACATCAACAGGCTTCTCAACAGGCGGCGCAACGAAGGAAGATATCGCCTTAATGCGCAAAACTGTAGGCTCTGATATCGGTGTGAAAGCATCCGGCGGCGTCAGAACGAAAGAAGATGTAGACACAATGATCGAGGCGGGTGCGAGCCGAATCGGCGCAAGCGCAGGCGTTTCCATTGTAAAAGGGGAACATGCATCTGGCGGAGACAACTATTAAGAAGCAGACGGAAGGCCCATTGCTTTCCGTTACTCTTCTATTATTCACGGGGAAATAATAATTGTAAGCGAATACAGATAAAGGAGAACACATATGAAGTATTTGATTGGGATTATCGGTTTAATCGTGTTTTTAGGCCTTGCGTGGATCGCAAGCAGCGGGAAAAAGAGAATTAAGATCCGCCCAATTGTTGTTATGCTCATTTTGCAATTTATACTCGGCTACATTCTCCTCAATACCGGTGTGGGGAATTTCCTTGTAGGAGGATTTGCAAAAGGATTCAATTACTTGCTTGAATACGCGGCAGAAGGCATCAACTTTGTGTTTGGCGGTCTGGTGAATGCGGACCAAACGACATTCTTTATGAATGTTCTCTTGCCGATTGTGTTTATTTCCGCTCTGATTGGGATTTTACAAAAGTGGAAGATACTTCCGTTCATTATTAAATATATCGGACTTGCTCTCAGCAAGATAAACGGTATGGGAAGACTGGAATCATATAACGCAGTCGCTTCTGCTATTTTAGGGCAGTCTGAAGTGTTTATCTCCTTGAAGAAAGAACTCGGTCTTTTAAATCAGCAGCGCTTGTACACGCTTTGCGCTTCTGCGATGTCAACTGTATCCATGTCAATCGTCGGCGCGTATATGACGATGCTTGAACCGGAATATGTTGTAACGGCGCTGGTCTTGAACTTATTTGGCGGCTTCATTATTGCTACTATTATAAATCCTTACGATGTTGATGAAGAAGAGGATATGCTTCGTGTTGAAGAAGAAGAAAAACAATCCTTCTTCGAAGTGCTTGGAGAATACATCCTCGATGGCTTCAAAGTAGCGGTTGTCGTCGCTGCGATGCTGATCGGATTTGTCGCGATTATTGCCTTGATTAACGGTATTTTTAATGCAGTATTCGGCATTTCCTTCCAAGACATTCTTGGATATGTGTTTGCTCCATTCGCTTTTCTTGTGGGGATCCCATGGAATGAAGCTGTTAATGCGGGAAGCATTATGGCAACAAAAATGGTATCGAATGAATTTGTCGCTATGACGACATTAACGCAAAACGGCTTTGATTTCAGCGGCCGTACAACAGCGATCGTATCGGTATTCCTTGTGTCATTTGCGAACTTCTCCTCAATCGGAATCATAGCCGGTGCCGTAAAAGGCCTGAATGAAAAACAAGGAAATGTTGTTGCTCGTTTCGGCCTGAAATTATTATACGGCGCTACGCTTGTCAGCTTTTTATCAGCGGCAATTGTGGGCTTGATTTACTGAACATAAACGAAAAGGATCGGTGACCATAATGAGAATGGTAGATATTATCATCAAAAAACAGAACGGAAAAGAACTCACCACAGAAGAAATTCAATTTTTCGTGAACGGCTATACGGATGGAAGCATTCCTGATTATCAGGCAAGCTCGCTTGCCATGGCGATTTTTTTCCAGGATATGAGTGACCGCGAGCGTGCGGATTTGACGATGGCTATGGTGAACTCCGGTGAAACGATTGATCTTTCTGCCATTGAAGGAATTAAAGTGGATAAACACTCCACCGGCGGCGTCGGCGACACGACAACACTCGTTCTCGCCCCGCTTGTTGCGGCTCTTGATGTGCCGGTAGCCAAAATGTCCGGACGCGGCCTCGGACATACAGGCGGAACGATTGATAAATTAGAAGCGATCGACGGCTTTCACGTGGAGCTGTCGAAGGACGAATTTATTAAGCTTGTGAATCGCGATAAGGTCGCCGTCATTGGCCAAAGCGGCAATTTAACGCCGGCTGATAAAAAACTGTACGCGCTTCGTGATGTGACAGGAACGGTCAATTCCATCCCGCTCATCGCAAGCTCGATTATGAGCAAGAAAATCGCTGCCGGGGCGGATGCTATTGTACTCGACGTAAAAACGGGAGCGGGCGCCTTTATGAAAACGGAAGAAGACGCGGCTGAACTCGCCAAAGCGATGGTACGCATCGGAAATAACGTCGGCCGCCAAACCATGGCAGTCATTTCCGACATGTCCCAGCCGCTCGGCTTTGCGATTGGAAATGCGCTTGAAGTCAAAGAAGCGATTGACACGCTCAAAGGCGAGGGCCCTGAGGATCTTCATGAGCTTGTTTTAACGCTCGGAAGCCAAATGGTTGTGCTTGCGAAAAAAGCCGATACATTAGACGAGGCGAGAGCGAAGCTGGAAGAAGTCATGAAAAACGGCAAAGCGCTTGAGAAATTCAAGGACTTCCTGAAAAACCAAGGCGGCGACAGCTCGATTGTTGACGAGCCGTCTAAGCTTCCGCAGGCTGCTTATCAAATTGATGTGCCTGCCAAAGAAGCCGGTTTCGTTTCTGAAATCGTCGCGGACGAAATCGGTGTCGCAGCCATGCTGTTAGGTGCCGGCCGCGCCACAAAAGAAGACGAAATCGATTTAGCCGTCGGCATCATGCTCCGCAAAAAGGTCGGCGACAAGGTAGAAAAAGGCGAACCACTCGTCACGCTTTACGCCAACCGCGAGAACGTCGATGAAGTCATGGCGAAAGTCTATGACAACATCCGCATCGCAGCAGAGGCGAAGGCGCCGAAGCTGATTCATACGTTAATTACGGAATAAAAATAAAGCACATCCCATCCTGAGTGGGGTGTGCTGTTTTAATTAAAGGATATGATCGATCTGATAATCCTCTTGGGTGTTTTTTTTTGCTTTCTCAAGCTTTCTTTTGAAATAGAAGATGAGATAGCAAAGGATGATACAAGGAATTCCGCAGAATAGTGCGATTCTTTGATTGGGATCAAAAGCGAGACCGATACAAGAAGCTGAACATAATAAAAGAGCGGCTATAGGTATAAAAGGATAAAGCGGTGCGCGAAATGTCAGATCTTTAACATTCCCCCCTTTTTTAAGAAATCTCTTTCTAAACAAGAGCTGAGACAGGGCAATGCTCATCCAGACCACAACTCCTGCGAACCCAGCAATCGCTACCATCACCACATAAACAGTTCCGGGCGCCACGATACTGGAAACGAGAGATAAACAAGATACGGCCATACTGATGATTAGGGCATTTAGTGGGATGCCTTTAGATGTGACTTTTTTAAAACGAGAGCTGATCATGTTTTCATTTGCTAAAGACCACAGCATACGGGTTGAGGCATACAGGCCTGAATTGGCAACGGAAAGCAAGGCTGTTAATATCACGAAATTCATAATATCTGCGGCGTAAGGGATTCCGATTTCTGCAAACACTGCTACAAAGGGGCTTTCAATCACTCCTGCTTCTTTCCATGAAATCAGTCCGGATAATACGAAGACGGCACCAATGAAAAAAATGACTGTTCTCCATGCGACATTACGAATGGAGCGCGGAATATCTTTTTGAGGATCTGCTGATTCTCCTGCTGTGACTCCGATTAATTCTGTTCCAGAAAAGGCGAAACTCACAGATATCATAGCGATAAATACGGCGAGAAAGCCGTTCGGAAACAACCCTCCATGATCTGTGAAATTTGAAAACACAGGAGCATCAGCCGTCCCGTTTAGAGAGATCAGGCCGAACATGGCGGCTCCTCCTAAAATGATAAATAAAATGATGGTGACAATCTTTACGCTGGAAAACCAAAATTCGGTTTCCGCAAATAACTTGACTGAAAATGCGTTGCATACGAAAAGGAGAGCTGCGAAAATTGCACTCCACATCCATACGCTGCTGTCAGGAAACCAGCGCTGCATGAGAATGCCGGATGCGGTAAACTCTGAACCTACCGTCACCACCCAATTCACCCAGTACATGATGCCGACCATAAAACCGGTAGATGGCCCGATGAATGTTGTGGCGTATTTTTGAAAAGAACCGGTCACGGGCATGGCGACCGACAATTCACCGAGACATTGCATGACGAGGTACATCATCAACCCGCCGATTACATATGCGAGGATCGTACCGCCGGGTCCAGCTTGATTTAGCGTATAGCCTGTGCTGAGGAAAAGTCCTGTGCCTATGACGCCTCCCAATGAGATCATAAATAAGTGCCTGCTTTTCATCGTGCGTTTTAGCTGTTGGCCGCTGTTTCCCTGAAGACTCACCGTCTCGTCCTCCTTTTAGCTGCCATTCATTAGGCAGATGAGTTTCTCGTATCCAAAATACAACCAGACAGAAGATCATTAGAACGGGGAGAACTTCATTCCTTTTAATGCGTGTAACAGAACGTGCGCCGCGGCTCTGCTAGTCATATCTCGAAAATCGAGGGTAGGGTCGACTTCAACGATTTCAATCCCGGCGACATTAGGCTGCTGTGCGATGTATTTGACGGCTTCGAGTAATTCGTCTGTATAAAGGCCGCCTGGGCCAATCGCTGGACAGCCGGGTGCATGGGACTGGTCTAAGACATCCATATCAACTGATATAAAAATGAAGTCTGTTCTCGTTTGGATGGCAGGCAGAATCTCTTTTATCGTCGGGACTAGTCCTTTTTCACGTACCATGCCCATCGTGTGAATGTTCACGTTATGTTTTTTCGCATATGTTTCATACGCTAAGCTGTTGCTGAATTCTCTGATGCCCAGCTGAATCAAATGCTGGCCTTTAATGATTTCTTCATCCAAAAGGCGGCGGAAGGGAGTGCCGTTGGTCGGCCCTCCGTCCTCCGTGTTCCGAACATCATGATGGGCATCAAATTGAATAACTGCGATCGTTCCTTTCGTTTGTGCTATTGCTTTTATAGTGGAGTAGCTGATGGAGTTATCTCCACCGAGTATGAACGGCACCCAATCTGGGTGATCCGAAAGTAGCGCATGCATGGTAAGAAAGATTTGATGATGTGACTTTACGATATCAGTGACATGAATATCAATATCCCCCAGGTCGTAAAGAAGGTCAGATACGACATGTTCTCCAAGCTCGGCAGAATAGGCAGATGTGTTTTTAAGAGCCTGGCGGATTGTTCCGGGGGCAAAGGAAGCGCCTGAATGACTGATGGAGGATTTTGATAGGGGGACACCTATCAATGCCGGCCCTTTAATGCCTTGGCCGTCCCATTTTGCGATCAGGTCGCTCATTTTTGTTACATTCCGGTCTTGAAACGAAGAACCAGCCTCTCTGAGAAAAGGGTATTTATCCATAAATGGCTCTCTCCCTGTTAACAACAACTGTTCCGTTTTTCATGACTTGATGTACATGATTGACGCCATAGTGATACGGAATATACATGTAATTCGAGGCTTGCCAAATGACAAGATCAGCTGAGCGGCCGGCTTTGAGCTGACCGGCTTCTTCTCCTTTTCCTATGGCGTATGCGGCATTGACTGTGACCGCATGCCATATTTCTTCCGCAGTCATTTTCAGATGAAGCGCGGCAATCGACATGATCAGCTGGATATTTTCAGTCGGCGAGCTGCCAGGATTAAAGTCCGTTGCCAAGCTGACACATACACCCTCATCAATCATGTCTCTTGCTCTGGCGAATGTGCTTTTGCCAAGATAAAATGTCGTGCCCGGCAAGAGGACGGCGATCGTTCCTGCCTCAGCCAATTTTTTTATGCCTTCGTCTGAGGCGCCTACTAAATGGTCGGCTGAGACAGCCTTTAGCTCCCCCGCTAATTCAGCTCCTCCAAGCGGGTCGATTTCATCTGCGTGTATTTTCAACCCGAATCCCGCTTCAGCCGCTTTTTTTAAGTAACGGCGGGATTGACTGACGGTAAAAACGCCTGTTTCTGTAAAAATATCCGCAAAGCTTGCGAGCTCTTGCTCTTTTATTTCCGGCAACAGATAAAGCATTTGATCCAGAAATTCATCTGGGTTTTGTTGATATTCGGGAGGGATCGCATGGGCTCCCATAAACGTGGAGACAAGGTCAACAGGCTGGTTCTCATGAAGTTGTTTTGCGGCACGCAATTGTTTTAGCTCTGATTCTTTTTCTAAGCCATAGCCGCTTTTCACTTCAGCCGTGGTCGTCCCGTAGGACAGCATTCTCTCCAGATGAAAATGGCCTTTTTGCAGCAGCTCTTCTTCTGAAGCCGCTCTGGTGTCTTTGACAGTAGACAGAATTCCGCCCCCCTGCGCCAGTATATCTAAATATGAGATGCCCTGAAGCTTTAGATTCAGCTCCTTTTCCCGAGATCCGCCAAATACAAGATGGGTATGCGGATCGACGAGACCCGGCGTTACAAGCCGTCCCGAACAGTCAATGATTTCGTCTGCCTCGTAATCGGCTTCAGCTCCTTTTTTTGAGGCGAACACAATCTTCTGTTCATGGATGCCGACCACAGCGTCTTCGATCACATGAAGAGCCTGCATGCTTTTGCCCGCGCGGGGGCCGCTGCTTTCCATCGTCAAAAGCTGACCGATGTTGATGAGAATCGTATCAATTTGTTTCGGCATGTCATCACTCCCTTTCTTTTTGCATTGGCACGATAATGTCTTGTTTCTTCGCTACTTCAACGGCACGTTCATAACCCGCATCCGCATGGCGGATAATGCCCATCCCAGGGTCGCTCGTTAAGACCCGCGCGAGCCGTTCGTCAGCCAGCTCACTTCCATCGGCAACTGCGACCATACCGGCATGCAGGGAATAGCCCATTCCGACGCCCCCGCCATGGTGGAAGGAGACCCAGCTTGCACCGGCCGCCGTGTTGACAAGCGCATTTAGCACAGCCCAATCGCCGACAGCGTCACTTCCGTCCTTCATCGCTTCGGTTTCCCGGTTAGGAGAGGCGACAGACCCACAGTCCAAATGGTCTCTCCCAATGACGACAGGCGCTTTTAGCTCCCCGTTTCTGACCAGCTCGTTAATGGCGAGGCCCATCTTTTTTCGTTCTCCATATCCGAGCCAGCAAATACGGGACGGCAAGCCTTGGAACGTGACTTTATCCTGTGCCATATCGATCCAGCGGTGAAGGGCTTTATTTTCCGGAAATAGTTCTTTTAATAACGCATCTGTACGGTAAATATCTGCCGGATCACCGGAAAGCGCCGCCCAGCGGAACGGTCCTTTTCCTTCACAGAACAAGGGGCGGATGTAGGCTGGGACAAACCCTGGAAAATCAAAGGCATTCTCCAGGCCTTCATCTTTAGCAACTTGCCGGATATTGTTGCCGTAGTCAAATACAACAGAGCCCTTTTGCTGAAAGGCCAGCATGGCTTCCACATGTTTTTTCATACTTTGCTTCGCAAGGCGCACGTAAAGCTCTGGATTGTCTTGGCGCAAACGGTCGGCTTCATTAAGGGAATAGCCCTCGGGAACATAACCGATTAAAGGGTCATGGGCAGATGTCTGATCGGTGACGATATCAATGGTGACGCCGCGATTCAGAAGGGTATGGTGAACCTCTGCCGCGTTTCCGAGAAGAGCGATGGAGAGAGGTTTTCCTGCTAGCTTTGCCTCTTCAGCCCATGCTAAGGCTTCTTCAATCGACGCTGTTTTTCGGTCGCAGTATTTTGTTTCAATTCGTTTGTCGATTCGTTTCTCGTCAACCTCGACGGCAATGACGACTCCTTCATTCATCGTGACAGACAGCGGCTGGGCGCCTCCCATTCCGCCGAGACCGGCTGTCAGAGTCAATGTTCCTTTTAAGCTTCCTCCGAAATGCTGTCTCGCGAGCTCGGCGAAGGTTTCATAGGTTCCTTGCAATATGCCTTGTGAGCCAATGTAAATCCAGCTGCCCGCTGTCATTTGCCCGTACATCATTAATCCTTTTTTCTCAAGTTCGTGGAAATGCTCCCAGTCCGCCCACTTCGGAACAAGAACAGAATTTGCTAAAAGCACGCGCGGCGCCTGCGGATGGGTTCGGAACATACCAACGGGCTTTCCGGATTGCACGAGCAATGTCTCATCATTTTTAAGTGTTTTCAAAGAATGCTCAATGGCGTGAAAAGCGTCCCAATTCCGGGCGGCTTTGCCAATTCCGCCGTATACAATCAGGTCCTCCGGCTTCTCGGCGACTTCCGGATCAAGGTTGTTTCGAAGCATCCGAAGCACCGCCTCTTGCTCCCACCCTAAGCATTCAAGCTCTGTTCCCCTATTGGCACGGATAGATTTTTTTATATCAGTCATATGTTCATCCCCCTCAGTTCTTCATTCTTGTGATCTGGTAATAAAGATTCCTTCTTCAGCCAGTCAGTCAAGCGTTCTATGTCATAGGAGAAAATACGGTCCTGCTGAATGGAAGGCACGACTTTTCTCATTTCCTGAAAAAGCTGTTTGGTATAGGTCGCTGCATGTTCTATGCCTCTGTATTCAACCGCCTGCAATGCGCAAATCGCTTCGATTGCAATGACTCTTCTTGTATTCGCGATCACCTGGTAGGCATGCCGCGCAGCAATGGTTCCCATGCTGACATGGTCTTCTTGGTTGGCGGATGACGGAATAGAATCCACACTTGCAGGATGCGCCAGTGTTTTATTTTCAGAAACGAGTGAGGCCGCGGCGTACTGCATGATCATTGCACCGGATTGCAGACCGGGGTGAGGGCTTAGGAATGGCGGCAGGTCATTCAGCTGCGGGTTCACAAGGCGCTCTATCCTGCGCTCTGCAATATTCGCAAGCTCTGACATTGCGATTTTCAGAAAATCCATGGCAAAGGCTATAGGCTGTCCGTGAAAGTTTCCGCCGGAAATCACTTTGTCACCGTCATTGAAAATAAGAGGATTGTCCGTAGCTGCATTCATCTCAATCTCTAATTTTTCTTTGACATAGACTAACGTTTGCCAAGTCGCACCATGCACTTGCGGAATACACCGCAATGAATAGGCATCCTGAACCCGCAGTTCACCTTGAGAGGTTGTCAGGCTGCTGTCGGATAGATAGAAGCGAATTCGTTCTGCGACGTCAATCTGCTCCTGATAGCCGCGGGCTGAGTGAATATCCTCGTCAAACGCATCAATAATTCCCCTCAGCCCCTCGATCGTTAAGCTGGCGATGCGCTCGATTTGATAGGCTAGTTTTTCAGCTTCAATGTATGCGACCACACCCATAGCAGTCATGGCCTGAGTCCCGTTAATCAAGGCAAGTCCTTCCTTGGATGTCAGCGTTATCGGCTGAATACCGGCTTTTTTCAATCCCTTCATTGCCGGCATCTTTTCTCCCTCAAAAAAGACTTCTCCTTGACCGATCAGCGCAAGCGCCAAATGGGAAAGCGGCGCCAGATCCCCGCTTGCGCCAAGTGATCCCTGCTGGGGGATGACAGGATGGACGCGTTTATTTAGAAAAGCAAGCAACTGTTCAACCAGTTCAGCACGTACACCGGAAAACCCTTTTAACAGCGCATTGGCGCGCAAAAGCAACATTGCCCTGGAAACACACTCAGGAAAAGGATCACCCACTCCGCAGGCATGAGAAAGGATTAAATTCAGCTGAAGCGTCGCCGAGTCTTCTTTTTGAATCAGGACATCACTGAATTTGCCAAATCCGGTGGTGATGCCGTAGATTGTCTTTTCTTCGTGAACAATCCGTTCCACTGCCGCTCTGCTTTTTTTCACGCGCTCCATACTTTCCTCGGAAGCCGCTGTCTCCTCAAAATCAAACAGCACACGAGCGACGTCGGCTGTTGTCAATGAAGAACCGTCTAAAGTCACCATAAGCCCAACTCCTTTGTCTTTACTTTGGTAAAGCGCCCATACAAAAAGGGGCTATGCTGTGAAAATTTGATTTCACGCATAGCCCCCTATCGTCTAAGATCTATGGGCTGTTTCATATGTGATTGATTCCAACGCCGAATGTCTCATGCTCAAGTCCTTTGATCGGCGCCCCGATTGTTCCATAAAGCGAGACAGCGATCCAATCGCCTTCCGCTTCACTTTCATAAGGATTTCCCCTCAAAACGGCAAACCTCAAGCCAACCGTCCGAAGCAGCGATCCAAGCAGCATTTCACCTCTGGTCACGCCATGCAAAGCCTCCATCGTCGCATGATAGAGCGCATGTGACTCGCGATAACCGTCAGATTGAATGACACCGCTCTTTTTGGAAGCGGTTTCAATTGCGGCTACTACTTTATGCGCGTCCATTGATCCTACCTTGCCGAGGCAGACTTTCCATCCATCTCGCTCCAGCTCCCCGACCTGTGTACGTTCTTCATTTTCATTAAGCAGCAGAAGAACAGACAGCCGGCCGATCCGGCGCTCTTTGTGCAGTGTCATATGAATCACTCAATTCCTAAAAATTCTGATAACTATTAACTGTGTATTATATTAATTGGTTCAGCAGCAGAAGTCAAAGGTTTTTTACAGTCTTTAACAAGTTAGATTGCTATTGTGATAGTGTGGCGCAGATAACCGGACGGTTTTTTTCAGCACATTGCACACGATAGCCAGACAGGAGTGTGGGCGGTTGCTGTCATTTTTCTCACGAGCCAGCCGAATGAGATCCTCAGCCCGGCCAAGCCGGCTGACACAGGTGGAGACGAGCAGTCAGGCATGATTCTAAAAACAACGAATGGCCTGTCATATCACTGGCAATAAAGGGCGAACATGCAAAAAAGAGGCGTAGTTGCCGGAGAAAATGGCTTTATCACAGTCGATGACTTCACAAGGCCGGACAAAGCGTTCATTACATACGCAAATGGAATTGAAAGAAGGAGTTACGGCAAAAGGGTTGAATTATGAAGTAGAGAATATGCAAGCTACAGTCCTGCACCAAGCAGGCAGCCAGACCATCCATCTCTCCCTGGATGTCATGAACATCATGGACAATGTAAGAGAACAGTGGGGAACGTTTGAATATGAAAACATCGGGCCTTTATAACGGACCCGGGCTTTTTCATAAGGGAAATGTAAGCGCTTAAAAATTTAATAAAAAAGTGAGGCGAACTGTTTAGATGTTAAACCGATTGTTCCGTGTATGTTTTCTTGCAGCTCTTCTTATGGCCTTTACCCTGCCAAACTCCGCTTATGCACAAAAGGGAGAAAAACCTGTATTTACAGAAGTCAGTGTACATGACCCTTCCGTCATTGAGACAAACGGCACCTTTTATGTTTTTGGATCTCATCTCGCTTCAGCAAAAACAAATGACCTCATGCAATGGCAACAGCTGACCACCAACGTTAGTAACAACAATCCTCTGATTCCGAATGTCTACGAAGAATTAAAAGATACCTTCGAATGGGCGCAATCCGATACCTTGTGGGCGGCTGACGTCACACAGCTGGCGGACGGCAAATACTACATGTACTACAACGCCTGCCGCGGCGATTCGCCAAGATCGGCCATGGGCGTGGCCGTCGCTGACAACATCGAAGGCCCGTACAAAAACAAAGGCATCTTTTTAAAATCAGGAATGGAAGGCACAAGCAGCGATGGAACACCGTATGACGCAACCAAACACCCGAATGTTGTAGACCCGCATACCTTCTTTGATAAAGACGGCAAGCTGTGGATGGTGTACGGATCATACTCAGGCGGCATTTTCATTCTTGAAATGAATCCGAAAACAGGCTTCCCGCTTTCTGGGCAGGGATACGGCAAAAAACTGCTCGGCGGCAACCACAGCAGAATCGAAGGCCCGTATGTTCTCTATAACCCAGATACCAAGTACTACTACTTATACCTGTCATATGGCGGTCTAGATGCAACAGGCGGCTATAACATCCGTGTCGCCCGCTCCAAAAAACCGGACGGCCCTTACTATGATGCAGAAGGCAACTCAATGCTTGACGTCCGCGGCAAAGAAGGCACATTCTTCGACGACCGCTCCATCGAACCGTACGGCGTCAAACTCATGGGCAGCTATTCATTTGAAACAGAAACTGAAAATGGAACCGGCTACGTCTCGCCAGGCCACAATTCCGCATACTATGACGAAAAAACCGGACGATCCTATTTACTCTTCCACACCCGCTTCCCGGGCAGAGGTGAAGAACACGAAGTCAGAGTCCACCAAATGTTCATGAACAAAGACGGCTGGCCGGTAGCAGCCCCATATCGTTACGCAGGAGAAACACTGGAAAAAGTAAAACAAAAAGACATCACAGGAACATACAAACTCATCCAGCACGGAAAAGACATCTCAGCAGACATCAAAAAAACCATCAGCATCCAACTCAACAAAAACCACACCATTTCCGGGGAAATGACCGGAACATGGCAGAAAACCGGTAAAAATACAGCCGAAATCACGTTAGCCGGCAAGAAGTATAGCGGAGTATTTTTACGGCAGTGGGATTCGGTGAGAGAGAAGGACGTGATGACGTTTAGTGTGTTGAATGGCAGCGGTGAGGCTGTTTGGGGCAGTAAGATTATAAGATAAGTTATATTTAAGAACCTTTTCTTGATTAAGAAAAGGTTTTTTTCTTACATAATATTCTACTAGGCATTTTGAAAATATCTTATTGATTTTGTATACTGTAACAAAAAATAACAATTTTAAATAGAGGAATAAGATATTTTGGAGGGAATAATTTGGCGGGTGTAAGCATTGGGATAGGAAATACAACATATTCTGATCAAATTAAAGAATGGCGATTATTTAAACTAGATAATGCTAAAATAACTGTGCATATTACACTGAAAAATGGAATGAAGAAAAGTGAAGATTTGGATAGGTGTATAATTACTCCTGTTCGAAAAATGGTCATTAATAAACAAGAACGACTTGTTCTAAAGGGAAATGTAAAAGCAAATATTGAAAACGTTATAATATATGGAGATAAATATGCTGTTTTGACTTTTTGCGGAAATGACCGCAAATATATTTATAAAGAAAAGGATATTGAAAAGATTACTTTAGGTAATGCAAAGTTTAAACACCTATTGGATTATTTTGGACACATTGCGGCTATTAAAGATAAAACAAAAAATGATATCCCACCTATTTTGGAAGGTGAAATTCAGCGTATGCCGTTAAGAATAGAAAGTGCTCTCTATGCTTATTTTTTGAAAGAAAGTCGGTCGTATAAGGACTCAGAGACACTCCTTTTTCCGTTTGGTTTAAACCTAAGTCAGATCCGGGCAGTTCAATCCGCTTTTTCTTCTCAAATAAGTGTAATTGAAGGTCCTCCCGGTACGGGAAAAACACAAACTATTTTAAATATAATCACTAATTTAGTGATGAAAGGAAAGAATGCTGCAATTGTCTCAAGTAATAATTCTGCAGTTGCCAATGTGAAAGAAAAAATGGAGAGAGCAGGATATGATTTTCTTCTTGCAACATTAGGTAGCCAAAATAATCAAAAAAAATTCTTTGAACAACTTCCAGAACTCCCTCAAAATATAGCCGCATGGAGGGTTGATGATGAGAGAGAAATAGAGTTACTAAAAAGCGTCTTAAGTGATGTAGAATCTATTAAAGAACTATTAAAATTAAAAAACCAACAAGCAGTAATAAAACAGCAAATAAAAGACCTAGAAACAGAGAAAAAATATTACAAACAACATTTTGAATCATTAGAAACTATGAAGCCAAAGCTTTTACCTTTTTATAAGTTTAGTAATTATAAGATTTTAAATTTTATGGCTGATGAAGTACTCAACAAACAAAACCGAATGAACTTCTTTAAGAAAACCAAATATCTTTTCTACTATGGGTTATATGACTTCAAACAAATAGGAGACAGTTTAAATAAAGAGAAAATGCTTTCTCAACTCCAATATAAATTCTATAAGCAAAAACTAACTGAATTAAATTCTGAGTTAAATAAAATAAATCAAATGCTACATGCCAAAAATTTTAAGGAGCTAAGTAATCGAATTCAAAATTACTCTACATTAATTTTCAAAAGTTATATATATAACAAACAAAAAACGATTAAGAAAGAGAATTTTGAGTACAAGAAATATAAAGATGCAAAGCAGTTTGATCGATTTATAAATCGATATCCTATTATTTTAAGTACTGCATTCTCTTTAATGAAATCAATTCCAGATGGTTTCTTATTTGATTACTTAATTGTAGATGAAGCCTCACAATTAGAATTGATGCCAGGTATCCTTGCTCTTGGCTGTGCTAAAAATGTAATTATTGTTGGAGATACAAAACAACTGCCTCACATTCCCGATAAGAACATATCAAAGGGAGAAATGGGAATCGAACCTTGCTTTGATTATGTAGAAAATAGTCTTCTGCATTCTATTTTAAAAGTATACGAGAATAAAATCCCCGTTACTTTGTTAAAGGAGCACTATCGATGCCATCCTATGATCATTAAATTTTGTAATGAACAATATTATGATGGCAACCTCATTCCTTTGACTAGATATGATGAAGTAGACGATTCTTCAATTATTTTAATAAAAACCGTTAAAGGAAATCATATGAGATTCCAAGGCGGACGGCACAATGTTCGTGAATTGGATTCTCTTGAAGAGGCAACGATTAGAGAGAAGGTTTTCCCACAAGATTTTGATGATATTGGATTCATTACTCCTTATAGAGCTCAGATAAATGCTGCTAATCGTTACATGAGAGAAGAAATTATTAAAGATACTGTACATAAATTTCAAGGAAGAGAATGTGATGGAATTATTTTCTCGACAGTACTTGATGATAAAGGCGGTAAAAAGGATATTGAATTTGTTGATAGTGCGACTTTAATTAATGTCGCTATATCGAGAGCAAAAAAACGTTTTGTTTTAGTATCTGCAGTCGATATTTTCAAGAGAAGTAACAAAGAAATCTCCGAGTTAATACGTTATATGGAATATTATACGGAAGCTAGTTTATATCATGAAAGTCAGGTTATTTCTGTGTTCGATTTACTATATAAAGAATTCTCCGAAGTTTTAGTACAACGAGAAAATAAACTACGAGAGAGTGACTCAAAGTTTAAATCTGAAAGGATTATTGCGAGTTTGCTCAGAGATATACTTAAAGAGGAAGCCTATAAAAAAATTGAGTTTAGAAGGGAGTATCGTTTAAAGGATTTATTTAACGACACCTCTCATTTAAACGAAGAGGAACAAAGGTTCGTTAAAACAGTAGCTCGATTTGACTTTTTGCTTTATTACAAAATGGGGAATGAACCTGCTGGAGTAATAGAGGTAGACGGTACTTCTTATCATTTTTCAAATGACCAGAAAAGACGGGATGAATTAAAAGATTCTATTCTGAAGAAATCGGGGATACCTTTTATTAGATTAAAGACAAATGAGAGTGGCGAGGCTAAAAAAATAAAGGTACTGCTAAATTGTATTTTAAAAAACAAATAAGTTAAAGAATGATTAAGACACTAGCAAGAGATAAGCTTTTATTATGTGAAAATAACTCTATATAGCCAAAAAGGTTAAGTTGTTATCATAGAATCCTTTCAGTATGATACAGTTTAACTAAAAATGAAGATAACTAAATGTAATATTAAATATAGCTTTGTGACCTAATAATAAATGAAAGGAAGAAATAAAAAATGAAAAAAACAATCAAAGTAGCTGCAGCAGTGATTCAAAACGATAAAAATATGATATTATGTGCACTTCGTTCGCCAACCATGTCTTTGGCCAATCTATGGGAATTTCCAGGAGGCAAACTTGAAGAGGGAGAGAATGCACGAGAAGCTCTTGTAAGAGAAATTCATGAGGAGCTTGGTTGTAAAATTGAAGCCGGTGAAATTATCGCTGACATTCATCACGAATATGAGAAAGTCATTGTTAATTTGATTTCTATTCAAGCGAAAGTTGTTGAGGATAAACCTGTTGCCAAAGAACATGCGGAACTCAGATGGGTGCCCGTGAGTGAACTCGAGTCACTTGAATGGGCACCTGCTGATCTTCCAACTGTAAATGCGTTAGTTAATTAAATCAACGTATAAGTTTTCTGGGACAGGCTGACGGAGCTTCCATATTACATTCATAGGTTTGTTCCCGTTGCTTGATACGTATTCTACTTTACCTAGATAAATAAAAGGTAAGGTGATGTCATGCATTTTGTTAAATTTACGCACGAATAGATGTATTTTATATTTTCTCTCTTTATGGTTAATAAAATTCTGACCTACAGGAGAATCATGTGATGTTTGGTTTTGACTTTGCCAATGAAAATGATGAGGATCAATAAAGTAATCTTTATATAACAAATGATCCTCGACTTTTTCAGATTTATTTAACGTAATAAAAATTAAGTAATTGTTATTAACTCTCCGAACACCTTCTCGCCACGTTCCCTCTTGATCAGTTGATTGAAATAAATGTATGAGTTCATTTCTAGTATATGTTTGATACAAGGTGAGTTGTAGTTCACTAGATAAAAGTGCTTCTATATTATTCATACGTCTAAATTCGGTTAAACCATATTGGATACGTTCCTTAATATAAGGACCGAACTGGGGATGGCATAAACGTTCAATAATCTCTGATTGTAGTATGAACGTATTTTCCTCCACCATGCCAAAACTCCATTGGTGTTTCTTATCTGGCGTGGCTAGGCGTTCCATAGAACGTTTAATCAAGTTATCGTGTATAGTAGTATTTTTGATTTGTAAATGAAATGTATCTTCTAAAGATTTCTTAACATCATTTACAGTGATTCTTCTTATATTGAATCCACATTGCAACACTAATAAATCATAAGGCCACTTAATAGGGAACTGTTGCTCTAACCAGGATACCATTTTTAACAATAACGAATCATTTAATATTTCTTTATCTAAAGAATGAAGATCATCCATTTTTCTTTTCGTTTCGACCCAAGACTTATATTTTTTAAGAAAAAAGGTAAGCCCTGGAGCTTGATCGAAATAAAGAAAATCAAGTAACTCTGGAGAACGCCCAATATCGCGTTTAAATTGAGAATATAATGTTTTTAGCATTGAAGCTGAATTTAGTTTAATACTATCAATTTTGTGTAAAATCTCTTTCTTCGTTACAGATGAAAGATCGACATAAGATCCACCTGGTAAGTCTGCAAACTCATGGGTCACTGCAACTCTCAACGAATCCTTATCAAACGATTTTTGACTTGTTTGTCCAGAAAGGGCTAATGGTATGACGAATGATTTTTGATAGTTTCCTATAAAATCAAGTACCGTAACAAACTCTTTATCATCAGTCTTCCTTAATCCTCTTCCTAACTGTTGAATAAATATAGTTGGTGATTCAGTTGGCCTCAAAAAAAGCAGTAAGTTTAATTTTGGTATATCAATGCCTTCATTAAAAATATCTACTGTGAAAATTAGCTCTAAACTGTGATGTGGATCTTCAAGTTCTCTGATGACTTTCTGACGTTGGGCTGAGGAATCTTCCCCTGTTAAATATGTTGTATGAAATCCTAATTGATTAAATTCTTGGCTCATATATTGGGCATGTTCAATGTTAGTACAGAAGCCCAACCCACACATTTTTTCTCCGTGGAAACCGTACATGTTTATCATCTTTATTACATAATCGACTCGCTCATGGTTTTTTAAGTGGTTAACCAAGGAGCGTTCGTCGTAGACCCCGTTTATTATTTTTACTTTATCGTAATCAACGGTGTGATCTGGGATGCCAAAGTAATGAAATGGGGCAAGTAATTCTGCTTCTAGTGCATCCCGCAGGCGGATTTCATAGACCACATTATGATTGCAGATCTCAAGCACATCTTTACCGTCTAAACGTTCTGGAGTTGCAGTTAAACCTAACAAGAATTTTGGCTTAAAGTAGTTCAATACGGTTTGATAGGTAGAGGCTTCTGCATGATGGAACTCATCAATGACAATGTAATCAAATTCATCTGTTGCAAACCGTTTTAATGTTTCTTCTTTATGCAAGGTTTGAACTGTGCTAAATAAAAATCTTTTATTCCATTCTTTTTTGGATCCAGTTAACAATCCAAAGTTATCATGGTCATTTGTGACTTTTTGAAATGTTTCAATCGCTTTAGATAGTAGCTCCTCACGATGAGCGATAAAAAGATATTTTTTTGGTTGATATTCGGTAAAATCAAAAGCTGCAAGATATGTTTTTCCTGTACCAGTTGCGGCGATAATAACTGCCCTTTCCTCACCCTGTTCTCTTGTTTTATTGAGGTTTTTAAGAGCTTTTTCTTGCATTGCATTTGGTTGTGTTTTTGTTTGATAAAGAGAATTTTGAGAGACGAGAGACGCGCTCATTTTATGATTAGTTGCCTGAAATTCTTCATAGGCTTTTAAGAACTGATCATCAACCGGTTGTGCTTTTTCGAACCATACTTTGTTAAAGACATCTTTTGTTTGTTGAAAAATTGGAAGATATCTTGTATCTGGTATTTTTGCATTTAATTCATACCCAGTGGTCAGAGCGGACTGCGAAAGATTTGATGATCCAATAATGACGCTATGTTGCCCAGACTGACGTTCAAACAAGTAAGCTTTTGTGTGAAAAGATTGACGGAAATCATTTACAATTCTCAAGTCAACATTTTGAAATTGCATAAGTTGTTTAAGGGCTTTAGGTTCAGTAATTCCCATATATGTTGATGTAATAATACGTACTGGTACATTGCGTTTATTTAGCTCTTGTAATGGTGGAATAAGAAGTTGGACACCAGACCACCTTGTAAAACTGACCATAAAATCCACACGATCAGCAGTTAACATTTCATTCTTTAATGTTTTAAAAAAATTATCATCCGCTCTATGGTTTCCGAGTAGATTCAACCGTGATAGCGAAAAGTGCTCCGACACAGGAAGATCCAGGTCACCTAAATGATAAAGAACTGAAGAAAGTGGTATTGCAAAGGCAGTATCATTACCAAGATCAGAAGATATTTTTTGGGTCAATTCAACCGCCTGACTATATTGTCCATGATCAACAAGCGTTTTGATCTTCTCGCCCAATTGTTTTGCAATATGTAAAGTTAAAATTTCTGTATATTCTTTCGGTAAAACAGGCTGAAATCGATGTTCTGCGGGATAAAGCTTATGCTTTTCTTGCAATCCTTCATGAAAACCACTGTTTTTTGTCATCTTTTCTCTCTCCATATATAGATAGATATCCTAATTTTATCATTATTATTGACTATGGGTAACAGTGATTTGTAATAATGCACTGTGATTTTGGATGAGGTTAATTATCCTATACTCATAGTCCCTCTCATGCTGAATTTCACTCAGGAGTAAATAAAACAAAAAGATTGTTAGATATTTATGCTTATTTAACTCTCCTCAAGACAAACCTTTTTACCTATTTATCCAATATGACCCATCATGTAATATGAAAATAGTCTGTATTGTAAAGAATTTACACAGTTTGATAGAAACATGAGGTGTTGCGGCATGCATAGTGAAATGTTGTTACATTCGGTCAAAGCCGATTTACATGAAAAACAGGAACAGATCCATCAGTTAAAACGAGTGCTGCACGAAATCAGGCAAATCAAACACGATTTTTCCGAGGTTCAGCATCTCATTCACCGGCCGCATCTTAACCGGGATGTATGGAGAGGAACACACGCTGAGCGGTTTGAAGATATTCGTGATGGAATGAACAAATCATATCATCAAATCAAAAGCCAACAGGTCAGCGGAATCATCGAAAGCATCGAAGGAAAAATCCATTCATTAGAGGGCGATGTATATTCCATAAGACGGCAAATCACGAGAATAGAGCATGAAATAGAGCAGGAAAAACATAAAAAGTGAGGTGAGCACAAATGGCACAGGAAATTAAAATGGTCTATGGCACAGTGAAGCAAGGGCTTTCTCAGCTCAAGAACTCAGCTGAACTCAAGTCCTCCGTACCCGGCCATCTTTCAGGCAGAAACCATTTAAACGTTGTGAAGTCCATCGAGCAATTAAATGAGGACATCAAAGAGCTCACTGAAGCATATGCATCCGTTCTGGCCAAGCATATCGCACAAACGGAAAGCGCGGTAAACGCCATGAAAGAAACGGACGAAAACGTATCATCTTCCATGAAATAAAGCGCGGGAGGACAAGGAATTTGAAAACATTAGATGTCCACGCTCTTCACGAGGGCATTCAGCATACGATTGAGAAACTGGACAAGCAAAAACAGCAGCTGGAGAAGCTGGAAAAAAGCGTTGAGCATCTGGCAGGCATGAAGGATGCGTTAAAAGGAAAAGGCGGAGATGCGATCCGAACCTTCTACGAGGAGTGCCACAAGCCCTTTCTCCTTTTCTTCGGCATGTTTATCGACGAATACAAAAAAGTACTGAAACAAACGCAGCACGGCATTTCCTCTGTAGAATCCGACTCTCACGGCATGATTGCGGAGGCTTTTCTCTCACATGACGCAAGACACGGAATCAAGCATGCGCGAGAAGTAACAGAGCAGCTTACAGACGCAGTCAATCGCCAGACATCAGCCATCGACCACATCGTCAGCCTGCCAACAGTCAATGACTCCTTTTTTCGGATGGAAACAGAACAGGCTGAGCGACTGATTTCGGACACCCTGCATAAGCTCTTTCAATTTGACGGCCAGCAAACCCAAGCGCTGGAAACAGCAAAATCAGATTTTCAAACGATGAAAAAATACATAGATCAGCTCGAAACGATGTACACCGGGCCGAAAATTGAAATTACAGGCTACAAAAGCGGCTCTATCTTGAAATCAAAGGAAGAAGAAAACATCAACCAAACCTTCGGCGCCATTAACCCGCAAATGAAGCAGGCGGATGATTCTCCGATGGAGATGATGTTGAAGAAGCTAGGAGAGAAAGAAGGCCCTGAAGTTGATTCGCTGGCTGCCCATAATCGCGTAGAACAAATGATAAAGAGTCAAAAAGTCACCAAGAAAGTATATAGTGAAGAGGATATAAAAAAACTACAGAAAATTTATAAAACTATTGATGGAATAACTTACTGTGCCTACATAGATGGAAATATAATTGTCAAGATAGAGTGTGTTGATGAATCTCCAGAACCAGATGACAATGAAAGTGATATAGAGAGATACTTAGAAATGGGTTTGGAGTTATTTAGTGCAGACGATTGGGAACGAGCAGCATTAGGATATGACCCTCATACACATGAAAAACTCTCACTTCTAGATCGATTTAAAGCCGGTGTTAATATAACGCCGCCTGCTAAAGTTATCAAATGGATTCGACGGGGAAATAAACTAGCTAAAGTGTCTAAGAAAGCAGAGAAAGCCACTGATGAAGTTTCGAAAGTTGAGAAAAAGGAGAGAACGGCAGAGAAAGTTGCTAAAGCAGAGAAGAAAAACTCTAAATCAGCAAGTAAAGTTAAATTTTCAGAAATGACAGCTGATGAACAAATAAAAATAGCTAAAGAATATTCCAAGAGGGCTCCAATTAGAATCCCTGATGCTGCAAAAGTAAAAGCTCAATCGAAAACTGATTATGAACAAATAACTTATAAATGGAACGATGGAACATACAAATATGAGGTCAGATGGCACACAAGTACGCCTGGGGCGCCCAAAAACCAAGGGAATACGTGGGTTGTACAAAAAACTGTTCCGGGAAATGGTGGACAACAACCACAAAGGTTCTTTAAAATCGGAGAAAACGAGTGGATTGAAGGACATAAATGGTTTGAAGCTATTAGGGAAAGAAAAGCTGGGACAGCTACTAAAGACCAATTAAGAATTTTAGAAAAAGGTCATTGGAAGGATTGATCGAGTTGTTAAATACAAAGTTTTATGATGGATTTGAAGGTGAACCTGAACTTACCTTATCTGATGGAGAAAACAAGCTCATCATGTGGAATGGATACTTTGAAACTTTATTAAAAGCTTTATTAGATAACAATCTAGAAAAAGAGGGAATTATTAAAGAATACTTTTATCAAGAAGGCTGGTATGATGATTCACCTTGGATAATAGAAGACGTACAATTAGCAATAAACCAAATGAAAAGTTTTGATGTAAGCAAACTAGTTGTTTCAGACGGTTTTAAAAAAGAATTAGTAGAATTAGTTCAAGAGATTATACAATTTCTTGAAAATGCAAAAAACAAAACTATTGTTATTGAATACGATTAAATCTAGAAGCTGGGAAGCAGCTTCTTTTTGAAGTTTGATATAATTTGATTTGAGAGAACGGAAAACTATAATATTTCCAAGCCTAAAGGTTTATGTTAAATCTGTTTGTTATTATTCTCAAAATAATGTTTGGAATATTCTTGAAAAATAAATTTATCGACATATTGTAATAGAAGGAAAATGAAAGCGTTGACATCTCGCGAATCTAGTGCTAAAGTATATCTACAAACAAATAAAGCGACCCGTCAGGATTGTTACTGCGAAAGCAGGCAAAACCTAAATGGTGCAGGTGCAGGAGGAGACTCTCGCAATCTGTGTCATTTAGGTTTTTTTTATTCTCAATTTAGGAGGTGATGCGGCATTTGATACAAAAAAAGCTGGTGAAAGGCGGCCACCTTTCATCCAGCGGGTTCCCCCATAAAAAGGAGGTATTCACATGGATTATGATAAGTTATCGAAAGACATATTACAACTCGTAGGCGGTGAAGACAACGTTCAGCGCGTGATTCACTGCATGACAAGGCTTCGTTTTAATCTTCATGACCATTCGAAGGCAGATCGCGGTCAGCTGGAGCAGCTGCCGGGTGTGATGGGCACTAATATCAGCGGTGGTCAGTTTCAAATTATCATAGGAAATGATGTGCCCAAGGTGTACCAGGCGATGCTGCAGCACGGTAAGCTCAGTGATGAGAAGAGTGCCGGTTCATCATCCCAGAAAAAGAATGTGCTGAGTGCGGTCTTTGATGTGATTTCTGGTGTGTTTACCCCGATTCTTCCGGCGATTGCGGGAGCAGGGATGATCAAAGGGCTTGTCGCGTTAGCCGTTACATTCGGCTGGATGACAGAGACGAGCCAGGCGCATGTGATTCTCTCGGCTGTCGGTGATGGCGCGTTCTATTTCCTGCCGCTCCTGCTTGCAATGAGCGCGGCGAGAAAGTTCGGAAGCAATCCATATGTAGCGGCGGCGATTGGGGCGGCTATTCTGCACCCGGATCTGACGGCACTGCTCGGTGCGGGGAAACCGATTTCCTTTATCGGGCTTCCTGTAACCGCTGCCACGTATTCTTCAACAGTCATTCCGATTTTGCTTGCAATTTGGATCGCATCGTATGTTGAGAAGTGGATTGACCGGGTCACCCACTCTTCTCTGAAGCTGATTGTGGTTCCGACACTGACATTGCTGATTGTTGTGCCGCTGACGCTGATTACTGTCGGTCCGCTTGGCGCTATTTTGGGAGAATACTTGTCTGTCGGTGTGAATGTTTTATTTGATCATGCAGGGCTTATTGCGATGATTTTGCTTGCGGGAACATTCTCTTTAATCATTATGACGGGCATGCATTATGCACTGGTGCCTATTATGATTAACAACATTGCCCAAAACGGGCACGATTACTTGCTGCCGGCTATGTTTTTGGCGAATATGGGGCAGGCCGGGGCATCATTTGCCGTCTTCCTTCGCTCCAGAAACAAAAAATTCAAATCACTCGCGCTTACCACAAGCATCACGGCGTTGATGGGGATTACAGAACCCGCGATGTACGGCGTGAATATGCGTTTAAAAAAACCGTTTGCGGCGGCTTTGCTGGGCGGAGCGGCCGGCGGCGCGTTTTACGGTGTGACGGGTGTTGCTTCCTATATTGTTGGAGGAAACGCGGGTCTGCCGAGTATTCCGGTCTTCATCGGACCAACGTTTATTTACGCCATGATCGGCCTTGTGATTGCGTTCGCGGCGGGAACAGCGGCAGCCTATCTTATTGGATTCGAGGATGTGCCGTCTGACAGTGATCAGCGGCCGTCTGTGTATGAAGGCAGCGGAGAAATCATTCACAGCCCGATTAAAGGTGAAGTAAAGTCATTAAGTGAAGTGAATGACGGGGTGTTTTCTGCCGGGGTCATGGGAAAAGGATTCGCTATTGAGCCTGAAGAAGGAGAAGTCGTTTCTCCTGTTCATGGAAGCGTCACCACTGTTTTTAAAACCAAGCATGCGATTGGAATGACGAGTGATCACGGAGCCGAAATTCTCATACACATTGGATTGGACACTGTGAAGCTGGAGGGGCAATGGTTTACAGCTCACGTCAAAGAAGGCGACAAGGTCGCACCGGGAGATTTGCTCGTGTCCTTTGATCTGGAACAAATCAAAGCGGCGGGATATGACGTCATTACCCCGGTGATCGTGACCAACACAGACCAATATTCGTTTTCGCCTGTAAAAGAAATCGGCAAGGTGAAGACAAAAGAAGCGTTGCTAGCTTTATCTTAAAAAAACTGATGAGGTGATCAATATGAGTGCAAATGCAAAACGATTTCCAGAAGGATTTTTATGGGGCGGCGCGGTTGCTGCCAATCAAGTGGAAGGTGCTTATAACGAGGGCGGTAAGGGGCTTTCGACGGCTGACGTATCACCGAACGGCATCATGTCTCCATTTGATGAGTCGATGTCTTCCTTAAATCTGTATCATGACGGAATTGATTTTTACCATCGTTATAAAGAGGACATTGCCTTATTTGCGGAAATGGGATTTAAGGCGTTTCGCACATCAATAGCGTGGACAAGAATTTTTCCGAATGGCGATGAAGAGGAGCCAAATGAAGAAGGACTCAAATTTTATGACGATCTGTTTGATGAGCTGTTAAAGCATGAGATTGAGCCTGTTGTCACCATCTCTCATTATGAAATGCCGCTCGGCTTAGTGAAACAGTATGGCGGCTGGAAGAATCGCAAGGTCATCGAGTTCTATGAACGCTATGCCAAAACCGTTTTCAAACGCTATCAGCACAAAGTGAAGTATTGGATGACGTTCAATGAAATTAACGTGGTGCTCCATGCGCCATTTACCGGCGGCGGCCTTGTCTTTGAAGAAGGAGAAAACAAATTAAACGCGATGTATCAGGCCGCGCACCACCAGTTTGTCGCCAGCGCCCGCGCTGTCAAAGCGGGGCATGAGATCATTCCTGATTCAAAAATTGGCTGTATGATTGCGGCAACGACAACCTATCCGATGACATCTAAGCCGGGGGATGTCTTCGCGGCAATGGAGAATGAGCGCAAAACACTTTTCTTCTCAGATGTGCAGGCACGAGGCGCATACCCGGGATATATGAAACGCTTCTTGGCAGAAAATCATATTGAAATTGAAATGGCTGATGGCGATGAAGAGATTTTGAAAGAACATACGGTGGATTACATCGGATTCAGCTACTACATGTCGATGGCGGCAAGCACTGATCCTGAAGATCTTACAAAATCAGAAGGCAACCTGCTGGGCGGTGTGAAAAATCCATATCTCAAATCATCAGAATGGGGCTGGCAGATTGATCCGAAGGGCTTGCGCACCACGCTCAATACGCTATATGACCGCTACCAGAAGCCGCTGTTTATCGTGGAAAACGGCCTTGGTGCGGCAGACAAAGTGGAGGAGGACGGCTCTATTCAGGATGATTACAGAATCGACTATCTGCGGGACCATTTGATTGAAGCCCGGGAAGCCATTGCTGACGGTGTCGACTTAATCGGATACACGTCATGGGGACCGATTGACCTTGTCAGCGCCTCCACTGCGGAAATGAAAAAACGCTACGGCTACATTTATGTTGATCGGGACAATGAAGGAAACGGAACATTAAACCGCATCAAGAAAAAAAGCTTCGGCTGGTATCAGCGGGTCATCGCCACAAATGGAGAGAGTCTCTGACAATTTTTTGAATACTCATGCGCTTCAATTGACAATAACCGGAAGCGGGCGGACAATAAAAGAGAAAGGTGAACCACCCACAGTCCGAAAGGCGGGAAGAGCATGTTTAACAAAATGTTAGTTGCGATTGACGGATCAGATATGAGTGCAAAAGCGCTTGATGCCGCAGTGCATTTGGCCAAAGAGCAGCAGACGGAACTAAGCATTCTTCATGTGGGGAGAGAAGCCGTCGTCACGACTTCTTCTCTGACGGGAATGGTCTATGTGCCTGAACATTTTATTGAAGAAATCAGGGACCAGGTTAAAAAAGAAGGCATGAAAATCCTTGAGAAGGCAAAAGAAAATGCAGCCGAGAACGGTGTTCAAGCTGAAATCATTTACGCGAATGGCGAGCCGGCGCATGAGATACTAAATACCGCAAAAGAGAAAGGCGTCAGCCTGATCGTAGTCGGCAGCCGGGGCATCAGCGGCCTGAAAGAAATGATGCTTGGAAGCGTCAGCCATAAAGTGTCTCAATTATCAACTTGTCCGGTTTTAATTGTTCGATAGAAAAAAATTAAATTTCTGCTGAACATCTTGCTAATGATAGCGGCTGAACATCGTCCGAGACTTAAACTTAAACACAACCTTAAATAAACTTGTTTTTTGTAATACAGCTTTACCAAAAGAGGCGCCTCCCTTTGAACAATAAGGGATGACGCCTCTATCTGGTTTGGTTTCAAATCCAACTGCCTAGTTGCCACAGCGTTTTAATTTGTTTTCCCAGTTTCCTATTCGAATGTTAGCTGCCCCGTTCACATAAAAGTCCCGTATGCTCTTAAACATACCTTCCTCTTTTCATTGTTGCTTATTCCATCTATTTCTTTGCTGCTTTATTGGCCGGCGCAAACCAACCGAATAAAGCAATGGCCACTAAAACGCCATAGAAGATCAGCGTCCAGGTGGTGCTGTGCGGAAAGTGATGGTCCAGGATTCCAATATCCTCATGGGCAAGGGTAATGACGACCAGTTTGACACCGACCCAGGCCACAATGGCATATGCGGTTGTTTCCAGTGCGGGGCGCTGATTAAGAAGTTTTACAAACCAGGTTGCTGCAAACTTAATCAGGATAAGCCCTGCAATTCCGCCTAGGACAACAACAATAAATTGTCCTCCATCCATGCCGCCGAAATCATCAAGCGGTGAATCCGGAAGGCCGAGAGCTAAAGCAACCGCAGCAAGAATCGAATCAATGGCAAAAGCGAGGTCCGCTAAAGCAATCTTTCCGACTGTGGGCCAGAAACCTTTTCCGGCAGCCTCCTCTTTTGCCTCCTCATGAATGTTCTCATTTTTTTTCCCGAAACGGGCCTTTATCACATGCTTTAAGCCCAGGTAAAGAAGATACGCTGCTCCTATCGCCTGAATCTGCCAGACATTCGCGATAAACGAAATGGCAAAAAGCGCCGCAAACCTGAAGGCAAATGCCATGATGATTCCATAATTTATCGCTTTTTTCTTCTGATCATCGGGTAAATGCTTGGCGATCACTGCCAGTACAAGGGCATTATCAGCCGATAGCAGTCCTTCTAATCCGATTAAAATTAACAATGTCCAGGCATATTCCAGCCAGATAGACTCCATTAACATCGTTCCTTTCTAAAACGTAAAGTGTGCTGTAAAAGTTGCGATATCAACAGCATTCCCCTTCTCATCTATCGTTAATCCAATTGAGTAGGTTGGTATTTCTTGGGGGCTCTTCGTGTTGGCAAAAACCAGAAATCTACATGTGCAACATGCTAAATGATAAGTGATACATCATTTAAGTATAGTATCCGTGTTGCTTAAAATTACCAAAATGAATAAAGGTATAATGTAAAATGGTGAAAAAAAGAATATAATGAATACAGGTGCAAAGACATTGAGGCGGTAAAGCAACTTCTACCGGTCAGCGTGTCGTTGGAGTAGATAATTAAACGGATAAGATGTCAGAATTTATAGTAAACAATGCTTTCATATGAAGGAAGCAGCCTTATCTGATGTTCAGCAGGCAGAATCTTTGATGTACAGCCTGAACAAAGCCATTGGATTCCAGTATTTTAATCATTTTTGAATTATCAGCAGAATCATTTAAAAGGTCATCTTTAGCTTCTGAGAGGCGCACTTTATTACAGGCTCAAACTTTGTCATAGACGGCGGCTGGACGGCCGGAAAGAAACTATAATAAAGGGAAAAGCACCTTGCATCTGGGGTTATTTTCCATATACATAACTGGAGGTAGAATACACTTGATGCAGCAAGATCTCTCAATCATATCAAAACAAAAATCAACAGCCGTGCTGAAAATGGTCATCTCCATGGTGATTTTCGGTTCCATCGGCTTTTTCTCAGAGCATACCAATTTGCCGTCAGTTGAATTGGTATTCATCCGCTGCCTTTGCGCGACGCTATTTTTAAGCTTCTGCTGGCTGGCGTCCGGCCAGTATAAAACCGAAAAGTGGAGCAAGAGAGAAGTGCTGCAAACATTGGCGTGCGGTTTCTTTCTTGTATTCAACTGGGTGTTCTTATTTAAGTCTTTTGAAGAAACATCTGTCACGATCGCCATCTCGGTTTATCACCTTGCACCGGTGCTTGTTCTTCTCCTGGGGAGCATCATCTACAGAGAAAAATTAAACGTCATCTCCGTCAGTTCCATTATCATCTGTTTTCTGGGAACTGCGCTGATTTCCGGGATTAATGGCAGCACATCACTAACGCAGCTGATGGGATCAGGAATCATTTGGGCCGTTCTCGCCGCACTGTTTTATGCGTTCACTACTTTATTGGGAAAAGGCATTCACAACCTCAGCCCTTACGCGACCACCTTCCTGCAAACCGGTTTAGGGATCATTATCCTGATTCCGTTTATTCACTTTGGCGCTTTTGCCGGCCTGTCTCAGGGGAACTGGATCATGGTGGTGTCTACCGGTATCATTCATACAGGTATTGTGTATTTGCTGTTTTTTGACAGTTTGCGTTTTTTATCAACGAAATTTATTTCAATCATTGTCTTCCTCGACCCGGCTGTCGCGATCGTGCTGGATACCGTCTTCACAGGCTTCCGCCCAGACCTCTATCAAACACTAGGCATCGTGATGATCTTTGCGGGCATGGCTTTGACGCTTGTCAGGAGGCAGGGGAAAGCGGACGTAGTTGCTGAGAATTCTCAAATGTAAAGAAAGCAGCTGTCGAAGGCAGCTGCTTTTGTTTTATTTCCAAACGTTCTCAAGCAGAACAGGAAATGTATCTAAAGAAATGAGTCTATAGTCATTATGTATGTGAGATGCATGATAAATCGCCATAATTTAGTATTTTAGAAGGATTCATCATCTTCTAATCATGATTATCATATTTAAAGGTGATAAAAAGAACTATACGAGAGCGGGAGGAATTACATAATGAAAAAGAAGAAATTGATCATGACCTTCGTTGCTTTTGTTATCGCATTGACAAGCTTTACAGCTATAGATCTTGCCGGTAACAAAGCCCAAGCAAAAGATTGGGTGAAAAAAGGCAGTATATGGACTACCCACTACCATTCAGGCTCTTTCAAAAACTATACGTACTCACCAACATTTCAGATTTGGTATCCAGGTCAAGGAACGAATGCGAGCATTACTGCAAAAGGATCTGGAAGCGGGAAAATAAAAGCCGAGATGCAACAGAAGACAAGTAAAGGGTGGAAAACCATTAAAACGTTTTATGCCAAGAAAAAAGGCTATACTAACCTGAACTACAGTAAAGCATCTAAGAGCTATAAAACAAAATACAGATTTAAATTCAGCAACACAGGAACGAAAAAAACGATTAACTATACGTTCGCTTCTCTTTATTAATCATTTTATGATTAAGCAAAACCCCAGCCTTCACTCAAGGTTGGGGTTTCTGCGTTTGACTCGCCAAATTCTAAAGACAGAGGCTGCGTAAGTGAGGATAGCCGGGATCGTGATGGTGATGAGAAAGACAAAAAGGATGTGTATGGTGTTATGAAGTATGGAAGCTTCAGCAGAAATAAACATACTCCTGATGACTGTGAAAGCCGCAGTAAGACAGAGCATGAACAATGTGATATAGCGGAGGGTATATTCACTTTGTTTGTATTTATCAATCATGGTTGAACGGTCGGAGTAAATCGGCTTCGTTCCGGGTGCGGCGGCAAAGATATGTGTGGTGTATTCAGAACAAACATGCTCCCATCCGGCATTTTCGAATATTTCAAGGTACTCATCTATGTTGTCATCATCGACGGCACGATAGTCCAAGCTATAGATCAGGTTTTGCGGTTCAGCTTTTCTAAGCTTATACCCCATAAACGCAAATGAATCGAGCACCCAGCCTTTGCCGGCCATATCGCTTAGTCTCTTCATATCCTTTTCTTCTGAAAACGCCAATCCTTCGGACATCATATATTTTTTCTGTTTCACGACTAATCCCCTTTCAATTGTTGAAAAGCGCGTTCTCCGTGTTCCGCCATCACTTTTCTGCGCTGAATTTCTTTTTTGAGTAATTCTTGGCCGCGCAGGGTGGTCTGGTATACTTTGCGGCGCGGGTTGTCATTGTTGATTAGCTCAATGATCTCTTTTTGCAGTAATTTCTTTAACAATGTATATAAAGTAGCCGGGCCGATCGTAAAGGAGTCATCGGTCATGTCCTCAATCTCCTGCATGATCGAATATCCGTGTTTTGGTTCCAGCAATGTTAAGACAATGTAATAGGCTGGATCGGTAAGCTGATCCATTTCCTGACGTTGTTTTGGCAAGGGGTCACCTCATTTCTTATATCAACTAATGATATATCATTTATTGATATAATAAAATATTCCTTTTGTTTTGTCAAATCTGCATTCAGTCATCATAAAGAAACAATCACCGAGTATGCATAATGTATGCGTTTACATATAGGGGGAATCTTGATGAAAAAGTGGATGGCTGCGGGTTTTGTGATGATGTTGATGCTGTGTTCCGGTGGGATTGAGAGTGTGAAGGCGGCGGAGCCGAAGGTGTATCAGTTTGATTTTGGGAGCGGTTCGGTTGAGCCTGGTTACATTGGTGTCAGGGCGTCTGATCGGTATAACCTGTCAACGGGCTACGGTTTTCAAACACCGGAGAATATGAAGGATGTGGCGGCATCCGGGACTGGTGTGAAGAGTGATGCGGTTCAGTTTTTGACGTATGGGACGAAAAGCGACAATACGTTTAGCGTGGATCTTCCGAATGGCCTTTACGAGGTGAATGTGACGCTTGGCAATACGGCAAGGGCCAGTGTGGCGGCGGAGGGTGTGTTTCAGGTCATCAATATGACGGGGGACGGTGCGGAGGATACGTTCCAAATTCCTGTCACCGACGGGCAGCTGAATCTGCTGGTGACAGAGGGAAAAGCAGGCACCGCTTTTACGCTCAGTGCCTTGAAAATCAAGAAATTGTCTGATCAGCCGATGACAAACCGAACCATTTATGTCGGCGGCGATTCGACGGTGTGCAATTATTATCCGCTCAACAGCAGCAAGCAGGCGGGCTGGGGGCAGATGCTGCCTCACTATGTCGACAAACACACCTTTCAAGTCAGAAACATGGCGTCCGGCGGGCAGATCGCGAGAGGGTTTCGAAATGACGGACAGCTTGAGGCGATCTTGAAGTATATCAAGCCGGGAGATTATTTGATGTTGCAGCTCGGCATTAATGACACAAATCCGAAGCATAATGAATCTGAAGCGGAGTTTAAGGAGATGATGCGAGATATGATCCGCCAGGTGAAAGCGAAGGGTGCGGAAGTTATCCTTTCAACACCACAGGGACGGGCGACAGATTTTACGTCTGAAGGCATTCATTCGTCTGTCAACCGATGGTACAGGGCTTCTATTTTGGCTTTGGCCGAAGAGGAGAAAACGCACCTCATTGACTTAAATGTCCTTAGTTCGGCTTACTTTACATCAATCGGCCCGGAAAAAACACTCGCGTTATATATGGACGGAGATACGCTGCATCCTAACCGCGCGGGAGCCGACGCACTGGCGCGGCTAGCCGTTCAGGAGTTGAAACGCCAGAGAATTGAAGGATTTTAATACGTCATTTTTCGGCAAAACACATATGCCTGCGTGAATTAGCGTATAATGAGAACATCTGCAAGAGACAGGAGTTTATACATGAGTCATTTTAAAAACTATCAAATCAGTCATGACATTTTACGAGCATTAGAAGGACTGGGATATACAGAACCGACCAAGGTGCAGCAGAGCGTGATCCCCGCTGCCTTAGAACGAAAGGATCTTGTCGTCAAATCACAGACGGGAAGCGGGAAAACGGCTTCTTTCGGGATTCCTCTCTGTGAGCTGGCGGATTGGGATGAAAACAAGCCGCAGGCGCTTATTTTAACACCGACCCGTGAGCTTGCCGTACAAGTTAAAGAGGATATCACAAACATCGGACGCTTTAAACGAATCAAAGCGACTGCCGTGTTTGGAAAGTCTTCCTTTGATAAACAAAAAGCTGAACTGAAGCAAAAAAGCCACATCGTTGTCGGCACGCCGGGGCGTGTACTGGATCATATCGAAAAGGGCACGCTGCCGTTAGACCGTCTGTCCTATTTGGTCATTGATGAAGCCGATGAGATGCTGAATATGGGCTTCATTGAGCAGGTGGAGGCGATTATCAAACATCTGCCGGTTGAGCGTACGACGATGCTGTTTTCGGCGACCCTGCCGGAGGATATTGAGAAATTAAGCCGGCAATACATGCAAAACCCGGAGCATATCGAAATCAAAGCGGCCGGTCTTACCACCAGGAATATTGAACATGCGGTGATTCAAGTACGAGAAGAGAATAAGTTTGCTTTGCTGAAAGATGTGCTGATGACGGAGAATCCTGACAGCTGCATCATTTTCTGCCGGACGAAAGAGCATGTCAATCAGCTGACCGATGAATTGGATAACTTAGGGTATCCGTGCGATAAAATACACGGCGGAATGATTCAGGAAGACCGTTTCGATGTCATGGATGAATTTAAACGGGGCGAGTACCGTTACTTAGTCGCGACAGATGTCGCCGCGCGCGGGATTGATATTGAAAATATCTCTCTTGTCATCAACTATGATCTGCCGCTTGAGAAGGAAAGCTACGTCCACCGCACAGGCCGGACGGGGCGCGCAGGAAACAAAGGAAAGGCCATTTCGTTTGTCACGGCCTTCGAAAAACGGTTTTTAGCTGACATTGAAGAATATATCGGGTTTGAGATTCAACAAATAGAAGCCCCTTCTCAAGAAGAAGTGGCCAAGAAGAAACCTGATTTTCTATCCAAATTGAATGACCGTCCGGAATTCAAAAAGGACAAAAGCGAAGAGCTGAATAAAGACATTATGAAGCTGTATTTTAACGGCGGAAAGAAAAAGAAAATCAGAGCTGTTGATTTTGTAGGAACGATTGCCAAAATTGACGGTGTGTCAACTGATGACATCGGCATTATCACGATCATGGATAACGCCTCTTACGTGGAAATTTTAAACGGAAAAGGCCCTCAAGTTCTCAAAGTGATGAAAAACACAACCGTCAAAGGGAAAAAGCTCAAGGTGAATAAAGCGAATAAATGATGAATGACCTGCTCCCAGTTAAAGGGGCAGGTCATTTTGCTGCTGGCTTATATCCGCGCTGGTCTCCTCCGGGACAAAAGCGAGGATCACAATGCCGATTACAAATAGAACAATCAGGCTGAACACCGCAGTCGAGGATCTCCCGGTAACCTGAGCGGTAACGGCAATGAGCAGCGGTCCCATAATCGAAGCGAATTTTCCGAAAATGTTGTAAAAGCCGAAGAATTCATTGGCGTGGCGCTTTGGCACGAGCTTGGCGAAATAAGAACGGCTGAGGGCTTGAATGCCGCCCTGCGAAGTGGCGACAAGCATCGCCAGTATCCAGAAATCTAGCGTTGTCTCCATAAAATAAGCGTACACACAGACAATCATATAAATGACGATTCCAACGTACAGCATTGTTTTTCCCGTAAAGCGTTCTGCCATTTTTCCGTATACAATGGAAAACGGCGCGGCGACGACTTGAGTGACAAACAGGATGATCAGGAGGCTTGAGGGGCTGATCCCTAAATCAGACCCATAGGAAGTCGACATCGTAATAATCGTGCCGACTCCGTCGATATAAAAGAAATAAGCAAGCAAAAAGAGGAACAGCGCCCGGTACTGCCTAATCCGTTTCATCGTTTGGCCGAGCCGCTTAAAGCTGTTGATAACAATATGAGGTTCTCTTTTGATGAAATAGCGCTGATGGACATGTTTCAGCATCGGGATGGTAAACAGCCCCCACCAGGCAGCCGTTATGAAAAAGGACAGCTGGCTTGCGGCCGATACAGACAGCGGAATCGACTCTGCTTGAGCAAGCAGGATGACAGCAATGCTGATGATAAATGGAATCGTGCTTCCTATGTAGCCTAAGCCAAAACCCCGTGCAGAGATGAGGTTCATTCGGTTCTCCGGGGTGACGTCAACGAGAAAGGCATCGTAAAACACGTTGGCGCCGGAAAAACCGATAGCTGATATCGTATAAAACAGCAATAAAAGCAGCCAATGTTCACTCGGAATAAAGGCTAGCATCGCGGTGCTGGCAACACCGGCTGACACAAAGAAACCGAAAAACTTTTTTTTGCACCCTTCATAGTCGGCGATCGTGCCTAAAATCGGCCCGAGCATCGCAAGAATAAACGTTGAAATCGCAATGGTATATCCCAAATAGGCAGTCGATTGAGCAGCTCCGACACCGCCTTCCGCAGCAGCTGCTTTATAAAACAACGGAAACACCGCGGTGGTCACGACAATCGAGTATGCAGAATTTGCCCAGTCATATAAAATCCAGCTGTTTTCTTGTTTCGTAAAACGTTTCATCACAAGCCCCCTCCTCTGGTAACAATACTTTTATTGTACGAGAAATGGGGCTGAAAAGAATGGAAATCACGTAAATTTTTACAAAATGTTTATGTTTTTGCGTTCCAAATCATACTTTTGGTTTATTGATGGGGATAGGTGTATCTGGTACCATTTAACTACATTTTACGTATTTTCCAGAAGGGATTCAGCAGAGAGGAGACAGAGCATGAGGCGAATAGGCTTGTGTATAAGCCTGCTGGTCACAGTTCTTGTGATGAGCGCATGCGAAAGTGAAGATGAGGCTCAGACGTTTGCAGATCGTGATCAAGAGACGGTCAAACAAACCACAGCCAAACCGATGAGCAATAAGAATAAACAGGACTTCCAGACCCTCCCAAGCGATATGCAGCTGGCGATTGTATTCAGTTCCATGATACGTGTAAGCGAAGCATTTGATTATGGAATCGGCAATCCTGAATACTTTGTTCGGAGCAGCATGACTGAAGAAGAAGCAGACATTGCGAAGGAGAACCTTGGAGCGATTCAACATGCAAACAAACCGCTCAAAAAACAAAACACCGAGGCAATCGCTTTGCTTCAAAAAACCCGCAATCATGGAATGAGCCGCAACGAAATGCAGCAGCTGAAAGAAAATCGTGCTGCTTTTTTTGAGATCACAGAACGTATGATCAAACTCATCAGCCAAGTCACACCGAAAAACGCGAAGAAGACAAGACAGCAGCTGGATCAGCTGAAAAAACAATATACGCAATACAGTGCCGAAAGCGTCAAAATCATGAACAGCATTGTCAAAAAGCAGGGGGCTGACAAGGCAGCATTTGAACGACATCTGGAGGCACTGCTTCAAAAACAGCCCGGGCAGCCGGTGCTGAGTGGATTGTATTGACCTGCTTCCTGCTCTTTCCCTGATGATATTGACCTAGTACAAAAAGAATGTACAATCAAGGTGTAGTTTGTTCTTAGTTGATTGGAGGAACATGTCATGAAAATTGCGAAGGTGATCAACAATAACGTGATCAGCGTGGTCAATGAACAGGGAAAAGAATTGGTCATCATGGGCAGGGGGCTCGCGTTCCAGAAAAAGACCGGCGATGATGTCGATGAAGACCGCATTGAGAAGGTGTTCACGCTCGATAACAAGGATGTATCAGAAAAATTCAAAACCCTTTTGTATGATATACCGATCGAGTGTATGGAAGTATCCGAAGAGATTATCAGCTATGCGAAATTAAAGCTCGGCAAAAAGCTCAACGACAGCATCTATGTGTCGCTGACCGACCATATTAACTTCGCCATCCAGCGCAATCAGAAAGGGCTTGATATCAAAAACGCCTTGCTGTGGGAAACAAAGCGGCTGTACAAAGACGAGTTTGCAATCGGAAAAGAAGCGCTGCACATGGTGAAAAACAAGACTGGCGTGTCTCTGCCGGAGGATGAAGCTGGCTTTATTGCCATGCATATCGTAAATGCCGAGCTGAATGAAGAGATGCCTAATATCATCAATATTACAAAAGTCATGCAAGAGATTTTGAGTATCGTAAAATACCATTTTAAGATTGAATTCAACGAAGAATCGCTTCACTATTATCGGTTTGTCACCCATTTGAAGTTTTTCGCGCAGCGTCTTTTTAATGGCACGCACATGGAAAGCCAGGACGATTTTTTACTGGAGACAGTGATAGAAAAGTACCATCACGCGTATGAATGCACGAAAAAAATCCAAACCTACATTGAGCGGGAGTATAAACACAAGCTCACCAGTGACGAGCTGCTGTATTTAACGATTCACATCGAAAGGGTCGTCAAATGAAAGCGTTGACATTTTTATTTTCTTGTGTTGATTTTTTCTTACATTCACATATGAGGATGTTAGGATTGTTACTGCTAAGCAGGCAAAACCTAAATTGCAATGAGTGCGGATGATCTCTGTCTGTACTGATGGTAATTTAGGTTTTTATTTTTTTCAGAGGGTGATGAGGGCGTTTCATAGGATTGTTACTGGTCAGGCAGGCAAAACCTAAACTACTCGTTCCTATTGCGATAGGGGTAGTTTAGGTTTTTTATTTTTTAGCAGAAGGGATGAAAAATGGGGATTCTTAGCAGCGGCAAAAGGCATTTTACAGCTGGCCGGCGTGGAAGAAAATGCGTTTTCTTCTAAATAAGGGATTCTCTTTGTTCCAGGGATACGAATCACTTCATTTGCCATCGTCTATGCAAGTGCAAGCTGAGCCGGCGTACAATTTTTCAGAGCGGCTATCTCTTGTACTCGATCAACAAATCATCGACTCTTCGGCCGCTTGTATCTCGATTCATTTCCGGAACTAATTCCTTCCTTTTCATAAAAGCGCAGCGTTGAAGAAGGAATACCAAACATGTTGAATTCAATACATTCATCACTTTCATTTTGTTAAAGTTGAGTCTAAGTATAATCTAAAAATGATAGTACAGGATTCTAGTAAGTAAGATTCTTTATTATCATTATTTTGACCGATGTTCCCTTTATAAAAATCATGTATGATCGACAAAGAAAACGCTTTCTCAGAAAGGGGAATGCCAACATGTCATCTTGTATGAAAAGAGTGTTGTTGATTCTTGTCACTGGATTGTTTATGAGTTTTTCTGCAGTCACTTCTAATGCCTCGGCTCAAACAGGTGGATCGTTTTTTGACCCTTTTAACAGCTATAACTCCGGATTATGGCAAAAAGCAAATGGTTATTCGAATGGAAATATGTTTAACTGCACTTGGCGTGCAAATAACGTATCAATGACGTCATTAGGTGAAATGCGTTTGGCGCTAACAAGTCCATCTTATAACAAGTTTGACTGCGGGGAAAACCGCTCTGTTCAAACATATGGATATGGACTTTATGAAGTCAGAATGAAACCAGCTAAAAACACAGGGATCGTTTCATCGTTCTTCACTTACACAGGACCAACGGATGGAACTCCTTGGGATGAGATTGATATCGAATTTTTAGGAAAAGACACAACAAAGGTTCAATTTAACTATTATACAAATGGTGCAGGAAACCATGAGAAGATAGTGGATCTCGGATTTGATGCAGCCACTGCTCATCATACGTATGCGTTCGATTGGCAGCCAAACTCTATTAAATGGTATGTCGATGGGCAATTAAAACATACTGCGACAAGCCAAATTCCGAAAACACCAGGAAAGATCATGATGAACTTGTGGAATGGTACGGGTGTTGATGAATGGCTCGGTTCCTACAATGGTGTAACACCGCTATACGCTCATTACGACTGGGTGCGTTATACAAAAAAATAATGTCAAATGTAATAAGAGCCTGCTGCTTCAATAATAGCCATGCTCTTATGATTGTAATGTGAAATTGTTGGCATGAATCTTCTGATCTGGGCAATACTTACCGAGATTATATCAGTCCTCTTTTGATTCATAAAAATCAGTTTTTTATCGGTCTGATTAATCCAATGTTTTCAGATACGTTAGGAAAAAAACACCTAGAAGACTAGATGCAAATGATCAAAGCTACGGATATCATATTTTAATCGTAGATGTAAAAACCGGCAAAGCAATCGATTCTTTCAGCGTTTTCAATTACTACTATGCATGGGGTGTTGAAAGTCTGCCAGTCATTTCATATATCCAATAAGGTCATTCGCTCGGGCTGTTTCCGCACAAGGAACAGCCTTATTTTAGTTTGCCAGAAGGTGTAGAATGACCGTTTTTTATTTCTTGAAAAATGTTTTCTTGATTTTCTGGTTCAGGCTGTTGAACTGTGTTTGCGGCCGGCATATTCATCAATTTCTTGAATTCACCAATCGTGAGCGGTTTCTTGTCATCACGCAATTCATATCCTATTTGGCCGTTCGCTTCAATCGTTGCATTCTTAATGTCCTTTATGCTGGAGATTCCATGAATCCTCAATCGCATTTCAAGCTGGTCAACTGTCAGCCGCAGTTTTTTCATATTTTCTATATTGAGTTTGCCATCTTCAATCACTGATTTCGCTTTGCCGGTTAAGAACTTTTCCATCCAATTGGCCTTCACCTGGAACCATTCCATGAGTATTAAAGCCGCAGTAAAAATACCGGCTGCCACAAGGGTTTTCCATAAACTTGTCTCTATAATCGGCTGGACAATAATCGTTCCAATGGAAATCATCACCACAGTTTGTGCTAATGTCATCTGGGAGATTGACTTTCTTCCTGAAATTCTTAGCAATATGATGCCGGATATAATTAAAATGAGTGCTTCCCAAGCAAAATTCATGCAATCACCTTTATATTTTGATTTTTCCATAGTATGGTCTTCGATTTTTAAATTATGCAGAACAAAAGGATTTCCGCCAGCGGAAATCCTTTTCTCATTAAAACGAAATAATCCCAATCAAAAGCGCCGCAATCGTCATCACAATCGTTGTCCCCACGGCCCATTTGATGGTGAATTTTTGATGGTCGCCAAAGCTGACGCCTGCCATTCCGACCAATAGATAGGTGGAAGGCACAAGCGGGCTGAGGAGGTGCACCGGCTGGCCCAGCAAGGAGGCCCTTCCGATCTCGGCGGCGTCTATTCCGTAAGCGGTAGCGGCTTCTGCGATGATCGGAAGAACACCGAAGTAAAAGGCGTCATTCGACATGAAAAAGGTGAATGGCATGCTGATGATAGCTGTGATCAACGGCAGATGCGGGCCCATGGCGTCAGGGATGAGTGAAACGAGAGAATGGGCCATCGCATTCACCATTTTCGTGCCTGAAAGAATGCCTGTGAATATGCCTGCCGCAAACACCATCGAGACAACGTTTAACGCGTTTCCCGCATGCGCCGAGATCCGTTTCTGCTGCTCTTTGACATTTGGGTAGTTGACCATCAAGGCGATGGCGAACGCGGTCATAAAAAGAACAGGGAGCGGAAGCAGGCTGGTGATCAGCGCAGCCATGAGGGCGACAGTCAGCAGAAGATTAAACCATTGGAGAGCGGGACGCTTGAGCGGATCTGCATCCTGATCGGAGGCAGGCGCGTGTTCAATCGAAATGACGCCGAGCCGCTTCCGCTCTTTTTTTCCGAGGATATAACTGACTGCAATCACCCAGAGAATGCCGGCGATCATAGCGGGAATCAGCGGTGTGAAGACCTCCGACGTGTCCAATTTCAAGGAAGCCAAAACCCTCGCAGTCGGCCCGCCCCACGGAATAATATTCATGACTCCCGAACCGAGCATCGCAATTCCGGCCAATACCAATCGATTCATGCCGAGCCGTTTGTACAGAGGCAGCATAGCCGCAATGGTAAGCATATAGGTTGTTGTCCCATCCCCGTCCAGCGAAATGGTCATCGTCAGAACCGCTGTGCCGACGGTGATTTTTAACGGGTCTCCTTTGACAAGCGATAAGATTTTGGCAATGAGCGGATCAAACAAACCGGAGTCAATCATTATGCCGAAATACAGGATGGCAAATAACAGCATAATGCCGGTCGGAGCGAGGTCTGTTACACCTTGAATCATCATCTCGCCAAGATCTTTGCCAAATCCGCTGATCAAGGCAAATGCAACAGGAACAACAATCAATGCAATAAGAGCGGAAAGCCGGTTAGACATAATCAGGTACATAAAGACAAGGATCATCACAAAACCGAGTATGGCAAGCACGCTATGACCTCCCTCAGTCGATTTTAAGTAAGCGCTTCCACATTCTCTTTCTGAACAGAAGGCTTATTTCAAATATGTATGTCCTCATACTGATAGGTAGACCTAAAATCCTATTGAACGGATTAGCAGTTTATCTGAAGAAGGCCGCGGGTAAATGTGCTGTAGAATGTTTCGTTTTGAGATATGGAATCAATAAAAGGGGGAACGGACATGAGTGATGATCAAAGCAAACGTGTAAATGAACACTTAAAGGACGAGCAGCTTGAGCAGTACAGAGCCGATAACAGCGGGAAGAAAATGACGACAAACCAAGGCGTGCGGGTGTCAGAGGATGAGCACTCGTTAAAAGCCGGGGTTCGCGGTCCGACGCTGATGGAGGATTTTCACTTCCGGGAGAAGATGACGCACTTTGACCATGAGAGGATTCCGGAGCGTGTTGTGCATGCGCGCGGGTATGGCGTACATGGCTTTTTTCAGGTTTACGAGCCGATGGCCGAGTATACACGGGCCAAATTTCTTCAGGACCCTTCAGTGAAGACACCGGTATTTGTCCGGTTTTCGACGGTCGCGGGTTCTAAAGGCTCCGCAGACACGGTGCGCGACGCCAGAGGCTTTGCGACGAAATTTTATACGGAAGAAGGAAATTATGATCTTGTGGGAAATAACATCCCGGTGTTTTTCATTCAGGATGCGATCAAATTTCCGGACTTGGTTCACGCGTTTAAGCCTGAACCTCATAATGAAATGCCTCAAGCCGCGACCGCTCATGATACGTTTTGGGATTTTGTCGCCAACAATCCTGAGTCAGCGCATATGGTGATGTGGACGATGTCTGACAGAGGCATCCCTCGCAGCTACAGAATGATGGAGGGCTTCGGCGTTCACACATTCCGTTTTGTTAATGAACAAGGAAAGGCGCGTTTCGTGAAATTCCATTGGAAGCCAGTGCTCGGCGTGCATTCTCTCGTATGGGATGAAGCGCAGAAAATTGCCGGGAAAGATGCCGACTTCCACCGCCGCGACTTGTGGGAAACGATTGAAAACGGCGGCATGGTTGAATATGAGCTCGGCGTGCAAATGATTGATGAAGAAGATGAGTTCAAATTTGATTTTGATATTCTTGACCCAACCAAGCTGTGGCCGGAAGAGCTCGTGCCGGTGAAAATCATTGGGAAAATGACGCTGAACCGCAACCAGGACAATGTGTTTGCGGAAACAGAACAAGTCGCATTCCACCCGGGAAATGTCGTGCCGGGCATCGATTTTACAAATGACCCGCTTCTGCAGGGCCGGCTTTTCTCTTATACGGACACACAGCTGATCCGTCTTGGCGGCCCGAACTTCCATGAGATTCCGATTAACCGCCCGGTATGTCCGTTCCATAACAACCAGTACGACGGCTATCACCGGATGACGATCAATAAGGGGCCGGTCGCTTATCATAAAAACTCTCTGCAAAACAATGACCCGTCGCCTGCGACAGCCGAAGAAGGCGGCTATGTCCACTATCAGGAAAAAGTCGAGGGCAAAAAAATCCGCCAGCGGAGCGACAGCTTCAACGATTATTACGCACAGGCGAAGCTGTTCTGGAACAGCATGTCTCCTGTCGAGAAACAGCACATCATCTCCGCCTTCTGCTTCGAGGTTGGGAAGGTCAAGAGCAAGGATGTGCAGCGGCAGGTCGTTGATGTCTTCAGCAATGTGGATGAAGGCTTAGCGGAAGAAATCGCCAAAGGAGTAGGTGTGGCGCCGCCGGCGAAACGTAATGCGTCTAAAGAAATCCTGACCTCGCCTGCGTTAAGCCAAGCCCGCACAGTGAAAACAGCGTCATCAAGAAAAGTGGCTGTTCTCGCTGGAAACGGATTTCATGAAAAAGAGCTGCAAACCGTGCTGGATGCCTTAAAGCAAGAAGGGATCACAGCGGATATCATCAGCCAAACGCTGGGGTACATCACGAGCGGCAACGGCCGGCAGCTTGAGGCAGGCGGCACGTTCCTGACAACTGACTCTGTTCTGTATGATGCCGTCTATGCCGCGGGAGGACCAGAGTTAAAAGACGACAAACACGCGATGGCGTTTATCAGAGAAGCCTACAATCACTATAAGGCGATCGGTGCGGCAAATGAAGGAATTGATCTTCTTCAATCAGCTGTCGGGACAACAGAGGGGCCGGGCCTTGTGACTGCTAAAGATGAAGCTGATTACAACGCCTTCAGCAAGACGTTTATCGAGGCGGTCGCCGCTCACCGCCATTGGGATAGACGAATTTGATCCGCTCCTGTATCTTAAAAGAAGATACTTTTCATAAGGAGCATGACAGATGAACGAAAAACAGCTCGCCGAAGCTTACGAACGCGATGAAAATATGATGATTTTGGTGTTTGCCCAATGGTGCGTCAACCATGACCTTGATCCGCTGGAGCTGTACGCCAAGGCGTATCCGCAGCAAAAGCTCAATGAAAGTTTGAGAAAAACCATGGACGAACTGGCCGTGCCGAAACACGAATCCGAGCACATTCCGGACCAGACCGTCATTGCGATGTTAGAGATGTTTGGAAATATAGATTTGGCACAAGCGGTTCATGAAGCGATTTTGGGGCGTAAACAGTAAAAAAAGAGGCATCTTGTCTCTTTTTTTATTTGGAAACTTCTTTTGATTTTATCAGTACTAGGGAATGATAAACAACGACACCAAAGGAGGAGAGTGTATGAAATGGAATAACATGCTGAAAGCCGCGGGGGTTGCAGTTTTGCTTTTTTCTGTATTTGCCTATGCTGCGGCTCCATCATTAAAAGCGGTTCAAGCGAAAACACCGGCTGTCAGCAGCCATACGTACAAAAAGATTAAGGAATTAAAGTATCCTCAGGTGCATCACATCGGAAATGCCGCGTTTGAAAAGAAAATCAATCAAGAGCTGAAAGCCTACATTGAACAATCGTATCAAGAATACCTAAAAAACAAAAAAGCCGGTGAACAGCAGGGTTTCAAAGCGGAATATCAAACATCGTTCAGCGTCAAATATAATGCGGCGGGCAAGCTTAGCATTCAAACACTCAATTATATATATTCAGGCGGCGCCCATGGTTTAACGTCTGTTCAGTCCTTCAACTATGACTTGAAAACCAAAAAGCGGGTGACACTGAATCAGATTCTGAATACCAAAACAAAAGTCAGCAAAACGAAAGATTATCTATACAGCTATATCAAAAAACATGACACGCTGTTTTTCCCAGATGTAAAGAAAGAAGATATTACCCTTAACAAAGACACAGTGTTTTACTTTACGAAAAACGGAATCGCCATCGTCTTCGGCCAGTATGAATTAGGGCCTTATGCGGCCGGAATCCGTGATGTGCAGGTGCCTTCGTCTATTTATCAATAATCAAAAAAGCCATATCCGGGAAAGGGATATGGCTCAAGATTTTTACCACACAAACAGGCCGACAATCGCAGCACTTAGTAAAGATACCGCAATTCCGCTGACGAGCAATTTCCACACGTTTTTTCCGATGACCGTTGACTTTTCGCCGTCAAGGATCGAGTTGTACGTGCCGTAAATCATGCCGACAGTACTGAAGTTGGCAAATGACGTCAGGAATGTCGTCGCCACCGCAACGGTGTGAGGCGGAAGTGATGTGAGATTTTCTTTCAAGTCAAGCATCGCAACAAACTCGTTCGTTGCCAATTTCATTCCCATCAGCTGAGCGACATACATCGCATCGTGTACCGGCAGCCCAAGCAGGAATGCGAACGGACTGAAGAGATAAGCGAAGATTGTCTGGATGGTCAGGCCGTGGACGAAAACGCCAAGAATGCCATTGACCGCTGACGTTAACGCGACATATCCGATCACCATTGCTAAAATAACGATAACCATGTTCATGCCGACAAGCATACTGTTAGAAATTGTAGAGAAAAAGTCTTTCTTCTCTTCTTTAGGTGGCGTATAGATGATATCTTCATCCTCCGGCACGTGAACAGGATTCAGCAGGTTTGCGATAATCAGCGCGTTTAAGCAGTTCAAAGGAATCGCTGTAAACACGTATGTCGCCGGCACCATTGACAGATAAGATCCAATAATGGAGCCGCTGATGCTGCTCATGCTCATCAAGCCGAACGTGAGCAGGCGGTTGTTGTTTAATACCGTCAGCTGCTGGCGGATGACCGCAAGTGCTTCAGTATTTCCCAAAAACATCATTTGAATAGAGAAAAAGCTCTCTAATTTCGGCAAGCGGGAAGCCTTTGAAATCAACCAGCCGATTTTATCAATCATCCAAGGCAAAATGCCGAAATAGGTTAAAATATCAAAGAATGTGACGATAAAGATAATTGGAAGAAGCGCGCTAAAGAAAAAGTCTACTGTTTCATTCGCCATCACTGACGGGAAGGCAAACGCGATACCATCACTGGCGCAAGCAATCAGCCAAGTGAAGAAATCACCAATTTTACCGATGGTCCAGCTCCCGATTTTTGTTCCCAGCATAAACCAAGTAATCAGCAATTCCAGAACAATTAACGTAATGATCGGGCGCCACTTGATTTTCTTTTTCTGCGGAGAACATAGGAATACAACTGCCATAATCACAATGAGACCGACAAGGTTTAATAAAAAGTACATGATAGCAACTCCTATGAGGTTTATTTTGGAAACAAAAAAAGCTCTTATTCTTCACAAATTCTGGAAATGCAGAAAGTGTGAAAAATAAGAGCAAACAGAAAAGAACATGTCCTTTTCAACTCGTTCAAATTTATTCAAACTTTCTTGTAGTCTAGTTTTTTACGGTTACTAGGTAGAAACAATCAGACCATATTACTGATCATATACAAGAATGTCTATTTTCTAGGTTGATAGCAGTATTTTATCCTTTCACTTTTTGAAAATCAACCTTTTTAACTATTTTCACAATAATAAAATTTATATTTTGAATTTGAGGAAATAAAGGCTTAACACGCTGGATTGCTATGTTGAAATGATGTTTAGGAAATCAGGAGGGGAAAAATGAAGCATATCATTATTACGGGCGCGTCAAAAGGAATTGGCGAAGCATTAGGCAAAAAGCTCATCCATTCTAACCATCGGCTGTACTGTATGTCAAGACGGGCGAATCAAAGCCTGATTAACCAAGATCCCCAATTGCGATATTACTCCTTCGACCTCAGAGAGACCCACAAGATTGAAGCGCTTTTTCAGGACTTATTTGCAGACATCAATCATGATCCGCATCCGGAAGGCATTTATTTGATCAATAATGCCGGCGTGCTATCGCCTGTGGGGCCGATTGAACACAATAAAGCGGAAGACATGGTCCAACATATGCAAGTGAATTTAATGGCTCCGATGGTCATGACCTCCCAATTTGTGAAGCACACAAAGCTCATCGATACGGATAAGCGAATCATGAATATCTCGTCAGCCTCAGCCAAATATGTATTGCCCTCACAAAGCTGCTACAGCACGTCAAAAGCTGGTTTGGATTCATTTACGAAAAGTATCAAATTGGAACAGGAGAATCAGCAGAATCCAGTGAAAATCGCAGCGGTTTATCCCGGAGTGATTGATACACAGCTGCAAACCGAAATCCGCTCGGTCCGCAAAGAAGATTTTCCTTATGTTGATGAATTCATTCAGTTAAAGAAAACAGGGAAATTACAGTCTCCTGAAGAAACTGCAGACGCGTTAATTCAATTTCTGACTCATGATGAATTTGGAGAACAAGCAATCGTTGAACATCTATTTCCGATTTATGGATAATTGTTATGTACAGGGGCGGGGAAACTTCATACAGCAAAAAGAGAAACGGTTGATGTCGATATCCTAATAGGCAAAGGAAAGCTCCGAAAAAAGGGGCTTTCCTTTTTTAATGGGAATAGTTGGCCCCCGCTTCCCGTACATATGAAAAAGGGATGGAAACAGTCGATGCGGAGAGATTTTTGCAAACGCTTTCTCTTTCGCGGAAATGGGGGATGCTTGTGGAACTCATCATCATTCTATTGGCGTTAGGCTTGCTGATGTTTACGGCGTATCGGGGATTTTCTGTCATATTATTTGCGCCGATTTGCGCGTTATTCGCGGTGCTGCTGACTGATCCAAGCCACGTGCTTCCTTTTTTCTCATCAATTTTTATGGAGAAGATGGCGGGTTTTATAAAGCTGTATTTTCCGGTATTTTTGCTCGGTGCGATTTTTGGAAAGGTCGTTGAAATGTCCGGGCTTGCGGCATCGATTGCGAAAACGATTGTCAGGCTTGTCGGGGCGAAAAGAGCGATACTCGCAATCGTGCTGATGGGCGCTGTCTTGACGTACAGCGGCGTCAGCCTGTTTGTTGTCGTGTTTGCCGTATATCCTTTTGCGAAAAACATGTTCCAAGAAGCAAACATACCGAAACGCCTCATCCCGGGAACGATTGCTTTAGGGGCTTTTACGTTTACGATGGACGCGCTTCCGGGGACGCCGCAAATTCAAAATGTCATCCCGACGACGTTTTTCAAAACAGACATTTATGCCGCTCCTTGGCTTGGTTTGTTCGGCGCAGTGATTGTGCTGGCAGCGGGCATGCTTTATTTGGAATCGAGGAGGAAAAAAGCGCAGGCAACTGGCGAAGGCTATGACGGTTTTGATTCGAAGAATTCTGCCGCTCTTGAATCGTCTGAGTTAGCGGCTGCACCGGACAAAAGCCAGGTGCAGCATGCGCTTGCCTTTGTCCCGCTTATTCTCGTAGGTGCAATGAATAAATGCTTCACCATATACCTTCCAAAGTGGTATCCGAATGGGTTCGATTTTTCGTCGATCGGATTAAAGGAGTTCGATAAACTTGATATTTCTTCAGCGGCTGCCATTTGGTCGGTGGAGCTCGCTCTGGTGATTGGCATCATCACAACAATTTTATTTGATTGGAGAAGAGTGTTTGTCCAAATGAAGGAAGGGCTGAATGAAGGGATCGGCGGCGCCTTGCTGGCATCTATGAATACAGGTGCCGAGTATGGTTTCGGCGGCGTTATCGCCGCACTTCCGGGATTTCACAAGCTGAGCAGCGGGATTTCGCACACCTTTACTGATCCGCTTGTAAACGGGGCCGTCACGACAACGGCGCTGGCGGGGATCACCGGGTCGGCTTCAGGAGGTATGGGCATTGCGTTAAGTGCGATGTCGGATCAATACTTGCAGGCGATTCAGGTTTACAACATTCCGCCGGAAGTGATGCATCGGGTCATTTCGATGGCATCAGGCGGCATGGATACGCTGCCGCATAATGGCGCAGTCATCACGCTTTTGGCTGTGACGGGACTGACTCACCGGCAATCGTATCGGGATATTTTTGCGATCACACTCATCAAAACGGCTGCCGTATTTGCCGTGATCGCGATTTACAGCCTGACGGGTCTAGTGTAGGAGAAAACGAAAGGGGCATCAGTATGGGAAAAGTGCTGTTATCTAGTAAGGAAGCTGCGGAACTGATTCAAGATGGAGATACGCTGATCGCAGGAGGATTCGGGCTGTGCGGCATTCCTGAACAGCTCATTATGGCGATAAGAGATCAGGGGGTCAAGGATTTAACCGTTGTCAGCAACAATTGCGGAGTCGATGACTGGGGCCTTGGTTTGCTTTTGGCTAACAGGCAAATCAAGAAAATGATCTCATCCTATGTCGGGGAAAATAAAATTTTTGAGCGGCAGTTTTTAAGCGGAGAGCTTGAGGTTGAGCTTGTTCCCCAAGGAACGCTCGCCGAGAGAATTCGGGCAGGCGGCGCGGGCATACCGGGATTTTACACGGCGACTGGTGTCGGCACTTCAATAGCTGAGGGAAAAGAACATAAAACGTTCGGCGGCCGGAGGTATGTGCTGGAGCGAGGCATTACCGGCGACGTGGCGATTGTCAAAGCATGGAAAGCGGACACCATGGGGAATTTGGTTTTTCGGAAAACGGCGAGAAATTTTAATCCCGTTGCCGCCATGGCAGGCAAGATCACGATTGCCGAGGCGGAAGACATCGTGGAAGCGGGAGAGCTTGATCCAGATCACATCCACACACCGGGCATTTACGTACAGCATGTGGTGCTTGGCGCCAGCCATGAAAAACGGATTGAAAAACGCACAGTTCGGCAGGCGGCGGGAAAGGGTGAGGCGAAATGAAGGAAGCGAGACAACGGATGGTCAAACGGGCTGTACAAGAAATCAAGGATGGCATGAACGTCAATCTCGGGATCGGAATACCGACGCTTGTCGCAAATGAGATACCCGATGGCGTTCACGTCATGCTTCAGTCAGAAAACGGCTTGCTTGGGATCGGCCCGTATCCTGCGGAAGGAACGGAAGACGCGGATTTGATCAATGCGGGAAAGGAAACGATCACTGAAGTGACGGGCGCTTCCTATTTTGACAGCGCCGAGTCATTCGCGATGATAAGAGGCGGGCATATCGATTTGGCTATCCTTGGCGGGATGGAGGTTTCGGAGCAAGGCGATCTGGCCAATTGGATGATCCCCGGGAAAATGGTAAAAGGGATGGGCGGCGCGATGGATCTCGTCAACGGGGCGAAACGGATCGTTGTCATCATGGAGCATGTCAATAAGCATGGAGAGTCAAAGGTGAAAAAAACTTGCTCCCTTCCGCTGACGGGCCAGAAAGTCGTGCATAGGCTGATTACGGATTTGGCAGTGTTTGATTTTGATAACGGCCGCATGACACTGACTGAGCTTCAGAAAGGCGTCACAATTGAAGAGGTGTATGAAAAAACAGAAGCTGATTTCGCTGTAAGCCAGTCTGTGATCAAACAAAACTCTTAGGGAAGGTGTTTGACATGAATAAACAAGTCGCCTTGGTGACAGGGGCAGCCGGCGGAATCGGATTCGAAATCGCGAGGGAGTTCGCCCGTGAAGGAGCTAGAGTCATCGTTTCGGACCTTCATCAGGAAGCATGCGAAAAGGCCGCTTCCAAGCTTGCAGAAGAAGGTTTTGACGCAGCAGCCATTCCGTGTGATGTGACAAAGGAAGCGCAAGTCGCTGATACGGTGAACACCATTCAAAAACGATACGGCCGCTTGGATATTCTGGTGAACAATGCCGGTATTCAGCACGTCGCCCCGATTGAAGAGTTTCCGACAGAAACCTTTGAACAACTGATCAAGGTCATGCTGACGGCGCCCTTCATCGCAATGAAGCATGTTTTTCCGATCATGAAAAAACAGCAGTTTGGCAGAATCATTCATATCGCGTCTGTTAATGGTTTAGTCGGCTTTGCGGGGAAATCGGCTTATAATAGCGCCAAGCACGGTGTCATTGGGCTGACTAAGGTCGGGGCGCTGGAGGGCGCGCCCCATGGCATTACAGTTAACGCGCTCTGTCCGGGGTATGTCGATACACAGCTTGTCCGCAATCAGCTGAGCGATCTTTCGAAAACGAGAAATGTCCCTTACGACTCCGTCCTTGAACAGATCATTTTTCCGCTTGTGCCGCAAAAACGACTGCTTGGCGTCAAGGAAATCGCGGATTATGCAGTGTTTTTGGCAAGCGAGAAAGCGAAGGGTGTCACCGGGCAGGCTGTCGTCCTAGATGGGGGCTACACCGCTCAATGATATAAAAAACACACTTGCTCCGCCATGGAATCAAGTGTGTTTTTTCTTTGCTTATTTCCAAACATCGTTAGCGATTTCAACCACATGGCGCAGCTTCGCCCATTGCTGTTCTTCGGTCAGCTTGTTGCCTTCTTCAGTGGAAGCGAATCCGCATTGAGGGCTGAGGCAAAGCTGGTCTAAGCTCACATAGCGGGACGCTTCTTCGATACGGCGTTTCACATCGTCCGGATGTTCAAGCTCGCCGAATTTAGAGGTGACTAAACCAAGGACAAGCTGAAGATCAGAGCGCTTCACATAACGGAGCGGTTCAAATCCGCCTGAGCGTGAATCATCGTATTCCAAGAACAGGCCGTCAAGGTTCAAGCCGTCAAAAATGGTTTCAGCTGCCGCGTCATAACCGCCTTCAGCTGTCCAAGTGGACTGGAAGTTGCCGCGGCAAATATGCATGGTCACCGTCAGGTCATCCGGACGATCCGCAATCGCGTCGTTAATGGATTTCGCAAACAGCTGGCGAAGCTCGTCTGGCGTTGTTCCGAATGCTTCGATTTGTTTTAAGCCTTTTTCAGATAAGAAAACAGCCCATGCCGTATCATCAAGCTGGAGGTAGCGGCAGCCTCTGTCATAAAACGCTTGAATCGCTTTTTTATATGCTTTGGATACATCATGCTGGAAAAGCTGATAGTCGTTTTTGTACGCATCCTTTTCAAGCTTTCCGCGGAAAAACAGCATATTCGGGCTTGGGATCGTCATCTTCGGCGTCGCGTCACCTGCAATGCTATGGAGAAATGAATAATCTTCAAGCATTGGGTGAGTTGAAAAGTCGATATCATCTGTGACTTTAATGCCGCGTGCTTTTGTCTGTACGTTATGAAATTGAATGCCGTGCTCAGGAATAAACGGCTCAACCCCATCCAAGTTTTCCAGAAAATCAAAATGCCACCACGCTCTGCGGAATTCGCCGTCTGTCACGACGTTCAGGCCGGTTTCCTTCTGTTTTTCCACAATGCGGATGATTTCATCGTTCTCGATCTGGCGAAGCTGTTCAGCCGTAATCTCGCCGGCGGCTTTTTGCAGCCGCGCTTTTTTGACGGGCTCAGACCTCAGCAGGCTTCCGACTTGATCCGCGCGAAATGGCGGTTTTTGTCTTTGAAGTGATTTTTGTTCTGCGGGTGTTGTTTGTTGTGGCATGTTGTTCATTCCTTCTTTCCATTCAAATATAAAAAAGCTCTTCCTTTGGATAAGGAAGAGCTTGCGTGACAATCTCAACCTTATCTTCAAGAGCAATCAATGCTCTAAAGGATTTAGCACCATTCTGTTAAACAGCGGTTGCCGGGTATCGCAGGGCCAGTCCCTCCACCTCTCTTGATAAGGAAAACCTTTTTATGAAATTTTCTGATAGTATCTATTATTCACACATTTTACATGTCTGTCAATGATAGATTATCTCCACACATCGTTGGCGATGTCGATGACGTGGCGCAGCTTCGCCCATTGCTGCATCTCTGTCAACAGATTGCCTTCTTCTGTAGAGGCGAAACCGCACTGCGGGCTGAGGCACAACTGGTCAAGGCTGACAAAGCGCGCCGCTTCATTGATTCGGCGTTTCACATCCTCAGGATTTTCGAGCTCGCCGTATTTTGATGTAATTAAGCCAAGAACAATTTGCAGATCCTTGCGTTTCACGAAACGGAGCGGATCAAAATTTCCGGAGCGATCATCATCATATTCCAAGAACAGGCCGTCCAAGTTTAAGCCGTCCAAAATCGTTTCCGCTACAGCGTCATAGCCTCCTGATGCCGCCCAAGTCGACTTGAAGTTGCCGCGGCAAATGTGCATTGTGATTGTTAAATCATCAGGGCGGTCCGCGACTGCATCGTTAATCGTTTTGGCAAACAAGGCAGGCAATGTTTCTGGATCGCCGCCGAGCGCCCGGACAACCTCTCTGCCTTTTTCCTCAAAGAAGAGAGACCATGACGTATCATCTAGCTGAAGATAGCGGCATCCAGCGTCATAGAAGGCGTTGATTGCTTTTTTGTACGCTTGGGCCAGATCATGAAAGTACTCCTCTTGATCGTCATAAATGCCTTTATCGGCCTTTTCACCGAAAAACAGCATATTCGGACTCGGAATCGTCAATTTAGGTGTCGCGTCGCCGGCAATCTCTTGTAAAAATTGATAATCAGCAAGCGCTGGGTGGTTCGTAAAATCGAGTTTTCCCGTCACTTTGATGCTGCGTGCTTTTGTTTTTACGTTATGGAACTGAATCCCTTCAGCGGGAATGAACGGTTCCACACCGTCAAGCCCTTCGAGAAAATCATAATGCCACCAAGAACGGCGAAATTCACCGTCTGTTACCACGTCGAGACCGATTTCTTTTTGTTTTTTGACAATGCGAGTGATTTCCTTGTTTTCAATCTCACGAAGCTGTTCCGCTGTGATCTCGCCGGCCGCTTTTTTCTGGCGTGCTTCTTTCACCGGAGCGGAGCGCAGTAAACTGCCGACATGATCGGCGCGGAAAGGAGCTTTGTTTTGTTTTTCTGATTTTTGTCCTGCAACATTTGTTTGTTGAGCCATGTCATTCGCCTCTTTTCTGAAATAGGGTAAGCATGAAAAAAGCTCTTCCTTTGAGTAAGGAAGAGCTTGAATGATCAAATCTCCGCCTCATCTGCAAGAACGCAATGTTCTTAAGGATTTAGCACCATTCTGTTTGAAACAGCGGTTGCCGGGTATCACAGGGCCAGTCCCTCCACCTCTCTTGATAAGGTACATCTTCATATTTACATTTTAATTATCTTAATATTATTACTTTTGAATCAATTGTCAACACTTTTTTAGAAAAGACTCTCATCTTCATCGTCATATAAGACCATATCCAACACGATAGCGATGGCCGTGCAAAGCAGCACATCTTCCTCGTTTGCAATCTGCAAATGATAGGAATCACCCCAGCTGAGCCACTTCTTACTCACCGACATCCGGACATTCTCCCCGTCAGTCAGCTGGAATTCATTCTTCCACAAGTCACCGTCAATTTGCCAGTTAAGTCCGGAAATCTCAAACTTCGGTTTGAAAAACGCTAATTTCTTCGTCACCTCACAAACCGTTTTCCCGCCAATTGAAATCACATATCGCGGCAGAAATGACATCACTTTTTGTTCAATGGAAACGAGCGTTTTCCCGGATGAATCTGTCAATTGTAATGAGTCCCCTAACGAAAAGAACCGTCCTTCGACCTTGAATCGCTCTTGTTCATCCCGGTCATAAATGTGAAATGTATCTTTAAACGAGAACATTTTTTGTTTCATAAATAAATCGATCATTGCTGCAGTCTCCTTTTGAATTTGCCTTGTAAAATATTACGGACAGGGGGCAAAAAGGTTTCAAGTCCAAATCTATGTTTCCAAAATGAAAAAAGGCTGCGTTGTTCAGCAGCCTTTTCGTTTGAAATATCGTTTTAGGAAAGATGCATCCGGCGTTTTTGGCGGATGGCGTCAAGGTCGATTAGGTTGTTATGATAAGTTGCGGCTGCTGGCAGAGGGCTTGTCTTTTGCGGTTTGCGGCGATTGTCCTTGCTGAAAGAAAAAAGAAGATAGCCGCATAATGCGATGATAATAAATAGGATCATTTTACATACCTCCCAAAAAAAGTTTTGGTATCTCTATTGTACGGATAAATTGTCAAAAAGTATTCAAAAAATTCTAAATCAATCAAAAATAAATAACTGCCCCTCTAAAACAGTTTAACCTGATGACCTGAAAATAGTCTTGAATCACGGTGAATGTTCTAGTTGATGTTTAGTTCTATAGTTACTATCGACGAGAAAATAAATTCCTTTATATAACTTTTAACCTAAAATTATGTGATTCCAACTACCTGTTTTTGGATGTTTTTTTCTTGCTTGTTTGATGTATACCCTATTTATCTTAATTAAACACAAAAAACCCAAATCACGGAGCATTTGGGCGGTACGAGGGTATGCAGATTGTGGTTTTGAGGATTTGGATGACTGATCAGAAGAAGCGTTTGAACATTTTTCTAATCTTTTGAAATGCGCTTGATTTCTTTTGTGTGTTAAGCGGCCGGGTCATGATCCATTTTTTCAATAAACTTTTTGCAGCGATTGCATGTTTTGTCATTGTTTTTCCCCCTCATCCGTTGATACTTGTTTTACGGAGGACGTATGAAAAATGTTTCATTTTCACGTAAAAAAACCAGTCCTTTTTTTAGACTGGCTTTTGGCATTATGCTTGTTCTTCAAACTGCTTTGCAATCTCAACGATGACGTTTACGGCTTTAACCATGTTGTCGGCCGAGATGTATTCAAATTTGCCGTGGAAGTTTTCGCCGCCTGTAAAGATGTTTGGCGTCGGAAGCCCCATGTAGGACAGCTGGGAACCGTCCGTGCCTCCGCGGATTGGGGAAATCTTCGGTTCGATGCCGAGGTTTTCCATCGCTTGCTTGGCGATGTTGACGATTTCGATGACAGGTTCGATTTTCTCTCTCATGTTGTAGTATTGATCGTTCATATCAAGGTGAATCCGGTCTTGCCCATATTCATTTTGAAGTTCCTCAACGACACGCTTCATCGTTGCTTTTCTGCTTTGGAATTTCTCTTTGTCAAAGTCTCTGATAATGTAGTGGAGCTTTGTTTCCTCTACATCTCCTTGAATTGACAGCAGGTGGTAGAAGCCTTCGTAGCCTTCTGTATATTCAGGCGCTTCATCTGCCGGCAGCAGGCTGTTCAGCTTCATCGCGATTTTCGCGGAATTGATCATTTTTCCTTTTGCCGTGCCGGGATGTACGTTGTTGCCTTTGACTGTGATTTTTGCGGCCGCGGCATTGAAGCTTTCGTACTCAAGTTCGCCAAGCGGGCCGCCGTCAACTGTATAGGCAAAGGACGCATTGAACCGTTTGACATCAAACTTGTGCGGTCCTCTTCCGATTTCTTCATCAGGCGTAAACGCGACTCTGATGGTGCCGTGCTTGATTTCAGGGTGTTTGATGAGGTAATCCATGGCTGTCATGATTTCGGCAATCCCGGCTTTATTGTCTGCGCCGAGCAGGGTTGTGCCGTCAGTGGTGATGAGTGTGTGGCCTTTATAGCCAGATAGCTCAGGGTATTGATCAGGTGACAGGATGACCTGCAGTTTTTCATTGAGAACGATGTCTTTTCCATCGTAGCTTTCAACGATTTGCGGATTCACGTTTTTGCCGGTAAAGTCTGTAGCGGTGTCGACGTGAGCGAGAAAGCCGATTGTCGGCACGTCTTTTTCAGTATTGGAGGGAAGAGTCGCCATCACATAACCGTTTTCGTCAATCACTGCATCCTGCATGCCGATAGATTTCAATTCATCAACAAGCATGTTTCCTAACGTCAATTGGCCGGGTGTGGAAGGGCAGGTGTCGACGGATTCATCAGACTGCGTGTCGACTTTTACGTATGTAGTAAACCGTTCAATGATTTCTTCTTTCATTTCCAATCATCTCCTTTGTCTTATCTTATCATGGCGGGACGAGAGATTTCTATTGCACAATACCGTTACGGATGGCAAACACGACTGCCTGTGTCCGGTCTTGGGCGTTGCATTTTTGCAGGATGCGGTGCACGTGGGTTTTCACAGTGCTTTCACTGACGAATAGCTTTTCAGCAATCTCTTCATTTCTCAATCCGTAGGCCATTTGCTGAAGAACCTCGAGCTCTCTTTTGGTAAACGATTCTGCCAGTTTATCAGCTTGTGTCTGTTGCTTCGCGCGAAATGTTTCACTGATGATTTTTAGTTAAGCGGAATGATCGAACATGTCCCGGGCTTTACCGTTCGTTCTCGATACATCGATAAAATAATAAAAATAATTCAAATCAACATATAGGGGCTCATCGCCATGTTATCAAATCCTTTCTGCATGAAGCATAGCGAATATTGGAAAAGAAAACGTCAACCGGCAGATTGATTTTTCAGCTGCTATACTTGTTCGCGCAGCATAAAGTCATGTAACATGGCGTGAAAGTGCTGAATGTCCTCATTGTTTCTTTTCCACATCATAAACGTCTGGGACGCCGGCAATTCAAGATGCGGGGGCGTACTTACAGCCATCAGCTTTTTTTCCGCTTCTTCCTGCTTGATGATGTAGGCGGGGAGAAAAGACGCTCCCATTCCCGCTTTTATCATATGGACAGCCGTATCAGTCTGCCCGGCAGCCATCGTTTGAAGGTGAGGGTAATGTGAACGGATGTTATGTAAAAAGGTATCCCCATATGAAGGGTGATCATGCGTGAGAAGCCGATAATGGCTGAAAACAGAAGCAGCATCAGCAGGCCCGTTTTCCTGGAATGGGGCCGCAAGACACAGCGTGCCTTCGCATATGTGCTGATAATAGAGTGTGTTTGAGTTCGGATCTTTCCGCGACAAACCAATATCCGCTTCATTTTGTTCCACCGCTTTTTTGATATCATCAGATCCAGCCACATGAGTTGAAAGTTCAACATGCGGATGTTTTTGGATATAAGCCGGGAGAAAGCGAGGCAAGATATAGGATGCAATGTAGGGATGGACGGCCAGTGTAAGTGAACGGCTGTATCCTTGCTTCCATTGGCTGACTTTTTGCTTTCCGGCTTGGTATACATTGATCATTTCTTTGGCATAAGGCAAAAACAGCCTGCCTTCGTCAGTCAGGACGACGCGTCTCCCGCGATGCAAAAACAGCCGCATGTCCAGTTCATTTTCCAATTTTCTTATATGTTGAGAAACAGCCGGCTGGGTGAGGTAAAGACGCTCAGCCGTTTCCCTGAAGTTCTCTGATGCCGCTGCGACAATAAAGGTTTGCAGCCATTTTAAATCCATAACCTATCTCCTTCACTGCAAGTAATCAATAACAAATTGTTAAGTGAACATGCGCATTTGCTTATCACTGATTATACATCCATTCGTTTAGTATACCTATAGAACGAGAAAATAGAGAGAGGGATTCATATATGAACATATACGTAGAAGCAAATCCGTATTTACATGACAAGTTTTCAAAATACACTGATGAAAAATATAAAAGAGAAGGGAATCCATTTGTATCCTTTCCGATTCGTTTTGAGGACGTCCCGCCCGGCGCAAAGACGCTCGCGCTTACTTTCATTGATCATGACGCCATTCCCGTATGCGGGTTCAGCTGGATTCACTGGACAGCGGCTAACATTCCGGCGCGCATCGGAGAGCTTCCTGAACATGCGAGCGAGGAAAGACAGGACTTGATGATACAAGGGCAAAATAGCTTTGCTTCACCGCTTGCGGGAAGCAGCAATCCAAAGGTGATTCACCAGTATTGCGGACCGACACCGCCTGACAAGGATCATGCTTACGCGCTGACAGTTTATGCTTTAGACACAGAGCTGAATCTTCAGCAGGGCTTTTATATGAATCAGCTCTATCAAGAAATGAAGGGGCGCATTCTCGATGAGACCTCTATTGAATTACTGGCAAGGGTTTAAGAAGAAAATATGAAGAAACGGTTAATAAACAATTAAACTTCTTGAAAATGGATGTAGAAAGCTTCTGAAAACTTTATAATATTAAACAATACATTCTCTTTAGGAGGTTATTCATCATGGCAATACTTGTAACAGGCGGAGCGGGATACATCGGGAGCCACACATGTATTGAATTATTAAACAGCGGCTATGAGATTGTCGTTCTAGATAATCTGTCCAACAGTTCGGCTGAGGCGCTGAACCGCGTCAAGGAGATTACAGGAAAAGATGTAACGTTCTATGAAGCGGATCTATTGGACCGGGAAGCGGTAGATTCTGTTTTTGCGGAAAATGAAATTGAAGCTGTGATTCATTTTGCGGGGTTAAAAGCGGTCGGTGAATCTGTTGCGATTCCGCTCAAATATTATCATAACAACCTGACGGGAACGTTTATGTTATGTGAGGTCATGGAGAAATACGGCGTCAAGAAAATCGTGTTCAGTTCATCCGCGACGGTGTACGGCGTTCCGGAAACATCGCCGATTACCGAAGACTTCCCATTAGGTGCGACCAATCCTTATGGGCAGACAAAGCTCATGCTGGAACAAATTTTGCGTGATTTGTATACAGCCGACAATGAGTGGAGCGTTGCGCTGCTTCGTTACTTTAATCCGTTCGGCGCTCATCCAAGCGGACGAATCGGTGAAGACCCGAACGGCATTCCGAATAACCTCATGCCATATGTAGCGCAGGTAGCGGTAGGAAAGCTGGAGCAATTAAGCGTATTCGGGAATGACTATCCGACAAAAGACGGGACAGGCGTACGCGATTATATTCATGTCGTTGATCTCGCAGAAGGCCATGTCAAAGCGCTGGAAAAAGTACTGAACACCACAGGAGCCGATGCGTACAACCTCGGAACAGGCACAGGCTACAGCGTGCTAGAAATGGTCAAAGCCTTTGAAAAAGTGTCAGGGAAAGAGGTTCCGTACCGTTTTGCGGACCGCCGCCCTGGAGACATCGCGACCTGCTTCGCAGATCCTGCAAAAGCCAAGCGGGAACTGGGCTGGGAAGCGAAACGCGGCCTTGAGGAAATGTGTGCCGACTCCTGGAGATGGCAGTCTTTGAATGTGAATGGGTATAAGAGTGTAAAATCATAAACAAAAGGGCTGGAGGTTTCCCCAGCCCTTCTTTTATTGATCCAAGTTTACTTCAAATGTAAATGGGTTAATTGTAATATCGTAGTTTTCGGAAGAACCTTCTAAAATAATATTTGCTGTTTTGCTTTCGATTTTAGGGAAGACAATAATCCCTTCAGTTTTAACCCCCGGTAAGATTTCACTTTGAATTTCAGGATACTCTGAAAGGTCGGATTTAGGCTCAATCTGTTTATTATCAGCTGTAATTTTGGCATTGAAGTCATAAAAGCTGATTTCATCTTGTGATTTGTTTTCTATCTTTACATAAAGGCGAGTTTCTTTTTCCGCAAGTTCAACTTTTTGAAGTGTGAGCGCAAATCCGTGCTGGTTCTGTGTTTTATCTACGTTAATTGTTTTTTGAGCTGGGGCGAAAGCTGTTGCATAGTCGCTTTTTTCAATGGAATCGGCAATGATTCTAGGGGCTGAAACTGATCCGCCCAATGCGTTTTCACCATCATATTTGTCTTTCACCGTACCTACTACATGAATAATGTCGTCATCTTTAATATCTAAATCAGGGTCGTCGATCATAATAAGAGTATTTTTGCTTAACTTTTCCGGATTATTATAGCCCTGAAGATATGTACCATCGTCGTCTTGTTCAACGTCAAAAACTTTTACATACAGATCGACTTTATAATTTTTAAATTGATCGGCATTAGTATACAGTTTTTCGATATCAGTCTTTTGTACTGTTTTAGTTGACTTTGTAGAGTCGGAGCTGGTTGTAGTAGAAGCTTGAGAGTCTCCGCTATTTCCGATGTTCGCAATAATAATAATAATGACTACCATCGCTAGAATAAACGTAATGATTTTATGCCTCATAAAAAAGTTACGTTGATCTTTACCGCAATTCGGACATTTCTTAACGCCTTTTGCAATCTCTTGGCCGCAAGCTTTACAGTGTAGTAGCTTTCCTGACATTATGTTTCCTCCTAAGTAATTAATTTCTTGAAATATATGTTCTATTTTGCCTATATATTTTCATGCAGTCAATGATAAATTGGAAAAAACCTTTTAATTTATATCTGTTCAAAAAGGTACTTTGTATCATATCGACCGAATCTTTCATTTATTAACAGCTGATGATCTTTTTTGTTTCTCTTAATTTATTGAATAAATCTCCGCAAATACCTCTTGAACCAATTCAAACCGTCCCTTATAATGCTAATATTGGAAAGAAAAAATGATAGGATAAAAACATTGGTTTTCTAGGGTTCCGCAATGCATATTGGACTGTGACCGAGAGAAAACACATAACAGCCCGGCTGTTATGACACGGTGGGATAAAAGCCCAGGAGTTTCTGCTCTTTTGCGAGAGCGTACTCCTGGGCTTTTTTGTTGATACTATCTGGAGAAGGAGTGTTTTGTGGTGAAAAAGAAAATGCTTGATGTGCTGATGCTTGTGATTGGCGCTTTTTTCTTCGCGCTTGCGGTCAATTTGTTTGCGATTCCCAATGACCTTGGGGAAGGCGGGGTCACTGGGATTACGCTGATTTTATACTATATCTTTCAATGGTCTCCCGGTGTGACAAACTTTATTTTAAATGCATTTTTGCTCTTAATCGGCTACAAATTTCTAGACGGTAAAACCACGGTCTATACCATCATTGCTGTTGCGGCGAATTCGCTATTCCTCCATCTGACACATGGGTGGAGCACTCCGTCTGATGAATTGATCATTAATACGATTTTCGCGGGTGTTTTTGCGGGAGTCGGGATCGGAATGATTATCCGGGTCGGGGGGACGACAGCCGGCTCTGCGATTTTGGCCAGAATCGCTAATAAATATTTAGATTGGAATATTAGCTATGCGTTATTGTTTTTTGATTTAATCGTGGTATTTAGCTCTTACTTTATCATTGGCGCGGAAAAAATGATGTTCACGATCGTGATGCTGTATATCGGTACGAAAGTGATGGACTTTATTATTGAAGGCTTGAATACGAAAAAAGCCATTACGGTCATTTCAGAACATAAGAGTGAGATTTCAGAGAAGGTAAATAACTTGATGGATCGGGGTGTGACGATTTTATCAGGGAAGGGAAGCTATACAGGCCAGTCAAAAGAGATTTTATATATTGTCATTAACAAACAAGAGCTGTCTATGCTGAAGAAAATCATCAGAAGCTGTGACAAAAAAGCGTTTGTGATCGTGCATGACGTACGTGATGTGTTTGGCGAAGGGTTTGTTGATATATCGAAATAAAGAAAAATCCCTCTGCACTTGATGCAGAGGGATTTGTTCGTTTAGAACGGATATTTGCGGTATTGCTTCTGGATCGAAATCCATTTCGTTACGGTAAACTCTTCGACCACCCACGGATTTCCGAAGCGGCCGACACCGCTTGCTTTGTTTCCGCCAAAGGCGATATTCGGTGAATCATTGACAGACTGGTCGTTGACATGGGTCATGCCGCTGTCAATTTGCAGGGCGAACGTTTCACCTTTCTCTAAATCAGAAGTGAAAACTGCCGAGCTGAGCCCGTATTCAGTATCGTTTGCCATGTCAATCGCTTCCTGATCGCTGGAGGCTTTGATAATGGTGGCAATCGGGGCAAACAGCTCTGTTTGGGCAATTTTGCTGTTGTTGTCGGCGCCGACAAAGACATACGGTGTGAGTACGTTTCCGACGCGTTTTCCTTCAACCGCAAGCTCGATGCCATCTGCTTTTGCCTGCTCAATGATTTCCAGCGCTTTCTCGATTTGGCCCTCATTGATCAGCGGTCCGACTACGGTTTTCGGATCGGTTTGATCGCCGTACGGAAGCTCTTTGACACGTGCGGTGAATTTTTCAACAAATTCATCGTACACATCTTGATGAACGATGATTCTGTTGATAATCATGCATATCTGTCCCTGGTGAATAAATTTCCCGAAAATCGCTGCGTCTACGGCACGATCGACATCCGCGTCGGAAAGGACGGCAAATGGGTTGTTGCCGCCGAGCTCAAGGGCCATTCGCTTGAAGTTGCGCCCGGCGATTTCACCGATGTGGCGCCCGACTGCGGTTGATCCTGTAAAGCTGATTAATCTTGGGATTGGGTTTGTCAGCATGCCGTCTCCGATTTCCTTTAAGTCCGTCAACATGACGTTAAGGACACCCGCAGGAAGGCCGGCGTGTTCGAACGCTTTCGCAATGATGGTTCCGCCGGAAAGAGCGGTTTGGATATCAGGCTTGTGAACAACACTGTTTCCCAGCGCAATCGCAGGCGCAATCGTTCTCATTGATAAATTCATCGGAAAATTAAATGGAGAAATCGATGAAATCACGCCGAGCGGAAGGCGGTAAATCTTGTTGATTTTCCCTTCAATGTCGGATGGAACCTCTTTGATGCCGCCTAATTCGCCGGTATACGTAATGGCTTCATCTAAAATCGCAATGGTTTGTTCAAGCTCGATCGTGGCTTTAATGATCGTTCCGCCAGTTTCGCGGGAGATCATCATGATGATGTTATCGCGGTTTTCCTGTAAATAGCCTCGCGCTTTTTGCAGAACTGCTTTTCGATCTTCTGTTGTGCTCCTGGCCCACTTTTTTTGCGCCCGCTGTGCAATGTCAAACGCATCCTCCAGCTGCTTGCTTGTTGCCAAAGATGCTGTTGTAATCACAGACTGGTCGTATGGATTCAAGATATCCTCCGTACGTCCGCTTTCCCCTTCTGTCCATTTTCCGTTGATAAAACTTTTGTTTAACGCTTCTAAAGCCATTGATGATCATCCTCCTTTGGTCCTGCATTACTCTTCTATTTCCGTTGAGACCGACATGTAAACGAATCGGTTTTCCCTTTCAGTTTCTCGTCTGCTGTGCCGGATATACTCTTTTTTATTGGAGAACATGAGTGTTTCGCCTTATACTGGATATACAGATCCTTACATAAAGAGAGGAGACCATATGAAATCGCTGCTGGCTATTTATCCCGGTTCGATTGTGTCTGAAGAGCTTTGCGTACAGGAAGGCTGTCTATGTTTTTTTGATGAGAACAGTCAGAGATATATCTCCATTCCAAAAACAGAGATTAGCGAAAAAGAAATAATGCTGCTGCAGTCATTTTTGACGCCTGCGGATGAGGTCAATCAAATGTCTTTGAAGTCGGCGGAAGAAAACAAGTGGTTTGCGTTTCTTTTTTCTAGAGGGGAAGTGCCGGCGGATATAAAGAAGCGAACGAGATTTGTTCATTTTCATTTGATCGGTAATATAGAGCGGACGTCATTTGCGGAAGCTGTTCGTCATTTTTGGCCGGTGTCTTTTGTGATTGTGTGGATGCATGAGGACAGAGGCGTGATTGTCGAGCAGGAAAGTGAAGCGGCGGCGGGGAAGGACGAACTTGAATCGCTTGCTAAGGTTCTTGAGAGTGATTTCTACTTCAGTGTCCGTTTTTACGCCGGGAGATTTTATGAACCGGATGAGAGTCTCCGTACTCATTACGCCCGTGAACAGACGTATTTCCTCTTTGCTGAAAAGCGGCTGCCTCAGATGCAAAGTGTGACCTTTGACATGATCTTTCCTTTTTTATTATTAGAAACAGAAAAAGAAAAGCTGCAAACGCTGCTCTCTGAAGAAGCTGAGCTTTTATTTGAAAATGAATCTGAGCTGAGAAAGACAATCAAGCTCTTTATTGAAAACAACTCAAACGTGACGTTAACGGCGAAACAGCTGCATCTGCACCGCAACAGCCTGCAATATCGAATTGACAAGTTTGTTGAGCGGTCAGGGATAGACATTAAAACATATAAAGGCGCGCTGCTCGCCTATTTTATCTGCCTGCAAAGCAAAAGTTCAGAATAAATTGGAAATATGCACGAAAATGGCTGGTTGATTTTATGAACACTGCCCATATCAGTGATATGGAAATGCTGTTACACTCAAGTGAGGAAAGCGTTTACAATGATAAAGGGGGAATCAAGATGGCTGAATTGCGGATGGAGCACATTTATAAATATTATGAGCAGAAGGAAGCGGCTGTTGATGACTTTAACCTTCACATTGACGATAAGGAATTTATCGTATTCGTCGGCCCGTCCGGCTGCGGGAAATCAACGACGCTGCGGATGGTGGCAGGACTTGAAGAAATTTCAAAAGGCGATTTTTATATTGAGGGGAAACGGGTAAATGATGTAGCGCCAAAGGACAGGGATATCGCGATGGTCTTTCAAAACTACGCGCTCTATCCGCATATGACGGTCTACGATAATATCGCATTCGGGCTGAAACTTCGGAAAATGCCGAAGCCTGAAATCAAAAAAAGAGTAGAGGAAGCCGCTAAAATTCTCGGGCTGGAGGAATATTTGCACCGCAAACCGAAAGCGCTGTCAGGCGGACAGAGACAGCGGGTCGCGCTTGGACGGGCGATCGTGCGGGATGCAAAGGTGTTCCTGATGGATGAGCCTTTGTCGAACCTGGACGCCAAGCTGAGGGTGCAAATGCGTGCGGAAATTATTAAGCTCCACCAGAGACTGCAAACCACAACGATTTACGTGACGCATGACCAGACAGAAGCGCTGACGATGGCGACACGGATCGTGGTCATGAAAGACGGAAAAATCCAGCAGATCGGGACGCCAAAGGATGTATATGAATTCCCTGAAAACGTCTTTGTCGGCGGTTTTATCGGGTCACCAGCGATGAACTTTTTCAAAGGAAAGCTGACGGAAGGCGTCATCAAAATCGGTTCTGCGGCATTAACCGTGCCGGAAGGAAAAATGAAAGTGCTGCGTGAAAAGGGCTATATCGGCAAAGAAGTCATCTTCGGCATTCGTCCTGAGGATATTCATGATGAATTGATTGTCGTGGAATCGTATAAGAACTCTTCGATTAAAGCGAAAATCAATGTCGCAGAGCTGCTTGGTTCAGAAATCATGATTTATTCGCAGATCGAAAACCAAGACTTTATTGCGCGGATTGACGCCCGTCTCGATATTCAATCAGGTGATGAGCTGACGGTTGCGTTTGATATGAATAAAAGCCATTTCTTTGACAGTGAGACAGAAGTGAGAATTCGCTAAGTTCTAAACCGGACATGGAGACATGTCCGGTTTTTTTTCGCTCCAAGGTTTACAGAAAAAACCGCAGCGGGTAGTGGTTGGTAAGAAAGGAGAGATAGAGATGTGGCATGCGGCAATGTGGGGCGGGATCTCAGGCTCTGCTGTTTTGCTGGGCGCGCTGGCGTCCATGTTTTTTTCGATTCGCAAACAGATCATCGGCTATATTATGGCTTTTGGCACAGGGGTATTAATTGGCGCGGCTGCTTACGAACTTCTTGGGGATGCAGCGGCAGAAGGCGGGATGGTGTCGACGGGCGCCGGATTTATTGCAGGGGCGGTCGTTTTTACGATTTTTGATTACGCGGTTTCTAAAAGAGGCGCGTCACATAGAAAAAGATCGGGACAAGCAGCTGCCGGCGGAGGAGGAATCGCCATTTTTATCGGCACCGTCATGGACGCTGTCCCGGAATCGATTATGATTGGCGCCAGTCTTCTCGAAGAACAATCGGTCAGCTTCCTTTTGGTGATCGCTATTTTTATCAGCAATATACCTGAAGGGCTGTCCAGTACAACAGGAATGAAAAGCAGCGGGTATACCAGAACGAAAATTTTGCTGCTTTGGGCCGCAGTGCTCGTGATTTCAATTCTCGCTTCATGGTCAGGTTATTTCTTTCTAAACGGTGCTTCTGAAGAAGTGATGTCAGCAATCGCGGCGTTTGCGGGCGGGGGAATCATTGCGATGGTTGCGTCGACGATGATGCCCGAGGCGTACGAAGACAGCGGTCCAATGACAGGTTTAATCGCTGCACTTGGGCTGTTAACCTCGCTGGTTTTGAATCAGTTTTCTTAAATGTGCCGGTCATACTTCCATGTCCGGTTTTTTTGCTTGAAAATTTCAGAAAAAAACCGATGAAAAAGGAGGAAGAAATAGACAGAAAGCAGGAGAACGATGAAACAATTGATTTTAAGCATTTTTCTTTTGGGAAGCTGCTCGGCTCTGGCGGCTTGCGCTGATCAAGAGGCGAACGCGGAGCAGCAGATGCCGAAAGCGGAACAAAAGAAACCGGAAGAAAAGACAATACATGTTCAGAAAAAAGAGGACGATACATCCGCATGGATCAAAACAGAGAAACCGGCAAAGCTGCCGATTTTGATGTACCACAGCATTTCCTCAGGAAACAGCCTCCGTGTCCCGAAGGAAGAATTCGAAGCGCATATGAAATGGCTGCAAGATAACGGCTATCAGACATTAACGCCGAAAGAGGCGTACCTTATGCTGACGCAGGATAAAAAGCCGAGTGAGAAATGCGTGCTGATCACGTTTGATGACGGATACACCGACAATTATCAGGACGCGTATCCGGTGCTGAAAAAGTACGGGATGAAGGCGACGATTTTTATGATCGGCAAATCGATCGGACATCAACATCATCTGACAGAGAACCAAATGAAAGAAATGGCGCAGAACGGCGTATCGATTGAAAGCCATACAATTGACCACCTTGAACTGAACGGGTTATCGCCTGAACAGCAGTACAATGAGATGGCTGATTCGAAAAAGCTGTTTGACAACATGTTTCATCAAGAAACCTCCATCATCAGCTACCCGGTAGGGCGCTACAATGAGGAGACGCTGAAGGCAGCCGAAGAAACGGGCTATCAAATGGGCGTGACGACAGAACCGGGCGCGGCATCGAGAGACCAGGGTATGTACGCCCTCCACCGAGTGCGCGTGTCTCCGGGCATGTCAGGTGCGGCTTTTGGCGCATACATTGAGTCGATGAAATAAAAAAAGGCGGCGCTTAAACGCCGCCGCAGCGTGTCGACAAACCCTTGCATTCGTTGTTAAGCCTGTGCGTTGGTGCTCACGAATTAGGACATTCGCTCCGCTCCAATGCTCGCCTTTCCTAGACTTCAAGGGTTTTCAACCACGCTGAAAAGATGACAACATCCTAAAACTAAACCGTTTTAGGATGTTGTCAACAATCTGAGGCGGCGCTTAAACGCCGCCGTCTCCTCCTCCGCAGCCGGAATCACTGAAACTGCCGTCACTGCCGCATCCTCCGTTATGGTGCGAGCCATGGTCTGAATAACCCCCGAAAAACCCGCTGTCCGCATGCTGGCGGCTTTTGTTTTCCAAGGGCTTTGGCTGTACGACTGAAACGAAAACAATAATCGCTATAATGAATAAGATAATCACAATCACTTCTGGTCACTCCCTTTTCTCACCATATCTGTTATACGAACGAAACGCTGGCCGGTTTCATTTCAGAGAAATCGATTCCTTCAGCCGGTCTCTGAACCAGCGCTTCAACACCCCGTGTCCTTTGTTTGACAATAACGTGTTGACACGCCAATACATAGGGGGATGAGGTGCGAACTGAAAATCAATGAATCTGAAAAGCCAGCTTTTATCACGGGAGAGAGAGTCAATGGTAAGCTCGTCCTCATCTGCTTCAGAGCTGTAGGCGCTTTGTTTCTGTATATCCTCATCCTGCCGAACCGCCAAGATCCTCAATGCTTCCGCCATTTGTTTGTACCCGTCTTCCAGCAGTGAGGCGCCAAGGTTGTCAGCGCGCACCTCCATCCATTGTGAACAAAAGGATTGATAGAGCTGAAACAGGATGATGATTGCCATGATGAAAACCCAAAGCGCCACTTTATGGTCCGCGGGATGGGCGATATGCTGCTCAAATAAGAGGATGATCCCAACGACGGCTCCAAGATATAGAAAACGCAAAAGCTGTGATGACAAAACGTCACGTTTTTTAATATGAATCGCTTCATGGGCCACAATGCCTTCGATGACACGCTGCGGAAGTGTTAGTGTGGCGCTTGTCAGAATGACCATTGACCTTCCGACATTCATGCCGACTGCCATTCCGTTGTAATCATCACTCTCCGTCTCGTATATGCGGACATGGGAAATGCCGGCTTTGCGGAAAATTTTGTCGGCCGCTGTCTGTACATGCGGATGATGACAAGGCTTGGCATCCATTGCCGCCCGCAAAACAATGTCTGACAGGTACATATTGAAAATCCAGTACAACATCACGGCAACGGCCATGACCCATGGAGAGGTTTGCAATCCGTATAATGCGAGCACCAGTAAGGCGTAAGCTGACACGCCTTTTACGCTGGCGGCAAAATAAAGCTTCCCAAGCAGCCGCTTCACATTTTTTCTATGATAAAACGGCAAAACAGAAATCACAGTGTCCTCGTTGTTTTCCGCGTCTGTGTATTCCCGGAGAATCGCTTTCCATCTTTGCGGTTCCTTCACTGTCAGAAACAGCGTTTCACCGGGAAGGGACAGTTTGATGACTTGCTGAAAGCTTGTTGTCAAATCTACACGAGATGAATACATCGTCAGAAGCGGATGGAGCTTTAAGAGATCGGCTGTTGATTCAAGCTGGATGTCTTTCAAATCGGAAAGCGGGTATGTACGGGTTTCATAACGCGAGCTGATGTGCAATTTTTCTAAGGACGCCGAATACAAAACGGTTACACTGAAAACATTCCATATTCGTTTTACAAGTGCTCCTCCGCCGGAGATCATGCCGAAAAGGATCACATATTTGAGAGCGCTTGGATCAGGTCCATAGATGAAAAAAATAATGGCGCCCGCAAACACAACGGCGGTCAGCATGATGTCTGACAGGAGGCGTGTTTTGTTTCTGGCAAGCTCGATTTCCTGCCAGTCTCCCGAAGGTTTTTCCGCACGTTCTGACACTGTGAGATCCATTGCGGTCCAATAACAGTAAAACATTGTCGCGATCGAGACAATGCCGTCCATGAATGATTGATGAGAGAAGATATAAACAGCAGCGCAAACCCAAAGAACGATGTCAATCCAGAAGTCTATGAACGGAATGAGTTTTGCTGCCAGGGCTGATATAAAATATAATCCCAGCCCGAGAATCATAACGAGAAATAGATCTATTCCCATAGGCATGCTAGAGTCCTTTCTATCTGGTATTTCCAACTATTACTATACCATGGCGCGGGAATTTGCAAAAACAGGAATATGTAAAAAAAGCAAGCTCTTTCGTTTGACGAAGAACTTGCTTGCGGTGTATCAATAAAACTGGTGAAGCAGCAATAAGGTTAAGGACACTGTAATGGCTCCCCCGATTCGGGTAGACACCTGGGCGAATGGCATCAATTCAAGCCTTTCTGCGGCGCTTAAAATGGCGACGTCCCCGGTGCCGCCTTGTCCTGAGTGGCACGCATTGATAATGGCGGTCTCAATCGGATACATGTTCAGCCACTTTCCGGTGAAGAAGCCGACGGCCATCATGGTCACAACGACAGACAGAATCGTAATGATGTTGTTGAGATTAAAGGCGGCGACAAGCTTGTCCCACGGCGTCATGGACACCCCGATCGCAAAGAGCAGCGGGTAGGTCACAGCGGTTGAAAAGAAGCGGGACACCCCAAACGCGCCATTTTCAATTGAGGCGGGCGCCAATCTGAACAGCTTAATCAGAACAGCCAGTAACAGCATGGCAACGGGTGCCGGAAATCCAAAAAAGTCGTGAGCGAGCATGCCGACTAAGTATAAAGAAACAGCAAGGATACCGCCTGACGCAAATAAGGAAAGGTTGAACATTTGCTGTCCGCTTTGCGATTCTTCCAGCGCAGGGGACTCTTCTTCAGATCGGTCCACTTTGCCGTTGCCTGTCCATTCCGGTTTTTTCTTACCGATTCTGTTCAGCAATCCCGCTAGAATGATCGCGCACAGACTGCCCAGCATGATCGACGGCAGAACAAGTGCAAACGCTTCCCCTTGAGACATCGGCATGATGTCAGAATAACCGATGGACAGCGGGATAGCGCCTTCTCCGACACCCCCTGCCATGATAGGGATGACGATGTACAGCAATGTGTGCTGAAATCCGAGCCCGAGCGATGTGCCGACAGCCAGTCCGACAATAGCGGCTGCGACAGAACCGGCAATAAGCGGAATAAAGATTTTCATGAATGCTTTTATGAGTGTTTCTCTTTTCATGCCGAGGATGCTTCCGACGACAATCCCAGCGATAAATAAGTATAGAAAGTTTGAGTTTTCTGTAAATTCTGTGGTGGATTTGACGATATCATTAGGCAGCAGGTGATAGTAGACGACAGCGGACGGAATAAAAGTAGCTAGGATGGCTGGGCCGCCGATAGAACGAACAATCGGTATCGATTTACCGATTTGGGCAAAGGTAAACCCGAAAAAAGCCATGACGGCAATGGATGTCAAGATGTCACTTTTCACATCGTGATGCATAACAAAAACAGTGATTAATATAAACAGCAAGGCATACACAGGAAGCGGTATAATGCCTACTTTTATATTCATGGCTCTCGCAAACCAATTCTCTTTTCGAACCCCTTCGTGAATTGTATCCGTTTGCAATTGCATTTGGGTTTGAAGCTCTCCCATTGAAAAACCTCCCCTATTCTTGATGCAGTGAAATTGTTCACTACATGAATTATACTAAAAAATTGAAATGTTTAATATATTAAAAATTTACTATTCAGGTTTTCAAATCTTCCCGGTTCAAATAGAAAGAGGCATTCCGACTAAAAACGGTCTATGACGGAGTGCTGAGAAGCGAGGGCTGGTGACGGACAAGCATTTTATTCGCAAGGAACGAAATGTTGATGTACGATAATAAAGGGTCATTTATCCTAGCATCCGTCATAAATCCTCAACAAAATAGACAATAATCCGTCACACAGTGCGGGACTTTTTAGGTATTTTGGTCTTTATTTTTGAAATAAATCGTTGTAAAGTACTTAATATGAACCAGTAAGAGAATGTGTCATTTGATCAGTCTGGCAATCAGGAATCATATTGAATGATTTTTTGACATGTTTGTGAAATATTGAACAAATATTTTTTTCGTCTGCTTTGTGAATTGGTGATCAAAGTATCGCTTTTATTTGTGAAATAGTGAGCAAAATGCAGTTTTTAACCGGAAATGGAGGAGAAAGCATGAGTGAATTAGTTTTAGCCCGCATTCAATTTGCATCAACAACATTGTTTCACTTCTTGTTTGTGCCGTTGTCTATTGGGCTTGTGTTTATGGTTGCGTTGATGGAGACTCTTTATCTTGTGAAAAAAAATGAGCTGTACCTCAAAATGGCAAAGTTTTGGGGACACTTATTCTTAATCAATTTTGCAGTCGGTGTTGTAACGGGGATTTTGCAAGAATTCCAGTTTGGAATGAACTGGTCTGATTACTCCCGTTTTGTCGGAGATGTATTTGGCGCTCCGCTTGCGATTGAAGCATTATTGGCGTTTTTCATGGAATCGATCTTTATCGGATTGTGGATTTTCGGCTGGGACCGCCTGCCGAAAAAAATTCACGTTCTCTGCATTTGGCTCGTATCATTTGGAACGATTATGTCGTCTTTCTGGATTTTAACCGCGAACTCCTTTATGCAGGAGCCTGTCGGCTTTACGATCAAAAATGGCCGCGCGGAAATGAACGACTTTGCCGCGCTGATTACAAACCCTCAGCTTTGGGTTGAATTTCCGCACGTCATTTTCGGTGCGCTTGCCACCGGGGCTTTCTTTATCGCCGGAGTGAGTGCTTTTAAACTATTGAAGAAAAAAGAAGTGCCGTTTTTCAAACAATCTTTTAAACTCGCAATGATTGTCGGCCTTTGTGCCGGTCTTGGCGTCGCACTTAGCGGACACGCGCAGGCTGAGCACTTGATGGAATCACAGCCGATGAAAATGGCTGCCAGCGAAGGCCTTTGGGAAGACAGCGGTGACCCTGCTGCTTGGACGGCTTTTGCCACGATTGATACAACAAATGAAAAAAGCTCAAATGAAATCAAAGTTCCTTATGCTTTGAGCTACTTGGCGTATCAAAAATTCAGCGGAAGTGTCAAAGGGATGAAAACACTTCAGGCTGAGTACGAAAAAATATACGGAAAAGGCGACTACATTCCGCCTGTAAAAACGACATTCTGGAGCTTCCGCATCATGGTTGGCGCAGGTGTTGTCATGATTCTTGCTGCGTTAGGCGGCCTTTGGTTAAACCGCCGCAAAAAGCTTGAAAACAGCAAATGGTATTTGCGCATCATGATCGCGTTGATTTCCTTCCCGTTTATTGCGAACTCCGCGGGCTGGATTATGACAGAAATCGGACGCCAGCCTTGGACGGTTATGGGCTTAATGACAACCGCTCAATCTGTGTCGCCTAACGTAACAGCCGGCTCCCTGTTATTCTCAATCATCGCGTTCGGTGTGATGTACTTGATTCTGGGGGCGCTGCTTGCCTTCTTATTCGTCCGTGAAATTAAAAAAGGCGCGGAGCATGGTGATCATCATGATGCTCCTGTATCAACAGATCCATTTAGTCAGGAGGTATACCATGTCTCTTCATGATCTTTGGTTTATACTCGTTGCTGTATTGTTTGTAGGTTTCTTCTTTTTAGAAGGCTTTGATTTCGGGGTCGGCATGGCGACCCGTTTTCTTGGCCATAATGAATTAGAACGCAGAGTGCTGATCAACACGATCGGACCGTTTTGGGATGCGAATGAAGTATGGCTTTTGACTGGTGCAGGCGCCATTTTCGCGGCATTTCCGAACTGGTATGCAACGATGCTGAGCGGTTATTACATTCCGTTTGTCATTGTGCTGCTTGCATTAATAGGCCGCGGGGTCGCGTTTGAATTCCGCGGCAAGGTTGATCATTTAAAATGGGTAAAGGTTTGGGACTGGGTCGTTTTCTTCGGCAGTCTGATTCCTCCGTTTGTGCTTGGTGTGCTGTTCGCGACATTATTCCGCGGGATGCCGATTGATGCCGATATGAACATTCACGCGCAAGTATCCGATTATTTCAATGTGTACTCTGTACTTGGCGGTGTGACTGTAACACTTCTTTGCTTCCAGCACGGATTAATGTTTATCACGCTGCGTACGATCGGTGATTTGCAAAACCGCGCCCGGAACATGGCGCAAAAGATAATGGGTGTTGTTTTTGTAGTGGTTCTAGCTTTCGCGGCTCTTTCTGCCTATCAGACAGACATGTTTACACGCCGCGGCGAGATAACCATTCCGCTCGTTGTTTTGATTGTCATCTGCTTTATGCTCGCGGCTGTCTTTATCCGTAAGAAAAAAGACGGCTGGACATTTGGGATGACTGGCGCGGGGCTGGCGCTGACTGTAGGAATGATCTTTATTTCATTATTCCCTCGGGTCATGGTCAGCTCGCTTCAAAGCGCGTACGATTTAACAGTAGCTAACGCTTCTTCCGGTGATTATTCGCTTAAAGTCATGTCAATTGCGGCATTAACCCTATTGCCGTTTGTAATCGGCAGTCAGATCTGGAGCTATTATGTCTTCCGGAAGCGCGTCAGCCATAAGGAGCCTATGACTTATTAATGGGAAAAGACCTGTTTCGATATAAAGGAATGAAGCGGATTCTCACCGTGATTACTTGTTTAACGCTGATTCAGACAGCTGCCATTATTATGCAGGCAGAGTGGCTGAGTGAAGCCGTAACCGGACTGTTCAACGGGAAGAGCATGGCCTCCCTGTTTCCGGTGATCGGCTTTTTCCTCATCGCTTTTGTCGCCCGGCACGGGGTGACGGTGGCACGCCAGAAAATCGTCTATCAATATGCCGCCCGGACAGGAGCCGATTTGAGAAAGAGTTTTCTTGATCAGCTGTTCCGGTTAGGTCCCCGCTTTGCAAAGAAAGAGGGGACGGGGCAAATGGTGACGCTGGCGATGGAAGGCATCAGCCAGTTCCGCCGCTACCTGGAGCTGTTTCTGCCGAAAATGGTCAGCATGGCGATTGTGCCGGCGGCGGTTGTCATTTATGTGTTTTTTCAGGATCGCACGTCAGCCGTCATTTTAGCCGCTGCGATGCCGATTCTGATCATCTTTATGATTCTCCTCGGCCTTGTCGCGCAGAGAAAAGCGGATCGCCAGTGGAAATCCTATCAGAGACTTTCCAATCATTTTGTTGATTCTCTTCGCGGGCTGGAGACATTGCGTTTTTTAGGTTTGAGCAAGTCGCACAGCAAAAACATTTTCTACGTTAGTGAGCGGTATCGCAAAGCAACGATGAGCACACTTCGGGTGGCATTTTTATCTTCATTCGCCCTCGATTTTTTCACGATGCTGTCAGTGGCGACAGTTGCAGTGTTTTTGGGCCTGCGCCTTATTGACGGAGATATTTTGCTTGGTCCCGCCTTAACGGCGCTCATTCTGGCACCTGAGTATTTTCTGCCGGTGCGGGAAGTGGGGAATGATTATCATGCAACGCTGAACGGACAGGAAGCAGGCAAAACCATTCAAGAGATTTTGTCGCAGCCTGGTTTTAAAAAAGAGGCGCCGCTTCAGCTTGGGACGTGGTCCGAACAGGATGAGCTGAAAGTGTCCGGCGTGTCAGTCGGCCGGTCGGTGTCCGATATTGATTTGTCATTGAAAGGCAAGAAAAAAATCGGCATCATCGGTGCAAGCGGTGCCGGGAAATCAACATTCATTGATGTCCTTGGCGGATTTTTGGAGCCTGATGACGGTATGATCGAGGTCAATGGCTCAAGCCGGTCCCACTTGCAGGACGGAAGCTGGCAGAAAAACCTCCTTTATATCCCGCAGCATCCGTACATTTTTGATGACACGCTGGCGAACAACATTCGCTTTTACCATCCAAGCGCGTCGGCCGAGGATACAGCCCGCGCCGCTGCCTCGGCGGGACTGACGGAGCTGGTGGACAAACTTCCGGACGGATTAGAGGGACGGATCGGGGAAGGCGGCCGGGCGCTCAGCGGCGGCCAGGCTCAGCGTGTCGCACTGGCCCGTGCCTTTTTGGGAAACCGCCCAATCCTGCTGCTGGATGAGCCGACCGCCCATCTTGATATCGAAACAGAATATGAATTAAAAGAAACGATGCTGGATTTATTTGAGGATAAGCTCGTCTTTCTCGCGACACACCGCCTTCACTGGATGCTCGATATGGATGAAATCATCGTGCTTGACGGGGGCAGGGTTGCAGAAATCGGGACTCACGATGAATTGCTGGCGACAAACGGTGTGTACACCAAACTGGTGAAGGCGCAACTGGGGGAAAGAGCATGAAGAAAGAAGAATGGATTCTGCCGTATATCAAGCAAAATGCCCGCCTTTTCGTTCTGGTTATCTTGTTGGGAGCGGTGACGATTTTTTCTGCTGCTTTTCTCATGTTCACCTCAGGATTTTTGATCTCGAAGGCGGCGACAAGGCCGGAAAACATCCTGCTCATTTATGTGCCGATTGTCGCTGTGCGCACCTTTGGGATTGCACGGTCTGTGTCACGATATGCGGAACGCCTTGTCGGCCATCACATCATTTTAAAAATCGTGTCCGACATGCGCGTCCGCCTTTACAACATGCTTGAGCCGGGTGCTTTGATGCTGCGTTCCCGATTTCGCACGGGGGATATGCTCGGCATTTTGTCGGAGGATATTGAGCATTTGCAGGATGCCTTCTTAAAAACGATTTTTCCTGCGATCTCGGCCTTGCTTCTGTATGCTGTTTCAGTAATCGCGCTTGGCTTCTTCTCTTGGCCGTTTGCCATATTGCTTGCGCTTTACTTGTTTGTTCTTGTTATACTGTTTCCGGTTGTGTCTTTGCTCGTGACGAGAGCGAAGAATGCGAAGCTGAAAAGCGGGCGGAATGTGCTGTACAGCCGGCTGACAGATGCCGTGATGGGTGTCAGCGACTGGATGTTCAGCGGACGCCGGCATGCTTTTATTGATTCCTATGAAAAAGAAGAACATGCTTGGTTTGAGCTTGAACGGAACAAACAGCGCTTCACAAGATGGCGGGATTTCGCCGCGCAATGCTTTGTCGCGGGCCTCATTTTGCTGATGCTGTTTTGGACGGCGGGGCAGCATGCAGACGGCGAACTCGCCAAAACGATGATTGCGGCCTTTGTGCTAGTGGTGTTCCCTTTGACGGAAGCCTTTCTGCCGCTTTCAGATGCTTTGGGCGAAGTGCCCAGCTATCAGGATTCCATCAGACGCATGAACAAGGTAGCCCCTCAAACGGAAGCGTCACAAACAGAATCAGCGGCTGAAACGCTCGATCTCCAAGATGTCACACTGTCCTTTCGTGATGTGGCGTTTGCTTATGATAACAGCAGCCGAGTGCTGAACGGCTTTTCCTTTACGCTGGGCCAAGGAGAAAAAATGGCGCTGCTCGGCCGGAGCGGGTCTGGGAAATCAACGTCGCTCGCATTAATCGAGGGCGCCTTAAAGCCGGATTCAGGATCTGTGACGTTAAACGGAGTGGAGACCGAGCTGTTAAAGGATCAGATTGCTGATACGGTAGCTGTGTTAAATCAAAAACCTCATCTGTTTGATACAAGCATTCTGAACAACATCAGGCTTGGAAATGGCGACGCAAGCGACGAGGATGTGCGCCGTGCTGCAAAGCAGGTGAAGTTGCATGATTATATTGAGTCACTGCCTGACGGATATCATACATCTGTTCAGGAAACCGGCATCCGGTTTTCCGGAGGGGAGCGCCAGCGGATCGCACTCGCCCGGATTTTGCTGCAGGATACGCCGATCATCATCCTCGATGAGCCGACAGTCGGACTCGATCCCATTACAGAACGCGAACTAATGAATACGGTGTTTGACGTACTGAAAGGAAAAACGATTTTATGGATTACGCACCACCTCGCGGGAGTGGAAGCGGCGGATAAAATTGTGTTTCTCGAAAACGGCAAAACAGAAATGGAAGGAACGCATGAGGAACTGCTGGCGGCAAACGAACGGTATCGCCGCCTGTATCATCTTGATGTTCCTGTGAAATAAGACAGCTCCCTAAGGCTGTCTTTTTTTGTTTGAAATAGAAAAGGTACAGGAAAAATAGGAAGAGAAAGCAGAGGAGGGATAGAGATGAATATTCCAATTTGGACGGAGGAGCATGTGAGGGCCTCGCTTCCTGAAAGAGATGCGGAGAGCCATAAAGGCACGTACGGTACCGCATTGCTTCTGGCGGGAAGCGACGACATGCCGGGCGCAGCGCTTTTAGCCGGGCTTGGTGCCATGCGGAGCGGTCTCGGCAAGCTTGTCATCGGCACGTCTGAAAGCGTGATCCCGCTGATCGTTCCGGTTCTGCCGGAGGCCACGTATTGGCGTGACGGCTGGGAAAAAGCGGCGGGCTCTCGCCTTGAAGAGACGTACCGGGCAATTGCGATCGGTTCGGGGCTTCCGCAAACAGAGAGGGTGCAGCAGGCCGTTGATCAAGTCCTTGAGAAGGATTGCCCCGTTATTTTGGATGCCGGGGCGCTGACAAAGCGCACGTATCCGAAACGGAAGGCGCCCGTCATCCTTACGCCGCATCCAGGTGAGTTTTCCCGAATGACAGGGGTTCCGGTGAAAGACTTGCAAAATAAAAGAGAAGAATATGCCAAGGAGTGGGCGGTTCAGCTGCAAACGGTGATCGTGTTAAAAGGAAATCAAACCATCATCGCGTTTCCCGATGGCGACTGCTGGAGCAATCCGACCGGAAACGGGGCACTCGCCAAAGGCGGAACCGGCGACACACTGACGGGAATGATATTGGGCATGCTTTGCTGCCACAAAGACCCGAAACATGCCGTATTAAATGCCGTATACTTGCACGGTGCATGCGCCGAGCTTTGGACTGACGAACACTCTGCTCATACGCTGCTCGCCCACGAGCTCTCTGACATGTTGCCTCGTGTGTGGAAACGATTTGAATGAAAAAAGCTGTCTTCATAGGGAAGACAGCTTTTCTTGATAAGCCGCTCGTTTTTTCAGGCGCGGTTTCATGAGTACATAATATAGAACAGAAGGCACGGCTAAGCCGATAATCCATGCAATATCCCCGCCGCCAAACATTTTTGCCAATGGCCCGATGTAAAAGGATGTATTGATAAACGGAATTTCTAACAAGATGGACAGAATGAAAGCAATCGTTGTGATCCAATTGACTCTTCCATATGGCCCGTTGACATCAAACATCGCTTTGACCTCATAGTTCCCGTGGCGGACGAAGTAGTAATCCACTAAATTGATCGCCGTCCATGGAATTAAGAAATAACTGATAAAAAAGATAAAATTCAAAAACAGCTCCATAAAATTACTTTGCCCGAGAAGGCTTAGGACTGTTCCGACGACGGTGACGCCAAGGATCATGATGATTCTGATTTTCGGTGTGACTTTTAATTTCAGAAACGGCTCAAGCGTAGTCGTCGTGGACATAAAAGCTCCATACAAGTTAAAGACATTAATCGCCATCTGGCCAAATAAAACAATGATCAGCATAATGAACGAGAAGGGACCGAACAATTGCACAATCTGGGTCCCTGAGTTTGTCGTAAAATCAGGAAGTGCCGTGGTCAGCAGCGCGCCGAGCAGCATCATCCAGATGGAGCTGACAGATGTTCCTGCGTAGCTGTACCAAAACGTTTGGGACGCCGGTGTTTTAATTGGCAGATATCTGGAATAATCGGCGACATAAGGCGCATAGGCAAGCTGCCAAGTTGCTACGGCGCTGACTGCCACCAAGAAAACGGGCAAGTCGATCGTCCCGGGCATCCAGCTGCCTGCCGGAATCGGTAATTGGAAAATGAGTATCGTTGCAGCAAAAAATACGGCAAAAGAGGTCCAAGACAGGATTTTTTGCATTTTGTGAATCAAATCATGACCGAAAATGGTGAGTAAAAAACATGCGGCGCTTAAGCCTATAATGCTCCATGATCCCGGGATGGGAACAAAGCTGCTTAAGGTTCCGGCCGCCAGAATCGTGCTGCTTGCGAAGAAACCAAGGTAGATAAACATAACTAAGAAGAGGGGAAGAATCGCTCCGATTACGCCGAATTGGGCACGGCTTTGAATCATTTGCGGGATGCCAAGCTGAGGGCCTTGCGCGGAATGAGACGCCATAAATATGGCACCGATTAAGGTTCCGCAAATAATAGCGGCAACACTCCAAAACAGATTAAGTCCCATTGCCACGGGAAGAGTACCGGTCACTAACGTGGTGATATGCATATTAGCCCCAAACCATACGGGGAATAAATCTTTCGCTTTACCATGTCTTTCTTCATTCGGAATATGTTCAATCGTTCGCCTTTCTACTTTCAATGCATCGTCCTCCATATTGGATGTTATTTAAAATCGACATAAAGACATAGCTTAGCAGACTATGAGGGGGTTTACAAATGCGGATGTACAGCCAAACGTCCGAGAAGCCTGATCTGTCAATAGCTGAATAGAATTGTAAAAAAGCTGAACGGTTTCGAATCCGGTGTCGTCTCATAAGGCAGAAAAACAAAAAAAGGGGGATCGCGGCCATTGGATACATGTGAAGAACAGCAGCTGATTCAGCAGGCGAAAGAGGGAAACGATGAGGCGTTTACAGCCCTTTTCCACTATCATTATTCTTTTTTATACAAATATTTGTTAAAGCTTTCCCTTCACCCTGATCTCAGCGAAGAACTTGTACAGGAAACCTTTCTGAAAGGGTACATTCATTTAAGAAGCTTCCAAGGCCGTTCCAAATTCTCCACGTGGCTGATCTCTATTGCATCGCGGCTCTATCTCGATCACCAGAAAAAGAGAAAGAGAGAATGGAAACGGAATCAGGCGGTTACGGAGGAAGCAATCCGCAAGATCAAGTGGGATGTGTCGTCGAAAGGGGCAGAGTGGAGCGAAACGCTCGATCTGTTTTCAAAGCTGGACCCTAAACTGCGCACGCCGGTTTTATTAAGGCATTACTACGGTTATACCTACGCCGAAATCGGAGTGATGCTTCAAATCAAAGAAGGCACTGCAAAGTCAAGAGTGCATAAAGGGCTCCAGCAAATCAGAAAGGAGTGGGACGATGAATAAAGAAAAGCGATCTCTTCATTTAAAATCAGAATTGCAGAAAATTGATGAAACAGCCAATCCCTCTATACCGAATCAAAAAGAACTGCTTTACCAGCTGTCACTAATGAAAGCTGAACGCAGAAGAAAACTGCTAAAAGAGATCATCTTATTTGTATTCTGCGCGCTGATGGTTGTGAGTGCGGCAATCCTGGCATTCACTCAAGCTCCCGCTGTGTTTATCGTACTTCAGGTTTGTGTGCTTGCTACCCTGCCGATCTTGATTGTGAACGAGAAAAAAAGACAGCTCGGGGAATGCGAGGTGGAGCGCCGATGACACAAACAGAAATGATCATAACGGCTGCGGCTTATCTCATCGTATTAGCGCAGGGAATCTTTTTATTTATTGATGCGAAAAAACGAAATCGCATGGCATGGGTCTGGGGAATTGTCGGGCTGATTCAAGCGCCGATGCCTCTGATTTGCTATTACTTTTTTGTTATTAAGCCGGACCGGAAGAAAAGGGGGATTAAGCAATGAATATTTCTTGGGAAATGATTTTGCCGCTGATTGTATTGCAGTTGGTTTTGGCGGTGTTTGCCCTTATCAGCTGTATAAAAGAAGAGCGGACAAACGGGCCAAAGTGGATGTGGGCTGCAATCATCGTATGTATCAATATTATCGGGCCGATTTTATTTTTCACCGTCGGCAGAAAGCAAAGGTGAGCGGGCATGCTGTCTATTGAGTCATTATACAAATCGTACAGGCATCATGAAGCTGTAAAGAATGTCAGTTTTCACGTGAATGAAAACGAGTGTGTCGCACTATTAGGCCCTAATGGAGCCGGTAAAACCACAACGCTGCACATGCTGGCCGGACTGCTTTCGCCAACCTCTGGAACCATCAAGCTGTTAGGGGAGAAAAAGCCGGATCGTCGTTTGATCGGGTACCTTCCGCAGTATCCTGCCTTTTATTCGTGGATGACCGCAAACGAATTTTTAACATTTGCCGGGAGACTGTCAGGGCTTTCAAAGAAAAAGTGCCAAGAGGAAATCGGCGGGATGCTTGAATTTGTCGGCTTGCAGGAAGCGGCACACAAAAGAATCGGCGGCTATTCAGGCGGCATGAAGCAAAGACTCGGTCTGGCACAGGCGCTGCTCCATAAACCGAAGCTGTTGATTTTGGATGAACCGGTGTCCGCTCTTGATCCGTCAGGACGGTTCGAGGTGCTCGATATGATGCGGGAGCTGAAGAAGCATATGGCTGTTCTGTTTTCCACACACGTTTTGCACGATGCAGAGCAGGTGTGTGATCAGGTGGTGATCATGAAAAACGGGGAGGTTTCATGGAAAGGCGAATTACAGCAGCTTAAGAACCAGCATCAAACGAACGTTTTCACCCTTACAGTGAAAGAGGAGCTGAGGGGCTGGCTTGAAGAGAAGCCTTACGTATCAGGTATTGCCTATATGAATCCGTCGCAAGCTGTTTTCGAGCTGCCTGGTATACACGCTGGCCGGACATTGCTGAGTGATTGTATCCGAACGGGATTGACCGTCACCCATTTTGAACAGAAAACGGAGTCTCTTGAAGACGTCTATCTAAAGGTGGTGCACGCATGAAGGTGATGATGACTCTATTTCAAAAAGAATGGCTCGATGGGTGGAAAAGCGGCAAGCTGATCTGGCTGCCGATCGCGATGATGATCGTCGGGCTGACACAGCCGCTGACCATTTATTATATGCCGGAAATCATTGAACACGGAGGAAACCTTCCGGACGGCATGAAAATCAGTTTTACGATGCCTTCCGGGTCTGAAGTGATGGTCAGCACGCTTTCTCAATTCAACACGCTTGGCATGGCTCTGGTCATCTTCAGCGTGATGGGCATCGTGGCGAATGAAAGAAATCAAGGCGTAACGTCGCTGATCATGTCGCGGCCTGTGACGGCAGCCCATTATATCGTGAGCAAATGGCTGACCCAAAGCGTGATCGGAATCGCGTCCTTTGCAGCTGGATACGGGCTTGCTTATTATTACGTCCGGCTGCTGTTTGAGGACACATCCTTCAGCCGCTTTGCCGGAAGCCTTGGCCTTTACGCTCTTTGGATCATGTTTATTGTGACAGCCGGCCTTGCCGGAAGCACGATGTTTCGGTCTCTCGGAGCAGCCGCGGCTTCCGGGATCGGGCTGACGGCTGCGGTTTCTTTTGCTGTTTCGCTATTTCCTGATGGTGCGAAATGGCTTCCGGCTGCGCTTTGCAAGCAGGCGGAGCATATCCTTCTTCATGGAGAGCGGGCGGATTTTTTCGGATGGTCGCTCACATTCTCTATTTTGTCCATCGTGCTTCTGGCCATGTTTTCTGTGTGGCGCTTTCAGCGATATGAAAGCTATTAATTGGCCATGCTGCGCTTTTGCATGAGCATGACAAGAAAGGCGGCAAATGCCAGCGCCCCGGCTCCATAAAAAACCCCCGAAAGCCCGAAAAGCTGTGCGATTTTTCCGGCGAGAAGGGGTCCAAGGAAGATGCCCAATGCATAAAACGATTGATAGAATCCCATGACTGACATTTTTAAAGGGGCAGAACTGATATGGACGACATGGCCTAGCAGCAAAGGGAACACGAAACCGAGCGCCATCCCGATGCAGGCGTGCGTGATGCAAACCGTGAACAATGTAGCTGAAAAAGGAACGAATAGCAAACAGGCTCCGGTCACTGCAAAACTGGAGAGCAGCACGGAGTAAGCGATCCGGCTTGTCATGCGCAGAAACACAACGCTTAATGTGGCGGCTGCGTGAGGGAGGAAAAAGGCGCTCATCACCCAAAGCAGCTCCGCGTCACCCAATCCGAGCTGATGAATGTAAAGCGGTGTAAAACCAAACACTGTCATAAATAACACCGCGTGGGCGGTCATAGAGAGGATGGTGAAAAGCTTGAGCTTCGGCAGCCGCAATGTGTCTTTGATGTATTGCGGCACACCGATTGTGTCGCGATTCGCGGGAGAAGCCGACGGGTCTTTAATAAAGCAGCAAATTACCAGACCGGCGGCCGAGGCCGCCAGCGCCATCCAAAACGGAACCTGCCTGCCTAAGTGGGCTGCCGCAAGCCCGCAGAACACAATGCTGATAAACTGAGGCATGACGGTGAAAAACTGCATGATGCCCATTGCTTTTGAGGCATTTTCGCTGTTGGAATATTGTGCATATAAAATCGTCGCCATGACCCACATAGAGGCGGTGATCCCCGCAAACAGCCGGGCGGCCAGCACGAAGAAGAAAGAATCAAACAGCAGAAAAAGCAGGCTGCTGAGGATGGAAAACCCAAACCCGCCAATTAACAATTGTTTGCGTATAGAAAACAGGATGTCTGACAGCAAGCCGAGCGGAAATCGAAGAAGAATTTGCGTCACCCCGTAGCTGCCGAGAATGATGCCGATGGCGCCATAGGAAAAGTGCAGGTCCTCCAAATACAGGCTGAATACAGGGACGTAAATATAGCCTGAAAACCAAAAACAAAATATCATGCATAAGAAAACGGCGTGATCTAAAGCGCCGATTGTTTTTTTCTGAGACATCATGTCCTGCTGTAATTCCATCTTTCCTCTCCACCTTTTTCTTCCAGTACAACACAATTGCTGAGAGCGTTTCAATAGAAAAATAAAAAACAGGACTTCCAAAAGCCCTGTTCGATGTTTTAATACGGGTCAGACGGATGACTTTCCTGTTCAGCTTGCATTGCAGCCTGTTCAGTCGCTGTTGTGCCGATCGGTCCGTTGCTGTTGTTTTCGGTGGCTTTTTTCAGCCCTTCTGCCACGCGTTTTCCGTAGTCGGGATCAGCTTTTGTGAAATTCTCTATCATTTGATCCTGAATTTCTTTTCGGCATGTAGAAAGTGTATTAACCAGATTCGTGATCAATTCGTTCCGTTCAAATTCTGAAAATCTCCGGTAGGTCTCTCCAGCCTGTCCGAAGTTGTTCGTTCTGTTGAGCGCTTCACGCTTTACATCACCTTCGACATGGGGCGTATGATCTTTGCCATCCTGATTCGCTTCCTTCAGCCCGCCCATAATCGATGGCTCATAGTTGACGTGCGGGTTTTGGCCTTCTGCTCGATCGACCCGATATTGCATTTGCCCGCCTTCCTGGTTGGTGGCGACATGCTTATTCGGCGAGTTGATCGGAAGCTGCAGGTAATTTGCGCCTACACGGTAGCGCTGCGTATCAGAGTAGGCAAACGTCCGCCCTTGCAGCAATTTATCATCTGAAAAATCAAGCCCATCGACAAGCACTCCCGTTCCGAATGAAGCTTGTTCCACTTCCGCATGGAAGTTTTCCGGATTTTTATTAAGAACCAGTTTGCCGATCGGCTTCCATGGAAAATCGTCTTTATACCACAGCTTTGTCGGATCAAGCGGATCAAAGTCCAGTTCAGGATGCTCATTATCGCTCATAATTTGGGCATACACTTCCCATTCCGGATAATCGCCATTTTCAATTGCTTCATACAAATCCTGTGTTGCATGGTTAAAGTTTTTCCCTTGAATCTCTTCCGCTTCCTTCTGTGTCAGGTTGCGGATGCCCTGCTTCGGTTCGAAATGATATTTCACGAGGACGGCCTTGCCTTCCTCATTCACCCACTTATAGGCGTGTACGCCTGAACCCTGCATGTGCCGGTAGTTGGCCGGAATGCCCCAAGGCGAAAATAAGAAGGTGATCATATGTGTCGCTTCAGGAGACTGGGAAATGAAGTCGAAAATACGTTCACCATCTTGGATGTTGGTCACTGGATCAGGCTGAAATGCGTGGACAAGATCCGGAAATTTCAGCGGGTCGCGAATAAAAAAGATTTTCAGGTTGTTCCCGACCAAATCCCAGTTTCCGTCTTCGGTATAAAGCTTCACGGCAAAACCGCGCGGGTCTCTCAATGTTTCGGGTGAGTGTTTTCCATGATTCACCGTAGAAAAACGGACAAATGCCGGCGTTTTCTTGCCTTTTTCCTGAAACAGCTTGGCCCGGGTATACTTTGAAATCGGTTCGTCTCCAAAGCTTCCATACGCTTCAAAATACCCGTGTGCACCCGCTCCTCTGGCGTGGACAACCCGCTCCGGGATGCGTTCACGGTCAAAGTGGCTGATTTTTTCGAGAAAATCGTAGTTCTCAAGTGTTGTAGGCCCTCTGTTCCCGACCGTTCTCACATTTTGGTTGTCAGTGACAGGGTGCCCCTGCCTGTTCGTCAAAGTATCCTCTGATTCGTTTTTCCCGGATGTCTTATGAGAAAGCGTATCTTCGCTGCTTTGGGCATTTGTTCCGTGATGCTTGTTTTGGTGCTCATCTTTCATTGATTGGCCCTCCTTTTTTGAACGATAACAATATGCCCTGAATGGAAAGATTTTAAAACAGCCGTTTTTCTTCATCAGGTTGGGGAATGGTACAATGTACAAAAATCGGTAAAAGGAGAGGTCGATTCGTGACGAGAGAAAGACATCCGCTACCCATCACGTTTTATCAAAAAACCGCCCTTGAGCTTGCCCCGGCGCTTCTCGGCTGCCTTCTGGTTAAAGAGACAGACGAAGGCACAGCATCAGGCTATATTGTGGAAACAGAGGCCTATATGGGAGCTGGAGACAGAGCGGCCCACAGCTTTAACAACCGCCGGACGAAGCGGACTGAGATTATGTTTGCGGAAGCTGGGCGGGTGTATACATACGTCATGCACACCCATACATTGCTGAATGTCGTTGCCGCAGAAGAGGATGTCCCGCAAGCGGTACTAATCAGGGCGATTGAGCCCCATGAAGGGCAGCTGTTAATGGAGGAGAGAAGGCCGGGCCGGCGTCCGAGGGAATGGACAAACGGACCTGGAAAGCTGACGAAAGCGCTTGGCGTCACGATGAATGACTACGGACGCTGGATCACGGAACAGCCCCTTTACATTGAAAGCGGGTACACACCGGAAGAAATCTCAACCGGCCCGCGCATCGGCATTGACAACAGCGGAGAGGCACGCGATTATCCGTGGCGTTTCTGGGTGAAGGGAAATAGGTACGTGTCGCGTTAGCATGTTTATGCAAAAGAGAATCAGGGGAATGGTTGAGAAAAAAGAAGGGAGAATCGGAGCTTTGAAAAAGATGATCAAAACCGTTATCAAATGGGCGCCGCTCATTTACCCGATTGTACGAAAAATCATGAAGGATCGGAAGGCGTCAAAACAAAAGAACACGTCCTCATCCCGAACAGCCGGCTGAACCCGGCTGTTTTTTTATGGGTCCGTTTCCCCTCTTGTCCTCCCGATGTTCATTGACTTGCCATTCTCTCCATTATAGAATTTATATACATTTCATTCCTTCACCATCCTTTCTGCCTATTGACTTTATCCCTGCATCTACTTGATAGGAGGTTTTTCTCATGCTTCATGGGCGACTTCGTGATATTCTGCGCTTGCTGATGGCGGCTGAATCCCCGGTGACTAGCTCGTTTTTTGCCGCGCAATTAAACGTAACGACGCGGACGGTCCGCAATGATATAAAGGAACTGCAAGGTGTGCTGAGCGGTCATGGCGCCTGGGTCCAATCGGTAAGAGGCTCCGGTTACAAACTCCGCATTCAGGATGAGCAGACATTCAGAACGCTGCTGCAAGATGTATTTCAGCAAAAAAAGGCCCTGCCGGTGTTGCCGGAGGAGAGAATGATTTATCTTATGAAACGGCTGCTGCTGGCGGAGCATTACCTCAAGCTCGATGAATTGGCTGAAGAACTATTTATCTCAAAATCTACGCTGCAAACGGATTTAAAAGAAGTAAAGAAACGGCTGCTGCCTTACCGCATCGTCATGGAAACACGACCGAATTACGGCTTCAAGCTGCGCGGGGACGAGGTGCAGATGAGATATTGTATGGCTGAGTACATTGTCGATGAAAGAGAAACGGAGATTGATGTTCTGAATGAAAAGGCTAATATTTTGCCGAAGGAAGAAATTGAGATCATCCGTTCCGCCATCCTGAAAAAAATGAAAAACGACCGCATTCCTCTCTCTAACTTGGGACTGAATAACCTCATCATTCATATCGCCATCGCTTGTAAACGAATCAGAACGGAAAACTATGTCTCTCTTTTCCCGGAAGATATGGATCATATCCTGCATCAAAAAGAATATCAGGCTGCAAAAGCCATCGTAAAAGAGCTGGAATCAGCTCTCGCCGTTACATTTCCGAAAGACGAGGCGGCCTATATCGCCATGCATCTCCTCGGCACAAAACGAATGACACAATCCCAATGCGGGGAAGACACATTTTCAATAGACGAAGAAACCGATCAGCTGACTTTTGCTATGATCAAGGCAGTTGATCGTGAACTGAAGCTCGGCATTCTGCATGACAAAGAGCTGAAAATTGGCTTGGCGCTGCATGTGAAGCCGGCGATCAGCCGCAATCGATACGGCATGAACCTGCGAAATCCGATGCTGGCAGCGATCAAGGAACATTATCCTCTCGCTTTTGAGGCCGGAATCATTGCGGGAATGGTGATAAAGGAAGAAACGGGCATCGACATTCATGAAAACGAAATGGGTTATCTGGCCCTCCATTTTGGCGCCGCGATTGAACGAAAAAAAACAGAAAGCCCGCCGAAACGCTGTATCATTGTGTGTGCATCAGGTGCCGGGAGCGCCCAGCTTCTGCGTGAAAAACTCCGTTCCCATTTCGGCAAGCGGCTCGATATTCTGGGAACTGCTGAGTATTACAGTCTTGACCAGATATCCTATGAATCCATTGATTTTGTCATCAGCACCATCCCGATCAAAAAAGAGCTGCCTGTACCAGTGCTGAAGGTTAACACACTCTTGGGCGGAACCGACTTTACAAAAATAGAATCCATTCTAAGGGATGAAAAAGAAAAAGCGGTCCGCTACCTGAAAAAAGACCTCGTTTTCTTCCAGAAGGATCTGCGCTCAAAAGAAGAAGTGATTCAATTTTTAGGGCGGAAAGCGGTTGATTGCGGCTATGCAGATGATGAACTCATCGCTTCCATTTTTGAACGAGAAGCCATGTCGCCAACGTGCTTCGGCAATCTTGTTGCCATCCCGCACCCGCTCGTTCCGCAGACGAAAACAACGTTTTGGGTCGTTTGTACGCTGAAAAAACCGATAGATTGGGAGAATCAGCGTGTTCAATTTGTTTGTCTGCTTTGTGTTGAAAAGGAGAACAAAGCGGATTTGCAAAGCATGTACAAATTGCTCGGCAGCATGTTGGATGACCCGTCGGCGGTAAACCAGCTGATCAAATGCCGTTCGTATCAAGAGCTTTCGGAAGTGTTTGACCAAAAAATGCTGAGCTGACAGCCTGTATATACCTTTTTTCCGTTTCCTGCGGAAAAACCTTGAGTGTTTATGAAAGCGATTTCATAATATGATGATATCAACAGCAGGACATGACAAAATTGATTAAACTCTAGGAGGTCTTTTACATGAATATATTACTCGTTTGTGCAGCAGGCATGTCTACCAGCTTACTGGTGAGCAAGATGGAAAAAAGTGCGCAGGAACAAGGAAAAGACTATACCATTTGGGCAGTTTCAGGGGATTCTGTACAACAACATATTGATAAAGCGGATGTATTGCTTCTCGGCCCGCAAGTCCGTTATATGCTTCCGCAGCTGAAAAAATTAGGAGAGGCAAAGGGGGTTCCGGTAGACGTCATTAATACCGTCCATTATGGCACGTGCAACGGGGCGGAAGTGCTGAAATCGGCTGAACAGCTTGGACATGTGTCATAGAGAGGGGCGGGCTATGTGAATAAAGTCAATCAGATCTTAGAAGAAAAGGTCATGCCTATAGCGGGAAGAATTGCGGGCCAGCGTCATTTGCAGGCGCTGCGTGATGGTATCATTCTCACGATGCCGCTGATTATCATCGGTTCCTTTTTCCTCATCATCGGCAACCTCCCGATCCCGGGCTACGCTGAGTTTATGGCAAAAACGTTTGGCAGCTCCTGGTCTGATAAACTGGACTACCCAGTCGACGCCACCTTTGAAATTATGGGCCTTGTCGCCGCGTTCGGCATCGCCTACCGGCTCGCCGAGAAATATGGTGTTGATGCCTTGTCGGCCGGAGCCATTTCACTTGCGGCATTTTTGTTAGCGACACCGTATCAAGTGCCGTTTACGCCTGATGGTTCGACGAAAGAAATCATGGTCGGCGGCGGAATTCCGCTAACACTCATGGGAAGCAAAGGTCTGTTTGTCGCCATGATTATCGCGATGGTATCAACTGAGATTTACCGCCTCATTATCCAGCGCAATTTGGTCTTCAAAATGCCGGACGGTGTTCCCCCGGCGGTCAGCAAGTCATTTGTCGCGTTAATCCCCGGCTTTGCCGTCATCTTTCTGATTTGGGCAGCCCGGCTGATTGTTGAAGCAACACCGTTTGAAAGCCTTCATAATATTGTAAGCGTTTTATTGGGGACGCCGCTTTCTATTCTTGGCGGAAGTCTCGGAGGCAGCCTTGTCGCTGAAGCCGTCAAAATGCTTTTATGGGCCTGCGGTCTTCATGGAGCAAACATTGTCGGCGGCGTCATGGCACCGATTTGGTACGGCGCCATGGATGCCAATAGGATTGCCTTCCAAGCCGGTGAGGAGCTGCCTAAGATTTTCACCCAGCAATTTTTTGATATCTGGATCAATATCGGCGGAAGCGGCGCCACTTTGGCGCTGGTTGTCACAATGTTCCTGCGCGCCCGAAGCAAACAAATGAAGCAGCTCGGAAAGCTTGCGATCGGACCGGCCATTTTCAATATTAACGAACCGATTATTTTCGGTATGCCGATCGTCATGAACCCGATGCTTTTACTTCCGTTTATCATCACGCCGCTTGTCACAGTGACACTCACATACATCGGAATGAGCACCGGGCTTGTCGCCAAACCGGCGGGGATCGCAGTGCCGTGGACCATGCCGCCAATCTTTTCAGGCTATTTGGCGACAGGGGGAAAAGTCTCAGGTGCGGTCATGCAAGCCATTAATCTCGCCGTATCCTTTGTTGTCTACTATCCGTTTTTCAGAATGTGGGATAAACAGAAGCTGAAAGAAGAAAACGATCTGGAGCTGGCCCAAACGCCTGCAGCATCAGATGACAAAGAAGCGGCTCTGTAGAGAAAGGAAGTGAATCGCGTGAATGAGAAAATGGAGCAAATCATTTTTCAAATCATCCTTCACGGAGGAAACGGAAGGAGCTCCGCAATGGAGGCCATTGCCGCTGCGAAAAGCGGTGACGCAGAAGAAGCGCGGAACAAGCTTCAAGATGCCGCAGAAGAATTGTCAAAAGCCCATCACTATCAGACAGAGCTGATTCAAAATGAAGCGGGCGGAGAAAAAACGGAAATGACGCTTCTGATGGTTCATGCACAGGATCATTTAATGAATGCGATGACAGTGAAGGAACTGGCGGCGGAGATCATTGAGCTATATGAAAAAATCACCGAGCAAAGGGGAGCAAGCATATGACAAAAGGATTAAAGATTGTAACGATTGGCGGAGGTTCGAGCTACACGCCAGAGCTCGTGGAGGGATTGATTAAACGGTATGATGAGCTGCCTGTCCGTGAATTATGGCTCGTCGATATCCCCGAGGGCGAAGAAAAGCTCAATATTGTCGGCACGCTCGCCAAACGGATGGTTGAAAAAGCCGGTGTCCCGATTGACATTCATCTTACGCTCGACCGAAGAAAAGCGCTGAAAGACGCAGACTTTGTCACGACTCAATTCCGCGTCGGACTTCTGCAGGCAAGAGCCAAGGATGAGCGCATCCCATTAAAATACGGCGTCATCGGCCAGGAAACGAACGGCCCGGGAGGCCTGTTTAAAGGATTGCGCACGATTCCGGTCATCCTTGAGATCGCAAAGGACATAGAAGAGCTCTGCCCGAACGCATGGCTCGTTAACTTCACAAACCCTGCCGGCATGGTGACAGAAGCCTTGCTTCGCTACTCCAACCTGAAGAATGTCGTCGGTCTCTGTAACGTTCCAATCGGCATCAGAATGGGCGTAGCCAAAGCGCTTGATGTAGATGTGGAACGCGTAGAAGTCCAATTCGCCGGATTGAATCATATGGTGTTCGGGCTGGATGTCTTCTTGGACGGCGTCAGTGTGAAGGATCAAGTCATCGAAGCAATGGGTGATCCGAAAAACGCGATGACGATGAAAAACATCTCAGGCGCAGAGTGGGAGCCGGAATTTTTAAAAGCGCTCGATATCATCCCTTGCGGCTACCACCGTTACTATTTTAAAACAAAAGAGATGCTGGAGCACGAACTGGAAGCATCACAAACGGAAGGCACCAGAGCTGAAGTGGTGCAGAAGGTCGAAAAAGAGCTATTCGAACTCTACAAAGACCCGAACCTTGCGATCAAACCGGAGCAGCTGGAAAAACGGGGCGGCGCTTACTACAGCGATGCCGCGTGTAATTTAATCAGCTCCATTTACAATGATAAACACGATATTCAGCCGGTAAACACGATCAATAATGGTGCGATCGCCAGCATCCCAGACGATTCCGCGGTTGAAGTGAACTGCGTGATGACGAAAAACGGCCCTCAGCCAATTGCTGTCGGGGACTTGCCGGTATCTGTCCGGGGCCTCGTCCAGCAAATCAAATCCTTTGAACGTGTCGCGGCAGAAGCGGCTGTCACAGGCGACTACCAAACAGCACTCCTCGCCATGGCGATTAACCCGCTCGTTCCGTCCGACACGGTCGCTAAACAGATTTTAGACGAAATGCTGGAGGCGCACAAAGCGTATCTGCCGCAGTTCTTTAACAAGATTGAAGCATAGAAAAGCCGGCCTTCAGTGGGCCGGCTTTTTCTTACTTGCTTTCAGTCAGCGCTGCGACCTCTGTCGTCCATCCGAATTCGTCTGCGACAGCGCCTTTTTGAATGCCTGTAATCGTGTCATATAGTTTTTTGGCGATTTCTCCTGTTTCACCGTTGTTAATCGACAGTGTTTCATCCTGCCAGATCAGCTCGCCGACTGGAGAAATAACAGCCGCTGTACCGGTTCCGAAAGCTTCTTCGAGGATGCCGTCTTGATGGGCTTGGATGACCTCATCGATCGCAATTTTCCGTTCAGAAACTTGAAGGCCCCAATGCTTGAGCAAGGCGATGACGGAATTGCGCGTAATGCCTTCCAGGATGCTTCCGTTCAGCATCGGCGTTACGATTTCACCGTTGATTTTGAAGAAGATGTTCATGCTGCCGACTTCTTCGATGTATTTCTTCTCAATGCCGTCCAGCCAGAGCACTTGGGAAAATCCTTTCTCTTCGGCTACCTGCTGCGCTTTTAAGCTTGAAGCATAGTTCCCCGCGGTTTTGGCATTTCCCGTTCCGCCTTTTACCGCACGGACAAATTCATTTTCAACAGCGATTTTGACCGGCTTGATGCCTTCTTTATAATAAGAGCCGACCGGAGAGAGAATGATAAATAGTTTATACGTATGAGATGCCGCAACACCGAGAAAAGGCTCGGTTGCGATGATGAACGGACGGATATAAAGGGACGTGCCCTCCGCGTTCGGAATCCAGTCTTTATCGATTGCGACAAGCTGTTTTAAACCTTCGAGAACCTGTTCTTCATCGATTTCCGGGATGCAGAGTCGGTCGTTTGATTGATTCAGGCGCTCCATATTTTTTTCCGGTCTGAAAAGCAGGACATGGTCATTCTCTGACACGTAAGCCTTTAACCCTTCAAACACGGTTTGGCCGTAGTGATATACCATTGCGGCCGGGTCCATTGAAAAGGGTTGATAAGGAATGATTCTTGGATCGTACCATCCTTTATCCGCCGCATAGTCCATTACAAACATGTGGTCTGTAAACACTCTTCCGAACGAAAGCTGATTAGGATCTGGTTTCGGTTTTTTTGTTGATGTCAATTCAACGCGAATCGTATGTTTAGTCATGGTCAATCTCCCTGCTGTTAAATTGTTTATATTATCAAACTTATTTGAAAATAATTTATATTCTATTGTATACCTTCAACAAATATTCGCAATAGGTTTGCTCAAATTTGTAAGAAATTCATAAGAAAAAAGCAGGAGAAATTAATTCTCCTGCATGTTCATTTGTTCGAACACCCTGTCATAATCGGCGCGAGTGGCATTACGAAGACCTTCAACACGTTCATTTGTAATCTCTTGTTTGCCTTCTTTCAAGCCGTCCAAGAAATATTGAACATATTCTTCAGCTGAAATGCCGCGGTACGTCAGGCCTTGTTTATCGCGTGACTTTTGGTTTAATCCCGTGTCCACCATAGGAGGCGCCATTTCAATCACTTCCACGCTCGTATCGCGGAGTTGGTGTCTGAGCGTAAGCGAGAACGAGTGCAGCGCCGCTTTTGTTGCGCAGTACACTGGATAAACAGCTAACGGGTTAAACGCAAGCCCCGACGTGACCTGAACAATTGCCGCCTCGGATTGCTTCATCAAATGAGGTGTGAAAAGGGCTGATAAATGGACAGGCGCTTGGAAATTAAGTTCAATTTCATCTCCGTCCACAAAAAGCTCCTCAGTCCCTTTGGCAAAGTCGATTTCCTTTTGAATGCCCGCGTTGTTGACGAGAACATTCAGCTCCGGAAATTCCTTTAGAGCCCATTCAAACAAAGCTTTCCGCTGCGAACGGTCTGCAACATCACATTGCTTCGTATGGATGTTTGGGAGCTGCTGTTTCGCTTCCTTGAGACGCGCTTCGCTGCGTCCGCAAATGATGACTTCACTGCCGAGTTCCAAAAGCCGCTTGGCCAGTTCAAGCCCGATGCCCGCGGAACCGCCTGTGATTAAAACTGTATTGCCTGTCATCTTCATGGATGTAACACCTCTAATTCAGTTGGCTGTGATTCCTTTACTATTTCAAATCTTAGCAGGAAATATGCAGCCGCGTCCTATGGGATGCTCAGGATGAAGTGACTTTTCCGGTTCTATAAAATTCGTCAATCGCTTTATCGACATACACCCAGCCTTTCCAGCCGATGTGAATGGTATCTTTCATGAAGTACGGGTCATGTTCATGCCCAGAAAAATCAGCAACCTGGAAGCCCTTCGCTTTAATCTGTTTATTCACCTTTTGGTAATAGTCAGTGCGGCCTTTTTTCGGGAAGCCTGTGTAGTCGTACCATTTTCCGTTAACAGGAATAGTGACAAACATAGGCTCTGCTCCCGCATCCTTCAGGATATCAAGCATCAGCTCGAAATCACCGTATTCCGGTGACACCGCATACGATTTTCCTTTGTTTTTCCCTTTCAGCTTAGGCACTTTCGGCTTTAGCTTTTTATAAACAGGGTTGTCGATGTGAAAATCGTTAGACCCGGAGTGGCGTTTGCCGGATTGTTCTGCGAGTTTATTTAATTCAGCCCATGACTTATCCTTTACTGCCTGTGAGATATGCCGCTTTGGACCGGATGATTCCGTCGCTGAATAATACAGGTCTTTCTTTTCCAGCATGCTGTAATACACTTTTGCCGCCGGCTTCAGCGCGTTCACTTTCCACGTCTGCCCGTTTACGATTGCTTTGTACAGCTCGGAAAGAATCTCATCGTTTTGCACGGCCTTAAAGCGCAGCATGCGTTTCATCATTTTCTTTTTCACATCGGGGTCGACCTGCTCGTTAAACGCCAAATCAAGCCCTTGCAGCGCGGAATAGTTCGGCGCGAAATGCTGTTCATCAGACCCGCGCTTAATAAACCATTGCGGAGACACGATGAATACGATTTTTTTGCCCTTCAACTGATCCATATGGGCAGCGAAGTTTAAAGAATGAATCAATGACTGTGATCCGCCTTTGCCGACAAGGTATGGCGTGAACCCCTCATTGTTCACCTGAAAATAGTTAGATGGGTGGAACTCGTCCAGCCGGGAAAGCTCAGATGACCCGTAAATCGGAAGATATGCCGGATCTTTGAGCATCTGGTCTTGTAAATAAAGCCCTTGAAACATACTTGGGTTCAAGGCTGTTGCTGATTCTTTCACCCGCTTATCGGTGATGAAGCCTGTCAGCCATGAAGATGGAATTGCGATGGCGCCTGCGAAAAGAATAAACGCCAAAATAATTGGACCGAAAAAACGCTTTTTCATTATTTCAACTCAGACAGCTGATTTACAATGTTGTTAGGTGTATTCCATATATCCCGGTCAAACTCAGTGATCGGCACTAAAATATCAAAACGGTTTTCAATCGCAAGCAGCAATTCTACTGTTCCAAAAGAATCAAGCAAACCTTCTTCAAAAATTTCAATATCAGGATTTTCCTTTACGATGTCATCCTGGCAAACCTCTGCTAAAACGTCTAATACCTCTTGTTTAAATTCCATAGCTTTCTAATCTCCTTTAATGGTGGTGATGAAATAGTTTTCCTGAGAAAATATAAAATCCGAAGCAAACGAAGTGGAATGTGATCACAATCGCAAGAGCGGTTGTCCAGCGGTTGGACGGCAGCCATTTGTATTTCTTATTCCACTTCTCGAAAAAGTTGTAACACGTCATCAGCACGGCGTGATAGAGGCCGTAGATGATATATTGCGGCGCAAGCCCGTGCCAAACCCCCATCAGCATAAACAGCAGGAAATACCCGATGTTTGAGACGGCCATACGGTTTTTGATCCACTTTTTCTTTGTCATCCAAAATACAAATCTCATAAACACATAATCTCTGAACCAAAATGACAGAGACATATGCCAGCGGTTCCAGAAATCTTTAATATTTTTACTGATAAACGGTTTATTAAAGTTTTCAGGTGATTTAATGCCCATTATATAGCTGACCCCGACGGCAAACATCGTGTAGCCGGCGAAATCAAAAAATAAATACATGCTGTAGCCGTACATGTACAGGAGGTTCCCAAGAATCTTATTGTGCGTGATCGCGGGAAGATTCATGATGAAGTACGTGTTGATGGCGTAGCCGATAATAAACTTGTACAGGAAACCGATAAAGATTTTATGAATCCCTGTATACAATAGATCGGCGTATTCTTCTTTCGTCCAAGCCTTCTGTTCATCCTTGACGAACCGGCGGTATCTGTCGATCGGGCCGGAGGAAATCGTCGGGAAAAACAGGATAAAATACAGCAGGCGGTGCAGCGGCAGCTGTTCCTTCAACAGACCGTCTCTTGCTTCCATAATCAGCTGAACGCCTTTAAAGGTTAAATACGAAATCCCTAAAAAGCTGATCAGATTATGTGGCGGGTGGTGCGGCTGCGGGTGTGAAAGAAACGGCCATATTTTTGACAAGAATAAAGGCAGAATCGATGCGATAACAGCCCCGCAAAAGACAAAGCCGCTATTCGCTTTCTGCCTGTACGCCAAGTAGCCGCTGATCAAAAGCACCTGCCATATCGTAAACAGACACAGGGCGATGACCCCGTGTACGTCGTGCGAAAAAATTAAAGCTAATATAATGATAGATATGAACATGTTGTATGCTTGAAATCTTTTTCCGTTCAGGCCGAGAATGATCGTCGGCAGAAGAAGAATGCCAAGCAGTATAAAGAATAAAAACGAGCTGTAAGGCGTCATACAAGAACCTCTTCGCCGATGCGTTTCCGGTCAATTTTGCCGTTAGCCGTCATTTGAATGTGATCCTGGTAAATGAATTTTCTCGGGATCATATATGCCGGAAGGGAAGCGGCAAGCTCTTTTTTAATGGCGCTTGTCAGCTGGAATTCCTTCTGGAACTCATGCTCCTCAGGCACAATAGCGGCGATCAGGTACTCAACTGTTTCGTTTGGCTGATACGGAATCACGACAGCAGAGCGAACGTACTGAGACTGTCTGACATGGACCTCGATTTCCTCGAGCTCCATTCGGTAGCCGTGAAGTTTAATTTGGAAATCCAAACGTCCTTGGCAGAAAATCTGACCATCTTGGATATAGCCGGCATCGCCAGTCCGGTATGCCCACTGCCCTTCATAAGAGAAAAACGCTTTATCCGTCAGTTCAGGTTCGCCAAGGTAGCCTCGGCTTACGCTCGGCCCTGCAATGACGATCTCTCCTTTTTCTCCATCAGGAAGCGGCTGTCCCTGTTCGTCCATAATGAAAATGTTCATATCTGGCTTAGCGAACCCGACGGGAAGCGATTCGTTGCGGCTTATGACGTCATCCGTAATTTCAACAGATGTGACAGCCACTGTTGCTTCGGTCGGACCGTACGTATTAAAGAGGTTTGCTTTCGGAAAACGCTCAAGCAGCGCTTTTGCAACAGAAACCGGGAGTACCTCTCCACAGAACATAAATGTGTCCGCATGAGGCAGCAGGTCCTGTGAAAAACCCGGGTCCATCAGGCACATCTGCACAAAGGAAGGCGTTGATGTCCACACATTCAGCCCGGACTTCTTCAGCTCTTCGAATAAGATTTTCGGCTTATTCACAGCATCCTTTGTCACGCAGTGTAAAGTCCCGCCTGATTGAAGGCACGGATAAAGGTCCATGACAGATAAATCAAATGAAAACGGCGCTTGGTTTAAAAATGTTTTTCCTCCGCTGACTGGAAAATCTGCACAAATCCAGTCTGTGAAGCTTTGAAGATTCGCGGCGGAAATCTGCACGCCTTTCGGATTTCCTGTGCTTCCGGAAGTGTAAATGATATAAAACGTTTCGTGTTCCTTGACCCATTGACCTTGGCTGACAGAGCCGTCTTCGTTTTCCAGCAGTTCTTCTGCTGAAACCGTCTGAATCTGGTAGCTGTCTGCATCAATTGAAAGTCCGGCAGCATGGATTAACAATTCTGCTCCAGAGCTTTCGATAATTTTCGCGATCCGCTCGGACGGAATCGACAGATCAACTGGAATATAAGGATGTCCCGCTTTGACACTTCCCAAGAAGGAAACGATCATGTGCGGCTCCATATGGCCGTACACAAGGATAGGGGCTTTCTTTTCCCCGGAAATGCGTTGTTGGATCGCGGCAGCCGCACGGTCAGACTGCTCCCATAATTCCTGATACGTGAGCGACTGGCCTTGAGAGCGGAAGACAACGGTTTGCGGATAAGATTCCGCATGTGTTTGAATAGCATGTAAAAGTTTCATCTTTATTCTCTCTCCAATTAGAAATCGTTATAAATATATGAACCGGTGTTCGCGGTGTGAAAACCATACATAAAAAACAAAACAAGCAGTATTATCAAATAAAAACCTGTATGACATGTCCACTTGACAGCGGGCTTTTCATACAGCTGTTTCATCAATTGCAGCATATCAAAAATCCTTTCCCGTTTTTTCGACAATCACATGAGTATTTGACGATTAGATGCTCAAAAAGTTTCATTTTTTCCCTAAACTCCTCAAATAAATATATCGGCATTTTGCTATTGAAAATGAATCTTTATACCCGCTAGGGCAAGAATGAATTGTCTGAGGCTGATTCATTATAAAAGGTAAAGGTAGAAGGAGTAAAAATGATCTTTTTAACTTTTAAAAAGCGTAATGCACTTAAAAAAAATTTTCTGTATTTGTTCGTTCAGGTGAAAGCAGAAAACTGATGAAATCGGGGCGGAAAGCGTATAATAAGAAAGAAAACGCCTTCTTGCGGTATCTTGTGAAATGGGGGAGAAGTCATTATGATAGATAAGGAAGCAAAAGGAGTTTTTATCAAAGCTGCCGGCTGAAAAAAGTAAGCCTTTTAATAGAAAGGAAGAGGAAGATGAACCAAACAAATAAGGGTGAGGGTCAGACAGCGCCGGAAAAAGAAAGCATGGGGCAGATCCTTTGGCAGTTAACCCGTCCTCATACGTTAACCGCATCGTTTGTGCCTGTGCTGCTCGGAACGGTTTTGGCGATGTTTTATGTGAAGGTTGATCTGCTGCTGTTTCTGGCTATGCTGTTTTCTTGCTTATGGATCCAGATTGCGACGAACTTATTTAATGAATACTACGATTTTAAACGCGGGTTAGATACAGCAGAATCTGTCGGAATCGGAGGTGCGATTGTACGCCACGGAATGAAGCCGATCACGATTTTGCAATTAGCCCTTGTATCATATGGGATTGCCATTTTACTCGGCGTCTATATTTGCGCGAGCAGCAGCTGGTGGCTGGCTCTGATCGGCCTTGTCGGCATGGCGATCGGCTACCTGTATACAGGCGGGCCGCTGCCGATTGCATACACGCCGTTCGGTGAGTTATTCTCAGGCATTTGTATGGGTTCGGTGTTTGTGCTGATTTCGTTTTTCATTCAGACAGATAAAATCAATTTGCAAAGCATTTTGATTTCGATCCCGATTGCGATACTTGTCGGTGCGATTAACCTGTCGAACAACATTCGCGACATTGAAGAGGACAAAAAAGGCGGACGCAAAACATTAGCGATTTTGATGGGGCATAAGGGAGCTGTCACGGTCTTAGCTGCGTCGTTTGCTGTCGCTTATATCTGGGTTGTCGGCTTGGTCATCACCGGTGCCGCAAGCCCGTGGCTGTTTGTCGTCTTTTTGAGCGTGCCTAAGCCGGTTCAGGCAGTGAAGGGCTTCGTCCAAAAAGAATTGCCGATGAATATGATTGTCGCAATGAAATCAACAGCCCAAACGAATACATTTTTCGGATTCCTGCTCTCGATCGGGTTATTGATCAGTTACTTCCGGTAAAAAGAAAGACCGCTTGTTTTTCGTGCGGTCTTTTTTTGTTACATTCGACCGCATTTTGTAAAAAAATTCATAGAACCATACTGGAAGCAGGGCCGTCTAGTACATGGACAGCGGATAAAGATCCGTTAAAGGAGATGACGAAAATGGATTTATCTGTAACACATATGGACGATTTAAAAATGGTAATGGAAGATTGGAAAAATGAATTATTAGTTTATAAATTTGCGCTTGATGCTCTGGATACAAAGTTCTCAATTATCAGCCAGGAATATAACCTCATTCACGGACACAACCCGATTGAACATACGAAATCCCGTGTCAAAAGCTTTGAAAGCATCGTGAATAAGTTAATGAGAAAGGGCTGCGAGATTACGACGAAGGAAATGAAAGAGCACATCCACGACATTGCCGGTGTTCGCATCATTTGCTCCTTTATTTCGGATATTTATAATGTCGTGAATGTCTTAAAGCAGCATGATGACCTGCGAATCATAAAGGTAAAGGATTATATCCAGACGCCAAAACCGAACGGCTACCGAAGCCTGCATTTAATCATTGAGATGCCTGTGAATTTAACGAACCGTGTGGAATACGTCAAAGCGGAAATTCAAATTCGGACGATCGCGATGGATTTTTGGGCGAGTCTTGAGCATAAAATTTACTATAAATTGAACAATGACGTTCCTAAGCCATTAACAGATGAGCTGAAGGAAGCCGCGGAGATCGCCCATTATTTAGATGAGAAAATGCTGGGGATTAAGAAAGAAGTGGATTAGAAAAGACGGCAAAGTGCCGTCTTTTTTATTGAATATCTTCATAAATGTCAGGGGCTTTCGCCTTCATTTGTTTCTTAATGGTTTTCGCTTTCTTCTCTTTTTTCACAGCCTGATAGACAGCGTTTGTCACAAGATCGCCGGCCTGCTGAAGGCGTTCTTTGCTGACATGTTCGATCGAGTCTTCAGGGGTGTGATACCACGGCTCAACTTCTTCGGTTTCCGGATCTCCCCAAATAAAGTTGGCTGAATCAATGCCGGCTTCGTGGAACGGCACATGATCAGACGATCCTCCCTGTGTCAGAGACAGGCTGTCAAACCCAATGTTTTCAGCGGCCGTCTGGCTGGATTCCCAAACAGCGTTAGATTGGCCGTCCAATGTGTTGACATACAGCTCAGACGCATTCTCCCAGCTTGTGCCGACCATGTCTAAGTTGAAGTTCACTTCACTTCGTTTCAACTCTTTTTCCGATAGATGATCTACATAATATGATGAGCCGAGCAGGCCAAGTTCTTCAGCGCCGAAAGCGATAAAGCGGATTTCTTTGTCGGAAGGAAGGCTTTTTAAGACGCGCGCCATTTCCAGCATGACAGAGGTTCCTGAGCCGTTGTCATTTGCCCCGGGGGAAAAAGGAACACTGTCGTAATGGGCCGTCACGTAGACGATCTCTGGATCTTTGATGTTCTTTGGTTTTTTGATCCCGATGATGTTCTGGGAGGTCTGGTTTGTGATTGCTTTTAGGTTTAAGGTTGCTTCTTTTTGCTGGGTAAGGGTTTCGCCGTCTTCTTTTTTAATTCCGACGACGGGAATGCCGACTTCATTGCCTGACAGGTTTGGCGTCACAGGCACGAGGCTTTCTTTGTTGTTATAAATGATGACAGCCTTGGCTCCGGCGGTTTGGGCATTTTTCGCTTTCTCGTAAAATGTAAGGTCTCCTCTGGAAATCAAAGCGATTTTGCCCTTGGCGTCAGCGGTGAAGTCCTTTGGATAGCCCAATCCGGCATTGTAAAGCGGAGCTGTCAGCCCTTTTTCTTCTGTAGGGGCTGAGCCGGATGCCGCTCGGAGAAGAATATCGTGTCCTTCTGAAGAAAGCGTTCCCTCAAGCCGGTCAGGAATACCGAATCGTTGAACCTTCACATCAAACTTTAATTTTCTCAAGGATGAAGCGATCAAAAGGGCACTCTTTTTTTCAGCGGCAGTTCCGGCTATTCTGGGGCCAATTGTTTCACTAAGCTGAGAAATGGTTGAGTACGCACGCTTTGCGTGAAATGGAAGCTCCCGCTCGTTATCTGATATTTGAACAGCGCGGGCGGCAGGGGTGACACTCTGTGCCGGCATGAGAATCGTACCGGCAGTTAAAACGGCCATCGTCATGACAGTTAAAAGTTTTCTCATCAAAAAGAAACCTCCCCTAATGTATGGATGGGGAATATTTCGGGATGCTAAGGGAATTTCCTGCAAAAAGGAGAGCGTTTTTGAAAAGACAGTGCTTAATACCTGTAAAAAAACGCTTATGAATGAAGGGTCATAAGCGTTTTGGGATATCAATCTATTGGAGTTTTAAAAACTTGCGTTTGCCGACTTGGATGATCATATTCTCCTTTATCTCCGCATTGGCGTGAATATCTGTTATTTTCTCTCCGTCAATTCGGACACCGCCGTTTTGAATCATGCGGCGTGCCTCGCTCTTCGAAGAGAGGAGCTCTAATGTGACCAGCAGATCGACAATCGATAATGTTTTCTCACCTTCCCATTGGACAGCCGGAATATCATCAGGCAGGCTGTTTTCCTGAAAGACTGTTTTAAACGAGTGTTCGGCAGCTTCAGCCGCTTCGGCTCCGTGATACATTCGGACGATTGTTTTGGCTAAAAGCATTTTGGCATCCCGCGGATGAACGGCGCCGTTTTCTAGGTCTTTCACGAGCTGTTTTTTCTCCTCAAGCTCTAAGTCCGTTGCCAATTGGATGTACTTTTTCATCAGGCTGTCGGGCAGTGACATCGTTTTTCCGTACATGTCATTTGGATGTTCATCAATGCCGATGTAGTTATTTTTTGACTTCGACATTTTTTCAACCCCGTCTAAGCCTTCCAAAAGCGGCATAAGGATGACGACTTGTTTTTCTTTGTTGTATCGTTCTTGGAAATGCCGCCCCATCAGCACATTGAAATGCTGGTCTGTCCCGCCTAATTCAATATCGCTTTCGAGAACGACGGAATCGTATCCCTGCATCAACGGGTAAAAGAATTCATGAAGCGAGATCGGTTTTTGCATGGCAATTCGTTCTTCAAAATCGTCGCGTTCCATCAGGCGGGCTACCGTTATTTTGCCTGCCAATTCAATGACATCTTCCAGATTCAATGTTTTCAGCCATTTCGAGTTGTAGTGAAGCTCGATTTTTTCTGGATCCAGAACTTTCCCGAATTGCTCAAAGTATGTTTTGGCGTTGTGCTGAACTTCTTCATCAGTCAGCTGCTTTCTGGCTGCCGATTTTCCGGTCGGATCACCGATTTTTCCTGTGAAATCCCCTATTAACAGCTGGACAATGTGGCCGTTTTCTTGAAATTGGCGAAGCTTGTTTAACACAACTGTATGGCCCAAATGTACATCCGGTGCAGACGGATCTAATCCGAGCTTAATTTTAAGCGGTGTGCCTGTGAAAACGGATTTGACGAGCTTGGCCTTTAATTCCTCCGGCGGTATGACCTCATGGGCGCCAGTCATGTATAGCTGAAGCTGTCTTTCGACTTCTTTTTGCTGTGCTGCTGTGAGCTGCTCAAATGTTTTCATGATTCTTCCTCCTTTTTTAGAAACACAAAAAAGAGCCCATCCCGAAAAGGGACGTGGCTCAATGCACGCGGTACCACCCTGGTTGAAGACATCGTCTTCCGCTCATTCGAATAACGGTTTCCCGTTCTTTGCTACTAAGGTTCACAAAGAAAGCTCGGGGAGGTAATTCACGGTTGCCTGTGCGCCGGCTCGCACCTTCCGCCGGCTCTCTGAAACAGGGAGACAAAACGCTACTGGATTCCCGTCAAAGCTTATGTTGTATGAAGATTGTCAGCTACCTTTCTAAGCAGCTCTGTCAATGTTTTCTGTTCGTTCTTCGTCATACCCGCAATGAGCTCTGTTTCCCCTTTGTGAAACTCCGGGTAGAGCTCTTCGATCGCTTGTTTTCCGGAATCGGTGATGGAGACAAACACGAGCCGTCGATCTCTTGTGTCGATGCTTTTGCTGCAAAAATTCTTTCTTTCGAGCGTTTTGATCACGTTGCTTGCTGTAGCTGTTGAAATGCCTGACAGCTCAGCAATTTTTCTCGTTTCGAGCGCCCCCCATACCCATAGATCATAAAGGATGGAGAAAGCGGTCCAAGAAAGGCTATAGGAAGAAAGAACCTCAGTCTCCATTTTGACACGGAGCTTTTGCGCAGACCGATACAGGTTCGTCGCAATCGATATGGCTTCCAGGTTGAGTGACTCAACGGGCATTTGTTTAAGCTTAGAAAGTGTGTCATGTTCTTCTTTCCGAAGCTGCTGATGTTGATAGGAACGTTCCATTTTTTAGGCCTGCCTTAAATTATCAGAATCATTAGCTATGAAATGAATTGTAACAGAGACCGATTTGAACTTCAAGCCTATATATCGGTTGAATAAAAAAGGCCCCCACAACACCAAAATAAACAAAAACTCGCAAACGGGGGTGCCATCTTGCAAAAATATGTTCAAGCCGTCTATAAACATGATCCGTTTCACCTTTTTTCAGCAGAGCATGTGGTGACATTAGCAGTGATCGCCGTCTTGGCCATTCTGTTGTTTTTGTTCCGCCAGACGGTCAAGCGGCCTAAACTCAGCCAGTTTTTGCGCTATTTGTTTGTGTTTCTGCTGCTTGGCTCGCAAATCGGTTATCAAATATGGATGATCGCCGCGGGCAGGTGGTCGGTGCGGACTTCATTGCCTCTCCAGCTTAGTGACCTGTCGGTGTATTTGTCGGCCATTATGCTGGTGACCAAAAGCAGGAAGCTGTTTGTATTTTTATACTTTGTCGGCATCGGCAGTTCGATTCAGGCTCTTGCCACTCCTGATCTCGGTATGTTTTCTTTTCCGCATATCCGATATATCCTCTTTTTTATTTCGCACGGATCTGTGTTTCTCTCCTGCCTGCTGATGACGGTAATTGGGACGTACAGGCTCAGACAGCGTTCTTTGTGGGTGACCGTCCTCATTGTCAATGTGTACGGGGTCTGCATTTATTTGCTTGATCGCTGGCTTGGCGCGAATTATATGTATTTGACGAAAAAACCGGGGGGCTCTTCTCTTTTGGATGTTCTCGGGCCGTGGCCGTGGTATATCGCCTCGGCTGAAGCCATTACGATCGCATGCTTTTACATTCTTTATTGGCTTTATCGCAGGTTTAAAACATGACGCCTTTTTTGTTGTATAGCACATTCTGTCTAAAAAAGTATTGATGAATAGTGTTTAATTTTCTGAAATCGGGAATGTAACTTGTACAACACAAAGGGAGATGAATACCATTGAAGAAAGATGAAATTATGCATATCGTGTCATGCGCTGATGATAATTATGCTCGTCATTTAGGTGGAATGTTCGTTTCTTTATTGACAAATATGGACCAGAACAGAGAAGTAAAGCTATATGTGATTGATGGAGGAATCGAGCCTGATAACAAAAAAAGGCTGGAAGAAACCACATTGAAATTCGGCGTGCCGATTGAATTTTTAGAAGTGGATGCCAACATGTATGAACATGCGGTGGAAAGCAGCCATATTACAAAAGCGGCGTATTACCGCATCTCAATTCCTGACTTAATTAAGGATGAGAGTATCAAACGAATGATTTATATCGATTGTGATGCAATTATTCTGGAAGATATTTCGAAACTGTGGGATTTGGATATTGCGCCATATACGGTCGCTGCAGTTGAGGATGCGGGGCAGCATGAACGCCTGAAAGAAATGAACGTCAGTGATACAGGGAAGTATTTTAACTCAGGTATGATGATTATTGATTTTGATTCTTGGAGAAAGCAAAACATCACTGAAAAAGTCATCAACTTTATCAATGAAAACCCGTCTGAAGACTTTCTTGTGCTTCACGACCAAGATGCGCTGAATGCGATCTTGTATGATCAGTGGTATGAACTTCACCCGCGCTGGAACGCTCAAACTTATATCATATTAAAACAAAAAACGCCTGCGACGCTGTCAGGCCAGAAGCTTTATAGAGAAACGAGAGAGAACCCGGCCATTGTCCACTTCTGCGGCGGAGAAAAGCCTTGGAATTCCAATACAAAACACCCGTATCGCGACCAGTATTTCCATTACATGTCGTATACGAAGTGGAATACAATCAGCAATCCGGCGATCAACCAATAAACTGAATATAAAAACGCTTTTGATGATCTCAAAAGCGTTTTTATTTTGCCTCAGCGTGCGACTGACCGTTGGTAAAATCGCTGAATATGCATGGCGATATAGCATAATTCTTTTTCAGGAAACACAAAGCCGTATTCCTTCTTCACAAATGTACCGATGCTTAGGGCACACAGGAATGCATCCTTAAACTTCTCTTTAATAATGTCGATCATTTCTGCGTCCAGCTCGTAAATGGATTCGCCCGCTTTTATATGCTGGATCGCAAAGCGGAGATGGGTCACAAGCCGCTCATAAGAAATGGTATCTTCTACAATATTGATTGATAGCTGAATTTCAATAATCTCAATGATATCACGGATCATAGTTGTAATATCAAGCGTCTGTGTCATATCACCGGCATTGTTTCTTGCTGTGTGGATATGCATGGCGATATTGCCGATTTCATCATCAGGAATGTGTATCCCCAGTTTATCTTTAATCAGCGCTCTGGCCCACAAGCCGATCTGAAATTCCTTGGGATAAAGGACTTTGATTTCATTCAGCAGCGGATTTTTGATCACCATTCCATTGCTCAGGCGTTCGATCGCAAAGGAAAGATGGTCTGAAAAAGCGACGTGTATGCGCTCGTTGATTTTAATGTTCAGCTCTTTTTCGGCATGGGAGATAATTTGCTCGGAAATCTGAATATGGTCTTCCGGCAATGTTTCTAAAATCTCTTCGAACTGCTTATAGTCAGCTGTGTCTTTTCTGACAAAGGTTTTTTCTATTTTTGACGGATCGACAATATCATTTTTCTTTTTGTCGAACGCAATTCCTGCACCTAAGAGAATCTTCTCTTCACTTTGATCCTTTACGACGATAGCATTATGATTTAAGATTCTTTTAATTTTCATAGCTTTTTTTGTCCTTTCATCCCCCGTTTTATGAATGAAAACGAATAAATCCAGTTATTCTGTCTCTTCTTTAAACCCGAGAAACAATGTAGCTATAAAAGCAGAGACGGCCGCGATCAAAAAACCGATCATATAATGAACAAAATTGGCGGCGCCGAACGGCAGCACGATTGAAATCATCGGAATGCCTGTCAGCCCGTAGGAATTCGACACGACATGTACCGCAACCACGTATGCTCCGCCAATAGCGCCGCCGATGGCAGCTCCGATAAAGGGACGGATCAGTTTGACATTTACCCCGAACACAATGGGCTCCACTATGCCTAAAAACGCGGTGAGGGCAGCGGGGAGCGCAATTTTTTTCAGGCTTGATTGTTTCGTTTTGAAAAAGACCGCAAGTCCCGCTCCGCCTTGGGCCACATTCGCCATCGACCATATCGGCACTAAAAAGTTCACACCGACATGCGGGTCAGCAAGCAGCGTTGCTTCAATCGCATAAAAGCTATGATGCAAGCCAGATAGAACGACAGTGGAGTAGATGCCGCCGAATAGGGCACCTGCGGCAATGCCGGCGTGATCATAAATATAGACAATCGACTGTGTCATGATCTGGCCGATGATGGAAGCGGCGGGATTCATGACAATCAGTGCGAGGCATCCTGTCACCATGACTGTAATAAAAGGAATGATGATGACATCAAGCGACTTCGGCACAATCCATTTTAGTAGCTTCTCAATTCTGCTCATGACATAAACGGAAAGAAGAATCGGGATAATGGAGCCTTGATAGCCCATCATTGGAATATGAAGCCCCCATATGTCTAAGGAAGCAGGGGTTTTGCTGCCGAGCATAGACGGGTCCAGAAGATCGGGATGCGTCAAGAGCCCTGCTAACACTGCCCCTAAATAGGGATTGCTGCCAAATTGCCGTGCGGCACTGAAGCCAACCAAAATCGGCAGCAAAATAAAGGCTGTGCTGGACACGAGGTCGAGCATTTTGATCCAAGGGCTGCCGGCTGCAAACCAGTGAAACACCTTAATCATGCCAATCAGCCCCATGAGCAGGCCGCTTGCTGTGATTGCCGGGATAATCGGCACAAAAATATCGGACAGCGTTTTCGCGAATGCTGCGACAGGGGTCAGCTTCCGGCTGGCCTTTTTCTGTTGAACAGGCTCCTCAGAAGGCGCGGCCTCCCACACTTGAACGACTTCTTTATATATTTTGTTGACGACGCCTGCTCCGAAGATAATCTGGAATAACCCATATCGGAAAAAGGTGCCCTGCACACCTTGTAGATGTTCAATGGCATGTATATCGATTTTCGTCTCGTCTTTTACCTCAAAACGAAGACGGGTCGTACAATGGCTGATGCTGATAATATTGCTTTTTCCTCCTGTGAGGAGAAATAATTCTTTTGCAATCTCTTTTTGCAAGCAATCAAAACCTCCTTTGCTGCAGAAAAGTCGGCTTGTTCATCGTATCAAATGAAAAGTTGACAATCAAAATGAAAAAAGTGAGAAATACCGGCTCAAAATGACAAAATGAGCAGGGACAACAAAAAATGCCCGCGTCGGTGACGGAGCATGAAAATAGGAATAGGGGTTGTCCATGGCGCCGTTATGAGCCCAACACGAAAAGAAGGGTAAAAAATGCCCTGTTTATTAGGCACTAATACTCCCTTTACATCATTGGGTCTTGCCTGCTGACCAGTCACAATCCCTCCATATGTGGCGATAACTGTAATAACGTACATTTTATGCTGTTCATGGCTGGATAGCAATAGTAGGAAAAGCCTGCGCGGTGTATGGGAAAATGGTTGTGTGTGATGTTCTTGCAATGGAAAAAACCTTTAAAACCTAGAATACAAGTCTTAAAGGCTTTTTGGTTACTTTTTCGGTTTGACGGCATTTAACCGTTTTTGCAGCTTTGTTTTTTCATTGGATTTTTGTAATTGATTCACTGCAGACTGAGCGGATGTCTTTGCTTTTTTCGTTTTGGCTTTTTCCGCTTTCTTCACTTTTGCTTTGGCAGTTTCAACTTTTTTCACTTCGGCTGCGGCCGCTTTTTTCTTCACTTTGTCTAACCGTTTTTGCAATGACGTTTTGTCCTTGCCTGATTGAAGCTGATTGACGGCTGATTGTGCTTTTGCCGCATTGGCATGAGTTGATTTCTTTTCTGCTGCAGATACGGATTGCTTCGCCGTTTTCAAATTGGTGCTTTTTACTTTGGCAAGGCGCTTCTGCAGGGACGTTTTTTCTGAACCTGCCGGCAGCTTGCTGACTGCTGATTGTGCGCTGTTAACATCTGTTTTCTTTTTGCTTTTTTCCGCTTTCGCCACTTTCTCTTTCGCCTGCTTTGATGCGATATAGCGTTTTACTTGGTTTAAGCGTTTTTGCAGGTTCTTTTTGTCTGTTCCGTTTGGCAGCTTGTTAATGGCAGCTTGTGCTGTATCAACGGTTTGCTGAGTTTTATATTTTTGAGCTTTTACGACTTTGTCTTTCGCATCTTTTACATTTCTGAATGACTGTACTTTATCCAGTCTTTTTTGCAGGGCCGTTTTGGCGTTAGAATTCGGCAGCTGGCTGACGAGTTTTCTCGCTTTGTCGATATCTGTTTGTGTTTTTGTTTGTTCCGCTTTTTTCACCGCTTGCTCTGCCTCAGCGTATGCAGAATCTGCTTTCTGCGCTTTATACTGGATCATCCCATAGCCAAAATGCTGATCGCGGCCTGTGGTTCCAAGATCAATGATATTTTTTTTCATTTCTGCGCGCAGCTGCACGTTTGTCTCGGCAGGATTACGTTGCAGTAACAAAGCAAACATGGCAGCGGCGTGCGGTGTCGCTTGGGAAGTTCCGCTTCCTGTCGCATAGTATTGATGTAAGTAAGTGCTCGTGATGTTGGTTCCCGGCGCTGAAAATTCAACTTCATCTCCGGTAGTTGAGAATCCGGCAAGCTGATTCTTTTCGTTTGTCGCTGAAACGGCAACGACACTGCTGTATGCCGCCGGATAGTTCACTGGTTTGCCGTTCCCGTCGTTACCGCTGGCGGCAACGAGCAGAATGCCTTGTTCATATGCTTTGTCCACGGCGTTATGAAGGATTTGGCTGTCTGAGGTCGTGCCAAGGCTCATATTGACGATGTCCATCCCGTGTGTGATCGACCAGTCGATTCCTTGGAGAAGGCTTTGAAGATCCCCCGAACCGTTCTGATCAAGCGCTTTAACCGCGTATATTTGAGCTTCCGGTGCGATGCCGTTAATTCCGTAGCCGTTATGCTTGGCTCCGATAATCCCAGCGACATGTGTTCCGTGGCCGTTATCATCTTTGTAAGAAGAGGTGTAACTGGCAGCTGAAAACCCGCCGGCAATCGACAGGTCTTCGTGGGGAGAGATCCCGCTGTCAATAACTGCGATTTTGACACCTTTGCCAGTCAGTCCTGCTTTCCAAGCCTGTTTCACTTGAATGGGTTCAAGGTTCCATTGTTCAAAATTTTCAGTGTCCTCAGTGTCGTCTGTCAGCACTTTGAAATCTGTGCTGCCTGCTGCGGTGAATGAGACATTGTTTTCGACATACAAAATATCAGGATCCTGTTTTAATTCTTTCACTGTCTCCTGATCAGCTGTGACCGCTACCGCGGGAAGATGCTTATACTGCTGTTCAACCTCTGCATCGCTGTCAAGGACGGTTTCCTTGCCGGCCTTATTTTTATAAACCACAATAACTTCTTTCCCGCTGCTGTTTTGCGCATGCGCGAAAGGGCCTATGGCGAGAAAACTGAAAAACAGAGTGACTGATATGACAAGCTTGCACGACACGTTTTGCATGATTCATCTCCTTCTTTCTATGATGTTTGATATATATATCGGAGAAAAAAGAGAGTTTAATAGTTAGGAGGAAAAATTTTTTCATTGACAGGACTGTAGAGCAGAACGCAGGTTTTTTCCGCAGGAAGAGGAAATTTTCCAAATGAATTTGTAAGCGTTTTCAAAATAAGATAAAGAAAACATTGCGAAGGTTGTTTACAAAGCAATGCAAAAAGGGGGCTTTTCAGATGAGCGCATTCACTCGGGTGATGGAAGAAAAAATCATGCCTGTCGCTGGGAAAATTGCCGGGCAGCGGCATCTCAGCGCTTTGCGTGACGGCATTATCCTGACCATGCCGCTGATTATTATCGGGTCTGTCTTTTTGATTTTAACGAGCCTGCCGATTCCCGGTTATGCTGATTTCATGGCGAGTGTGTTTGGAGATCAGTGGGCGGATAAGCTCGGTTATCCCGTTAATGCTTCATTTGATATTATGGCGATGATCGCCGCTTTTGGAATCGCCTATCGTCTTGCGGAAAGCTATGGTGTAGATGCGCTGTCGGCCGGCGCGATATCAATTGCCGCATTTCTGTTGGCAACGCCGTTTGAGGTGCCATTTACGCCGGATGGATCAACGGAATCCATCTTTGTTGGGGGCGGAATTCCGATTACATTGCTTGGCAGCAAGGGTTTGTTTGTCGCTATGCTGATCGCTTTGTTTTCGACTGAAATTTACCGGTACATTATTCAAAAAAATATCGTCTTCAAAATGCCAGACGGCGTGCCGCCGGCGGTAAGCAAATCATTTGTCGCGCTGATTCCCGGATTTATCATTGTGTTTCTCGTGTGGCTGGCGCGTCTTCTGATTGAAATGACGCCTTTTCAGAGCCTGCACAATGTCGTTGGAGACTTGCTTGGCACACCGCTTTCCATCCTTGGAGGCAGTCTCGGCGGAAGCCTGATCGCTGAATTTGTGCAGATGTTGCTGTGGTCGTGCGGGATTCACGGAGCTTCCATCATTGGCGGAATTATGGCGCCGATTTGGTATGGCGCGATGGATGCCAACCGTCTCGCGTTCCAAGCGGGAGAGGCGATGCCGAGTATTTTTACGGCCCAGTTTTTTCAAATTTGGATTAATGTCGGCGGAAGCGGAGCGACGCTGGCGCTTGTCCTGACAATGCTGGTACGCTCCCGGAGCAAACAAATGAAGCAGCTGGGCCGATTGGGGATTGGTCCTGCGCTATTTAATATCAACGAGCCGATCATTTTCGGCATGCCGATTGTCATGAACCCGCTCCTCATCGTTCCATTCATCATCGCGCCGCTCCTCACGATTACAACAACTTATATCGGCATGAGCACCGGACTGGTGGCAAGGCCGGCGGGAATCGCCGTGCCATGGACGATGCCGCCGCTCATATCAGGCTATCTGGCGACTGGCGGAAAAGTGTCCGGAGCCGTTATGCAGCTGGTGAATCTTGTGATCACCTGTGCGATCTACTATCCGTTTTTCAGAATATGGGACCATCAAAAATGGCGGGAAGAGAGTGCGGGTGTAGCTGTGGATAAGAATGTTTTGTGATTATGTAAGCATTTAATTAACGAAAAAAAGCAGCGTTATGCTGCTTTTTTCTTACCGCTGAAAGAACTCAATCCACTCACCGTCAGGACCTTCGATATAGAAATAACGGTATCCGTTTGGAAGTGTTGTGATCTCTTCGTCGATAAATTTCGCGTTCATTCTTTCCGCTTTTGTATATTCAGCCGCGATGTCATCCGTCAGCAGGGCAATGTGGTGCACTTTTCCTTCGGCGGGAAGCTCGCTGCTGTAGCCTTGAATCAGTTCGATTTCTGTTTCCGGCCCGTCTTCAAAGCCAAGAAAAGCAAGCTCGATTATACCGTTCGTGTGAGTGATGCGATCCTTCAATTTCATGCCGAGAACCTCTTCATAAAATGTGATGGACGCGTTGATATCCCTTACCATAATGCCTGTATGGTCAATTCGTTTTGCCATGCTGCTCCTCCTCGTAACTCTTTTTGTCTATCGTAGAAAAACCTTTCCTTTCTGTCAATGCAGACATCTTGGCGTTTTGTGGTACGATAAGAGAAAGCAAACAGAAAGAGGACGAACAGATATGAAGCTACTCACTCTAAAGAAAGCACATGCTGCAAAAATCAAAAAAGGCTATCCGCTCATCGATAAGGAAGCTCTCGCAGGGAGTGCGGGGCACGTGAAAGAAGGAGACCTCGTTGATATCGTGTCAGAGAGCGGCGAGTTTCTCGCGCGGGGTTATTACGGCCTGCAAAACAAAGGGGTCGGCTGGACGCTTACCCGCAATAAACAAGAACAGATAGACCAAGCATTTTTTCTCAGCAAATTAACTAAAGCGATCGAAGCGCGCGCCAAACTTTTCGCGGCTCAAGACACAACAGCTTTCCGTATGTTCAATGGTGAGGGTGACGGCATCGGCGGCGTCACCATCGACTATTATGGCGGGTATCTGCTGGTTCAATGGTACAGCAAAGGCATTTACGCCTTTAAAGATATGCTGATTTCCGCTTTGGATGAGCTTGATCTGGATTATAAAGCGATTTACGAGAAAAAACGCTTCGACACGGCTGGGCAATACGTCGAAGATGATGACTTCGTGAAGGGGAAAAGAGGCGAATTCCCGATCATTATTCAGGAAAATGGCATTCAATATGCGGTAGATCTGAATGAAGGCGCCATGACAGGCATCTTTTTGGATCAAAGACATGTACGCAAGGCGATCAGAGACCGCTATGCAGAAGGAAAAACCGTCTTAAACACGTTTTCTTATACGGGGGCATTCTCCGTGGCAGCTGCGCTTGGCGGAGCGGAGAAAACAACAAGCGTGGACGTGGCAAACCGGAGCATGGCCAAAACGATCGAGCAATTCAGCGTGAACAAGCTCGATTACGAGGCACACGACATTAAAGTGATGGACGTCTTTAACTATTTTTCGTACGCGGCGAAAAAGAATCTGCGTTTTGATCTGATTATTCTCGACCCGCCTTCCTTTGCGCGCACAAAAAAACGCACCTTTAGCGCGGCTAAGGATTATAAAAACCTCCTGAAGGAAACGATCGCTATCACAGCTGACAAGGGCGTCATCGTTGCTTCCACAAACAGCAGCGCCTTTGGCATGAAGAAATTCAAAGGCTTTATCGATGCCGCCTTTAAAGAAACAAATGAACGCTACACGATCATTGAGGAATTTACGCTGCCGGAGGATTTCAAAACGATTTCGGCGTTTCCGGAAGGCAACTATCTAAAAGTGGTCTTTCTGCAGAAAAAATAAAGCAAAAAGCTGCCCTGTTCAGGAGCAGCTTTTTTTATGTAGAAATGATCTGCTGGACGCGGCCGATGCGGCCATCTTCAAGCCGGACTTTAATGCCGTGCGGGTGATAGCTTGATTTCGTCAAAATATCCTTCACTGTGCCTCTCGTCAGTTTTCCTGTTTTTTGGTCTTCTTTCAATACAATATCCACCTGTAAACCTTTCGAAATGCTTCTTCGCTCTTGCCCGTTCATCGCGCTCATCCTTTCTTTTATTCATTATAGTCATTATGGTTTAAAAGTAACAGCCGGCTGATGAAGTGTATTTTTGTTTTTTTCAGCCCTCATTAAATAGAATGTCAGCCCAAAGCCTGCTATGCTCAGAATGCTAAAAAGCAGGTAGACTGCGAAGATGGACACGTAGTCAAAAATGTACCCGCCCGCAAATGTACAGAACCAGTTGCCGAATCCATTGCCGATGGCCGCGTACATGGTTAACGCCGTCGCTTCAACGTGGCTTGGGGTGATTTTTTTCACGTATTGAAGCGCCGCCGGGATAAATAAACCGATGGCCACTCCCTGAAGAAAGACTGTCGCATAAATGATCCATAATGAAGGCGCTGTGAAATAGAGCGCCCACCTGAATAATGAGACCCCGCCTGACAGCATAATGACATTGAGCAGCCCCATTTTATCTATAAATGTTTGGGCGAATCGCATAAATGGAATTTCCGAGATCACGCCGATAAAAAATAAAATGCCGATAGCGGAAAGGGACGCGCCGCTTTTGTCCAGAAAAAGACTGAAATACGTATTGTTCGCTAAGTTTGGAGCAAATGTCGTAAAGGTGATGATCATAAAGATGAGGAACGTTTTGTTGCTGATAAGCTCCCGGAATCCTTTGCGGATATTGACCTTTGTTTTTGTCTTCTGCTGGCCCGGCATTTGTGAGGCCAGTATGGCGGCAATACAGAGAAAGGCACAGCCAAAAATAAAGATCACGTGAATGGGGTACAGCTGATTCGTCACCTGTCCCATGACAAACACGGCGACGCCGAAGCCCAGAGAACCAAACAGGCGGATTCCGCCGTAGTTGCCGTTTGTTTCTTGAGTGTACCTTAGTGAAATGCTGTCCGATAATGGAATAATCGTGCTTTGAAAGACTGCAAAACAGGCCGCAACTAAAATAAAAAGAGGAAACCCGTCAAATGCAATATAGCCTAATCCGATGATGCCTGTGATTGCTGTGCAAACCGCCAGCAGGCTTTTCGTTTTTTGCGTATAGTCGCTCAGCATGCCCCAAAACGGCTGAAAGAAAATCATCACAATCGGGCCGAGTGACATGATCAAGCCGACCTGTGCTCCGCTTAAATGCTGTTCTTTCGTTAAATACATGCTGAGTAAGGGGATCATGCTGCCCGTGCCGAGAAAGGCAAACAAATAAAATCCTTTTAACGCGGCGTAATGCCGTCTCACCTGCAAGTTATGCATGGGGGTGCCTCCTTTAGTATCCACAAATTACATTATATTGTAATCTGCCAGCTTTTCAATAAGGAGAAGCACATAAAAAAACTGCCCTCGAGAGGACAGTTTTTTCTTACATAAATGAAAGTAAAAACGGCGCCGCGCAAAGCGTCATAATCGCAGCTAAGATCATCGACACACTGGAAATCGTGCCGGACACAGAGCTGAGCTCAAATGCTTTTGACGTTCCCGCTCCATGTGCGCTTGTGCCGAGCAGCACGCCCCGCGCGATTTCGTTATCAATACGGAAATAGCGGATGACCATTGGGCCAATTACTGTGCCTAACAAAGCGGTCAAAATCACAAACACGGCTGTGACGGCAGGCATTCCGCCGATCATTTCAGATACGTTCATAGCGATCGGCGTTGTCACTGATCTCGGGACGAGGCTGTCAATTAAGCCGGTGCCGAGGTGAAGCCATTTCGCAATAAGAGCAGTTGAAATAATCGCGATGCATGAGCCGACGGCTACGTTCAAAATAATTTCCACTGCGTATTTCTTCAAAACAGGGAAATATTTATATAGCGGGATCGCAAAAGCTACGGTGGCCGGCTGAAGCATATCGGTCAGCAATTCGCCGCCAAGATTATATGACTCGTACGGGACATTCACCAGCAGCAGCAGACCGACTAACACAGCGGGCGTTACCAATAGCGGAGACGTATAGACACGCGGAAAGCGTTGATATACCTTTTTTGCTCCTACATACACCAAGACCGTTAAAAACAAACTTACAATTCCGATGAACACGTATGCTTTTTCTCCTTTCTTTTTGCAATGATTTGTGTAAGCGTTCCTGTGGACACCATCACGACAAACGTGCTGATGATGACAACAAGCAGAATGCTGACGCCAAATTTCGACATAATGTCTCCGTATTCAATCACTCCGACGGCAGACGGGATAAAAAATAAAAGCAGCTCCCCGAGAAGCCACGCCGCGCCAAGCTCTATCCATTCAAGCTTGATAATCTTAAAGTGTAATAATGTGAAAATAATCACAATCCCAATAATACTGCCGGGAATATTTATATGAAGAAGGGCTGTCACCCAATTAATCAGCCGGGCAAATATAAATAACAGAGCGATTTGAATAACGGTTAGCAGCAGTTTTTTCATATTGATGCCTCCCTTATATTCATATTGTACATAAGGTCTCGCTATAGGTAAAATATATATTAAGAATAATAAGTATTCCTTTTGTCTATAGGAAGGGTGAAGCACATGGATATCCGCCATTTAACATACTTTTTGGAAGTCGCCCGTTTAAAAAGCTTTACGAAGGCTTCCCAATCTCTTTATGTTTCGCAGCCGACGATATCAAAAATGATCAAAAATTTAGAAGAAGAGCTCGGAATTGAGCTGTTTTACCGGAACGGCAGGCAGGTGGAACTGACTGACGCCGGGCAGAGTATGTATGTGCAGGCGCAAGAAATTATTAAATCATTTCAAAACCTGACGTCAGAATTAAATGATATTATGGAGGTCAAGAAAGGTCATGTGCGGATCGGGCTGCCGCCGATGATCGGGTCGGGATTTTTCCCGAGAGTGCTCGGCGATTTTCGTGCAAACTATCCGAATATCACCTTTCAGTTAGTCGAAGACGGTTCTATAAAAGTCCAAGAAGGTGTTGGGGACGGCTCTCTCGATATCGGCGTTGTGGTTCTTCCTGCAAACGAAGACATCTTTCATTCGTTTACAATCGTAAAAGAAACCTTAATGCTTGTCGTTCACCCATCCCATCGGCTGGCAGAAGAAAAAGAGTGCAGGCTGCGTGAGTTGAAGAACGAGCCTTTTATTTTCTTCAGGGAGGATTTTGTCCTGCACAATCGAATTATGACCGAGTGTATCAAGGCTGGATTCCGGCCTCATATCATTTATGAAACCTCACAATGGGATTTTATCAGTGAGATGGTGTCAGCCAACCTGGGAATCGGGCTTTTGCCGGAACGAATCTGCCGCGGGCTTGATCTGGAAAAAGTGAAAGTCATCCCGCTTGTTGAGCCGGTCATCCCTTGGCACCTCGCCATTATTTGGAGAAAAGACCGCTACTTGTCCTTTGCGGCCAGAGCTTGGCTTGAACACACGAAATCGTATTTATGGGACCCGAAAAAAGAAAGTAAAGGATGATGCAAACATGGATGCACAATCAGCTGCAAAATGTCTTACTGCTGTCCGCCGCCACAGCCCTCTGGTGCACAGCATAACCAACAATGTCGTTACGAATTTCACAGCGAACGGACTGCTCGCCCTCGGCGCATCCCCCGTGATGGCGTACGCGAAAGAAGAGGTCGCCGACATGGCGAAGATAGCGGGAGCCCTTGTTTTAAATATCGGTACGCTGAGCAAGGAGTCAGTCGAAGCGATGATCATCGCGGGAAAATCAGCCAATGAACATGGCGTCCCCGTCATTCTTGATCCTGTCGGTGCCGGAGCAACACCGTTCCGCACCGAATCAGCGCGTGACATCATTCGTGAGGTGCGCCTCTCTGCGATTAGAGGAAACGGGGCGGAAATTGCCCATACCGTCGGCGTGACCGATTGGCTGATCAAAGGTGTGGATGCGGGAGAAGGCGGAGGCGACATCATCCGCCTGGCTCAGCAGGCGGCACAAAAGCTCAACACGGTCATTGCGATCACTGGCGAAGTCGATGTCATAGCTGACTCGTCAAACGTATATACCCTCCATAACGGCCACAAGCTGCTGACGAAAGTGACAGGCGCCGGATGTCTGCTGACTTCCGTTGTCGGTGCGTTTTGCGCTGTCGAAGAAAATCCATTGTTTGCTGCTATCGCTGCCATTTCTTCATATGGGGTCGCAGCCCAGCTTGCCGCACAAGAGACAGCTGACAAAGGTCCGGGAAGCTTTCAAATTGAATTGCTGAACAAGCTATCATCTGTTACTGAACAAGACGTCCAAGAACTGGCGACAATAGAAAGGGTGATTGTCTCATGACACGTATTTCTCGGGAAATGATGAAAAAGTTATTGTCTGTTTACTTCATTATGGGGTCAAACAATACGAAAGCCGATCCTGTCACAGTCGTACAAAAAGCGTTAAAAGGCGGCGCCACGCTGTTCCAATTTCGTGAAAAGGGCGGGGATGCGCTGACAGGGGAGGCGCGGATTGAATTCGCTAAAAACGTGCAGGAAGCCTGCCGTAAAGCCGGCGTTCCTTTCGTTGTCAATGATGATGTGGAGCTGGCTCTGAAACTGAAGGCTGACGGTGTCCACATCGGCCAGGAAGACGCCAGCGCAAAAGAAGTAAGAAGTGCTATAGGCGATATGATTCTTGGCGTTTCCGCCCATACAATGTCTGAGGTGAAGCAAGCTGAAGAAGATGGAGCGGATTATATCGGACTCGGGCCAATCTACCCGACAGAAACGAAAAAGGATACGAAAGCCGTACAGGGTGTATCTCTTATCGAAGCGGTTCGCCGCCAAGGCATCGGCATTCCAATTGTCGGCATCGGCGGCATCACAATCGAAAATGCCGTACCTGTTATCCAAGCGGGGGCCGACGGTGTCAGTATGATCAGCGCCATCAGTCAAGCGGATGATCCTGAGGGTGCCGCACGCAAGTTTTATGAAGACATTCAAACGTATAAAAAGGGTAGATAAGCGTTCTTATTTCTTCGAAAGGCTGTTCCGTAATGGACAGCCTTTTTGCCGTGGCATCAAGGTTTTCAGACCTTCAAATTTTAATTGACAAAAAACAGGAACTGGCTATGATTATGTTATACAATGATAATCATTTTCAATTATAGGAGGAGCATGATGACTCGGGGGCTGGCGCTTATTTTATTTAGCTTGTTGATGGTTTTCGGTTCTGCGGCATATGCGGAAGACGATCCGATCGCTGCGCTGATTCAATTAAACAAGCAAATGACCGAATCCGTAAAAGACGGAGATACGGAATCGGCACAACAAACGTTTGAAACATTCAAGGCAAAGTGGAAAAAAGAAGAACCTTCTATTAAAAAGGAAAACCTTTCTTCCCACAGCAAAATGGACTCGAATATCGCGATGATTTCTCTTTCTTTCATTAATCAAGATGCAGATAAACTCAAAACGCAGCTTGAAGAGCTTTCTTCTCATCTAGAAACCTATCAGCAGGCTGTCGTGCTGAAAAAGACATCCTCGGGTCAATCAAGGGCGTCCTTAACAGCCTATATTCAAAATTTAAAAGACACAAAAACGTTAATAGAGCAAAACCGATTGGATGAAGCGTCATCCGCAATCGACAATTTAATTACATCCTGGCTCGCTGTTGAGGGAGACGTCGTTTCCCAATCGAAAGAAGCCTATACGACATCAGAGGAAAATCTGGCGCTGATGAAGGCTGAGATCGGCAGCCATCCCGAAAAGGTATCAAAGCAAATTGACGACATGATCCAATTGCTCGAGCCGATCGCTTCAAGCAGCTACAGCTGGTGGGATGCTGCGTTGATCCCGATTCGTGAAGGGATGGAGGCGCTGCTAGTCATCGGGGCGCTTTTGACCATGACAAAGAAAGCCCGTGTCACGCGTTCCTCGGTATGGATCTGGGGTGGAGCGTCAGCCGGCATGGTTATTTCCTTGACAGCCGGCATCGGTGTCACGCTTCTGTTCTCCTCCAGCGTATTCGGAGAAAACAACTTCTTGCTTGGCGGCGTCACCGGCGTACTGTCCGCTCTCATGCTTTTATATGTCGGGGTGTGGCTGCACAGAAACGCCTCAATGGATAAATGGAGAGAAAAAATCAATATCCAGAAGTCACAGGCGCTTAAAAAACGAAGCCTGCTTTCCTTTGCGCTCATTGCATTTCTGGCAGTTGTAAGAGAAGGGCTCGAAACAGTCATCTTTTTCATCGGCCTTGTCGGGAAGCTCCCGCTCACTGAGCTGATCGGCGGAACTGCCGCGGGGCTTGTCGTTCTCGTCATCGTCGGTGTTCTAATGATCAAGCTCGGAATGCGTATTCCATTAAAGCCGTTTTTCCTGCTGTCCATGGCGGTCGTCCTGTATATGTGCGTGAAATTTCTCGGAACAGGCGTTCACAGCCTGCAGCTGGCGGGCATTCTACCGTCTGATGCGGAGAGCTGGCTGCCGTCTATATCGGTGCTTGGTGTTTATCCGTCCGTGTACAGCGCCATTCCGCAATTGCTGATTTTACTCTTTTTACTGATTGCGCTTATCTCAGAAGCGGCAAAATATTTTACAAACGGAAAGGAACTGACAAAATGAATTTCACAAAAATCGCTGTATCAGCAGGCTGCATCCTTGCGCTAGCAGGCTGCGGAGCTAATGAGACATCCTCAACCAAAGAAAAAGCTTCATCTGAAAAAAGCGGGGTTACTAAAGAGATCGCCGCATCTGTAGATAAAATGGAAACCATGATTTCCAAGCTGAATGATTCAGCGGAAAAAGGAGACCAACAAGAGATCGAAAAAAAGGGGAAAGAGTTAAACAGCTACTGGCTTTCCTTTGAAAATGATATCCGCAGCGATTATCCGTTCGAGTATACAGAAATCGAAAAGCACCTTCAGCCCATCTATACAGAAGCGCAAAAAGACAAACCAGATACTGACAAAATCAAGACGGAATCCGAGTCATTGAAAGCATCCTTAGAAGACCTGACAGAAGCGAAGAAGAGCAGCAAAAAGGCAAGCGAACAGCTGGCAAAGGCAGCGGACGAATATAAAGACTATGTCAAAGAACAGAGCGATCAGCTTGTAAAAGCGACGGAAGCATTTACAAGCGCTGTAAAATCAGGCGATATCAAAAAATCTAAAACGTTATACGCGAAAGCGCGTGTTTATTACGAACGAATCGAACCGATCGCTGAAAGCCTCGGTGATCTCGATCCGAAAATTGACGCCCGTGAAAATGATGTAGAAGAAGGGGGCAAATGGACAGGTTTCCATAAGCTTGAGAAAGCCATCTGGAAGGATAAAGATATTTCCGGGGAAAAGGCAATAGCTGACCAGCTTCTCAAGGATGTAAAGGAGCTTGACGGTTCAATTGAATCACTGACATTAACACCTGAACAAATGGTAGCAGGCGCGATGGAGCTTCTGAACGAAGCCGGCATTTCGAAAATCACGGGAGAAGAGGAGCGCTACTCACGAATTGATTTAGTCGACCTCATGGCGAATGTGGAAGGCTCCGAAGCTGTTTATCAAACAGTAAAAAGCGCGCTTGTCAAAGATCACTCTGACCTGACGGAAAAACTGGATACGGAATTCAGCGAATTTGAAGTTTTAATGGCAAAATACAAATCAAATGATCAGTCTTATACGTCTTATGATAAATTAAGTGAAGATCAAATCAGAGAGCTGAGCACAAAGCTGACGACTCTTTCTGAAACCATGTCGAAGATTGCGAATGTGCTATAAAAGGAGTTTTGTAACAGCATGAGCGATGAACAAAAAAAGCCAGAACAAATTCATAGACGGGACATTTTAAAATGGGGAGCGATGGCAGGTGCGGCCGTTGCGATCGGTGCCAGCGGACTCGGCGGTCTTGCCCCGCTTGTTCAGACTGCTGCTAAGTCATCAAAAAAGGATGAGCAAGAGGAGGAGCAGGCCGTCCCGTTTTACGGAAAGCATCAGGCCGGAATCACAACTGCCCATCAGACGTATGTATATTTTGCCGCGCTGGATATAACAGCAAAAGAGAAGAGCGACATCATTACATTATTCAGAAACTGGACAAGTCTGACACAGATGCTGACGTCAGGAAAGAAAATGTCAGTTGAGCAGAAAAATCAATATTTGCCGCCGCAGGATACAGGTGAATCTGCTGATTTATCCCCTTCCAATTTAACGATCACATTCGGATTCGGGCCTGACCTTTTTGAAAAAGACGGAAAGGACCGCTTCGGGCTGAAAAACAAAAAACCGAAGCACCTTGCCGCTCTTCCAGCTATGCCGAATGACAACTTGGATGAAAAACAGGGAGGCGGAGATATCTGCATTCAAGTATGCGCAGACGATGAGCAAGTGGCGTTTCACGCGCTGAGAAATCTGCTGAACCAAGCGATCGGCACCTGTGAGGTCCGCTTTGTGAACAAAGGCTTTTTAAGCGGAGGGAAAAATGGCGAAACGCCGCGCAATCTCTTCGGGTTTAAAGATGGAACAGGCAACCAGAGCACGAAGGATGATACCTTGATGAACTCGATCGTGTGGATTCAGTCCGGTGAGCCTGACTGGATGACGGGCGGCACCTATATGGCCTTTCGGAAAATCAAAATGTTCCTTGAGATATGGGACCGTTCTTCCCTCAAGGATCAAGAGGACACCTTTGGGCGCAGAAAAAGCTCGGGGGCGCCTTTCGGCCAGAAAAAAGAAACAGACCCTGTGAAGCTGAATCAAATCCCGTCAAATTCACACGTCAGCCTTTCCAAATCTACGGGAAAACAAATTTTGCGTAGGGCTTTCTCTTACACAGAAGGACTTGATCCGAAAACCGGCTATATGGATGCGGGCCTCCTGTTTATCAGCTTTCAAAAAAATCCCGACAATCAGTTCATCCCCATGCTGAAGGCCCTTTCGGCAAAGGATGCGTTAAACGAATACACGCAAACAATCGGTTCCGCTTTATATGCATGCCCAGGCGGCTGCAAAAAGGGCGAATATATTGCCCAGCGTTTGCTGGAATCATAAAAGAAGCCTTTATCGGCTTCTTTCAGCGTGTCGACAAACCCTCGCATTCGTTGTCAAGCCTGTGCGTTGGTGCTCACGAATTAGAGCATTCGCTCCGCTCCAATGCTCGGCTTTCCTAGACTTCAAGGGTTTTCAATCACGCTGAAAGGATGACAAAATCCTAAAACTGTATCGTTTTAGGATTTTGTCAACAATCTGAAAGAAGCCTTTATCGGCTTCTTTTTTAAAAAAACATTTGTAACTTTAATAGTTACAGTTTAAAATCAACCTATACGAAAGGAGATTATCATGACAGTACACATCAAAGTTTATTCAGATTACGTCTGCCCATTTTGTTTCATTGGCAAAGCCGCTTTTGAAGAAGCGATTAAAGGAAAGGATATTGAAGTCGAGTGGATGCCGTTTGAACTGCGCCCAAGCCCATCTCCAAAGCTTGACCCGGTCAATGATCCTTCCAAGCAGTACATGTGGCAGACATCAATTCAGCCAATGGCGGAGAAATTAGGAGTCGAGATTAATTTTCCAAACATCTCGCCTCATCCATATACAGATTTGGCGTTTGAAGGCTTTCACTTTGCAAAGGAATACAATAAAGGACATGAATACAATACCCGTGTCTTTCAGGCATTTTTCCAAGAGGGCCAAAATATCGGCGACATTGACATCTTGACGAAGCTTGCCAAGGAAGTGGGGCTAGACGGAGCTTCATTCAAATTCGCACTGGACTTAAGAACATATCAGGACGTGCAGCGCCAAGCCTTAAAACACGCCTACGAAGAGGCTGACATCACAGCCGTTCCAACCTTTATCATTGGCGACACCGTGATTCCGGGTGTTGCCGGCAAGGATGTATTTGAAAAAGCGATTTCTGAGGAACAGCAGAAAAAGTAAGGAAAACTCTCTATACAAGAGAACTCAGGCTGTCGAGAGTACCTCGACAGCCTTTTTTGGATTTCAAGCACAGATTGGTTTTTCCTATTTCTTTTTTACTCTTGATCCATATGAATGCCGGTATGCGCCTTCACCTGTATTTCCGCAAACGTATCTTCATCAACTGTTTTATCTGACGACAGCACCGTTCCAAGCCACGCGCCGAGGAAGCCGAGCGGGATGGAAATAATGCCCGGATTGGAAAGCGGAATGAGCGGATCGCCGATAAAAACAGCACCTCCGGACGGATCCCACACACTAGGGCTCATCGACACAAGCACAAGCGCGCTGATCAGGCCTGTCAGGCTGCCCCATAGAGCGCCTGAGGCATTGAATCTCTTCCAGAAGACCGTAAACACAATCAGCGGGAGGTTTGCGCTGGCCGCCACCGCAAACGCAAGTGCGACAAGGAACGCTACATTTAAAGACTGTGCAAAAATCGCAAGAAGAATGGAGAGCACTGACACGGCGACAGAAGCCCATCTGGCCGCTTTCATCTGTTCTTTTTCAGTTGCTTCTCCCTTTCTGATGATTTGGCTGTAAATATCATGGGCAAACGCTGAGGCGGCAGACAGCACCAATCCGGTCACGACAGCTAAAATGGTTGCGAAGGCGATGGCTGACACAAACGCAAACAGAAAATCTCCCCCGAGCGCTTTCGCCAAAAGCGGAGCCGCCATATTTCCCGCTTGGTCAGCCGCCGTAATCGCGTCAAAACCGACAAACGCAGCCGCGCCAAAGCCGAGAAACACCGTCATAATGTAAAACACGCCGATAATCCATGTCGCTGACACAACAGATGTCCGGGCCGTCTTAGCATCCTTAACGGTATAAAACCGGATCAAAATATGAGGAAGCCCGGCAGTTCCCAGCACGAGTGCCAAATTTAACGACAAAGTCTCAAGCGGCACCTTGTATTTATTTCCGGGATTTAAAAAATCAGCGCCAAGCGGAGTGGCCGTTTTCATCTGCTCAAACATGGTATTAAGGTTAAAGCCGAATTTTGAAAACACGATGATTGAAATCACGAGTGTGCCGGCCATCAGCAAAACCGCTTTAATGATTTGAACCCAGCTTGTCGCGATCATGCCGCCAAACACGACATAAATGGTCATCAGCACTCCGACGATGAGAACCGCCACGGTATAATCCAGCCCAAGCAGCAGTTTGATCAGCGCACCGGCCCCCACGAGCTGGGCGATCATATAAAAAGTAGAGATGGCAATGGTATTCAGAGCCGCGACGCCGCGGATTTTCTTTTCCTTAAAACGAGCCGCAATCATGTCAGCCATCGTATACTTCCCAAGATTCCGAAGCGGTTCCGCCACGATGTACAAGACAACGAGATAAGCCACCAGAAAACCGATGCTGTAAAAAAATCCATCAAATCCATATAACGCAATCATTCCGGCAATCCCGAGAAACGAGGCTGCAGACATGTAGTCGCCGGCAATTGCCAGTCCATTCTGAACACCGGTGAGCCCGCCGCCAGCCGTATAAAACTCACTCGTCGTTTTCGTCTTCTTCGCGGCAAAATAGGTGATGACAAGCGTTAGGCCGACGATTGCTAAAAATAATAGAAAAGCAGTCATATTCATGTCTGTTCACCCTTCAAATCTTCATTTAAAGCGCTTACATATCTGTCGAAATGAGCTGCCCTTCGGGAATACACCGTACTCAGTATCCAGGTCATGGCGAATTGGGCGATAGCAAACAGCCAAGCCCATGAAACAGCTCCAATGGCCGGCGCATTCAAAAAGGTGAAATAAGACGTCAAAACAGGAAGTGAAAAATAAAAGACGAAAAAGAAAATCGCAGAAGGAACAATAAAAGCGTGTTTCTGCTTTAAAAAAGCTTGGAAAGACGGCGTTTCAGCAATCTGTTTGTAATCAGCTTTGTACATGGCTATCCTCCTTTTATTGACTAAACGTAAGCAAAAAGGTACACCAATAGGTATGTACTGAAAGTCTGATTTATGCATTGAAGAATATCTGAAGAATGAAAAAAGAAGGAAGTCGTGAAGATAGGAACGCAATTGGCAGAAAGACAGGCGAAGGTTTTCCAGCTCGGCCGCGTATATACGAGTTTGCTTTCAAAACCTCACCGAATGCAGCTTGTTCTCAGCAAAGCTGCTGTTGCCAGAGCCTGGTTATGGATGTTCGCATCACCTCTTAATGACAATGCATGTGCCAAGAGGTGACCGCATCACCGGCTGTCTGTCGTATGTTAGCTGACACACCGTTTGTCCTCAAGCTCGGCGCAGCAATCGCTTTCGAATAGAGGATATGGTGAAAACTCAGATCAGATGATAGAAAAGCCAGATGTAATAGATCCGCCTGTTCGGATTAGTCTTGGCGGACGGTTTTTTTGTGATTGTTCTTTCTCAAAGCTGTCTCAGATTCTAAAAACTGTCTCACATCACGAATGCCTAACCCAATGGATCTAGCTTCTTGCATTAGCATATGCCAATCTTTGTCCAAATCTTTTTTAACATGAGTTTTCATAGTAACCTCCAATTGTATAAAATGTTTTCCTGCAACATGCGGGCAATAAAGAAAGCCGCGCGATGATGAGGCAAGTACAACAAATTTCACACATAGTTGCCCGGTGTTCACAAACTGAAGGAAAAACCACCTACCTATTCCCTAAAAAAATGACTAATATAACCAATGAATCTTATTTATAATAATAAACAATTAAATACTGACTGGATAGTACGTAAATGAAAATAAATCATTTAGCCTATTAAAAATGACCCCTGGGAAACCGAATAGCATAAGCGTTCAAAGAAATAAATACCGCTAAAGATTGATCCGTTGTAAGATAAGGATAATCATGCCGCCTGGAGAAAAATATGAAAAAAAACAAATTTCAAATTAAAAGAGAAGTAACATTTGAAAGTTTTATAGAAGCTGGCTTGAATTTGTTGATTGACCGAGCGTATGATCCGGTTTCTGTAGAGGATATCAGCAGAGCAGCCGGGTACAGCAAAGGAGCTTTTTATGTTCATTTTGTCAGCAAGGAGGATTTTCTGCAGCATCTTCTCGAAAAACGCCAAATGAAAATAAAGATGATCATAGGGTATCTTGATCAAATGGAGCAGATTTCAGTGAAACCGCTGACATTGGACGAGGCTGCGAAACATGCCGCAGAGATGCTTTATTCCTATTACATAAATAAGCCGTCGTGGGACATTGTCTCATTTGCCATGAATATGCCGACATATAAAATCCTTCGGAAATGCAAGGCCTATGCACGGCTGTACGAATTGTGGGTCGAGGAAAACGCGTTATATATTATGTGGCTGAAGGAGAGAAAGCTGATTGACGCCTGTATTGATCCGGGATATACGGCTAAAATAATATGTGCGGTACTCGACGGAATCATTAAACAAGCATATGTATTGGGACAGCCCGCCACATTCCGCAGCTTTTTAGACGCACTCTCGATTTTTTTCACGCTAGACAGAGAGCGCGTGAGACCAAGAATCTTGAAAAGTTTTTCAGAAAGCGAGGAACATCAGTGAAGTATAGAGAAATGATTATGTATATCATCATGGGGGTTTTCACAACCATTGTGAACATCGCCAGCTTTTATATATTGGTAGAGATCATGAATATGGATTACAAAGCAGCCACTGTCGCCGCTTGGGTTTTGTCCGTGCTGTTTGCTTACATCACGAATAAATTATATGTGTTTCAGCAAAAAACACATGACCTGCAGAGCCTAATGAAAGAGATCACTGCCTTTTTCAGCGTTCGGGTTCTGTCTCTCGGCATAGATTTAGGCATGATGATCATTCTTGTCGGCCAGTTCAATACAAATGAAACCTTGGCTAAAATACTCGACAACGCGGTCATTGTTGTCGTCAACTATGCCGCAAGCAAATGGCTCGTTTTTAAAAAGACAAAAGAAGAAGGCGTGTGACAGGCACTATCGTTTCGCTTAAGAAATAAGGGGAAATAAGAAAATAAAACCATGAAAGGTGATTGCACATGCGGGAAGAGCTAAAGGGGATATTTGCAAGTGTATTCGGAGAAAAAGAAGGGTTACGGTTTTTTTTCGCACCTGGCAGAGTGAATCTGATTGGAGAACATACAGACTATAACGGCGGGCATGTCTTTCCGTGCGCGCTGACAATGGGTACATATGCTGCAGTTGCAGAAAGAAACGACGGGCTTGTCCGGATGTATTCTGACAACTTTAAAGACGCAGGCATCAAGGAGTGCAGCCTTGACGACATCCGCTATCAAAAAGAAGACGACTGGGCGAACTATCCGAAAGGCGTCATTTATGAATTTCAGCAAAGGGGCTATTCAGTTCCCCATGGCTTTGACATTGTATTTTCAGGGAATATTCCAAACGGGGCGGGGCTCTCGTCCTCCGCTTCTATTGAGCTGCTGATGGGAGTCGTGCTTCAAACCTATTTCCACCCTGAAGTGGATGCGCTTGAACTTGTAAAAATGGCGCAGCATGCGGAAAACACATTTATCGGTGTCAATTGCGGGATTATGGACCAATTCGCAATCGGAATGGGCAAAAAACACCATGCGATGCTGCTGAACTGTGACACGCTGGACTATGAATATAGCAAACTCGATGTCTCAGGCCTCGCACTTGTCATTGCGAACACGAACAAAAAAAGGACATTGGCAGACTCTAGCTATAATACGAGACGCCAAGAGTGTAATGACGCGTTGCTTGATCTGCAAAAAGCACTCGGTATTGCCTCGCTGGGCGACATCAAGCCCGCTGATTTCGACGTGCATTCCAGCCTGATTCGAAATGAAACGAACAGACGCCGGGCAAAGCACGCCGTATATGAAAACCACCGGGCGATCAAGACGGCCGATATGTTCAAAGAAAACAATATAGATGAAATCGGGCGGTTAATGAAGGAATCCCACCTTTCATTGAAGGATGATTATGAAGTGACATGCCCTGAACTTGATGAGCTTGTGTTTGCGGCGTGGGACCACGAAGGAGTCATCGGATCAAGAATGACGGGAGCAGGCTTCGGCGGCTGCACCATCAGCATTGTAAGGGATGCGTTTGTTGATGATTTTATCCAAAAGGCTGGAGACAGATACCAAGAAAAAACAGGTCTCAAAGCGGAATTTTATATCGCTGATATTGGAGAGGGAGCGAGAGAACTAAAGGGGGAGTGACACATGCGTATTGTTGAATATCTGGAACAGCTGCTGGAGTATGGCCTGGAACGAAAACTGATTTCGATCTGGGACCGGGAATACACGAGAAACCGTCTATATGAAGCATTGGACATCGAACATCCTGAGCCGGTCTCCTCCACACGTATCAAGAAGGAACAGAGCCTTCCGAACCTGCTTGCTCCTATTTACAAATGGGCGGCGGAAACCGGCCGTATGGAAGCGGATACAGACACATACCGTGACTTGCTCAGCGCAAAGCTGATGGGATGTTTCGTACCTCCTCCGTCTGAGGTCATTCGCAAGTTTGAGGAGACAAAAGCATTATACGGCCCAAAACAGGCGACAAAGGAATTCTATCAATATTCAGAGGATGTCTACTATATCCGGTCTGGCAGGATCGCCAAAAATGTGCATTGGACGGTGCCGACCGAATATGGCGAGCTGGAAATGACCATTAATCTATCAAAGCCCGAAAAGGACCCAAAAGCGATTGCGGCTGCAAAAGAGCAAACGCAGACTCATTACCCGATGTGTTTGCTTTGTAAAGAAAATGTCGGGTTTGAGGGAAGCGAGAATCATCCGGCCCGCCAAAATCACAGAATCATTCCGGTCATCCTTAAAGGGGAAGAATGGTACTTGCAGTTCTCGCCATACGTCTATTATCCAGAGCATTGTATCGTCTTAAAGGGTGAGCATGAACCGATGGAGATCAGCAGAAAAACATTTGAAAGGCTGCTGTCATTCCTCGGGCAATATCCGCATTACTTTATCGGTTCAAATGCGGATCTGCCGATCGTCGGCGGCAGCATCCTGAGCCATGATCATTTTCAAGGCGGGGCGCACGATTTTCCGATGGCGCGTGCAGAAGCGGAGGAAGTATATGAATTACATGATCATCCCGGTGTGTCGCTGGGCTTAGTGAAGTGGCCGATGTCGGTTCTCAGGCTCCAAGGAGACAAACCGGATCATGTCGCTGAAGCTGCTGATCATATATTCCGCACGTGGCAAACGTATTCCGATGAAATAGCCGGGATAGCCGCCTATACAGACGATACACCCCATAATACGGTTACGCCGATCGCGCGGCGCAAGGGAGACTTGTACGAACTTGATATCGTGCTGAGAAACAATCGGACGGATGAGGAGCATCCATTAGGAATATTTCATCCTCATCAGGACGTTCACCATATTAAAAAAGAAAATATCGGCCTGATTGAAGTCATGGGATTGGCGATATTGCCGGGCCGTTTACAGGAAGAAATGAAAGAAACGGCAGTGGCGCTGTGTTCTGCTGATCCGAAAACAGTTTTAGAACAAAATCCGCTCACGGCAAAACATAAGGAGTGGGCTCTTCGGATGATGGAAAAAAGAACGATAACAAAAGAGAATGCCGATCTAGTGATAAAGGAAGAGCTTGGACATGTATTCGCTCGCATTCTTGAACACGCCGGTGTATTTAAACAAACACCGGAAGGAAAACAGGCCTTCAAAAGGTTTATTGATCATTTAGGCGTTAAACCAGTCAAAAGCCTCAACCGCTAGGGTTGAGGCATTTTCGATTTTATCGCAAAACAAACGCCCAAAGCACTGACGCTTCGGGCGCTGTCACTCTTATCCTCTTTTTCTCGCTAACAGGCTTACTAGAAATACGACAATGGCTGCGCCGATCACTGCCGGAATAATGGCAAATCCGGCTAGGTTCGGTCCCCATGTTCCGAGCAGCCCGTGTCCGATCCACGCGCCGATAAGACCCGCTATCATAGACCCGATAATTCCTCCGGGCATATCTCCTTTCACAAACAGACTGCCAAGCCATCCGATAATAATAGCGACGATAAGTGAAATAATAAAACTCATCATGCAACACATCCTATTTTGTATTTATTTGCTTATAACATTCCTCTATTGCGTGTAAGCTAAACAAATGGATGTTCTCTTAAAAAATGGGAACAGTTTAGAGCATATTGCCGCTTTATTAAGCCTTTTCATTCAAAATTTGATGCGTTAAAATGGTAATCGTGTGAAAAGATGCTAGACAAGGAAAAATTAATTCCTAACTAGAAAGTTTAACAAAATGAAATTTTTGATTGACCTAAGTTTTTTATTGTGGTAAACCTTTATTTGTCAGAATTAGTTTTTCATCATCTTTCTTTACTTATATGCGGAAATAACTAGAAACTTTTCATCTTAAGCGATAGATGTGAATAAAGTTGGAGCAATTTTTGTCGATTTTATGACATTTAAGCGAAAATGGGATGAAGTTTAGAAAAAAATAAAGCTAATAAGTGAACTTTTTGATAGCATAACAAAGTAGAGAAAAGATTTTGAGGAAGTATGCACTTCAGATTTATTACATCAATAGGAAGGATGGTGATCTTCTTGTTCAGAGCATTAAAACCGTTGCTTGTATTAGCGCTGTTAACTGTGGTTTTCGTCCTTGGGGGATGCAGCAATGCTTCAGTACTAGATCCGAAAGGGCCTGTAGCTGAACAGCAAAGTGATTTGATCCTGTTATCTATCGGATTTATGCTGTTTATCGTCGGGGTCGTCTTTGTTCTATTTACCATTATTTTAGTAAAATACCGCGACCGTAAAGGCAAAGATAATGGATCTTATAACCCAGAAATTCACGGTAACACGTTCTTAGAAGTAGTCTGGACAGTGATCCCAATTTTAATCGTCATTGCACTTTCTGTGCCAACCGTACAGACGATATATTCGTTAGAAAAAGCTCCTGAAGCAACAAAGGATAAAGAGCCTCTTGTTGTTTATGCTACTTCGGTAGACTGGAAATGGGTATTCAGCTACCCTGAACAGGATATTGAAACGGTCAACTACTTAAACATTCCTGTAGACCGCCCGATCTTGTTCAAAATTTCATCTGCAGATTCAATGGCTTCGCTATGGATTCCTCAGCTTGGAGGACAAAAATACGCGATGGCAGGAATGCTGATGGACCAATACTTACAGGCTGATGAAGTGGGAACTTACGAAGGACGCAACGCGAACTTCACAGGTGAACATTTTGCAGACCAAGAGTTTGATGTGAATGCAGTCACAGAAAAAGACTTTAACAGCTGGGTGAAAAAGTCTCAGAACGAGGCGCCTAAGCTGACAAAAGAGAAGTATGATCAATTGATGCTTCCTGAAAATGTGGATGAATTAACGTTCTCATCTACTCACTTAAAATACGTTGATCACGGACAGGACGCAGAATACGCGATGGAAGCGCGCAAACGCCTTGGCTACCAAGCCGTTTCACCGCACTCTAAAACAGATCCGTTTGAAAACGTAAAAGAAAATGAATTTAAGAAGTCTGATGATACAGAAGAATGATATTGATCAGGAAAGGAGGAAGCCCGCATGAAATTCAAATGGGACGAATTTTTCGTAACTGGTGACCCATTAATTCTGGGCGCACAAGTTTCCATTGCGCTTTCAACCATTGCCATTATTTTTGTACTGACTTACTTCAAAAAGTGGAAATGGCTGTGGTCTGAATGGATAACTACTGTTGACCATAAAAAACTCGGAATCATGTATATTATAGCTGCTGTAATTATGCTATTCCGCGGCGGTGTCGACGGCCTGATGATGCGTGCCCAGCTAGCGCTTCCGAATAACAGTTTTTTAGACTCAAACCACTATAATGAAATTTTTACAACTCACGGTACAATCATGATCATCTTCATGGCGATGCCGTTCCTAATCGGTCTTATCAACGTTGTTGTACCTCTTCAAATCGGTGCTCGCGACGTTGCGTTTCCTTACTTGAACAACCTGAGCTTCTGGACGTTCTTCGTAGGGGCGATGCTTTTCAACATTTCTTTCGTGATCGGAGGTTCTCCGAACGCAGGCTGGACCAGTTATATGCCGCTTGCAAGTAACGAAATGAGCCCTGGACCGGGTGAAAACTACTACCTCCTCGGACTTCAGATTGCCGGTATCGGTACCCTGATGACAGGGATCAACTTTATGGTCACGATCTTAAAAATGAGAACAAAAGGCATGACATTGATGCGTATGCCAATGTTCACATGGACAACACTGATCACAATGGTTATTATCGTGTTTGCGTTCCCTGTGCTTACAGTAGCTTTAGCACTTTTATCATTTGATCGTTTGTTCGGCGCTCACTTTTTCACATTGGAAGCAGGCGGTATGCCGATGCTTTGGGCTAACTTGTTCTGGATTTGGGGACATCCTGAAGTATATATCGTTATTCTTCCGGCGTTCGGTATTTTCTCTGAGATTATCTCAAGCTTTGCAAGAAAACAATTGTTTGGTTACACAGCGATGGTCGGATCTATTATCGCCATCTCCGTATTGAGTTTCCTAGTTTGGACTCACCACTTCTTCACAATGGGGAACAGTGCGTCCGTTAACTCATTCTTCTCAATTACGACAATGGCCATATCAATCCCGACCGGGGTTAAAATCTTCAACTGGCTCTTTACCATGTATAAAGGCCGAATCAGCTTTACAACGCCTATGCTGTGGGCGCTTGCGTTCATTCCTAACTTCGTAATCGGCGGGGTTACAGGGGTTATGCTTGCGATGGCAGCAGCGGATTATCAATACCATAATACGTACTTCCTTGTATCTCACTTCCACTATGTGCTGATCGCGGGTACTGTATTTGCTTGTTTCGCCGGATTTATTTTCTGGTATCCAAAAATGTTCGGCCACAAGCTGAACGAAAGAATCGGAAAATGGTTCTTCTGGATCTTTATGATCGGTTTCAATGTGTGTTTCTTCCCGCAATATTTCTTGGGGCTTCAAGGCATGCCTCGCCGTATTTACACATACGGACCGAATGACGGTTGGACAGCATTGAACTTTGTCTCAACTGTCGGAGCTTTCATGATGGGTGTAGGATTCTTAATCCTTTGCTATAACATCTACTACAGCTTCCGCTACTCTACTCGTGAAATCAGCGGAGATTCATGGGGTGTGGGACGTACGCTTGATTGGGCGACTTCTTCTGCGATTCCGCCGCATTACAACTTTGCGGTGCTTCCTGAAGTCAAATCTAAAGATGCGTTCCATCAGATGAAAGAAGAAAAAACGGAGTTATACCCTGAAAGCAAATTCAAGAAAATCCATATGCCAAGCAACTCAGGCAGACCATTCTTTATGTCTGTTGCCTTCGGTATTGCCGGCTTTGGACTTGTCTTTGAATGGTACTGGATGGGCGTAGTCGGATTGATCGGGGTCCTGCTCTGCATGGTTCTGCGTTCATTCGAATACGACAACGGCTACTACATTAGTGTTGATGAAATAAAAGAGACGGAAAGAAAGATTTCCGAATAAGGAGGCGTGAGTTATGGAACATGCAGAACACGGCAATTCTAACGCGCCTATGGAATATCAATCTGAAACCGGCAGACTTAATATTCTCGGGTTTTGGATCTTTTTAGGGGCAGAAATTGTGTTGTTCTCAACACTATTTGCAACCTTCTTCGTTCTTCAAAACAGAACAGCAGGAGGTGTCTTACCGGACGAACTGTTTGAAGTCAATCTGGTAATGATTATGACGTTCTTGCTGCTTATCAGCAGCTTTACCTGCGGGATCGCTGTTCATGAAATGCGCCGCGGAAGTTTAAAAGGCGTCGTCATTTGGACAATTATCACTCTTCTTCTCGGTGCCGGCTTTGTCGGTTTTGAGATTACCGAGTTTGTCCACTATGTACATGAAGGAGCATCTCTCGGTACAAGTGCGTTCTGGTCTGGATTCTTTGTTTTACTTGGAACTCACGGAACTCACGTAACAATCGGTATTTTCTGGATCACAGGAATTCTGATTCAGTTGAAGAAACGCGGCCTAACTCCGCAAACTTCATCTAAAATCTTTATCTCAAGCTTATACTGGCACTTCTTAGATGTTGTATGGATTTTCATCTTTACGGGTGTCTATCTCATGGGATTGGGGGGTCTGTAAAATGGCAAACAAATCTGCTGAACACAGTCACTTTCCATGGAAACACATCGTAGGTTTTGCACTGTCTATCGTTTTGACCCTGCTGGCTCTATGGGTTGCAGTGTATACTGACCTGAGCTCATCAGCAAAACTTTGGATCATTTTCGGCTTTGCCTTCATCCAGGCGGCGCTGCAGCTTCTCATGTTCATGCACATGACAGAGAGCGAAAACGGCACCATCCAAGTCGGAAACACGCTATTCGGATTCTTTGGCGCGATCGTTATCGTACTTGGATCCATCTGGATTTTCGCGGCTCACTATCACCATGGTGACCATATGGACGGAAATCCTCCTGGAGGCACTGAACACTCAGAGCATTCAAGCCACCACGAATAAGCAAAAACCCTCTTCGTCAGAAGAGGGTTTTTTTGCTGTTTCAGCTGCTGCTTCGCTTTCTGCGAAGATACGGAAGACCGTAAATGATAAATGCGGCGATATGAGCGACAATGACATTGACGGCAAACAAGATAATCATGAGAGTGTGTCCTAATGGAGAAAGGCTTTCAGTTGCGTAAAAGAAGAAGAATACCCACATTAAGATGATTGGCGGAATAGCTGAGAGTGCGACTTTTTTGTTATCAAGCCAAATAAAAAGAGGAGTTGCGCTGGCAACCAATAAATAAGCAAAAAACATGTCCATCATACCCGTCTCCTTTCATTTTGTGATAACGTTTACAAAAATGAAATAGAGGAACTGATTTGTGTCTGTTTTGTGGTCGTTTTTTGAACATTTTGTTACAATTATTATACCATGTTTTCCAGAAATTGATACATGTTTTTGCGGAAATGGTCTGGACCTATTGTCTTATTTTTTAGTGTTATAAGCTAGGAGAATGTACGGGACTTTCTTTTTAAGGAGGATGTTGATGTACCAAGTAATAAAGCTTGAAAGAGGAGACTGGCGGGAAGTGATCTATATGTCTGAATACGCTTTTCAGAAAGAACTCAGTGATGAGGAACGAGAAGAGAAAAGTAAAGGCTTTAGAGAACCATTACGTCATTGGAATCAAAGAACAAGAGAAATTACTTTCCAAGCTTCACATCATTCCCTTTTCTGTCATGCTGGAGGAGCAGGAGATGAAGATGGGCGGTATTGCCGGAGTGGCAACCTGGCCTGAATACAGAAGAAAAGGAACAGTAAAGGAGCTGATTCTAAACGCTTTAACGGTCATGAAGAAAGAAAACCAAAAAATCAGCTTTTTACATCCGTTCCTCATTTCCTTCTACCGCAAATTTGGGTGGGAGCTCTGTTTCTACCAAAAACGTCTGACGTATCTTAAAGAACAGTTGCAAAAGCTAGACCATGTTTCAGGATATGTAAGAAGGCTTCAAAAGGATGAAACAGATACAATGAATGCCATCTATAATCAGTACAGAACAAAGCATAACGGGCTGATGAAGCGTTCAAAGGAGCATTGGGCAGAGAAGGTCTCTGGATTGAAAGCTATTTATATCTCTGAAGATGGGAAGCCTTGTGGATATCTTGTGTATGACATCAAGAATAATAGGATGCGAGTTGAGGAATTTGTGTATTTGAACAGGGAGGCACAGAGAGGCTTGTGGAATTTTATTTGCCAGCATGACTCGATGGTAAATGAAGTAGAACTGACTGTAAGGATGGAGGAAGATCTTGATTTTTTAACTGCCGAACCCCGTGTCAAACAGGAGGTATATCCTTATAGTATGGCACGCATAGTAGACGTTGAGGGTTTTTTGCGGGAATATCCAAAACCTCGCATGACAGCACCCTTTGTCTTTAAGGTAACGGATCAATGGGCTCCATGGAATCAACAGACTTTCCGCGTCGATTCGGGGCAAGTACAGGTCACTTCGGAAGAGGTGTCTGACCATCTAATAGAATGCGATATAGCTTCTTTAACCGCTTTCTTCCTTGGCGCCAGAAGTGCCCGTTTTCTTTATGAAACAGGTATGATAAAAGGACCGGTATCGGAAATCAAACGACTTGATGATGTTTTTCAGTTAAAACCTCCATTTCTTATGGATTTCTTTTAACCCCTATTTATATGGGGTTTTTTTATTTGAAAAGTTTAATATCAATCGAAACATTTCGGTTTATGATACGTCATATTTCGTGTAGCTGAAAAAGCGACGTGTATGCGCGCAAAAAACATAAATGGAAGCGAGCTTCACGTGTCATCTTGAACGTGGTTCATGTATAATAAACATTAGTGATTTTCCGATGAAAATGTAAGGCGGGATAGAATGAGTCGATATAAGAAACAGCAAAACCCCTTTTACCAAGGGGATTTGATTTTTATATTTGGTGTGTTTTTTATTATAAGTGTAATTGCGATTTATGCTGCCGGCCAGTTTGGGCAGTATGGGGACGATGCTTGGAAGAAACAAATTGTCTATTATATATTAGGTGCTATCGCTGTATTTGTATTGCTTTATTTCGATCTTGAGCAGTTAGAAAAACTTAGTTTGTATGTATTCTTATTCGGGATTCTGCTCTTATTGATATTAAGAGTGAGCCCTGAGTCAATTGCGCCTGAAAAAAACGGTGCGAAAAGTTGGTTTAAATTTGGTTCTGTTACGCTGCAGCCGTCAGAGTTTATGAAGATTGGTCTCATGATGGTGGTAGCCTCGGTAATTTCTAAGGCAAATCCTAAAAAAATCCGATCACTTACAGATGATGTTTATTTGTTATTAAAGATAGCGGGTGTTTCTGTAGTGCCAATCGGGCTTATTCTTCTCCAGGATGCCGGTACTGCAGGGGTTTGCATGTTTATTGTGATGGTCATGGTCTTTATGTCTGGTATAAACTGGAAGTTGATTGCGATTGTTGGCGGTGCAGGTATTCTATTCATTACTCTTATATTATTAGTCATGATTAATTTCCCTGATGTCGCCAAATCAGTGGGGATTCAAGAGTATCAAATTAAGAGGGTTACCTCTTGGGTATCTGATTCAAATGGAACAACTCAAGAAGATGCAAATAGCGGCTGGCAGGTTGACCAGGCAGTTATGGCAATTGGTTCGGGCGGCATCATCGGAAATGGCGTTCATAATCTAAAGGTGTATGTACCAGAGGGACAGACCGATTTTATTTTTGCTATTTTAGGTGAGAGTTTCGGGTTTTTAGGCTGTGCTATTGTCGTCATCATGTTTTTCTTCTTGATCTACAGACTTGTCGTTCTCATTGATAAGATACATCCTTATAGCCGCTTCGCTTCTTTCTTTTGCGTGGGATATACGGCGTTGATTGTCATTCATACATTCCAGAATATCGGTATGAACATCGGCATTATGCCTGTTACCGGGATTCCGCTGCTGTTTGTCAGTTACGGGGGAAGCTCGACGCTTGCCACGCTAATCTGCTTCGGCATTGTTTATAATGCGAGTGTACAGCTGACGAAATACAGAAGTTATCTGTTTAATTCTTAATATGCAGACAGCCTTGGCAGAGGCTGTCTTTTTTGTTGCAGAGCATTTTGCTTTTGAGTTCTCTTTTTTTCGGATATGATAAAAAATAGATAAGGAGGTTCTTGTGATGAATAACACAATCGAAACCATTTTGAATCATCGGTCGATCCGGTCTTTTACTGATCAGCTTTTGACAGCTGAAGAAATTGATATATTAGTGAAAAGTGCGCAGGCTGCGTCTACGTCCAGCTATGTGCAGGCGTATTCCATTATCGGTGTTTCCGATCCTGAGAAGAAACGCGAGCTGTCTGTGCTTGCAGGACCACAGCCTTACGTTGAGAAGAACGGGCACTTTTTTGTATTTTGCGCGGACTTGTATCGCCATCAAAAACTGGCTGAGGAAAAAGGCGAAAATATTTCTGAGCTGCTGGAAAATACGGAACTGTTTATGGTTAGTTTAATTGATGCTGCGCTTGCAGCTCAAAACATGAGCATTGCCGCAGAATCAATGGGACTAGGCATTTGTTATATCGGCGGCATTCGGAATGATCTGGACAAGGTGGCAGAGGTGTTGCAAACCCCAGATCACGTGCTTCCGCTCTTTGGCCTAGCAGTAGGGCATCCTGCAAACCCATCAGGCAAAAAGCCGAGATTGCCGAAGCAGGCTGTCTATCATGAAAATACCTATGACCTAAATGAAGAAAATTTTCGCCAAAACCTGAAGGAGTATGATCAAACGATTTCTGATTATTATAAGGAAAGAACAAAAGGCCAGCGTGTGGAGACGTGGTCTGACCAAATTCTTCAGTTTATGAAGCAAAAGCCGCGTACGTACTTAAATGAATATGTAAAAGAAAAAGGCTTTAATAAAAAATAATGCCGCAGCCTCTCTGTTGTTGACGGAGAGGCTTTTATGTTTCACGTGTAACATAATGCGACAAATATAGACACGCTCAACCAAAAAAATGAAACAGTGTGAGAAGGCTTTAGGTTCAGTGATACACTAGGATGAGGTGATAAGGATGATGACATTAAGCATTTTAGATCAATCTCCTGTTTCGGAAGGAAGTTCTGCTGAAACGGCGTTGAAGCAAACCGTCGAGCTTGCGCAGGCTGCGGAGGATCTTGGATATAAGCGATTCTGGGTATCTGAGCATCACTTTTCAAAGCGGTTGGCAGGGTCCAGCCCTGAGGTGCTGATCAGTCATATAGCGGCGAAAACGAAGCGAATCCGTGTTGGCTCAGGCGGAGTCATGCTACCGCATTACAGCGCTTATAAAGTAGCTGAGAATTTCCGTGTGCTGGAGGGGCTGACACCGGGAAGAATTGATCTCGGGCTTGGCAGAGCACCGGGGGGAATGCCGATTGCGTCATGGGCGCTGAATGACGGCGGGAAGCGCAATGCTGATCAGTATCCGCAGCAAATCAAGGAGCTGGCTATGTATTTGCATGATTTGGCGGATGGCAAACACCGTTTTCCGAATCTGACGGCAGCGCCGCATATTTCCACCGCGCCGGATGTGTGGCTGCTCGGCTCATCCGGAGAAAGCGCGCTGCTTGCCGCTGAGACAGGCGCTGGCTATATGTTTGCCCACTTTATCAATGGAGAGGGCGGAGAAGATACGGTCAGACAGTATAAGAGACGATTCAAGCCGTCTGTTTTAGGAGACATGCCTCGTGCGGCAGTCGCTGTTTTTGTTCTTTGTGCTGACACAGAGGAGAAGGCAGAGGAGCTTGCGGCAGTGCTTGATTTCACGCTTTTGGCGGGGGAGCAGGGCATCCCTTTAGAAGGAGTTCCTTCGTATAAAGCTGTCCGGGAAAATACGTATTCTCCGTATGAACAGAGACGAGTTGCTGATAATCGAAATCGAATGATTGTCGGCACGAAAGAACAGGTGAAGGCGCAGCTGTTGGCTTTAAGTAAAGCGTATGGCACGGAGGAAATCATGGCGGTAACCATAACGCATCATTTTGAAGATAAGCTTGATTCTTACCGCTTGTTACAGGAAGCATTTGCGAATGAATAAGAAGAAGCCCCGCCGATTCGGCAGGGCTTCTTCTTATTCCAAGGTAAAAGGTTCTTCAGTCAGAACCTGGCTTGATTTGCCTTTGTTCGCGGCATAGGCGAGCAGGTAATATTCTCCGGCCGGAAGCTTGGTTCCGCCATTGATCGTGCCGTCCCAGTCAAAGTACCGATAGCCCTTATCTTGATTTTTATAGATGCCGGCTTGGCCTGCAAAATCAAGGTTGCTGTCATAGACGAGGAACGCCAGCTCTTCTGCTCCCGCAGGAAGATAGGTTTCAATTTGATAGGTGCCTTGTACAGATCCTTCGCTGACGGAGACAGATGTTACTCTCGGATAATCCGGCTCTTTGACGATCAGCAATGTAGGCACCTTAGCGACGGTTTTTCCGCCTTCTCTGACGATGACCGTTCCTTCATAGGTGCCGGCTTTTGTTTTCTTTGTATTGACCTTTACTTTTGCAGTAGCTTTTCCGGTTTTATGGGCCGGAATCACAACGCGGCTAGTGCCGGATGTGGAAATGCCGCTGCCGTTAAATGAGTATTCCAGCGTGTATGACTTTCTGATGGAAGATTGATTCTCAATTGTAAAGGTTTCTTTTTTCGTCTCGTTTTTGTTTTCCTTTAAGAATGTGCCGTATGAATAGCTTCCCGGTGAAACAATGGAGTCGGCTTTGATTGCATTCATGATTCTTGCGCTGCCTGCGCCTTGGGCGTTATGCGGGTACACTTCTCCGTCGCCGTCCTTTAAGGTGACAGCGGTATTCATGATGGCGGCTTTAATCTGTTCAACGCTCCATTTCGGTTTTGCTTGTTTGATAACGGCAACCGCTCCGGCAATATGAGGCGATGCCATGCTCGTTCCTTGTTTTGATCCGTAACCGTATGGGTTGTTAGGATCGTGTGTCGGGATGGTGCTGACGATATTGACGCCTGGTGCGGAAATATCAGGCTTAATCATCCATGTATCCATAACAGGGCCGCGGGATGAGAAATCAGCGACTTGTTCACCGAGCGCTTTTGAGACCGTCAACTTGAATGTTGCTTTTGTCTCGCCTGCTTTCATGGCGCTGATGAGTTTTTCACCGTCTTCTAATGAAAGTTTGATTGTTGGCACAGACATGCCAGGTACATTGGCTTCAATTTCACCAGATAGGTTGTTATATACAACCATGCCGATGGCGCCGGCTTTTTTGGCGTTGTCTGCTTTATCCACAAAAGCGATGCTGCCCCTTTTGACAACGGCGACTTTGCCTGTCAGATCTTTTCCTTCAAAGTCCTTTGCTTCGCCGATTCCGGCTTCGACAAGTTCAACTTCTTTGTTATTGAGCGCTTTAACGTCATTCTCTTTGTCATAGCCCATCACTTTTGCTGAAGAGTAGGAGCCGAATGTGACGGCGTATTCATTGAGCGGCAGCTGAGTCGCACCGACAGAAATCGCTTCTCTTGATGTGCCCGGTGATCCGACTGTCCAGCTGTTCGGTCCGCTGTTGCCGTTTGACGTAACCGCGACAACGCCTTCTGACATGGCCCAGTCAAGCGCTGTGCTTGTCGCCCAGTCCGGATTGTTTAAAGAGTTTCCGAGAGACAGGTTCATCACATCTGCTCCGTCCTGTACTGCACGTTCCACGCCGGCGATGACGTTTTCTGTTGTGCCGCTTCCGCCAGGGCCTAACACGCGATAAGCAAGAAGTGTGGCATCAGGCGCAACCCCTTTAATCGTTCCGTTTGCGGCAACAGTTCCGGCTACATGTGTTCCGTGGTCAGTAGATCCGCCCCTTGGGTCGCCCGTAGGTGTTTCTTTTGGATCGTAATCATTGTCTACAAAATCGTATCCTTTATATTGTCCGAAGTTTTTCTTCAAGTCAGGATGGTTGTATTCAACCCCGGTATCAATAATCGCCACCTTGACGCCTTTTCCTGTGTAGCCTAAATCCCATGCGTCGTTTGCTCCGATATACGGCGCGCTGTCATCCATTTGCGGAGATACGGCGTCCTCGGAGATCGTGACGTCTTTATCCTTTATATTGTCTGTTTTATACGTGACGTTTGGGTATACGGCTTTTACGTCTTTTACCGCGAGAAGTTTTGGAATTTCATTAGCTGGGAGTTTTATAGAAAAGCCTGAGAATACCTGCTCATATTCCCGGTTTACTTTTCCGTTTTTCACCGCTTTGATGGCCTTGTTTTTTGCTTTGGTGCGAGCGGTTTTCAGCTTGCTTTTCGTTTGGCTTTCACCTGCTTCCTTCGCCTCTGCCAAGGATTTTTCTTTTAACTCCACAATTACGGTTGTTTTTTTGCTAGTTGTCATGTCGATGTCACCGAATATCTCGGCTTTTTCCAGATCAGCCGACGTTTTTGAAGAAGCCGGAGCTGCCTGTATGCCTGTCATACCTGTGGATAACGTGAAAAATAAAATGAAACTTAGAAGCAGAAAGCGAATAATCCCATTTTTCAATGTGTTTCCCCCTTTGTGTTTTAGAAAAAATGTTAAAGACCTAGTATATATTTCTTGAAAATTCAAAAAAATCCTTGTGTCAAATGAACCATTTATTGAAATTCTATTGTGTATAAGGGAGGAGTTATACACAGAACCCTGTGCATAAGTGAATAAACCTGTGTATATATGTAGTTGGGAATATATGTTCCTATACAAAATATTGAGAGGGATTGTGGACATGTGGATATCTCTTGTGACTAAGTTGTTCTTAACTTTGGGATAACTTGTGTATAAAGTTTTTGAAGCGGTTCTCCAATTTTCATTTCATTTCTTTCAGCTTTCAACAAAACTTCTAAAAACTAGTTGGTTTTTTCACTCATATTGTGACAAAGAATTCTCTATTCGCGGTCTATCATAGAGTCATGAGTTTTGCTAGAGCCGCTAGTTTGCGAGAAAAGAAATCGGCCGTCTTTTCCCGCGGGCTGCGGCTGAGAAAACGGGCTGCTAAAAAGGCTGCCTGCCAAAAAGAAGCGGAGGGATGTTTTTCTATGAAACGTTTGCTTGTATCTTTACGGGTGTGGATGGTCTTTTTGATGAACTGGGTGACGCCGGACAGAAAAACTGCGGCTGCTGCGGTCTATTCGGCTCAGCGTACATACCAAAGAAAAGCGGCGGTGCAGGCCGCAGGACTTGTTTCGTTTTATGAATGGCGGATGGCTGTGAATGACGAAGAAAAGCAGAAAGCGAAAGCCGCCGCGCTTTATAAAAGAAGGTGTTTGCAAGCCTTCAAGGAATCGCCAAAGCAGGAGAGAGCTGGACCGCACCTTTACATGGCGGTCAAAAGGAGGTAAAATCCCAGTCAAAAGCAAATTGGCGGGAGAGATAGCCTCTTGAAAATCTATAAAGTATTAAACAACAATGCGGCTTTAATAAAAGAGGATAATCAGGAAAAAATCGTGATGGGACCGGGAATCGCATTTCAAAAAAAGAAAAATGATCTCATCCCTATGAATAAAGTGGAAAAGATCTTTGTCGTGCACGACGAGAATGAAAAGTTTAAACAAATCCTGCAAACGCTGCCGGAGGAGCATATTGAAATCGCTGAGGATATCATCAGCTATGCGGAGGGGGAGCTCGCGGCGCCGTTGAGCGACCACATTCATATCGCGCTTTCTGACCACTTGTCCTTTGCGATCGAAAGGGTTCAAAATGGGCTGCTTGTGCAGAATAAACTGCTGCATGAGATAAAGGCGCTCTATAAAAAAGAATATGAGGTCGGCCTGTGGGCAATCAGACATGTAAAAGAGACATTGGGCGTGTCTCTGCCTGAAGATGAAGCGGGTTATATTGCCCTTCACATCCATACGGCGAAGATGGATGCGGAGAGCATGTATTCAGCGCTGAAGCATACGACCATGATTAAAGAAATGATAGAGAAAATAGAAAACTACTTTAATCGAAAGGTGGATGAAAACAGCATTTCCTATCAACGCCTTGTCACGCATTTGCGATACGCGGTCAGTCGGTTGGAATCAAATGAAGCGCTCCATCATATGGATGAGGAGATGCTTTATTTCATCCAAAAAAAGTATTCATTTGCCTATCAATGTGCGCTGGAGCTGGCGGAGTTTTTGAAAAGTGAATATCAATTACATTTGCCGGAGTCCGAGGCCGGCTATATCACGCTGCATGTCCAGCGTCTTCAAGATCTCTCGGAATAACCGCTTTGACTTGCAGAGAGTGATCTCTGGAAGTTTTTTTATTTATCGGGATTGAGCGTGTAGTACATCCAGCCCATCATCACTATTCCTGCGGTCAGATTTCCGAGCGTAACAGGAATTAAGTTTCTGACCGCTCCCATCAGTGTCACTGTATCAGGGTGCTCGATCAAAAGTGCGATGGCGAATGTGCACATATTGGCAATGCTGTGCTCAAAACCTGAAATAAAGAAGCAGAAAACAAAAAGCATCATGGTAAACAGCTTGGCTCCTTCTCCTTTGAGAGACATCGGAATGAAAAAGGCGAGGCACACAAGCCAATTGCACAGCATACCTCTGAAAAACAGTTCGGAAGCTGACGGCTCCATTTTGTGCTCTGCCAGATGAATCAAAAAGGAATGAACAGAAGCCTCCTCAAAAAGTCCTGTCGCGCTGATCAGAATAGCAAATAGGATGGCGCCAATTAAATTGCCGGCATAGCTTGTCATCCACAGGTGCAGGGTGTCTCGCCAGCGAAGTTTTTTTCGGAGCGCGGTATAGGTGAAATAAAAGGTGTTGCCGGTAAATAAATCCCCGCCGCCGTAAGCAATCAGCAGAATAGCGGCTCCGAATGTGACAGCGGCTGCCGGAAAGGCAAACGGAGAATCAGCCATGAAGAAATAGCTGCCTGTTTTGCTTGCGGCTGTAATGCCGAAACCGATAAACATGCTGGCCAGAATGGATCTAAGCAAATAACGGAATTTACTGGAAATAAATATATTTTGTTTTTTTAAAGCGTACTGTTCAACCTTTTGCAATGCTTGAGTTTCCATGTTCTTTTCCTGCTTTCTTTGATGATTGAGCATAGTATAGCATGATATTGTGAAGTATTTCACAATTAAATTCAACGAATTTATGACTAAATGTTTTATCAAACTTTTTAACTAAAAAACAGTTGACGAAAACGCTGTCATGATTTATGATGAAAGCGTATTCTCAATCTGAATAAGCGGGATTGTGACTGGTAAAGCAGGCAAGACCTAAAATTTGCGTAGATGAAAAAGGATCGCTGTGTCCTTTATTCGTTGGCGAATTTTAGGTCTTTTTTGTTTAAATAAAAGGGGGAAAAACAGATGGATTACAAAGAGACTGCAAAACGCCTCACCGAGCTTCTCGGGGGCAAAGAAAACATTATCAGCGCGGCTCATTGTGCAACAAGACTGCGTTTAGTGATTAAGGATGAATCAAAGATAGATCAAACACAAGTAGAAGAGCTTGACGGTGTCAAAGGCGCTTTCAGCAGTTCTGGCCAGTACCAGATCATTTTCGGAACAGGCCTTGTCAATAAGGTGTACGATGCTTTTTCGAAGGAAGTTGATGTCGAGCGTGACGAACATGTAAATCACCAGGATGCGGCGAAAGAAAAACTGAATCCCGCTGCGAGATTTGCGAAAACGCTTTCTAATATTTTTGTTCCAATCATTCCGGCTATTGTCGCCAGCGGCCTGTTAATGGGCTTACTGGGTATGATCAATGCGTTTCATTGGATGAGCAAGGAGTCTGCTTTGCTGCAGCTGCTTGATATGTTTTCAAGCGCAGCCTTTATTTTCTTGCCGATTTTAATCGGGGTCAGTGCTTCAAAAGAGTTTGGCAGCAACCCTTACTTGGGAGCGGTTATCGGGGGAATCATGATTCATCCGACGCTTTTGAATCCTTGGGGGTTGGCGGAAGCAACACCAGATTTTATGCATCTTTTCGGATTTGATATCGCGCTTCTGGGCTATCAGGGGACTGTCATCCCTGTCCTGCTGGCGGTTTATGTCATGAGCAAGATTGAAAAATGGACAAGAAAAGTGGTTCCTCATTCGGTAGATTTGCTTGTTACCCCATTTGTCACAGTGATTGTCACCGGGTTTGTCGCTTTTATCGCGATTGGTCCTTTGGGCAGAGCACTTGGCTCCGGCATTACGGTTGCTTTAACGTATGTATATGATCATGCTGGTTTTGTCGCGGGTCTGGTTTTCGGGGGGACTTATTCACTTATTGTATTGACAGGCGTTCATCACAGTTTCCATGCGATTGAGGCAGGACTTATTGCTGATATCGGCAAAAACTACTTGCTGCCGATCTGGTCAATGGCGAATGTCGCACAGGGTGGGGCCGGCCTTGCCGTCTTCTTTATGGCGAAAAAGGCAAAGACAAAAGAAATCGCGCTTCCGGCTGCATTCTCTGCTTTTCTCGGCATTACTGAGCCAGTCATATTCGGAGTCAATCTTCGCTACCGTAAGCCATTCATCGCCGCGATGATCGGAGGCGCATTGGGCGGTGCGTATGTCGTCTTTACACATGTTGCTGCAAACGCTTACGGGTTAACAGGGATTCCGATGATCGCCATTGCTGCGCCGTTTGGCGTTGGCAACTTGATCAACTATCTGATTGGGATGGCCATAGCGGGAGTGTCATCGTTTACCGCAGCGTTTATTATGAAGATTAATGAGGATGAGGGGAGAAAAAAATGACATCACATGATCAGGAGCTTCGTCGCCGGGCATATGAAGAAGTGGAGAAAAAAGAGCCTATCGCTGACAGTGATCCGCACCGCCAGCATTTTCATATCATGCCGCCGGTTGGGCTGCTGAATGACCCGAATGGCGTTGTATATTGGAAGGGCAGCTTTCATGTGTTTTTTCAGTGGCAGCCGTTTCAGACGGGGCACGGCGCGAAATTCTGGGGCCATTATACGAGTCAGGATGCTGTGAATTGGAAGCGGGAAGAGATTGCGCTGGCGCCGAGTGATTGGTTCGATAAAAACGGCTGCTACTCGGGCAGCGCTGTCACGAAAGACGGTCGGCTTTATCTGTTTTACACTGGAAATGTCAGGGATCAGGAGGGGAACCGAGAAACATATCAATGCCTTGCTGTATCTGATGACGGGCTGACCTTTGAGAAGAAAGGTGTTGTCGCCCGCCTTCCAGAAGGATACACGCCGCATTTTCGCGATCCGAAAGTATGGGAGCATGAAGGCACATGGTATATGGTGATTGGCGCGCAAACGGAGAATAGGCAAGGACACGCTGTGTTGTTTGCTTCTGATAACCTGACGGAGTGGAGATTTCTCGGCCCGGTAACTGGCGCAGGCTTCAATGGGCTGGACGATTTCGGGTACATGTGGGAATGCCCTGACTTGTTTACTCTTCAGGGGTCCGATGTGCTGATTGTCTCACCTCAGGGTCTTGAGGCAGACGGTTTTCATTATCAGAACGTGTATCAATCAGGTTATGTTGTCGGGCGTCTTGATTATAACAAGCCTGAACTGAAGCATGGCGATTTTATTGAGCTTGATCAAGGTTTTGATTTTTACGCTCCGCAAACACTTGAAGACGATCAGGGAAGGCGGATTTTGTTTGCATGGATGGCGGTGCCTGATCAGGATGAAGGATCTCATCCGACAATTGACTATCACTGGATTCACTGTATGACGCTGCCGAGACAGCTGACGCTATCAGGGCAGAAATTGATTCAGCAGCCGCTGCCTGAGCTGAAAGCCATGCGCAGGAATGAGAAGAACATACAAATCAACATGCATGGATCATCTGGGACGCTTCCAGTTGAAAACCCTGAAAGAGCTGAGATCTTGATCGAAGACATTGAGACAGAATCCGGTTTTTCAATCAGTATCCGGGGAACGGCTGCGTTCTCCTTTGATCAGAACGAGGGGGTTATTACGCTGGAGCGAACGAGCTTCGACGGAAAACGAACAGAAGCGAGACATTGCCGCATCAAGGATTTGCATACTGTGCACATGTTTATCGACGCGTCATCTATAGAAATCTTTATCAATCATGGAGAAGAGGTCTTTAGTGCAAGATATTTTCCTTTCCCCGGAAATCATGACGTGACAGCCAGTTCGACCGGAAAATCTGAAATGAATGTCGGAATTTGGACACTTATGTAGTTCCTTTTGTGAAAAATTATAAGACACTTGTACTGAAAAAACTGCCTTACTTTCAAAAGGTAGTTTTTTTATAAGAGCCGAATGTCTAGTTGAATAGTAACAGGATAATTCAATCTATATATTTACATATTGTGAATATATTGTATAATTAGTTTAGATTTAAAACTTAGGAGGGTTTAAATTGAAGAAAATTTTAGCCAGTTTTTTATTTGCCATTTGTCTGGTGTGTTCACCTTCGTTAACACTTGCTAGTTCAATGGATTTTTCACCTCAAAGTTATGGGGACACGAAAGAGGTAGAGTTTTATACGATTTATCAAAGAATCGAAGATGTCTCTCCTGAAAAATTCTATATTACCAATCAAGGAGGATGTTTTGCAGGGATTGTGCCGTTGTATTCAACCGAGATCCTTACATATAATCAAGTTAAAGCTACATATCGAGGTATAGTCACTAATATACCATTAGGAACATTCTGTACTCCTAGATTGGTTAATTAAAACTGTTAAATTGTTTTAACATTAAACTGGTGAATATCTGTTTAACTATACGTTATCTAATAAAGACCTGAAATACAAAAAAAGATAACGCTTCTTTTTTATTTGGTGCTTTGTGATCCCCTTGTTGTTCTGTAGGAGTATAAAAATGTTATATTCTAGTCTTTCGTGTACGGAACTTTTTAAAATAGTAAAATAATATATTGATTTAGTAAGAAAAAATTTAAAATTTTGGATAAAAGTAATTTTATAAAGGAAAACCTTCTATTTTCTTATGTGAAATCTGTGCCATCTGTGCTATTCTTCAACGATAACCTACTATTTTTTTCTGTAAAAGGAGTTGTTTTCTTGAATATACATGAACAGAAGATAACACCGGAATGTTTGGAAAAGGCTGCGGACCAGGTTGAAGATAAGCGGGAAGAATATAAGGATGTGCTGCTGCAGCTGAAAAAAATGCTTGGCGGGACCGCACCGCACAGTGAAACGGCGGAAATTCTTTCACGGGCATATGAGCAAATGAAGGAATACGCACTTTTTGTTCAGTCGATAGAAACATTTTTGAGGAAATCTGCGAACAATTTAAAAATCAAATAAACAGGCTGCCGATGGGATCGGCAGTTTTTTTTGTGAAAAGTTATTGGTTATATAAAAAAGGCTGCCTCTAAGTAAGGCAGCCGATGTTGTTTATGATGATTGATCCATACGATGCGCGGAATGCTTCGTAGGTCCGACATATTGGTTGAGCGGGAAGGATTCTTTAATGGCAGCGGTAATGAATTCTTTCGCTGCGTAAATGGCTTCTTTGACTTCCGCACCTTTTGCGAGCTCCGCAGTTACGGCAGCTGAGAACGTACAGCCTGCGCCATGTGTATAAGGCGTATCGATCATGTCGCTTTCGAGAACCTCCGCTTTTTCTCCGTCATAGAGAACGTCAACGGCTTTTTCGTGTTTGAGTTTGCCACCGCCTGTAATCACAACATACTGAGCGCCGAGTGCGTGAATTTTTTTCGCGGCTTCGATCATATCGTCAACTGTTTTTAATTCATCCATGCCGCTGAGCTGGCTGGCTTCAAACAGATTCGGTGTAATGACAGTGGCTAGCGGCGCTAATTGTTCCCGCAGGGCTTGGGCGTGCTCCGGATAAAGGACTTCATTTGCCCCTTTGCAAACCATGACCGGGTCAATCACCACATTTTTTAATTGTTTTTCTTTGATCGTTTTTGCCGCAAGCTCGATGATATCAACGGTTGGCAGCATTCCTGTTTTCATGGCGTCCACTCCGATGCCGTCCGTAATCGTTGCAAGCTGGGCGCGGATTGTATCAGTATCGATCGGGAATACCTGATGGTCCCAGCTGTTGTTCGGGTCCATCGCGACGATCACTGTTAAGGCGGTCATCCCGTATACGTTTTTCTCTTGAAATGTTTTTAAATCAGCTTGAATCCCAGCACCGCCGCTGGAATCTGAGCCGGCAATGGTAAGTGCTTTATGCATAGACATGTCTTGAACCTCCATCATGTTTTGTCTTTCATTATAGTTAGATTTTCTCTGTATCACAATATAGAAGATCTATAGGAATCATTTGACAATACTAAAGAGCTTTCGTAAAATGCTACATAAGAAAACTAGGTAGGGGTTTTGTGATGTTAAATCGTGAGCTGGTGAAGGGCAGCACTGTGATATTGGTATTGACGCTTCTGAACGAGCGGCCGATGTACGGCTATGAGCTTGTAAAAGAAATGGGAACCCGCAGCGGAAATGAATGGCAGATGAAAGAAGGGACCTTGTATCCTTCTCTTCACAAGCTTGAACGCCAAGGGGTTATTTCTTCCTTTTGGGAGAAGCAGGAGAAAGGGCCGGACCGCAAATATTATCGGATTACAGATGAAGGCAAAGAGGTGCTGGCGGAACGCACGAAGGAATGGAGCGTATTTTCGGCTATGATGGACCGAATGTTGAAGCGGGGCGGGCAGAATGGATAAAGAAACATATTTGTCTGAAATCAAAAATGGACTTATAGGGCTTCCAGAAGGAGAGACGATAATAGAAGAGATTGAGAGTCATATTGAACATCATCTGCTCCACTCTCTTCAGGAAGGGAAGAGTGAGGCGGAAGCTATGCAGATTTTATTGCAGACGTTCGGAACACCAGCTGACATTGTTTCTTCGTTTAAGAAAGAACAGCCTGTAACGTTCCGTGTGTTTTTGGTGTTCCATCTTTTCTGTAACAGCGCACTATTCGCTGCCGGCATCGCTATTACGACGATGCACGTCTGGCTTGAATCGCCTATTGTTCAAGCAGTATGGAAAGGCATTTCTGTTTCTGTGTGGCTGATCTTAGCTGCATATATCATGTACTGGGTGCTGATTGGGTATCAAGGGGTGAGGGAGTTTGGAAAACGCGGAGAAAAGCTAGTTTTACAAACGATTCAAATCTCTATAGTGCCAAATATCATTTTTATGCTTGTATTTCTGTTCAATGTGATTCCTGCTGCGCTGTTTCAATCCTTTCTGACGCCTTGGTTTGTCGGAATTTGCGCTTGTGCAACACTGTTATTTCCGTTATTCGGCCGAATAGGCTGTTATATTGGCAGGCGTCAGCTTGCCTGATTTTTTAGGTATATGCATAGAATTTCTATGTAAGGAAGGTGTATGTCGTGAAGCTTAGCTCTTGTTTATATGGTTTTTTCGTTCATGGGCAGTATTTTTGTTTACTGGCGGCTGCATGCTCTTGGCTATGTTAGCCAGCTTGCCTTTTGTTTTTCTTCTTGGATGGCTGCCTGATGTCGTCTTTACAGCCGGTGCCATTCTTATGCTGTTATGTTCATATGCTTATGTCTGGTTTTGGGCGGTCAGGTTTGCATATAACCAGAAAATGCGCCTGTTTGATGTTCAATTGGGGTCCTTTGTGCTGCTGGCCTTCATGATAAGTTTGTTTTTATTGGATGGATCTAGTATGAAAGACATCGTGATGAATTGGGACGATACAGGCTGTGCTTTTGTTCCGCCGGCTTTTACTTTTTTGTGTCTTTCTTATGCACTTGTGCTGCTTCCGGTCTATCAATCTAAGCTGTGGCATCTGATCCTTCCGAATAGCGTACGCCTGAAAGATCTCTTTCATGTATTTGGAGATCTGGCACTGATCTTGGTGCTATTGATCGGTGCCACATTATTGTTTCTATCATTCTAGTTTACTGTTTCAGTAGGATATTCCCACTGATCTCCCGTCCAATATATGTTTTAATAGTACATGACTATGAAAATGTGAAGGAGAGCATCATGAAGATTTCTATCGTAATTGTGACCTATAATCGGATTCCGGCTTTGTGTGAGCTTCTGGAGTCGATTTCGCAGCAGACCTTGAAGCCTTATGAAGTCATTATTGTGAATGATGCCGGGGAATCGGTCGTGCCGGTCAAAGCACTGTATCCGGAGCTGCCGATTGCTGTCATCAATTTAGAAAAGAACTCGGGGCATGTGGCTGCGAGAAATGCCGGTGTAAAAGAAACGTCTGGCGATTGCATTATGCTTTGTGATGACGATGATTTCTTTACACCGGGGCATGTGGAGAGAATGGCGAAGGAAATAGAAACGGCGGATTTCGTTCATTCTGATGCGGAGATTGTCTCATTTGAAGAGAAAAACGGAACAAGATATCCAATTTCGCGGAAGCTGTTTGCTTATACCGCTGACTACGAGGATATGAGAGTGTTCTCTACATATGTGCCGTCGGGAAGCATGTACAGACGTTTTCTGCATGCTGAAATCGGTTATTTCGATGCTGATGTGCACAATTATTGGGACTGGGATTTTTATTTGCGCGCGGCGAAGGATTACCGGGTGAAGCGTGTCCCTTGCGCCAGTGTGATGTATGCCTTCAGTGACGCGGGAGACAATCAGTCCGCGGACCTTGGCGCCAAGCGGAAACAATATTTGGATCGTTTAAGTGAAAAGCACGGACTCGGGGAACTGCCGACGAAAAACTTTGCCGTCCTGCTTGAAGAGCCTGAGATGAAAAGACGGGAAGCAAAAAGTGAAATCGTTTGGGATGGCAAACCTGTCTATTCCAGACTTCATCGTACGTAAGGGAGGCCTGAATCTTGAAACAGATTTTAGAAGACAGCTGGTGGAATCAGCTGGAAGAAGAGTTTGAGAAACCGTATTATCAAGAGCTCAGAGAAATGCTGAAGCGGGAATACGCGGAGCAAACGATTTATCCGGACAGCCGGGATATTTTTAATGCGCTGCATTATACCCCATTCGATGATGTCAAGGTGGTCATTCTCGGCCAAGACCCGTATCACGGGCCAGGACAGGCTCAGGGTTTAAGCTTCTCCGTAAAGCCGGGTGTGAAGCAGCCGCCTTCATTAAAAAATATCTTTCTTGAGCTGCAGGAGGACATCGGGTGCAGCATTCCGAACCACGGGTCGCTTGTCAGCTGGGCAAAGCAAGGGGTTCTCTTGCTAAACACTGTGCTGACGGTAAGACGCGGACAGGCAAATTCTCATAAAGGGAAAGGCTGGGAGCGGCTGACGGACCGGATTATTGACGTGTTGAATGAAAGGGAGCAGCCGGTAATCTTTATTTTGTGGGGCCGGCATGCCCAAATGAAAAAAGAACGGATCGACACGTCCAAGCATTTTATCATTGAATCGACGCATCCCAGCCCGTTTTCGGCAAGAAACGGATTTTTCGGGAGCAGACCGTTTTCCCGGGCGAATGCGTGCTTAGAGAAAATGGGAGAAGCGCCGATTGATTGGTGTATAAAGGATTTGTAAAAAGCGCGGATCATCTGCGCTTTTTTATTTGAGTATTTTCCGAATCATTCGCAGCCCGTTTTTGGAAGAAGGATAACGAAAAGCGATGTCGAAGCGGTTCGTTTGTTTGACGACGCTTTTTTTGTGCGTAAATGTGTTAAAGCTGTCAAATCCGTGATAGCTGCCGATACCGCTTTCTCCGACGCCGCCGAATGGCAAATACGGTGTCGCGACGTGCATTAGCGTATCATTGACACAGCCTCCGCCAAACGACAGATTCTCTAAAACAGACCGCTCGATTTCTTTGTTTGTGGTAAAGACGTACAGGGCGAGTGGCTTCGGGCGCGATTGGACTTTCTCAATGACTTCATCGATATCGCCGTACGTAAACAGCGGAAGAATCGGCCCGAAAATCTCCTCCTGCATCACAGGAGAGTCATCCTCCACTTGGTCAAGAATCGTCGGCGCTATTTTGTGGTGATCAGAATCAGATTGTCCGCCTGTGAGCGGGACGCCATTATTTAGAAAATCGAGCAGCCGCCGATAGTGGCGCTCACTGACGATTTTGCCGTACTGCGGATTCCGTTCGGGCTGAGGGCCGTAAAATTCATTGATCGCACGCTTCATTTCTTCTGTGAGCTTTGTTTTGATGTCTTCGTGAACAAATAAATAATCCGGTGCGATGCAGGTTTGTCCCGCATTCGTAAATTTCCCGAAGACAATGCGTTTAGCGGCAAGCTGTATGTCCGCATCCTTATGGACAATACAGGGGCTTTTGCCGCCAAGCTCCAAGGTAACGGGTGTTAATTGTTTGGCCGCAGCCTCCATGACGATTTTCCCCACGGCAACGCTGCCAGTGAAGAAAATATAATCGAAGGGCTGCTGTAGTAACGCTGTGCTGACGTCGGGCCCGCCTTCCGCCATAGCGACATAATCATTTGGAAAAACGCTGCTGATGAGGTTGGAAAGAACAGCGGAAACAGCCGGCGTATATTCCGACGGTTTGAGAACGACCGTGTTCCCGGCGGCAATGGCTCCAATCAAGGGAGAAAGCGCCAGCTGCAGGGGATAGTTCCATGGCGCAACCACTAAAACGGTTCCATACGGCTCAGGGATGATGATGCTTTTGGAGCCTAGATGGGTCAGCGGTGTTTTGACTCGTTTCGGCTTGGCCCATTTTCCCAGCCGTTTCATCACAAAGCTGATTTCCTCCAACACAATTCCGATTTCCGTTGTGTATGCTTCTTGTTCGGATTTGTTGAGATCTTGATAGAGAGCGGCTGTGAGATCAGCTTCATGTGTTTTGATGGCTTGTTTCAGCTTCTGCAACAGGTCCAGTCTCGATTCTAGCGGTCTCGTGTGCCCCGCCGCAAAATATGCTTTATGCTTGCTGACGATAAAGGGTATGCTGTTCATTCCATCACTCCTTTTTTGTAAAGTATGGTGATTTATTATGTGAAAAATTTCTTCTGCTTGTCAAATGCGCAAGGTTTGTTAGAAAAAATCACAAACTCATATCTGCGTTTGTGGCGGGAATTTGATAAAATGCAGGAAGACGATAAATATTCTGGAGGGTTCTTGATGAACATTCATATATCTGCTTTGATTCAAAAAATGGAAGAGGAGCTCAAAAAAGCGAAGACGGCTGAGCTAGATGAGGAGCTGAAGCGCTCGGTAGCGGTTGTCCGTTCTTTGTGTGACGTCGTGCTGGATCAGCCGGAGGCCGCGAGCGCGCCCCGCATCCAGCCGAGCAGCACGCCAAGTCCTGCCGCGCCGCCATCGACAGACCAGTTGATGATGGAAAAAATGATGGGAAGCGCGGGATTAAACAATTATCGAAAGCAGGAAAAAGAGAAGCAGGAAGAGGACGGAAACGGAGAGTCTTTATTTGATTTTTAATGAGAAAGGTTGAGCGCACGTGAAATTGGTTCTTGGCGCGCTGCAATGGACAGCGTTTATCATTGCTGCGGCGATTGTTGTTCCGGTGGCGGTTGCCCAGTCGTTTCATCTGGATCACTCAGATTCTGCGAGATTGATCCAGAGCACATTTTTTGTATTGGGAATTGCCGCAGTCATTCAGTGTTTGAAAGGCCACAGACTGCCGATCAATGAGAGCCCCGCCGGCTTGTGGTGGGGCGTGTATACGATCTACGGCGGGCTGACGGGAACTGTTTTTGCAACTTACGGGGACACACTGCGCGGTTTGCAGGGAGCTCTTCTTGTAAGCGCTGTATGTTTCTTTTTGTTAAGTATCTTCAAGGTCATTGACCGGCTCGCAGCCTTGTTTACTCCGGTTGTAACGGGGGTCTATTTATTGCTGCTTGTCATGCAGCTGAGTCAGCCCATTATAAAAGGAATTCTCGGAATCGGCTACCGCAAGGACGGTGTAGACGGCCTTGTATTTGGTCTTGCACTTGTTGTAGTCGCCGCCGCCTTTATAATGACAAATTCGAACATCACGTTTTTTAAGCAATATTCTATTTTATTGGCTCTGTTCGGCGGATGGGTGCTGTTTGCGGCTGCCGGAGCGGCAAAGCCGATGGAAATACCTGATCGGCTGTTTCAGCTACCCTCCCTGTTTCCTTTTGGCAAACCTTTATTTAACAGCGGTCTTATCATCACCTCCATTTTTATTACCATCTTGCTGATCGTGAATATGCTGGCGAGCATGAAGGTTGTGGATATCGCTGTAAAAAAATTCGGCAAACAGCCGGATGGGCGGCATCATGAACGCCATGCCGGTTTTGCCGCCTCATTCAGCCATCTGCTGAGCGGTTTGACGGGAGCCATTGCACCGGTTCCGATTTCGGGAGCAGCGGGTTTTATTGAAACGACCAAAATGCCTTCTAAAAAACCGTTTATGCTCGGCAGTATTTTCGTTGTTGTGATCAGCGTGATCCCGTTTTTCATGAATGCGTTTGCGAGCCTGCCGTCACCCGTTGGATTTGCGGTAAACTTTGTTGTGTTTTCCGCGATGGGCGGTCTGGCCCTTGCAGAATTTGATTCATATGAGAAAGCGGAACTGAAAAGGGTGCGGTCTGTGATCGGCACCTCGCTGTTGACGGGGGTCGGCATTATGTTTGTTCCTGAAACTGCCTTAAAGGGTTTGCACCCGGTATTTATTTCTCTGTTAAGCAACGGGCTTGTATTAGGAACGCTTGTTGCAATAGCGTCAGACCAGTTCCAGCTTTGGCGCAGGAGAAAATCCGACAATCTCGTGTCATCGGAGAACAAATATTGAATTTTAGTATAGGTGCGATAAGATAAAGGATATGAGTTTAACGAAAAGGCGGGAGAGCTAGATGAAAGTTTTTATCATATTAGGGGCCATTAACGCCCTGCTTGCTGTGGGACTCGGGGCATTTGGCGCTCACGGATTAGAAGGGAAAATTCCTGATAAATATCTTCAGGTGTGGCACACAGGTGTGCAGTATCATATGTATCACGCCCTTGGGCTTTTCGTTGTCGCCTTCCTGGCCGATAAATTATCCGGCATCGGCAGTGTCACGACAGCCGGTTGGCTGATGTTTGCGGGAATTGTGCTGTTTTCCGGAAGCTTATATATTCTCAGTTTGACGCAAATCTCCATTCTTGGGGCCATTACCCCGCTCGGCGGTGTGGCGTTTATTATTTCTTGGATCATGATCATTGTCGCAGCCGTCAAATATCTATAAAAAAAAGCCAATCCTCATCATATGAGTGATTGGCTTTTACTTTATCTTGGCGAATAGGATGCCATGGAATATGGATACGTATACGCAATTTCTTCATCAAATGTAATGTAATCGAGGTAGATGGTCAGGAGCAGGTAGCGAGTTCCTGATTTCGGGTCGCTGATGATAATGTGATCCCGTCCCGCAGCCTCGATGACGCCGCGAAAGATCTTTGAGCCCCATTCCTTGCTGTTTTCAAATGTCATATAAATGGTGGCCGTTTTTCCCCTGTTCAGTCGCAAAATGTTCTCAATGTACGATTCCTCAACAGGCAGCATGCCGGGAATGCTTTGTCCGGGCGCCGACGGTGTCGGCCCCGATGGAATTTGAAACCCGCCGCCCTGCTGGCCCGGGAATCCGAATCCTTGCTGCCCTTGCTGCATTGGCATCATTGGCTGCATCCCCATCGTCTGCATTTGCGCGCCTTGACCTTGCTGCGGGTACGGATTGGCGCCGTACTGAGGCTGATATCCTTGCATATTATCAAATCCCTGCATTTGCTGATATTGATTTTTTTTCGGTTTCATATCGTTCCTCCTTTTTATGAAAACCATTCAAAACAAGTTCCGGATGTATAAATGAACGCTCCGCGATGACTCACCTCCGATGGAAAACGATCTTAGTCGTTGGTGCGATTTTTATCTCTTTCACCTTATGAGGCTGATGCTTGGAATATGCGGAAAAAGAACAGCGGACGGGCCAGATTTTCGTCTGGGCAGCCGCTGTTTTTCGTAGGCATACACAAACTTTTCGCGCATATTGGTTTGTATCCCTAGCGCAACTTGCGCATAAGTAACATAAGATAACGTTAGTTTCAGGTGTGAAGTTTCAAGAAGGAGGTGTAGGATTTGCCGAAAGTATCAGTCATTATGACGAGTTATAACAAAAGCGATTATGTGGCAAAGTCCATTTCCAGCATACTTTCACAAACGTTTTCCGATTTTGAATTGTTTATTATGGATGACAACTCCAATGAAGAGACGCTAAATGTAATCCGTCCTTTTTTGAATGATAACCGAGTGCGTTTTTATCAAAGCGATGTATCTGAAGTAAAGGAAAGAACGGAAAAAACAAGATACGCGGCGCTGATCAATCAGGCGATTGAGATGGCCAAGGGTGAATATATCACCTATGCGACGGATGACAACGTCTATATGCCGGACCGGCTCTTAAAAATGGTGAAGGAGCTCGATGATCATCCTGAAAAGGCTGTGATTTACTCAGCCTCCAAAACCTATCACTTAAACGAGGATCGCGACATTGTAAAAGAAACTATCAGGCCGGCCGTTCACGTGACGTGGAACGCGCCGTGCGCCATCGACCATTGCTCGGTGATGCACAGGTATTCTGTGCTTGAGAAGGTAAAGGAGAAATTTGGCTCCTATTGGGATGAAAGCCCGGCGTTTTACAGGATCGGGGATGCCCGGTTCTTTTGGAGGGTCAACCATTTTTATCCGTTTTACCCGCTGGCTGAGGAGCTGGATCTGAATTATATTACCGACCAATCGATTCACTTTCAGCTGTTTGAATTAGAAAAAAATGAATTCGTCAGGAACCTTCCTCCGCAGCGCAATTGCCGAGAGCTGCGTGAATCATTAAAAAAGCTTGGGATGGGGTGAGAGCTTGTCGGCCTATTTAAGCAATTATTGGGTGCTGTACCGGAAGTATGTAGAGCTTTTTGACAGACTTCGCTACAAGGGGATTCCGCTTGGGCTTATCAGTAATTTTTATCAATACATCAGCCCGGAGCTAAGGGTGATGATGGATGAAGAGCCGGAGTTATTCGGAGCGGTGGATCAGCATATCGATGAAGGGCAGATTCAGCCGTTTTTTGAAGAAAAAATACGAAGTATAGCCAAAATAAACAACATACCAGGTAAGGGAAAAGTCATTTTGCACTTTGATTATCTGCGTTTTACAAACGAAAATTACTATCAGTTCGATCCTGAAAAAACAGCTGTTTTGGCCCGGTGGAGTTTGCCTGATTATTGTGATCTGCCTGTGATAAGCAAGCGTGAGATTACGGAATCATGCCAAAAAGGTGATCCGAAGCCGTATCTCGAAACAGCCTGTTCGATTCTCGCCCCTTTTGATGACCACCCTGCATTCGGTGATCAAGCGTTTCGCGATCGGCTTTACAAAGATATACCTTTATTTATGGAAGCCATTGATACGGTTGATGCGCTGTTTGAGCAGGAGAAGATTTCTGCTGTTGTCGTCGGAACGGCAGAAGATATTTACAGCAGGGTGCTCGCTCTTATGTGTGAAAAGAGAGGGGCCGTCAGCATTTGTCTTCAGCATGGCGCATTGATGGGAGATGAAGCCTTCATTCCTGTTTTTACAACCTATCAGGCTGTTTTTGGCGCTTATGAAGCGGAGTGGTTCAAACGAAAAGGCTGTAAACCTGAGCAGATTCTCGTAACGGGACATCCCCGCTTCGATCAGATATTTAACAGAACCCCTATCGACATGTCCGTATTCTATCGAAAACTTGCTTTTCATCCATCCAAAAAAATCGTGCTTATTGCGACCCAGCCTTTTTCGGAAGATTTTTATTCCGGTTTGCTAGAAGAGCTTTCTGATCAGAAACAGCTGCAAATCATCATCAAACCCCACCCTTGGGAAATCGGGAAAAATAAGCTGGATCTGTATCACGCTGCGGCGAAAAAACATAATGCCTGCAGAGTCATCAAAAAGGAGATGGAGCTGTATGATTTGCTGCCGTATGCTGACGCGGCAGTGACGCAAACCTCAACAGTCGGACTTGAAGCCATGCTGTTTCAAAAACCTGCATTTATCGGGAAATCATCCGGAACCCGCACGTATCCGTATTATGAATCTCTTGGCGGTTTTATATTTGATCAGCCGGATGAACTGGCGCGCACCTTGATTGCGGTTCTTCGAAGTCCCTCAGTGCATCAAAAAGCAGAAGAGGCGCGTCTGGCATTCACAGCAGCTAATTACCCGGTGGCAGAATCAACAAATGCCTTATTTGCGGAATTGAAAGACAAAACAGGGGTTGATTACAGGCGGGAAGATACTGAATAAAATGATAGGAGCGCAAAGAAATGGTGCAAAAGAGAAATCATTTTCTTCCTTACTCTTTACCGTTAATCGGCAAGGAAGAAATTCAGGAGGTTACAGAAACGCTTGAATCGGGATGGCTCTCCAAAGGCCCGAAGGTTCAGCAGTTTGAAAAAGAGTTTGCCTCGTTTGTCGGGGCGAAGCACGCCGTGGCGCTGAATTCATGTACGGCCGCCTTATTTTTGGCTTTGAAAGCAAAAGGAATCGGGCCGGGTGACGAGGTCATTACCTCTCCGCTTACGTTCAGCTCGACCGCCAATACAATTATTCATACAGGAGCGACGCCTGTGTTTGCGGACATTGACGAAAACACGCTCAATATTGATCCGGTAAAGCTTGAGGCGGCCCTCACACCGCGAACGAAAGCAGTTGTACCCGTCCACTTTGGCGGGCAGTCCTGCGATATGGATGCGATATTGGTAATTGCCCAAAAGCATGGCTTATTCGTTCTTGAGGATGCGGCACATGCTGTGTATACGACTTATAAGCAAAGAATGATCGGTTCTATCGGGGACGCGACGGCATTCAGCTTTTACGCCACCAAAAACCTGGCGACAGGGGAAGGCGGCATGCTGACGACAGACGATGAGGAGCTTGCCGATCACATCCGGGTGCTGAGCCTTCACGGCATGAGCAAAGCCGCGTGGAACCGTTATTCTTCAAATGGCAGCTGGTATTATGAAGTCGAATCGCCCGGCTATAAGATGAACATGTTTGATCTGCAGGCGGCTCTCGGTCTTCATCAGCTGAAACGTCTGGATGAGATGCAGAAACGGAGAGAAGAGATTGCCGGCCGCTACCAAGCCGCTTTTCAGCAGATTTCGGGACTGATCACGCCGTTTGTCCATGATGACGGCAGGCACGCTTGGCATTTATATGTTCTGCAAGTGGATGAAAAACAGGCCGGTGTCACGCGCAGCGAAATGATTACGGCTTTAAAGGATGAATACAATATCGGCACAAGCGTTCATTTTATTCCCGTGCACATTCATCCGTATTATCAAAAGCGATTCGGGTTTAAGGAAGAGGACTTCCCGATCGCGATGAATTACTATAAACGAACCCTGTCGCTCCCGCTTTATCCATCAATGTCTGACGAGGATGTAAATGATGTCATTGAAGCTGTGCGGGCTATCGTAAAAGGGGCTGGTTAAGTGTACACGGTAAAAGAAAATGTCTCCAAAGAGGCGATTGAGAGTTTTCTCCACAGCAGGCAGCTTACACTGGACGTTCCCTATCAATTTTCCCTCGGCCTTTTTGAAAACAGCGGGCTCCAAGGCGTCTTGCTTTATGAAGACTCTCTGTGGGAAGGCAAGATTCTTCAGAAGAAAGTCATGAACGTCAAGCTTCTGGCGGCAAACAGCACCGGGCAGCTGAAGAGGCTGTTTCAAGCGTTTTATTCTGTAAGGCAAATGGATGAAACGGATTTTATCTTTGTTCGCGTTCCGGCTGAAGATATCGGAGCCGCGCATGTGATACAGCAGCAGCCGTCCTCTTACTTTGTCGGCAGTTTGCTGAAGCTGGCGAATCCCCCGTCTTTATATGACAAAACACCGCCATTTTTTGAACTGGGTCCGCCTGAGCCCGAAGACACAGAAGCGATATGTGAGCTGGCCCGCGACTCGTTTACCAAAAGCAGATATTTTCAAGATCCTTATCTCAGCCGCGAAGCAGCAAGCAAAATTTTTCAGGAGTGGACACGAAACAATCTGAATGGAAGGGCCGCTGTCAATGTTGCCGCTAAGCATAATGGCGAGGTCATCGGTTATCTTCAGGGCTTATCCAGAGAAGATGAATGTATTCTCGATTTGATGGCTGTGAAGCCGGGATTCGAAGGCAAACGTGTCGCGTTTCATTTATTGGCGAATCTCATAGAACACCCGTTGATCCAGAAGCATAAAACGGTAACAGCGGGGACGCAGCTTCACAATGTAAGGGCGATCCGCCTTTATGAAAGAATGGGCTTCACCGCTGAACAATCGTATTACTATTATCATATTTGGCCGGGCAAGGAGGCGAAATAATGGCAACGTTTCAGATCGCGAATAAAACTGTGGGCAAAGACGCTCCTGTATTTATTATTGCCGAGGCGGGAATTAATCATGACGGAAAGCTTGATCAGGCTTTTGCGCTGATTGATGCAGCGGCGGAAGCCGGCGCGGATGCCGTGAAATTTCAAATGTTCCAGGCTGATAAGATGTACCAGAAAGATCCTGGTTTGTACAAAACAGCGGCTGGCCAGGACGTCTCTATTTTTTCTTTGATTCAATCCATGGAAATTCCCGCTGAGTGGATTTCCCCGCTTTTGGATTACTGCCGCGAAAAGCAGGTGATCTTTTTAAGCACAGTATGTGACGAAGGGTCAGCCGACCTGCTTCAGTCCACCTCGCCGAGCGCTTTTAAAATCGCATCCTATGAAATTAACCATCTTCCGCTGCTCAAATATGTCGCCCGACTGAACAGGCCGATGATATTCTCGACAGCCGGAGCGGAAATTTCTGATGTTCACGAAGCGTGGAGCACCATCAGGGCAGAGGGCAACGATCAAATCGCCATTATGCATTGTGTGGCGAAATACCCTGCGCCGCCGGAGTACAGCAACCTCAGCGTCATTCCGATGCTTGCCGCCGCTTTTCCTGATGCTGTGATCGGCTTCTCCGATCACAGCGAGCACCCGACTGAAGCGCCGTGTGCCGCGGTTCGGCTCGGAGCAAAACTGATAGAAAAGCATTTTACGATCGATAAAAATCTGCCGGGCGCCGACCACTCGTTTGCGTTAAATCCGGACGAATTAAAAGAAATGGTCGAAGGAATCAGGAAAACCGAGGCCGAGATGAAACAAGGAATCAGGAAGCCGGTATCTGAAAGACTGCTAGGCAGTTCATACAAAACCACAACCGCCATCGAAGGAGAAATCCGACAATTTGCATACAGAGGAATTTTTGCAACAGCTCCGATACAAAAAGGCGAAGTTTTTAGTGAAGACAATATCGCAGTGCTGCGCCCCGGACAAAAGCCGCAGGGGCTGCACCCGAGATTTTTTGAGCTGCTGACCGGCGGCGTTCGGGCTGTAAGAGACATCCCGTCCGATACAGGCATTGTCTGGGACGACATTTTAATGAAGGACAGCCCATCTCATGAATGACATTCTCTTTATCATCCAAGCCAGAATGGGTTCAACACGGCTTCCGGGAAAAGTGCTGCGTCCGCTCGGGTCCAATCGTTTACTCGATATTCTCGTTCACCGTGTCCGGAAAAGCGCGTTTTATCAAAAGGATCGGGATAATCTTGTCATCGCCACGTCTGACAAAGAAACTGACGACATCTTAGAGGCGCACTGTGTGAAATATGGCTTTCGCGTTTTCCGCGGCAGCGAGGAACGTGTTCTCGACAGGTTTGTGCAGGTCATTAAAGCTGTCAAACCGACAGTGGTCATCCGGTTAACGGGTGATAATCCGTTTGTCGATCCGGAGCTGCTCGATTTCATGATAGCGGCGCATCTTGATCAAGGAGCGGATTATACGTATATCCGGCACACTCCGTTAGGGATTAGCGGGGAAGTGGTCAGCGCCAAGCTGTTAACAGACATCAGCCGTATTCAGGCGTTGGAGGATCAATATCAGGAGCATGTCACGTTATATGTAAGGAACCATCCAGATCTTTATCGCGTTCAGTTTATAGAGGCGCCGGAACAATTTCGCGCCCCTCAATACCGGCTGACCATCGACACAAAGGAAGACTATGAATCGATAAAGGCCCTTTATCAAAAAGCAGGCGAGCGTCCCGATGTATCCGCCTCCGAGCTCATCAACCTGCTGAACCGGAACCCTGATGCGGCAATCGAACGAGAGGCTGAATAGCCATGCATATTGGGATCGTCGCAGACGGCGGTTATGAAAAGGGAATGGGCCATGTTGTCCGGATGAAGAGGCTCGCGGAAGAACTCAAACAGCGCTGCTTGATTACGTTTTACACGAATCAGGAGTCTGAACCATTTCTTCATGAAGAGCATTGGCATGTCATCGTAAAACCGGAGCTGCGGCAGGATGAATTTATTCTCCGGGAAATAAAAAACAAGCACCTTGATCTGCTTTTGTTTGATATTCTCGATGCGCCTGCTGAGCTATTAAGGAAAATAAAGGCGGAAACAGATGCAAAAATCGTACTCTTTGAAGAGAAAAATGAAAAAGCGATTCAGCTAAGTGACGCAGTCATCAACGGAATTTACGGTGATATCAGAAGCAGGTCGTACGATCAGGGAAACACCCGCATCTATGAAGGCCCTGATTATCTCATTCTTCACCCCGCCTTCCAGACCGCAAGAAATGATTACAAACTGAGGAAAAAATGCCGCAATATTCTTGTTGCGCTGGGAGGAAGCGATCCGAAGCAGCTTATTTTTAAAGTGCTGGCTGCAGCCGATCAAGTCCCCGCCATGAAAGATAAAAACATGATTTTTGTGATGGGGAGCGCTTCACCGCATCAAGAAGCGCTCCGAAGGCTGATTCAAAAGAAGCCGCAGTACACGGTGATCGGGCAGACAAGTGATATGGCGGGTGTCATGAAACAAGCGGATGCAGCCATTGTAGCCGGCGGCATCTCCTTGTACGAAGCCATTTGCATCGGTGTGCCGTGCCTTGTTCTTTCTCAGGTTGAGCACCAAACGGCAACAGCCAAAACATTCGCTGAACAAGGCGCCGCTCTTGATCTTGGTCTCGGAGAGCTTGTATCGGATGAAACGCTCATCTATCAGATGTCACGAATCAGCAGCAGCTATCCTCTTCGCCGTTCTTTGCACAAGGGAGGGAGGCCGCTCGTGGATGGCAAAGGCATCAAGCGGGTAAAAGCTATTCTTCAAGATTTGTATGATCAAAAGCTATAAAAATGCATGTAAGGAAGTGTTACTGTGAAAGGTGTAATTTTAGCCGGAGGAAACGGCTCACGCCTTATGCCCTTAACGAAAGCCGTCAACAAGCATTTGCTTCCTGTAGGCCCGTATCCGATGATTTACTGGTCGATTATGAAGCTGGAGGAAGCCGGAATAAAAGACATTTTACTCATCAGCCAAAAAGATCATATGCCGCAGTTTTTCAAGCTGCTTGGGAACGGGGAAGAGCTTGGCGTCACAATCACTTATCAGGTCCAGCCTGCCGCATCGGGTATTTCGGATGGGCTGTCTTATGCAAAACGCTTTACGAAAAAAGAGTCTTTCATTTTATTATTAGGTGATAATATATTCGAAGATTCATTAAAGCCTTTTACGGAGCGCTTTGAACAGCAGGGAAAAGGAGCAAAGGTGCTGCTGAAAGAAGTTGATGATCCGGAGCGCTTCGGGATTGCTGAAATTGATGAGAAAAACAAGCGGATTCGTTCCATTATCGAGAAGCCCGCACATCCGCCGACCAACCTTTGCGTAACCGGCATTTATATGTATGATGCGGAGGTATTTTCGTATATTGAACAAATATCACCGTCAAAGCGCGGCGAGCTGGAAATCACTGATGTGAATAATCTATACATCGAAAACAGCCAGCTTACGTATGATGTGTTATCAGGCTGGTGGGTCGATGCCGGAACTCACGAATCGCTTCATCTCGCCTCTCAGCTTGTACACCGGGCTTTACAGAAAGGACAGGACGAACAGTGATGGCAAAATCATATTTAATTACGGGCGGGGCCGGCTTCATCGGGCTCACGTTTACAAAGCTCATGCTGAAGGAAACGGATGCGCGCATTACCGTTTTAGATAAACTGACGTACGCCAGCCACTTGGAGGAAATGGAAAAATTAAAGGAAAACAGCCGATTTCGCTTTGTGAAAGGGGATATCAGTGTTCAGGAGGATATCGACCGCGCGTTTGATGAGACGTATGACGGCGTGATTCACTTCGCTGCGGAATCGCATGTAGACAGAAGCATTTCCCAAGCAGAGCCGTTTATCACCACAAATGTCATGGGAACATACCGATTGGCGGAAGCGGTTTTGCAGGGAAAAGCCAAGAAGCTGATTCATATTTCAACAGATGAGGTGTACGGGGATTTAGAAGCGGAAGATCCCGCGTTTACTGAAACGACGCCGCTTTCTCCTAATAACCCATATTCAGCCAGCAAGGCAAGCTCTGATTTGCTTGTGTTATCTTATGTCAAAACCCACAAGCTTCCGGCCATTATTACACGATGCAGCAACAATTACGGCCCTTACCAGCACAGCGAAAAAATGATTCCGACGATTATCCGCCATGCGAAGCAAGGACTTCCAGTTCCGCTGTACGGCGATGGGCTCCAGATCCGAGATTGGCTGTTTGCGGAGGATCATTGCCGCGCCATCAAGCTGATTTTAGAAAAAGGAACAGATGGTGAGGTGTATAACATCGGCGGCGGGAATGAACGCACAAATAAAGAGCTGGCGAGCATCATCATGAAGCATTTGGGCTGTGAGGAATTGTTCGCACACGTGGAAGACCGAAAAGGGCATGACCGGCGCTATGCGATCAATGCATCAAAGCTGAAAAACGAACTGGGCTGGCGGCAGGAAGTGCCGTTTGAAAAAGGCATTGCGCGTACGATTCGCTGGTATACCGACAATGACCGATGAGAAGGTGATCCGATTGACAAAGGTATTGGTGACTGGTGCGGGAGGACAGCTTGGCCGGGAACTGTGCCGCCAGCTGAAGCAAACTGGATATGAGGTCATTGCATTAACAAAGAAGATGATGAACATTGCTGACCAGCGCTCAGTACGGCATTCGTTTGGCCATTATCAGCCGGATATCGTGGTTAATGCGGCCGCGTTTACATCGGTTGATCAATGCGAGACAGAACTTGATAAAGCGTACTTGATTAACGGAATCGGCGCTTATTATACAGCTCTTGAGGCAACCCGCATCGGCGCTCAATATGTTCATATCAGCACGGACTATGTATTCGACGGGAAAGGAACCCAGCCATACAGGGAAGACGATCCTCCAAATCCAAATACCATCTACGGCAAAAGCAAAAAGCTCGGAGAAGAACTGATTCGATTAGCGACAAAAGACAGCACGATCATCAGAACGTCGTGGGTGTACGGACACGGCGGCAGCAATTTCGTTCAAACCATGCTGAAGCTTGCTGAAACGAAACAAGAGCTGCGGGTTGTAAGCGATCAAATGGGTTCGCCGACCTATACAAAGGATTTAGCGGAAGCGGTCATCAAGCTGTTCAGCCATCCGCCGGGCATTTATCATGTCAGCAATTCAGGCATATGCAGCTGGTATGAATTTGCGAAGGCCATTATGGAAGAAAGCGGGCTGGCCACAGTCATTTTGCCTGTCACGACTGAAGAATACGGAAACAAAACGCCCCGTCCGGCTTATTCTGTTCTGAGCCATCAGGCCATTGAAGAAGCCGGCATTCGCCCTCGCCATTGGCGAGAAGCGTTACGGGCATATTTGCGGGAAAGGAGCAGTGCACGTGATTGATGGAGTCAAGGTGAAAAAATTGACGAAGCACAGTGATGACAGAGGATTTTTTGCCGAGTTGGTTCGGGATGATGAGAACCTTCTTGAGCATTTCGGGCAGGCCTCTTGGTCGAAAAGCTATCCAGGTGTGATTAAGGCATTCCATTATCATGAGAAGCAAGATGATCTTTGGTTCTTCCCAACCGGCCATGCTCAGGTTGTCCTTTACGATCTTCGAGAGGACTCAAAGACAAAAGGAGAAACTGGCGTTTATTACATGGGCGAAGATAACCCGATGCTATTATTGATCCCTAAAGGGGTTGCCCACGGATACAGAGTGCTGGGAGAGAAGCCGCTGACGATTATCTACTTCACGACCATGTCGTATAACGCGGATCAACCTGATGAAAAAAGAATTCCGTGGAATGATGAGACGATCGGTTTTAACTGGAATACCGAATTCAGATAAAGATAGGAACGTGATCAATCGAAGAGCGGAGGCATCTTCGCTTTTTTTTGTCCTTTTTCAAAATAGGATAAAAGATAGAGATCAACAGGCGGGTGTAGCTAGAAAACGAGAGAAAAAATAGTCTGTAGGAACCTTGTATAAATAGGATGGAACTCACAAAAAAAACCAAGTTCTAATATTCCTGAAAAAGCATTTACTTCCATATGGATTGGTGTTAGATTAATTTTTAAGAAAAAGAATTGGAAATTCGCGAATGACAGAAACATACTTTTTCTGCAGAGGACGCTCTGGCCAAATATTAACTGTGATTTGAGGGGGAAATGTCATGTTAAAAAGAACTTCATTCGTATCTTCACTATTCATCAGTTCAGCTGTTTTACTATCAATCTTGCTTCCTTCAGGCCAAGCTCATGCGCAGTCTGCATCAATTGAAGCTAAAACGATCAACAGCACAAAAGAGTGGACCACTTCCGATATTGAAGTGACGTATAAACCAAACGCGGTACTTTCTCTAGGAGCGGTAGAATTCCGATTTCCTGACGGGTTCCATGCCACGACAAGAGATTCAGTGAATGGAAGAACACTGAAAGAAACACAGATTTTAAACGATGGAAAAACAGTTAGACTCCCGCTTACGCTTGATTTATTAGGCGCAACTGAATTTGACCTCGTCATGGTGCGCAAAACCCTTCCGCGCGCAGGCACTTACACGATTAAAGGCGATGTTGTGAACGGTTTGGGAATCGGCAGTTTTTACGCTGAAACGCAGCTGGTGATTGACCCTCGTTAACTCGTTAATGAATAGATGTGATCAGAGGCTGAGATATTTTCAGTCTCTTTTTTGTTGATTTAAAAAACTGGTACGGATCTTGCATGATGATAAGGGTGAATCCAATGAAGAAAGGAATTGACCGGCGGAAAATTTTTAAAGCGCTTACATTTTAAGCCGGTCAAAAAATAATGAGGTGAAAAAGATGTCAGAAAAGCAAGTCAAGAAAGACGAGGAAAAAGAAGCTCTTAATTTATTTCTGTCTACCCAAACGATCATTAAGGAAGCCCTGCGGAAGCTGGGCTATCCGGGCGATATGTATGAACTCATGAAAGAGCCGCAGAGAATGCTCACCGTCCGTATTCCGGTAAAAATGGATAACGGCAGTGTCAAAGTGTATACAGGCTACCGGTCGCAGCACAATGATGCTGTCGGTCCGACAAAGGGGGGCGTGCGTTTCCATCCTGAAGTCAGCGAAGAGGAGGTAAAGGCATTATCCATTTGGATGACGCTCAAGTGCGGGATTGCCAATCTTCCTTATGGCGGCGGAAAGGGCGGTATTATTTGTGATCCGCGGACAATGTCATTTGGAGAACTGGAAAGGCTGAGCAGGGGGTATGTCCGTGCCATCAGCCAGATCGTCGGCCCGACAAAGGATATTCCGGCTCCCGATGTGTACACCAACTCGCAAATTATGGCGTGGATGATGGATGAGTACAGCCGGCTCCGGGAATTCGATTCTCCAGGCTTTATTACAGGGAAACCAATCGTTTTAGGCGGATCGCAAGGCCGGGAAACGGCAACGGCACAGGGCGTCACGATTTGTATTGAAGAGGCGGTTAAGAAAAAAGGGATCAAGCTGCAAAACGCGCGCATCATCATACAGGGCTTTGGAAACGCGGGGAGCTTTCTGGCCAAATTCATGCATGATGCCGGCGCGAAGGTGATCGGGATTTCGGATGCCCACGGCGGGCTCTACAACCCGGACGGCCTTGATATCCCTTATTTGCTCGATAAGCGGGACAGCTTCGGCATGGTCACCAATTTATTTACAGATGTCATCACAAATGAGGAACTGCTTGAAAAGGATTGCGATATTTTAGTGCCCGCGGCGATCGCCAATCAAATCACAGCCAAAAACGCACATCACATTCAGGCGTCAATTGTCGTTGAAGCGGCGAATGGCCCGACAACCATTGATGCCACGAAGATCTTGAACGAAAGAGGCGTGCTCCTCGTGCCTGATATTCTGGCGAGTGCCGGCGGCGTCACGGTTTCTTATTTTGAATGGGTGCAAAACAACCAAGGATACTATTGGCCGGAAGAAGAGGTTGCGGAAAAACTGAGAAACGTCATGGTTAATTCGTTCGAAACGATTTATCAGACAGCGGCCGCACATAAAGTAGACATGCGTTTGGCGGCTTACATGACGGGCATCAGAAAATCGGCAGAAGCATCGCGATTCCGCGGGTGGGTGTGAATTCGGAAGGAGAATCTTTCAGATGCAAACAAATTTTGCATTTTACCCTTTTCGGAAAAGTAGAATGCGCAAAATAAATTTGCATTTCGTGATCGGAAAAAGAGCTAGGTGATCTCCTGTTAGACAAATTTCTGTACAATTCAACAAGTTTTTTCAGCAAAAGACAAGATATTGGTATGATTCTTGCATTTTTAATTTATGCCAAGGCATTTTTTAGGACATGAGGGGGATTACATATGACAGTTTCATACGCGCACGAACCATTTACTGATTTTACGGAGGCAAAGAATCGAACAGCATTTCAAGAATCATTGGCCTTTGTAAACACTCAGCTCGGCAAGCATTATCCGCTTGTCATCAATGGAGAAAAAATCGAAACAGACCGCAAAATGGTTTCAATAAACCCGGCCAATAAAGAAGAGGTCATTGGGTACGCGTCTACAGCGGATCAAGAGCTTGCTGAAAAAGCGATGCAAGCCGCATTGCAGGCATTTGTATCCTGGAAAAAACAAAGACCGGAGCACCGCGCCAATATCCTCTTTAAAGCAGCAACTATTTTACGCAGAAGAAAGCATGAATTTTCAGGCTATCTTGTAAAGGAAGCGGGAAAACCGTGGAAGGAAGCAGATGCGGACACGGCTGAAGCGATAGACTTTTTAGAGTTTTACGCGCGCCAAATGTTAAACCTTAAGGAAGGGGCTCCGGTAAAGAGCCGTGCTGGCGAATTCAATCAATATCATTACGAAGCGCTTGGCGTCGGCATCGTCATTTCTCCATTTAATTTCCCGCTTGCGATTATGGCAGGTACTGCGGCGGCAGCGATTGTGACAGGAAATACGATTCTCTTAAAACCGGCTGACGCGGCGCCGGTCGTGGCTGCAAAATTTGTTGAGGTCATGGAGGAAGCCGGTTTGCCAAACGGTGTGCTGAATTATATTCCGGGAGATGGAGCGGAGATCGGCGATTTCTTAGTAGAGCATCCGAAAACGCGGTTTGTCTCATTTACAGGTTCCCGAGCGGTTGGCTGCCGGATTTATGAGCGCGCCGCCAAAGTGCAGCCGGGCCAAAAATGGCTGAAACGGGTCATTGCAGAGATGGGCGGCAAAGACACGGTGCTAATCGACAAGGATGCTGATCTAGACCTTGCTGCATCCTCTATCGTGTATTCAGCGTTTGGATTTTCAGGACAGAAGTGTTCAGCAGGGTCTCGCGCAGTCATCCATCAGGATGTTTATGATGAAGTAGTGGAGAAAGCTGTGGCACTTACCAAAACGCTGACTGCCGGCAATCCGGAGGATCCTGATACGTATATGGGCCCAGTCATTCATGAAGCGTCCTACAACAAAGTCATGTCATATATTGGAATCGGCAAATCTGAAGGCAAACTGTTGACCGGCGGCGAAGGCGATGATTCAAAAGGCTACTTTATTCAGCCGACGATCTTTGCAGACGTTGATGAAAACGCGCGCCTGATGCAGGAAGAAATTTTCGGCCCGGTTGTTGCGATCTGCAAAGCGCGTGATTTCGATCATATGCTGGAGATTGCAAATAACACGGAATACGGATTAACAGGCGCACTGCTGACGAAAAACCGTGCGCACATTGAACGGGCGCGAGAAGATTTCCATGTCGGAAACTTATACTTCAACAGAGGCTGTACCGGAGCGATTGTCGGGTATCAGCCGTTCGGCGGTTTTAATATGTCCGGAACAGACTCAAAAGCAGGCGGCCCGGATTATTTAATTCTTCATATGCAAGCCAAAACAACGTCCGAAGCTTTTTGATTTGAGAGAAACAAAACCGTGCGTTCTGTAGCTGACCGCACGATTTAAACAGGCAGAGGCGCAATAGAAAAAGCTCTCCGGAGAATCGGAGAGCTTTTTTACGGTGTCGTCTGATCATCCGAGTAAACTAAATGCCATTGGCTTTCCATAAGTAGCGTTAACGTTTCTCGTAATTTTTAAATGAAATATTAAAATCTGTATTAAAATTTAAATGAAAACAATAAAAATAATAAAGATTACGTTCGAATTGTAAATTGCGAAAAAACAATGCTAAAATGAATTCAACTTTATGAAGATTATGGAAGAGGTGTTTGAGGGAGAATGAACAGTAAACAAAACAATGACATCAAAACAAAACATCATTTTCCGCTATTGTTAGCACTGGCTTTAACGATGGGGGTATTTGCGGCCGGATCTGAAGAACTTGTGATCTCACCGCTGCTGCCGGATTTAGCAAAAGCCTTCAACTCAGATGTCAGTGTCCTTGCGTTATCTATCAGTATTTACGGCGTGATGATTTTTATCGGTGCGCCGCTTCTGGTTCCTTTAGGCGATAAATATTCGAGAGAACTTAGTTTAATGGCAAGTCTTATCATTTTTATCATAGGAACAGTAATATGCGCTTTAGCCCAAAATATCTTATTCTTCTTTTTGGGCCGGGCGCTGTCGGGATTGGCTGCGGGAGCGTTTGTGCCGACCGCTTACGCAGTTGTCGGGGATCGTGTTCCTTATACATACCGGGGCAAGGTGATGGGACTGATCGTTTCAAGCTGGTCGCTGGCACTGATTTTCGGTGTGCCGCTCGGATCATTTATCGGCGGCGTCCTGCATTGGAGATGGACATTTTGGATATTCGCCTTAATGGGCGTTCTGGTTGTTTTGCTGACCCTTCTTGAAATACGCCGTCATGCCGAGCAAAAAAACAGCGGCAAGGAAGAAAAAGAAGAGCCGGCTGGAACATTCCGGGACGCGCTGAAAGTCCCGCGCGTACCCGTTTATATCACGATAACCTTTTGTAATATGATTGGTTTTTACGGTATGTATTCATTTTTAGGCTCCTATCTTCAGGACATTTTTACCGGAGGAAATACAGCTGCGGGCTTATTTATCATGATTTACGGCATTGGGTTTTCCATGAGTGTGATTACAGGAAAGATAGCCGACCGCATCGGAAAAATGCGCTCCCTGTTGATTGCGCTGGGGGTCATCAGCGTGCTGCTGGCCTGTTTAGCCTATGCGCCGGCTTCAATGATTCTGTTAATCGTCAGCCTATTTATTTGGGGGTTAATGCAAAGCTTGACGGTGACGCTGCTCAGCACCATTTTGAGTGACTGCTCAGAGCATCATCGCGGGAAAATCATGGTGTTTTACAGCCTTGCCTCGAATCTGGCTGTGACATTAGGATCTGCTTTGATGGGACCTGTATATGTGGGATACGGTTATGCAGCTGTCGGATTGATTTGCGCCGCCATCACCGTACTCGGATTTGTGCTCAGTGTATTCGCATATAAAAAGTACGGCAAACATGAGCAGAAAGCCGATCATTCCTTATGCCAATAAAGAAAGTTTCTAAATGCCTATAATAAAAAACCCTTTTTTAAGGGTTTTTCTGTTTGTACGGGAATAATTATCAGTATTTTCAAAAAATGTTGACAGTTCGATTTTCTCTGGATAAAATTTACTTAAAATTTTAAAAGATTGGTTGGTGCTCATGATAATATTGGATAATAGCATTCAGATAAAAAACAGAACTGATTCAATATCCAAATTGATTACAGTCAACACGCTCGGCCCTGAGGGGACAAGCAGTGAGTACGCAGCAAAGCATTTCATCTCCAATTTTACTCTTCTGCAGGGGCTGAACAGTAAATTGTCCTTGCATGATACATTTGAATCATGCATCGAAAGGACGCTTCAAAGCCCGCTGGAATATACCATCGTCCCACACGCTTACGACGGCATTAAGCATTTCTACATGAGGCCAGATTTGCAGCTTTTGCAAATCTTCAGGTGCGATACACCGATGTACGGCCTGGCTGTTCGTCCTGACTTTGAATTCAGCGACGATATGCTTGATTTATCTGTTATTGTTTCACATCCTTCACCCATTAATTTAATCAAATATTTTACCCGCAAAGAAGTACGTTTCAAATTGGTCAATTCGACCAGTCAAGCTGCAAGAAAAGTAAAAGAAGGCTTGTATGACATTGCTTTAACGAATGAGCTTGCACGGCAAAAGTACGGGCTTACATTTGTGAAAACATTTAAAAGCATTCCTATGAGTTGGTCATTATTCGGAAAAGGAGACGTTGATTATGAAAACTAAAGAAGATATGCAGGAGCTTTATTTCCCAACACCGAAATTAATAGAATGGGAAAACGGTGTGAGACAGTATTCAACCGTGCGCGGCGACACTGAGGTATTAATGTCTTACGTTCCGCCGCATACGAACGTTGAACCCCATCAGCATAAGGAAGTCCAAATCGGCATGGTCGTTTCAGGCGAGCTGATGATGACTGTCGGAGATGTGACGAGAAAAATGACGGCTTTGGAATCTGCCTACATCGCGCCGCCGGATGTGCCTCACGGGGCTAGAAACGACACAGACCAAGAAGTCATTGCGATTGATATCAAGCGGCTGAAAGCTGATGAAACATATACAAGTCCTGAGGACTATTTTTTGAATATTTTCAAAACAAGAGACCTATTGCCCGGCATGGAAGTCACGTTCTTTGTAGAGGACTGGGTGGAAATCATGCTGGCCAAAATCCCTGGAAACGGCGGAGAAATGCCTTTCCATAAACATCGGAATGAACAAATCGGCATCTGCATCGGCGGCGGTTACGACATGACGGTCGAAGGCTGCACGGTGGACATGAAATTCGGTACAGCCTATTTCTGTGAGCCTCGGGAAGATCACGGCGCCATCAACCGCTCAGAAAAAGAATCAAAATCCATTAACATCTTCTTCCCGCCGCGCTACAACAGGGCAAAAGCAAAAAAAATAAAGGCGGATGAGTGATTATGAACCTCACCGATAAAACCGTCCTTATAACAGGAGGCGCATCAGGCATTGGTTATGCTGCGGTTCAGGCTTTTTTGAACCAGCAGGCCAATGTGGTTGTGGCGGATATTGACGAGGCGCAGGGAGAAGCAATGGTCCGGAAAGAAAATCATGACAGGCTGCACTTTGTGCAAACGGACATCACAGACGAAGCTGCCTGTCAGCACGCTGTTCAATCGGCGGTCGATACATTTGGAGGGTTGGATGTATTGATTAATAACGCGGGAATCGAAATCGTGGCTCCCATTCACGAAATGGAGCTAAGCGATTGGAATAAGGTGCTTCAAGTCAATTTGACCGGCACGTTTTTAATGAGCAAGTACGCACTCAAGCATATGCTGGCTGCCGGCAAGGGCAACATTATTAATACATGCTCAGTCGGCGGACTCGTGGCATGGCCTGATATTCCTGCCTATAACGCCAGCAAAGGAGGCGTTTTGCAGCTGACGCGGTCAATGGCCGTTGATTATGCGAAACATCAAATTCGCGTCAACTGCGTATGCCCGGGGATTATCGACACACCGCTAAATGAAAAATCATTCCTTGAAAATAATGAAGGCACACTTGAAGAGATCAAAAAAGAAAAGGCAAAGGTAAATCCGCTGCTGAGGCTCGGGAAACCCGAAGAAATCGCAAACGTGATGCTGTTTTTAGCCTCAGATTTATCAAGCTATATGACCGGAAGCGCCCTCACCGCAGACGGAGGATACACCGCACAATAGATAAGGAGTGTTTTACATATGGAGAGAAAAACAGTATTGGTCATCGCTGATCTTGGAGGCTGCCCGCCGCACATGTTTTATAAAAGCGCTGCTGAAAAGTATAATCTGGTCAGCTTTATTCCAAGGCCTTTTGCAATTACAGCCTCTCATGCAGCACTGATTGAAAAATACTCGGTCGCGGTTATAAAAGATAAAGACTATTTTCAGAGCTTAGCTGATTTTGAGCATCCCGATTCAATTTATTGGGCGCATGAGGATCATGACAAGCCTGAAGAAGAGGTCGTCGAGCAAATCGTCAAGGTTGCCGAAATGTTTGAAGCGGATGCCATCACCACAAACAATGAATTATTCATTGCCCCGATGGCGAAAGCCTGTGAACGTCTGGGCCTAAGGGGCGCCGGAGTGCAGGCTGCCGAAAATGCCAGAGATAAAAATAAAATGAGAGACGCTTTTAATAAAGCGGGAGTGAAATCGATCAAAAACAAACGGGTCACAACTCTTGAAGATTTCCGTGCCGCACTTGAAGAGATCGGCACACCCCTTATTTTAAAGCCTACATACTTAGCGAGTTCAATCGGCGTAACGCTGATTACGGACACTGAGACGGCAGAAGCTGAATTTAACAGAGTCAATGACTACCTGAAATCGATTAACGTGCCGAAGGCGGTCACATTTGAAGCGCCGTTTATTGCTGAAGAATTTTTACAGGGTGAGTACGGAGACTGGTATCAAACAGAAGGCTACTCCGACTATATCAGCATAGAAGGCATCATGGCGGACGGTGAGTATTTCCCGATCGCCATTCATGACAAAACGCCGCAAATCGGATTTACAGAAACATCACATATTACGCCGTCCATTCTTGATGAAGAGGCGAAAAAGAAAATTGTTGAAGCCGCCAAAAAGGCAAATGAAGGGCTTGGACTGCAAAATTGCGCCACACATACAGAAATCAAGCTAATGAAAAATAGAGAACCAGGTTTAATAGAGTCGGCGGCCAGATTCGCCGGCTGGAATATGATTCCTAACATTAAAAAGGTTTTCGGTCTTGATATGGCGCAATTATTATTAGATGTTCTCTGTTTCGGAAAAGACGCCGATCTGCCGGACGGATTATTAGATCAAGAGCCTTACTATGTCGCTGACTGCCATTTATATCCTCAGCATTTCAAACAAAATGGCCAGATTCCTGAAACTGCAGAGGATTTGGTGATTGAAGCGATCGATATTCCGGACGGGCTATTGAAGGGTGATACAGAAATCGTTTCTTTTTCGGCTGCGGCACCAGGCACATCAGTTGATTTGACACTGTTTGAAGCCTTCAATTCCATTGTTGCCTTTGAACTGAGAGGCAGCAATTCACAGGATGTGGCTGATTCAATCAGACAAATTCAACTGTATGCGAAGCTGACGGCAAAGTATGTGCTGCCAGTATGAAACAGTTGAAGCCCAATTCTAAATACTTGCTTTACGGGCAGGCGCTATCGTTTATGGGAGACTATTGTGTTCTCCCGGCCCTGCTCATTTTGTCTACATATTATCATGACTATTGGGTGACGTCGGGGGTCATCGTGGTCAGAAGCATTCCGATGGTGTTCCAGCCGTTTTTGGGGGTTCTGGTCGACCGGTTAGACAGAATTAAGATCATGCTGTGGACGGATATCATCAGGGGTTTGATCTTTTTGGGGCTCATGTTTCTTCCAAAAGGCGAGTATCCGCTGATTTTTCTGGCCCTTCTGTTTATTTCTTATGGAAGCGGCGTGTTTTTTAATCCGGCCCGTCTCGCTGTCATGTCATCATTGGAATCAGATATTAAAAACATCAACACGTTATTCGCAAAAGCGACGACCATCTCCATTATCGTCGGGGCGGCTGCAGGAGGGCTTTTTCTGTTAGGCGGTTCTGTAGAGCTGGCTGTTGCCTTTAATGGTGTGACATACTTGATTTCGGCATTTTTTATCAGCCGCATCCAGCTGCAATATGTCCCGATTCAGTCGGAAAACGTAAGGGAAGCCTTTCAGTCGTTTAAAGAAGGCCTGAAAGAAATCAAAACAAACGCGTTCGTGTTAAACGCTATGTTTACGATGGTTACGATGGCGCTTTTATGGGGCATCGTCTACAGCTATTTTCCGATTGTCAGCCGCTTTCTGGGTGATGGGGAAATCGGCAACTTTATTCTCACGTTCTGCATCGGCTTCGGCGGCTTTATCGGAGCGGTGCTTGTCAGCAAGTGGGGTTTTAACAACAATAAAGGCCTGACGTACTTTACCGTACTATCCATTGTCTCGCTGGCGCTGTTTTTATTCACGCCGATTTTCGCTGTCTCTGTCATCGCCGCAATTCTCTTTTTCATCGCGATGGAATACGGGGAAGTGCTTGCAAAGGTGAAGGTTCAGGAGAACGCGGCGAACCAGATTCAGGGGCGCATTTTTTCGGTGGCGGAAGCGTCTATCGGATTATGCATTTCTGTTGGTTCAATGTTAATCAACGTCTTCAACGCTCCGGTCATTATGGGGCTGATTGTTGTTATGGTAAGCGGATTGTTTTTGCATACGAAGCTCGTCAACAAATCGTTTTTGGAACGGGATCACAAAACGGAGCAAAAAGGAGTCTATTAGATGGAAATAACACCGTCCGACGTCATCAAGACACTTCCAAGGCAAGAGTTTTCGCTCGTTTTTCAAAAGGTGAAGGAATTGGAAAAAACGGGGGCCCATATCATTAATCTCGGACAGGGAAACCCTGATCTTCCCACTCCGCCTCATATTGTGGAGGCTTTGCGGGAGGCGTCTCTGAATCCGTCGTTTCACGGATACGGCCCATTCAGAGGCTATCCTTTTTTGAAGGAAGCCATCGCTGCTTTCTATAAAAGAGAATACGGAGTCTCAATCAATCCTGAAACGGAAGTTGCGCTCTTCGGCGGCGGGAAAGCCGGCTTGTATGTGCTGACACAATGCCTGCTCAACCCGGGAGACATCGCTTTGGTCCCGAATCCAGGCTATCCTGAATACTTGTCAGGGATTACGATGGCGCGAGCTGAGCTGCACGAAATGCCGCTGTATGAAGAAAATGGCTATCTGCCCGATTTTGAAAAGATCGATCCCGCCGTGCTGGAAAAAGCGAAGCTCATGTTTTTAAACTATCCGAATAACCCGACGGGAGCCGTAGCCGATGCGGCTTTTTATGCAAAAGCGGCTGCTTTTGCGAAAGAGCACAAGATCCACTTGATCCATGATTTTGCGTACGGAGCGTTTGAATTTGATAACAAACCGGCCAGCTTTCTAGGGGCAGAAGATGCCAAAGCAGTCGGGGCGGAGCTTTATTCATTTTCAAAAACATTTAATATGGCCGGCTGGAGAATGGCGTTTGCGGTCGGGAATGAAAAGATCATTCAGGCCGTCAATGAATTTCAGGATCATGTATTTGTCGGCATGTTCGGCGGGCTGCAGCAGGCGGCAAGCGCGGCGCTTTCAGGAGATCCTGAGCAAACGGAATCCTTGAAAAGAATCTACGAGGAACGAATTGACTTTTTTACGGGGCTGTGTGAAAAGGAATTGGGCTGGAAGATGGAAAAGCCAAAAGGAACATTTTACGTATGGGCTGAGATTCCGAAAATGTTTGAGACATCTCACCAATTCTCTGATTACTTGTTGGAGCATGCCCATGTCGTTGTCACACCGGGCGAAATATTCGGAAGCAACGGAAAAAGGCATGTCAGAATATCAATGGTGTCAAAGCAGGAGGATCTGCGGGAATTTGTCATGCGGATTCAAAAGCTGAACCTGCCGTTTGCATCATTACAAGAAGTATCCCGCTAAAAAGCAGGATTTCAGCGTGTCGGCAAATCCTCGCATTCGTTGTCAGGCTTGCGCATCGGTGCTCACGAATGACGAAAGGAACAGCGGCTAAATGCTTAGGCGTCCTGCTTAAACGCCGCCGTCATCACATCCTGTGAAAGTCTGCTCCGATGCTCGTCCTTCCTAGACTTCAAAGGTTTTCAATCACGCTGAAAAGATGACAAAATCCTAAAACGAAAGTCGTTATAGGATTTTGTCAACAATCTGGTATCCCGCTAAAAAGCGGGATTTTTTATATGCTTTTCATGCTGCCTCCGTCCGCGGAAATTTGCTGTCCGGTGATATAGGAGGCTTCCTCAGATGCGAGAAACGCGGCGAGCGCTGCGGTTTCTTCTGCTGATCCGACACGTTTCATCGGAATTCCGCAAGCAATCTGTTCCTCTGCTTCCCGTTTGGATATGCTGTTTTTTTTCATTACATTTTCCACAAATTGATGGTAACGGTCTGTAGCGATAAAACCAGGATTCAGGCAGTTGACAGTAATGTTGTGAGGAGCAAGCTGGATGGAAATATTTTTACTGGCGTTAATTAGAGCGGCATTCAACATACTGTTTGTGAACATATTGGCGCCGGGTTCTTTCCACAAATTTCCGACAATGTTGATGATTCTGCCAAACTCGTTTTGCTTCATCAGTGAGGAGGCACGTTTGATCGCGTCAATATAAGCGACGGTTTTCTGTGTGAACGTGGCTGTCATATCCTCTATATGACAGTTATCAAATGTGTCAGGCGCGCCGCCCGGAATATTATTAATCAGAACATCAAGCCGACCGCATTGAGATTCGATTTTTTGGAAAATGCCGGCTCTCGTATGCTGGTCAGACATATCACCCGCCAAAACAATGACACTCGCTTCAGGATGTTTGGCCAAAATGTTTTCTTTGACAGGTTCAATATTATCCAAGTTTCGCGAATTAATGACGACGGAAAATTGCTGGTCTGCTAATTTCAGAGCGATTGCTTTTCCGATCCCTTGACTGGCTCCCATAATAAATGCGGTTCGTTTTGACAAATAACTGCACCCCTTTGAAAAAATTGGATTATTAACTACATCGTAAGAAAAAACAGAGAAAATAGCAAATTTTATTTAAATTCTGATAAGAGGGAATCAAAAAAACTCCCGCCGTCTAGGGCGGGAACAGATATTATACATATAGGAATTGAGGAAGTGTCTCAAGCGAAAGGCGATTGCCGACAAAGAATGAACCGAATTCTCCGTAGCGGGCACTGACTTCGTCAAAACGCATTTCATACACAAGCTTTTTGAATTGAAGCACATCATCACTGAATAATGTAACGCCCCACTCGTAATCGTCAAAGCCGACGGAGCCGGTGATGATTTGTTTGACTTTGCCCGCATAGCTGCGGCCGATTAAGCCGTGGCTTCTCATCAAGTTTCTGCGTTCTTCCATTGAAAGCATGTACCAGTTGTCATTGCCGGATCTTCTTTTATCCATTGGATAGAAGCATACATATTTAAATTCCGGCAGTTCAGGGTAAAGGCGCGCACGCACATGCGGATTTTCGTAAGGGTCGCCGTCGCCGCTTGCCAAGTAGTTGCTCAGCTCTACCACTGATACGTAGGAGTAAGCCGGAATAGTGAACTCAGCAAGTCTTGATTTGTTGAATTCGAGCTCAATTTCATTTAATTCTTCCATTGTAGGACGAAGAATCATCAGCATAAAATCAGCTTTTTGGCCGACGATGCTGTAAAGCGCTTGCGACCCTTTTCCTTCTTTTTGTGCCACGCCCCATTTTTCAAGCAATCCTGTGAATTCATGTATAATAGATTGGCGCTCATCACTGGACAGCAGCTTCCAGGAAGTCCAGTCCATTGTGCGGAAATCATGAAGCGCATACCAGCCGTCAAGCGTTTTCGCCGCTTCATTCGTCATTTGCTGTTCACTCATTTATCTTCACTCCTATTACCATTTCATGATTGCCTTCACTATACCATAGTTTATCCGTTTCTACTGTGGAGAAACCTTGAACATCCCTTTTGTATAAATCCATAAAAATAAGAGAAACTATAAGGGGAAAATGAGTCAGTTAAATTAGTTAGAAAAATAAGATTTTTTTGTGAAAGCGCTATAATGAAAGTTGGCTGTTTGAATTTGGTTGGAAGAAGAGTATGCTAGTAAAAGAAAGCGTTTTTGTAACTTTTTGAGGAGGTTTTATTGTGGCAGATTTATTTTCAACAGTGCAAGAAAAAGTAGCTGGAAAAGACGTTAAAATTGTATTTCCTGAAGGTTTAGACGAGCGTATTTTAGAAGCTGTCAGCAAGCTTGCAGGAAACAAGGTGCTGAATCCGATTGTGGTCGGCAATGAAAATGAAATTCAAGCAAAAGCGAAAGAACTGAATCTGGCACTGGATGGCGTTCAGATTTATGATCCACATACATATGAAGGCATGGAAGACCTTGTACAAGCATTCGTTGAACGCCGTAAAGGCAAAGCGACAGAAGAACAGGCTCGAAAAGCGTTATTAGACGAGAACTACTTCGGTACAATGCTGGTGTACAAAGGGCTTGCACACGGACTTGTTAGCGGAGCGGCTCATTCAACAGCCGACACTGTCCGCCCGGCTCTTCAAATCATCAAAACAAAAGAAGGCGTGAAAAAGACTTCCGGCGTCTTCATCATGGCTCGCGGAGAAGAGCAATACGTATTCGCGGATTGCGCGATCAACATTGCGCCTGACAGCCAAGATCTTGCCGAAATTGCGATCGAAAGTGCCAATACGGCAAAAATGTTCGACATTGAGCCTCGCGTGGCAATGCTCAGCTTCTCTACAAAAGGCTCAGCTAAATCTGATGAAACAGAAAAAGTAACGGATGCTGTGAAAATCGCCAAAGAAAAAGCGCCTGAGCTGACACTTGACGGCGAATTCCAATTTGATGCTGCATTTGTTCCATCTGTAGCTGAGAAAAAAGCGCCGGATTCCGAGATCAAAGGGGACGCTAACGTATTCGTATTCCCAAGTCTTGAAGCAGGCAACATCGGCTATAAAATCGCTCAGCGTTTGGGCAACTTTGAAGCGGTAGGGCCAATTCTGCAAGGCTTAAATATGCCTGTAAACGACCTTTCAAGAGGTTGTAACGCTGAAGATGTTTACAACCTCGCATTAATTACAGCTGTACAAGCACTGTAATAAATGAAGACGATGGCAGCTCTCTTCCGGAGGGCTGCTTTTTTTGCGCCTTCGCATAGCCTTCTTTACCAAGTCAGATGATATGAGTACAATAAAGAAAACTGATCATAACTATATATTTTATTAATGACAGGGGTGGGGTTTTTGTATTACGACGTACTAAAAACGTTTATAGCGGTAGTAGAAGAAAAAAACTTCACGAAAGCGGCGGAAAAGCTGATGATCTCCCAGCCCAGCGTCAGTCTGCATATCAAAAATCTTGAGAAAGAATTTCAAACGGCCCTCCTGAACCGGTCGCCAAAACACTTTACGACAACGCCGACAGGAGACATTTTGTATCAAAGAGCAAAGCAAATGGTATTTCTCTACGAGCAAGCCAAGGCCGAAATCTATGCGCATCACCATTACGTGAAAGGCGAATTGAGAATAGCTGCCAGCTTTACGATCGGAGAGTATATTCTTCCGCCGCTTCTGGCCCAGCTGCAAAAGTTGTATCCAGAGCTGAACCTCGATGTCATGATTGGCAATACAGAGGAGGTCAGCGAACGTGTGCGGATGCTTCAGGCTGATATCGGACTGATTGAAGGACATACAAACGAGAATGAACTGGAAATTGAACCGTTCATGGAGGATGAAATGTGCATTGCCGCGCCGAATCAGCACCCGTTGGCCGGACGGAGAGATATTTCAATCAGCGATTTGCAAAACGAAGCATGGGTGACAAGAGAGAAAGGCTCCGGGACAAGAGAATATCTCGATCATGTGCTCAGCTCAAACGGACTGCGGCCGAAGTCGATGTTCACCATCAGCAGCAATCAAGGGGTAAAAGAAGCGGTGATCAGCGGCATGGGTCTGTCGGTTTTATCCAGAAGCGTGCTGCATAAGGATTTGATCCACCGTGAAATTTCCATTCTCCATATGAAGGATCTCTCATTAAAGCGCAAGCTGTCTTATATTCATTCTCCTCTCATGGAGAATACGAAAAATAAGGAAATTTTTATTACGATGCTGAAAAGCAATTATCAATCACAGCGGCTGAAATGATATAATAGTTTTCGTTCATAAGCCTAAAATGAAAGGGTTTTACATAGATGGCAAACCAACCGATTGATTTACTGATGCAGCCGACATGGAGAATCATTGACCAATCCAGTCTCGGCCCTTTATTTGATGCGAAGCAGTCCTTCGCAATAGATGATACGCTGTGCATGTCCGTCGGAAAAGGCGTGTCGCCGGCGACAGCGCGCTCATGGGTGCACCATAATACGATTGTCCTTGGAATACAGGATACGCGTCTGCCGTTTTTGCAGGATGGCATCGCTCTGCTGGAGAACGAAGGGTACCGTGTGATCGTACGCAATTCCGGCGGTCTGGCAGTCGTTTTGGACGAAGGCGTTTTAAATATCTCTCTCATATTCGAGGACGAAAAGAAAGGCATCGATATAGACAAAGGATATGAAGCGATGGTTGAGTTGATGAGACGGATGCTAAACCCATACAACGCAAATATCGAAGCCTATGAAATTGAAGGATCATATTGCCCCGGCAGCTATGACCTCAGCATAAATGGAAAAAAATTCGCCGGCATCTCTCAAAGACGCGTTCGCGGCGGAGTCGCTGTTCAGATTTATCTTTGCGCGGATAAAAGCGGCAGTCAAAGAGCCGATTTGATCAGAAGGTTCTACCAAGCGGCGCTGAAGGACAAACGAAATGATAAAAAAGGCGTTTATCCGGAGATATGTCCGGAAACGATGGCGTCCTTAAGCGAGCTTCTGCAAACAGACATCTCCGTACAAGACTTAATGTTCGCTTTACTGACGGAATTAAAAGCGTTAAGCACACACCTTTACTCAGCCGGACTGTCCGTTGATGAGGAAATGGAATTTGAGAAAAACCTCGTTCGGATGACTGAGCGGAATGCAAAGGTATTTGGGTGAATGTTCTTCGCATGCCAGCCGTATCGGCTGGCATGCATTTTTTATTTCATCTTGTTTTCAGATAAATCATTCTTACATGCAGATAACCATGAACAAAAGAAAAACGATAAAATGAGATCAGCATCCATATACAAAGGGGAGAGGGCAGATGAAAGGGAATGTTTACAGCCTGTTTGTACTGATTGCGGCTTTTTTCTGGGGAACCACGGGAACCGTTCAGGCGATGGCTCCAGAAAGCTCCACACCGCTGGCATTCGGAGCATTCCGATTATTAATAGGAGGAAGTGCCATGCTGCTTGCGGTTTGGATCAGCCGGGAGCTTCTCGTGAAAAATTGGTCATGGCCGCTCGTGTTATCAGCAGCGGTTTGTATGGCGTGTTACCAGCCGCTGTTTTTTACTGCCGTTAAAGAAACGGGAATTGCTGTAGGGACTGTGATTGCGATCGGCAGTGCGCCTATCATTGCCGGAAGCCTAGAGTGGGCCGTTTTGAAAAAACGCCCGCGAAACGCCTGGTGGATCGCGACCGTGCTGGCCTTATCAGGCTGCTGGCTTCTGTTTTCCGACGGTTCCAATGTTCGGATTGATGTGGCTGGTGTTCTTATGGCCTTTGGAGCGGGTGCTTCTTTTGCTGGCTATACGCTCATCAGTAAAGCGATGGTGAAAAACCAGCCTCCGCTAGCAACTTCCGCCGTTGTTTTTATGATCAGCGCCATCTTGCTGACGCCGCTTTTATGGCAGTCGGATATCTCGTGGATACTGACCCCGAGAGGACTGGGAACGAGCCTTTACATCGGGTTAATTGCAACGTGCGCCGCATACTTTTTGTTTGTGAAAGGCCTTACCGGGGTTCCGGCCTCGGCGGCGGTCACGCTGTCTTTAGCTGAACCGCTGACGGCCTCATTGCTGGGCGTGTTTGTCATAGGGGAAATGCTTTCACTCTCCTCTTGGTTCGGCATTGCCCTTATGATGCTCGGGCTTCTGGTCATCTCCGCTTCGCCTCGAAAACAAAAAACGGCCGAGGCAGTTCACATGTCTTAATAGATTCACATAAGCTTAGCCTCATTTTACAAGAATAGCGGAGCCGGCTGCAAAATGATGAAATCCTCTTTTCTCAATGGAAAAGGAGATTTTGCACATGGCGAAAATCCCAAAACCATCTGCTGTTTTGGGATTTTTCCAACTTATTCTGCCATTTTTTCTAAATTGCCGTTCCGGTCCATTTTGAAGGATGGAGATGCATGTTCATCTTCTTCAAATAAAACTAGTTTTCTGGCTCTATTCATAATTTTCACTAAGGTTTCGTAATCTTCTTGGATCGTTTTTTGATCTTTTTCAAGCTTTTGAACTTCTGCCTCAAGCTGTTCCGTTTTGCTTTGCAATTCCTGATTTTCTTTCTTTAAACGTTCATTTTCCATTCTTAATGCCGATGACTGCTCGTTATTTCCTTCATAACTCTGCAGGAAGCGGATCACATCATTCATCGTCATCTCAGGCGCAGCTGCAGGCGTTTGAGGAGACAATAAGTGTGATAGACTAGCTAACTCTTCCTTAAAGCTTTCATCGACAAAAGGCATGTGTTCGCCTGACATTAAAGGCTGCAGCTCATTTTCGGCTGATGGCGCGTCTGTTTTAACCGTCTCCTCTGCATCGGTTTCTTGAATGATTTCAGGATCAACCGCGGGAGGCTGATATAATAGCCTTTTTTTCGCAGGCTGCCCGTTTCCGAGCGCTCTCATCCGCTGTTTTCGCTGTTTTTTCGCAAGCTGAAGCGCTTTTTCATATTGATGGCGGACGACCGCGTTCCATCTGAATCCGCAGGCTGCGGATGTCCGGTTTAATTGATCTCCGACTTCTTCAAAGGCGTTCAGCTGAGTGCTGCCCTCCCTCACATGCCGAAGCACTGTTTCGGCTAAAAGCAGATCATCTTCTTTTGACCAAGCGTCTTGTCGCTGTTTTGTCATTTATCTCAACTCCCATTTTCTTTTCATGGTATTAGAATGTCCAGTTTGGAAAATATTTATACAAATTGGCTGAAAGAATAGAAGATACGAAGGTTGGAGCAGCTTGCAGGAACAGTCGAATCCTTGTAAAATAAAGAGTGATGTGATTTTTTTGAAAAGCGTATTTTAGGTTTATTCACATAGATGAACATAGAAATGAAGGGAAGCGTACATCATGGCTAATGAATTTCGAGTGTGTGATGATTGCCAAGCCACTAATATCAAAACATTGCTGCCGCGTTTAAAAGAAGTGGACCCGGACGCAAAGGTTGAGGTAGGGTGCCAATCTTATTGCGGGCCCGGACGCAAAAAATCATTTGCTTTTGTGAACAATCGCCCGCTGTCAGCTCCGACAGAGGATGAGCTGATTGACAAAGTACAAAAGAAAATAAAAAAGTAAAAACATATTTTTCATAGCCTCGGCCCTCAGGTCAGGCTTTTTTGCTTCACAAGATCTGTTTTTCGTGAAGATGGAACAAATCGCCGGGCAAATTCAAGGATGTTTTCAAAGAATAGAGTCGATATAATAGAAACACGGCTAAAAAAAAGAGGGAATGACGATGGCGTATCCAAATGGAAAATTATCAGAAGAAAAAGTGTTTAAAGATCCGGTGCACCGCTATGTTCATGTTCGGGACAAGCTGATATGGGATTTGATCGGAACCCGCGAATTTCAGCGTCTCCGCAGAATTAAGCAGCTCGGCACGACGTATTTGACGTTCCATGGCGCTGAGCACAGCCGGTTCAACCATTCTCTCGGTGTCTATGAAATTGTCAGGAGAATGGTTGATGACGTCTTTAAAGGCCGCCCTGAATGGGATGACAGTGAGCGCGAACTCTGTTTGGCCGCGGCGCTGCTTCATGATCTCGGGCACGGACCATTCTCGCATTCATTTGAAAAAGTCTTTCACCTTGACCACGAAGATTTTACAAGAGATATCATTTTGGGAGACACAGAGGTCAATCAGGTGCTCAGAAAGGTGAGCCCGCGTTTCCCACAGGATGTTGCTGAAGTCATTGCCAAAACATATAAAAACAAGCAAGTGGTCAGCCTGATTTCGAGTCAGATTGACGCAGACCGCATGGATTACCTGCAGCGCGACGCTTATTATACGGGCGTCAGCTACGGCCATTTTGATATGGAGCGGATTCTTCGGGTGATGCGCCCGCGCGAGGATCAGATCGTCATTAAAGAAAGCGGGATGCACGCTGTCGAAGACTATATCATGAGCCGCTACCAAATGTACTGGCAGGTGTATTTCCATCCTGTGACAAGAAGCGCAGAGGTTATTTTAACGAAGATTCTTCACAGGGCGAAGCAGCTGCACGATGAAGGCTATGTCTTCACTCACGCCCCGGTTCATTTCTATTCTATTTTTGAAGGTAAATTGACACTGGAGGATTATGTGAAGCTGGATGAATCTATTATTTTGTATTACTTCCAGGCCTGGGAGGATGAAGAAGACGCGATTTTATCCGATTTGTGCCGCAGATTCATTAACCGCCAGCTGTTCCAATACGTTGAATTCAATCCGAATGAAGAAATGTCGGCTTATTTTGAGCTGACTTCATTGTTCAAAGAGGCGGGAATCGATCCGAGCTATTATTTGGTCGTTGATTCTTCTTCCGATCTTCCATACGATTTTTACCGTCCTGGAGAGGAAGAGGAGCGTCTGCCGATCCATCTCTTGACGCAAAACGGCCAAATTAAAGAGCTGTCCAGACAGTCGGCTATTGTGGAATCCATCTCCGGAAAACGGCGGACGGACCACAAGCTGTACTATCCGAAGGACCTGATTTGTGACGGCTCTGAACACCCGGAAGCGAAAATGAAAATCCGGCAGCTGCTGGGACTGACATAGAAATTGGAAAGAAGGAAAAAGGAGATGTCGGGAATTTGTTGAAAGAACATGCAAAACTGATGAAGGTGTTCTCGGATTCTGGAGAAATCATCGGGCGGAAGAAGATGCAGAAAATGATTTATATCGCAAAAAAAATGCAGTTTCCTTTCTATGAGAAATATGATTTTCACTTTTACGGACCGTATTCAGAGGAACTGACGCTCCAGATTGAAGAGCTGTGCAACCTTGGATTTCTGCATGAGGTGAAGGAAAAAAAGGGCGGCTACTTTCAATACCGTTATTCGCTGACTGAGACAGGCTCCGCATTTTTAGACCATGCTGATCTGGATATGCCAGACATTAAGGGCTATATCGACAGTGTGAACAGCCGTTCATCGCGGTTTTTAGAGCTGGTTTCCACGATCCTTTACTTTGACGGGCTTGAGGCCGAGGAAAAGAAAGAAAAAGTCTTTACAATCAAAAGCAAGCAAAAATATACAAATGAAGAATATGACGAAGCGCTTCAATACATAGAGGAATTGAAGCAGATTTGTTAACCATACAAAGCAAAAGAAATGATCCGTTTCTTTTGCTTTTTTTATTGACAAAAGCTGCTAAGGAATCTATTGTGGATATTAGTTATCTATAATTTATCGGGAGTGAATTGGATGAAAATGAAATCAGGGATGGAGCAGGCGGTTTCTGTGCTGCTGTTACTGTCAAGGCTGCCCGTACAGTCTTCTTTAACGTCAGAGGCAATCAGCCAGCGTTTGCGCGTGTCTCCGTCTTATTTGAAGAAGTTGATGAGGACATTGGTTCAGGCCGGTTTGGCAGAATCCATACCGGGGACGAAGGGCGGTTTTACCCTTACGAAGCCTTTGACAGACATTACGCTCTATGATGTTTATCAAGCGGTTGAAGGCAGAGGTTCGATCTATCAGGGGAAAGGCTTGCTGCAATCCGTATTCGAGGGTGAAAGCAGCTGTGTGCTGGAGACAGTCATGGGGGAAATCGAGGATAAATGGGCCAATCTCATGAGAGAAGAATCCTTGCAGCAGGTTATGGACAGAGTCGGGGAATTGTACGATCTTGAAAAAATAGATGATTGGGTAAACAAGCAAATGAAAGGGCAATTGCAATGAAAAACAGCGGATCTTTACAAAAGTCAGAATCATCAACTGGCATATCTGTACTGATCGTGCTCGCTCTCGGTTTTCTCATGGCTACTCTTGATGTAACCGTTGTGAATGTGGCGATGGCTGATATGAAAAGCGCTCTTTCGATGTCACTTTCAGGTGTGACGTGGGTTGTGGACGGGTACATCCTTACTTTTGCTTCGCTTCTGCTGGCGGGCGGAGCCTTGGCTGACCGTTTCGGCTCGAAGGCGATATATATACTCGGCTTGGCCGTTTTTGTCTTGGCCTCTAGTCTATGCGCTGTATCCATTAATGGCCAGATGTTGATTGCCGGACGCCTCATACAGGGAATTGGCGCGGCTTTGTTTATGCCGAGCTCACTCAGCCTTTTGGCTGCTTCTTACCCTGATGAGCGTGTGCGGGCGAGAATGTTTGGATTGTGGGCCGCTCTTGTTTCCGCCGCTTCTGGCCTTGGGCCCTTTATCGGCGGTGTGCTGGTACAGGCGGCAGGCTGGCAGAGTATTTTTCTGATCAATGTGCCGTTAGGGGCTGTTGCGCTCATTTCAGCTTATCGAATACTCGGCCGCGTGCCGGGAAAAAGCAGCTGCGTAAATATTACAGGGCATCTGCTTGGAGTGGCGGCTCTCGGATTTCTCTCCTTTGCATTGATACAGGGGCCTTCAGCTGGCTGGCGCTCGCCTGTGATTCTTGGTGCATTCGCGGCGGCGGTTTTGGCATTTGTGCTGTTTTTGCTGCGGGAAATCTCTGCGGAAACATCGATTCTGCCGGCGTCCTTATATAAAAACGGCCGATTCTCAGCTGCTCAATTCGTCGGGTTTTTGCTGAATTTTGCCCTTTTCGGCGGCATGTTTATGCTGAGCCTTTTTTTGCAGGAGGCAAGAGGCGCAAGCTCCTTTATGGCTGGAGTTGAGCTGCTGCCGATGATGGCGGTCTTCGTGATTGGCAATCTGTTGTTTGCCCGTCTGGTGAATCGGTTTGAAGCAGGACAGCTTATGTTTGTATCAATGGCGGTCGGCTGTATCGTTGCATTGCTGTTGTTTATGCTTGTTTCTCCGGATTTTCCTTATTGGCAGCTGGCGGTTTTGATGTCTGTCATGAACCTTGGCACCGGCATTACAGTTCCTGCCATGACAACTGTGATCATGCAGGCTGCCGGACAAAAGCATGCGAATATCGCCGGCGCGGCCTTGAATGCCAACCGGCAAATCGGAGCCTTGGTCGGCGTAGCGGTATCCGGGGTGATTATTCATCTGTCCGCCACTTGGTATGCAGGCGCCGGATTTACGTTTTTGATGATGGGAGCGGCGTACAGCCTCGCCGCATTGCTTGTATGGCTGTTTCTGGCTGTCCATAACGGCACTGCCGCGTCAGAAAAAATGTAAATCACTGATTGCGTTTTGTGGGAATATATAGTAAGATATAAAAAATTATTGAAACGACAGGCACTGATAAGGACATGAGATGCTTTTTACGGTTTCCAGAGAGGGAAGAACAGCTGAGATCTTCCTAACGCAGGGAAAGCAGCTTACCGCCTTTGAGCCGTATCGGAGAAATCAAGTATCTGATACCGTCATGCTGCGTTACAGCACCTTAAAGCCGATACACCATGTGTGTTGATCGGGAATTTGGGTGGAACCACGGATGATAAACACATTCGTCCCTTTTATAGGGATGAATGTGTTTTTTTATATGAATTGAATACATGCGAAGAAAAGGACATGAATGATCGTTACGGTTTTCAGAGAGGGAAGGAAAGGTGAGAGCTTCCCAGCTTAGGGCTGTCATTTACCGCCTTGGAGCAGCATTGGGGAACGAAAGTATCCAATGCCGTCTATGCTGCGTTACAGCACCAAGCCGACAAACAAATAGCGTTTGTCGGGAATTTGGGTGGAACCACGGGTTAATCACACACTCGTCCCTTTTATAGGGATGGGTGTGTTTTTTTATGAATTGAATACATGCGAAGAAAAGGACATGAATGGTCGTTACGGTTTTCAGAGAGGGAAGGAAAGGTGAGAGCTTCCCAGCTTAGGATGATCATTTACCGCCTTGGAGCAGCATTGGGGAACGAAAGTATCCAATGCCGTCTATGCTGCGTTACAGCACCAAGCCGACAACATAGCGTTTGTCGGGAATTTGGGTGGAACCACGGGTTAATCACACACTCGTCCCTTTCAGAGGGATGGGTGTGTTTTTTTATATACAACAATAATGAAGGAGTGTTTAAAAATGAGTAAACATGTACACATTCAGCATCCAGACGGACAGATCAAGGAATATCCGAAAGGCATTACAATCAAAGAAGCGGCTGGTTCTATCAGTTCCAGTCTGCAAAAGAAGGCGGCTGCGGGTCAGGTCAACGGCAAGCTCGTTGATCTCGGCTTCAAGCTGGAGGAGGATGCTGAGCTTTCGATTGTCACACTTGATTCACAAGAAGGCTTGCAAGTGCTCCGCCACACATCAGCGCACGTGCTGGCCCAAGCGGTGAAACGGCTGTATGGCGAAGTGTCATTGGGGGTGGGGCCTGTGATAGAAGACGGCTTCTACTATGACATGAAGCTGGAGCACAGTTTGACATCGGATGACTTAGAAGCCATCGAAAAAGAAATGAAGAACATTATAAATGAAAACCTTGAAATGAAAAGAATTGAGGTTTCTTACGAAGAGGCTGAAGAACTGTTTGCCAAAAAAGGCGAGCCGTTTAAGCTGGAGATTTTGAAGGATATTCCGCGCGGAGAGGATATCACGCTGTATCAGCAGGGAGAATTCGTTGACCTGTGCCGGGGGCCGCACCTTCCTTCTACAGGGATGATCAAGGCGTTCAAACTGACAAGAGTATCGGGCGCTTATTGGCGCGGAGACAATGAAAATGAAGTCCTGCAGCGGGTGTACGGGGTTGCGTTTCACAAGAAAAAAGATTTGGATGCGCATCTGCATATGCTGGAAGAAGCGGCAAAACGTGACCACCGCAAGCTTGGCAAACAGTTAGAGCTGTTTATGTTTTCTGAAGAAGCGCCGGGGATGCCGTTTTATTTGCCGAAAGGGCAGATTGTCCGCAATGAACTGGAACGCTTCTCGCGTGAGCTGCAAACAAATGCCGGCTATGATGAGGTGCGTACGCCGTTTATGATGAATCAGCGGTTATGGGAGCAGTCAGGCCACTGGGATCATTATCGCGACAATATGTATTTTTCAGAAGTGGATGAGACAAGATTCGCAATGAAGCCGATGAATTGTCCTGGACATATGCTCATATTTAAAAACAACCTGTATTCGTATCGTGATCTGCCGATTCGTATGGCGGAGTTCGGCCAGGTCCATCGCCATGAATACAGCGGCGCTTTAAATGGAATGCTTCGCGTCCGGACGTTCTGTCAGGATGACGCGCATATCTTCGTTCGGGAGGATCAGATTGAGAGCGAGATCAAAGAAGCGATTGGGCTGATTGACGAGGTATATCGTACATTTGGTTTTGAGTATTCGGTTGAGCTTTCGACTCGCCCGGAGGATTCATTGGGCGATGATAGCCTTTGGGAAGCATCGGAACGCGCCTTAGCACATGTCCTTGAGGAACTCGGCCTGCCTTATGAGGTGAATGAAGGCGATGGGGCGTTTTATGGACCGAAAATTGATTTTCACATAAAAGATGCCCTGAAACGAAGCCACCAATGTGCGACAATTCAGCTTGATTTTCAAATGCCGGAAAAATTCGATTTAACATATATCAATGAACACAATGAAAAGGTTCGTCCTGTTGTCATACACAGAGCGGTATTCGGCTCGATCGACCGTTTCTTTGGTATTTTGATCGAGCATTTCGGCGGGGCGTTCCCAGTCTGGCTCGCACCGATTCAGGTTCAAATCATACCGGTTTCACACGTTCACTTGGACTATTGCAGAAAGGTGCAGGCAGAGCTGAAACAGGTGGGGATAAGAGTCGGCATTGATGAGCGCAATGAGAAGCTTGGATACAAAATCAGAGAGTCGCAGGTACAGAAAATCCCATACGTGCTTGTGCTAGGAGATCATGAAGAGCAGCAGGATGCGGTAAACGTCCGCCAATTCGGGCATCAAGAGAATAAACACGTTCCTTTTCAAACTTTTAAAGATAAACTTGTCAAACAGGTGAAAAATCGAGGCATGTAGGAGAAAAGCTGCGGATTCTCATTTTGCTTTTTTGACTTTCCCTATCCGGAATCAGTAAAATAATAAGTAAATCATATCGTTCGTATGTTATGAATGCATCTCGAAATGGGGAAATTGACATGGACCATGACAAACTGGAAGCAAATTTGCTGGATCACGCACTTACAAAATACTTGAAAACCACGAAGCAAATAGATGAAGCTACCGTTCCGAAACACGTAAATAATATAAGAGGATTTATTCTGCGGATCATATACAGACATGGGAGCTGCACCATAAAGGATATACTAAAAGAGGTCACACTGTCTCCCTCTGCGACAACCACCGCCCTCAATCATTTAGAGCAGGAGGGTTTTATTGAGAGATCGAGAAATAAAAATGACCGCCGCACTGTATGGATTACGCTTTCCGAGTCGGGCCGGGGAGCGGCTGAGCAAATGATTGAAAACCGCCAGCAGCTGATTGACGGCATGTTTGAACGTGTAACAGCCGAAGAGAAAAAGACGTTCTTAGCGATTGTTGCGAAGCTGACCCAATAGGGATAGAAAAAGCCGGTGCGCGAAGCGCCGGCTTTATAGAGATTATTCCATATCGCTCAGACGTTTGCCTGCGACGGCATAATGGTCTTTTCTCATTTCTTCTATAAACACAACAATTTTTTCTTCAGAAGCACCGGTTGTTTCCTTTACCGCTTCTGTTACTTTCTCGACAAGATTGCGTTTTTGCTCGTCTGTACGGCCTTCGAGCATTTTGACGGTTACGTATGGCATGGGTGCTGAATCCTCCTTTATCTCGTTTCCTCTCTTTAGAAAAAGAGGCTTCTTATAGTATACTGAATAAAGTAAATTCTTGCATTTTTAGAAAGAGGGATATCTCACTTGGACCGTTTTTTATATTATCCGTTATCTTTAATGCCATACCTCGTCATCACGTTAATTGTGTCGTTTACGATACACGAGCTTGCCCATGCTTATGTCGCATACAAATTCGGTGACGATACGGCGAAAAGACAAGGAAGACTGACACTGAATCCTATTAAACACCTTGATCCGTTCGGAACCATTTTGATTCTGGTGGCCGGCTTCGGATGGGCGCGCCCTATTCCTGTCAATCGCCGCTTCTTTAAGAAACCTCGGCTTGCCGGCGTGCTCGTATCTATTGCCGGACCCGTCAGTAACCTGATTCTTGCGTTTATCGGTTTCTTTTTGTTAGTGTTGATGCATGCATACGGAATGGAGCAGCTTGCGGCATTCAGCACGGGACTTGATCAGTTCTTTTCCATTTGGATTCAGCTGAATCTTGTCTTGTTTTTATTTAATCTGCTGCCGCTGCCGCCGCTCGATGGCTATCGAATCATTGAAGATCTCGTCCCGCCGGGGGTTCGTGCCAAGATGACGCAGGCGGAGAGCTACGGCTTTATTGTCTTTTTGGTTCTGTTTGTGACACCGCTCGGATCTTACGTGCTTTGGCCGATGCTCAATGCCGGAAGAGATCAGATTTTAGAGCTGTTTTCAGCGATATTTCAACCGCTTTTGTAGGAGGTAGAACTTATGGAAGAAAAAAAGAAAAAATCAATCGGGTTTAATATTATTAAAAGTGATCCGACAGACGGACACGGCGGTTTTGGCGTAGGGGCACTCAGCTTAGATAACATTTCCCCCGTATTCGTCGATGTAGAGGAAAAAGAAGCGTTCGTTGACATCGGTGCTATGCACGCCCGCAGCACCGTTGAAAAAGGAATTAAATTTCTGCCGAACAAAGAAGAAGTTCCGAACGGCAAACCATACTGGCTTGTCTGGGTGACGATTGACAGAAGAGAAGAGGGGCCTTATTACGCTGGTGTGACAGCCTGTGAACTGACGGTCGACAGAAGCATCAGAAGAGGCTACAAATCGCTGCCTGAGCATGTGAATCTGATGGATAAATCCATGAAACGGAACATTATCATTGATAAAATGGACGACAGCTCGAAGCGTGTGCTCGGCGAGTTTCTGAAAAATCATGATCAGGGCCTATGGGACCGGTCACCAGATGAATTAAAAACAGGCCTGCTTCCGGAAGACCATTAGTTTGTGAACGTTCTGTGAACTTTTAGAAAATTTGTACTATTTTCCGTAAACTTTGAGTAAACTGGTGATACAGAAATAGGACATGGAAAATCCCGAGCCGAACCAAGACTCGGGGTTTTTCATTTTTAGGGTGATAGGATGTACGAAACCATTCGAGTCGGTGATTGGGTGATTAAAGCCGACGTGGAAGAAACGAGAAAGCAATATGAGAAAGAACTAGAGGATATGTGTGGATGCGGTAACTGTCTAAACTACTATGAAGCAGTGAATGAATTGCCGGTCAGAAAATCTCGTGTCTTAGAAGGTTTTGGTCTTATTCCGTCGAAATGCCCGGATATTAGTTATCATGGGATTAAAGATCATTTGCACTTTTATATAGCCAGTTATTTTATCGTTGGCCGTATTGTAGAAGGAAATCAAGAATTGAACCCGGAAAGGATTGATTTGTCGTGGCATGTTTCATTTTCAGTGCCCCAACACAAAATTTACATTCCTAAGGGGTTTCCAAAACCAATTATTCAACTCGATTGCGTTACGCTGCTTCCATGGATTATAGACGAACCATACGAATAACCCGGCCTCCGAGGAGCCGGGTTATTTTTAATGATTCCGCCCTAGCCATTTGTCCCACCACTTTTTAGGGGAAGCGGGGTTTTCTTTGGCTGGAAGCCGGTCTTTTGTTGGTTTTGCGGGTTTTGCCCCATAACACACGTTCGACGGTTCAGTGCCTTTCACAAAATACGTGTAGTGCTTGGCTGCGCAGCCGGGGCCGGACGTGTAGCCTGTTGCCGGATCAATGTACACGCCGGTTACGCCTTTTGGCGGTTTGAAAGCAGTTTCCGGTTCTCCTTTGAGCGCATCCTCCATGAAGTCAGCCCAAATCGTTTTGGCATAGCTTTTTTCTTCGACCGAGTCGATGGTGCTGTTTTTGTCATAGCCCGTCCAAACACCTGCGGCCAGCTGTGGATTAAAGCCGATCATCCAGCTGTCTGCGCTGGTGGTTCCTGATTTTCCCGCATACGTTCTTGTCAGGCGGTTGGCGATCGTCCGTCCGGTTACCGACGTATAGCCGTTTAAATCCGTATCAAACATGCCTGTCATCATACTTGCCGTGACAAAAGCGGCTTTTTCATCAAGCACCTGTTTATGCTGATTCGGGTTTTCGTATAGCACATGTCCCGCCGCGTCCGTGACCCTCGAAATAAAAGTCGGTTCGATTTGCTTCCCGCCATTTGCGAGCATGGCATAGGCGTTGACCATCTCAATCGGGCGCACGGGTTCGGTGCCGAGTGCCAGGGACGGCAGTTTTTGAAAATGAGCAGTGATGCCGAACTCATTTGCCGCCTGTACGAGCTTGTTCATGCCGAGAAAGAGATGTGTTTTCACAGCGTAAATGTTGTCGGAAAGCGCCAGCGCCTGCAGAAGCGTAATCGGCTTGTTGGCATAGTATCCGTTATAGTTGCTTGGAGAATACGTTTCTCCCTGTGCATCAATTTGAAACTCGGTTTCTTCGCTTTTCATTAAGGTGACTGGCGTAAATCCGCTCTGAATCGCTTTGTAGTACAGCAATGGCTTAATCGTCGAAGCAGGCTGGCGTTTCGCCTGTGTCGTCCGGTCAAACGGGCTTTTTTGATAATCCCTGCCGCCGACAAGGGCGAGAACACTTCCTGTGCGGGGATCAATGGCTGAAAACCCGACTTGAATGTCAGAGCCGGCGTTAACTGTTTCGGTAATGGTCTCCTCGGCGATGCGCTGCATCCGTTTATCTACCGTTGTATAGACGTTTAACCCGCTCGTTTCAATTTGCTCCCGCGTCATGCCGAGCTTTTTCTCCACTTCTCTCATCGCATTGTCATAGAAATAAGGGGCTTTTCTCTTGGAAACTTGTTTATTCAAAGGCTGATAGGAAAGAGGTTCCTTGATCAGTTCATTCGCTTTTTTCTGGCTGATCATCCGCTGCTTTTCCATCATTCGCACAATCGTTTTCTGGCGCTCCTTGGCCTTCGTTTCATTGATATACGGCGAATAGCCGGAAGGGCCTTTTGGGATCCCCGCCAATAAAGCGGCCTCCGCATCCGTCAGGTTTTTCGCATGCTTGCCGAAATACAGGCGGGAAGCGGCTTCAATGCCGTAGGCGCCGTGGCCGTAGTAAATCGTATTTAAATAGCCTTCTAAAATCTCTTCCTTAGAATAGTTCTGTTCCAAACGGATCGTGTAGAACGCCTCATTCCATTTTCGTTTCCACGTTTTATCGTGTTCAAGGTATAAATTTCTCGCATATTGCTGGGTGATGGTGCTTGCGCCCTGAACCTTGGCAAATGCTTTCAGATCAGCTAGCGCCGCACCGGCCATTCGTTTATAATCAAAGCCGTGATGATCGTAGAAATTCTGGTCTTCAACCGCCACTGTCGCTTTTACAATTGTCGGATTCATGTCCTTTAAGGGGACCCAATAGCGCTTTTCGCCGTAATTCGTTTCCCCGAGCTTTGAGCCGTCACTCGCATACAAAATCGTGGATTGCGGCACTTGCACGGAGGGAGCGCCTTGGTATTTGGCTATCAAAATGACAGTCATAAACACAGCAGCTGCCGCTAAGGCCGCAAGAGCCCCTAAAAAGATACAGGCGCGGACGGTTTTCAGCGTCAGTCTCAGCCGTTTATTTGTCATTGCATCCACAATGGGTTCCCCCTTTTTTTATGTTTCTACTATTATGAGGAAAAAAGACCGTTTTTAAACATCGCAGAACAGGACGCATCTTTACTTTTTTCCCGCCATCCTCTATACTTTTTCCTTAGGTGAAAAAGAGATTTCAACCGGGAATAAAAGCTGAAAAGACGCTTACAATACATGAATACAGCCTTGAAAGGGAGATGACAATTGAGCGAACTTTGGTACACAGAGAAGCAGACGAAAAACTTTGGCATTACGATGAAGGTTAATAAAACATTACATACAGAACAAACGGAGTTTCAGCATTTAGAAATGGTGGAAACGGAAGAGTTCGGCAACATGCTGTTTTTGGACGGCATGGTTATGACATCTGAAAAAGACGAATTCGTTTATCATGAAATGGTGGCGCATGTCCCATTATTTACGCACCCAAATCCGGAGCACGTTCTTGTTGTCGGCGGCGGTGACGGCGGCGTCATTAGAGAAATCCTGAAGCATCCGAGCGTGAAAAAAGCGACACTTGTTGATATTGACGGCAAGGTTATCGAATACTCTAAAAAGTTCCTTCCTTCTATCGCGGGCAAACTGGATGATCCGCGCGTTGACGTGCAGGTGGATGACGGATTTATGCACATTGCGAAATCTGAAAATCAATACGACGTGATCATGGTGGATTCAACTGAACCTGTCGGACCGGCTGTAAACCTGTTTACAAAAGGATTCTACGCAGGAATCGCAAAAGCGCTGAAAGAAGACGGAATTTTCGTCGCTCAGACGGACAACCCATGGTTTACGCCGGAATTAATCACAAATGTACAGCGCGACGTGAAGGAAATTTTCCCGATTACGAAGCTGTATACAGCGAACATTCCGACATATCCAAGCGGTTTGTGGACATTTACAATCGGATCGAAAAAATATGATCCGCTTGCAGTCGAAGACAGCCGTTTCTTCGAAATTGATACGAAATATTACACAAAAGATATTCATAAAGCGGCGTTTGTTCTGCCGAAATTTGTGAGTGACCTGATTAAATAATGAGGGTATGGCGCAGGAGCGAATCTTGCGCTTTTTTACAGGAAAGCGAGGGTATTATAGATGAGATTTGATGAAGCATATTCAGGAAAAGTATTTATCGCGAGCCGCCCCGAGTGGGAAGGGGCGGACGCCATCCTTTACGGCATGCCGATGGACTGGACGGTCAGCTATCGCCCGGGCTCACGCTTTGGCCCGAGCAGAATCCGCGAAGTGTCAATCGGCCTTGAAGAATACAGCCCGTATTTAGACCGTGATCTGGCTGATCTGAACTTCTTTGACGCCGGCGACATTCCGCTGCCGTTCGGAAATCCGCAGAAAAGCCTTGATATGATTGAGGAATATGTAGACAGCATTTTAGAAAAAGGGAAATTCCCAATGGGTATGGGCGGGGAGCACCTCGTGTCATGGCCTGTCATGAAAGCGATGTATAAGAAGTATCCAGACCTTGCGATTATCCATTTTGACGCACATACAGATCTTCGCGTTGATTATGAGGGAGAACCGCTTTCTCACTCCACGCCGATCCGCAAAGCGGCAGAATTGATCGGACCGCAAAATGTGTATTCTTTCGGAATCCGTTCCGGCATGAAGGAAGAGTTTGAATGGGCGAAAGAAAACGGCATGCACATCTCAAAATTTGAAGTGCTTGAACCGCTGAAGGAAGTGCTTCCGAAGCTTGCGGGCCGTCCGGTATATGTCACAATCGACATTGACGTATTAGACCCTGCGCACGCACCGGGAACAGGAACGGTTGACGCCGGCGGCATCACGTCTAAAGAACTGCTTGCATCCGTCCATGAAATCGCGCGTTCAGAGGTAAACGTGAAGGGCGCTGATTTAGTGGAAGTCGCACCGGTGTACGACCACTCAGAACAAACGGCAAACACAGCCAGTAAAGTCATCCGTGAAATGCTGCTTGGGTTTGTGAAATAACGAAGGGAAAAAACCGCCGATGGACGGCGGTTTTTTATCTTATATCATGGCTCGTTCAGCAATCTCGGTGTCATGTATAAACATGGATGTTACCCCACTCCAAAATAATGCAGCAGCACTTATTGTCAAACAACCGATTAGTAACTTATACTTCAATTTCATACAAATTCACTCCTCCTTGGATGTGCTGTCTGATATCTTCAACTTTCAAAAAATAAGCGGAGGCTTTTTTAAAATCCTCTAATTTATAGTAGTATTTAGCTGCATCAAGGGCTAAATCTTCCATATCAGCGTACATCAATTTACTTTCAAGGAAAAGAAAACATTTATTAATTTGTTCTTCATCAGGACCGGATAAGTGTAAAGATTTTAAAAATTCGAACTTGTGTAGATAAACAGTGTCCTCAGCTTTTAGAGAATGAGCCAATCCCCTATTATAATATTCTTCTGCTTTTAACACATTACCTAAATTATAATATATTTGTGTAATTAAGAAGTATGGCTGAGGAAGGGAATTTATGATTTCTGCATTCTCAAATACAGTTATAGCTCTTACCAAGTGATCCACAGCATTTTGAAAGTCTTTTTGGTTATTATGACAAAGCGCAACATTATATAGAGTTCTTCCCATTAATTGAGGCTGCTGTTCCGCATCAGCCATCGAGAAAGCTTTTTGAAAATGAGATATCGCATGTTCATATTGTTTTAGATCCAAGAAATTTGCTCCAAACAAGGAGTGACACTGAGTAAGCCTTATGTCATATGCAGTCTGATCATTATAAATTTCATACGCTTGTCTAGCATAATCCATTGATACATAAGTTTGTTTCATATAATAGTAAACCTCAGACATCTTAAAGAAAAACTCTGCCTTCTCTATTCGATCCTTAACGAATATCAACTTGCTTTCGGCCTTTTTGAAAAATTTAATGGCCGACAGATATTCCCGCTGGTCAAGCTCATACATGCCCCTGAAGAAATTAAAGTAATAATCAAGGACTCCAGTCAAACGAGCCTGTTTTTTATCAATCTCAACCAGCAAATCAGACAGCCGCGGCTGTTCCTCGATCCGCATTTTCTCTAGTGGTTCAAGGTACTCAAGCATCAGGTTGTGCCGGAATTCCATCAGTGAATAGTACAAATGAAGATCCTGATCTTCTTCCATTTGGTCCAGCTCTTGTTTGATTTCTCTTCGTAAATACTCTGCATCGGGTATGCTGAATCGGCGTATGTACATATACCATTCATTAATCTTTTCTCCGACGGAAGAAGAAGATATGACACCTGTCACGTTTGCAAATCCCTCCCTTCATTATTCTATATATGTCATATTTTATCATCATCATTCTTATGAGAAGCGCAAAAAAACCGCAATCTTTTCTTTCGTTACCCCGCATGTTGGGGATATATTTCAAAAAGAAGCTTTTATCCTCGGCAATTTGTACAAGCAAACACAACACCCTTCCATATTCTGTTATATCTGCGTGAGCAGTGTATTTCTAAAAAGGAAGTGAAGGTATGAGAAAAAACAAGCTTTCCTTTAAAGAAAAAGCAGGAGCCGCACAAGAAGAATGTTTATGTTTTTGTGAGGGAGAAACAAGCCGCGAAGCAATGTTTCAAGCACCGATTGAATTGCCTGAGGGGTTTATCGTTGATCCGGCTGAAGCTGTCGCCAATGTTACGTGGAATGCAGACAGCCTTTCTTGTGTCAGTGAACGTTGCTTAATTGAGAAGGGGCCTGAGCCTGATGAAATCGCTGTTCAATTTGCAGTACGCCTGCAGGGAACTGTTACGCTTCTTGTCAGTGTGTCGCCTGTGCGAAATCAATATGGACAAGGGGACGGGGCTGTTTCCGTCATTCACAATGCGGAGATCAACCAAATCGTCTATTACTCTGATGAACCGGAGGATTGCCCGGATTTCAGTGACATCACGATCGAGAACCTTGTTGTTGTTCCGCCCTTTTACGGCAGTCCTTTATCTGTGACGGGAACGATTGTGCTTGTACCGGAATCGGAACCCGAACCCGTTTATGCGTTTACAGCGAATCCAAGTGATCAATCAGTTTCTGTGATTGATACAAACACTCATACTGTTGTGACGACGATTGCTCTTCCGTACCGGCCGACAGGTATTGAAATAACTCCAGATAAAAGCTCTGTGTTTGTCTTACATCCCAACAATAATGTGATTTCTGTCATCGATTATGACACATTAACAGTAACAGCATCTATTTTGCTGGATCAGCCGCCTCGATCGATTAGATTTATCCCTAATCATGAATTTGCTTATGTTTTCGCCGGTACTGTGATTTATGTGATTGGAATTGATACGTTAGCTGTGGATAGGTCGATTCCTGTGGAAGGGTATGATGTTGCAATTGATCCCAATGGGTTATTCGCCTATGTTCTTGATTTTGGTATAGTGCAAAAAGTGGACCTATCCACCGGTGAACTCATAGGAACGATTGAACGAGAGCTTATCGTATCATCCATAGAAACAGATTCTCCGGAGCGGTATGCGTATGTATTAGAACAAGAATTCTTATTCAATTATCTGACGGTTATTGATTTAAATTCGTTTACGCTCAGCAATACCCAAGAGCTGGAGCCTGACGGCCAATATGTAATGTTTACGAGTGGATCAGAGGTGTATTTACATGACAGCTTCACTGGCAATTTATATTCTGTCAGTCCGAATGGAGCAGGCGTAATAGGAAATCTTCAGCAATCAGCAAGTGACTATGCGTTTACTCCGAATGGCGAATTTCTGTATGCAACTCATGTTTTAGAGCAGAGCATCACTGTTTACAACACGGATGATTACTCTGTGGAGACTGTCATATCTCTTGGGGTTTCACCGGGAGCTATTGCGATTTAATCAACTGCATGCTGTGCATTTCTAAAAGGACGTGAAATCATGAAAAAGAATGATCTTTCTGCTTTACAGGAAAATTGTTTCTGTTTTTGTGATGAGGAAATCAGCCGAGAAGCGCCGTTTCAAGTGCCGATTGACATTCCCGAGGGGTTCACTGTTGATTCTGCCGAAGCAGCTGCGGCGGTTACATGGAGTACAGATCATTTATCATGTATCAGTGAGCCTTGCTTAATCCAGACTGGACCGGAAACAGAAGATATCGGTGTTCGATATGCTGTGAGAATACAAGGGGCCGTTACGCTTCTTGTCAGTGTGTCGCCTGTACGAAATCAATATGGACAAGGGAATGGGTCGGTTTCTGTGATTCATACTGAAGAGATTGATCAGATTGTTTATTATGCAGCACAGTCTGACCGCTGTCCTGATTTCAGTCAAATGACAGTGGAAGATCTTCTCATTGTTCCGCCATTCTACGGTAGTCCGCTTACGGTGACCGGGACAATCGTTTTCCCACCATCGCCAGGTTCTCAATCGTATGTCTTTACAGCCAATTCAGGGGACAGCACAGTTTCGGTCATTGATGCGGCAGCAAACCTTGTTGTTGCAACTATTCCTTTTACGTCTGTGCCAACTGATCTGGGGGTCACGAAAGATAAAGCCTATACGTATGTCCTTCATGGCAATACCAATCTTATTTCTGTAGTTGATAATCAAACATTAACCGTGGCAAATACGATAACCGTCGGCACTGGGCCGAGAAAGATTCAATTTGATCCTGCAGGAGAATTGGCATATGTGATGGCTGCCGGCTCTATTTATACGATTGATCTTGCGCTTCAGGCAGTCAGTGATGTTTTTTCAGTACCCGACGCCGCAGACTTTGCCCTGGATCCGAACGGGCAATTTGTCTTTACTGCTAATACAATTTTCTGGTCAATTGATCAATATGATGTGAATACAGGCCAGCTTGTTGACAGCCTCGTGAATGAGTTTGAATATCCAAGTTTAATTGAAACGCCATATGCCGGAGACTTTGCGTATGTGATGACTGGTGAATTATGGCCGAAGGGTGTAGCGGAGATTAGTTTGTCACCCTTGAGCAGAGAAGGTGACTTTAATCGTTTATTTGAAACTTTGAGGACAATTGTATTTTCATTTGACAATACACGAGCTTATTTTCTAGAACCATATATTGATCCGTCTCTCATTCATAATCTCACTGTCGTCAATACAGCCACAAACGCAATTATTGCGAGTGTTTCTGTGCCCGGCGCCTTTGACCTCGCAGTAACGCCGGACAATCAGTATATTTATGCGGCACAGCCCAACGACAATACTGTGACTGTGTACCGCACGAGTGATTATGCAGCCGTGACGGTGATTCCGGTTGGTACGGGTCCGTCTGCGATTGCGATGTAGCTATTTTATAGATCAAGAGAAGCGGTGCTGCGATAAGAGAATCGGTTATAAATAAATGATCCGATCTGCTGAATCGCAGCCAGAATGATCAGAAACAACAGTTCACTTATGGTAAAACTGAGCATCCACCAAATCCCGGCTCCTGTCAGCACTCCCGCAAGCATTTTTCTGAACAGGGTGCCGTGCTGGAAAAGCTGCACCAAGTACGTTCGCATATAAAACAATAAATACAAAATCAGCAACACCGCAAGTCCTATTGAAACAGCGGGGGGCGTGTGAAGGCGGAAAGGGACGGCTTTGACGATTTCGAACATACAGCCGAATATGATGACTTGGCATAATACAGCAGCCATCACATATGTTTGGCGGACGTTTTTATAGCTGTCACGCAGCGTTTTGACATCTTCTGCATAGCGGCTGCACAATCTGTGATGCTGGAAGTCGCAGCAGCTTTGATGGGACTGTGTGAGTTTCTGAAAAGCTGCTGTCATGTTTTTTACGGATTGGGTGACATAGTGTAGATAGAGAAAAGCGGGCAGCATCAGGACGGAAGCGGTTAAAGCCAGCAGTCCGAGCCGCAAAGCATCATTGTCGATCATCTGTACATATTGGGCCGCGGCTTTGGCGAGGGCCTGAACCCAGCCGAAGGAATAAGCCGCCATACCTACGAGCAGCAACATCACGGTAAAGACAGTGCTTTTTTTCATTGTCCGATCGCCTCTTTCTGTGAAACGTGAATGATCGCTTTTTTAGAAGATGACAATGCATCAATGAGAGACAAGAAATCCTGACTATTCATATCGCGAATGATGCGGTAAACGTCGAGAAACGTGCAATCGCACCTGTCACACTCGGCCGCCCATTCGAAGCATTTACGCGCATAATCGCTGTCATAGATGATCGCATCCGTCAAAGAGCCCTTGCCGTATTGAAGCCAGGCCGCAATCTGTTCTTTCTGCTGTGTGACGTAGTAGGAAGCGACATCGATATAAGCTGAAGAATGAACCCCTTGACTGTGTAGCATCAAAAAACCGCCATCCTCATACAGGTGAGCCTCGGCTGACAAACGATTGATTTCCAGACGATACGTCTGCTGAATCTCTTGAAAAAACGGTGAATCTAATTGAAATAGAATTCGAGACGCAATGTCCCAATAAAGCTTTACCGTCAACAGATCGTTTTGCCCGGGAAGTGCGCCGATCTGCAAGCCGGTCCATGTGTCTTCCATCCGCTCCTCATCACCCAGCACCACTTTTTGTGAGAGGGTTGGAGGGCACGCGGGAATCATTTTCCTTTCTGCTTTATGAACTGGACGTTTTTTCAGCCCAAGGTGAGAAGGCAAAAGGTCTTCCGTATCTTCTGAGCCTCCAATCAAAAACAACGTCATCCGCTCGGGCTGGTAAGCGGCATTGTAGGCTTTCTGTAAATCACGGATGGTCATCGCCTCAATGTCCTCGATTCTGCCTGCGGGATAGACGGCAGCAGGTGAGGCGGGAGAAAGCATGCTGATCAGCTGATAACGGTAAGAGAGTTGATGATTGAGGTGTGCTGTTTCAATTTCGCTTGTAATCACAGCTTTTTCCTGAGTGACAATCCTCTTGTCAAATGAGTGGTTCCATAACGCATCAAGCAGGATGGGGACCGTCTGCGTGAGCCGATCCGGCAATGAGGTAAACATGAAATTAGTATCAGTGTAGGTGGTGAACGCATTTAAAAGCGCGCCGTGCGCAAAAAAATCACTGTACAGATTGCGGCCGTTATGCCAGAAGAGAAGATGCTCTAAAAAATGCGCTGTGCCATACGGGAGCAGCTTGTCGCCAGAATCTTCTTGTAAGCAGACATCACGGCTTCCAAAATCAATTTTCACATTGCACAGCCGCAGATGGGCGCGGGGGAATTTCAATCTGAATATTTTCAGCCCGCTGTCTGTGTATCTGATATCGGTTTGTTCATCCAGCTGTTGAAAGAATGCTTTCTTTTCCATCTCTTCATCCCCTTACTACATGAGCTCCGATATAATTGATATTTGCTATGAATTGTAATAGATCGCGGCACGTAACCGCGGAGATGCCATCCAGCAAGTCTTCTTTTTCACAGGAGAAGCGGCGCAGGATCTCCATATAGGCCAAGAGCCCTTCGGGAGAATCGAATTGCAGCAGCATTTCATTGCGTAAAAATTGTTTTGCCTGTTCCAGTTCCCGCTCATCCATTTGAAAATGTGAGACAGCTTCCAAAACGCGCGGGGGAATTTCTTTTTCATGAAGCTGGTTCGTACATATTGAAACAAGCAGCAGATTGTTCATGATGTCGTAACGGGTAATGACATGATAGACAGCCAGATCCTTCTCGCGGAAATGCTTGAATAAAGCGGAATGCCCGTACTTTCCGAGCAATCCGTCTAGCAGCTGAATGTTGATATAATCGCTCTTATCTTTCATCTCCCCGCAGTTAAATCCGAGTGTCAAGACGGAAGGACCTGCTGCGCTGCGTGTTTCTGTTTCAAAAACATGCCGGTTCACGGGTATTCTTCCGGCTGTCACGGCAGACGCTTGCGGGGCATGTCCCGGAATATCACAATCTTGTATATCTCCCAATATGTTCAGCTGTTTTTGCTGGGACAATAAATTAATGATGAAGTCCGTTGTGTCGAGAAACCGTTTAGGATGGATTGCCTGTATCTTGTCTTTCCTGCCAAACATGCCTGTGCCGTACATCGGGTTTCCGAAGGCCTCCTCGACCAAACGGGCCGCCGAGTAGGAGAAGGGATCTGCGAATTTATTTTCGATTTTCAGCAGCAGCTCACTCTTTGCCTTTTCAACGCCGGCGGCTGAAAGGGAAGAGGGGAGGGACATGTCTGCAAATGTTTTCAACAGGGCATCAACATGAAGATTCCTGTTATATAGCGGGTGAATGAAACGGGTTCCGCAGGTTTTCAGCTGCTGATCAAAAAAGAGATTTGCTGAATACATAAAGCGGCTTCCGGCAGCATAACCGAAAGCGTCAATGATTTGCTGCTTCAGGTGTCCGGCGGCGCCGTAAAAATAAATCGTTTCTTCTTCAGGTTCCGCCGCGCTTTCGATCGGTTTCAGAAAGCTTGCGGCGATTGAGATTGTTGAAAATTGATGAGTCTTCAGCAAATTAACTTCCAAGCCGTTCTCTTTTGCTTGTATCAAAGAAACCACCATCCTGTTTTTGCAGGTAATAGACTATGATCAGCCCGGCAATCGGAATGACCGCCAAGGAGACAGCGGTGCCGGCTAATGTGGCTAAGAAAAGGGGAAGACAAAATAGATAAGACCGGTATTTTGAGAATCCGCTCCAGAGCTGCTGCTCCGTTTGCCAGCCGAAGAACGGCCTTTTTTCATCAGCGGTTAACCGGATCAATGCTCCAGCTAGCAACAATTCAATACACTGCATAAAAGTGAGGGCTGAAATCGGGCGGCCGCTGATGAAGCCCACAATCATAGCGACAAGGAGAAATCCGCCTGCCAATAGGCCTGAGTAAAAGCGATATTTTGCCCAAAACATCGTTCTCCGTTTAATCGGAAGCGTGATCAGCAGCATCCGATCGTTTTTTTCAATAGAGTACAAAAGGGCGATCGGCGAGCAGATCAGCAGAAGGGCGGAAATCACAATATAAATCACCTGCTGATCGAAGATGCCGGTGTTCAACATCTGGAACGAAAAGAAGCCGCTGAACGCCGCCATCACCACGTAATTTAACAGCATTGCTTTAGTAGACATAAATCGGTTCCATTCTCTCTTGTAAAACGAAAATTCAGATCTCCGCATAAAAGAATGCATCTTGCTCTGTTGCGGAGGCGCCTGCAGAAAGACAGGAAAATCAATGATCACCGCCCATAGCATGTGAACCGCGCATAGCGGGATCGTGACGGCCGGCATAAAAGCGGCGCTGAGGCATACACAGGCGAATACCGCCGCATGCAGGAGAAACATCCAGTTCTTCTTTTTGACGAAATGGTTGCTCAGCACAACACCGAATAGAATCGAATAAACGGTAAAAAACGAAAATCTGCCGAGCCAAAACAATGTTTGCGCCCCTGACAGCGTTCCGTTTCCAAATAAGAACAGCGGTAAAATAAAAAAGAATAACGTTCTTCTCAAACAGGTGTCCACAAACAGAACGACACTCTGGGCGAGCCAAAAGCTTCGTGAAGAAATCGGCAGCAGGCAGCTCAGCTTCATATAAGATTCCTTCCATTGAGATGCCACGGAAAGAAACACCATATATGTGTTCATCAAGAGAAGCGCGAGTATGATATATGTTTTTTCCAATACCGATTCGTCAATACCGGCCTGGCGGATCAGCCCGATTTCAAACACAGCCAGAATCACAAGCCCTGCGGCAATGCGGATGACGTCCTTTTTCCCTTGCCGGCTATACAGCTGTTTGAACAGCAAAGACATGATGGGGAATATGTTATTCATGTCCGATCACCTCGAAAAATTCCCGCCGCAGATCGGTCTCCTCTCCAATCGGAATGACCTTTTGGATCTGTTTGTTGTGCAGAATGGCCGCATAATCACAAAATCTCTGCACAACATCGAGCAGATGGGAAGAAAACAAAATGGTTCCGCCTGCCTCACAGTACTCGCGCATTTTCTGATAAAAGACCTCTATCGATTCCACATCCAAACCGACGAGCGGCTCATCCAAAATAAACAGGGGAGCCCGCAGCAATAAGCCTGTCATCAACACAACCTTTTGCCTGTTCCCCAAGGACAGCTCCGAAATTCTCCTGTTGATGTATTTTGAAAAATGAAAGGCTTCAGCCAAATTGGTGAACTGCTGCTCTGAAAAATCCTTTTGATAAAGCGAATGGACGAAAGACACATAGTCCTTCGCCGTAATTTCTGTAAACAGCAGCGGATAATCGGCGGCGAAGTAACGGTGAATCTTCAGTTGATCTGATATTTTCTGCGGCATACCGGCCTCCGCTTCAATGCCGCACAGCGTAAAGCCCCCGCTGTAATTGCGGTTCACTCCTGTAAGTGTATTGATCAGTGTTGTTTTGCCGGCGCCGTTTACCCCAAGCAATCCGTAAACGGCGCCTTTTTCTAAGTGTAAATCCACGTGTTCTAAGATGACGTTGTCCCGTTCATACCAAACGGATACATCGTGTATATCCAAAATGCTCATCGCGAATCAGCCTTCCGCGCGCGCATCCCGAAAAGAATGGCAATCGCAATGAAGATCACCGTAAATAGATAATCGCTTTTGACAAAATAGACGACTGCGCCGATGACAAAGATAAATGAAAGGATATACAGTAAAATTCTTCTTTGTGCTGGTGACAAATCGTTTCCCTCCTAAATAAGCTGGACCACGTCTTCTAATTGTTCATTTTTCGCCCAAGAGCAAATGTTTTTCCGGTGATATTTGTTAGCGTTCAGCCCTTTTAAGTAACAGCCTCCGCAATAGCCGCTAAACGGGCATTTGTCTTTCATGCAATGCTCGCTGAACCGCGGCGCCTGCGCTTGCCACAGTTTATGGACGAGAGGGGAGTTAAAGATGCTTTCATATGAATCATGAAAAATATTTCCCAATGAAAATTCCTTCGGAAAGAGCGCGCACGGACGTACTTCTCCGAACGGGCTGATCACAATGGACTTCCAGCCAGCACCGCAATTTGCCGCTCGTTTTCTCTCATAAGGAATAATCGGAATCAGATCTTTAAACTCATCAATGACATGTTGCTCGTATTCCATAAATTTGCGGTGCTGCTCGGCATCTTTTGTGGGGTGGACAATATCTCTGCCTCTTCCGAAATCATCAACCCAATTGTAAGAAAACGCCTTCGCCCCGAGATCCCGAACCTTTTGGGCCATATCGTGGATTTCCCACATGTTTTTTTCGAAAACGGACATGGCGACTCTGACAAATATACCGTGGTCACTCAACAATTTTATCGTTTTACAAGTTTGGGCAAAAGAGCCTTTTCTCCCTCTAAAGGAGTCATGGACCTCGGAGTTCACACTATCGAGAGAAATGCCGACAATGATTTTTTGCTTATACGCTTTCAAAAGCTCGAGGCTTTCTTTTCGCATGAGTGTTCCGTTCGTTAAGACAGCGACCTTTTTGAACCTTTTGCACACATAGTCAAGGATCTCATTGGCGTTCGGATGGACAAAAATTTCTCCGCCCGTGATTTCGCATGTCAATACACCGTTGTCAAACAGCATATCAGCCGTTTTCTTGAATTGCTCAATCGACACGGTGCCGAGCGCTTCCGGAGAGCTTTCCAAATAACAGTGGGCGCATTTCAAATTACAGCGGTGCGTCAGCTCAAAGGTGGCGTGCAGCGGCATCGGAAATTCGTTGCTTCCGCTCGTGGTGATGGTTTGGCTGCTGGGCCGATTTCCAAGCTGGATGACTTGCTTATTGAGGAGCATGTTGAGCATGTCGTAATACCAGTCCTTATGGTCTTCCGGTGATTCATCGTACACTGCGCATTGATCAGCCAAAATCTGAGCAGCTGTTTTTTGCCCCTCCATTCGCATGCAAAGCTCGTAAGCTGTTTTGTTAAGATCCAAATATTCAAAGTCAGAAATGGAGACATTAGCCCGCAAGTAGTCGATTTCTAGCACGCCGCCCTCAGGAAGCTGGTGAACTCTTACACTTTCATTAATAAATGGAAACATTTGCTCTGTAAACAAAATACCATCCCCTATACATATGATTCAAATGAAAAACGATTGTGTATGTATAACTAAGAGGTAGATTTTAGTTAAAAATTGTAATTTACTTAAAAAGGGCATAGCAGAAAGACTATGCCCTTTTGGAGAACCTTATCCCCATAGACCGAATAGACCTGTAGCACCGGCAATTTCAAAATCAGGGATAGGACCGTCCACTAGACAAACGGCTCCGATCGAGCATGTCGCACAACCTTTGTTTTCTACAATGACTGCTTTTTTCATCATTGGATCCTCCCTTTTTGTTTTTCTAGCAGATCTATGTTGTGCTTTTATCATAAAACTAATAAATTACCAATTCAATACATATATATTGAAGAAAATGTGAAATAGAAACGGTAGATTTCGGAAAAGTGTAACATTTCCTGAAGGTAACTAATAATATGATTTTCTCTTCTATTAAGGAAATGCTTTTATGAGGTTTATCTTCAAATCTGATGAGCAATGATGGTAAGATAGAAGCAGTTGAAGTTTACAAACCGAATGATTATACTATTCAAGTCAAAGTGGAATGATGAAAAGGACGTGTCAAAATGAAGCAAGAGACACCGATAACACTCCATGTGAAGTCTGTGATCGGGGATGACGGAAACCAGGAAGTCATCGAATTCCGCACCGCCGGATTTTACTATGTTAAACAAAATAAAGTGTATCTATCTTATTATGAAGAACACGACTTAGGCAAAGTAAAAACGATTGTGAAAGTAAGCGAAGGCGAAGTGCTGGTCATGAGATCAGGCGCTGTTAAAATGAATCAGCGTTTCGTAACGGGAGCTTCCACAATTGCCAAATATAAAATGTCATTTGGTGAGCTTGAGCTGAAAACAAGCACAAAATCGATTGAATCTGATCTCGGTGAAGAAAAAGGCCGTATCAGCATCGCATATGACATGCATGTCGGAGACGAGCAGCAGCATTTACATCATATGACGATCACGTATGAGGGAGGAACTCACGCATGAACATTGCGGAACAAATGAAGGACGTGCTGAAAGAAGAAATCAAAGCGGCCGTTCTGAAAGCGGGGCTGGCTGAAGAAAGCCAGATTCCGAATGTCGTTTTAGAAACACCAAAAGATAAAACACACGGCGATTATTCAACAAATATGGCGATGCAGCTGGCGAGAGTCGCAAAAAAAGCGCCGCGCCAAATCGCTGAAGAGATTGTCGCTCATTTTGATAAAGGAAAGGCTTCGATTGAAAAACTGGATATCGCCGGCCCGGGTTTTATCAATTTCTATATGAACAATCACTATTTAACGAAGCTGATCCCGTCTGTGTTAAAAGCGGGAGAAGCGTACGGGGAAACGAATATCGGAAACGGTGAGCGAGTTCAGGTAGAATTCGTATCAGCGAATCCGACGGGAGACCTTCACCTTGGCCATGCGCGCGGTGCGGCTGTCGGCGATTCTTTGTGCAATGTGCTTTCAAAAGCGGGTTACGATGTGAGCCGCGAATACTACATTAACGATGCGGGAAACCAAATCAACAACCTTGCGCTTTCTGTTGAAGTCCGTTACTTTGAAGCGCTCGGCTTGGAAAAAACGATGCCGGAGGACGGCTACCGCGGCGAGGATATCATTGCGATCGGAAAGCGTCTCGCTGAGGAATACGGCGACCGTTTCGTCAACGAAGAGGAAAGCGAACGCCTCGCATTTTTCCGGGAATACGGCCTGAAATACGAGCTGGAAAAGCTTCGCAAGGACTTGGAAAACTTCCGTGTGCCGTTTGATGTGTGGTATTCCGAAACGTCACTGTACCAAAACGGAAAAATCGACAAGGCGCTTGAAGCGATCCGCGAAAAAGGCCATGTTTATGAAGAAGACGGCGCGACTTGGTTCCGCTCTACGACATTTGGCGATGATAAAGACCGCGTATTGATCAAGAAGGACGGCACGTACACGTACCTTCTGCCTGATATCGCATACCATAAGGACAAGCTTGATCGCGGCTTTGATAAGCTGATCAACGTTTGGGGCGCCGATCACCACGGCTATATCCCGCGTATGAAAGCGGCAATCGAAGCGCTGGGCTATGAAAAAGGTACGCTTGAAGTAGAAATCATTCAGCTCGTTCACCTTTACAAAAACGGCGAGAAAATGAAAATGAGCAAACGGACGGGTAAAGCGGTAACGATGCGCGACCTGATTGAAGAAGTCGGCTTGGATGCCGTGCGTTACTTCTTTGCGATGCGCAGTGCGGATACGCATATGGATTTTGACTTAGATCTTGCTGTATCAACATCTAACGAAAACCCTGTGTATTACGCGCAATACGCACATGCCCGTATTTGCAGCATGCTTCGCCAAGGGGAAGAGCAGGGACTAAAGCCGGCGACGGATCTGGATTTCAGCCATATTCAATCAGAAAAAGAATATGACCTGCTGAAAACGATCGGCGGCTTCCCAGAGGCAGTGGCGGAAGCGGCGGAAAAACGAATTCCGCACCGCGTCACAAATTATATTTATGATCTGGCTTCTGCTTTGCACAGTTTCTACAACGCGGAGAAAGTCATCGATCCTGAAAATGAAGAGAAAAGCCGCGAGCGCCTGGCATTAATGAAGGCCACGCAAATTACGCTGAACAATGCGCTTCAGCTGATCGGCGTATCGGCTCCGGAAAAAATGTAATCATGATGAAAAGACAAAGTCTTCGGGCTTTGTCTTTTTTTTATATGTAAAACGTGTGATGTAATTCACAATCTTGTTTGCCGAGTTTTTGTATGATAGGACTGATTATTGAATCATTGAAAGGAGCAAGCCGAATGTTCAACCGTCAACATATTCAATTATCGTTACAGTCATTAAGCTTGGTGGCAGGATTTATGGTTTGGGTGCTGATTTCATCACTCATTAGCCAAATCACATTAGATATTCATTTAAGCAAAGGCGAGATTTCTATAGTGACGGCGATTCCCGTGATCCTCGGGTCGCTTCTCCGCATTCCTTTAGGGTATTTAACGAACAGGTTTGGCGCGCGGCTGATGTTTATGATCAGCTTCATCCTGCTTTTGTTTCCGGTGTTTTGGATCAGTATCGCGGATTCTTTGTTTGATTTAATCGCAGGCGGTTTTTTCTTAGGGATCGGGGGGGCAGTATTCTCCATTGGGGTGACATCCCTTCCGAAGTATTATCCGAAAGAAAAGCACGGTTTCGTCAATGGAATTTACGGGGCCGGAAACATCGGAACCGCGATTACCACATTTGCGGCGCCGGTTATCGCCCAGACTGCGGGATGGAAAGCAACCGTGCAAATGTATATGGTTCTGCTGGCTGTTTTCGCGTTGCTGCACGTTTTGTTTGGCGATCGGCATGAGAAGAAAGTAAATGTTTCCGTAAAAGCTCAAATCAAAACCGTTTACCGAAATCACGTCCTCTGGTTTCTAAGCCTGTTTTATTTTATTACGTTTGGCGCCTTTGTCGCCTTCACCATCTATCTCCCGAACTTTCTGGTAGCGCACTTTGGTCTTAATCCTGCGGACGCCGGTTTGCGGACGGCCGGCTTTATTGCCGTCTCCACGCTGCTCAGGCCTGCGGGCGGATTCTTGGCTGACAAATTGAGCCCGCTCCGCATCCTGATGTTCGTTTTTGCGGGACTTACATTATCAGGCATTATCTTATCGTTCTCGCCGACGATCGGCCTTTATACGTTTGGGTCAATAACGGTGGCGGTCTGCTCAGGTATAGGAAACGGAACCGTTTTTAAACTGGTGCCTTTCTATTTTTCAAAGCAAGCGGGGATTGCCAATGGTATTGTGTCTGCCATGGGGGGATTAGGCGGTTTTTTCCCTCCGTTGATATTGGCGAGTGTATTTCAGGCAACAGGCCAATACGCGATCGGCTTTATGGCGCTTTCGGAAGTAGCGTTAGCCAGCTTTGTCCTTGTCATTTGGATGTATTGGCAAGAAAGAATGAAAATGCACACGGAGAGAAACAGCCAGAGCGTCAGCTAACACTGGTCATTCACAAGATTGTTAGTTTTTTCTCGATGGGTGCAAAACAATTCACGTTACAATAAACATACGCAACGTGACTTTCTTCGAGGTGAGCTCATGAATTTTCTCTCTGTCCGACCATCTGATAGTGATCTTCTTTCCAGCGATCTGCATGAATTGCTGGAATCGATCAGTACGAAAAGAAAAATGGAAAAACACACGTATTTGTTTCGGGAAGGAATGGATGCAGAAGAGCTATATCTTATTCAATCAGGACTCATTGAAATCGGCAAACTGACATCTGACGGAAAAGATCTGACCCTTAGAATCTGCCAAAAAAATGATATTGTCGGGGAATTAACACTTTTCACTGAAGAACCGAGATATATGCTCAGTGCAAAGGTGCTAGAGGATGGCGAGGTGCTCGTCATTAATAAAAACAAGCTGGAAAAGGAATTAATCCAAAACGGTGCTTTGACATTTGAATTTATGAAATGGATGAGCACCCACCTTCGGAAAATCCAGTCTAAAATCAGGGATCTGCTTCTTCACGGCAAAAAGGGGGCGCTCTACTCCACTCTTATCCGTTTATCGAACAGCTACGGGGTGGAACGAAGCGACGGCATTCTGATTAACATCGCGCTGACAAATCAAGACTTGGCAAAGTTTTGCGCGGCGGCAAGGGAAAGCGTCAATCGTATGCTCGGAGACCTCCGCAAACAAGGGGTGATTTCGATAGACGAATCCGGAAAAATTATTTTGCACAAGCGGGACTATTTACGATGCGAGATCGAGTGTGAAAATTGTCCGCTGGAGATTTGCAATATTGACTGAAAAAACCAAGGACCGCCGGCGGTCCTTGGTTTTTTATCTAGTGATAAACAAACACATAACAGCAAAAAAGAAGCAGGCATTCACGATTTCCAGAATGCCGATCGTTTTCGCGGGCCAATCCCTTCCGTGAAAAAACCATGCCCGCAAACTGCTTGGGATAAAAGCAAGAAATGCCCATCCTGCTCCGAGAAGAGCGGATAAAAAGGGGAGCAGCAGGTGATATCCCCATGAATAGTATGCAAAAAACCTGTTCTTTCTCTCCCGGATCACCGACTTTACATAAAAAGAACTCCCGATAAAAAATAAAGCAGATTGCAAGAAAATAAACCAAGCCCAGCCGTCAAGGGTTCCCGCCCCCAGCCAGCAGCTCGCAAGCCCGCCTGAACAAAAGAACAAGACACCCGCAATATCATTCACTAGGGCTCGTTCGTTTTTTCGGCGGGCATAATACGTATGAATGAGAAAAAGCGGAAATAGAGAAACGCCAACCCAGATGAGCGCAGGCTTATAAAAGACAGGGATCATCAAAAAGCAGCAGGCCGGAACACCGTAATAACATATCCACTTTTGATAGGATTTAATCTGTTTCTTCTTCATGGCGAGTGTGATGGGGCAGACCATCAAGTAAAGGAAAAGCAAGCCTAGGAAAAGCGGAAGATGCCAGAAAACGGGACCTCCCTTGACCATCCCAAGCAAAAATGGAATCAGCAGCATCGCCCATGCGCCGTGCTGCTTCGGAATCAGCGCCTTCATCGAAATCCTCCTTTTTTATTTCATTATAAATGCAGTCACTCTCCCGATAAGTGACATACATCATACAGGCTGTGAAATACATCACTGCCGTACAGGCTCAATCGAGCTACACTAAAGCTATCCTTAGCACAGGAGGCTTTCCTATGAATCAGTGTGACTATTTATTGTTTCTGAAACAACTCCCTATGTTTAATGAAGTGCCTCTATCCATTGTCGAAACTTTGCTGAAAAACGGGACGTTTATCGGCGGCTCATCTGATCATGCTTCATCCTTTCTTCATTCTCAATCCGTTTATATTGTATTAAAAGGCAGTGTCCGTTTGATGGACAGCAGGCTCCCTGAAGGATCGAAAACCGTTGCGCTGTGGGAAAAAGGCGATGTGTTTCCGATTGATGAAAAAGGCGGGCTGTATTTATCGCCTTTTATTTCAGTCAATGCCTCTTCGGACATTCTTATTCTCAAAATCCCTTTTTATATATTTAAAAAAATGATGACTTACAACCCACAGCTGCAAATGAATTTTTTGGCGGTACTTCAGCAAAATGTCTTTTGTTCCTATCAACTATTTTTGCGTTATCTGCATACATCACAAGATAAAAACGCCGAGCCCGGTTCTTAAATAGAACCGGTTTTTTTGATCTTTGAATGAAAAGCGGCTAATGACTCAGGTGTCCTGCCTGAACGCCGCCCTCATCACTTCCTGTGAAAGTCTGTTCCTTCTTCTCAGTGTGAACATTTTGTGAAAAAAGCAGAGTGTGTGACATAGTTCACAAGAAAACACGCTGTCTCTGTTTATAGTGAACTTAGCATCACCTGTGACTCGGAAGGAGTGAACGCTCATGAAGAAAAAGAAAATGAGTCCGTTGTTTAGGAGATTAAACTATTTCTCTCCTATTGAACACCATTCAAATAAACATAGCCAAACGACCCGCGAAGATCGCGATTGGGAGAATGTATACAGAAACAGATGGCAGTACGACAAAGTCGTGCGCTCCACCCACGGTGTCAACTGCACGGGGTCATGCAGCTGGAATATATATGTGAAAAACGGAATTGTCACGTGGGAAGGACAAAACTTGAATTATCCATCAACAGGCCCTGATATGCCTGATTTTGAACCGAGAGGCTGTCCGCGGGGGGCCAGTTTTTCTTGGTATATCTACAGCCCGCTCCGTGTGAAATATCCATACGTGCGCGGTGTGCTGATCAATTTATGGCGTGAAGCTCTGCAGGCTCATCAAAATCCATTGGAAGCCTGGAAATCAATCGTTGAAAACCCTGAAAAAGCGAAGTCTTATAAAAAAGCAAGAGGGAAAGGCGGTTTTGTGCGCGCTGAATGGCCGGAGGTACTGAAGCTGATTTCAGCCTCTCTGCTCTATACAGTCATGAAATACGGTCCAGATCGGAATGTCGGCTTTTCTCCGATTCCGGCCATGTCCATGCTCAGCCACGCCTCAGGCTCCCGATTTATGTCTTTAATCGGCGGCCCTATGCTCAGTTTTTATGATTGGTATGCGGATCTTCCTCCGGCATCCCCGCAAATTTGGGGTGACCAGACAGACGTTCCGGAAAGCAGTGATTGGTACAATTCAGGCTATATCATCACATGGGGCTCCAACGTTCCGTTAACAAGAACACCTGACGCGCATTTTTTGGCTGAGGCCCGCTATAAAGGCGCGAAGGTCATTTCGATCAGTCCGGATTTTGCGGAATCCTCAAAGTTCGCGGATGACTGGCTGAGTATCCGCCAAGGGACTGACGGGGCGCTTGCAATGGCCATGGGTCACGTCATTTTGCAGGAATTTTACGTGAACCAAGAGACGGAACGTTTCATTGACTATGCGAAGCAATACACGGATTTTCCATTTTTCGTCACCCTGTCGAAAGAAAATGGCGCATACACAGCGGGGCGGTTTCTGCATGCGAAGGACATTGGCCGCAAGACAGAGCATGACCAGTGGAAGCCTGCGGTCTGGAATGAACAGACAAACACATTTGCCATACCGCAAGGAACAATGGGCTCCCGCTGGGACGGGCAGCAGAAATGGAACCTGCACATGATCGATGAAGAAACCGGGGAACCGATAGAACCCCGTCTCTCTGTACTCGGAATAGAGGACGAAATCGGCACGGTGCGCATCCCGTATTTTTCAGATGACGGAAACAAAGTGCTTGAGCGGGATCTTCCTTTAAAAAAACTGAACCTGAACGGCGAAGAGGTTTGTGTCACGACCGTGTTTGACTTGATACTGGCCAACTATGGCGTGAACCGGGGCATCGGCGAACAATCAGCTGTCTCCTATGATGATCCTGAGCCTTTCACGCCTGCCTGGCAGGAAAAGATGACAGGAATCAAAAAAGAAGCCGTCATGAAGATTGCCAGAGAGTTTGCCCAAAATGCGATCGATACAGACGGCCGGTCCATGATTATCGTAGGAGCGGGGATTAACCACTGGTTCAACTCCGATACGATTTACCGGGCGGTGTTAAATCTTGTTTTACTGGTAGGCGCCCAAGGTGTAAACGGCGGAGGCTGGGCTCACTATGTGGGGCAGGAAAAGCTCCGCCCTGCTGAAGGGTGGCAGACGATTGCAAATGCAAAGGACTGGGAGGGCGTGCCCAAGCTGCAAAACGGCACCTCATTTTTCTACTTTGCAACAGACCAGTGGCGATACGAGGACCAGCCGATCAGTGACTTGGCTTCGCCGATCGCTGCGTCATCCCGCTACAAGCATCATGCCGATTACAATGTGCTGGCAGCGCGATTAGGGTGGCTGCCGTCTTATCCGACATTCAATCAAAACGGAATTGACCTATACAAAGAAGCTGAAAGAGCAGGAGCAGCAACACCTGAAGACGTTGGTGCGTACGTGGCCTCACAGCTTCAAGAGAAAAAGCTGAAATTCGCGATTGAAGATCCAGACAATGAAGCCAATTTCCCGAGGAATCTCTTCGTATGGCGGGCAAATCTGATTTCGAGTTCAGGAAAAGGGCATGAATATTTTCTCAAGCATCTGCTGGGGACGACAAATGGATTAATGAATGACGACAGCGACAGCATCCGCCCTGAAGAAATCAAATGGCGGGAGCAGGCACCGGAAGGTAAACTCGACTTGTTAATCAATCTCGATTTTCGAATGGCCGGTACGGCACTCTATTCCGATATCGTGCTTCCGGCGGCGACATGGTATGAAAAACATGATCTCAGCAGCACAGATATGCATCCGTTTATTCATCCTTTTGCTCCGGCCATCTCGGCCCCGTGGGAATCGAAGTCAGACTGGGATATTTTCAAAGCACTGTCAAAAGCCGTTTCCGATTTGGCAGAAGAAGTCGATATGGAGCCGGTGAAAGAAGTGGTCGCCACGCCGCTCCTTCACGACACCATGCAGGAACTGGCCCAGCCGTTCGGCAAAATCAAAGACTGGAGCAAGGGCGAATGCGAAGCCATTCCGGGAAAAACGATGCCGAACATCCATGTTGTTGAGCGGGACTATAAACAAATTTTCGCCAAAATGACAGCGCTGGGTCCTCAAGCCGCCCTAAAACCGAGCGGAACAAAAGGGATGAGCTGGTCGATAGCCGATGAATATGAATCACTCAAAAAGAGACTGGGAGAAATCACAACGGACAGCGTTGCCAAGGGATGTCCGAATATAAGTGAAGCGAAGCAGGCGGCAGAGGCAGTTTTAACCTTATCGTCCACTTCAAATGGAAAAGTCGCTGTGAAAGCCTGGGAATCACTTGAAAACATCACAAACCTGAAGCTGAAAGACCTGGCGGAAGAGCGGGAGGAAGAATGCTTTACGTTCGAACAAATTACAGCCCAGCCAAAAACAGTCATCACGTCTCCGGCATTTACCGGCTCGGAAAAAGGGGGACGCAGGTACTCGCCGTTTACGACGAACGTAGAAAAATTAATCCCGTGGCGAACACTGACCGGCAGACAATCTTATTATGTCGATCATGAACTGATGATGGAATTCGGTGAAACGATGGCAACATTTAAACCGATCCTCCAGCATCGTCCGTTTCTAAGCAAGCGGCCAGATCAAGAGGGCAAAGAAATCGTCCTTAATTATTTGACACCGCATAATAAATGGTCCGTCCACAGCATGTATTTCGATTCTTTACCGATGCTGACGCTGTTCCGCGGCGGGCCGACCGTGTGGATGAATAAAGATGATGCTGAGGACACGGATATCAAGGACAACGATTGGATTGAATGCTTCAACCGAAATGGCGTTGTCGTCGCGAGAGCGGTTCTGTCTCACCGGATTCCTAAAGGAATGGCGTTTATGCACCATGCCCAGGACCGCCACATCAACGTACCCGGCACAAAACTGACGAATAACCGCGGAGGCACCCACAACAGCCCGACAAGGATTCACGTCAAGCCGACACAGATGATCGGGGGCTATGCCCAGCTCAGCTACGGCTTTAACTATTACGGTCCAACAGGGAATCAGCGCGACCTGAACGTCGTCATCCGCAAGCTGAAGGAGGTCGATTGGCTTGAAGATTAAAGCGCAAATCGGTATGGTCATGAACTTGGATAAATGCATCGGCTGCCACACGTGCAGCGTCACCTGCAAAAACACGTGGACAAACCGTGCCGGTGCGGAATATATGTACTTCAATAATGTAGAAACAAAGCCGGGCATCGGCTACCCGAAGCAATGGGAGGATCAGGACAAATATAAAGGCGGCTGGACATTGAAAAAAGGAAAGCTCGAGCTGAAATCCGGCCCGAAAACGAATCGGCTTGCAGGCCTTTTCTATAACCCAAACCAGCCGTCGATTGATGATTACTATGAACCTTGGAACTATGATTATGAAACATTAACAAACAGCCCGCAGAAAAAACACCAGCCGGTGGCGCGCCCGAAATCGTCGCTGACGGGGGATTTCATGAATATCGAATGGGGCCCGAACTGGGAGGATGACCTCGCAGGCGGCCATATTACAGGGCTTGAAGATCCAAACGTGCAAAAGATGGAGGAATCAATCAAAACAGAATTCGATGAGGTCTTTATGATGTATCTGCCGCGTATTTGTGAGCACTGCATCAACCCGGCGTGCGTTTCCTCTTGTCCGTCAGGCGCCATGTACAAACGCGAGGAGGACGGCATTGTGCTTGTGGATCAAAACGCGTGCCGTTCATGGCGATATTGCGTCTCATCCTGCCCTTATAAAAAAGTCTATTTTAACTGGCAAACGAACAAAGCGGAAAAATGCACCCTCTGCTTTCCGCGTCTGGAGGCTGGACTGCCGACCATCTGCTCCGAGACGTGTGTAGGCAGAATCCGCTACCTCGGCGTCATGCTGTATGACGCGGACAAAGTGGAGGAAGCGGCATCTGTTGAAAATGAAAAGGATCTCTACCATTCCCAATTGGACGTTTTTCTTGATCCGAATGATCCTGAGGTTGCCAAGCTGGCAAAAGAACAAGGCATCCCGGCTGAATGGATAGAGGCTGCTCAGCAATCGCCGATCTATAAAATGATCATTGACTGGAAGATTGCGCTGCCGCTTCACCCTGAGTACCGCACACTGCCGATGGTTTGGTACATTCCGCCGCTGAGCCCGATTATGAATCTCTTTGAAGGAAAAGGCAGCCAGCAATCTGCGGAAGATATTTTTCCGGCTATCGACCAAATGAGAATTCCGATTGACTATTTGGCGCAGCTTTTAACGGCTGGTGATACGGATCATATTCGGTCAACGTTAAAGAAAATGTCTGTCATGCGCCAGTATATGAGAGCGGTCCAGACGAATAAATCCATCGACCCGGCACTGATCTCCAGCGTCGGCTTAACAGAACAGCAAATTGAAGACATGTATCGGCTGCTTGCGATTGCAAAATATGATGATCGCTTTGTGATTCCAAGCAGCCACCGAGAAGAAGTGTCTGATTTATACGCTGAACAAGGGAGCTGCGGCTTATCATTTTCAGGCGGCCCCGGCTCTTGTTTTTAATTTTTGATAAATGAGGTGTAACAAGATGAACACCACAGACCGGCAAATCACGTTCTCCGCTCTTTCCTGTCTTCTGTCTTATCCAGACGAAGAGTGGAGAGCCGAGCTTCCCGATTGGAAGGCTCTTACCCATGAAATCGGCAACCGGCAAATCCGGGAGCTGCTGCTGCACTTTTTCGAGGCGTCAGCCAGCTTTTCCCATAAAGCGCTGATTGAACACTATGTCTATACGTTCGACTTCGGGAAAAAAACGAATATGTACGTCACCTACTTTAACTCAGGCGAGCAAAGGGAACGCGGCATTGAATTGCTGCATTTAAAAAACACCTACCAGCAATCCGGTTTCCTGCCGACAGACAAAGAGCTGCCTGATTATCTCCCGCTTATGCTGGAATTTGCCGCGGTTGCGGAGATTGAAGCTGCGAATAGCGTGTTTGAAAAGTATTTGTCCAATGTGAGGGAACTGGCATCCCGCCTCGAAAAAAATGCCAGTATCTATGCGGAGCTGCTGCACGTGCTACTGGCCGCGCTGGAAAATATCGGCGTGCGTGAAAGCGTTGAAGGGGCTGTTCAGCCATGAGCGGGCAGATCCTGTGGGGCGTGATGCCATACATTGTCATGACGTTCTTCATCGGCGGCCATATTTACCGCTATCAGCATGACCAATTTGGCTGGACCGCGAAATCAAGCGAGCTGTTAGAAAAGAAAAAACTTGCGGCAGGCAGCACCCTTTTTCACTGGGGCATGCTGTGCGTTATCGGCGGGCATGTCATGGGCATTCTGATCCCGGAAGCCGTGTACGCTTCCATTGGCATTTCAGAGCATGTGTATCACAAAATGGCGATTGGCGCGGGCCTGCCTGCCGGAATCGCGGCATGTACCGGACTTTTCATCCTGACGTACAGAAGGCTGTTTGACAAAAGAATCCGCAAAACCAGCTCGCCATCGGATATCCTTACGCTTATTCTGCTGCTGTTTATGATGCTGTCGGGCCTTGCCGCCACATTTCTCAACATTGATTCGAAAGGATTTGACTACCGGACAACAGTCGGACCGTGGTTCAGGGAGATTTTTTTGTTCAGGCCTGACGCCTCTTTGATGGAGAATGTCCCGCTATGGTTTAAGCTTCATATCATAATCGGATACGTCGTTTTTATCCTGTGGCCGTTTACGAGACTGGTTCACGTGTTCAGTCTCCCACTCAAATATCTGACACGAAGCTATGTCGTGTATCGGAAACGCTCGTGAAAATCCCCCTTGCAAGAGGGGGATTTTTTGAAAACATAAGATATTTTCTGCCAAGGCAATGGCTGGGCGGCCGGGTATCCTGTTATGTTTGTAGGTGGAAATGACATCATCTAAAAAAGGAGAGTGAAGAATGAAACGAATTTTACTCATTTTAACTGCTTGTCTTATCACAAGCGCCGGAGTTCTGACACTCAGACATTCTCACGTATTAACCGGCGGCACAGCCGGATTGTCACTAAGCCTGTCATACTTGTTTCATTCCTCGTTTGCCATGATCTTCTTTCTGATCAATATTCCGTTTTATGTATTTTCTCTCATCAGAATGGGCATCACATTCACCTTATCCACTGTATTTGCAGTCACAGCGCTGACTCTGTTTACAAGCGCGGATCATTGGCTGCCGTCTGTCTCATTTTCACCGCTTGCCGGGGCGATTTGCGGCGGGACGCTGATCGGGTTTGGCTTGTCACTCATGTTTTATCATCAGGCATCGCTCGGGGGCGCCAATATTCTCGCTTTATTTCTGCAAAAGCGCTACGGATGGAATCCGGGTACAGTTAATTTTCTCTTCGATTTTGGCGTAGTGCTGGCCGGCATTTTCTCCGTCGGATTGCTGAAAGGCCTCTTCTCCCTAGTGTCGATTGCAGCGACGGGTTTGATCGTCGGCTTCTTCAAAAATAAAATCAAAAGCAGCTATTCACTCAAGCCCGGGTTACTCCGGAACATCACACCCGGCCAATCACAGGAAGCATCATCTTAAGCCTTTCCGCCTCGTGCGGAGGGGATTTTTTTGAAAGGTTTACAGACTAGGGAAAAGAGGTATAAGGAGGTAATTGAATCAGATTGGAGAGAGTGAGGATGCTGAAAAGGAAACTGGAATTTTTCTTTTTATATATCATGCTCATCGGGGCATATGTCATATGGTTTTTTCCGGTTTCCAGGCTTGAGTTTTACGGAGGATTGCTTTGCTATGTCAGCATTATTTTGTTTAGCATCTATTCGTTAATTCTTGAAAACCGCACCTCGCAGCACACGCTGTTATGGATCCACATTCTCGTCTTTTTTCCTATCATCGGCTACATGTTTTATCTGTTTTCCGGACAGCTTTATGTGAAGGGAAAGCTTTTTAAAACAAAACGAATGTACAACCGGGAAAAGCTCAGGAAGCTGTTTGACAGGGAGGAAACGCCTGAAGTGACAGGTCTTAAGGACAATCAGGAAAGGTTCTTTACGTATTCCATCAGGGCTGCCCATATGAATATCAATACGCAAAGCGATATCAAAGTGCTGAAAAACGGCGAAGAAACCTTTCCCGATATTTTCAAAGCGATGCGGAAAGCGGAATCTTATATACATATTGAATACTACATGTTCAAGTCGGACATGCTCGGCCGCGGCATGATGGACATTATGATGGAAAAAGCGCGTCAAGGTGTCGAGGTGCGGTTTTTATACGACGCCGCAGGAAGCATCAAGCTGGCAAGAAGAGATATCATGAAAATGAAACAAGCGGGAGTGGACATCGTTCCGTTTTCTCCGCTGAAATACGGGTTTTTCAACCAAAAATTGAATTTCAGAAATCACCGGAAAATCGTAGTCATCGACGGGAAAATCGGTTTTGTGGGCGGATTAAATGTCGGGAAGGAGTATATCAGCAGAGATCCGTATATCGGGTTTTGGAGAGACACTCACCTCCGGCTGGAAGGAGAAATTGTGCAAACGCTTCACGCCATCTTTATGTTGGATTGGGAATACGTCTCCAGTGAAGTGTTAATAGATCAAGAGAAGTACAATATGCCTGTTCCCGTGGAGGGAGGGGGCATATATCAAATTGTCGCGACAGGCCCCGACATGAAGGAAAGCATGAGCGACCTCTATTATGAAATGATTACTTCAGCCCAAAAATCAATCTGGATCGCCACGCCTTATTTTGTCCCGAATGAGTCCATTCGCACGGCGCTGAAAGCGGCGGCGACAAAAGGAGTAGAAGTAAGGGTCATGGTGCCGGAGACGAACGACAGCTTTTTGACGCAATACGCGTCGAGATCCTATTTCCCGGAGCTGCTTCTTGAGGGCATTGAAGTGTACTCCTACCAAAAAGGCTTCATGCATCAAAAGGTGATGATTGTTGATGGTGATCTCGCCTCGGTCGGCACAGCGAATATGGACATGCGCAGCTTCCAGCTCAACTTTGAAGTGAACGTGTTCTTCACGGATGCCGAAGCGATACGCACCCTTGAAGATCATTTTGAAGAGGATATGCTGGACAGTGAAAAACTCACCCCTGTCGCCTTTTACAAAAGAGGGGTGACCGACCGGACAAAAGAATCCTTTGCCCGTCTATTTTCAGGCGTTCTGTAAGAAAAAGAAATCTGATCTTTAAATACAGACAGTGTATAGTATAATTGAGAAAAATTATCAGTTATTTATGCATTGGAGGAAGATAGGGTGCTGCGGCAATTTTTTTCATACTATAAACCATATAAAACGTTGTTCTTTCTCGACTTTTTTTCGGCGATCGCGGGAGGCTTAATGGAGCTGAGTTTTCCTTTGATCGTCAATTATTTTATTGATACCTTGCTTCCGGGCAGGGACTGGGGCCTGATCATTGCAACTTCAATCGGATTATTTGCGGTGTACGCGCTCAGCTCGGCTCTCCAGTATATCGTGACATACTGGGGGCATATGCTCGGGATCAATATCGAGACCGATATGAGAAAATCGCTTTTTGACCATTTGCAAAAGCTCTCATTCAAATTTTACGACAACAACAAGACGGGAACGCTCATGTCGAAGCTGACGAACGATTTAATGTACATCGGCGAAGTTGCCCATCACGGCCCGGAAGATTTATTCATTGCCATCATGACCATTCTCGGGGCGTTCGGGGTGATGCTGTTTATTAACTGGCAGCTGGCATTACTAACGTTTATCATCATGCCGATTGTCATATGGCTCGCGCTTTATTTCAACAAAAAAATGACCAAAGCGTTTACCGCGCTGAACAAAGATATCGGAGCCTTCAGCGCGCGTGTGGAAAATAATATCGGCGGCATCCGGCTCGTGCAGGCGTTCGGCAATGAAGCGTTTGAAAAAGAACGCTTCGCCGTCAACAATCAGCGTTTCCGTATCACAAAGCTTTCCTCATACAAAATTATGGCGAAAAACGGTTCAATCAGCTACATGCTGACTCGGTTTGTCACATTGTTTGTCCTTTTGTGCGGAACGTGGTTTGTCATTCGCGGTTCCTTATCGTACGGGGAATTCGTGGCGTTTGTGCTCCTGACGAACGTGCTGTTCAGGCCTATTGACAAAATTAACGCCATTATCGAAATGTATCCAAGGGGAATCGCCGGTTTCAAAAGCTATATGGAACTGATGGAGACAGAGCCGGATATTCAGGATTCTCCTGATGCGAGAGATGTTTCCGCTCTGGGGGGCAATATCCGCTATGAACATGTTTCGTTTGGCTATGACGACCATCACAGTGTTTTCGATGACATAAACCTATCCATTCAAGCGGGGGAAACAGTTGCGTTCGTCGGTCCGTCAGGCGCGGGAAAATCAACGCTTTGCAGTCTGCTTCCGCGCTTTTATGAAGCATCAGGGGGCGACATTACGATCGACGGCATCAGCATAAAAGACATGACGCTGTCTTCACTGCGGGGGCAGATTGGCGTCGTGCAGCAGGATGTTTTCTTGTTCTCGGGCACGCTTAGAGAGAATATTGCATATGGCCGTCTGGACGCATCAGAAGAGGAAATCTGGCAGGCTGTGAAGCGGGCGCATCTGGAAGAGCTCGTCCATCACATGCCGGATGGATTGGATACCATCATCGGTGAAAGGGGCGTGAAGCTTTCCGGCGGGCAAAAGCAGCGTCTGTCAATTGCGCGGATGTTCTTGAAAAATCCGTCGATCTTGATTCTCGACGAAGCGACTTCTGCCCTTGATACAGAAACAGAAGCGGCGATCCAAAAGGCGCTGCAAGAATTGTCCGAGGGGCGCACCACGCTCGTGATCGCCCACAGGCTGGCGACGATCAAAGACGCGGACAGAATTGTGGTCGTCACAAAGAACGGAATTGAAGAGCAAGGGCGCCATCAAGACCTGATTGAAGCCGGCGGTCTTTACAGCAGGCTGCATCAGGCGCAATTCGGGCAAATGGTGCAGGGTTAGAAAATATTATTCCAGTCTAGGCATCCCGCTGTTTCACGAGTTAACATATGAAAAAAAGTTGCGGTTAAAAGGGCTGAAACAATTTGGACAGGCGGTTCAGCTTCATTATGTAAGATCATAAGAAAAAGGATAGACATCGACGTCTATCCTTTTTATATGTAAGTCAGAGCGCTTCTTTTTCAGCAGGTTCGATGATATTTTGAAACTTTTCAACCAGCTGGGACGCTTTTGTGCCTTCCACTACAATGAGATATTCTTTCTCATCATGAGCCATGCGGAACGTCTCAAGCTCAATTAAGTTTTTGATTTTGCACATCGTTTTCTTCGAATAAATATAGACCTCGTGGCTGCCGGAATGGCACATTTTATAAAGATGAATCAAATTTCTTAAAGTAAATGCCTGTGCGGCTACTTTTAGAGACTTGATATTTTTCATGTTCTTTCTCCTCCATCATTGTTGTCTTATATAGCGTATGTTCCCAGGGCGGACGAACCTTAAACCTGATAATGCACATTTATGATTTCCATTGCAGTGTGCCTCCGCCGATGCGTTTGACACCGCGGATGGAGCTTAATTCATCCATCAGGCGGAGAAGCGCTTTGTCTTTCTGTTTTGCTTCAATCATGAAATCAATATTGGTTTCCCATTGCCTAAAGCGTTCCAACAGCGGCAGCAAAAAGTTGGCGTCAACATAATCGGCATGGCTGCGTATGGCTTGCTCCGATTTTGGAGAGGACAGGTGAACTTTCGGCTGCAGCCCAATCCGCTCCCACGTTTTGATCATCCGGGGCAGTGCTTCATTCAGGTCAGCTTGATCATCTGGATTGGCGTAAAAATGATGAAAGTCAAAGACGAATGGAGCGTCCTCTTGTTCGCAAACCTGAAGCGTTTCTTCCGTCGTATATGTTTTATCGTCATTCTCAAGCGTCATCCGCTGTTTGATTTCCTTAGGCAGCTGCTTTATATTTTGATGAAATTGTGCAATGGCAGTTTCTTTATTTCCGTAAGCGCCGCCGATATGAATGTTGATAACAGAGCGGTCAGCAATGCCCATGGCATCAAGCATGCGGTAGTGATACGCCATATCGGTTACCGCATTTTTTGTGACATTTTCCTTCGGGCTAGTAAACAGGGTGAATTGGTTTGGATGGAAGCTTGTTCTCAGATGATGTGTTTTGACAAGCTCCCCGATCTCCCGAAACTCTTTTTGAAACGGTGTTACAAAATCCCACATGACATCGGGATGCGTGGCCAGCGGAACAATCGAACTGGAAAAACGGTACAAAGGAATGCTGTGGCCGATGATATAGTGAAGAGTTCTCAGTGTATTTTGCAAATTGGCTTTTGTTACGGACAGCAGGGCTTCTTGTCTTTCATCCTTTGCAAGCTTGGAATAACGCGCGAATGTCAGTGTTTTAGCGGGAGACGCATCCCAAAGGCTCATCGCGTTTGAAACGAACCCGAATCTGAAAATCATAGGAACTCTCCTTTATAAAAAATAAGATAATGCTCTGCCAAGCCATTCCGCCGGACGCTGCCTGAACGTGCGCTTTTTGAAATTTTCCTTTGTCAGCAGCTCCGACCTTTTCATATCCTCTTCAATCGTGGCATAGACTTCTTTTGTAAATGCCTCATTATCGATTTCAACATTCACTTCTTCATTTAAAAAAAAGCTTCGCTGATCAAAATTGGCGGTTCCGATGATACTGAAATGATCGTCAATGATCAGGGCTTTCACATGATAAAACCCCTGATAAAAACGGTAGATCAGGCAGCCGGCATCCAAGAGCTCCGAATAATAGGTATAAGCTGCTTCTCGGACCAGCGGATGATCTGATTTCATCGGCACGATGATCGTAACAGCTACACCGTTTTTTCTGGCTTTGACCAAGGCCTGCTGAAGCGGTTTTGTCGGAATATAATACGGTGTACAAATGGTAATGCGTTTTTTTGCCTGCACGATATTTGCCAAATACGTTTTTTCAAGAGAATAACCGTCAGTCGCATAAATCTTATGAGAGATATTCCCTTGCGGACGATCCGGGCAAACATCCGTGCCAAGTTCGATTCCGGTATTTCGTTTCAGATCGGAAGCGAAAAGCGTTTGAAGATCATGCACCCCTTCTCCTTTCATACGCAGATGATAATCCTCCCAATTGCCGAACTTCGCCTTCTTTCCAAGGTATTCCTCAGCGATGTTAAACCCGCCGATATAACCGATTTTTCCGTCTATCACAGCGATTTTCCGGTGATTCCGTTTCTGCATATGAAAAAAGAAAAAAGGAAAACGAGGTTTGTTCAGAAAATGCACATGAACCCCGGCATTTTTCATCGTCTCCAGCGCCGGTTTTTTGATTTTTTGGCAGCCGGACCAGTCCAGCAGCAAATAAACTGAAACACCGGCTTGGGCTTTTGTTTTCAGCAGCGTAAACATATTGTGGCTGACCTCATCGTTTTTCATAATAAAAAACATCACGTGAACAGAGGAAGCGGCCTGGCTGATATCTTTCATCATCCGTTCCACAAGATCAGCACCGCAGTGGATCAATTCGATATCACTCTTCTTTTTTGAAAAAACAGGCTCGTACGCGTTTTTTTTGTAAACGGCACGCCCCATGAAGATATCAAACAGTATGAAAGCCAATAGTATAATGCCAATGATAAGAATCACGAAAAATATCTTCATCCCGGCACTCCTTTCTGTAGTAAGGGTAGTGTGCCCTAACAGCGGGAATTTAATTATTGACTGAACACTCATTCATTATTTATCATAAAGGTAATCTTATACAGATTCGGAGGTAGGGGATCGCGGTCTTTATCAGTAAAAAGGGGGAATTGGAATGAGCGGCTTTCTCATCGCAAATGCATTGTTATTTCTGGTTGTAACCGCTTACGCTGTTTATTTGTTTGTCTACTTGGTCAAAACGAGACTGGCCTACATCGGACTCGGGCAGAAAGAACATTTTGATAATCGGATCAGGGAACGGCTTCGCGCCATATGGGTGAATGTATTCGGACAGAAAAAACTGCTGAAGGACAAGAAAAGCGGAATCATTCACGTCATGTTTTTCTACGGGTTTATATTGGTTCAGTTCGGAGCAATTGACTTTATTATTAAAGGACTGGCTCCCGATCGGAATCTGCCGCTTGGCCCTGTCTATCCCGCCTTCACCTTTTTTCAGGAAATCGTTACGTTTCTCATTTTAATCGCTGTGGTCTGGGCATTCTACAGACGTTATATTGAAAAACTCGTCAGGCTGAAACGCGGCTTCAAAGCAGGACTTGTTCTCATTTTTATCGGAGGATTAATGCTGACGGTTCTGCTTGGAAACGGGATGAATCTGATCTGGCATGGGCATGGGCTTTCATCGAGCGAGCCGATTGCATCAGGTATTGCGTTTTTGCTTGGCGGAGTAGGAGAAACAGGGGCGGCGGTGATTTTCTATATCGCATGGTGGATGCATCTTCTATTTTTGCTGAGTTTTTTGGTATACGTGCCGCAGTCAAAGCATGCCCATTTAATCGCCGGCCCTGCCAATGTCTTTTTCAATAGGATGGAATCTGCCGGAAAGCTTGAAAAAATAGATTTTACCGATGAAACGAAAGAAAGCTACGGCGCGGGAAAAATTGAAGATTTCAGGCAGTCCCAGCTGCTTGATCTGTACGCGTGTGTTGAGTGCGGCCGCTGTACCAATATGTGTCCGGCAACAGGCACCGGAAAAATGCTGTCGCCGATGGACTTGATTTTGCGTCTCAGGGATCATCTCACAGAAAAAGGCGCCGCCGTCACCTCACGCTCGCCATGGGTGCCCGCGGCAGCATTTCGGCATACGAAAGGCAATCAGCTGGCGGCGACCTCATCAGGAAGCGGATCGCAGGAAGCCGCCGCCGCGCTTGAATACCATCCGAGCTTGATCGGCGATGTCATCACAGAGGAAGAAATTTGGGCGTGCACGACTTGCAGAAACTGTGAGGATCAATGCCCGGTCATGAACGAACATGTGGATAAAATCATTGACCTCCGCCGCTACCTTGTGCTGACAGAAGGGAAAATGGACAGTGACGCACAGCGCGCTATGACCAGTATCGAGCGGCAGGGAAATCCGTGGGGACTCAACCGCAAGGAACGTGAAAATTGGCGTGACGCGGCGCCGGATACCGAGATTCCGACCGTAAAAGAAATGAAAAAAGAGGGAAAGGAATTTGAGTACCTTTTCTGGGTCGGTTCCATGGGGTCTTACGACAACAGAAGCCAGAAAATCGCGGTCTCCTTTGCCAAGCTGCTCAATCACGCGGGCGTGTCCTTCGCGATCCTCGGCAATAAAGAAAAAAATTCAGGGGATACGCCGCGCCGCCTCGGTAATGAATTTTTGTTCCAAGAGCTGGCTGAAAAGAATATCTCTGAATTTGAAAAAAATCATGTTAAAAAAATCGTTACGATTGACCCACACGCATACAATTTATTTAAAAACGAATATCCGGATTTCGGATTTGAAGGCGAGGTTTTTCATCATACAGAAGTATTGGCTGAGCTGGTGAAGAACGGGAAATTAAAACCGCAGCACCCTCTTCAAGAGACGATTACCTTCCATGATTCGTGCTACTTGGGACGGTACAACGAAGTCTATGATCCGCCGAGGGAGATTTTGAAAGCCATTCCGGGCGTGCAGCTGATTGAAATGGAGAGAAACCGGGAAACCGGCATGTGCTGCGGCGCCGGCGGAGGGTTAATGTGGATGGAGGAAGAAACGGGTAACAGGATTAACGTCGCCAGAACAGAGCAAGCGCTCGCGGTCACCCCATCGGTGATCAGCTCCGGCTGTCCGTACTGTCTCACGATGCTTGGGGACGGCACAAAGGCAAAAGAAGCCGAAGACCGGGTCAAAACGTATGATGTCGCAGAGCTTCTGGCCCAATCTGCCTTAGGCGCTGATAAGAAAATGGGGGAGAAGCAATGAATTTTTCATTGTCAGAAGAACACGAGATGATAAGGAAATTGGTGCGCGATTTTGCGAAGCATGAGGTGGCCCCGTCAGCAGCAGAACGCGACGAACAAGAACGCTTCGATCACGAGCTGTTTCGGGAGATGGCGAATTTAGGGCTGACGGGAATTCCATGGCCTGAAGAATACGGAGGAATCGGAAGTGACTATCTGGCCTACGTCATCGCGGTGGAGGAGCTGTCAAAAGTGTGCGCCTCCACCGGTGTGACGCTTTCCGCCCATATCTCTCTTTGCAGCTGGCCGATCTTTGCCTTTGGGACGGAAGAACAGAAGGCAGAGCACTTAACACAGCTGGCCCTCGGAGAGAAGATCGGCGCTTTCGCTTTGACTGAAGCGGGGTCCGGTTCTGACGCCGGCGGCATGAAAACAACTGCTGAACGAATCGGTGATGACTATGTGTTAAATGGCTCCAAAGTGTTTATTACAAACGGCGGGATCGCGGATATTTACATTGTTTTTGCAGTCACGGATCCCGTGAAAAAGAAAAAAGGCATCTCCGCTTTTATTGTAGAAAAGGATTTCGAAGGATTTTCTGCAGGCAAGAAAGAAAAGAAAATGGGCATCCGTTCGTCTACGACAACGGAAATCACATTCGAAGATTGTGTTGTGCCCGCAGCAAACCGTCTAGGAGAAGAAGGGGAAGGCTTCAAAATCGCCATGAAGACGCTTGACGGAGGCAGAAACGGCATTGCCGCTCAAGCCGTAGGCATCGCTCAGGGGGCGCTTGATGCGGCGGTTCAATATGCAAAAGAGAGAAAGCAATTCGGCAAATCAATCGCCGAGCATCAGGGCATCGCTTTTAAACTCGCGGATATGGCTACAATGACAGAAGCTTCAAGGCTATTGACCTATCAGGCGGCATGGCTTGAATCGTCAGGCCTTCCATATGGAAAAGCTTCCGCCATGTCCAAACTGCTGGCGGGGGATACGGCGATGAAGGTGACGACCGAAGCCGTGCAGATCTTCGGCGGCTACGGCTATACAAAAGATTATCCGGTTGAACGTTATATGCGTGATGCGAAGATCACGCAAATCTATGAAGGCACTCAAGAAATTCAAAGACTAGTCATCTCCAGAATGCTCGCGGATTGACGCAAAACATCTGTCAGGCGGATCACTCTTGTAAAATTATTTAAATTAACGCTGTTAAGGGTAGCATATTCTGTTTTATTTTGTTTATAATGAGAGGTATGGTTTGTATAAGAACGATACAAAAACGCTTTCATTATTGATAAAACAGATACATATAAGTAATAGAAAGGGAGTGTCCGACCTTGGGTATCAAACAATATTCACAGGAAGAGCTAAAGGAAATGGCTTTAGTCGAAATCGCTCACGAATTATTTGAAGAACATAAAAAACCAGTTCCTTTTCAGGAGCTTTTAAATGAAATTGCATCTTTGCTCGGCGTGACAAAAGAAGATCTTGGAGACCGCATCGCTCAATTTTATACAGATTTAAACATTGACGGCCGCTTCCTCGCGCTTTCTGACCAGACTTGGGGGCTTCGCAGCTGGTATCCGTATGATCAGCTTGACGAAGAAACGCAGCCGACCGTAAAAGCGAAAAAGAAAAAAGCGAAGAAAGCAGTCGAAGAAGATCTTGATCTTGACGAGTTTGAAGAGATCGACGAAGACGACATTGATTTGGATGAAGTCGAGGAACAACTTGATCTTGATACCGATGATTTTGACGATGAAGATCTTGATGAAGACGACGACGAACTTGAGATCGAAGAAGACCTGGTTGATGAAGATGAAGAAGACGAAGAAGACGACGACGATAAGGATCTCAAATCGTAAAAGCTCATCTTTAAAACAATCTTGACTTTCAAAGTCGAACTATGTAGTATGTATTTTGGGCTCTTCAAAAACGAAGAGAGAACATAGTGCGTTTATGCTCCCTTTCAAGAAATTGAAAGGGAGCTTTCTTATTTTCACCCCTCATTTTTCTTAATAAATCATTTAAAAGGCTAAATGATTTTCTATAAAACAGTACATTTTAAAAATGTAGCCAAGAGCGAAGAGAGGAGCAAACGAAATGACGAAATATATTTTTGTAACAGGGGGAGTCGTATCCTCACTTGGAAAGGGTATTGTAGCAGCTTCATTAGGACGTTTGCTGAAAAACCGCGGAATGAACGTGACAATTCAAAAATTCGATCCATACATCAACGTCGACCCGGGAACAATGAGCCCGTATCAGCACGGTGAAGTATTCGTAACGGATGACGGCGCTGAAACAGATCTGGACCTTGGTCACTATGAGCGTTTTATCGATATCAACCTGAATAAATTCAGCAACGTGACAACAGGTAAAATTTATTCAACAGTTCTTAAAAAAGAACGACGCGGAGACTACCTTGGCGGAACAGTACAAGTTATCCCGCACATCACAAACGAGCTGAAAGACCGTGTTTACCGCGCAGGGAAAGAAACAAACGCAGATGTCGTTATTACAGAAATCGGCGGAACTGTCGGGGACATCGAATCACTGCCATTCCTTGAAGCGATCCGCCAAATGAAGAGCGACATCGGCCGTGAAAATGTCATGTACATCCACTGTACGCTTGTACCTTACATTAAAGCTGCGGGCGAATTGAAAACAAAACCGACACAGCACAGTGTAAAAGAATTGCGCAGCTTGGGCATTCAGCCAAACATCATCGTCGTTCGTACAGAAATGCCGATTTCTCAAGATATGAAAGATAAAATCGCGCTATTCTGCGACATTGATACAAAAGCGGTTATCGAGTGTGAGGATGCGGACAACCTTTACTCCATTCCGCTTGAGCTTCAAAAACAAGGGCTTGATAAGCTTGTTTGCGAGCACATGCGATTGGAATGCAAAGAAGCGGAAATGTCCGAGTGGAAAGAGCTTGTTAACAAGGTCAGCAATCTGTCTCAAACGATCACGATCGGCCTTGTCGGTAAATACGTTGAGCTTCCTGACGCGTACATCTCTGTCGTTGAATCACTCCGCCATGCGGGCTATGCGTTCGACACAGATGTAAAAGTGAAATGGATCAACGCTGAAGAAGTAACAGAAAGCAACATTGAAGAGCTTACAAGCGGAACGGACGGCATCATCGTGCCGGGCGGATTCGGAGATCGCGGTGTTGAAGGCAAAATTGTCGCAACAAAATACGCGCGCGAAAACAACATTCCGTTCTTGGGCATTTGTCTGGGCATGCAGGTTGCGTCTATTGAATACGCGCGAAACGTATTGGGCTTAAAAGGCGCTCACTCAGCTGAAATTGATCCGTCAACTCAATACCCGATCATCGACCTTCTACCTGAACAGAAGGATGTTGAGGATCTCGGCGGAACGCTTCGTCTCGGCCTTTACCCTTGTAAGCTTGAAGAAGGCACAAAAGCCTTTGAAGTGTATCAGGATGAAGTGGTGTACGAGCGCCACCGTCACCGCTATGAATTCAACAACGAATTCAGACAGCAAATGGAAGAACAAGGCTTCGTTTTCTCAGGCACAAGCCCTGACGGACGTCTTGTTGAAATCATCGAGCTGAAAGACCACCCTTGGTTCGTGGCTTCTCAGTTCCACCCAGAGTTCAAATCAAGACCGACAAGACCTCAGCCTCTATTCAAAGGCTTTATCGGAGCGTCTGTCGAAGCTGCAAATCAGAAGTAATAAAAAAGACTTGCCGTTTTTATTAAAAGCGGGCAAGTCTTTTTTATTTGTTTCCTGCAAGATACAGCATGTACAATAAGGTATTATGCATACTCTTGCAAAATTTCTTTTAATGTAAACGATAAAGCATGGTAAACATACAGTGCCGTCATTAAAGAGGGAAATCCGTAACGGGTGCCGTTTTCATCGGGAACGAGCGGCATTTTTAATTTAGAATCAATATGCACATCACAATATTGTTCAATTCCCGCGCTGTCTTTAGCTGCCGGCGATACGCATACGATTCCCGCACCCTTTTCATAAAGCTCTTTCGCGAGCGCCTGCTCTTCGGCAGTGCCCGTCCCTGAGCAAAACATCAGCACCCTGTCGCTTTCTGTCACTTCATCAGCGCTTTCTGGAAAGGGTTTGACGGAAGGCAGCGGCTCTGTGCTTTCGGCAGCCTCATATAAGACGCCCTGAAGCTCATTTGCTCCGTATATATATATGGAATGCCCGCTGATCACCGCTTGAGCAAGCAGCCGTGCCCCATCTTCAATCGCGTCAGATTCCTTATCCTGAATGCGGGAAAAAATACCTGTTAACTGCGTCGTAAATATTTTCAACATAAGTGAATCCTCCTTTATAACGTACAATATCATTATACAACAAAAGAGAAAATGCTCAGAAAATGTCGTAAAGTAGACTATTATAATTAAAGGAAATAGGAAAATCAAACAGAATACATACACTACTGCTTACTTTTGACGAAAATCATAATATTGGGGTGTAAAATGATGAATGAAAAAATTTTAATCGTTGATGATCAATACGGCATACGTATTTTGCTTAACGAAGTATTCAATAAAGAAGGTTACCAGACGTTTCAGGCTGCAAACGGCCTGCAGGCGCTTGACATCGTGACAAAAGAACGGCCCGACCTTGTGCTTCTGGACATGAAAATTCCCGGCATGGACGGAATTGAAATTTTAAAACGGATGAAGGTCATTGACGAAAACATTCGGGTGATCATCATGACGGCATACGGAGAACTCGATATGATCCAGGAATCAAAGGAACTGGGCGCTTTGACGCATTTTGCGAAGCCTTTTGATATCGATGAAATCAGAGATGCCGTGAAAAAATATCTGCCCCTGAAGTCTAATTAACAAAGAAGATACAAATGAATGATGTCATTGTGTTGCCCATTTGTCGAAAAGTTGGTATTCTAGTTATGGAGAAAAAGCGATCTGAGTATTTACATATGACAGCAATATATGGGTCATGCTAGGGTGGAAAGCTTTTTTCGCTAGAAGACAATCAGGCTACATAAGGAGGACATTCGACATGCCTTTAGTTTCTATGACGGAAATGTTGAATACAGCTAAAGAAAAAGGGTACGCTGTAGGACAATTTAACTTAAACAACCTTGAGTTTACTCAAGCGATTTTACAAGCAGCTGAAGAAGAAAAATCTCCAGTGATCCTTGGTGTTTCCGAAGGTGCGGGACGCTACATGGGCGGCTTCAAAACAGTCGTAGCTATGGTAAAAGCACTTATGGAAGAGTACAAAGTGACAGTTCCTGTTGCGATTCACTTAGACCACGGTTCAAGCTTTGAATCTTGTGCGAAAGCGATTCATGCAGGTTTCACATCTGTCATGATCGACGCTTCTCACCATCCATTTGAAGAAAACGTTGAAACAACTTCTAAAGTTGTTGAGCTTGCTCATTTCCACGGAGTATCTGTAGAAGCTGAGCTTGGAACAGTCGGCGGACAAGAAGATGACGTTATCGCTGAAGGCGTAATCTACGCTGACCCTAAAGAGTGCCAAGAACTTGTTGAGCGCACTGGCATCGACTGCCTTGCACCTGCATTAGGTTCTGTTCACGGCCCTTACAAAGGCGAACCAAACCTTGGTTTCAAGGAAATGGAAGCTATCGGTAAAACAACTGGTCTGCCATTAGTTCTTCACGGCGGTACTGGAATTCCGACTGCTGACATCAAAAAATCAATTTCACTTGGTACAGCTAAAATCAACGTAAATACTGAAAACCAAATTTCTTCTGCAAAAGCTGTTCGCGATACATTGGCAGCTAAGCCTAACGAATACGATCCTCGTAAATACCTTGGACCTGCTCGTGAAGCGATTAAAGAAACAGTTATCGGTAAAATGCGTGAATTTGGTTCTTCAAACCAAGCTTAATTTAATTGGAACTTTTATAGCCGCCTGACAGCTTGACAGGCGGTTTTCCGTCTATCTTTAGAAAGCGCAATCATATACGCAATTCAGAAAAATTCTTACTCAAGGAGGCTTTTGAACATGTTATTTTTTATTGATACAGCCAATATCGATGAAATTAGAGAAGCGAATGAATTAGGAGTTCTTGCCGGTGTTACGACGAACCCTAGTTTAGTAGCAAAAGAAGCTAACGTATCATTCCACGACCGTCTTCGCGAGATTACAGACGTCGTGAAAGGTTCTGTAAGCGCTGAGGTTATTTCTTTAAAAGCTGAAGAGATGATCGAGGAAGGAAAAGAACTGGCGAAAATCGCTCCGAACATCACGGTGAAAATCCCGATGACGTCTGACGGTCTAAAAGCTGTAAGAGCCCTTACTGAATTAGGCATCAAAACAAACGTCACATTGATCTTCAATGCAAACCAGGCGCTTCTTGCTGCCAGAGCAGGGGCAACGTATGTATCTCCTTTCCTGGGACGTTTAGATGACATCGGCCACAACGGACTTGACCTGATTTCAGACGTCAAAGCCATTTTTGACATTCACGGTCTTGACACGCAAATCATTGCGGCGTCAATCCGCCATCCGCAACACGTGACAGAAGCCGCTCTAAGAGGGGCCCATATCGGCACCATGCCGCTGAAAGTCATTCATTCACTCACTAAGCATCCGTTAACAGACAAAGGAATCGAACAATTCCTGGCAGACTGGAATAAATAATTCAAAGGGCGGCAAACAGCTTATGCCTGTTTGCCGCAGCCTTTGTTTTTCACCGTCCTGATACAGCGGACCTTCAGATGCTGACGCCGCTTTACAGAGAAGGAATCATTGGGCTGCAGAAGCTGATATCGGAATGAAGTGTTTGCGTACTGCTTTTGCCGGATGACGACGTTGTTTCTCAAGCCGGCGGGTCTCTGTGCATTTTCGAAACCTGTGCCCCGCAAAGCTTCGCTATTTTCTTCCTGATATTTTACAATGTGTTGTATTCTTTCTCTTCGAATTGGCTAGATTTTGGACATGAGCTTTATTTGCAGAGACAGAATAAAATGACATTTTATTTAGCTCCGCAGCTATCTTCTTATGGAAGGAGACTATCATGGAAAAGTTGAATATTGCCGGCGGTGACTCGTTAAACGGTACAGTACATATCAGCGGCGCTAAAAACAGTGCCGTTGCATTAATACCTGCAACCATTTTGGCAAATTCCGAGGTGACAATTGAAGGGCTTCCAGAGATTTCAGATATTGAAACGCTGCGTGACCTGTTAAAGGAAATCGGCGGCAACGTGCATTTCGAGAATGGGGAGATGGTTGTTGACCCCACGTCGATGATCAGCATGCCGCTTCCTAACGGAAAAGTAAAAAAGCTTCGCGCGTCTTATTATTTAATGGGGGCGATGCTCGGCCGCTTCAAGCAGGCCGTCATCGGATTGCCCGGCGGCTGCCACTTGGGCCCCAGGCCGATTGATCAGCATATCAAAGGCTTTGAAGCGCTTGGAGCTGAAGTGACCAATGAACAAGGCGCCATTTATTTGCGTGCTGAAAGGCTGAGAGGCGCACGCATTTATTTAGATGTCGTGAGTGTAGGGGCAACCATTAACATTATGCTTGCCGCTGTCTTGGCAGAAGGGAAAACGCTCATCGAAAACGCTGCGAAGGAACCTGAGATTATTGATGTTGCGACACTGCTTACGAGCATGGGCGCCAAAATCAAAGGTGCGGGAACCAATGTGATCCGAATCGACGGCGTGAAGGAACTGCACGGCTGCAAACACACAATCATTCCGGACAGAATTGAGGCAGGTACATTTATGATTGCGGCTGCTGCAATGGGCAAGGAAGTCATGATCGATAATGTGATTCCCACTCATCTGGAGTCGTTAACAGCAAAGCTGAGAGAAATGGGCTATCATATTGAAACAAGCGATGACCAGCTTCTCATTGTCGGCGGGCAGAAGCACTTAAAGCCGGTTGATGTCAAAACCCTCGTATATCCGGGCTTTCCGACTGATTTGCAGCAGCCGATGACGGCGCTCCTGACAAGAGCAAAAGGGACAAGCGTCGTAACGGACACCATTTACTCGGCAAGATTCAAGCACATTGATGAGCTGAGACGGATGGGTGCCAATATGAAAGTAGAAGGCAGATCCGCCATCATCACAGGTCCTGTCGAGCTTCAAGGCGCAAAAGTCAAGGCGAGCGACCTGCGTGCCGGAGCCTGTCTGGTGGTAGCCGGCCTGATGGCTGACGGCGTCACGGAAATTACGGGCCTGGAGCACATTGACCGCGGATACAGCACCCTTGAGAAGAAGCTTGAGGGGCTTGGAGCGACAATCTGGCGTGAAAGAATGACAGACGAAGAAATAGAACAGCTTCAAAATTCATAATGGTTTCTTGTGAGAGGAGATCGTGTTGAAATGGAAAGAAGTTTATCAATGGAATTGGTACGTGTGACCGAAGCTGCGGCATTGGCATCTGCAAGATGGATGGGCCGGGGAAAAAAAGACGAGGCTGATGAAGCCGCAACAAGCGCAATGAGAGATGTTTTTGATACAGTTCCGATGAAAGGAACCGTTGTGATCGGTGAAGGGGAAATGGACGAAGCGCCGATGCTGTATATCGGGGAAAAACTCGGAAACGGGTACGGTCCTCGCGTGGATGTCGCAGTTGACCCTCTTGAAGGCACAAACATCTTGGCAAGCGGCGGCTGGAACGCGCTGACGGTTATTGCGGTCGCAGACCACGGCACGCTTCTGAACGCCCCTGACATGTATATGGAAAAAATCGCAGTCGGCCCGGAAGCGGTGGGCTGCATTGACATCGAAGCACCTGCCATTGATAACCTTAAAGCGGTGGCAAAAGCGAAAAACAAGGACGTTGAGGACGTTGTTGCCACTATCTTAAACCGTGAAAGACACTCGAAAATTATTTCTGAGCTTCGTGAGGCAGGCGCCAGAATCAAATTGATCAATGATGGCGATGTCGCAGGCGCCATCAATACGGCTTTCGACCACACGGGCGTTGACATCCTGTTCGGATCAGGCGGAGCTCCTGAGGGTGTGCTTTCTGCTGTTGCGCTAAAAGCGCTGGGCGGAGAAATAATTGGTAAACTCCTTCCGCAAAATGAAGAAGAAATCACGCGCTGCAACAAGATGGGCCTTGATTTAAGCAAAGTCCTTCGTATGGAAGACCTTGTGAAGGGTGATGACGCTATTTTTGCAGCTACCGGCGTAACTGACGGCGAGCTGTTAAAAGGTGTTCAATTTAAAGGTTCTGTCGGCACAACTGAAAGCATAGTGATCCGTGCAAAATCAGGTACTGTCCGCTTTGTTGACGGCAGACACAGCTTGAAAAAGAAACCAAATCTTGTAATCCGTCCATAACAAACAGAAAAAGCGGGTGTGAGCCTGCTTTTCTTTTGCAAAAAAGAGTCAACTCTATCAATTCAGTGTCAAAACCTTATTTCAGTTGAATAATTTTCTGAAATAAGGTAAAAATAAAGAGTGCTGCGAATTTTACTGCGTAATTCCTTCTTTTAAGCACTAGGAAAGTTTTAATTTCTACCGCATACAGACGATATAAGTATTGATCTTCTCATGTTTTTGTCCTCGCTTCCTTCAAAACTCATTAAGACAATCCTTTTAACAAAAGCGCCGATCATGGGTGGAAGTGTTACCGATAGAAGTTCCTTTATGTTAAAAAAAGAATGTGCTTTGGCGGATGTTGTGCAAAAGCAGCAGGTTATATGTACAGAGTAAGATATTGACTATGAAAAGCGTGGTGTTTTTATGAAAAACGTATCTATTTCCTCTTTGGAAAATATGAAATTGAAAGAGCTTTATGAACTTGCAAGACATTATAAAATCTCCTATTACAGCAAACTGACAAAAAAAGAACTCATTTTCGCCATTCTGAAAGCAAATGCAGAACAGGAAGATCTGCTGTTTATGGAAGGCGTTCTTGAGATCATCCAGTCTGAAGGTTTCGGCTTCCTGAGACCGATCAACTACTCTCCAAGCTCAGAAGACATTTACATCTCAGCTTCTCAAATCCGCCGTTTCGATTTGCGAAACGGAGACAAAGTATCAGGCAAGGTTCGTCCGCCAAAAGAAAATGAGCGTTACTATGGACTTTTGCACGTTGAAGCAGTAAACGGGGATGATCCTGAATCTGCAAAAGAGCGTGTGCATTTCCCGGCTCTTACACCTCTTTATCCAGACCGTCAAATGGTGCTAGAAACAAAACCTAACTTCTTGTCTACAAGAATTATGGACATGATGGCGCCGGTCGGATTTGGACAGCGCGGTTTGATTGTTGCACCGCCAAAAGCCGGAAAAACGATGCTGCTGAAGGAAATTGCCAACAGTATTACAGCGAACCAGCCAGAAGCAGAGCTCATCGTGCTTTTGATTGACGAAAGACCGGAAGAAGTAACTGATATCGAGCGTTCTGTGGCTGGGGATGTCGTCAGTTCAACGTTTGATGAAGTGCCGGAAAACCATATCAAAGTGGCCGAGCTTGTACTTGAGCGCGCGATGCGTCTTGTAGAACACAAAAAAGACGTCATCATTCTGATGGACAGCATCACACGCCTTGCCCGCGCCTACAACTTAGTGATTCCGCCGAGCGGAAGAACGCTTTCCGGGGGGATTGACCCTGCGGCGTTCCACCGTCCGAAACGCTTCTTCGGGGCTGCGAGAAATATCGAAGAGGGCGGCAGCTTAACTATCCTTGCTACGGCTCTGGTCGATACCGGCTCACGTATGGATGATGTTATTTATGAAGAATTCAAGGGAACAGGCAACATGGAGCTTCACCTTGACCGCTCTTTGGCCGAGCGCCGCATTTTCCCGGCCATCGATATCCGCCGTTCAGGAACGCGCAAGGAAGAGCTGCTTGTGCCTAAAGAGCATCTTGATCGTTTATGGTCGATCCGCAAAACGATGTCTGATTCACCTGATTTTGCGGAAAAATTCATGAGAAAAATGAAAAAAACCAAAACAAACCAGGAATTTTTCGACATTCTCAATCAAGAATGGAAACAGGCAAATCTATCATCTGCAAGAAGGTAAATAGTATTTGCAAAAGAAGTAAATCACTGATATAATTTTCTTATATGCGTTTCGGACAATGCTCCGAAATAATAACTCTGTTTCCACACTGGATTCAGGGCGGAAGGAGATGGATACAATGAAGGCAGGAATTCATCCTAATTTCAAAAAAGCAACAGTTAAATGCGCTTGTGGAAATGAATTTGAAACAGGCTCAGTAAAAGAAGAGGTACGCGTTGAGATTTGCTCTGAGTGCCACCCATTCTACACTGGCCGCCAAAAATTCGCTTCTGCTGATGGTCGTGTTGATCGCTTTAACAAAAAATACGGTCTTAAGTAATAATAGATTTTTCAACAGGCAAGCAATCTTGCCTGTTTTTTATATTGTCTAAAACACAGCTGGCAGAAAGAGGGGAACAGAGCCTATGTACATAATGAAACAAAGCGGTTGGCTTGAGCTGATTTGCGGCAGCATGTTCTCGGGGAAATCTGAAGAGCTGATCAGAAGAGTGAAGAGAGCGACTTACGCCAAGCAGGAAGTCAGGGTATTTAAGCCTGTGATTGATAATCGATACAGTGAAGATGCTGTTGTCTCCCATAATGGAACATCCATGAAGAGCTATGCCATTTCTTCTGCTGCAGATATTTGGGACCATATCAGTGAGCGTACGGATGTGATTGCGGTTGATGAAGTGCAGTTTTTTGACCAGGAAATTGTTGAGGTTTTATCATCCCTTGCCGATAAAGGCTACCGTGTGATTGCAGCCGGTCTTGATATGGATTTTAGAGGAGAGCCGTTCGGTGTCGTCCCGGATATTATGGCGATTGCGGAAAGTGTGACGAAGCTGCAAGCCGTCTGTTCCGTCTGCGGATCGCCGGCGAGCAGAACACAGCGCCTGATTGACGGCAAACCTGCTTCCTACGATGATCCGGTCATTTTGGTGGGCGCATCCGAATCGTATGAAGCGAGATGCAGACACCATCACGAAGTTCCAGGGAAATCTAAAAAATAGCCCGAAGCATGGGTATAAAGATAGAAAACACCGGCTAAAAACACCGGTGTTTTTTTTATATTCTGATAATAATTAATTAAAAAATTTAATTAAGTGTATTAAAAAATTAAGTAATTTTCTTCCCTTGAATTTTGATTTTCACAGGCATACAATAGCTTACGTAATGTAAATAGTTTTTAGACATTGTTCGAATAATTGTCATAAAGTCGCATAAAGATCATGATCGGATTTTCAAGATGGGTTATTACTTAACTTTGTTAACTATTTCAAGAAAGAAGGAGATTTGCTTGAATAACATAAAAAAAACGAAGGAAGGCCATTTAGAAACAACTCTTAGAGGAAAAGAAGTTTTATCTATTCCTACTTTAAATAAAGGTGTTGCTTTCTCATTAGAGGAAAGACAAGAACTTGGCTTAGAAGGACTTCTTCCGCCAACTGTACTTTCTCTAGATCAACAAGCAAAACGCGCATATGAGCAGTTTAAAGCTCAGCCAGACCGCCTCCGTCAAAATGTTTACTTAAATGATTTGGCAAACCGTAACGAAGTTCTTTTCTATAAATTGCTGAAAAACCATCTTCGCGAAATGCTTCCTGTTGTATACACACCGACAGTCGGCGAAGCGATTCAAGAATACAGCCATGAGTACAGAAGACCTCAAGGTATCTACTTGTCAATCGACAATATTGAGGGTATTGAAAAAGCTTTTGAAAACCTTCATGCGACAGCAGGCGATATTGATCTTATCGTTGCAACTGACTCTGAAAGCATCCTCGGAATCGGTGACTGGGGTGTAGGCGGTATTAACATCGCGATCGGTAAATTGGCTGTTTACACTGCAGCAGCTGGTATTGATCCAAGCCGTGTTATCCCGGTTGTGCTTGATGTCGGTACGAACAACGAAAAACTTTTAAATGATCCTTTATATATCGGTAACCATCATGAGCGTATTTCAGATGAACGTTATGAAGAATTCGTTGATGCGTATGTAAAAGCTGCGCTGAAATTCTTCCCTAAAGCACTTCTTCACTGGGAAGACTTTGGTAATAAAAACGCGCGTAATATCATGAAGAAATACAACAACGACATTCTGACATTCAACGATGATATTCAAGGTACAGGCGCGATTACACTTGCTGGTGTGCTTGCTGCTATGAAGAAAACAGGCGCATCTATTAAAGATCAGCGTGTTGTTGTCTTCGGTGCAGGTTCCGCAGGTATCGGAATCGCCGACCAAATCCGTGACACAATGGTGCTTGCGGGATTATCTGAAGAAGAAGCGAACAAACGCTTCTGCACAATTGATTACAGAGGCTTGCTGACTGAAGAAATCGAAGGCATCCTTGATTTCCAAAAACCTTACCTTCGCAGTGTAGATGAAGTGAAAGATTGGAAACGCGATGAAAAAGGCCAAATCCCATTCGATGAAGTGGTTCGCCAAGCGAAACCAACGATCTTAATCGGTACTTCAGGTGTATCAGGCGCGTTTACAGAGGAAATTATAAAAGAAATGGCATCTCACGTAGACCGTCCGGTAATCATGCCGATGTCAAACCCGACTCACCTTGCGGAAGCGACTCCTGAAGATCTATTCAAATGGACTGACGGAAAAGTGCTTGTAGCAACAGGAAGCCCGTTTGAAAATGTGGAATACAACGGTGTTTCTTATGAAATCGGACAATCTAACAACGCATTTGCATTCCCTGGTCTTGGACTTGGTTCAATTGTAGCTGAAGCGCGTGTGATTACGCCTGCTATGTTTGCTGCAACTGCTGATGCGATTGCTGAAATGGTTGATTTTGAAACACCTGGAGCAGGATTGCTTCCAAGCATTGATAAGCTTCAAGAAGTTTCTATTCAAGTTGCGATTGCCGTTGCTGAAGCAGCTATTAAAGAAGGCGTAGCAAATCGTCAGCCTGAAGATGTGAAACAAGCGGTTCTTGATGCCATGTGGACACCGGAATACAAAAAAGTCATCGCAAAATAATTAGCGATTAAATACATCGTCCGAGGGAAAGCTTTTTGGAAAGCTAAAGTATACGGACATAGGATTTGGAGGAGAATATTTTGAGCATCTTAGATATCTTAATCCTTCTGGCACCGATCTTCTTTGTTATCGTGCTGGGATGGTTTGCAGGACATTTTGGAAGTTATGATGCCAAGTCGGCAAAAGGGGTAAGTACGTTAGTAACGAAATACGCACTTCCAGCTCACTTTATCGCTGGTATTTTGACTACTTCCAGAAGTGAATTTTTATCTCAAATTCCGTTAATGGTTTCTTTAATTATTGGGATTGTTGGTTTCTATATTGTTATTTTATTGCTTTGCAGATTTGTGTTTAAATATAATTTAACGAACTCATCCATATTTTCTTTGAACTCTGCACAGCCGACATTCGCATTTATGGGTATTCCTGTACTGGGAAGCTTGTTCGGCGCGCAAGAGGTTGCGATTCCGATCGCGGTTACAGGTATCGTTGTTAATGCGATTCTTGATCCGCTTGCGATTATTGTCGCTACTGTCGGTGTGTCTTCTAAGAAAAACGAAGAGGGCGGCGACAGCTTCTGGAAGATGACAGGAAAATCAATCCTGCACGGTCTTTCTGAGCCGCTTGCAGCTGCTCCATTAATCAGTATGATCTTAGTGCTTTGCGGTGTGACTCTACCTGAGCTGGGTGTTAAAATGCTTGACCAGATTGGAAGCACAACATCTGGTGTGGCTCTCTTTGCTGTCGGTGTTACTGTTGGTATCCGCAGTATCAAACTCAGCGTACCAGCATTTGGTATTGCGCTGCTCAAAGTTGCGGTTCAGCCTGCGTTAATGTTCTTGATTGCTCTTGCAGTCGGACTTCCAGCTGACCAAATGACAAAAGCGATCCTTCTTGTTGCATTCCCTGGTTCTGCCGTAGCAGCCATGATTGCAACTCGTTTCGAAAAACAAGAGGAAGAAACTGCTTCTGCATTTGTAATCAGTGCGATTCTGTCATTGATTTCACTTCCAATTATTATTGCGCTTACTGCGTAAATCAAAAAAGCTCCCTTTACGGGGAGCTTTTTATATTAGGTTTGAAATTTGAACAGTGACAGCAGCGGTTTTTTTCTTGTTTTGTTTTTTTCGGAAGCGGCAGCGGTCTCGGGGATCGGCTGGGCGGTGAATTCTTTCATTTGTGAGGTCAGTGATTGCATGTCTGCAAGGATGTCATCAATTTCCCTGCGGTGCTGAAGCAGCTGATAAGATACACCCTCATCCGCTTTTTGCTTCAGCTGGCGTTCCAGTTCCTCGAACCTTGCCAGCAGTTCGTTTTCGTCCTGCTTTTGCAGTAATAGGGTGTTCAGCTTCTGTTCGAGCTGCTCGATTCTTCGTTCTGTGTCGCCATTTGTATTTTGGACAAGGAAGCCTGCGCGCTTTTTAGTGCTTTGAGGCACATGAATATCCTGAATCGCCTTGCCTTCAGAGATTTGTTTCTGTACAGATTTTAGAATCTTCACGTCTTCTGCCGTGAACGAATAGTGCCCGAGCTCATTGCGTTCGGCCGGAAGATTCAGCTGCTTCACCCACCGCTGCACCGTTTTTGCGGAGACGCCGAGTTCACTTGCTACCATATTTGTATTCATGATCCCATACCTCCTTTTTAGCTAGGTATTCGACCATAGAATGCGGTTCCCTTCCTGTTAGACAAAACAAGAAAAGATTCGGCAAAGAAAGTGGGTATCTTCTTTTTTTCTTCAAAAACCGTTATTGTTCATACAGTTCTAAAGGAAGCTGGTCAGGATCAAAAAAGAAGGTGAAACGCTTGCCAGTCAGTGGATCTGTTCTGATGGGCTCTGTTTCGATTCCTTTTTTATGAAGCTCCTGAACCGCTTCATCCAAGCTGCTGACTGTAAAGGCGAGATGGCGCAGGCCTGCCGCTTCAGGCTCGGTTTGGCGTGCGGGTGGATCGGGAAACGAAAACAGCTCAATAGCATACGTGCCGTTAAGTGACAAATCAAGCTTATAGGAGCCCCGCTCTTCTCGATACGTTTCTTGAATGACTTGAAGACCAAGCTTATGTACGTAGAAAGCTTTCGACTTTTCATAATCCGAACATATGATTGCAATATGATGTATGGATTTCAGCATGATGATCCCTCCTCGATTCCCAGTATAGCAGAGGAGGCATTTCCAACTCGGATTGAAATGCTTTTGACTGGGGTTAATCACTATACTATAATGAGAATGTTACGCACAGGAAAACAGAGGTGAAGACCGTGTTAGACCGATTAAAGTCAATCGAAGAACGATACGAAAAATTAAATGAGCTTTTAAGCGATCCAGAAGTAGTCAACGATCCGAAAAAGCTAAGAGAATATTCAAAAGAGCAATCTGATATACAAGAAACAGTTGACGTATATAGACAATACAGAGATGCGTCAGAACAGCTGACTGATGCAAAAGCGATGCTTGAAGAGAAGCTGGACGCTGAAATGCGCGAGATGGTGAAGGAAGAGATTTCTGAACTCCAGAAGGAAACGGAAACACTGTCTGAACGCCTCAAAGTGCTTCTGATCCCGAAAGATCCTAATGATGACAAAAACGTTATTATGGAGATCCGCGGAGCTGCGGGAGGCGAAGAAGCCGCTTTATTCGCGGGCAGCCTGTACAGAATGTATTCCCGTTACGCTGAGCTTCAAGGCTGGAAAACAGAGGTCATGGAAGCGAGTGTAACCGGAACGGGCGGCTACAAAGAGATCATCTTTATGATTACGGGGAGCGGCGCATATTCTAAACTCAAATATGAAAACGGCGCCCATCGCGTACAGCGTGTTCCGGAAACAGAATCAGGCGGCCGTATCCATACATCGACTGCAACAGTAGCGTGTCTTCCTGAGGCGGAAGAGGTAGAGGTTGACATCCATGAGAAGGATATCCGAGTTGATACGTTTGCTTCAAGCGGACCGGGCGGACAAAGCGTGAACACCACAATGTCTGCCGTTCGTCTGACGCACTTGCCGACAGGTGTTGTGGTATCATGCCAGGATGAAAAATCTCAAATCAAGAACAAAGAAAAAGCAATGAAGGTTCTCCGTGCCAGAATCTATGATAAATTTCAGCAGGAAGCCCAGGCTGAATATGATCAAACACGGAAATCAGCAGTTGGATCAGGTGATCGCTCTGAGCGTATCCGCACATACAACTTCCCGCAAAACCGTGTGACGGATCACAGAATCGGCCTGACGATTCAAAAGCTTGATCAGATTCTTGAAGGAAAACTTGACGAAGTGGTTGAAACACTGATCGTTGAAGATCAGGCAAGCAAGCTTCAACAGTCGGAAGGTTAAGATGAAGACGATATTTGAAGCCCTGAAATGGGCTTCTTCTTATTTAACCGAAGCGGGAAGAGAAGAAAACGCTGCCGAGCTTCTTTTGCTTTATGATACCGGAATGGACAGAAGCAAGCTGCTCGCCAGCTTACAGGAACCGATTGGCGAAGACGAACTGTATCGCTTTCAGCGTCACGTTGAGATGCATAAAGAGGGCGTGCCGGTTCAGTACATTATAGGAAAAGAGTTTTTTTACGGGCGGGAATTTATGGTGAATGATGATGTACTGATTCCGCGGCCGGAAACAGAAGAGGTTGTCTATCATTTGCTTGAAAAATATCGGCGTGTCTTTTCGGAAGACGGCCGGGTTGATGTCGTTGACGTCGGTACAGGGAGCGGTGCGATAGCCGTCACGCTTGCGCTTGAAAACAAAAATTTTTCTGTGTCGGCGGTCGATATTTCAAAAGAGGCGCTGCAAGTCGCCTCTGCTAATGCGGAAAAGCTTGGAGCTGATGTGCACTTTTATCAGGGCGATCTGCTAGAGCCTTTTATTATGGCTGGAAAAAAAGCGGATATTATCGTCTCGAATCCTCCTTATATTTCAGAAGAAGAGATGGCTGATCTATCAGAGATTGTCCGTTTTCATGAGCCGCTTCACGCTCTCACTGATGGCGGAGACGGGCTCAAATTTTATAAGCGGTTTATGGAAGACATCCCGCTTGTCATGAAGAATAAAGTGTTTGTCGTTTTTGAAATCGGATGGAATCAGGGAGCGGCGGTCAAAGAACTGATCCTCAAGACGTTTAAGGGTGCGGAAGTGGAAGTGCTGAAAGATATTAATGGAAAAGACAGAACCATATGCGCTGTGATTCATAAAAATATATAAGCAGCTTGCTGGCGAGTTGATGAATCAAGCTGTTTTAACACCAGCAAAGGGGATGTGAAAGATGAAAAAGGCCCTGGCAGCAGGAATCTTGCTCATTGCGATTGAAAGTATGATCGGCACCATTGTTCCGCAGGCACTTCCATTTGAGTCGATTTTTGGCATTGCGTCTCTTATTTTGATTGGGCTCGCGATCATCACATCGGGTTTGGCCGTAAGCGGAAGCGATCAGCGGGCAAACTACCATTCAGAAACGAAAGAAGGCCGTACATCCCGCATGAAAATGGCGGCAGCTTTCTTTGTTGCGGGGATACCCTCTATTCTTTGTTATTTGCTGACGATTTTGTTTTAATGAAAAAGGAAGCCCCCTAGGCTTCCTTTTTTTGCAGTAACACAGAATCCCATATCCAATAGACAAGAGCTGTTAATACAGCGAAAAGATAGAAGGCTTTATTTTGAAACAGGGATTGTCCCGAAGGCTGCAGCAAGCCGAAAATAATCGCGTTGGCAACAATAGACGCGGCAAAGTAATACAGCAGATACAAAGGGTTGAACCGCTTCGGCTTTTTATTCATCATGAACTGAAGCGGAAGTGCGAATATCAAATAAGGAAATAGAAAATAAAATGCCATCGTTACGAGAGCGGCAATGATAAATGAATGAATATAAATCATCGAATAAAGAACCGACATCGTGAATGCTGATAACAGCACTGTATAATTATATTTCATCTTAAACCTCCTAAAACACTATCGTACCATAAATAAGATTAACAGCTTGCTAGATTTTTTTCACCCTGCACGTTTACCCCAGGCTCTCCTTGTCCATAATAGGGCTAGAAACAAAGCACGGAGAGGAACGGTGGGGACCGATGAAAAAAACAGTAATCATTTGTATATATATCTTTCTTTTATTATCCGGTGCGCTTGTAGGGCTGGCAAAAGAAGAGACGGCACAGCAATCAGAAAATCAGCCGGTGGTCATTCCGGACGAGGCGATCCGCCTGAGAATATTGGCAAACAGCGATAGGGATCAGGACCAGCAATTAAAACGGCATATCAGAGACGCGGTCAATAAAGAAATCACGACTTGGGTAGAGGATATTACTTCTATAGAAGAAGCGCGGCGTGTGATTCGCTCAAAGCTGCCCGAAATCAAAGAAATTGCAAAGGAAACAATGGAGAAAGAAGGAGCGAACCAGTCGATTTCCGTTGATTTTGACAAAATCTCATTTCCGACAAAGCTTTATGGCAACATGGTATATCCTGCTGGTGAATATGAAGCGATTCTGATTACGCTTGGAAACGGCGACGGCGCCAATTGGTGGTGTGTGCTGTTCCCGCCGCTCTGTTTTCTCGATTTTTCTAACGGGGAAGCCGTAAAAGAACAAGAAGATAAAGAAGCTTCAAAAAAGCAGACTGAAAAAGTGCTTGAGGACGTAACCGCTAAAGCGGAAAAAGCCACAAAAGAAGAGAAAGAAGAGAAGGAAGACGGCGGCACAGAAGTGAAATTCTTTTTAGTCGAATGGATTTCCGGCCTTTTTTCCTAATCACCTGGTCTAAAAATAGATTTGCCTCATAGATTGGAAGAAAGAATGCAAAAACGGGGTGAACGGATGTTTTATCAACTGCGGGTGGCAAGGGAAAAAGACGGAGACGTGCTCGAGGAATTTTTAAAACAGGCGAAAACCAATCATGAAGGCGTGAAAGAAGGCTTCACCCAGTTTCTGATGCTGGAGGACAGTGAGAAAAACATTGCCGGCTGTCTCGGAATTGAAAAAATAAGCTGTGACCAAGGGCTGCTGCGATCACTTGTGATATCGGACAAGCTTCACCAAGGCCATATTGTGACGCTCTTTCAGAGTATGGAGCTGCTGTGTGAAAAGCATCAGATCAAAACAGTATATTTAATTGCGAATCAGCATTCTTCTGCCGATTTCCTGACGGCTATGGGGTTTGAACCAGCTGAAAGTGTACCTGAAGAGCTGTTTTCTTCCGACCATTTCCGTGAATCCCGGCAAACAGAAGGGGCTGTCTTGATGAAAAAAGCGTCTGGATAAATGTGATTTATACACATACTTATCCACTTCTTCATTAGCGTTGTCCACAATTTGTGGATAACGCTTGTTTTATTACAGGACATCTTTTATACTTTCAAAAGGATTACACGCGTAAAACAATCGTTTTATTGTTGTGAATAAGGAGTTTGGTCAGAAAATGAAAACGAAAAGATGGTTTGTGGACGCAACTGACGAGTTATCCACAAATGATCCACAAATTGCACAAGCAGCCGCTTTGCTCCGGGAAAATGAGGTCGTTGCGTTCCCGACAGAAACGGTATACGGCCTCGGCGCAAATGCGAAAGACACAGATGCTGTCAAAAAAATATATGAAGCAAAAGGGCGTCCAAGTGATAATCCCCTGATTGTCCACATTGCGGACATCAGCCAGCTAGACGATTTAACAGGACCGGCGCCAGAAAAGGCGAAAACACTGATGAACCGGTTTTGGCCGGGGGCACTTACGCTCATCCTGCCTTGCAAACCTAGTGCGCTCTCACCTCGTGTAACGGCAGGGCTTGAAACGGTTGCCATTAGGATGCCGGATCATCCGCTTGCCCTTGCATTGATTCGCGCGTCGGGGTTGCCGATTGCGGCACCGAGCGCCAATCTGTCAGGTAAGCCAAGTCCGACAAAGGCCGAGCATGTGGCTCACGACTTGGATGGCCGCATAGCTGGAATGATGGACGGAGGCCCTACCGGGATTGGGGTCGAATCGACCGTCCTTTCATGTGAGGGAGACATCCCCGTTCTCCTGCGCCCGGGCGGCATTACGAAAGAACAAATTGAAGCGGAGATTGGACCGATCCTTGTGGATAAAGGGCTCAGTGATCAAAATGAGAAGCCGATTTCTCCAGGGATGAAATATACACATTATGCGCCGACAGCGCCGCTTGCCATTTGCGAAGGCAGCCCTGAGCGCATTCAGCACCTCATTCAAGAATATCAACAGGACGGAAGACGAGTCGGTGTCCTGACGACAGAAGAAAATGCGGACGTGTATTCCGCTGATTACGTGAAGAGCTGCGGCAGACGGGCTCAGCTTGAGACTGTTGCGGCAGGGCTGTATGATGCTTTACGCAGCTTTGATGAGAAGAAGGTGGATTTTATTATCGCGGAATCCTTTCCGGACACGGGCGTCGGACTCGCCATTATGAACAGGCTGATGAAAGCCGCTGGAGGAAAAGTGATTCGCTGAACGCAGTCAGATGTTCTAACCCTTTTTGGACACGCATAGGCTAAAAAAGCGGGGCGTGTCCAAGGGGGTTATTCATGTATGTCGGATTTGTTTATAGGCGAACTGATTACATTAAGCATCATGGCGTTTGCTTTAGGGATGGATGCTTTTTCTGTCGGTCTCGGAATGGGCATGATCAAACTCACAAAAAAGCAGATATTCTATATTGGTTTCATCATCGGCCTCTTTCACGTCATCATGCCTCTCGGAGGGATGGCGGCCGGTAACATGCTGTCAGGGCTCCTCGGCGTGTTAGCGGTTTATATCGGGGGGGCGCTGCTTTTTGTTCTTGGTGTTCAAATGCTTATGTCTTCTTTTAAACAGTCAGAAGAACGACTCATGTCGCCGGCAGGACCGGGCTTATTGCTGTTTGCCGTCGGCGTCAGCCTTGACAGCTTCTCCGTCGGCTTGAGCTTGGGGATATACGGCTCGCATCCGCTCCTCACCATTACCCTGTTCGGGCTGTTCAGCATGATGTTGACATGGCTGGGCCTGCTGATCGGAAAACAAGTACAGTCGTGGCTTGGCACATACAGTGAAGCGCTCGGGGGCATCATATTAATCGCATTCGGTCTAAAGCTGCTTTTGCCAATTTAATATACCAATAAAAGAAACGAAGTCGCCGTTTCTTTTTTCTTCATATATAATAGAGAAAATAAGGGGTGACTGACATGAACATTATTTTTGTCTGTACTGGAAATACGTGCCGCAGCCCCATGGCTGAGGCGCTTTTTAAATCAATTGCAGAAACGGAAGGGCTGAATGTCAGTGTCCGCTCGGCAGGTGTGTTTGCTTCGCCTAATGGGAGAGCGACGCCTCATGCTGTCGAAGCGCTGTTTGAAAAACACATTGCCCTTAATCATTTGTCTTCTCCATTGACTGAAGAACATATGATATCGGCTGATTTGGTTCTGGCTATGACCCAGCAGCACAAACAGATCATTGCCAGCCAATTCGGACGTTATCGTGATAAAGTGTTTACGCTAAAAGAATATGTCACAGACAGCCGCGGGGATGTCATCGATCCGTTCGGCGGCACAATTGATATCTATAAACAAACGAGAGATGAGCTTGAAGAGCTTCTTCAGCAGCTGGCAAAACAACTGAAAAAAGACGGCAGGTAAGTTGTCAGAAAATCTGCAAACAGGTCATTTGCAAATCCTTCGTGAAGGAGTAGAATATAGTGAAAAGCACATCATATGGTGTGAATCTAAGAGCGGACAGGCTGCGCGGTCAACAAAGCGGGCGGGCGCCGCATCACACACACTGGGAGGAAAAGCTGATGAAAGTAGCCATAGCATCGGATCATGGCGGCGTTCACATTCGAAATGAAATCAAAGAGTTAATGGACGAATTGCAAATTGAATATATTGATATGGGCTGTGACTGCGGAAGCGGATCTGTCGATTATCCGGATTATGCTTTCCCGGTGGCCGAAAAAGTGGTTAGCGGCGAAGTTGACAGAGGCATTTTAATTTGCGGGACAGGCATCGGTATGAGTATTTCCGCTAATAAGGTCAAAGGCATTCGCTGCGCGCTGGCGCACGATACATTCAGCGCACAGGCAACGAGAGAGCATAATGACACAAACATCCTCGCGATGGGTGAACGGGTCATCGGCCCCGGTTTGGCGCGTGAAATCGCGAAAATCTGGCTGACCACTGAGTTTACCGGCGGAAGACATCAAACCCGTATTGGAAAAATCTCAGATTATGAAGGGAAAAACCTGTAGGGGTGCTGTTCAATGAATGAGATCAAGCAAACGTGGAATACGATGTTGTCTGAGTTTCAGGAACAAGCGGGATTGAAACAGGATCAGTTCTTTGTTCTTGGATGCAGCACGAGCGAAGTGGCCGGCAGCCGGATCGGAACATCGGGCAGTACAGACATCGCCGAAAGCATCTACAGCGGACTTGCCGAGCTTAAGGGAAAAACGGGAATCCATCTCGCGTTTCAATGCTGTGAGCATTTGAACAGAGCGCTTGTCGTCGAGGAAGAAACGGCCCGGCTGTTCAGGCTTCCAACTGTTTCTGCCGTACCCGTTTCAAAAGCGGGCGGGGCGATGGCTGCTTATGCGTTTAAGCAGATGAAGTCTCCTGTTCTTGTCGAAACCATTCAGGCTGATGCCGGAATAGACATCGGTGATACGTTTATCGGCATGCATCTGAAGCCGGTAGCTGTACCTGTGCGTGTGTCTCAAAACAGTCTCGGGGCAGCACATGTGACATTAGCGCATACGCGGCCGAAACTGATCGGCGGAGTGCGGGCGGTTTATGAGTGTGAATGAAAGGACTGCGTGGCCAGTCTTTTCTTTTATTTTTAAGACAGTAAAATAAATCCCGAACTTTAATTTAAATTTAAGTTATCAATATTCGTTTTTACCAATAAAAATTTTGATTTTTTAAAAATAATCTTTTACATCGGCCTAAAAAACCATGTACAATAGTGATGGTAAAAACAAAGAACAGGATACGGATAGGAGAGGATCTCGCTGATGAAACATTTACCTGCGCAAGACGAACACGTGTTTAACGCTATTAAAAATGAGCGTGAACGCCAACAGACTAAGATCGAATTGATTGCTTCTGAGAACTTTGTAAGTGAAGCGGTTATGGAAGCACAAGGATCTGTTTTGACAAATAAATACGCTGAAGGATATCCGGGCAAACGCTACTACGGCGGATGTGAGCACGTCGATGTCGTTGAAGATATCGCTCGTGACCGCGCGAAGGAGATCTTTGGAGCGGAGCATGTAAACGTTCAGCCACATTCAGGCGCACAAGCAAACATGGCAGTGTACTTCACGATTTTGGAGCAAGGCGATACTGTACTTGGGATGAACCTCTCCCACGGCGGCCATTTAACACACGGAAGTCCAGTCAACTTCAGCGGTGTTCAATATAACTTTGTTGAGTACGGCGTAGATAAAGAAACTCAATATATTGATTACGATGACGTGCGTGAAAAAGCCCTTGCTCATAAGCCGAAGCTTATCGTAGCAGGAGCAAGTGCGTATCCTCGTACAATCGACTTTAAGAAATTCCGTGAAATTGCTGATGAAGTCAGCGCTTACTTCATGGTGGATATGGCGCATATCGCAGGACTTGTTGCGGCAGGCCTTCATCCAAACCCGGTTCCTTACGCTGATTTCGTGACAACAACAACACATAAAACACTTCGCGGACCTCGCGGCGGTATGATCCTTTGCCGTGAAGAGTTCGGCAAGAAAATTGATAAATCGATCTTCCCTGGAATTCAAGGCGGCCCGCTGATGCACGTTATTGCCGCAAAAGCTGTTTCATTCGGCGAAGTATTGCAGGACGATTTCAAAACATATGCACAAAACGTCATTTCAAATGCAAAACGTCTGGCTGAAGCGTTAACGAAAGAGGGCATCCAGCTCGTTTCCGGCGGAACTGACAACCACCTGATCCTTGTTGACCTTCGTTCTCTCGGACTGACAGGTAAGGTTGCGGAGCACGTGCTTGATGAAATCGGTATTACGTCTAACAAAAACGCGATTCCATACGATCCGGAAAAACCTTTCGTGACAAGCGGTATCCGTCTTGGTACAGCTGCTGTGACAAGCCGCGGTTTTGACGGAGATGCATTGGATGAAGTCGGTTCCATCATTGCGCTTGCATTGAAGAACCACGAAGATGAAGGAAAACTTGAAGAAGCAAGACAGCGTATAGCTGCTCTGACTGATCAATTTCCTTTATATAAAGAATTAGATTACTAAGATCCTAAAAATCCGCTCGGCTTATGGCCGGCGGGTTTTTTGACGATGTTCTTGAAACTCAATGTCTTTTTTTGTAGAATCAATAGAAGTGTGTAATTGTTGATGGGACAATAAAAAAGGAGCTGAAACACAGTATGGGAAAGGTTTATGTATTTGATCATCCTTTAATTCAGCATAAGCTGACATATATACGGAATGAAAATACAGGTACGAAAGATTTTAGAGAGCTTGTAGACGAAGTAGCCACTCTTATGGCGTTTGAAATTACCCGCGATCTTCCTTTAGAAGAAGTGGATATCAATACACCGGTTCAGGCTGCGAAATCGAAAGTCATCTCAGGAAAAAAACTTGGAGTGGTTCCTATCCTCAGAGCGGGATTGGGAATGGTTGACGGCATTTTAAAGCTGATTCCTGCAGCGAAAGTGGGACATGTCGGCCTGTACCGTGATCCTGAAACCTTAAAACCCGTGGAATACTATGTCAAGCTTCCTTCTGACGTGGAAGAGCGTGAATTCATCGTGGTTGACCCGATGCTGGCTACAGGCGGCTCTGCTGTAGAAGCGATTCACAGCCTCAAAAAACGCGGTGCGAAAAATATCCGTTTCATGTGCCTTGTAGCGGCGCCGGAGGGTGTGGAAGAATTGCAGAAGCATCATGCGGACGTGGATATTTACATCGCGGCGCTTGATGAAAAATTAAATGAAAAAGGTTATATCGTTCCAGGTCTCGGAGACGCGGGAGACCGTATGTTTGGAACAAAATAAAAGGAATCCCGAAAGGGGTTTCCTTTTTTTATCCAGTTATTTGCTATTCGGTCAATTTGTATACAATTATAGGTGAAAATGTGAACATTCTGTGGAGGCTCACAGTATAAAAAGTTTTTTAACTTTAAACAGATTGACACTTGTTAGGGGCTATTGTATGCTAAACGAGGGTATTATGAGAAGGTTTTCATAGCTTTCATTATAGTCCTCATCCTCAATATAAATCCTCTCAGTAAACCCGTATTATGAGGATTTATTTAAGCGAATGAAACAGCATCCTTGCAAGGCTTGCGGATGAATGATTTTTTCGAACAGGCCCGTTTTGTCGGTCAAAAAAGGTCTTCTACTAGGGTTAACCGCTGATTTTGCCGTATCTAAGAAATACATTATTTTTTCATCAGGAGACAGATAGTTGATGGACGATCCCAAGCTTACATTTAGCAGACAACGAAAATATCTATTATGCATTTTGGCAGTGTATGTACTGGGTTATGGTTTAACAGCGTATAAAACCGTTTTTTTAGGCCTTATTCTGGGAACTGTTTTCAGTTTGTTTAATTTGTTACTGCTCATCAGAAGAATGAACGCTTTTGACAGAGCTGTTGAGAAAGGAAAGTCCATACGATCTCTGGGGAGCGCAGCGCGGTGGTGCAATGCGATTCTTGCTGTGGCTGTCGCCTATAAATATCCCGAGCATTTTCATATGGCAAGTACAATTATTGGATTAATGACAATATATCCTGTCATTATGATAGATTCTATTATCCAGCTTAAACGTTCATCAATGGAAGAGAGGTGAAAACCCTTTGAATCATGAATACAGAACTATTGAATTTCTAGGTCTTACTTTTAATCTGACAAACATTCTGATGATTACTGTGGCGAGTGTGATTGTTTTATTGATTGCGATATTAACGACAAGAACGCTTTCGATTCGTCCCGGAAAAGCCCAGAATTTTATGGAATGGGTTGTGGATTTCGTCCGCAATATTATCGGCAGTACAATGGATTTGAAAACAGGGGCTAACTTCTTGGCACTTGGTGTCACATTGCTGATGTACATATTTGTGTCGAATATGCTGGGGCTGCCGTTCTCTATTACAATCGGACATGAGCTCTGGTGGAAATCTCCGACAGCCGACCCTGCCATTACATTAACGCTAGCCGTGATGGTTGTCGCTTTAACCCACTACTATGGTGTGAAGATGAAAGGGCTCAAGGAATATTCCAAAGACTTTTTAAGACCTGTTCCACTCATGTTCCCGATGAAAATTATCGAAGAGTTTGCGAATACGCTGACTCTCGGATTGCGGCTTTATGGTAACATCTTCGCCGGTGAGATTCTTCTCGGCCTGCTTGCGGGTTTAGCGACAAGCCATTATTCGCAAAGCGTGGCTCTCGGTCTTGTCGGTACAATCGGCGCTATTCTGCCGATGCTGGCATGGCAAGCATTCAGTTTATTTATAGGTGCCATCCAAGCGTTTATCTTTACAATGCTCACGATGGTGTACATGTCTCATAAAATCAGTCATGATCATTAAAACATTATATCCAAACGGATAACATTTAAAAGGAGGAACTTTTTCATGAATTTAATAGCAGCTGCAATTGCAATTGGTTTAGGCGCACTTGGTGCAGGTATTGGTAACGGTTTGATTGTTTCACGTACGGTAGAGGGGATTGCCCGTCAGCCGGAAGCAGGTAAAGAACTTAGAACTCTTATGTTCATGGGTATCGCATTAGTTGAAGCCCTTCCAATTATCGCTGTCGTTATCGCATTCTTAGCGTTCTTTGGCTAAGCATAAAAGCCTTATATGAACTAAAAATGGCGAAGATCATTCCAAGAGAACCTTCGCCATTGCTTTATGTCTGATAAGCATCCCGCCTTGCCGGCTGAAAAGAGACAAGTGCGGCTGCTGGATCAGCAAAGAAAAACCTGCAGAAGGGAGTTGCCGTAGTAGATGTCTCAATTACCACTTGAACTAGGATTGTCGTTTAACGGCGGAGATATTCTGTTCCAACTGTTAGCTATGTTAATCTTATTAGCGCTTCTGAAGAAATACGCTTTAGGGCCGCTATTAAACATAATGAAACAGCGTGAAGACCACATCGCTGGAGAAATTACGTCTGCTGAAGAAAAAAATAAAGAAGCGCAGCAGCTGATTGAAGAGCAGCGCGTTCTTTTAAAAGAAGCAAGACAGGAATCCCAAACTCTTATCGAAAACGCAAAGAAACTGGGAGATAAGCAAAAAGAAGAGATTATTCAGGCTGCACGTGCAGAATCTGAACGTCTGAAAGAAGCAGCAAGAACTGAAATTGTGAAGGAGAAAGAACAGGCGGTTTCTGCTCTCCGTGAGCAAGTAGCGTCTCTATCTGTCATGATTGCGTCGAAAGTGATCGAAAAAGAACTGGATGAACAGGCTCAAGAGAAATTGATTCAGGACTATCTTAAAGAGGTAGGAGAAAGCCGATGAGTGGATCAGCTGTCTCTAAACGATATGCGTCAGCTCTTTTTGATATTGCCAATGAGTCCGCTCAGCTGAATCAAGTAGAAGAAGAGCTAATCGTTGTAAAAGAAGTATTCCAAAATGAAAAAGCGCTTAATGATGTGTTAAACCATCCGAAGGTGCCGGCTGCGAAGAAAAAAGAGTTGATTCAAAATGTATTTGGCTCTTTGTCACAGACCGTGCTCAATACGATTTTTCTTTTGATTGACCGCCATCGGGCAGCGATTGTGCCTGATCTCACAGATGAGTTTATCAAACTCGCAAATGAGGCCCGTCAAACAGAAGACGCAATCGTATATTCAGTGAAACCGCTGACGGATACGGAAATTTCATCATTATCACAAGTGTTTGCACAAAAAGCCGGAGTCGCTTCACTGAGAATCAAAAATGAAGTGCAGACGGATTTAATAGGCGGCATTAAAGTCCGCATTGGAAACCGGATTTTTGACGGCAGCGTAAGCGGAAAGCTTCAGCGCATTGAACGTCAACTAGCCGGGGAAAATCGATAGAAGGGGTGAAACCTAAGTGAGCATCAAAGCTGAAGAGATTAGCACGCTGATAAAACAGCAAATACAAAATTATCAATCTGATATTGAAGTTCAAGACGTAGGTACAGTCATCCAAGTCGGTGACGGTATTGCGCGTGTGCACGGTCTTGACAACTGTATGGCCGGTGAACTTGTCGAATTTTCAAACGGCGTTCTGGGTATGGCCCAAAACCTTGAGGAATCAAACGTAGGTATCGTTATCTTAGGGCCTTTCAGTGAGATCCGTGAGGGAGACGAAGTAAAAAGAACAGGCCGCATCATGGAGGTTCCTGTCGGTGAGGAACTAATCGGCCGTATTGTGAACCCATTAGGTCAGCCGGTAGACGGACTTGGCCCGATCCTCACAAGCAAAACACGTCCGATCGAAAGCCCTGCACCAGGCGTTATGGACCGTAAATCCGTTCATGAACCGCTTCAAACGGGTATTAAAGCGATCGACGCACTGATCCCAATCGGCCGCGGCCAGCGTGAGCTGATCATCGGTGACCGTCAAACAGGTAAAACTTCTGTTGCGATCGACTCGATCCTGAACCAAAAAGACCAAGACATGATCTGCGTATACGTTGCGATCGGTCAAAAAGAATCAACAGTCCGCGGCGTAGTAGAAACATTGCGTAAGCACGGCGCGCTTGATTATACAATCGTTGTAACGGCGTCTGCGTCACAGCCGGCACCGCTTCTGTACCTGGCTCCGTATGCAGGGGTTACAATGGCAGAAGAATTTATGTACAACGGCAAGCACGTTCTTGTTGTATACGATGATCTTTCTAAACAAGCGGCTGCTTACCGTGAGCTGTCCTTGCTTCTACGCCGTCCGCCGGGCCGTGAAGCGTTCCCTGGGGATGTATTCTACCTTCATTCCCGCCTGCTTGAGCGTGCAGCAAAGCTTAGCGACGCGAAAGGCGCAGGATCAATTACAGCTCTGCCGTTCGTAGAAACACAAGCCGGAGATATCTCTGCCTATATTCCGACGAACGTTATCTCTATCACCGACGGACAAATCTTCCTGCAATCTGATTTGTTCTTCTCAGGCGTACGTCCAGCGATCAACGCCGGATTGTCTGTATCCCGTGTCGGCGGTTCAGCGCAAATCAAAGCGATGAAAAAAGTATCAGGAACGTTGCGTCTTGACCTTGCGTCATACCGTGAACTGGAAGCATTCGCTCAATTCGGATCTGACCTCGACCAAGCGACTCAGGCGAAACTGAACCGCGGTGCGCGTACAGTTGAAGTGCTGAAGCAGGACCTGAACAAGCCGCTTCCGGTTGAAAAGCAAGTAGCCATTCTTTATGCGCTGACAAAAGGACATCTTGATGATATTCCTGTAGCGGACATCAGACGTTTTGAAGAAGAGTACTACATGTACCTTGACCAAAACCATAAAGAACTGCTTGATGGAATTGCGAAAACAGGAAACCTTCCTGCTGATGAAGACTTCAAAGCTGCAATCGAAGGCTTCAAACGCACATTTGCACCAAGCAACTAACTCGAATGCTGATGAGAGAAAAAGGTTCTCTTTTTCTCTCTTTTTACGCAGATGAAGAGAAAAGGTGGTGAAATCTTTGGCCTCATTACGCGATATTAAGTCAAGGATCACGTCAACGAAAAAAACGAGCCAGATTACAAAAGCCATGCAGATGGTATCTGCGGCTAAGCTGAATCGTGCTGAAAACAATGCAAAATCATTTGTGCCATATATGGATAAGATCCAAGAGGTTGTGTCAAACGTCGGAAGAGTTTCCGGCAACGTGAAGCATCCGATGCTTCTCAGCAGAGAAGTGAAAAAGACAGCATACCTAGTCATTACGTCTGACCGCGGCCTTGCCGGCGCTTTTAACAGTTCGGTTTTACGAAGTGCTTATCAGGCCATGCAAGAACGTCATCAGTCTAAGGATGAGTACGCGGTGATCGTCATCGGAAGAGTGGGCCGTGATTTCTTTAAGAAACGTGAGATTCCGATCATTTCCGAGTTAACAGGGCTTGGAGATGAAGTAACGTTTACACAAATTAAGGATCTTGCCCGACAAACGATCCAAATGTTTACAGATGGTGCGTATGATGAATTGCACCTTGTTTATAACCATTTTGTCAGCGCCATTTCTCAAGAAGTAACGGAGAAAAAACTTCTGCCGTTATCTGATTTGGGCAGCGGCGGCGGTAAAAGAACGGCGTCTTATGAATTTGAACCGTCTGAAGAGGAGGTTCTGGAGGTTTTGCTTCCTCAATACGCGGAAAGCTTAATTTTCGGTGCGCTTCTTGACAGTAAAGCAAGTGAGCACGCTGCAAGAATGACGGCGATGAAAAACGCGACAGACAACGCGAAGGAACTTATCGATTCACTTTCGCTTTCTTACAACCGCGCTCGCCAAGCAGCCATCACACAAGAAATTACGGAAATTGTCGGCGGAGCAGCCGCTTTAGAATAGAAAGATTTTGTCAGGAGGGATAGCGATGAAGAAAGGACGCGTTAGCCAGGTATTAGGGCCGGTCGTCGACGTGCGTTTTGAAGACGGTCACTTGCCTGAAATTTATAATGCGATTAAAGTTTCACAGCCAGCAAGTGAAAACGAAGTAGGTATTGATTTAACGCTTGAGGTCGCTCTTCATTTAGGCGATGATACAGTCCGTACAATCGCAATGGCATCTACGGACGGTGTTCAGCGCGGAATGGAAGCTATTGATACAGGAGCGCCAATCTCAGTACCAGTTGGTGATGTAACACTCGGCCGTGTATTTAACGTACTCGGAGAAAATATTGATTTGAATGAGCCGCTTTCCGCGGATGCGAAAAAGGATCCGATTCACAGACAGGCGCCTTCGTTTGATCAGCTTTCAACAGAAGTTGAAATTCTTGAAACAGGTATTAAAGTTGTTGACTTGCTTGCTCCATACATCAAGGGCGGTAAGATCGGTTTGTTCGGCGGTGCAGGTGTAGGTAAAACCGTATTAATCCAGGAATTAATCAACAACATCGCGCAAGAGCACGGCGGTATCTCTGTATTCGCCGGTGTAGGGGAGCGTACTCGTGAAGGGAACGACCTGTTCTACGAAATGAGCGACTCTGGCGTAATCAACAAAACAGCCATGGTATTCGGCCAAATGAACGAGCCGCCGGGCGCCCGTATGCGTGTTGCTTTGACAGGCCTTACAATGGCTGAGCACTTCCGTGATGAACAAGGACAGGACGTACTGTTCTTCATCGATAACATTTTCCGTTTCACACAAGCGGGTTCAGAGGTTTCAGCCCTTCTTGGCCGTATGCCTTCAGCGGTTGGTTATCAGCCGACGCTTGCGACTGAAATGGGTCAGCTTCAAGAGCGTATCACGTCTACAAACGTTGGATCAGTTACATCTATCCAGGCGATCTACGTGCCTGCCGATGACTACACTGACCCGGCGCCGGCAACAACGTTCGCTCACTTGGATGCGACAACAAACCTTGAGCGTAAGTTAACAGAAATGGGTATTTACCCCGCGGTTGATCCGTTGGCTTCTACATCACGCGCCCTTGCTCCTGAAATTGTCGGAGAAGAGCATTATGCAGTTGCCCGTGAAGTACAATCAACGCTTCAGCGTTACAAAGAGCTTCAAGATATCATTGCGATTCTCGGTATGGATGAATTGAGTGATGAAGACAAGCTTGTCGTTCAACGCGCACGCCGCATTCAGTTCTTCCTTTCTCAAAACTTCCACGTGGCTGAACAGTTCACTGGACAAAAAGGTTCTTACGTGCCTGTAAAAGAAACGGTTCAAGGTTTCAAAGAAATCTTAGCCGGCAAATACGACCATCTTCCTGAAGATGCGTTCCGTCTTGTAGGCCGTATCGAAGAAGTTGTTGAGAAAGCAAAAGAAATGGGTGTAGAAGTTTAATCTGGTCCTAGGAGGGTAAAAGCATGAAGACCGTTAAAGTCAATATCGTTACTCCCGACGGCCCAGTATACGATGCGGATATTGAAATGGTGAGTGTGAGAGCCGAAAGCGGCGATCTCGGTATTTTGCCAGGTCATATTCCAACCGTGGCTCCTCTTAAAATTGGCGCTGTCCGTCTGAAAAAAGACGGACAGACTGAATTGGTTGCTGTCAGCGGCGGGTTTGTAGAAGTCCGTCCTGATCATGTGACCATCCTTGCCCAAACTGCGGAGACAGCGGAAGGCATCGATAAAGAGCGCGCTGAAGCTGCACGCCAGCGGGCGCAGGAGCGTTTGAATTCTCAATCAGGTGATACTGACATTCGTCGGGCTGAGTTTGCGTTACAGCGGGCTTTGAACAGATTGGATGTAGCAGGGAAATAGAAAAAATCCTTCTCTTTATGAGAAGGATTTTTTTATGATCGCATAAGAGAATCAAACAGCGACAGCAGCGGCTGACTCTCTTTTTGCCGCAAGTATAAACGATCACAGCAATTCACGGTATGCCATGATTTACGATGTCTTCTGAAACCCATTGTATAAGCGCCGTCTGTGTATGGGTAAGGCTTTACGATCCATTCCGCATCTTCATGATGGGCAATCACGCAATCTATAAGATACACACTGATCATTTTCTCGAATTCTTCAATAGGAAGATTCCAATCAGCAAGCAAAAGCTCTTGTATACTTTGAAAATAAAGGTTTTCAAGCTCTTCAAGGCTTTCTCTCGTATAGGTAAGAGAAATGTTATAAAACTGACACAATTCATTCAGTTCTTCAATCTGTGACTGTCTATAATCATAATAGAATGCAATTGCTTCCCATTCCTGTTCAAAAATTGGCAAATCCTCACCGTATTGCTTTTCAGGCTGAAAAAAAGAATGATTCACGTTTGCCAGCTCCTTTCCAACAAAGTATACCATGTAAGAGAATCGTACTTTAAGCGGGGATTAACCCTAGATTTGGCTGATTATTCCGTTCTGTATAAAAGGTATCATCTTTATCTGTGCTTCTTATATAATAAGAAAGGGTAAAAACGCGGATAAAGGATGAAAGGAGTGGAATAGATGAGTGTATTGGGACAGCAGGCTGCAATCGGCATTGTCGTTCACTTGATTTTTATAGCGGTGACTTGGTGGGCACTGCAAGCCGTCAATATCGATCCGTTAATCAAAAAAGGCAAAGTTGTGCAAGCTAGACTCCTGATGATTTTGCTGACAATCGCTATTGGAACGGCCGTTGCAAATTTCTTTTTAGATTACCTCAATTATTCACAGCAGCTTCCCTATCTATTTTAATAGGTTTTGAACATCATAATCACGGGAATGGTTGGGGAAGGGGTATAAGCGAATAGCTCGAGTTTTGACGAAGATTTTTACGTATGGCGCCTCTCGCCTCCGGTAAAACTGGGGATAAGGGGGAGAGATGAATATGTACAAAAAACAAGTAAGCCGCGCCATTATCATTTCCGTGATGTTAAGCTTCGTCATAGCTTTTTTTCATACCATTCATGCGAGTGAGTTAACGCCGTTAGCGCAAATCGCTGAGGGGATGAAACGCCAAGATGTGTTAATAGATAAATGGACATTGCATGCCAAACAAAACATGTCGCTGACCGAAAAAGAATTTTATCAAAAAGTGCAACGTTTAAAAACAAAATATCGTCAATATGATTGGGTACTTGCACAGGAAGATAAGGTCGTAAAGGCAATGGGCACATATACTGACAAAAAAAATCGCACTTCTTTTAGGCTGCAGCTTGTCACAACCCTCAAAAAACACAACCCAACTTCGTATTTATTATATGAGCAAATGAGTCTTGAGACACCGAATAGCTGGAATGATACATATGAACAGTTTGAACGTGAGTCACTCGGGATATTCCAAGAAAAAGTAGTTATTTTTACTTGTCTAAATGGTCATTTAGATGATAATATGAGTATTGTTTTGCAAAAAAAAGCAAATCAGTTATTAAATGAATTTCAAGCAAGAACTGTAGAACATGTAGTTGAGCCAAATTTCGTTTCTATTTCTGCGTTTACAGATGAGTGGAAAGAGTCCATCATGACCTCAAAACATAAAATGAATTTGCAAATTGCACTTAGAAGTGCAGGAATGGGCGGAAAACATACCGTTACGGTTGGCACACCAATCGTTACGACTGAATATTAATATAGAGAATTTAGGGACGCGGAGGGGAATACCTTGGAAAAAATCATCGTCCGCGGCGGTCAAAAGTTAAACGGCACAGTCAAAGTTGAAGGCGCTAAAAATGCCGTTTTACCTGTTATCGCTGCATCTTTATTAGCAAGTGAAGAAAAAAGCGTAATTTGTGATGTACCTACGCTCTCCGATGTATATACAATTAACGAAGTGTTGCGTCATTTAGGAGCAGATGTGCATTTTGAAAATAATGAAGTGACTGTAAATGCTTCATACGCTTTGCAAACTGAAGCACCTTTTGAATATGTTCGTAAAATGCGTGCGTCCGTGCTTGTTATGGGGCCGCTTCTTGCGCGTACAGGTCATGCAAGAGTTGCGCTTCCGGGCGGATGCGCAATTGGTTCCAGACCGATCGATCAGCATTTAAAAGGTTTTGAAGCAATGGGCGCAGAAATCAAAGTCGGCAACGGCTTCATCGAAGCTGAAGTAAACGGCCGTCTGCAAGGCGCAAAAATCTATCTGGACTTCCCAAGTGTAGGAGCTACAGAGAATCTGATTATGGCAGCCGCTCTGGCTGATGGAACAACAACGCTAGAGAACGTGGCGAAAGAACCCGAAATCGTTGATTTAGCAAACTATATCAACGGCATGGGCGGAAAAATCCGCGGAGCTGGCACCGGCACCATCAAAATTGAAGGTGTCGAAAAGCTTTACGGCGTAAAACACCATATTATTCCTGACCGCATTGAAGCGGGCACATTTATGGTTGCTGCTGCAATCACTGAAGGAAACGTATTAGTTAAAGGAGCGGTTCCTGAACACCTCACCTCTTTAATTGCAAAAATGGAAGAGATGGGTGTAACGATTAAGGATGAAGGTGAAGGCCTGCGTGTCATCGGCCCGAAAGAACTCAAACCGATTGACATTAAAACGATGCCTCATCCGGGCTTCCCGACTGATATGCAGTCACAAATGATGGCGCTTCTGCTTCGTGCAAGCGGCACAAGCATGATTACAGAAACTGTTTTTGAAAACCGTTTTATGCATGCGGAAGAATTCCGCCGTATGAATGGTGATATCAAGATTGAAGGACGTTCTGTCATCATTAACGGTCCTGTACAGCTTCAGGGAGCTGAAGTTGCAGCGACTGACTTGCGTGCAGGTGCAGCGCTGATTCTTGCGGGGTTAGTGGCTGAAGGTCATACGCGTGTTACTGAATTGAAGCACTTAGACCGCGGTTACGTTGATTTCCATAAGAAGCTTGAAGGTATTGGCGCAGACATCGAACGTGTAAATGATGAGTCTGCTTCTGAGCAAGAGAACAAAGAAGTCGTTTCTGACTTAAACGCATAAACTTACCTAAAAACCAGTATGTCACTTTGGCATACTGGTTTTTTATTTTCGTGTATTATCATCATTATGCGCAAAATAGCAAAAAAGAATACGTAAATGACAAATAAAGTTTCTGTCCAAAACGAGGGTCATATTAGCTTGTCCCTGCCCATAGACTAGACTAGAGTCGAATTCCGAGCAGGAGGCAGCTGAATATGAAACAATTCGTAATCACACTATCTGTACTATGTGCATTGATTCTCTTGGTTCCCACACTCTTGGTCATACCATTCCAGCATAACAAAGAGGCGGGGGCCAGTGTAGAATCAGGAAAGACAGCAGTCAGCACGAAATCGGCATCAAAAGGAGCGGAAACGTTGAAAGCATCGCCTGTTTCTATTCCCGTCTATCGAACCGCAAATCAATCCGTAGAAAACATTCCGCTTGAAGAGTATGTGATTGGAGTCGTCGCCTCCGAAATGCCGGCAACCTTTGAATCTGAAGCGCTGAAAGCTCAGGCTCTCGCCGCCAGAACGTTTATTGTCAGACTGATGGTCTCAAATTCAGCGGTAGAGGCTCCTAAAGGCTCACTGGTGGATGATACACAGATGTTTCAGGTGTATAAAAGCAAAGCGGAGCTGAAAAAACAGTGGGGCGCGAGCTACGAGCGGGATTTGAAGAAAATCACAGATGCGGTTGCCAGCACGCAAGGCAAAATCCTAACGTACAACAACCAGCCGATTGAAGCCTCCTTTTTCTCCACAAGCAACGGCTACACAGAAAATGCTGAAGCCTATTGGACAAGTGCCATACCATATTTAAAAAGCGTCAAAAGCGCTTGGGATAAAAAGTCTCCGAAATATAAGGCAACGAAAACCTTTACAGCCTCAGAATTTGAACAAAAGCTTGGCGTCAAGCTGGATGGGTCTGGCACAGTCGGACAGATTACCGGAGAAACACCGGGCCGCCAGGTCGCAACGGCCGTTATTAACGGCAAGACGCTGAAAGGAAGAGACATACGCGAAAAACTGGGCCTCAATTCAGCCGATTTTGAATGGAAGCGAAGCGGAGACTCGATTACAGTCACGACGAGAGGATTTGGCCACGGTGTCGGGATGAGCCAATATGGCGCGAATTTTATGGCGAAAGAAGGAAAAACGGTTGATGACATTGTGAAGTACTATTACCAAGGTACACAAATTTCTGAAGCAGATTCGTTTTTGAATAAATATATGGCGAAGAAGTAGAAAAAGACGCTCATTGAGCGTCTTTTTCTGTTCTTAAATGTCTTTTATCTAAGAGCGGTTGAAATGTTTTAGAGAAGCTCCTGACAGCCTTTAGGGCGACAAGGGAATCAGTTCCTTTTTCCTGATTGCTCACTTTGAGATTGTGGTAAAGTAATCCACATATATCGACAGACTTCGACAGACTCATATAACGAAAGCCGAAAGGCCGACAATCTTCTTTTTTCTTAATAGTGTTAGGCGGAAATCACTAATAAAAACAAAGGTTTCTATGCAAAAGTAAACAACAGCAATGGGGAAGCCCGCCCTATTTATTTCTCTGTTTTTGTCGATTACGATTAATGATGTTCAGCGTTGAACATCTGCACGCAGAAACAAACTTGTAAAGGGGTACGAGCATGAAGAAAAGATTTTCACTGATCATGATGACAGGCTTGTTATTTGGATTAACCTCACCTGCTTTTGCAGCTGAAAAGAAAGAAGCGGAGGCTGAAGATCCGGCAAACGTGGCAGTTTTGCTTGATGCCAGCGGAAGTATGGCGAAAAGAATAGACAGTGTATCTAAATTTAATTCAGCTAAAAAAGAAATTTCAAAGTTTGCAAGCTCACTGCCGGAAGGCACTCAGGTGAAAATGAGCGTGTTTGGTTCAGAAGGAAACAATAAAAACTCCGGAAAGGTTCAGTCATGTGAATCTATCCGCAACGTATACGGCTTCCAAAGCTTTAACGAACAAAGCTTCCTCAATTCTCTTAATGCAATCGGGCCGACTGGCTGGACGCCAATTGCCAAAGCGCTGAACGAGGCGAAATCTTCTTTTGATCAGCTTGATACTAAAGGAGAAAAAGTAGTGTATCTGCTGACAGACGGTGAGGAAACGTGCGGAGGAAATCCGATTAAAACAGCAAAAGAACTGCACAAAGACAATATCACTGTGAATGTGATCGGTTTTGATTATAAAGAGGGATACAAAGGCCAGCTGAACGCGATTGCGAAAGTAGGCGGCGGTGAATACTTCCCTGCGTATACTCAAAAAGATGTTGAGAAAATCTTCACTCAGCAATCATTGATGTTATCTGAATAAGAAAAAAAGAGAGGCTGATAATGGTCAGCCTCTTTTTTGTATGTAACAAAATGTTCAAAAGTGATTCGCTGTCAGCCTGTAGCATAGTAGCAGATTTTCGTTTCTCTGTCTTGACCAAGGAGAAAAAAGAATGAATGGTGTTACAGTCTGTATATACTTTATGGGCGAAAATAGCTAAAAATCACCGGCATATCAAGCGATTTTGTACAGAAAGTGAAAGCGGTACAAAAGGCAGCTTGCCCTATATCTTTTTGCAATTTCATATTCTAGCATAAAGGATAATCCAACATAAAGTTGGAAAATATGATAGAGAAAGGAAGATTAAACGTGAAAAAATTGCTGGCTGCCGGTATCATTGGATTGCTGACTGTCTCCTTTGCCTCCCCGTCTTTTGCCGCTGAGAAACAGGCGGACACAAATGTGGCTGTTTTGTTTGACGGAAGCGGAAGCATGGTTCAAAAAACAGGAGGAGAGCGCAAAATAGATATTGCCAAAAATTCCGTCAAGTCTTTTGCCGAGCTGCTTCCGAAGGATACAAATCTCATGCTTCGCGTTTTCGGACATGCTGGAAACAATAAACTGTCCGGAAAAGCTCTTTCATGCAGCACGACGGAAACCATTTACGGCCTTCATCCATATGAAGGATCACTGTTTGACAATTCATTGAGCGAGATCAAGCCGACTGGCTGGACACCGATTGCCAAAGCACTTTCAGATACAAGAAAAGAACTTGAAGCATTCGACGCAGACGGAAAAAACGTGGTGTATTTAATCACTGACGGTGAAGAAACGTGCGGCGGAGATCCAGCGGCTGAAATTGAAAAGCTTCGTGAAGCGAATGTGGATACGATTGTAAACATTATCGGATTTAACTTTGATGTGAAAGGAAACGAAGAGATGAAACAGGCGGCTGTTGCTGGCGGCGGAGAATATATTTCAGCGAACAGCGCGGATGAGTTCGAACAGACTTGGGAAAAAGAAGCACAAAAATTTACTGAGTAATCGCTTGTATGAAGGCGCTCCCCCAGGCGCCTTTTTCTATTGGTTTAAAAACGATCTGTGCGGGAAAGATACCCTTAAAAGGGGTTGAACATATGAGATTATTAGGAATGATTTTTCTTATAGCCGCCGTGGCGTTTGTCTTGCTCGGTGTTTTTCTAAAACTGGCAGCCTTCTTTTTTGTCAGCATTCTCACCTTGATCGCAGCTGTTGTGCTGTTTGTGATCGTGAAAAAGAATCAGCATAATCAAACATAGAGCCCTTTATATAGAGGGCTCTCAGCGTGTCGACAAACCCCGCATTATTGTCAATGCACCTTGGTGCTCACGTGTTATGAAACGAACGGCGGCTAAATCCTTAGGCGTCCTGCCTAACACCGCCGTCATCACATCCTGTGAAAGCCCTTTATACAGAGGGCTCTTTTTATGTCTCAGAATTCGACAAAATCCGGGGATTATGAAAAAATATAAAGGCAGGAACATTGCGGAGGGGAAGAGAAATTGAATGATAAACTAACTGCGGTCAGGGATGTATGGCGCTATGAACAAGGGGAAATAAGCAAAATTGAAGACCGGATAGTGACGGAATATCCTTTGACAGTGATACTGAACGGGAGTGAATTTGTGACACTCGTTTGTACGCCGGAGCATATCAAAGAGCTTGTCATCGGATTTCTCGCATCAGAGGGTGTTATACGATTTCAAAAAGAGATTAAAAGGTTTACAATAGATGAAAGTCTCGGTTTTGTTTATGTCGATCTCATTCATCCTGAGGCATTGGATCAAAAGGATTATACAAAACGGGTGATCGGCTCATGCTGCGGAAAGGGCCGCCATTTTTATTTTCAGCAGGATGTCAAAACCGCAAAAACGGCTGTCAGCCAAATGAAAATATCGCCTGAAGCATGTCTGGCGCTTATGAAAGATTTACAGAAAGGGAGCGAAACGTTTCAGGATACGGGAGGCGTCCACAATGCGGCGCTTTGCGACACAGAGAAGCTGCTCCTGATGCGCGCAGATATCGGCCGGCACAACGCGCTTGATAAATTATACGGACACTGCCTGCTGAACGGGATATCTGTCCGCGACAAACTGATTGTGTTTAGCGGCAGAATCTCATCAGAAGTCCTGTTAAAAGCGGCAAAAATCGGCGTGTCGATTGTGATTTCCAAATCGGCCCCGACGGAGCTTGCGATTCAAATGGCGGAAGAATTAAATATCACAGCGATCGGATTCGTCAGAAACGGATCATTTAATGTATATACACACCCTGAGAGAATCGGGGGATAGGAAGGGGCTGTAGCTATGAATACAGAATCGCGTCAGATGTTGGATAAAAGGAACAGGCCGCTGAGAGACCTTCGCATTTCTGTTACAGACCGCTGCAACTTCCGATGCACGTACTGTATGCCCGCCGAATTATTCGGCCCGGATTATCCTTTTTTAAAGAAAGAGGAACTGCTTTCATTTGAGGAGCTGGAACGGCTTGCGACGCTGTTTGTCACAAGGTTCGGCGTTGAAAAAATCCGCTTAACCGGCGGAGAGCCTCTCATGAGAAAGGATATGCCCGAATTAATCAAAAAACTGGCCCGTATTCCGGGTGTCCGTGATATTGCGATGACGACAAATGGATCACTGCTGCCTGTTTATGCGGAGAGGCTCAAGGAAGCCGGGCTGAAAAGGGTCACGATCAGCCTTGATTCCTTAGAGGACGAGCGGTTTAAAAAGATAAACGGGCGCGGGGTTTCTGTCAGCAAGGTGCTTGAAGGCATTGAAGCGGCGAAGCAAGCGGGGCTCGGTGTTAAAATCAACATGGTCGTCCAAAAGGGCGTCAATGAAAAAGATATAATGCCTATGGCGCGTTATTTTAAAGAAAAAGGGCATATCCTGAGATTCATCGAATTTATGGATGTTGGGAACACCAACCAATGGGAAAAGAAGGACGTCATGACAAAGGCGGAAATCATTGATTTGATCAATGAACACATGCCGGTAGAACCGATAGCGCCTAATTATATAGGCGAAGTGGCTTCCAGATTCCGCTACTTGGACGGATCAGGGGAAATCGGCGTCATATCATCTGTATCTGATGCGTTCTGCGGATCATGCAACAGGGCCCGTCTTTCTGCGAGAGGGGAGCTGTTTACCTGCTTATTCGCTGCAGGCGGGTTTGACCTCAGAGCGCCGGTACGGCAGGAGTTAAGTGATGACGAACTGGCGGAGATGATCGGCACAGTATGGAAAAATCGGATCGATCAGTATTCGGTCGATCGTACTCTATCAAAAGCATTAGGCAAAAAGAAAGTGGAAATGTCTTATATTGGCGGCTGAATTTCATGTAAAAAGCTTATCGGCACTGTCCGGTAAGCTTTTTTTATAAGAGTCCAAGGGCAAAAAATAGTTACAAACACCGAAATATATAAGGATAGGCATAAAGAAGGAATCATTGTAAGAATTTTTAATTCCAATGCCATACATTATGATAAAATATAACCAATTAGAAAATAGAAAGGGTTGGAGGGGCATGGCCGCGTACGAGATCCCGTCATCTCAAGTAGGAGTGAAAATCAATAAGTGGTATAAGCACATTTTAGCATTTCAAGTGGCTGATGCCGTTAAGCTGAAGAAAGAGATTGATCAGAACATCGAACATATGGAAGAGGATCAGCTGCTTCTGCTGTATTACCAGCTGATCAGTTACCGTCACCAAATTATGCTGGATTATGTAAAACCTGACCTGCACGAGGAATCTCAGCTTCAATATCGTGAATTGATCAAAACGCTGGAAAGCAATCAGAACAGCATCTCCGGGTTATCTGAGTATTATTTTCACTTGTTCAGAGGAATGTACGAATTTGAACAGAACAATTATATTTCAGCCATATCCTTTTATCGGAAAGCTGAAAAGATGCTTGCGTTTGTGGAAGATGAAATTGAAAGAGCGGAATATCATTTTAAAGTGGCTGAAGTTTTTTATGTCATGAAGCAGACACACTTTTCCATGAACCATGCCATACAGGCGCTTGAGACATACAAGGATCACGATTTTTACAGAGTCAGAAGAATTCAATGCCATTTCGTGATATCAGGAAACTACATTGACTACAGAAATTATGAAAAGGCGCTTGAGCATTTGGATGACGCGTATCGCCTGGCTTTATTGGAAGGACAGCCCCGTTTGATCGGATCTGCCCTCTACAATATGGGGAATTGCTATGACGATAAAGGCGAGCTGGATCAAGCTGCGGCATACTTTGAAAAAGCGCTGCCTGTCTTTGAGGAGCATCAGCTGGAACAGCTTCCGAAAGCGCTCTTCAGCCTGACTCGCGTTCTTTTCAAAAAAGAAGATGCCCAAGCCGCGACGCGGTACTATGAAAAAGGGATTGCCATCGCTCAAAAACGAAACGATTTCTTCAGTCTGGCAAAATATAAATTTCTGCAGGCTTTATATGTGGAATGTGTCAATGTAGATATGATTCAAGAAGTATTTGACTATATGGAAGAAAAATCCCTGTATGTATATATTGAAGAATTCGCTTTGGATGCTGCCGCCTATTGCAGTCATCGTGAACAATACAAAGAAGCGGTGTATTTTTATGAAAAAGCGGTCAGCATGAGAGAGATGATCCAAAGGAACGACTGTTTATATCAAGTGTAAGACGAAACCATCTGCTGCCAGATGGTTTTTTTATATACAAAAAAAGGAGAGTATCGCAACGTTTATTTCCGGACGAAACAGGAAAAATCGCTACATATGCTTTTGAACAACTTAACATGGCCGGGTTCAGAAGGTGCCTGAGTCATTGACAAGCGTGAGGGGGGAATTCGATGTTTGGTTTCAATGATATTGTGAAGTTTTTATGGTCTTTCCTCATTGTTCTGCCGCTTGTACAGATCATACATGTTTCAGGGCACAGCTTTATGGCTTTAATTTTTGGCGGAAAAGGATCATTGGATATTGGGATGGGCAAAACGCTGTTTAAGATTGGGCCGATACGGATCAGAGCGATTTATTTCATCGATTCTTTTTGCAGGTTTGGTGAGCTGAAAACCGACAATCGGTTCTCACATGCACTCGTGTATGCCGGGGGCAGCCTGTTTAACCTGATAACGATTTTCGCGGTCAATTTGCTGATTATACACAGTGTATTAAAACCGAATTTGTTTTTCTATCAGTTTGTCTATTTTTCTACGTATTATGTGTTCTTCGCCCTGCTGCCGGTTCGATATTCTGAGAAAAAGACATCAGACGGGCTGGCGATTTATAAGGTGCTTCGCTACGGAGAACGCTATGAGATCGATAATTAACATTCAAATGTTTACCGCCTCTTAGATCGGGAAGGTAACAAGTACACAGATATGAAGGGAGAGAATCAACATGGGTAACGATAGTGTAAAAGATAAAATGAAAGGCGGCTTCAATAAAGCCAAAGGAGAAGCGAAGGATAAAGTCGGAGATATGACCGATAAAGCGGATATGCAGGCTGAAGGCAAAAAAGATAAGGCAAAAGGCGAGATCCAAAAGGATATCGGGGAAGCGAAGGATAAATTCAATAAAGATTAATCGTACGGAAGAGGCGGGAAACGATATGTTTCTTGCCTTTTTTTGTGCGCTTGTTTGGATGTGTTAATAAATGTAACAAAAAAAGCAGTCGATTTGGTTAAAGTATCTAAATTTTTAAAATATTATATGAAATATTGGCTCTCTTCTATATAATGATGACATAAGATGTTAACTTTTATTACATAAGCTAGTGGAATCACAAAAGGGAGGTTTTGAATGAAAAACAAAGGGGTTGGAATACAGGTTGTTTTTCTGTTGTTTCTGCTCATGGTTCTGATGACGGGATGCGCTGCGCCGAAGAAAGTGTCGGAAGCCAGCGGGGATGCGAAAAAAACAGTTGATATCGACACAAGCGGTGATTCAGTGAAGGTTGGGATTCTTCACTCGTTAAGCGGAACTATGGCGATCAGCGAAGTGTCCGTACATGATGCGGAGTTAATGGCGATTCAAGAAATCAACCAAAAAGGCGGAGTTCTCGGCAAAAAGCTTGAACCCGTCGTGGAAGACGGCGCTTCAGACTGGCCTGTTTATGCGGAAAAAATGAGAAAACTGCTTCAGCAGGATAAAGCCGCTGCTATTTTTGGCGGATGGACATCAGCGAGCCGCAAAGCCATGCTTCCGGTTGTGGAGCAAAACAACGGGCTGCTGTTCTATCCGGTGCAGTACGAGGGAATGGAGTCATCACCTCATATTTTTTATACCGGAGCAACGACGAATCAGCAAATTGTTCCGGCTGTTGATTGGCTGCTGAAGAATAAAGGTAAGAAGTTCTTTCTGATCGGATCAGATTACGTGTTCCCGAGAACAGCCAATAAAATCATTAAAGCGCAGGTGAAAGCGGCCGGAGGAGAAATTGCCGGTGAAGAGTATACGCCGCTCGGCCACACGAACTACAGTACGCTCGTCAGCAAAATCAAAGAAAAACAGCCTGATGTCATTTTTAATACATTAAACGGCGACAGCAACGTGGCGTTTTTCAAACAGCTGAAAGATGCGGGCATCTCGGCTGACGATATGCCTGTGATGTCGGCAAGTGTCGCTGAGGAAGAAATTCGGGGGATCGGCCCTGATGTGCTAAAAGGACATTATGCGGTGTGGAATTACTTTCAGACAACCAATACGAGCGAAAATCAAACATTCGTGAAGAACTATAAAAAGATGAACGGCGATAACAGGGTGACGAGCGACCCGATTGAAGCTGGCTATAATGCGGTCTATCTCTGGGCAGCAGCTGTTGAAAAAGCGAAGTCCTTTGATGTCGATAAGGTGAAGAAAGCGGCTGACGGGATTGCATTCAAAGCCCCGGGCGGCACAGTGAAAATCGACGGAGATACACAGCATCTGTACAAAACGGTCAGAATCGGGCAAATCACGGGGGATGGACAGTTTAAAGAAGTATGGAACTCAGGTGACCCGGTAAAACCTGATCCGTATTTAAAATCGTACGATTGGGCAAAGGGGTTATCTAAATAAATCAAAGCCGTTTGCGGGAGAGGAGGCGGAACATGTCTGTCGTCATGACTCAATTATTTAACGGGATCAGTCTCGGATCTATTTTGATTCTCATTGCGATTGGGTTGGCCGTTACATTCGGTTTGATGAACATTATTAATATGGCGCACGGTGAGCTGATTATGGCAGGAGCCTACACGACATATGTCGTTCAGCAGCTATTTATCAGCTATTTGCCGGCTTCCCTGTTTTCTTACTATTTTTTAATCGCAATCATCATGGCGTTTGCGGTTGCGGCGCTTATTGGGATTGTCATTGAAAAAGTGATCGTCAGGCGATTATATGACCGTCCGCTCGACAGCCTTTTGGCGACGTGGGGAGTGAGCTTGATTCTGCAGCAGGCGGCCAGATCGATTTTTGGCGCGCCGAATGTGGCCGTCAAGTCTCCTGAGTGGCTGACGGGTGGGGTGACGCTGTTTTCCGTTACCTTTCCGTATAAAAGGCTGTTTATTTTGGCGCTCGTTTTTTTTACGCTGGCGCTGCTCGGTTTCTATTTATTTAAAACCTCTGCGGGGCGGCGGATGCAGGCTGTTACGCTGAACCGGAGCATGGCATCGTGTCTCGGCGTATCTGTGAGAAAAACCGATACGTTGGCTTTCGCGCTCGGAAGCGGGCTGGCCGGTATCGCGGGGAGTTCACTCACATTGCTTGGCTCAATTGGGCCTACTCTCGGTTCATCTTACCTAGTCGATGCTTTCATGATCGTTATTTTAGGAGGAATCGGAAAATTGAAAGGCACCATTATAGGCGCGGTGGCCGTCGGTTTGCTGAGCACATTCGTTGAGTATTCCACAAGTGCTACGATTGCCAAGGTTGTCGTGTTTGCATTTATTATTCTCTTTCTGCAATGGCGGCCTTCAGGTCTTGCGAGTGTCAGAACGAGATTACTTGATTAGGAGGGAACCGGATGAAGCGGTTTTCACAATTCAGTCCGTATCTGGTGATGTTTGCTCTTCTTATCGCCGCTCCGTTCTTGCTGCAGGAGTTTCGATTAGGGCTGTTGGCAAAGTTTTTGTGCTTTGCGATTGTAGCGGTCGGCATTTGCCTGATTTGGGGATATACAGGCATTTTGAGTTTGGGACATGGCGTCTTTTTCGGATTGGGTGCTTACTGCATGGCTATGTATTTAAAAATAGAAGCCTCGCCGTCAGGCATTCCTGACTTTATGGAGTGGACAGGGGTCACTGAACTGCCGTGGATCTGGGCAATGTTCAGGAACCCTTTAGCTGCGATTGCCGCGGCAGTCACTGTGCCTGTCTTTCTGGCCTTTTTACTCGGTTACTTTACCTTCCGCAACAACATAAAGGGCGTTTATTTTTCGTTGATCTCTCAGGCTGTTGTTGTGGTGGTTGTCACATTGTTCATCGGCAGCCAGGGAATCACAGGCGGCACGAATGGCCTCACGAATTTCTATTCCATTTTCCAGTATTCTCTGGCCGATCCCGCAATGAAGCGGATTTTGTATTTTACGGCACTCTTTTTCCTCGGTGCTTCTGTCGTGCTCGCTTTGTTTCTGACGAGAAGCCGTTTTGGGCGGCTATTGCAGGCGGTGCGCGACGGAGAAAACAGAGTCCGTTTTTTCGGGTATCATTCCACCGTTTTTAAAGTGTTTATTTATTGTGTATCCGCTGCGATGGCCGGGATTGCCGGGATGCTGTTTGTGCTTCAGGACGGGATGATCTCGCCGGAAATGATGGGCATCATTCCTTCGGTGGAAATGGTGCTGTGGGTGGCGATCGGCGGCAGGCACTCCATTTTCGGGGCGGTGCTTGGCGCACTTCTAACGAACGGAATGAAAAGCTATTTAAGCGAATATTATCCTGACATTTGGCTGTACTTCCTCGGCGCACTGTTTATCATCGTTGTGCTCTATATGCCAAAAGGGATTGTCGGGCTGTTCGAGAAGCTTATAAACCAGCTTTCCTCCTCAAAAAAGAAAGGAGCGGCTGCTTATGAAACCGATACTTACCTGCCGTGACGTGAAGGTTAAGTTTGACGGGTTTTGGGCTTTGCGGGGCGCTGATATCAGTGTGCAGGAACGTGATATCCATTTTCTGATTGGGCCGAACGGCGCCGGAAAAACGACTTTGCTGGACATCATTTGCGGAAAAACAAAGCCGCATTCGGGTGAAGTTCTTTTTCAGGAAGCGGATGAATTGACAAAGACTCGGGAATATCAGATCGCGAAACTGGGGGTCGCCAGAAAGTTTCAGGCCCCGAGTGTCTTTACGCGGCTGACAGTGTTTGAAAACCTCGAACTTGCCATGAAACAGAAAAAAACGATTCTTTCATTGCTGACAGCGCGTATGACAAAAGAGCAAAGTGACAAGATGATAGACATCCTGAGGCTGATAGGGTTAGATGACAAACGGGATCTAACAGCCGGAAGCCTGTCACACGGACAGAAGCAATGGCTTGAAATCGGCATGCAGCTCGCCATGGAGCCAAAGCTTTTGCTGCTGGATGAACCGATTGCCGGCATGACGGGAAAGGAGCGGGAAAAAACCGGAGCCTTGCTTGAAGAGATCGCGAAAACGTGCTCTGTTCTGATTGTCGAGCACGATATGGATTTTGTGCGTTCGTTTTCAAGAAAAGTCACGGTCATGCATGAAGGCAAAGTGCTTTGTGAAGGGTCGATGGATGACATCACAAGCAATGAAGAGGTGGAAGCGGTGTATTTAGGAAGGAGAAGTGTGTCATGATTACCGTCAGCAATGTAACGTCCGGTTACGATCAATCGATGGTTTTGCACAGCCTCAGCATGATGGTTCGTCCGGGGCAGATTGTCGCTGTATTAGGCCGAAACGGAGTCGGCAAATCCACTTTGCTGAAAACAATCATAGGCCTGCTTCCGGCTAAACAGGGGGATATTTGTTTTAATCAAACGTTTGTTCAAAACGAAAAGGCGGAAACACGGGCAAGAGCGGGGATTGCGTACGTTCCGCAGGGAAGAGATATCTTTTCCTCCTTAACCGTTCGTGACAACCTGCTGCTCGGGGAGGAGCCGCTTCCGAAGAAAAAGCGGACGGGGCAGATCAAGGAAGAAATTTTTCAGTGGTTTCCCGTTTTAAAGGAGATGCTTGACCGCAAAGGCGGCGATTTAAGCGGAGGGCAGCAGCAGCAGCTTGCAATTGCCAGAGCGCTGATGGGAAATCCGAAAATTATTTTACTTGATGAACCAATGGAAGGAATCCAGCCGTCAATTGTCGAACTAATCAGACAAGTTATCGTGGAAATTGCCAGAAAAAAGGACATTTCCGTTATGTTAGTCGAGCACAGTCTGGAAAAAGCGTTAACATGTGCTGACCACCTTTATGTGATCGACAGGGGAACGGTTATTGATGATGGGAAGGCCGATGAAGAAACGGCACGCCGCTTTGAAAGGCATCTTACTGTATGATTTTTATGCTGAAGTAAGGGAGGTGATGTCCCGCCTGCATGTTCCGTAAATTCGTAGTAACCACATCTGCTTTATATGAAAAAAGAAGGAGGACTACAGATGAAACTGACACCGGTTGAACAAGAGAAATTGCTCATTTTTGCAGCGGGAGAACTAGCCAAACAGCGAAAGGAGCGCGGCGTTCTGCTGAATTATCCCGAGGCCGCCGCTTATATCACCTGCTTTATCATGGAAGGCGCACGTGACGGAAAGAGAGTGGCGGAGCTGATGGAAACCGGCCGCCATGTGTTAACGGAAAAAGACGTGATGGAGGGTGTGCCTGAGATGCTCGACAGCATTCAGGTGGAAGCCACATTCCCTGACGGAGTAAAGCTTGTCACCGTACACCAGCCGATTTCTGCGGAGGTGACGTCATGAAGCCGGGAACATTTCAAATTGCTGAGGGAACGATTACGATTAACGAAGGCCGCCAGACACGGGAGGTAACGGTGAAAAACACCGGATCACGCTCCATTCAAGTCGGCTCGCATTTTCATTTTGCGGAAGCCAATCGTGCATTATCATTTGATCGTGAACAAACCATCGGCATGCGTATCGACATTCCGTCAGGCACATCGGTCCGTTTTGAGCCAGGTGAGGAGAAAACCGTCACGCTTGTTGAATTCAGCGGACGAAAAACAGTACGGGGACTGAACGGAATGGCCGATACATATATCGATGGACGCGGCAAAGAAAAGACGTTAGCCAACTTAAAACAAGCCGGCTGGATGGAGGGTGTAATCCGATGAAGATGTCACGGGAGCAATATGCGGAGCTGTTTGGCCCGACAACGGGCGATAAAATCAGATTGGGCGATACGGATTTATGGATCGAGGTTGAACAGGATTTCACAGTATACGGTGAAGAAATGGTCTTTGGCGGCGGAAAAACGATCCGTGACGGCATGGGTCAAAACGGCAGAATCACAGGGAAAGATGGCGCTTTGGATTTGGTCATTACCAACGTCGTGCTCTTGGATTACTCAGGCATTGTTAAAGCGGATGTCGGTGTTAAGGACGGACGGATTGTCGGCGTCGGAAAAAGCGGAAACCCTGATATCATGGATGGAGTCGATCCGCATATGGTCATTGGCGCGGGTACAGAGGTGATTTCCGGTGAAGGTAAAATCTTAACAGCCGGAGGAGTGGATACGCACATTCATTTTATTTGCCCTCAGCAGATGGAAGTTGCGCTTTCTTCAGGTGTGACGACCCTTTTGGGAGGCGGGACAGGACCCGCTACAGGAAGCAAAGCGACAACATGTACGTCTGGCGCGTGGTATATGGCAAGGATGCTGGAAGCGGCCGAGGCGTTTCCGATCAATGTCGGCTTCTTAGGAAAAGGGAATGCATCCGATAAAGCGCCGCTGGTCGAACAGGTGGAAGCAGGCGCCATCGGCCTTAAGCTTCATGAAGACTGGGGCACGACGCCAAGCGCCATCAAAACGTGTATGGAAGTTGTGGATGAGGCTGATATTCAAGTCGCCATCCATACCGATACGATTAACGAAGCGGGCTTCCTGGAAAACACGCTCGACGCGATCGGGGACCGGGTCATTCATACCTATCACATTGAAGGAGCAGGCGGCGGCCACGCTCCGGATATTATGAAACTCGCCTCTTACGCAAACATTCTGCCGTCATCCACAACGCCAACCATTCCTTATACTGTTAATACGATGGAGGAGCATCTTGACATGATGATGGTCTGCCACCATTTAGATGCGAAAGTGCCTGAAGATGTGGCATTCAGCCATTCCAGAATCAGGGCTGCGACCATTGCGGCAGAGGATATTCTCCATGATATCGGCGCGATCAGCATGACATCATCGGATTCCCAAGCAATGGGGCGGGTCGGTGAAGTGATCATCCGAACGTGGCAGGTAGCCGACAAAATGAAAAAACAGCGCGGCGCTCTTGCTGGCGAAAACGGAAACGACAATGTGCGAGCAAAACGCTACATTGCCAAATACACGATTAATCCGGCAATTACTCACGGGCTCAGCCATGAAGTCGGCTCGGTGGAAAAAGGGAAGCTTGCTGATCTCGTTTTGTGGGACCCGGTATTTTTCGGCGTTAAGCCGGAACTTGTCTTAAAGGGCGGCATGATTGCACGTGCGCAAATGGGAGATCCGAACGCGTCCATTCCGACGCCTGAGCCGGTATTTATGCGCCAAATGTATGCGTCATACGGAAAAGCCAACCGTTCAACATCCATTACATTTATGTCTCAGGCAAGCATTGAGCGGGGTGTGGCGGAAAGTTTAGGGCTGGAAAAAAGAATTTCTCCTGTCAAAAATATCAGAAAGCTGAGCAAGCTGGATATGAAATTGAACTCAGCTTTGCCGAAGATCGAAGTTGATCCAAAAACCTATCAGGTCTTTGCTGACGGAGAGGAACTGTCTTGCCAGCCTGTCGATTATGTTCCGCTTGGACAAAGATATTTCTTATTCTGACAAGACACGGCCGGGGTGCATCCGGCCGTTCTATTGACTAAAAACGGTGCACACGAACCCCGTAATTAGTGTATATTAGATGTTGACAAACGAATCAAATGTAACTATTATAGTTACAACGGTGGTGAAAAACATGATTAACAGCCGTCTTGCTGTTGCCATTCATATTTTATCCCTCATTTCGATGGATGAAAAAGAGTCTTCAGAAATCATCGCTGGCAGCGTCAACACCAATCCGGTTGTCGTGCGAAGAATGATCAGCCTGCTGAAAAAAGCGGATATTCTCACATCACGCGCCGGGGTGCCGGGTGCAAGACTCAAAAAAGATCCGGCTGATATTTCTCTTTTAGAAGTATATCGGGCTGTCCAAAAGCAAGATGAACTCTTTGCGGTTCATGAAAACCCGAATCCGAACTGTCCGGTAGGGAAAAAAATTCAGAACGCACTGGATGAAACTTTTGAAAGTGTGCAAAAAGCGATGGAGAATGAACTGGCAAGCAAGTCATTAAAAGATGTTATGAATCATCTCTTTTAATCAAAAGGGATGACTTCTCACCGCCAACATGTAACTAAAATTGTTACAATAGGGAGGGCATGAAAAATGAAAATTGGAATTATCGGTGCAAGCGGAAAAGCAGGGAACGAGATTTTGAAAGAAGCGAAAACAAGAGGGCATGAAGTAACTGCCATCGTTCGAAACGCTTCAAAAGTGAAGGAACAGGATATAGCGATTTTGGAGAAAGATGTGTTTGAACTGACTGCAGAAGACATCAAGCCTTTCGATGCGGTCGTCAACGCTTTTGGAGCTGCGGCTGGTGAGGAACATCTTCATGTTGAGGCAGGCAGAAAACTAATCAGCATCTTAAAGGACGCGAAAAACATAAGATTGCTTGTCGTTGGCGGAGCAGGAAGCCTGTTTGTTGATGAAGCGAAAAAAACCCGTTTAATGGATACACCGGAATTCCCGAAAGAATATGTGCCGACTGCATCAAACCAAGGGGAGAACCTGAAAGATTTGCAGCAGACAGACTCCGTTTCATGGACGTTCCTCAGCCCTGCGGCATTTTTTGATCCGGCAGGAAAACGGACGGGTTCTTATCAAAAAGGAAAAGACAATGTCATCGTTAACGCGAAAGGCGATAGCTATATCAGCTATGCGGATTATGCCATTGCTGCAGTGGATGAGCTTGAACATCCTGCACACAAAAATGAACGCTTTACAGTGGTAAGCGAAGCAGAATAATAATAAAAAACCCGGAGCTTCCTCCGGGTTTTTCTGATTAATAAGTGCTGTACGTATCATAATCGCTGAAAAGGCCGTCAGCAATCCCAAGCATTAAGAAGACGAAGAAGGCGATAATCGCAAGAATAGATACAGCAATGCTTACGATTAAATAAATCCCTTGCATCTTCACAAACTTAGCGTAATTCTCCAGCATTAAGTCTTCAGACTGTCCGCTGTTGTGGTCAGCCATTTGTCCTGCTTCTTTAGCTGACCGCATCAAAAAGATTCCAGCAATAATTTGCAGTACGCCTGGCACGGCACCGATTAGAAAAAAGAACGCGCCTGAAAGCGCGGTAAGAGCGCCCATAATAATAAATAAAATGCCTGTTGCTTTCCCCCATTTCGAAATGCTAACGAGGGTTTTGTTCATTGTTTCAGGATTCATGTACACTGGCTCCCCTTTACAAAAAAAATACTCACTTTTCTTTTATACACTATTTGTGAGAAGTTTTGTATATCAAAATTAACAATTTTGGGGTTGACCCTGACGCTGCGTGATTGTTTACGATAAAAGACGAGGAGGCGGCAAATATGAAATATCAGGTCAAACAAGTGGCGGATATAGCGGACGTCAGCATTCGGACTCTTCATCACTATGACGATATTCAGCTTCTTAATCCTTCAACGGTTACTGACGCGGGATACCGTTTATACAGTGATTCAGATCTAGAAAGACTGCAGCAGATTTTATTTTTTAAGGAAATAGGTTTTCGTTTGGATGATATTAAAAAGTTGCTGGATCATCCGAATTTTGACCGGAAAGAAGCGCTTCAATCGCAAAAGGATATGTTGATGAAGAAAAAACAAAGAATGGAAGAGATGATTCAAACGATTGACAGGACGATTCAGTCCATTGAGGGAGGAGAACAAATGAATAAGCGGGATTTATTTGCCGGATTAAGCATAAAAGACATTGAAGAGCACCAGCAGACATACGCTGATGAAGTCAGAAAGCTCTATGGAAAGGAAATCGCGGAAGAAACAGAGAAGAAGACATCCGCATACTCGGCAGACGATTGGCGTACGATCATGGCTGACTTTGATTCGATTTACAGGAGAATCGCGGCGCGAATGGAGCACGGTCCCGATGATGCAGAGGTTCAGGCCGCTGTGGGAGCATTTCGCGACCATATTTGTCAATATCATTACGATTGCACGCTAGACATTTTCAGAGGGCTTGGAGAAGTGTATATCACTGACGAACGATTTACCGATTCGATCAACCAATATGGAGATGGCCTTGCCGCTTTTTTGCGGGAAGCGATGATCATCTACTGTGACTATCAGGAAAAACCCCGGCCGTAAAAGCCGGGGTTTTGGCGCATCTTATAAAATCGGCGACAACAGCCGCGAGATGGATTCTTTCATTCGAATCCATAAGGGGCGCTGCAGGTATTCTTCATAGGTGTATTTTCTGGATACGAGCAAATCTTCTTTAAATGTAGAAACCAGTTTTTTCGCAATGGAGATATCGTAAATAAATGCATTAACCTCAAAATTCAGCCTGAAGCTTCGAACGTCGATATTCGCTGTCCCGACTGATGCAATTTCGTCATCCACTACGATGGTTTTCGCGTGGATAAAGCCGTTATCATATATATAGACAGTGGCCCCGGCTTTCAACAGATCGCCGATGTACGAAAGTGTCGCCCAGTATACAAAGGCATGATCAGGCTTGTTCGGGATCATGATGTTGACATCAATGCCTGACAGGCACGCGATCCTTAAAGCATCGAGCAAGCTTGCGTCAGGGATAAAATAAGGCGTCTGAATTAAAATAGAACGCTTGGCATTCGAAATCATTTTAATGTAGCCGTTTTTAATTTGTTCCCATTCGGAATCCGGGCCGCTTGTGACAATCTGCATCCCGACGTTGCCTTTTGGGCCGTGATCAGGAAAGTGATTCGGAATATATGTCAGCGTATGGCGATGGGAAGCCTGATTCCAGTCAAGGATGAAACGTGTCTGGATGGCGTGCACGGCGGTTCCTTGCAGCCGAATATGCGTATCACGCCAATAGCCGAATTTCGGATTAAGCCCGAGGTACTCATCTCCGACGTTAAATCCTCCGACATAACCGATCACTCCGTCTACGATGACAAGCTTTCGGTGGTTCCGATAATTCAGCCGCAAGTTAATCGGCCTGAGTTTTGAAGGGAAAAAGACCTCCACATGCCCGCCGGCTTCGCGGAGCTCTTTAAAAAACTTTTTTCTCAGTGTTCTGGACCCGAGTTCATCATATAGCACCCTGACCTGAACGCCTTCTTTCGCTTTTTGGATGAGAGCGTCCCGTAATTTTTTTCCTAATTCATCACCTTTATAAATATAATATTGTAAGTGGATATGATCCTTAGCCTTTGAGATGTCATGCAGCAGCCGCTGAAACTTATCCCGGCCGTCTGTAATCACGTCAACTGAATTATCCTCTGTAAACACAGCATGATTATTCATAATAAGCATATAAATTAAATCTTTATTATCAAATGTTGCCCGGTTGTTGAACTGAAATTGCCTGGTTTCTAAGTCTTCAAGCTGATGCTTCAGCAGCTTTTCGATTCCGATCTTTTTTCGGTCCTCCCATTGAAACAATTGCTTGCGCCTGAGATTATGGCCGAATAATAAGTATAAAATAAAGCCTAAAACGGGAATAAAGAAAAGAACAAGCAGCCAAGCCCAAGATGCGCTGGCATCGCGCCGTTCTTTGAAAATGACAATGATGGCCAAAAGAATATTCAAAATGAAAAAAAGTGATAAAAGGATGGAAGAAATACTCAATTTGTAACCCCGCTCATTCAATATTTATCAAGAAGATTGCCATTAGTATTCCATGATTAACAGCGATCTGATTCCCATTACAAATTATAACACTCCCATTTTAAAAGAATAAAGAGCGGCGCTCCAGATTCTTCGCCGAAAAGTCGGGCAGATTTCTTTAAAACCAGCTTGCACCTGCGTTAAAATAACACATATGATAACGTTCGTGAAGCTTTGCAACATCAAATAAAGGGGGAGGATTACATGAACTTTTACAGAGTCGAACAAATGCCGGGGTTCATTAAAACAGAAATGCAAAAAATTCAAAAGGCCGTACAGCCATTTATGAAGAAAACCGTCATTTACCGTTTTCTTGCTTTTCCGCTTGCAGCATTCTCTCTCTTTAATTTGGTCGCTTTTCTATTTCACGCTTCAGCAGACAGGGAGTCCTTGATCAGCGCAGGAATATTCGCCCTTCTGGCGGCGCTTGGATTGGCATTTTTCAAAGAAGCAGGCTACCAGCATAAACAGGTCCAAAAAACGGTTCGCATCTATATGCTGAACAGGATCAAAAAGAGCGACATCCTTTCAGAAGAGCGGAAAGACTCCTATACGCGCCAGATTAAGGAAGAACCGTTTGCGATGCGGAGTTTTGTGGAATTTTTGACTGAGGAAGACAGACGCAAGAAATTGTATTAAATAAGAACTGCACCCGGAATGTTAGGATTTTCCTGACAATCGGGTGTTTTTTTAGACACTAGGGATGATGTGGACAATCGAAATTAAAATGCACGCTTTCGGAATGATTCCGAACTCATGCACAGTTTTTTTGGCGAGATGTTATTTGTTTTCTGATGGCAACAGCGTTGCTTTGTTGATTTCTTCTACTAGAGATGTCTGATCGATCCATTTGGTCGACACATCTTGATTTATTTTTGAAACGTGCCGGTTTTCTGATAAATAATCCCTTATTCGGCTGAAATAGAGCGGTTCGTGTTTGACATCCAAGTTTCGATATATTTGTTCAAACAACTCTAAGTCTTTAGGTTCATCAAGTGTTAAACGCCAAGATGGATAATCGAGTTCTTCTGGCAGGCTGACTTGATTGATGTAAAATAGAGAAGGGTTGTTTAAAAAATAAAAAGAAAGGTATTCTGTATGGGTTAATGGTTTTGGCTGCTGCACAAGCCGCTGAAGGGCTTCAACAGTAATGACATTACAGGATATTCCTGCTGAACTTGAGATTTCCTGAGTATAATCTGCTCCTTTTTGCAAGTGCCGGTCAATTAAATATTGAAGCACTTCAGGTGAAACTGCCGGGCAATCACCTGTCACCCGGATAATAATATCGGCTTTTGTTAACGCTGCGGCTTCAAGCATTCTTTCTGCCACATTTTCGGGGGAGTCTCTCACGATTCTGACCTTTCCGTTTAGAGTAAAAGCTTCAAGCGGATCGTCTTCTGGAAGATTTGACGTTGCCAGCACAACTTCATGAACAGAAGGGACAGCCAGACAATTGATTAAACAGCGCTCAACAGATGGAATACCGTAAATCGGGAGCAGCGCTTTTTTCGGCAAACGAGTCGATTTTAGCCGGCATATCACTGCAATCGCAATTCTTGGACTTTTTATTTCGTTGGGTGTAATTGGCTGGTTTAACGATAAATCAGCAGTTACTACTTGAGGAAATGCGTCCTCGGCTTGTAAAGGCATTAATGCATTCTCATTTCCGCATCTTTTGTAGCTCGTTTTATCCAGTGTAATGATTTCTCCTTTTTTTATATCCTGGTTGGCTGTTGTACGTAATGATGAATCATACAAATACTTTCTTTCGGATTCATTTACTTCAGGTGAGCCAGCTGCAATTTGGGCCTGCTGGAGCTTTTCCGTCATTACTTTGAATTCGTTCAGCTCTAGTGAAGAATAATAATCAAACCCTTTAGCTGCCCGATTTAGGGTAATATGTTTTTCGATAACAGCTGCCCCTGAGAAAAATGCATAGACAGGAAGGTCGGCTGCAAGCGGATGATCTGCGTCGATGTGATCCGCAAATCCTATTTGAACCTTGTATCTTTTTTGTAGATGTTGTATCCGTTTTAGGTTAATATCCTCTAATTTTGTCGGATACCCTTGAAATCCGTGCATGAGAATGAGCTGATTTGCCATATGTTGTTTTACAAGCGACATCATCTGATCGATCTCTTCTTCGTACCATCCCCCAACTCCAATGAGTACAGGCTTCTCGGTCATACCGATCGTTTTCATGATTTCCGTGGATTGAAGGATGGTTGTTGGAAGCTTTATGCCATCAATGTCATGCTGCAGGTGCAAAAAGAGCTCTGCCCCCCATGAATCGAAAATATCCACCCAAATTTCTAATCCATGTCTTTTTCCATAAGCGACACAATTTTTCCATACATCTTCATTCAAAAACAGCTCAATATACGACTCATAAGCAAAAAAACACGGTGTTGCAATACGGTCATACTTGAACCACTGAAATTTCACACCATCTGCTCCGCTTTCTGCGGCAACCTTGATCAGTGCTTTGAGGTTCTCCTCTTTTCCTTGATGGGCGTTTGCAATTTCAGCAATGACTTTTACTTTTTCCGAAATGCTGTTGCTTTCCAAATGCCCCACTCCTTTATTTTTATTGGGACAATCCTGCTGTGATGTGGCAGGTGCCACTTTTGAAAGTTGTTTTCTACCAAGTCGTTTTATTAGATTGTATGCTTCCATAAGAACTTGGTGTTTGCACCTGCCTGCTTTTATAGGCACATATCCGTCAAATTGAGGTAAATGATGAAAAATAGACAAATAAAAAAGGCACGGTTCCGTTTTATCTGGAACTCATGCCCGGTACTGTCTCTTCATTTGATGCTTTTATTCAAACACCGGATCATCCTCATAGTAATAAGAATCCGTATCTTCATACGTATCGGTGCTTTCATAAGCGGCAATGCCGATAATCACCAGTATGAAAATGACCATAACGATCCCGATCAGGCCCGAAATAATACTGGATGCAGCGTAGAACAACTGCATTTTTATAAACTTTCCGTAATTCTCAAGCATGCTTTCACCAGCGCTGCCGGCAAGATTTCCTTCGGCTTCCGCGGCTGCTTTTGCTGAACGCATCAGAAAGACACCCGAAATAATGAGCAGCACGCCCGGAATCGCGCCGATCACTGTCATCAAAGCAGACAGAGTGACCAGCGATCCCATAATGATCAGTAAAATGCCTGACATTTTGCCCCACTTGGCAATGTCTGATAGCGACTTGACAGCAGCGGCGCTCAGCTGGCGGTTCTCACTTTCCTCAGCCGCAAGCTCCTGTTCAACGGCATCATTTCCTTCATTATGATTTTCAATCTCGTTTTCATCTTTATCCAGACTAATCATGATAGTTCTCTCCCTAGAATTTTTAAATCGTATCTTTTGCCGTCCATTTCGGCGATGCCGGGGAACAATCCCCATTCTGCAAACCCATGCTTTTCAAACAGCTTCAGGCTTGGTTTATTATGTCCGAAAATGAAGGCCATAAGTGAGCGGATGCCAAGTTCCGGCGCAATGCGAAGCGCTTCCTGGAGCAAATACGATCCGACGCCTTTGCCGCGGCATGTTTCGTCAATGTATATGCTGACCTCCGCTGTTTTATTATAGGCGGGCCTTCCGTAAAATGTTTCAAAGCTGATCCAGGCGGCAACGTTCCCGCTTCCGTCTTCGGCAACATAGAGCGGCCGTGACTCTGTATGTCGCATAAACCACTCCATCCGGTCTTCAAGTGTTACCGGTTCAGTATCGGCTGTTACCATTCGCGAAGCAATCGTTGAATTATAAATCGCGACAACAGCCTCCAGATCTTTATGTTCAGCAAGACGCAATGTCATGTCCATACGTATTTGGCACTCCTCTCAAAAAAAATCACATATTTTCGTATCAGCCTGCGCAAACTACATTTAAAAAAAGTTTTTTTGTATAGGTGTATATATTTTCAGAAAAGTGTTCAGAATGTTGCTGAGGTGATGAAACAATGAGAGAGGAAGAAAAGAAAACTTCTCAAGTCAAAAAACTTCAGCAGTTTTTTCGTAAACGCTGGGTGTTCCCTGCAATTTACTTAGTCAGTGCGGCCGTCATTTTAACAGCTGTCCTTTGGTATCAATCTGTATCAAATGATGAAGTAAAGGATCAGTTGGCTGATAACGGCGGAAACTCCGCATATGACAACAACGACGATGCAGTTGAAGTAGGAAAGTCAATGGAAAATGTCGCTATGCCGGTTATTGATTCTGAAAACGTATCTGTTGTGAAAAAGTTCTATGAAACCGATGCCGCAAAAGAAGAGAAAGAAGCAGCACTCGTTACCTATAATAACACGTACAGCCTAAGCAAAGGAATTGACTTAGCTGAGAAAGACGGAAAAGATTTCGATGTTTCTGCTTCTCTGAGTGGTACGGTTGTCAAAGCTGAAAAAGATCCAGTGCTGGGATACGTGATTGAAGTTGAACATGCAGACGGCTTATCAACTGTGTATCAATCTCTTTCTGAAGTAAGTGTTGAGCAAGGTGACAAGGTAAAACAAAACCAAGTGATTGGAAAGTCTGGCAAGAACCTTTACAGTGAAGACAGCGGAAACCACGTGCATTTTGAAATCCGTAAAGACGGAGTCGCAATGAACCCGCTGAACTTTATGGACAAGCCGGTTTCTTCTATTGAAAAAGCTGCAGCAGCTGAAGAAAAAGCTGCCACTGAAGAAACAGAAGAATCCATTCAGCAATCTTCCGAGAAAAAGGACGGATCAACTGATAAAGGAACAGAAGAAAAATCCGGTGAAAAAACGGATGATTCAACTGACAAATCTGGTTCTAAAGAAAGCAGCACAACAGAAGACACTGAGCAGTCTTAATGAAGAAAACGTCTATCCGTGTGATGGGCGTTTTTTTCTGTTACTTTTTGCTTTGTTTCACCGTCTATGTCGTTACACATTGACATGTACGCTATAAAGGAGGTTATGTCATGAACCGTCTATTACTTGGAGGCTGGACCCTTTTTATTCTCCTTTCTGTCTGTACGGAAAGCTTCAGCGGTATGGTCGTATCTCAAACGGTAGCTTTTCATTTTCAGCCGCATCCCGATCTGTCTCAATTCTTAGTGATGGATTTTGCTGAGCTTGCTGTACCTGAAGCGTTTATTCAAAAAATCGGGCACGCGTTTTCCTTCTTTGTCATGACCTATTTGCTGTGGAAACAGCGGGGCAGCATAAAAGCAGCTGCAGCCGGCTCTTTCGCGTTTGCGTTTTTCACAGAAGTTCTTCAGCTCTTCTTCAGCAGGAACGGATGTATTCGGGATGTGCTCATTGATACTGTTGGAATTGTATTGTTTTGTGGTTTATATGTGTTGGCGAAGCGGAGAAAACATGAGATGTATGAAAAATATTAAAGCCGGCTGTCTTGGATTCAGACGCCGGCTTTTATCGTGTTTAGAAATTTTGATCGGTTGGTTTTTTCGTCAGCTTATTAATGATGGCTTCATAGATTCTTACAATCAAATCGACGAATGGGCGAAGCAGATCTGAAAACCTAAAGAATAGGAACCCGATAATGATAGAGACAACGAGGCTGCCCAATACATCTGCCGGATAGTGATGCCCTACCCAAATTCTCGAAAAGCCTGTCAAAAGCCCGAAAATGACAAGCGGCCAGCCGATTTTGCGGTTTCTGAAAAGCATCGCAATAGAAATCGCTAACGCGCCTGTCGTGTGGTCACTCGGAAATGATGCATCCGCATCATGCGGAATCAGCGTATGCACTGTGTGCGCGACAAATGGGCGCGGTTCGAAATGAACTTGCGAAATCAAATAGTTGATGATAAGACCCGCAATTCCTGTAAGGCCTGCGTAAAGCACATTTTTTCTGCTTTGCGTGTTCCCGAACACCCAGATTGCCAGCAGGATAAGGGCGTAAGCGACAATAGCATATTCCGTTATGAAGACCATAATGGAATCGAGAACCGAATTGTGATGAGATAGTCCATGGATGGCTTTAAATAGTTCGTAATTCAAATAATCACCTTTTGCATTTTTAATAGTAGACTCATTATACTCGTAAAAAGTTTCAAATCAAAAAAAGTTTGCCGGAAAGCGTGATGCTTGAAGAGGATTCGAAGGGGAGACAGTCTTTCTGGGGGGATTCTATGTGCAAAAAAAGAGATCCGGAATTCCGAATCTCTTCACAACGATTACAGTGCTTCAGGTCCTTCCTCGCCGGTGCGGATGTTGATCGTATTGCTGATTTCGTAGACAAATATTTTTCCGTCGCCGGGTGATCCTGTTTTCAGGACCCTTTTAGCGATCTCAGTCACTTGATCAACAGGAACCTTGCTGACCACGATCTCAATTTTTAAACGCTCATATACATTGCTTTCTATTTTGACCCCTCGATAGAGCTCCGTATGTGCTTTTTGAAGACCGCAGCCGTGAACATTAGAGAAGGTCAGAGAGGTCACTCCGATTTTTCCGAGTTCCTGCTTCAGCTTTTCGAAATTTGCCGGACGCGTTACAATTTCCACCTTGAACATTTGACCGCTCATAGCGTCACTCCTCACATAGAATCTTGATATGCCTTTTCCCCGTGCATCGTTAAGTCAAGCCCAAGTGACTCTTCTTCTTCGGTTGCGCGAAGGGGAAGGAAGAGGCCTACAATTTTAATAATAACGAAAGTGACTACAAATACAAAAACGTAAGTGGCAACGATGGCTACGATTTGTTTCCAGATTAAGCTGGCATCACCGTAGAATAATCCGTCCGCACCCGCCGAGTTAACAGAGGTAGTCGCGAATAATCCTGTTGCGATTCCGCCCCATGTGCCGCCGATGCCGTGCAGGCCAAAGGCGTCAAGTGCGTCATCGTATCCGAATTTCTTTTTGAGCGAGAAAACGCCCCAGAAACAAACCGCTCCGCCAATAATGCCGATCAAAATGGATGCAAATGGTGTGACAAATCCAGCTGCCGGTGTAATCGCCACAAGCCCGGCGATTGCGCCGGATACCGCTCCGAGCATCGTCGGTTTCTTGTTAATGATCCATTCTACTAAAATCCAGCCGGCAATCCCGGCAGCTGCGGCAGTGTTTGTGTTGATGAAGGCGTACATGGCCACGCCATCTAAGGTCAGGGCGCTGCCGACGTTAAAACCGAACCAGCCGAACCAAATCAAAGCCCCGCCTAAGAAGGTGTAAATGAGATTGTGCGGAGAAGGCGCTGTGCCTTCTTTCCGTTTTCCGAGCACAATAGCGAGAACAAGGCCTGCCACACCGGAGGAAATATGAACAACGTTGCCGCCGGCGAAATCGAGCGCGCCAAGCTGGCCGATCCAGCCGCCGCCCCATACCCAGTGCGCAACCGGCGTGTAAACTAAGGAAACCCATAAAACAGAGAATAAAAGAAAAGCGCCGAATCGCATCCGCTCTGCGAAAGCGCCGGAAATAATGGCTGTTGTCAGAACAGCGAACGTCATTTGGAACATCATAAATAATGAATGTGGAATGGTATCACTGTAATCTCCCGGGTCAAATCCAACCCCTTTCAGACCGGCCCACTCCAGTCCGCCAATGATTGAATTGCCTGGTGCGAAGGCGAGTGTATATCCGAACAGCACCCAAACGATGGAAACGATGGCAATGGAAGAGAAACTGTGCATAGCGGTGCTCAGCACATTTTTGCTTTTTACCATTCCTCCATAAAATAACGCTAATCCCGGGGTCATCAGCCACACGAGTAAAGCGCAAAAGAACATAAAAACTGTATCGCCCATTTGCATGTCTCATTCCTCCGTATTTTTCAGAATAAAAGAATTATTATATTTCCTCATTATAGAGAAAAAAGAATGATAAAACATTTTCATGTAAGATTTCCTTACATGATTTTTTAGGGAATGATATCGAGGGTGTAAAGAATGGGAAATGGCATTTTTTACGATTATAAGACTTTGTATCTATAAAAGATGCTGTCTATATGAGCGGAAAAGGGAATTGACAATAATTAGAATGTTTTATAGTGTATTAATTGTACTAACTTGATTAATACACTAAGAGGAGGGTTCGTTATGAACAAAGGCGGCAGGCTCAGGAGAGCGATAAGTAAATCGATTCCAGCGACGTTCCGATTGTTTTTAGCCTTTAATTTTTTCGTATACGGCCTGGCGAAAGTAGTGATCGGCCAGTTTGGTGAGGTAACGCCTGAAATCGAGGCAGCTGCTGGGAAAGGGTTTACTATTGCGTGGACATTTTTCGGGTATTCTCATGTTTATGAACTGTTCATAGGTTTCGGTGAAATCATTGCAGCTGTTTTATTGCTGATCCCGCGAACAGCTGCGTTAGGGGCGGTTGTATTTATGCCGATTATTATGAACATCGCCTTGATTAACTATTGTTTTGACATTGGCGTGCAGGATCTTAGCACGATATTAATGGTGATGTGTCTCGTCCTGCTTTGGGTGGACCGCAGTAAATTCATGGGCATTTTCAGGCAGGAACCGTTAAACGGCGGGCAGGTGATGAAGCGATGACACCCTTTATGATGACAGTGCTTGCCGGTCTATTCGTATGCACGACCTGCTACTTTTACATAAAAGAAAAATCATGAGAAAAACGTTCCTTCTGGGTATTTCACAAGCATCTTATTGGGCATATGTTCCCCGAAAGATCAGAAAACAGAGGTAGAACTCAAAACGATTATCCAGCAGCTCGACATTCTGGGAATTTGGGTATAGGCTGCGGACTTGGAAGTGTCGCGCTTCAAGCGGCAATGCTGGAAACAAGTCCTTCCAACATGGCGGGGGCGACTTCAGGGCTGTTTCAAACCTGCCGTTATTTAGAGTCGACTTTGTCTTCGGTGATCCTTGGTCTTCTTTTTTGGAAAAAATTTACGGCAGCCCATTTTGATAGGATGGGCATCATCATGATCATTGCGAGCGGAGCGAGCCTGTTTATAGCTGAGGGATTTGCGCCATGAATGAAAACTGCATCGTGAGAAAAGAGACAGGCGCTGTGGCTGTCTCTTTTTCTTGTTTAAGCTGTTCAAATAGAAACAGGAAAATTGTATATCATAGCCAATGTTATTGTCTGACTTTTCAGTTATATTAAGTGACATCGAATGTCAGAAAACTGCACATGTAACGAAAAACAGACAATATTGAAAGGGGAGCCGGCTATGACATTAGAAGAGAGCCAGCATCAATCCAACAGACTGAGCAATGAAGATCTGTTGCCTTTAGGACAGGAAAAACGAACGTGGAAAGCAATGAACTTTGCCTCCATTTGGATGGGATGTATACATAATATACCGACCTACGCGACGGTGGGCGGATTAATTGCGATCGGCCTCTCGCCTTGGCAGGTGCTGGCAATCATTATTACGGCATCGCTTATCTTGTTTGGCGCTTTGGCTTTAAACGGTCATGCGGGGACAAAATATGGGCTGCCGTTTCCGGTGATCATCCGGGCTTCTTATGGAATATACGGCGCGAATATTCCGGCGCTTCTAAGGGCGTTTACAGCGATCATGTGGCTCGGCATTCAGACCTTTGCTGGAAGCACGGCGCTGAACATTTTGCTTTTAAATATGTGGCCGGGCTGGGGAGAAATTGGCGGCGGGTGGAACCTTCTCGGCATTCACTTGTCTGGTTTGCTTTCATTTGTATTCTTTTGGACCATTCATTTACTCGTATTGCACCACGGCATGGAATCGATTAAACGCTTTGAGGTATGGGCTGGTCCTTTAGTGTATCTGGTATTTGGCGGCATGGTATGGTGGGCCGTTGATATTGCCGGAGGATTGGGGCCAATCTATTCCCAGCCGGGAAAGTTCCATACGTTTTCAGAAACGTTCTGGCCGTTTGCTGCCGGGGTTACCGGCATTATCGGCATCTGGGCGACATTGATCTTAAATATACCTGATTTCACACGATTTGCTGAAACGCAAAAAGAGCAAATCAAAGGGCAATTTTACGGTTTGCCGGGAACCTTCGCGCTGTTTGCGTTTGCCAGTATTACAGTGACCTCCGGTTCACAGGTTGCTTTCGGTGAGCCGATTTGGGACGTTGTCGATATTTTGGCGAGATTTGATAACCCATACATTATTGTATTGTCCGTGATTACGCTCTGCATCGCCACGATCTCTGTAAACGTCGCCGCGAACATCGTATCGCCGGCTTATGATATAGCGAATGCCCTGCCGAAATATATTAATTTCAAACGCGGCAGTTTTATCACTGCGTTGCTCGCTTTATTTACGGTTCCGTGGAAGCTGATGGAGAGCGCGACAAGCGTATATGCGTTTCTCGGCTTAATAGGCGGCATGCTTGGTCCGGTGGCTGGCGTGATGATGGCTGATTACTTTATCATTCGCAAACGGGAGCTCTCGGTAGATGACCTGTATTCTGAAACAGGGCGTTATGTGTATTTTAAAGGCTACAATTACCGTGCGTTTGCAGCCACGATTTTGGGTGCACTGATCTCACTGATTGGTATGTATGTTCCTGTATTGAAGAGCTTATACGATATTTCCTGGTTTGTAGGTGTGCTGATTTCATTTCTTTTCTATATTGTTCTGATGCGTGTTCACCCGCCGGCTTCGTCGACGATTGAGACGTTTGAATCTGGGCAGGTTCGTCGGGCTGAATAAGATCTATCTCACGGTATATTTTCATATTTTTGAAATGGTTTTCCATAAATAGAACATTTATAATGGTTTTAGAAATCTATTCTAAAACGAAATGGGAATCGAATATGAGAAAATGGTATTTTATTCTTTTGGCAGGTGTGTTAACGTCCGTCATCCTTGCCTTTGTTTTTGATAAGACAAAAGCGAATGGGGAGGAGCAAGGGAACTGCATCTATGTTTCGCCAAATGGCAGTGATCAAAATGAAGGAACAAAAGACAAGCCGTTTCGTACACTGGCACATGCTTCCGAGGAGGCTGCCGCCGGCACAACCGTGATGATTCGGGGAGGCACGTATCATGAAACCCTTGAGGTAAAGCACAGCGGTACAGATGGAAAACCGATCACGTTCCGAAACTATGAAAATGAAAAAGTCGTGATCAGCGGAGAATCCATTGCGGACGCAGAATATGAAACACCGCTCATTCATATTCACGATAAACATGACATTGCCATCAGCGGTTTAACGATTCAAGATCTTTCTGTTTCATCTGAGGAAGCAACTGCTATGGGGATTTATGTATCGGGCTCCAGCGGTCATATTGCGATTCAGAACAATCATGTCCGGGACATTAAGACAACAGCGGATGAAGGAAATGCCCACGGAATCGCAGTCTATGGGACTGGCAGCATGAAAGACATTCAAATCGAGGACAATACTGTAGAGAATCTGACGCTTGGAGCGAGTGAAGCGGTTGTGCTGAACGGAAATATTGACGGCTTCACCGTTGCGGGCAATGTGGTCCGCAACAATAACAACATCGGGATCGACCTTATCGGGTATGAGGGAACCGCGGCGAAAAACGATTACGTGCGAAACGGAGTCGTAGAAAACAATACGGTTTATCAAAACTCAACTTACAGAAATCCTGCTTATGGAGATGATTACTCAGCGGGCGGGATATATGTCGATGGGGGGCACAGTATCGAGATTAAGAAAAACACAGTTTACCATAATGATATTGGGATTGAAGCAACGTCTGAACACAAAGGGAAATACGCAACCGCTATTCAGATAACAGACAACAAAGTGTACAACAATGCGTATACCGGTATTTCAATCGGAGGGTATGACAAAAAGCGGGGCGGCACCAGCAATTCTCTGATTGCCCGCAACATGATGTACCGGAATGACACAAAGGGGCTGTATGGCGGCCAGCTGCTGCTGCAGTACGACACAAAAAACAACACAATCGAAAAGAATATATTGACGGCCAGCGATTCAAGATTATTTATCGGAAACGATTTTACGGCAAATGAAGGCAATACGGTCAATCATAACGTGTACCATAAGGAAACGGATCAAGACGGTATATGGATGTGGAAAAAGAATGAATACGATTCGTTTGCAGCGTATCGAAAAGCGACAAATAACGATCAGCAATCCATTTATGCCGATCCGATGTATCGTAATGAAGAGTCCTATGACTTTACGTTAGATCCTGATTCACCTGCGCGGCCGGTCATTGAATAACATACAAACATCGGCGTCCTCTTCCATTCAACGGAGCAGGACGCCGATTTTTATATGCAAAAAAAGACTGCCGGATTTTTCGGCAGTCTCAGAGTTATTCCGCAATAGACACTTTCCCTTCAGCCTCAGCAGGTTTCTGGCTCCACGCGTAGAGAAGCAGAGCAATCAGAACGAACAGCCCCGCTGATAAATAAATGGCAGAGAAGCCGGCGGACGCTACAAACAATCCGAACACATACGAACCTACAGCAATTCCGCTGTCAAAGAAGGTAAAGAACGTTGCCGTCGCAAAACCAGAGCGGTGAGCCGGAGATTTCTGGATCGCCAATGTTTGCATGCAAGGAACAATTGAACCGTATCCGAGACCGATAACCGCTCCTGAAAGCAGAAGCATCATGCCGCTATGTGTAAAGGACAGCATGCAGAGCCCTACTGAGAAAATCATGATTGATGGATAAATGACAATGCCCGGTCCGACTTTGTCGAACAATTTCCCTGTGAACGGGCGTGCAATCATCATTGTCACCGCGAAGCAAACAAAGAAATATCCGCTGACATTCGAAAGATCAACTGATTTGGCGAATACAGACAAATACGCTGTGACAGTTGAATAACAGAAAGAAATAAATAAACCGACCGTCGCGATCTTAAGTGCGCCTTTTTCGAACATATCCGCGAAGGAAAAACGGAATACAGTCGTGCCGCTGTCTTGGTTTTGAGGCACCTTTATCAAGAACGAAACAAGCAAGCCTGCAACCATAAACAGCGCAAAGGCTGTAAAGAATACAGAAAAGTTTACGACCTTCATCAAGTTCAGCCCAAGGAAAGGCCCGATTGCCATGGCGAGGTTCATAGACATGGCAAAGTATCCAAGCCCTTCACCGCGGCGTTTGGCCGGGATAATGTCGGCTGCGATTGCACCTGTAACAGTCGTTAAAATGCTGAACCAAATCCCTTGGAAGAAACGCAATCCGAGCAGCAGGTAAAAGTTATGAATCGGCATATACAGAAAAGACGAAAGGGCGAATAACGCCATAGAGACGATCGCCATTCTTTTCTTCCCGAAACGCTCAACAATGGCTCCGGAGAAAGGCCGTGTAATGATCGCAGACAGAAGGAACAGGCTGATTAAAAGCCCGCCCTGTGATTCTGTGCCGCCAAGCTCTTGAATCGTATAAATCGGCAAGACAGTTAAAAATGTATAAAAGAACACAAACACAAATAAATTGACAAGCAGGACCATAATAAAATCCTTGGTCCATATCGCATCCGCTTTTTTCAAATGTATGTCACTTCCTTATTTTCATTGTTGTAAAAACATGCGAAATAAATGAGAAAAAGCTTCCTTATCTTCATCCGGGAAATCCGCAAGCAGCTCTTCCTCGAATTTCAGCATTTTCACATTGATTTCTTCGTATTTTTTCTCAGCTGCTTTTGTGAGGACAACAAGTTTCTCCCGTTTGTCTTCACCTTGCCGTCTCTGTACCCAGCCGTTTTCTTCCAGGCGTTTGATCGTCCGTGTCACAGTCGGCGCTTCCACATTTAAATAGGACCAAATCTCTTTTTGAGTCATTGGTCCGATCGTACGCAAACAATATAAAACTGACCATTGAGAGGAATAAAGGCCGAATGGCTCCAGCTGTTCATTGGCTTTCTTGGCAATCAGGCGGGCGCTTTGGTTGATTTGATGAATGAGGTGTCTGTTGACGTAGGTCATTTTGGTCTCCTTCTAAAAAACTTACCTAAGTAACTAATCGCTTTTTTAATTCTACAGGAGCGGAGAAGGGATGTAAAGGTAAAAATGTAGTGACACGAAATAGTTTGCTGAAGCTGAAAAAGTTTGTTTCACCCCTTGTCCTTATTGAGTTTTTAGCATATTCCCAAAAGAATGCTAATACACTGTTACAAACCTAACAAAGAGAGTGTTTGAGGTGAGGGATCGTGGGCATATTTCATAAACTTACTTTTAAAACCATACAACGAAGAAGCGGCATACTGAACGACTCTTTACAGAATACGGATCTCATTTCACACTTCTCACATCCATTTTAGGGAGGTCGAGTGGTGTGCACGATTACATCAAAGAGCGAACAATCAAGATAGGAAAGTACATCGTGGAGACAAAGAAAACCGTTCGTGTCATTGCGAAGGAATTTGGTGTTTCCAAAAGTACAGTACACAAGGATTTAACAGAGCGTCTGCCTGAAATTAATCCTGACTTGGCAAACGAAGTGAAAGAAATACTCGATTATCATAAATCCATCAGGCATTTAAGAGGAGGAGAAGCGACAAAACTGAAATATAAAAAAGACGATATTCTCGAAGGAGAACCTGTTCAGCAATCGTAATCACCTGCTGTCATCAGCCAGCAGTGTCTTCCCTGAAATCGTTCATAAAACATCCGCAAAAATTTGTAAAGAACTTAATGTGCTTCCAACTTTTTTTCTATATTTTATGATAATATATATAATTAGGGCACAATGTGGATATTTACTGTGAAACAGATTTTCAAGGAGGATATAAATAGATGTTTGCAAGGGATATTGGTATTGACCTCGGTACTGCAAATGTACTGATCCATGTTAAAGGTAAAGGAATTGTTTTGAATGAACCTTCCGTAGTTGCACTTGATAAAAACAGCGGCAAAGTGCTGGCGGTTGGCGAAGAGGCAAGACGAATGGTTGGACGTACACCTGGGAATATTGTTGCGATTCGCCCGCTGAAAGACGGAGTTATCGCTGATTTTGAAGTAACAGAAGCAATGCTCAAGCATTTTATTAACAAGCTGAATGTAAAAGGCCTGTTCTCAAAACCGCGCATGCTCATTTGCTGCCCGACGAATATCACATCCGTTGAGCAGAAAGCAATCAAAGAAGCTGCAGAAAAAAGCGGCGGTAAACATGTGTACCTTGAAGAAGAACCTAAAGTTGCCGCTATCGGCGCGGGTATGGAAATATTCCAGCCAAGCGGTAACATGGTTGTAGACATCGGAGGCGGGACGACGGATATCGCGGTTATTTCAATGGGCGATATTGTCACCTCCTCTTCTATTAAAATGGCTGGGGACAAGTTTGACATGGAAATCTTAAATTACATCAAACGCGAGTACAAGCTGCTGATCGGCGAACGTACTGCGGAAGATATTAAGGTTAAAGTCGCAACGGTTTTCCCAGACGCACGTCACGAGGAAATTTCCATTCGCGGGCGGGACATGGTTTCCGGTCTTCCAAGAACAATTACAGTAAACAGTAAAGAAGTTGAAGAAGCCCTTCGTGAATCTGTCGCTGTTATTGTGCAGGCTGCGAAACAAGTGCTTGAAAGAACACCGCCTGAACTTTCCGCTGATATTATTGACCGCGGTGTTATCATTACCGGCGGAGGCGCGCTCTTAAACGGCCTTGACCAGCTGCTTGCAGAAGAGCTGAAGGTACCGGTCCTCGTCGCTGAAAATCCTATGGATTGCGTAGCCATCGGCACAGGTGTCATGCTTGATAATATGGACAAGCTTCCTAAACGCAAACTAAGCTGATTTCACAAACCTCATTCTGAAAAAGAATGAGGTTTTTTTATGGAAAAGCCTTCACGAATGGATGATAAATGACGATAATAGGATAAAATACTGATTTTTATTATAGAACGAACGTTCCTATATGACAACTGGAAAATATGCCATTTTAGAGGTGGGAAATTTGTTAAAAGGATTATATACAGCAACATCCGCAATGATTGCCCAGCAGCGCAGAACGGAAATGCTTTCAAATAATATCGCAAACGCCAATACATCAGGATATAAAGCAGAACAAGGCTCCATGCGCGCCTTTCCTGAAATGCTGCTCAGCAGAATAGAATCAAAATCTCCGGCCGGAACATCGAAGACAGAAATCGGTTCTGTGAATACCGGTGTGTATATGCAGGAACTTAAGCCTCTTTTCACACAGGGAAGCCTTAAGTCCACAGATCAGCCTACAGACATCACATTGGTCGAAAATCAAGTGCCGGTTCATGCGGAAACCAATGAAAACGCGGCCCTTTTTTATCCGGTTCAGACAGCGGACGGAATCCGTTATTCAAAAAGCAGCACATTTTCACTAAATGAGAATAATCAGCTGACGATCAATGGAAATCCTATTTTATCAACGGATGGCCAGCCAATCACTGTTGATAATGAGAATTTCACTGTGTCTGAAAACGGTACTGTGACAACGAACGGGCGGACAGCCGGCCAGATTGATGTCAGAATGGCGGAGGATGTCCGCGATCTGAAACGGGACGGAAATGATTTGTACAGCACGGCGGACGGGAATGATCTGCCAAGCGCAGCTGGAAATAACCAGGTCTCCTATTCATTAAACCAAGGCGTCTCTGAGCTTTCAAACGTGGATGTGACAAGCGCCTATACAGAAATGACTGAAGCGTACAGATCGTTTGAGGCCAATCAGAAGGTGATTCAGGCTTACGATAAAAGTATGGATAAAGCAGCCAATGAAATCGGAAAAATCTAAGATAACGGAAGAAAAAACGGGGGACATCAACTATGCTCAGGTCAATGCTAACGGCATCAACAACCTTAAACCAGCTGCAGCAGCAAATTGACACAATCAGCAGCAACCTTTCAAACAGCAACACAACCGGCTATAAGGCAAAAGATACGAATTTTTCTGAGCTTGTCAGACAGCAATTCGATCAGGTTGATGAAAAAAATGAGGACGTGGCAAAAGCCCGAAAAACACCGCCCGGCTTGCGCCTTGGCGTTGGGGCGATGATGAATTCACGCCTTGTGTCTGATCAGGGAAGCATTCAGAAGACGGATCGCGACCTGGATATCGCGTTTACGTCTCCATACCAATATCTTCAGGTGAACGTAAATGGAAACCGCCAGTACACGAGGGACGGAGCACTGTATGTAACGCCTTCAGCTGCGAATGCCAACCAGCTTCAGCTCGTAACTGGAAATGGGCATCCGGTGCTTGATGAAAACGGCAATACAGTGAACATCGACAGCTCAATGAAAAATATCACCATCAATGAAACCGGCACCTTAACCGCATCTGACGGAAACGCGGTCCAGCGGTTTAATCTCGGAGTTGTCCAAGTGAATAACCCTCAAGAGCTGAAATCGGAAGGGAATAACCTTTTCTCTATTGATAATGCGGCAGCTTTTGAAGAGCTGAATGGCGCTAATAGACAGGACATCGGCATGCAGCAGGGTTCGCTTGAGATGTCCAATGTTGATATTTCAGAACAAATGACAGATTTGATCACGTCCCAGCGTTCCTATCAGCTGAACAGCAGAACGATTACAATGGGAGATCAAATGCTCGGTTTAATTAATTCAGTCAGATAATAAGAAATGGGCGTTTTCAATCAGCCGCGCATGATAAAAAAAGCGGCTTTTTCGAAATCGTCCTTTTTTTTGTAGTATTCCGTGATGTCTTCTAAAAGCACTTCTAAATCCACCCAAGCTTCAATTTTTTCTAACTCAAGCACATATTCGAGCAGCAGATCATAGGGGTCTTCAACTGATGTATAGAGCGCCTCAAGCGTTTTTAATTTTAAATAAATGGTTTGAATGTCTACCTTTTCAGATAATTCTTTCCCTTTTTGCAGGATGGCTTTCGCTTCTGTGATCTGTCCTGTTTTAAAAAGCGCTCTGACAGATTCGTACACACAGTGCAGATACGAGACTGGAGAATTCGTTTCAAATTCTTGATTCTTTAATACTTTTGTAAAGTAAAGAAGCGCTTCCTGGTCTTTTTTTTCGGTCGCTTTTAAAAAGCCAAGATTATAATAAGCGTGGCATAGCAGGTTTTCGTCATGTAATTGCCGGGTTTTCCTAATGATTTCTTCGAAAAGCTGCTCAGCTTTTTCATACCGTTCTTGATCAATATAATTAACGGCAAGCAAAAGCTTGCAGGTGATCACCTTTTTGATATAGCCGAATTGTTGTAAATAGATGTCTAATGCTTTTTTGACGTATTGGATGGAAAGCGGCGGTGATTTCATCAAGTAGTAGGCGCCGGCAGTTTGATAATATAAATCAGCGGCTTCAAACGTGTTTTGGATGGCGGCCAGGTACTGTTCAGCTTTTTTAAAATGATTCACTGCATGTTTCGGAGCTGTTTTTACCATTTCGTATAATCCTGAGAAAAAATACAGATAATATTTCAATTCATCATCCATTTTGTCTTCCAGACCGTATAGATCATCGAACAATGCATTAAGTCCGTTCTGGTTTTCGAAAAGCAGCTGATGGCGGGCCTGAAACAATTGATAACGCATCCAAAGTTTTGTGTTCTTTTTGAACTTCGGAAGGTGCTGGTCAATTTTTTCTTTCACTGAGCAAACGTGATTCATTTTGCGTTTGCTTATTGCGGAATACCACTCGTTTAACATGTTTTGCATCCTTTTTTCAATAAACTTCGAAATCATTTTCCTACCTCTTTGCTATTGGTAAAATCTATAATTATCATATCATAACTATTGACGGCTCTCATTGACAGTTGGTTACATCTTAGCGCCTGTTGAAAAAGAGTTTAATTCATAATATACTTTTCAAATGTACAGAATGGATCTTTGATGATTGCTATACATACTAATGCAGATGAAGGAGATGTCAAGAGAATGCTTGATACTCAGCAAATTAAAGAAATTATTCCTCACCGTTATCCGTTTTTGCTTGTAGACCGGATTACGGAAGTTGAAGAGGGCAAACGGGCAAAAGGCTATAAAAATGTAACCGCAAATGAAGAGTTCTTTAACGGACATTTTCCTCAGTATCCGGTCATGCCCGGCGTGTTAATCGTAGAAGCGCTTGCTCAAGTCGGAGCTGTTGCGATGCTGATTAAAGAAGAAAACCGCGGCAGACTGGCATTCTTTGCAGGCATTGATAATTGCCGGTTTAAAAAACAAGTCAAGCCTGGTGATCAGCTTCATCTCGAAGTGGAAATCACTCGTGCGCGCGGAACAATCGGGCGCGGAAAAGGCGTTGCTACAGTCGATGGCGAAGTCGTTTGCGAAGTCGAACTGACTTTTGCTCTCGGAGAGTAAATGAAAAAAGGCAGATGGGCAGCGGCACATTTGTCTTTTTTCTTTCAAAACATGAGAAAGCAGGTGATTGTATGTGGAATGAATTTAAGGCTTTTGCTATGCGCGGAAACATCGTTGACCTCGCGATTGGTGTTGTAATAGGAGGCGCATTCGGAAAGATCGTCACATCTCTAGTAAATGATATCATCATGCCTTTGGTGGGCTTGCTGCTGGGAGGGCTTGATTTTTCAAACCTTTCGTTTACATTTGGCGATGCTGTAGTGAAGTACGGCAGCTTTATACAAACGATTGTGAATTTCTTAATCATATCGTTTTCCATTTTTATTGTGATTCGGATTTTAAATGGATTAAGGCGCAAAAAAGAAGCAGAAGAAGAAGAAGCGGCGGAAGCGCCGGATGCTCAAGAGGAGCTGCTGAAAGAAATCAGAGATCTGCTGAAGCAGCAAACAAGGTCGCCGGAATAAAGAAAACCGCCGTTCAAACGGCGGTTTTTTAATGAAGAACATACTTCTTCAAAATGTCCATAGTGGTGCTTTTTGCTTCTGTTCCGGTTCCGTCAATGTTCGTCACGAAACTGTACGCCCCGTGCTCGGTTTTGACAAAGCCTGTATACCAGCCGATGCCAGAGCCAGAGCCAGTTTTTCCATAAAGAATATAGTGATCTTCATCTTCCTGAACCATCATCCGTTTTACCGTCTTCATGACGTTTTTGTCAAATGGGAGTTTTTCTTTGTATAACGATTCCATAAAATCTGTTTGTTCTAAAGGAGAGATTTTGAGAGTGCTGCTTAGCCAGAATTGGTCAATTCCGCCGCTGATGTCTTGGTTGCCGTAACTTATTTTTTCAACCCATTCTTTCATTCGCTTTTCTCCGATGTCCCGGGCCATTGCTTGGTAATACCAAACAACTGAATATCTCATAGCGGAGCCAAGCGTGTGGTCTTGGTTCCAAACGTCGAGTTCCCGTTTGACGCCGTCCCAGTATTTGATGTCATATTCATCTTTAACAGCGCCTGTTTGTAATCCGATAAGCGCATTAGGAACTTTAAATGTCGACTGCGGCGCAAATCTTTGTTTTGCGCGCTGATCGTTGTAGACAAAGGTTTTTTCGTTTTTTAGATCCCGCAATATAAAAGTGCCGTCGTAATCTGTGAAGAATTCATCAACCTTCAGCTTTTTCGAATTTGTGTTTTTCTCAGCAGCTTCTGCTTCTGTAGGTGTCTGTAGACTTGATGTCATGAGGAGAGCCGCACCGATAAGTGATAAAAAGATTGCTTGCATCTTTCGCTTACTCATATTTTCACCTCTGCACCTGAAGAGGGGACATGTCCCTCTCATTTATATTTTTTGCTTAAACGCCTCAATCAGTTTTGTTCCTGTATAGCCCTCTTTTACAAGGGATTCCAGAAGGGTTTCAGTGCCATGCTGTTTTCTTGTGACCATTTGTCCGTAGATTAAAACCTGTATGCTTTCTTCCAGTTTGACAATATTTTTCACTGCCGCTGTCAGCTGGGCGGGGCGATTGCTTTTTTTCGTGATCGTTACAAATACTGTGGCTTCAGTTTGGCTGTTTTGAAGCTGTTCAAAAAAAGACAGGTGCTCTTTCGCTACAAGCGCTTCAATCAGCCAGTGATTTTCACCGTCTTCTTTATTTATAATCAGTCCGTCAATAAGGGGAAACTGTTCAATTGATTTCTCTTCCTTGTCCACTCGTTCCACATTCAGGTCAACTAGTTTAAAGGTTTTCATTTCTATTCTCACCCCGATTACTTCCAAAGATTTCTTGCCTTCCATTATAACATAAACGTTTTAGAGGAAAAAACGTGCAATGCCGGGACTAAAGAACTTTGTATTGGCGAAACATTTAATAATTTCAATTTTTTCATTATACTGTAACTGACTATGGATTACGGAGAGATGTGTATGAATCAATTTCGCTTAAAAGAAATTTATATTGACGGCACTCCTTCTGAAAACTGTTTAATTCAAAAGGAAGTAACATATATGTTAAGCCGTAAAGAAGTTTTTGAGGTCCATCTGAACAAAAAAAGAAGGATAAGCTTTTTATACGAAACGCAAGACGGCATGGAGCAATATAAAATCGAGCTGTCAATGCCGGAAAAAAAACTGAGCTTTCAGTGGTTTGCGTGGGATGGCTCTTCCTATGTGTGTATGAATACGCAAAATTGGCTGACAAAGCAAATATTTTTCCGGTTTTTAAAAAGTACATATTTCTTTAAAGGGAAAAAACAAAAGATGTTTTTAGCTGAAGGAAAAATGAAAACAAAAGATAAAAACAGAGGCTGAAAGTCATTTTTAAGCGTTTTTCTTTTCTCATTGCATCATCTACAATACATATAAGCGCAAGGAGAGGAGGAATCGCATGTTCAATCAGGTTATGCTTGTCGGACGTCTTACAAAAGATCCTGAGCTTCGCTACACTTCCGCCGGTGCGGCAGTCGCACACGTTACGCTCGCGGTAAACCGCAGCTTCAAGAATGCTTCAGGTGAAATCGAGGCCGATTACGTCAATTGCACGCTTTGGAGAAAAACCGCTGAAAACACAGCGTTATATTGCCAAAAAGGTTCTCTCGTCGGCGTTAGCGGACGGATTCAGACAAGGAGCTATGAAAACGCAGAAGGCGTTAACGTGTATGTAACAGAAGTGTTGGCTGACACTGTTCGTTTTATGGACCCTAAACCCCGTGAAAAAGCTGCCGATTGACAAACCCCTGATCCTCCCGTTTTCTATCCTTTCACGATTATTAGAATCTCCGCATCATCCCCTCAAAATTGACCAGTCGACCAGGCTGGTCTTTCTTTTTATGATATTTAGGATAAATTGGTTCTTATGATGCATTTTTGCTTAAAATCACTTAAAATCATTGATTGTATTTCTCGGAAAACTTATAATCACTTAAAGATGATAGATCAGAAAAGGAATGAGGGCGTGTACCAAGAAGAAAGATTAGTAGCGATTTTGGATTTTTTAAAACAGCATAACCGAATTACAACGGAGCAGATCTGTACGCTTCTTCAAGTCTCAAGAGATACAGCCAGACGGGATCTTGTGAAGCTGGAGGAACAGAATGCCATCATCCGCACAAGGGGCGGTGCCATTTTGCCGACTGTGCATCAGAAAATTCAAAGTTATTCCGGCCGCCTGAATACAGTGTCCGAGGAAAAAAGCGAGATTGGCAGGCTTGCCGCATCGCTCATTCATAATGGTGACCGGGTGATTTTAGATGCCTCTACAACCGTTCAGGCATGTGCAGAACATATGAATGCGGATGATTGCACGGTGATTACCAACTCGATTAATCTGGCCGAAGTGCTGTCCGATAAAGAAGGAATTGAAATCTACCTGTTGGGGGGCAAACTGGAAAAGGAGCACCGCTTTCTGTACGGTGCCTCTGTGATTGAAAAGCTCTCAAGTTATCACGTCGATAAAGCGCTGATCGGTGTGGTCGGCATTTCTGAGCATGGCATTACAATTGCACATGAAGAAGATGGCATGGTGAAGCGAAAAATGATTCAGCAGGCAAAGCAGGTGATCGCGCTTGCAGATCATTCGAAACTGGGAAGTACCAGTTTTTATCAGTATGCGGAGCTGAGCGAAATCGATCTCTTGGTCACAGACAGGCTGCCGAATCAGGCATTTTGTGATTTGCTTGACCGTAACGGGGTGGAACTTCTCGTAACAGAGCAGGATGAAGAAAGGGCTGACAAACGTGAAATTAATTGCGATTGACTTAGATGGAACCTTACTCAACAGCAAGCATCAAGTAAGCTTGGCAAATGAAAACGCGCTGCGGCAGGCGCAGCGGGACGGCATTGAAGTGGTGGTGTCAACTGGGCGCGCTCATTTTGACGTCATGTCGATTTTTGAGCCGCTCGGGATCAAAACGTGGGTCATCAGCGCGAACGGCGCCGTCATTCACGATCCTGACGGCAGGCTTTATCATCAGGAAACCATTGAGAAACAACGGGCGTATGACATTCTCTCATGGCTTGCGTCGGAAAACTATTACTACGAGGTATTCACAGATTCAGCCATTTATACGCCGCAAAACGGCAGAGAGCTTCTTGAAGTTGAACTGGACCGATTCAGAAGCGCAAATCCGGAGGCGGATCTTTCTGTCCTTATGCAGGCGGCCGAAGTGCAATACAGCCAATCGGGCTTCGCTTACATTGGCTCGTTTCAAGAGCTGTTTGAAACTGATCAGCAGATCGATTTTTATAATATTCTCGGTTTTTCTTTCTTCAAAGAGAAGCTTGAGGCAGGCTGGAAAAGATATGAACATGCTGAAGATTTAACACTTGTCAGTTCGGCTGAGCATAACTTTGAGCTTTCTTCCTGCAAAGCTTCCAAGGGGCAGGCACTGGCGCGGCTTGCGGAACGGCTGAATATTCCGATCGAAGAAACCGCGGCTGTCGGTGACAGCTTAAATGACAAATCGATGCTGGAGGCTGCGGGAAAAGGTGTAGCGATGGGCAATGCGCGGGAAGATATCAAAGCGATGGCCGACGCTGTAACCTTGACCAATGACGAACACGGCGTCGCACATATGATTAAACATTTACTGTAGGTTTATATGCTGCATCAAAAGTGCATCCTATTAATAACCGGCGTAACGGATTCTCTGGACATTCCGGCGTGACGGCTACGAACGGAAAAAAGCTGGCTCTTTCAAAGAGCCAGCTTTTTTATAGTCGTGATCATCGCGCTGAGGCGCTTAATGTAAACAATTCTTCGAGTGCCTGTGTGGAAAGCTCGGTAATCCAGTTTTCACTTTGGATAATTTGGTCGTTCAGGGTTTGTTTCGATTCAAGCATGACATCAATTTTTTCTTCGATTGTTCCCGTCGTAATCATTTTATGAACGTGGACAAAGCGCTCTTGGCCAATGCGGTATGCCCGGTCAGTGGCCTGGTTTTCAACCGCCGGGTTCCACCATCTGTCATAATGGATGACGTGATTGGCGGCGGTCAAATTGAGCCCGGTGCCTCCAGCTTTTAATGAAAGAATCAGTGTCGGGTATTCTTTCTTCTGGAATTTCTCAACGAGTGTATCCCGCTCCTGCTTGGAGAGACTCCCGTTCAAAAATTGCACGGGTTCGCCGAACGTTTTTTCAAGCAGCCGTTTCATCATGTTCCCCATCTGAATGTATTGCGTGAAAATGAGGCAGCTTTCGTTTTGGGCGCGGATCGCCGTCATGAGTTCCAGCAATTTTTCGAGCTTAACTGATCTGCCGGCCAACAATTCGGTCTGATCTTCCTTTAAATAAAGCGCGGGATGATCGCATATTTGTTTAAGCCGTCCGAGCATGCTGAGGATCAGCGCTTTTCGCTGCATGCCGGTCAGTGATGTCATATGGTCAAATGTGTCTTTGACAAGCTGCTCATAAAGTGACGCTTGTTCGGCTGACAGCGGGATAAATTCTTTTTCTTCCAGCTTTTCAGGAAGATTAAGCGCGACCTCTTCATCCCGTTTCGTCCGCCTAAGAAGGAATGGCCGGATTAATTGTTGAAGCTGTCCGATTCTTTTTTCGTCCCGGTCTTTTTCGATCGGCAGCACATAGCGTTTATGGAAGCCCGTCAGACTGCCGAGGTAGCCTTTATTCATGAAGTCAAAAATGGACCACAGCTCGGTCAAACGGTTTTCCATTGGCGTTCCGCTCAGCGCGATATGGTGAAGCCCTTTAAGCTTTCTGATTGCGCGTGATTGCTTCGTATGCGCGTTTTTAATATTTTGCGCTTCATCAAGACAGATTGTGTTCCATGTCACAGAAGACAGCTCTTCCGAATCGGCATGAGACAGTCCGTATGAAGTGAGTACCACATCTGCGTTTTCGTAATGCGCGTCGAAATCATCACCTTTTGGCCGGCGCGGCCCATAATGGAGCGCTACAGTCAGGTCAGGAGCAAAGGTTTGAAGCTCCCGCTGCCAGTTGCCGAGTACGGATGTCGGCGCGATAATCAAATTCGGCGTTTTTTGCCGGCCGCTTTCCTTCACGTGAAGGAAATAGGCGATCATTTGAATCGTTTTTCCAAGGCCCATGTCGTCAGCCAGACAGGAGCCAAAACCGCTTTCCCGCAGAAACAGCAGCCAGTTCATGCCGTATTTCTGATAGGGGCGGAGCGTGCCTTTGAAAGAAGGACTGACTTCGTGATCCGGCAGGTTTTCAGCGGCAGTAAGCTTCCGAATCAGTGACCGGAGCTGTTTGGACAGATCGAATTGAATGCCGGCAAAAGCGGATGTATCAATCAGATCTGAATCCTCAAGCCCGCCTTCCTCTTGATCCATTAGTTCTCGCGACAGAATATCAGACATGTGGAGTCCTTCTGATTCCGCTTTTTCCATCAGGCGTTTCATCTGTTTGATAAACTGCGGATCAATTTTGACCCATTGCCCGCGGATATTAACAAGGCGCCTGTTGCTGGCGACAAGCTCATTAAATTCGGCCTCAGTCAGCTCAATTCCATTTGTTGCAAACCGCCAGTTGAAATCAAGCAGCGCATTCATGCCGACAAATGACTCGCCGCGTGGGGCGGATGACACCTTTGCCTTCAGCATCATGTTGCTGTCTCTGACAATTTGCCACCAGGACGGCAGGAGGATTTCAACGCCCATATCGACAAGCGTTTCACTCGCTTCTGACAGAAAGATCCAGGCTTCTTCCTCCGAAATCAGAGTGGTCCCGGAATCAAATGACAGCCACGGAACCGTTCTGTGAAAGCGGTCTTGCTCACGCGCGATTTTATCGCTGTGCGCCTGCCATGATTTTTTGAGGCTTTTCAGCCCGTCAAAGAATTCAACAGCGCCGTTCTTTTTATCGCGTAAAAACAGTTCGATTTTCCAATCGTCTCCGTCAAAATCCGGCTCATTTAAGCGCAGGCCGACTGTAAATGGAGATCGATCGTCAATCCAGCCGATGCCTTCAAGAAAATCCTCTTCATCAAGAAAATGTCCGCGGAATGACGTGACCGCAGGCGATTTCTCCTTGATGTGCTCCCATTTCTCCTGCAGGTCATCGTCGTATTGGACGTAATCCTGCACTGCGGCGGAAAACCAATCCGCCGTAAAGCCATCCAGCATATTATCGCGGTCCTTCCAGCGAAAAACACCGTTTGTCCATGCTTCATAGTCAGGCAGATAATCACCGTCTGCGATAAATTCATAGATGGTTGATGCCGCCTCAATCAGCGGCTCCGTTTCTTCTGTAAGCTGCACGGAGCTGAATGAGTTGAACGAGTTTTTGCCGAGAAGCTCTACAGTCATCCATGGAGAAAGCAAAACAGCGGTTGTCCCGATGAAGCTGACATCCTCAAGAAAGGTTCCGTAAAATGAGGATTCATGCCATTGGAACAAATGCCTCTTCATATGGCTGTAGGGAAGGGGCTGCTCATTCTCATCAAAGGCTGAGAGCGTAAATGACCCATCTTCCATTTGTTCGACGTGAATGAGTATTTCTTTAAGACTCGCCATCAATCAACTTTCCTTTCTGCAGTTCTTCTTGAAGCGCGCGCAGGCGCTTATAATGCGAGCTCAGCTGCTGAATATACCGCTCCCACACCTTCAATTTCTTCGCTTTTCTGTACAGGGTGCGCAGTTTTTTTAAATGCCGGGCGGCTTCCTTGTACGAGCTGCGGTTTTTCTGATCGATAAAAAAGGCCACTTCTCTGTGGTAAGCCGGGATAAGCGCCTCCGGGTCGCCCGCTGCAATTTCTTTCAGCATCATTTTATCCATTTCATAGATGGAAAAGCCGACAAGGCTGTGAATTTCGATCCACTCGGCATATCGTTTTTGCTCATATAAATGATGGCTGTATTCTGTGAACGTATACGGCAGGCAGCCTGCAGCATAGCGTTCAAACAGCGCTTGGTCATTGGTTTGCTTCACATAGGCATTCAGCAGAAGAAACAGCTCGCCGATCACGTCGCGAATTTCTTTAAACGGCTTATCGAGTTTCGTATAACCCATCGCAATCGATTCAATTCGCTGATACCATGTTTTCAGCCTTTTCCAATCTTTTTTGGCAGTGATTTCACTCAGCCATTGAAACGTATATGGCAGCGCATCCGGCGGGAATTGACCAGCTTCCGCAAAAATAACATCATCATTCTTTTGCAGGAATTCCAAATGCAGGCGCCCGAATTGCAATTCAGGAGAAAAGCGCCGTCCAGCCTCTTTTTTCAAAATGTCCTGTTCACGTGCCACCCATTTTGGCCGCGACAGCAACGCGCTCCAAATTTCACCGAAAATGCGGATGCGTTCATATTGGAAAATATCTTCTTTCAAGAGCAAATGCCGGATAACATCGGGTGTTCTCTCCAAAAACGGATCAAGCGCGAATGACAGCGCGTATGTTTTTAATTTATCAATAGAGCTGTAGATCGTATCCATCAGCTGTTCAACATACGGATTGAGGGAATAAAAGTCTTGATCGGGGTTCAGTTTGCCCGCTTCAATCAATGTAAACATGCGAAGCCACACCGCAATCGCGGAATGAATCTGGTACAGGTTTTTTAGCTCCGGCTTGTTTGGCGTGTGCTTTTTTAAAGCGGACAGGTAGCCGTAATAGAGGCCCTGCATATTTTGGCTGCCTTCCGGCGTGCGCGCCTGCCAGAGAGAGAACTCTGAATCAAAAAAAGCAAGCCAGCTAGAAAGCGATTCTTCATTAGGAAGCACTTTTTCCTGAAATTGCCGGCGGACGAGTTCTTTGCTTTCCTCGAGCTTTTCCCTCTCCAGCCAATGCTCTGTAAAGGTACCCACTCGCTCGAACATTGCATATACATATAAAAAAACAGCCAGCATATGGCGGCAGATTCTTCTGGACGGACATGAACAGCCGCTTTTGGCTATGGCAAACAAGTTCAATGTGACCCGCACAGGCACAACATCCTGCACGTAAGCCGTAACTTCCGTCGGACTCACTGCTTGTAAACGATAGACTGAATCCTGCCGATATAAAATAAGTGCTTTTTTAATCAGCTGAACATGTTCCTCATTGTAAGGAAGCAGTTCTTTCAACTGTTCAGCGGATGCCAGCACATCGTCTTTGGAAATCATATTCTGAAGCATGATTATCGCTCCTAACCGAGTCACGTAATAAAAAGATCCAATTTCTCTATTATATCGCAACACATCGGCCTGAAAAAGTTTTTCCTAAAAAAGGACATAAAAAATGGGATGTGTCGAATGATGTATTAGAGATTGCAAATTGAGAATCAGCATCATATAATAATCGTGTTTTCAACTTAATGGAAGCTGAAAGGAACAAGAAGATGAGTGAAAAGAAATTGAATCAAGAGGAATTTCTGAAAATTTTGATGCATGCACATGAGATTGGTGAACGGTCATCTGAGATGACGACGAAGGAAATGCTTGAAAATTTAATTTCTCATATTAAAAATGGATATGCAACATAAGAATCCCGCACGCCTGATGCGGGGTTTTTTTATGCGAGAAGACGTGAACGCCTGAATGGAAGAAAAAGGGCATCTTTGTCAAGGTAGAAAATAGAGCGCTTTCATAAACGATCGCAACATAAGGTTTTGTAAAAAAATGTCGAATAATGTCACGTGAAAATCTGGAGAAATGCGGTTTCTACGTTGTATAATCGTATATGGAAAAGGATGCTATAAGAGATTTGGAGGTATCATGGGAGAATCTACTAGTTTAAAAGAGATATTATCAACGTTAAGAAAACGCATGCTTTTGATTATGATTGTAACCGCAGCTGCCACTGCTGCCGGCGGACTTATCAGTTTCTTCGCACTTACACCCATCTATGAAAAATCAACTCAGATTCTGGTCAATCAATCGAAAAACGACCGAAAAGAAGTCCAATTTAATGATGTCCAAACCAATCTTCAGTTAATCAATACGTATAACGTCATCATTAAGAGCCCTGCCATCTTAGACGAAGTCATTAAAGAGATGGGCCTGTCGATGACCTCTCAAGAGCTGAATGACAAAATTACCGTATCCAGCGAGCAGGACTCCCAAGTGGTCAACATATCAGTCAAGGATGTAAATGCGGAAACAGCGGCTCATATTGCCAATACCATCGCATCTGTCTTTCAAGACAAAATCACAACCATTATGAATGTTGACAATGTCAGCATTTTGTCAAAAGCCGAGGTTTCAGGACATCCGTCACCTGTATCGCCAAAGCCGCTCCTAAACATTGCTATCGCGTTCGCGGCGGGATTGGCGGGAAGCATCGGACTGGCGTTCCTGCTTGAGTATTTGGACAATACGATCAAATCGGAAGAACAGCTCGAATCCTTGCTGGACATACCTGTTTTAGGGACGGTTTCCACCATTGCAAATGAGCAGAAAAAAGCGGCAAGCTTACACGGTATCCAATCTGAAAAAGCGGGGAGTGGGCATTTTGGCGCTTAAAAAAAGCAGAGGCTCTTGGATGCGCAGGAATGTCATTGCGATGACAGAGCCGAAATCCTTGAACTCTGAACAATATAGGACGATTCGTACGAATATAGAATTTGCTTCAGTGGATCGTCAAATGAAATCAGTGATGATTACATCGGCCTGTCCCGGAGAAGGAAAATCAACAACGGCCGCTAATCTTGCTGTCGTATTTGCCCAGCAGGGAAAAAAAGTGCTCCTGATTGACGCTGATTTGCGAAGACCAACAGTACATACAGCCTTTCATCTTGAAAATATAATAGGTTTAACATCTGTTTTATTAAAGAAAAGTTCACTGGAACAGGCTGTACAAACATCTAATGAAAAACAGCTTGACGTGCTGACGAGCGGCCCGATCCCGCCAAACCCGGCCGAGCTTCTCTCCTCAAAGTGGATGAAAGAACTTGCCGACGAGGCGTGTGCGGCATATGACATGGTCATTTTTGATACGCCGCCTATTCTCGCTGTAGCGGATGCACAGATTTTAGGGAGCGTGGCAGACGGTTCTATTTTGGTTATTTCAAGCGGTAAAACAGAAAAAGAACAAGCCGCAAAAGCGAAAGAGGCACTTGAATCGTGCAATAGCAAGCTCCTTGGGGCGATTATGAACGGCAAAAAGTTTTCGAGGGATTCTGCATATGGATACTACGGAAACAAGGATAACTTCATACAAAATAAATAACGTGCATCTTGCCCGTTATTTATTTTTGCGGAAAAAGGGGGCTAAGACATGATAGATATCCACTGTCACATTCTTCCTGGAATGGATGACGGGGCAAGCGTTTCAGCTGACAGCATAGAAATGGCAAGAGCCGCTGTTCGTCAGGGAATCCGGACGATTGTAGCGACACCGCATCATAAGAACGGTGTGTATGAAAACGAGCCGGCGGCAGTCAGAGAAGCGGCAGATCAGTTAAACAAACGTTTAATCAAAGAAAATATCCCTTTAACCGTGCTTCCGGGGCAGGAAATCAGAATCTACGGCGATTTAGAGCGGGGCCTTGCTGAACGGCAGCTGCTCTCGCTGAATGATACAAAATACATCCTGATTGAGTTTCCGTTTGATCAGGTTCCCCGCTATGCGGAGCGGCTCTTTTATGAGTTGCAGCTGAAAGGATATATTCCGGTTATCGCCCATCCTGAACGCAACAGGGAAATTCGCGAAAACCCATCCTTGCTGTATCATCTTGTGGAGAAAGGAGCGGTATCTCAGATTACTTCAGGAAGTCTTGCGGGGACTTTCGGAAAACAGATGAAAGCATTTTCTCTCCGGCTGGCTGAAGCCAATTTGATTCATTTCGTAGCCTCAGATGCTCATAATCTGAAAACAAGAGACTTTCGCTGCCGGGAAGCCCTTGATGTTCTTGAGAAAGAATTCGGTCGGGAATTTCCTTATATACTGACGGAAAACGCTGAGCTTCTCCTGCAGAATCAGACGATCTTCAGACAGCCTCCGCGGCCGGTCAAGAGAAGAAAATTATTTGGGCTCTTTTAAACAGCCGGTTCTCATTTCACCACTTCCTTTCTGTGCGCGATATAATAGTATATTGTATGATTGAATCACATTTCAGAAATCTGTACAGGCTGAACCCGACAGGCTATGCGGGAGATCATCCGCATTCATGATAGGATGTTCTCATACGATATTATGGAAGCTGCAAAGCAGCAATTTAACTGTTGGAGGGAAACAATGAATATAACAGTCATCGGAACAGGCTATGTCGGTCTTGTGACAGGTGTTTCTCTTTCTGAGATTGGATATCATGTAACCTGCATTGATATTGACGCTCACAAGATTGATGAAATGAGAAAGGGCATTTCCCCCATATTTGAACCGGGTCTTGAAGAGCTGATGAGGAAAAATACAGCTGATGGACGGCTGAACTTTGAAATGAGCTATGAGAAAGGCTTGGCACAGGCAGACATTATTTTTATAGCGGTCGGTACACCGCAGAAAAGCGACGGGCACGCGAATCTGGAGCATATTACAGATGCGGCCAAACGCATCGCCCGGCATGTCAAACAGGATGCCATCGTGGTAACGAAAAGCACAGTGCCCGTCGGGACAAACGATTTGATTAAGGGGCTGATCACTGAACATCTTGCGGCGCCTGTCAGCATTTCGGTCGCGTCCAATCCGGAATTTTTACGTGAAGGGTCAGCGATCTCTGACACGTTTCATGGCGATAGGATCGTGATCGGAACAGCGGATCAGACAACAGCCAAGACGCTTGAGGAGCTTTTCCGCCCGTTCCAAATTCCGATTTATCAAACGGATATCAGAAGCGCCGAGATGATCAAATATGCCTCAAATGCTTTTCTGGCCACTAAAATCAGTTTTATAAATGAAATTTCAAATATATGTGAAAAGGTCGGCGCCGATATTGAAGCAGTCGCGTACGGCATGGGACAGGATAAGCGGATCGGGAGCCAGTTTTTAAAAGCGGGCATAGGTTACGGCGGCTCTTGTTTTCCGAAGGACACAAACGCCCTCGTGCAAATTGCCGGCAATGTCGAGCATGATTTTGAGCTGCTGAAATCGGTCATCAAAGTCAACAACAATCAGCAGGCGATCCTGGTAGATAAAGCGCTGAACAGGCTCGGCGGGGTGACGGGAAAAACGATTGCCCTTTTGGGACTGTCATTTAAACCGAATACAGATGATTTGAGGGAAGCGCCGTCGATTGTCATCGCAGACCGTCTCGCTGCGCTCGACGCCCATATGAAAGCCTATGATCCGATTGCCGCGGACCATGCAAAGCGTGTTCTGCCAGAAGCCGTTGAATATAAAGAGACAATCGAGGAAGCTGTCAAAGGCTCTGACGCCGTCATGATTTTAACCGACTGGGCCGACATTAAACAATTCCCGTTAGCGGCCTATCAGAACTTGATGGAAACGCCGCTCATCTTTGACGGCAGAAACTGCTACACATTGGATGAAGCAGCCGCTGCAGGGGTGGAATATTATTCTGTGGGACGGAAGGCGGTTGTTCCAGCAGGTGCAATTCAATAGTTGGAAAAGAGAAAACTGGCTGGGAGCCGGTTTTTTTCTTTTCTGCTAAGGTCTAAAACGAAAAATAACAAAAGCAGAATGTACTCTTACAACAAGAGATAGATCATCAATATCTGTCTCTTTCAAGTGCCTTTATAACTATGACTTTAGGTGCTTCAATATCATAAAGCGCTTTCATTAGCTGTATAACGAACAAAAACAAGATCATAGACCTACACATAGAGAGTGTTATACGCCTAAATTAAGCCATTTACCCTATTTATGCCGCCTTCTGGCTATTTTAAAATATAATATATGGAAATAAAGTATGGAAAAGTCTATCTTCATCAGCTCCTCCATACGACTTTTTGAGTATTAAGAGGTGATTCAGATGGGTTATGAAAGTAAGCTGGCGGATATCAAAAGTTCGCTCAACGGAAAAATTTCCGATATCGAAGACAAGATCGAAAAGCTGAAAAAAGCAAAAAAGGACATAGACACACTGCAAGAAGAGGCCATTACAGAAATCAAAGACATTGTGAAACCGGAATTGGGCAAGCACTGGACGGGAACAAAAGCGGATGATTTCGACAAGGGCAGAGAAGAGGCGAAATCGGAAGCTTCCAAGATTGTGAATGATAAGTATAACGAGTATATGGCTTCGATTAGTGGTGAAATTATTAGTCTAGAATTAAATAAAGCCACTTATGCGACGGAATTGTTCATAGCAAATGGTGCAGCAGATCTTCTTAAAAAGGGAGAAGAATTCGCGGAAGAAGTCGGAAATACAATTAGACAACTAAAATGGTGGTGATCTTTTTTTATGTCAGAAATTAAGCTGAAATACGATACTGTTATTAAAACATTGGATTCTGTCAAAGATGCGCTGGCTGGTGTATCAATCGGCGCCGCCGGATCCAATGGCAAGAACAACCTGGAATATACAAAAAAGTACCATGAGCGCGAGGCAAGCATTAAAACCATGCTGGGCGATTATAAAAAAGCTGTCCAAAAAAACATAGAAGACACGAAAGACAATGTTGATTCACTGAAGGAGCAGGACGAGGCAATTGGCGCAAAATAGCATAGAAAGGGCTGTGCAATGAGTAAAGTATTTGAATCAAAGACTTTAATCGAAGAAGCGAAGAGCAGAAAAAAGCAATATGAAACGCTTGAAGAGCAGTTAGAAACCCTAAAAAAAGCGTTTCAGGCTGTAGCCAATCTAGGCCAAGATTTTACAGGGAAAGGCGCAGACAACATCAAAGATTTTTTTCAAGGACAGGCTGATATTGTAGACACGTGGCTGAAACTTGTCTCAGCCCAAATCGCTTTTTTAAAAGGGATTTCAGGGGATATCAAAGAAAAAGAATTGAAAGATCATTATGTGGAAACGTCATATCTGGAAAATGAGCTGACAAACGGGAGTTTGAAAGCGTCTGAAATCGTCTCCGCGCACAAATTGGAGATTGATAACATTCTCGCCGATCTTGTCGGCATTTTGGATTTATCCTCTTATTCTCTTAACGATTACGCAGACAAGATGTACGACGCACAAAAAATCCGGCGCGATACGATTACAGCGGTTGATGAACTGGACGAGTCACTGACCACAGAATATCAAAATCTGCAGTCGCTCGATAATGCCGTGCTTGCTAAGTACACCGCTTTAATGCAAGCAACAAGCAAAGGAAAAAGCGCCTCTCCCATTCACTACAACAAAAAAGCATTCACCTCAAGCGAAGTGTATAAAGGTACGATAGAAGCGGAAAAACAAGCGACTTCTTATATTGAGGCGAAAGAACAGCAAGCAGAAGCAAGACGCCTTCAAGAAAAAGCGGAAGAAGAAGCGAATAAACCATGGTACGAAAAAACATGGGATGGCGTCTGCACCTTCACAGGCGAAGTCACCGGCTATTATGATACGATAAGAGCAACCGAAGGCTACGATCCTGTCACAGGAGAAAAACTTTCCACAGCCGAACGCGTCACAGCCGGCGCCATGGCAGCCGCAGGATACATCCCGGTCGTCGGCTGGGCAGGCCGCGCCTTCAAAGGCGGAAAAGCCATCTACAAAACCGGAAAAGCGGCTATCGCAGCCGAACACGCATTAGATGCCTACAAAACCGGAAAATCCCTAGATATTCTTAAAATGTCAGAAATGGGCGCATACGGCCTTGTTGCTTCTAACGGATTCTCAGAAGCTGTTACTGGACGGGATATGTTTGGCAACGAAGTGTCAGAGGAGAAGCGGAAGCAAGGTGGGCTGGAAGCGGCTTTGAGTTTAGTTGGTGCAGGTGCGCTGGCGAAACATGTAGATAAAGGCATACCGCTTGCAACTCATTCAAAAGTCCAAAAAGCTAACAAGACATTAGAAAAAGTAAAACAATTCAAAGTCCCAACAAACGTCCGCGTGTACGCAGAACGCCCTGTAACTCCGGATGGCTCCACGTTCGGAATCCCGTCAGTCCGTGTAGATGTAGAAAAGACGGCTGTGAAGGATCTTGGGATTGTGAAGATGGCTAGTGGTGGTAAAGGTAGTAAGGGTACGGGTAAATCTACTAAAGATGTAGATAAAATTGATTACGGTGCTTATTTGAAAAAGAATATAGGAAATCCACCAAGCGACATGTATGATCCCCATGCACATCATATTGTATTTAAGAAAGGAAATGGGAAAGCACAAAAGGAACTAGTGAAAGAAGGTCAAGATATATTAAGAGAATATGACATTGACCCGATTTTGGGACTTGAAAACTTAGTTTGGGCTCCAAATAGAGTTAAAGGTCAACATGGGATTGAAGCACTTAGGAATGTTGTAGAGAATATTAAAAAAGTAAGGGATGCTGGTGGAGACAGAGATGATATGGTGGAAATGCTTGAGAAACTTGGTGATATTGCAAAAAGGAGGAAATAGTTAAAAAATGGATAGTAAACAAGTTGCAAAAGAAATTCGTTCTGCTATAAAAGAAGGCAACGTTGAAAAGGTAGTTGAACTAATCGGTTCTAATTCTGATCTTTTAAATATGATGACTCCTTTCGGATCGTGGCTTCATGTCGCAGCTTCTAGAGGAGAGTTAGGGATAGTTAAAAAACTAGTAGAGCTTGGTGCAAATATTAATATGCAAGGCGGAGTATATGGTGGTGGAGCATTGAACGAAGCTGCTTCTGCAGGGTATATTGATATAGTTAGATACTTATTATCCTGTGGAGCTGATATGGACGTTAGTGAACCGGAAAGAAATCCATTGTTCGGTGCAATTAGTAATGGTTATATAGATATTGCAAAACTATTAATTGAAAAAGGTATAGATATAGATATTAGGTATAGTGGAGAAGCTATGAAAAATATAGATGCACTGGCTTTTGCAAGGGAACAAGGACAAAAAGAAATCGTTAAGTTGTTGGAAAGTCAAAGAGAAGAAGTTACTACTATAATTGAATCAAACGATAATAATCAAGATCATCATCATGAGATTCTAGAGCGTGTGGTTAAACACTTTGGTCCTGTGAAAAACAGTATAAGTGAAACTTTTCCTGGTAGTAGAGTATCTGTAAATATTCACATAATTCCTCCATCTCTGAATCAAAATTTTGTAACGCTTGTTACAACAGGTATGAGCGATGAACCTATGGACTATTCAAAAGAGGAAAGCATGTTCAAATATGCAGAATTGCTACTAAAATTGCCTTCAAGTTGGAAAGTTGAGGAAGACAATATGAAAAATGAAGACCACTATTGGCCTATTGGTTGGCTAAGAAAAGTGGCTCATATTCCTCATATTTATGACGGATGGCTTGACGAAGGTGTTATTCTTCCAAATGGAGAACCCCCTCAGTCATTTGCATCAAATACAAAGTTATCATGTATAATGGTATGTCGCCCTCAAGAATTGGGTCTAGATAAAGTCCATACTAAACAGGGAGATATAAAAATTTTTTCGCTCGTTCCTATTTATGAAGAAGAAAGAATTCTTGCTTTAGAAAAAGGATATGAGTATCTACTTAAAAAAATGAGTGAGCAAGGGATTACCGATGTTTTGGACATACACAGAATAAATGTCGGCATATAGCAATAATAAACTAAGTAAAAATCATGACGCATGGAAACTCCATGCGTTTTTTATATCCTAATTTGCAAGAAACTTAAGTACGAACCAGTTCAGTAATATTTGGGAGTATGTTAAAGAATTAACTATAAGCACTTAATTGCACTATTATAAAACAGGTTTTTGTTTTCTGTAGAGATTTAAACTTCGGACGACATTGGATAATGCTTTTCTGAAATTCATAGCTCTTGAAGGTAGTACCATTATGGAGTAGCGTTTTAGTACTATGGAACTGAACCAGAAAGAGTATTGTAAGATGGCATTTTATATGGCTAGGGTACTTATGATACTACAAGACCACCAACTAAACAGAATGACATAGTTCGAAGCGATAAACAGTAAGTTGCATAAGAAGAATCCTTGTTCAGCAAAAGGAGTGATAAAATTGGGTTTTATTTCATAGAGCCGATCGTACAATACTCGATATTCGTTTAAAAAGAGTTGCGAAATCAAAATTTATGTTATGTGAACGTTCCCACAAAACTGTGACACCGGATGGAGCAAATTTCCCAATTGTTCACGCTGATGTGAAAAAGAAAGCTGTTAAAGATTTTGGTATTGTGAAGAAGGCGAGGAATGATGTCGGAAATAATAAGAAACTGTTCGGTCAGAATGGAACTTAAATTGCAAGTAAGATAACATGGCAAGACAGAAAAAATAGACATTGAAAATCCAAATCCATGGCAAAGAGAAGGTCAAATTCACTATCATGAGCCTAATAATAAAAGGTACTTTGATGTTGAAACAAAGAAGTTTTATGACCAAAAAACAGGTGAAGATGCACCTAACAAAATTCAAAAAGTACTTAAAGAACAAGAATGTTCAGGAAGCAATAAATAAGGGATTGAAATTTTTAGGGAAGGATTCTGTATTTTTGTTTAGGAGTGTAGATTATATAAATATGAAAAGATTAAAAGAACGGCTTGAAGATCTGAGCAATACAAAGAAAGTTGATCTAACTAATTTAAAGGATATTATTTCACCTAATATAGTTAAAGTAGACGATTGCTTTATTTTAGATCTAGAGATTGAGTTAACTGATAATCCAACTATAAATTGGAATAGAATTTTAAAAATGTATGGGGATAAAACTGGGTATGAAGCATCGTGTAATGAGCTCCGCATAAACGATTATTTAGACTGCAGTGATTTATTCGATGAAGAGATTTTACTTTATGCGTTTCAGGTAATGGCCGGTTGGGAACATCATTTAAAAGAAAAATTTCCTGATCATAAATTTGTTGTGATTCTAAGTATCGATGAAGGTTTTGCTACCATTAGATTTTATAAATATAGAGAAGAGGAAAGTAGTTGGCTAAAGGCGGACATTGAAGAGTACGGAAACGAAGCTATTCTTGTGAAAGAAATTAACTGAGATCATAAAATTTAATCGTAAAAGCAGGTGTGGTAAACTACCTGCATTTATAGCTTTATTATAATTTACGAAAGCAAGAGAATATTACATTCGATCAATGTACAGATGTTGAAAAGCCTGTGATAGGAACAGATTTTGGTTAAATCATGGAACATGGAATAAGATTTACTGTTGAAACCCGGAGATAGGTGATTGATGCATCGTCTTTTAGTGAATAGGGAATTAGACGAATGGTACAAAAACAAATGTGCAGAGAAAATTAAGAGTGCCTGATGAATTTAATCAAATAAAAGGTTTGAAAAAAATTGAAGTTAGAGATTTAAACAATCCTTCAGGAGAAATCAATATCTACTTGCAAGATCTTTCTGGAGAAAATGAATTTCATTTAGAACAGCAAATCAATATGAAAGTATCTAAATTGGTTCCTGTTTATGTTACTAGATTATAGTTATTCCCTAAGACACGATTTAATTGATGGCGCTTATGATATTGTAGGGACCGCTGAATCTTTAGAATTCATTCAGGGAACGAACTATATCAATAAAATAATGCAAGAGAAAGGGTTTATCGAACTCAGTTATTTTTATGATTACTACGATACTGTATATGAGTGGAGTGAATTGCCACATATACAGCCTTTCAACAGGAGATTAACACTTGTTTACTAATGTATTAGAATTGCTATAGTTTAGAACTTGCCGTGCTGTCATCGGCAAGTTTTTTTATAGATAGTATAACAATGTGGAGTACAAGGAGAAGCGGGATGGGCAGAGATCATATTTCTCAATTGCAGCCATTAAAAATCTGTGATGGCTGGTCTGTAGTACTGAACAATTTAAATTTCGAAAAAAGAATGGAAGAAAAATATGAATTACTAATACTGCAAAATGAAAAACGTAATGCCTTTATTGAAGTAATTTATGGAAGTAATCAATACCATATCAAAGTAGTTGGCTTAAAAACAGATAAAATTTATGAAGAAGCATCTTTTGATGAAATAGAACATTTATTAGGAGAATTAGAATATCAAATCTGGAGTGTGGGAAGTGGAGTTTTAGAGGATTTGCAGCCACTAAGCCAACAGGTTCCTAATTTTTTATGGCTTAAGATACCGGCTGGTTGGACTGTTGATTATATTACATTAAAAGATACTGATCCTAAGTCTCTAGAGGCAAATGATGATGCTTGGTTATTTGACTTTAATCAAGATCTCCTGCAAATTTCTCATGAGACAAAAAATTTGTTGCTTGATGTAGGGTGGTACCCAGAAGGGGATCCAACCGGTAGCTATGGGATTGAACTGATAAAAAACGGAGATTGGGAAAATCCTGTAGAGGATATTATGTGCACTGAACTTAAAGAATTAATTAAACAATTTGATCATATTTTTATGAAAGAAATTAAAAATGAATATTAATAAAGAGCAGGTAGCACTATCTGTTTTCAATTTAACCGTAAAAGAAAGAACGGAAAAAGATACTGGGGAGAAGTGGTAACGCTACAGTTGTTCTTTAGGTAAGGTGGTATAATAATTAATGAAATACGGACATCATCATAATCAGGTAAAAGAAGTTATTGATTTTTCAAAAACCTTTAAAGTAGTTACATCAGATGATATTTCTTATTTTACTACAATTATTAATGATAAAGAAAAAGCTAAATACTATGATTATGAAGATGTATTTGGTGAAGATGAATATACGTGGAATGATCTAAGAGAAAATGAAATGAGTGAAGTATGGGATAAATATTACGAATTAGTCGATGATCAAAAACCACAGAATTTAGACACAGTACTAGATGTTTTTTCTGAAAATGTGAGAAGTGCTACGACTGAACTTAATACTTTTTTTGAAGAGATCGTAGTAGACCTAAATAATTGTGCGATAAATAGAGCAGTAAACGGAAAACAGACAATTTTTTTGAAAAGCTTTTTAAAATTTATAAAGCGGGTTATTTTCCATGTGGTTGGGATGGAGATTATCCTAATGGGAATTTTATCGCCTTGAAAAAAGGTTAAAAGAATAAAGAATGTCAGTCTATCGAAAATGCAGGACGATTGAGCGAGAAGACTACTTTAAGAGAGGAAAACCATTGAAATGATAATACATCAAATTCACGATTTTCATCTAAAAGATGAATTGGATTTTGTCCAAACACAACAATCCCTTATACATAAAATCAACCTATCCCCCACTATCCATCCAGACTCCATCAACACCTGTGCGGGCGTCGACCTCGCTTATTGGGATCAGGATGGCGAACCGTATGGGGTGTGCAGCATTATCGTGATTGACGTTGATACAAAAGAAGTCATTGAAAAAGTGCACAGTATGGGGAAAATCAGCGTGCCGTATGTTTCCGGTTTTCTTGCGTTCCGCGAGCTGCCGCTGATCATCGAGGCGGCCAAAAAGCTGGAAACGGAGCCGGATGTGTTTTTGTTTGATGGCAACGGGTACCTGCATTACAACCACATGGGGGTTGCCACCCATGCGGCTTTTTTTCTTAATAAGCCGACAATTGGGATTGCGAAAACCTATCTCAAAATCAAAGGCTGTGATTTCGTGATGCCTGAAAATGAAGTTGGTGCATATACCGATATTATCATTGACGGCGAGGTATATGGACGGGCGCTGCGGACGCGGCGGGACGTGAAGCCTATTTTCTTGTCTTGCGGAAATCATATTGATTTAGAAAGCAGCTATCACATCGCGATGAGCCTGATCAATCAAGAAAGTCGGCTGCCAATCCCTGTCCGCCTTGCTGACCTTGAAACACACGTCTTGCGAACATTTTATCAAAAAAATCACGTGTAACACTTGCAGACCGAGAACTGCAAGTGTTTTTTATTGGTTCCTGTATATCTCGCTTATATATACAGACGGGGCTACTCCTGTGACCCGTTTGAACACTCTGCTGAAGTAATAAGGATTAGAAAAGCCTAATGTGCTGCTGACTTCGGTTACGTTTAAGTTGCTTGTTTTGAATAGATCAATTGCTTGTGCGATCAGCAGTTCATTTTTATAAGCTGTGATGCTTTTCCCGGTTTGCTTTTTGAAAAGGGAAGAAAGATAGGCATAATTCATTTCTAAAGCGTCCTCAAAATCTCTACTAACCAGCTTTGCATGCTTGTTTTGGTGAAGAAATTCAATAATTCGGCTGATGATCCTTGAAGAGCGGGTGCCTGCCTGACTATGTATCGCATTGCTATACAGGTCAATAAAAAATTGATAAGTGAGCGAACACGCTTGGAGCGCTCTGAAAGCACTTGGTGATTCAAAAGCATGAATAATGCTGCTTAGCTGTTTTTCTGTGTACTCACGATGAGAGACAGAACCGCTTTTCGGAAAGGTTAATTTCGATGAATAGATGCTGTCGAGAAGGATTGGTGAATTGTGAAATGGAGAAAACTCTTCCTCCTGATCCAAGGAAGGTTCGGCATAAAAATGAAAGTAGTACCATTCGGTTCCGGGTGTATAAAGATCGCCTCCCCAATGCGGTGTATTGTTCTTAAGAAAAAGATATCCCCCCGCTTGAATGCGGTACTCGTTTTCGTTCTCAAATACATGGATCGAGCCTTGTTTTACGTAAAAAAATACACTGATTCCATCCATCGTCCTGTCAGGGTGCCGTAAAGTCCCTTCTATATCCTTCATATGTCCGGCCTCACGGATCTTAGGCAAATGATTGGCTTGGAGTTTTACTTTATACATGGCTTCACCATCTTTCTCTTGTCTTATCTCCAGTGTAACGGTTCAATCTAAAAAAAGGATATGTTTTTGATAAATATTGAATTCACATCCCTTATGATCATTTGGATAATAAAAGCATCACTATGAATGATGAAACATGATAGGGGGAGATCAAGATGGAAAATGTAACATTATTAAAAGGCATGTTTTATGATTCTCAGATGAAAGGGAAGGAATATTTGCTTTTTTTGGATGTAGACCGTCTTTTGGCTCCGTGTTATGAGGCTGTATCTCAGTTGCCTAAAAAACCGCGCTACGGCGGGTGGGAGGCAAAGGAAATTGCCGGGCATTCAATTGGTCACTGGCTGTCCGCCGCATCAGCTATGTACCAGGCTTCCGGGGATGAGGAGCTAAAAAAGAAAGCAGAGTACGCAGTGAATGAACTGATCCATATCCAGCGATTTGATGTAGAGGGATATGTAAGCGGTTTCTCCAGGGCGTGTTTTGATGAGGTGTTCAGCGGTGATTTTCGAGTGGACCACTTTAGTCTGGGGGGGTCTTGGGTGCCGTGGTACAGCCTCCACAAACTGTTTGCGGGATTAATAGATACGTATCGGCTAACCGGCAATCAGACGGCTTTACGAGTCGTCGTCAAGCTGGCTGACTGGGCAAAAAAGGGGCTGGATCGCCTGACGGACGAGCAATTTCAGCGAATGCTGATATGCGAGCATGGCGGAATGAATGAGGCGATGGCGGATCTATATATGCTGACGAAAAACAAAGAATTTCTTGAACTTTCAGAACGTTTCTGTCATCGCGCCATTCTTCAGCCTCTGGCAGAGGGGAAGGATGAACTTGAAGGAAAGCATGCCAATACCCAAATTCCAAAGGTGATTGGAGCCGCTAAGCTGTATGATATAACGGGTAAACAAGCATATAGAAAAGCCGCACTCTTCTTTTGGGAACAGGTTGTCTATCAGCGTTCCTACGCAATTGGCGGCAACAGTATCGGAGAGCATTTCGGAGCAAAAGGCAGCGAGGAGTTAGGGGTAACGACCGCGGAAACGTGCAATACGTATAACATGCTGAAATTGACGAAGCATTTGTTCCGGTGGTTTCACGAAGCGAGATTTATGGATTACTATGAAAACGCGCTTTATAATCATATTCTTACTTCCCAAGATCCCGATTCGGGCATGAAAACCTATTTTGTTTCCACACAGCCGGGCCATTTTAAGGTGTATTGTTCGCCGGAAGATTCTTTTTGGTGTTGTACCGGCACGGGAATGGAAAACCCCGCTCGCTATACGCAGCATATTTATCATATAGACCAAGACGATCTGTATGTGAATTTATTTATTCCTTCACAAATAAACATGCAAGAAAAACAACTGATCATCTCACAGGAAACCTCTTTTCCAGCGTCGGAAAAAACCAGGCTGATTGTGAAAAAAGCTGACGATGTGCCTATGACGCTGCATATTCGCATGCCTTATTGGGCAAATGGCGGCCTTAAAGCTTGTGTCAATGGGAGGCGAATTCAGCCGGTTGAGAAAAATGGGTACCTGGCTATTCACAAACATTGGAACATAGGAGATTGTATTGATATTGATTTGCCGATGAAACTCCACATCTATCAAGCGAAGGATGATCCTAAAAAAAGCGTCCTGATGTATGGGCCGGTTGTATTGGCAGGAGCACTGGGGAGAGAGGAATTCCCTGACACAGATATACTTGCTGACCATCTCGCCCTTAATAATCATCCATTAATTGATGTCCCTGTGTTGGTTGCGGATCAGCGTCAATTGGATCAATGGGTGAAGCGGATAGATGAAACATCACTCATATTTCGAACAAAACCGATTGGCCAGCCGGGTAATAAAGAAATCACATTAATGCCGTTCTACAATGTGCATCATCAGCGGTATTCCGTTTATTGGGATGTGATGACCGAGAAAGAATATCTTGATTATACAGATGAAGAAAAAGAAAAGGAGGAGATCATCAGACGCATAACAGTTGATGCCGTTCAGCCGCATGAGCAGCAGCAGGAGATCGAACATCACCTAAAGAAAGAAAACTCTTACTCCGGTTACGCGGATATTGTTCACAGAGGCTGGCGAGACAGCAGAGGAGATGGTTTTTTTAGTTATGAGATGAAAACAGAGCCGAGTCAACCCATGTATTTGCTGGTCACATATTTTGGAAGTGATGATACCTTTCAAGCAGAAGGACAAACTTACGAAAGACATTTTGAGATTATGATAGATGATCAATTACTCGCCAGACAGCAGCTGAAGGCAAATCATCCGGGAAAGCTTTTTGATGTATGTTATGACATTCCAGTTGCATGGACGAAAGGAAAAGAGAGCGTAACTGTCACGTTCAAATCAAAAGAGGGAACAGCAGCGGGCGGAGTATTTGGGGTAAGGATGATAAATGAGAAAATGGTTTAACAATGAATGCCTAGCGATATGAATTGCTTGTTCATTCAAAAACTTGCGGCACATGGGCCGCAAGTTTTTTATTTGAATGTTTTCCTCGTCAAATCGATAAAAGCCTTTAATGGCGCAGACATCCATTTGTCCTTGTGCCATGCTAATTGAGTAAAAACGGGGCAATCGTTCTGCCAATTGAGTTCTTTCATCCGGCCTGCTGCGATATCATCTTTTACTGTCATTTCAGGCAATAGTCCAATTCCAAGTCCCGCCATCACGCATTGTTTGATGGCTTCTATGCTGACAAATTCTAATTTGTCAGGGTAGACAGCGGCGTCATGTAAAGTGTTTTCAAAGAGCGTGCGGTAAGAGCAGCCGTCTTCTGTCAGCAGAAGGGTTTCGTTTTGAAGGTCCTTCAATGTTACTGGTGAATGTGCAGGAAAAGGATGGTCGTTGGCAGCTACTATTTTAATCTCATCCTGAACCAGAGATTCAACGTGCAGTGCGTCGTCCGCCCGGCTTACATCCAAGATAAAGGTGATATCAAGCTGGCCCTGTAAGAGCTGTTCTTTCGCTTGCTCATTGGAAATATACGGTTTGAAGATGAGCTTTACTTGGGGAAAAGCCTGTTTAAATGCTTTTATGATAGGCGGAAGACGGTATGTGCACTGGCTTTCCGTCGCCCCGATTTTTAAGGTTCCTGTTGTTTCTCTAACTTGATTTGCGGCCATTTTTGCCTCTTCTGTTAAAGTAATGATCTTCTCTGCATAGGCTTTGAACGTTTTGCCGGCTTCTGTCAGGATGAGCCGCTTGCCGAGCCGCTCAAATAAAGGCGTCCCGATTTCTTCTTCAAGTGATTTGATCTGAGAGGTAACACTTGATTGTGCATAATTAAGCATCTTGGCGGTTAGGGTGAAGTTTACCTGTTCTGCTGCCGTAATAAACGTTATCAGCTGCTTCAATTCCACCTGTTCTCTTCCTTTCTAAATCGATTTAATCGATTGTGTTAATCGAAATAATCATCTGTATTGATTAATGAATTCATTATATGATGAAGAAAATCATTCGTAAACAAAGGAGCAGATGCATCATGAAAATTGCGGTTATTAATGGCGGCACGCGGTCTGGCGGAAATACGGATATTCTTGCGGAGAAAACTGTTCAAGGATTCGATACGGAACACATTCATTTGCGTAAATATCATATCCAGCCAATTGAAGATTTGCGCCATGCTGAAGGCGGCTTTGGCCCGGTTCAAGATGACTACGATTCAATCATTGAACGGACATTGCCATGCGATATTCTCATATTCGCTACCCCCATTTATTGGTTCGGCATGTCAGGAACGTTAAAGCTGTTTATTGATCGCTGGTCTCAGACATTGAAAGATCCCCGATTTCCTGATTTTCAACAGCAAATGTCGATGAAGCAGGCATATGTGGCAGCAGTGGGCGGAGACAACCCTAAAATAAAGGGGCTGCCGTTGATTCAGCAATTTGAGCATATTTTTGCATTCATGAGGATGCCTTTTAAAGGCTATGTATTGGGAGAAGGCAATCGTCCCGGCGATATTCTTGATGATCATCAGGCGCTGTCCGCTGCGAGCCGATTATTGAAAAGACATGATGCGATATGAAATTTCTGCTGTCGGTCATTGCTGGTATGCTGATGCTGGCATTCTTTTTCATTTGGAAGGCGCCGCCTGCTGATTGGATTCAGATTGAAACCAATTCGCATCAGATTAAGCAATCTGTGAGAATAGCAGGGACCATGCTGCAAATCAAGCACATTAAGAAGAATGATGCAGGCGAAGAACAAATTGTCATATCGAACGGCATTTCGGGACCAAAATAAAAAAGCACCTGTCCGGGTACTTTTTTCTACAAATGAGGAATCACAAGACCGCCATACAAAAATGCCGCGATAATCAGAAATGCCGGATGCATCTTGAATTTTGTCATGGCAAGAAGGGAAATCCCCGCAATCACGATAGATTGGATCCAGCCGATCGCTTTGATGCCATCGGCGCCGATTTGCCAGGTAAGAATGAGCATCATGACCGCGATGACAGGCTGAACGGATAGCGTCATGCCCTTGATGACGGGTGATTGGCGGAAGCGCTGAATGATGCGCAGCAGGACGATCAATGCGAGCGCCGACGGTACAATGGTTGCGATCAGCGCAACCAGAAAGCCGGGCCACCCGCCGGCGCTGTACCCGACATAGGCGGCGATTTTGGTTGCGATCGGTCCCGGCAATGCGTTCGCAAGCGCGAGCATATTTGAGAATTGGTCGTTTGAAAGCCAGCTGTATCTGTTGACAACTTCTTCAAACATCAGCGGGATAGACGCAGGTCCGCCACCGTATCCGAGTAGGTTTGCGATAAAAAACGCCATAAATAAATAAATCATAATCATGAGGCCGACATTCCTTTATCTTTTGAATGTTTATTTGTGATTTTGTCTTTTAATCTAAAATGAAACGCTCCGTACGCTAGGAAAATGATAATGACAAGGCCCGGATTGATCTGTAGCGTTTGCAGGCCGATAAAAGCAATGATAAAAAACAGGATGCCTGTAACCCAGCCGAAACCTTTAAGCGCTTTTTGGCCAAACTCGTATGCCATGATACCGAGCATTACCGCAATGACCGGTGTTACAGCACCAATCATGCCGGCAACAACTGCTGAATGGCTTAAGACATTTACAGCGGCAAACAAGCCCACCATAGCAAGACAAGTAGGCAGAATATGGGCCAGGGTTGCGACAATCGCGCCTAATGTGCCTTTTAGCTTGAAGCCCAAATACGCAGCCATTTTTGTGGCAATCGGTCCGGGAAGCGCATTAGCGATCGCTAATATTTCTCCGAACTCATCATCGTCAATCCATTTATATTTATTGACCGCTTCATGGCGGATCAGCGGAATCACGGAAGGTCCGCCCCCGAACCCTAAAATTCCGGTACGCACCATTGCGGCTGTCATATCCCGATAAGGATGATTTTTCATTCGTTTCTCTCCTTTTACAGCTTCATTCCCATACGGCTTTTGTATCGTTTGATCAGCATCTGGCAATCAACGCTGACGACGCCTCGCAGCGGATACAGCCGTTTTGTTAAAAACTCTTCCATTTCTTGATCGTTGGCAAAGATCCCGTGCATATGCAGCTTGCTCGGGCCTGTCATGTGATAAAGGCTGGTGACCGCAGGCTCTTCCTCAAGCTTAAGAGCGACCTCTTCTAAAAACTGCGGCTCGACCTCGACATTGAAAAACACGGATACATGAATGCCGATTTTAGCGGGATTGATGACAGCGGTGAATTTTTCAATAACACCGGCTTCGATTAATTGGTTGATACGAGCCTGTACGGCGACCCGTGATAAATCAACTCTTTTGCCAAGATCCGTATAAGATATCCTGCCTTCCTCGTGTAAAATGGTGAGAATTTGTTTGTCGATCTCATCAAGAACAAGGTTGGGGATTTGATATTCATGACTCAATTGCTCCACCTGCTTTCGTTGCCTTTTAGACTTCATTTTATCATAAAAGTTACGTTTCGAAAGAAAATTTTTATATTTGTTTTCAAAATGAATAAAATAATGTTTTGTTGTTTTCGATAGGGAGAAAGTTCGTCAGTTTTTCTGCCGCATCAGTAGATGTGGAAAATCAGGCTCCATATACTAAAGAAAATCTCTTGAAAAAGGGGACTTGTGATGAACAAATCTGTCATCGGTACAAAGCAAATGGTCGTCAGCCCGCATTATCTTGCTTCTCAAGCTGGAAATCGCATACTGGACAAGGGAGGTAACGCGTTTGATGCCGCTGTGGCTGTAAGTGCTTGTCTGGCAGTTGTGTATCCGCATATGACAGGGCTTGGCGGGGATTCCTTTTGGCTGACCTTTCACCAGGAAACAAAGGCGGTAAGAGTCTACAATGGCAGCGGCCGTTCAGGGAAAAATGTGACGAGAGATGTTTATAAGGGAAAAAGCACGATTCCGCTGCGGGGGATCGAAAGTGCCATTACCGTTCCGGGGATGGTTGATAGCTGGGATGCGGTACTGAAGGAGTACGGACATATGTCTCTTGCGGATGTGCTGGAACCCGCACGAGACTATGCCCAAAATGGGTTTCCAGTATCAGCTGATCAGTGCCGTCACACAGAAACAAATCTTGAACTGCTGGCCTCCGCGCCTTACACGGCCGACATCTTCACAAGAAGCGGCAAAGCGCCTGTCCCGGGAGAGCGGTTTGTGCAAAAAGAACTTGCAGACAGTTTGAACATGCTTGCCGAAAAAGGAAGAAGCGCATTTTATGAAGGAGATATCGCTCAACGAATTGTCTCGTATTTACAGCAAAACGGCAGCTGCATGACACTTGATGATTTTAAAGCGCACCGGGGCGAGTGGACGGAGCCTGTATCAAGTGATTACCGAGGGTACAGCATGTACCAGGCGCCGCCGAATTCTCAGGGATTTACCGGTTTATTGACGCTGAACATTTTGGAAAACTATGATTTCCACAAAATTGAGCACGGCACTTTTGAGTATTATCATGTGTTAGTGGAGGCGCTGAAAAAGAGTTTCCTAGATCGAAATGCCGTCTTGACTGATCCGGCGTTTGCTGACATTCCAATTGAAAAGCTTTTGGACAAAAAGTATGCAAAACAATTGGCGGAAGAAATCGGTTATCTGGCAGAACCGGCAGAAAGCAGGCCAGTGGGAAGTGACACTGCATATGCGGCCGTCTTCGATGCGGATGGCAATGCAGTGTCATTCATTCAAAGCCTGTACTTTGAATTTGGCTCGGCTGTCACTGCTGGTGATACAGGCATATTACTGCAAAATCGCGGGTCATTTTTCTCATTGGATCAAGATCATGTCAATACGCTTGAACCGAGAAAGCGCAGCTTCCATACCCTGATGCCGGCTATGGCCTGCAAAGGCGGGAAACCGAAAATCCTGTACGGCACACAAGGCGGAGAAGGCCAGCCGCAAACCCAGACGGCCATGATAACCCGAATGCTGGACTACGGAATGCATCCGCAGCAGGCAATAAGCGAACCGCGCTGGGTATGGGGCAGAACGTGGGGAGAGGAATATGAAGGTCTCAGAGTCGAGGGCAGATTCTCAGAGGAAACCATCGAAAAGCTGAAAGACAGCGGGCATCTCGTGGAGGTTGTCGGTGACTATGATCCGCTGATGGGGCATGCGGCAGCAATCAAAGTGGATGAGGAAGGCTTCCTCCAAGGCGGAGCCGACCCGCGGGGGGATGGGGCGGCTGTGGGGGTTTGAGGTATTAGATGAAAATACAAATATAAATAAAAATGACTAGAGAAAGGAAAGTACTAAATAAGTAGTGTACGTATTGTTTATTTTCACGCTCATATTTCCATTCCATAAATGTACGGAAACCATTTATCACGAATAGATAGAAAATAAGCATAATCTCTGGAGGAAAGCGTAATAAAGAAAACCCTAATAAAATGAGCAAGACGACTTCCACCAGCCCTTGTGTGCTATTTACAGGTTTATACCACCAAGGCGGTTTAGAGATGCCTAGTTTTTTTCGGGCATAGACATAAAAAACAGTATTGATAAAAGCTGCGACCAGTATCACAATCAAAAAATGAGTGCCTGACATATAAATCCCTCCTAATCAACCTTTTATACGAAGAGAAAGGAAAAATGTTCCATAAAAGAACACCCGGTTTTCTCCGGGTGTTCTTTTCATAGGCAACTCTTTGTGATCACGAGGTCTTTTTGACTAGTTTCTTCTATTTAAATAGTCCTTTTGTTCAACTGGGACGAACCAGCGTAAATTCTTCGCCGAGCTTCGCATAGTGGTTGCCCGCCAATCTTGAGGCAGGCTTTAATTCATCTGTTAAAACATATCCTTTTTCTGCATCATACACCTTTTCATCGAGGTGGAAGCAGATGACTCTGCCAATGAGCAGATCAGCTGTGGTCACGCCTTGATCATTGTCGAACGTCATATGCTGCTCTAATGTGCATTCAAAGCGAATGCGGGCTTCCTTAATGCCTGGAACCGAAACAGATTTGCTTTCGACAGGATGAAGCGAGGTGCGGGTGAGTTCGCTTTCGTCCGGCCCTAAGCTTGCCGCCGTTTCATTGATGTCTTCAATGATGGCTTCATCACTGACATGTACGACAAATTCTCCGTTCTCCACCGCGTTTCGGGCTGTATCTTTTTGGCGTCCTCCCGCTCGGTTAACAGAAATACTGAGAAGCGGAGGATCTGAGCTGACAACGTTATAAAAACTAAAAGGCGCGGCATTTATCGCTCCGCTTGAAGAAAGTGTGGTTACAAAGGCGATGGGGCGGGGGATGACGGTACCTGACAATAGCTTGTATGTGTCTTTGGAACTAAGTTGATCAGCTTGAAATATGTACATAGCAACAACCGCCTTTATCGTTAGGATACTTTGATTATAACGAAATGGTTTCAAAGAAACCAAATGATGAGGGTTGCATATCTTATGTCATGACATATATCTAATACAGGGGAAATTGAAAAATAGGCTCCGTACGTCAGCCGGCAGCCTATGGATTGATGAAATTTTAAATTTATTTGTATTTCTTTTTGACTACCCAGCAATTGCCGTCTTTCCAGAATTCTTTTTTGCTGTGATAATCATCGTCTTTTTTGTGGCGATGGTGGTGGTGCGGTTTTTTGTAGTGCTTTTTGTGAGATTTTTTCTTATGGGAACAATATGGTTTTTTGTGTGTCCGATGTGACTTTTTGTAGCTGCGAGATTTTCTTTTGTGAGAACAGTATGACTTTTTGTAGCTGCGAGATTTTCTTTTGTGAGAACAGTATGACTTTTTGTAGCTGCGTGATCTCTTGTGAGAGCAGTACGATTTTTTATGGCTGCGTGATCTCTTGTGAGAACAATACGATTTTTTGTGGCTGCGTGATCTCTTGTGAGAGCAGTACGATTTTTTGTGGCTGCGAGATTTCTTGTGAGAACAATACGATTTTTTGTGGCTGCGAGATTTCTTGTGAGAGCAATACGATTTTTTATGGCTGCGAGATTTCTTGTGAGAGCAGTACGATTTTTTGTGAGAGCGGCACGACTTTTTATGGCTGCGCTTTTTTCCATGAGGCTCTTGGTATAAATAGTCTTTTAAACCTTCTTTTTTTGCGGATTTCACCGCTTCTTTGATGTCAGAATGGGAATAGTGGCCCAATTCGAAATCCTCCTTTTTAAAAATGATGTTAAGGATGAAGATCCTTACTACCCACATAATACGCACGGGTTTAAAAAGTGTATAAGTGTTCCGCTGAGATCTCACAAAAATAAAAGCCTAAAATTTGTAAGGGGGATTATGGATGAAGAACCAATCTCATTTACCGCTTTATCAGCTGTTTGTTCATCCAAAAGATTTGCGTGAATTAAAAAAAGATATATGGGACGATGAACCGGTGCCGGCTGTCATGAAAGTCAATCAAAAAAGGCTGGATATTGACATTGCTTACCGGGGATCACATATCAGAGACTTCAAAAAGAAGTCATACCATGTTTCTTTTTATCAGCCGAAAACATTCCGCGGTGCACGAGAGATTCATTTGAATGCGGAGTATAAAGATCCTTCCATGATGAGAAACAAATTGTCTCTGGATTTTTTCTCAGAGCTTGGGACGCTGTCACCAAAGGCAGAGTTTGTGTTTTTAAAAGTGAATGGGAAAAATGAAGGGGTTTATCTTGAACTTGAATCCGTCGATGAGTTTTATTTAGCGAAAAGGAAGCTGGCGGACGGGGCGGTTTTTTACGCGGTTGATGATGACGCTAATTTCTCGTTGATGAGCGATTTGGAAAGGGAAACGAAGACGTCACTTGAACATGGGTATGAAAAGAAGACAGGGACTGAGGAAGACGACTTTTATTTGCAGGATATGATCTTTAAAATTAATACTGTCCCTAAAGCTCAATTTAAATCAGAAGTGACAAGGCATGTGGATATCGATAAGTATTTGCGCTGGCTCGCCGGCATTGTATTCACCTCAAACTATGACGGGTTTGTCCACAACTACTCGTTGTACAGAAACAGTGAAACCGGATTATTTGAGGTGATTCCTTGGGATTATGATGCGACCTGGGGCAGGGATATCCATGGAGAGCGGATGGCTGCCGATTACGTAAGAATTCAAGGATTTAATACACTAACCGCCCGGATTTTGGATGAACCCGATTTTCGCAGGTCCTACAAGCACTTGTTAGAAAAAACGCTCCACTCTCTTTTTACAATAGAGTATATGAAACCGAAAATAATGGAGATGTATGAACAGATTAGGCCGTTTGTCCTGATGGACCCATATAAAAAGAACGATATTGAACGTTTTGACCGAGAGCCAAATGTGATATGTGAATATATTATAAAACGAGCTGATTACCTCAAAAGTGAGCTTGATTTTTTATCCTGACGATAAACGGGCGGATTCCGGAGAACGGAGCGCCTTTTTTTATTTCCGTTTATTTAACGATTTGCATATATCCACAAATTGTCCCAGTACAGGGTTTTGACTGTCTTTGCGATATGCGATGATCCATTCTGCTTTAAGCTGAAAATGATCAACGCTTCGATATGTGACGTCAAGGTTAAACAGCCGTCTGGCCGAGGATGGGACAATGGTAATGCCGATGCCCGCTGTCACCAGTCCGATCACCATTTGATATTCTGTCGCTTCCTGAACGATATTCGGCACAAAACCCGCGTTTTCACAGAGCTGAATAAAGTCGGTATATAACGTTGGCCACGCTTCTTTGGAAAGGGTGATGATCGGTTCGTTTTCCAAGTCTGTAATGTCGATTGATTCTTTTAATGCAAGCGGATGCTGTTTTGGCAATGCGAGGATGCATGGACTGCTTTGGGTTGTCTCAATTTGCAGCTCCGGATGCTCTAACGGCGGATGGAGAATCCCGATGTCGATATGTCCCTTGAGCAATTCCTCCTGCTGCCTGTAAGAAGCGATCTCTTTCAGTTCAATTTTCACAGAGGGGAATTTTTTACGGTATTCCCGGATGATCGGCGGCAAAAATTCATATGTAGCTGATCCGACAAAACCAATGACGAGATGGCCGTGCTCGCCGCGAGCCGTTCGCTGGGCCAGTTCAATCGCTTGATCAATTTGCATCAATGCAGTACGGCAGTGATTTAAAAATATTTCTCCTGCTGCGGTAAGCTCCACAAATCTTTTTGTCCTCTTGAGAAGCGTCACCCCGACTTCTTTTTCCAGCTGTTTGATCTGCTGGCTGAGAGGAGGCTGTGTCATGTTCAGCCGAAGCGCAGCTTTTCCGAAATGAAGCTCTTCGGCTACTGCGATAAAGTATTGAAGATGGCGAAGCTCCATTCATATGCATTCCTTTCCTTAGGTTAATAATTCGCAATACATATTAATCATAAGGCGAATCGATATTGGAGGTCAATTTCCAAAGAGTGTATAGTGAAACGTATCACAAGAAATATTTAAAATTTAATGTTTAAAATGCATAATAAGGAGTGAGGGTGTTGACAAAAGCAACAAAAGAACAAAAATCCCTTGTGAAAAACAGAGGGGCGGAGCTTGTTGTTGATTGCTTAGCGGAGCAAGGTGTCACACATGTATTTGGCATTCCAGGTGCAAAAATTGATGCGGTATTTGACGCTTTACAAGATAAAGGGCCAGAAATTATCGTTGCGCGGCACGAACAAAATGCAGCATTTATGGCGCAAGCAGTCGGCCGTTTAACTGGAAAACCGGGAGTTGTGTTAGTCACATCAGGACCAGGCGCTTCTAACTTGGCAACAGGACTGCTGACAGCCAACACTGAAGGTGACCCTGTCGTTGCGCTTGCTGGGAACGTGATCCGTGCCGATCGTTTAAAACGGACACATCAATCTTTGGATAATGCGGCGTTGTTTCAGCCGATTACAAAATACAGTGTAGAAGTTCAAGATGTGAAAAATATACCGGAAGCTGTTACAAATGCATTTAGGATAGCGTCAGCAGGTCAGGCTGGAGCCGCTTTTGTGAGCTTTCCGCAAGATGTTGTGAATGAAGTCACAAACACAAAAAGCGTGCGTGCTGTCGCAGCGCCAAAACTTGGTCCTGCAGCAGATGATGCAATCAGTGCGGCCATTGCAAAAATACAAACAGCGAAACTTCCTGTCGTTTTAGTCGGCATGAAGGGCGGAAGACCGGAAGCGATTAAAGCAGTCCGCAAGCTTTTGAAAAAAGTTCAGCTTCCATTCGTCGAAACATATCAAGCAGCCGGGACTCTTACAAGAGACTTAGAGGATCAGTATTTTGGCCGTATCGGTTTGTTCCACAACCAGCCTGGCGATTTACTGATTGAACAGGCTGATGTTGTTCTGACAATCGGTTATGACCCAATTGAATACGATCCGAAATTCTGGAATGTCAATGGTGACCGGACGATTATCCATTTAGATGAAATACTGGCTGACATTGATCATGCTTACCAGCCGGAGCTTGAATTGATCGGAGATATTCCATCTACAATCAATCACATCGAACACGATGCTGTGAAAGTGGAGTTTGCTGAACGTGAGCAGAAAATCCTGTCTGATTTAAAACAATATATGCATGAGGGTGAGCAGGTTCCTGCAGATTGGAAATCAGACAGAGTGCATCCTCTTGAAATCGTAAAAGAATTGCGAAACGCAGTCGATGATCATGTGACAGTGACTTGCGATATTGGTTCACACGCGATTTGGATGTCACGTTATTTCCGCAGCTACGAGCCGTTAACATTAATGATCAGTAACGGTATGCAAACACTCGGCGTTGCACTTCCTTGGGCAATCGGCGCCTCATTGGTGAAACCGGGAGAAAAAGTGGTATCCGTCTCTGGTGACGGCGGTTTCTTATTCTCAGCGATGGAATTAGAGACAGCAGTTCGTTTAAAAGCGCCAATTGTACACATTGTATGGAACGACAGCACATATGACATGGTTGCATTCCAGCAATTGAAAAAATATAACCGTACATCTGCGGTCGATTTCGGAAATATCGATATCGTGAAATATGCGGAAAGCTTCGGAGCAACCGGCTTGCGCGTAGAATCACCAGACCAGCTGGCAGATGTTCTGCGTCAAGGTATGAACGCAGAGGGTCCTGTCATCATTGATGTCCCGGTTGACTACAGTGATAACATTAATTTAGCAAGTGACAAGCTTCCGAAAGAATTCGGGGAACTCTTGAAAATGAAAGCTCTCTAGCACTCTGCGCATCACGACACTGTTTGATACAGCACTAAACAAAAGGAGTGAAGGGAATTATGAAACGCGAAAGCAACATACAAGTGCTCAGCCGCGGCCAAAAAGAGCAGCCTGTGAGCCAGATTTATCAAGTATCAACAATGACTTCTCTATTAGACGGGGTATATGACGGGGATTTTGAACTGTCAGAGATCCCAAAATACGGAGACTTCGGTATCGGAACCTTTAACAAGCTTGACGGAGAGCTGATTGGGTTTGACGGCGAATTTTACCGTCTCCGTTCAGACGGAACTGCGACACCGGTCCAAAACGGGGACCGTTCTCCGTTCTGTTCATTTACGTTCTTTACACCGGACATAACGCACAAAATTGATGCGAAAATGACACGTGAAGAATTTGAAAAAGAGATCAACAGCATTCTGCCAAGCAAAAACTTATTTTATGCGATCCGCATTGACGGATTGTTTAAAAAAGTGCAGACAAGAACGGTAGAATTGCAAGAAAAACCTTACGTGCCGATGGTTGAAGCGGTCAAAACACAGCCGATTTTCAACTTCGACAATGTAAGAGGAACAATCGTAGGTTTCCTGACACCAGCTTATGCAAATGGAATCGCCGTTTCTGGCTATCACCTGCACTTCATTGACGAAGGACGAAATTCAGGCGGACACGTTTTTGACTATGTGCTTGAGGATTGCACGGTTACGATTTCACAAAAAATGAACATGAACCTGAGACTTCCGAATACAGCGGATTTCTTTAATGCGAATCTGGATAACCCTGATTTTGCTAAAGATATTGAAACAACTGAAGGAAGCCCGGAATAACAGAAAAAAGAAAGCCTCTTTGTACAGGGCTTTCTTTTTATTTGGCTCTTTTCCTGATTTTAGATAAAATAACGTCAAAACGGTAAAGGTGTGGTCTAATGAAAATATTGGTTTTGGCAGTTCATCCTCATATGGAAACCTCGGTTGTTAATAAGGCATGGGCAGAGGAATTGAGTAAACATGACAATATCACAGTACGGGAGCTTTATAAGGAATACCCGGATGAAGCGATAGATGTTGCGAAGGAGCAGCAGATGTGCGAGGAATACGATCGGATTGTCTTCCAATTTCCGCTTTATTGGTACAGCTCTCCGCCGCTCTTAAAAAAATGGCAGGATCTTGTGCTGACTTTCGGCTGGGCCTTTGGTTCAGAAGGAAAAGCCCTGCATGGCAAAGAGCTGATGCTAGCTGTATCAACGGGGAGCGAAGCGGAAAAATATCAAGCGGGCGGAGCAAATCATTACTCAATCAGTGAGCTATTGAAACCGTTTCAGGCCACAAGCAATCTAATCGGCATGAAATATCTGCCGCCATATGTGTTCTATGGCGTGAAATATGCAAACGGAGAGGATATTTCCCTCAGTGCAAAACGGTTAGCCGAATACATCCAGCAGCCTTTTGCTTAAAAGAAAGCCCTGTCCAGCGTGCGACAGGGCTCTTTTAAAATTAAAAATCCGGCAGCTCGGACAGGTTGTTTTCTCTTATACCGTCCGGTTCACTTCGCAATATGTCTCGTCCGTATTTATGGAAAACATCAACATGAGCGAGTTTTTTTCCCGCTTTTGCTTCTGACAGTGCAGAGGGATAGTCGAGCTCTCTTCCTGTGTTCGTTTTTACTGCGATTATATTGTCTTCCTCATTTCTTCTGACTGCAATAATTTCTTCTTTTCCAGATGGAACAGCTTGCTGCTCCGCGGTTGTTTGCCGGTCTTTATACGTTTCATATGCTGCTTTAAATTGATCCATACTTACACCTCCATCTTTTAGCGTGAACAAAAATACCGGTGATCATGTATGATTTCGATACGGCATACGACAATATTTCCTGAGAAATATCTTGGGAATGTGACAAATCTATCCTTGATCTGCGAAGAAAAAAGGGATTCCGCATGAAAAACGGAATCCCTTTCAGTTATTTTGTCATGTGTAAATCCTTTGTTTTCATATAGCCTGTCGCACCGCCGTAATCAACGAATACCCAATTAAAATCAAAACCGCCTTTTTTCGTTTTACTCCACCCTAAAAAAGAAACGCTTGTGTCTGCCGGAAGAGTCTTGATGCTTTTTCCTTCAGCGGATGTATATACTTTCGTTTTTGTTTCCGTTTTTACTGTTGTAGCTGCTTTTACAATGTAATGAGTGGAAACAAAGCCTGTTTTGCCGTTTTTATAATGAACCTTTGCCCAGTCAGCGTTTGCGAAGGAAATCAGCTTTAAGCTGTCGCCCAAGTGCAGTATGGCTGCTTTATGGCTTGATGCGGAAGGCTTCGTTCTGACATTTAGAGCCTCTGTTGACACCAAATAAGAATCAATCGGATAGCTGTATAAATCATCAATGCTTACAGTTGTTTCTGGCTGTTGTGCATGGATCGTGCTTGCGCCCCCTGCAGAAGCCGCAGTCATTCCAGCTGCAAGTGCGAGAGTTGATAATACTTTTGTCGTTTTGTTCATTTCGTTCCTCTCCTCACGTAGAGAAATAATTCATTCTATTTCGCTATTCACGTTTTCACAGATTCCTAAACATGAAAAAGGACCAGATAAAGATCTGGTCCGCGGCAATTATTTTTGTGTTTCAAGTTTGAGAGGCGCGGATATCATTTTTTCCACCTTTTTTCCGTGTAAAATATCATCTGCCGCTTCTGTAGCCAGTTTACCGATCAAGTCAGGCTGCTGAGCGACAGTGGCTGAGAGCTTTCCATCTTTAATCGAAGCGAGTGCATCTTTATTGCCGTCAAAACCGATCACTACAATATCTTTTCCCGAGCTGTTAATTGCCTCGAGAGCCCCGAGCGCCATTTCATCATTGTGAGCAAAAACAGCTTGGATTTCCGGATGTCCCTGCAGCAGGTTTTCCATGACAGTCAGGCCTTTGGTGCGGTCAAAGTCAGCTGATTGTTTTGTGACAATGTCGAGCTTTTGATCTGCAATGTTATGAAATCCTGAACCGCGTTCCCGCGTGGCAGAAGCGCCGGGCACGCCTTCAAGTTCTGCCACCTTTGCACCTTTTCCAAGCTTGTCGGCGATAAATTCCGCGGCCATTTCACCGCCTTTTACATTATCGGAAGCAACGAGGGTTTCTACTTTTCCTTGTTCCGCGGAACGATCGATTGTTACGACGGGTACATCGACTGAATTTGCATATTCTACTGCCGTTGAGATCGCCGAAGAATCAGTCGGATTGATTAACAATGCATCGACACCTTGCTGAATTAAATCTTCCACATCACTCGTCTGTTTCGATGAATCATTTTGTGCATCGACAATGATGATTTTCATTTCCCGTTTTTCAGCTTCTTTTTCGATGCCCTTTTTTAATGAGACAAAAAAGGGATTATTAAGCGTTGAGACGGATAAACCGATGGTGAATTCCTTTTTGTTCCCCGAGTTTGCCGGCTTTGCCCAATGGGGAGGTTCAAGCGAACAGGCAGTTAATAAAAACAATGATAACGTTAAAATGACGGATACAGCCTTTTTCATATAAAAAACCCTCCTATGCTGACTTCTTGCGGTCTAATAATACCGCAATTAAGATGACAATCCCTTTGACAACCAGCTGATAAAACGATGAGACACCAAGCAGGTTGAGCCCGTTATTCAGTGTGCCGATAATCAGCACTCCGATGAATGTGCCGATAATGCGCCCGCGGCCGCCGGAGAGGCTGGTCCCGCCTAAGACGACCGCCGCGATTGCATCCAGTTCATACGATTCTCCGGCAGTCGGCTGTGCTGAATGCAGACGGGAGGTCAATATGGCGCCGGCAAGGGCGGATAAAAGCCCGGCTAATGAATAGATCAGTACTTTCACGCGTGTTACTTTAATGCCCGAAATGAGCGCGGCTTTTTCATTGCCTCCAATTGCGTACGTTCGGCGTCCGAACGGTGTTTTATGAAGAAGAACCCAAAGGATGACAAAGGCGAGAACCATTGTAATGGCCGGTACAGGGATGCCTAAAAAATAACCGCGTCCGAACAGCTGAAAAGCGTAGTTTGTGCCAAGTCCGGTTATCGGGTTTCCGTCTGTATACACAAGCGTCAGCCCGCGAAACACAGTCATGGTCGCAAGCGTGGCGATAAAGGGCGCCATTTTTCCTTTTGTGATCAATAGTCCGTTGATCATGCCGAGTACGGCACCAATGATACAGCCGAGAATGATCGCAAGAACCGGATCGACACCGGATACAATCATCCCTGCGACTAAAGCGCTGGACAGGGCAAGAATAGCGCCGACAGAAAGATCAATGCCGCCTGTTAAAATCACAAAAGTCATGCCGAACGCGATTAATCCGTTAATGGCGACCTGGCGAAGCAGGTTTAAAATATTCAGCGGTTCAAGAAAGCTGGGATTTAAAATAGATACAATGATAACGAGAATAAATAAACCGAGAAACGGGCCGAGTTTTTGCATGACTCCGTCGAAGTGAATCCGTTTTTGTTCTGTTTGCAGCTGTTCCATTTTCATATTACCGCCCTCCCGTGGCAAGTGTCATAATTCGTTCTTGTGTTGCTTCCTGCGCGTCGATTTCTCCGCTTATTCTGCCTTCATGGACAACGATAACGCGATCGCTCATCCCGAGAATTTCCGGCAGCTCTGATGACACCATAATGATGGCGACGCCGCGCTCAGTCAGCTCATTCATCAGCGAATAAATCTCCCGTTTCGCGCCAACATCCACACCTCTGGTCGGCTCATCCAAGATGAGCACTTTCGGTCCGATCCCGATCCACTTGGCAATCACAACTTTTTGCTGGTTGCCTCCTGATAAATGACGTGCGTGCGTTTCCGGTGATGCCGTTTTGATGGTCAGGCGTTTGATTAAAAGATCGACAAATTCAGCTTCCCGCTTGTGATCAATGAGGCCTTTAGGAGAAAAACTGGACAGATTGGGCAGGGCGATATTCTCGCGAATTGAAGTGTCGAGCAGCAGCCCTTCATCTTTGCGGTTCTCTGTAATAAAGCCGAGCCCTTTTTTCACCGCATCCTGCGGGTTCTTAATGACCGTCTTTTTTCCAGCGATCCATATCTCACCCGAGTCCAGCCTGTCAACGCCGAATAGCGCTCTCATGATTTCTGTCCGGCCGGCCCCCATCAATCCGGAAATACCGACGATCTCACCGGAACGAACATAAAAGCTGACATCTTCAAAACGTCCTTTTACGGAGGCGTTTTTCACCTCGAATATATTGTCACCGAGTGAAGGAGCCCGTTTTGGATATCGTTCAGTCAGCTCGCGTCCAACCATTTTTTTGACGACTTCATCAAAATCGGTTTCAGAGATGTTTGTTGTATCTACCGTTTTTCCGTCACGCATGATGGTGATTCTGTCGCAAATCGCAAAGATTTCTTCCATGCGATGTGAAATGTATACGATGGATACGCCGTTCTTTTTTAACGCTGTAATGACCTCAAAGAGTTTGCTGATTTCCCGTTCCGTCAAAGCAGCGGTAGGCTCATCCATAATGATCACCTCGGCATTTGTCATGAGCGCTTTTGCGATTTCGACCATTTGCTGCTGTCCGACGGAACACTCGCCAGCTTCTTGATCAAGAGAAAGAGAGACAGACAGTTTGTCAAATTGCTCTTTTGCTAGCGCTTTCATTTTTCTTGTTTGTAAAACGCCCAGCTTGGAGGCTATCTCTTTCCCGATAAATAAATTCTCAAGAACGGTCATTTCCGGCCAGATATTCAATTCCTGATGGATAAAGGCTATTCCATGCTGTTCCGCTTCTTTCGGATTGGAAAAATACATTTCGTTTCCGTTTATGCGGATTTGCCCTTGATCCGATCTATGCAGGCCTGTCAGAATGTTCATAAGCGTGGACTTGCCGGCGCCGTTCTCTCCCATTAATGCGTGAACCTCGCCAGGCACGAGCTGAAAGGAAACGCCTGACAGTACTTGGTTTTTTCCGAATGCTTTATGAATGTCTTTCATTTCAATCTGCATGTTCCATCCTCCTTTCTAGAAAAGCACACCCGCCTGCAGGATGCAGTTGGCATATGGTGTGAATTCGCCTGTTCTTATAATGGCTTTTGCTTCTTTTGTCAGCTGCTTAAATTCCTCGTGAGAAAGGTATTCAATCTCCTGTTCAGAAAAAAGGTTCTCTAGAAATCTGGCATTCTCCTGATTAGCAGTTTTTATTTCAGATGCAGCAATGACTTTTTCGACCGCCATTTCTTCTGCGAGCACCGTCGCGGTATCTTGAAAAGCCGGAAGACCCGGCTTCAGTGAAAGATCAATTTTCAAAACGCCGTCAGGAACAGGCAGCCCCGCATCTGCAATGACAATTTTATCAGTGTGGCCAAGGTCGGCTAAAAGCTTGGCAAGATGGCTGTTCAGTATTCCGTGTTTTTTCATGACAACAGCTCCTCTACTTCTTTTCTTGTCGGCATTCCGCCTTGGGCACCGAAGGAACAGACAGAAAGGGAAGCGGCGCGATTGGCAAACCGCAATGCGGCTTCAATGTCTTTTCCCTCTGCCAGAGCCACGGCGAAGGCTGCGTTAAACGTATCACCGGCTCCGGTTGTATCAACGGGCTCAACGGGGAAGGAAGGGATAAGCCGTTCTTTACTTCCGGCTGAATAACGGACGCCCTGTTTTCCTTCCGTAATAAAGAGCTTTGCCGGATACAGCGCCAAGGCTTCAGAAACGGTAAGCCCGGGGAATAATATTGACGCCTCGTGTTCATTTGGCGTGAGATAGGTGGCGTGGTCAATTGTTTCCTGTCTCAGCGGTCGGGACGGTGCGGGATTGAGCATAATCGGGATATCGAGAGAATGGCAGTATCTGCACACCTCATCAACTGTTTCCTCGGGGATTTCCTGCTGAATCAGGACCATATCAGCTTCAATTTGTTCAAGGGCGTCTATCGCATACGATGGAGTGATATCATCATTCGCACCTTTGACGACAACAATGCTGTTATCACCTTCGGCAAGCACTATGTGGGCGGTTCCGCTATCTTTGTGTGTAACCGGTTCCATATAGTCGGTGCGAACGCCGTTTGCTTTTAAATTATCCAAAATGGCTGTGCCATAATGATCATCTCCGACCTTACCGACCATAAACACGTGAGCCCCAAGTCTGGCAGCAGCAACGGCCTGATTGGCTCCTTTACCGCCCGGCACAGTCTGAAACGACGTGCCAAGTACTGTTTCACCGGCTTTTGGGCGTTTGTCCGAGGTGACCACTAAATCCATAGAACAGCTACCAATTACACAAATATTACGCATCGTGATCTTCCTTTCTTGTCGTCTTTCTTCTTATATAGGTGACGGACATTTGAATTGCCGTTTCTGTCAGGGGCTGTTTTTTGATGATACGCAAAAGCAGTTTGGCCGCTTCTTTTCCCATATCATATGCGGGCTGTTTAATTGTAGACAGGGGCGGGAACAGCAGCTCGCTTTGCGGAATGTCATCATAGCCGATAATTTGAATATCCTCCGGCACCTTTCTTCCGCGCCGCAAAGCTTCATGTAAAACCGCAGCGGCTTGAATATCATTACTCGCTATCACACCGTCTGTCTCTGGATAAGCGGCAAACAGCTCCTTCGCCATCGATTGCGCATCCTTGAAAGAAAATGAAGCCGTCTCGATGACCTGAAAATCAACTGCAGCCTGATTTAAGATCTCTAAAGCGCCGTGAAAGCGATCTTGAGCGGTCGGCAGGTGAGCGGGGCCTCTCAAGAGCGTAATGCGCTGGCTTTTTCCGTGAATGATGGCTTCGGCCGCTAATTTTCCCCCAGTGCGGCCGTCACTGGACACAGAAGGAGCGCCTTCAGGTGTTCTGTCCAGAAAAACGACTGGGTGATTCATGCCGTTGTATTCCTCAAGGTCCGGGTAATTCGTTGCGGCAATAATGCCTGCGACATGATTTTGCTTAAAGGTTTGAAGGTACTCAAGTTCTTTTTTCAATTCCTCGTCACTGTTACCGAAAATAAGGCGATAGCCTTCCCCGTTCAATTCATCCTCAGCACCGCGGGCAAGCTGGGGGAAGAAAGGGTTTGTGATATCCGGGAGCAAAAGCCCGATCAGCCGGGATTCTCTTTTGTAAAGAGATCGGGCGACTTCATTTGGGTAATAGTTCAGCCGCTCCATCGCCGCTATGACACGCGTTCGCGTTTCTTCGTGTACATAGCCGCTGTCATTTAGGACGCGGGAAACCGTTGCAACAGAAACGCCCGCCGCTCCGGCAACATCTTTAATTGTAGCCAAAACAGCTCCTCCTTGTTTGTGTAACCGTTTACATAGATAGATTATCATGAGCCGTCCGAGGTTGGCAATAAAAATATCAAAAGAAATCTATTGTAAATTGTATATATAATTGTGAAATTTAAGGTTTTCACTCTTTTTTTGACAAAGTCTTCACAAATCTGGATGAAGTTTTCTTGAACAAATATTAAGTTTTATTAAAAATGTTTCAAAGTCATGCGTTTAGACCTGTAAATGAGAAGAAAGAGAATAGACTATCCGCCCAGAAAATGTTTAATAATGTTAGAGAATTCAGACCCGTATATTTAACATTTTCATTGATGACCCCAATAGTCTTTTTGGAATAGGCCTCATATTGCCTCTTCCATGCAGAAAGGATGACATGATGGCCTTATCCTTAAGAAATAGAATAAAACCATTTTGTGTTCATAAGAACCGGAAATACGCATGATAACAGGAAAAGCTTGATATCACACGCTGAAAAAAAGATTGATTTGAAATACATATTAAATGCGAACAGCGGGGGGTGACTATACGTCCATAAGGATATCAGGAGGAAAATGAAAGCGCATTCCTTTTGATTTTTAAAAAAAGAGATAAGATGTAAGTCCTGCCGTTTTCCAAATTTAGAAAGCAGTTTGTAGGTACAAAATCTCTTTCAAAAGAGAAGTTTGGCTTAGTGGGTTAGGGAAGATTATGCTACATAATGCCGATTGAGAATTCATAGTGATTCTATATACTGATGAATGAATTTACAACAATATAGAAGGAGATGTCGAAAAGCAATGTGGTTACTCATTATAGCCTGTGCTGTCATACTGGTCATCGGAATATTAGAAAAACGACGACATCAGAAAAACATTGATGCCCTCCCTGTTCGAGTGAATATTAACGGCATCAGAGGAAAGTCCACTGTGACAAGGCTGACAACCGGAATATTAATAGAAGCCGGTTACAAAACTGTCGGGAAAACGACAGGAACGGACGCAAGAATGATTTACTGGGATACTCCGGAGGAAAAGCCGATCAAACGGAAACCTCAGGGGCCGAATATCGGTGAACAAAAAGAAGTCATGAAAGAAACAGTAGAAAGAGGGGCCAACGCTATTGTCAGTGAATGCATGGCGGTTAACCCGGATTATCAGATTATCTTTCAGGACGAACTGCTGCAAGCCAATATCGGCGTGATTGTCAACGTTTTAGAAGACCATATGGATGTCATGGGGCCAACGCTCGATGAAATTGCGGAAGCGTTTACTGCTACTATTCCTTATAATGGCCATCTTGTCATTACAGATAGTGAATATACCGAGTTCTTTAAACAAAAAGCAAAAGAACGAAACACAAAAGTCATCATTGCTGATAACTCAAAAATTACAGATGAATATTTGCGTAAATTTGAATACATGGTATTTCCTGATAATGCTTCACTGGCACTGGGTGTGGCTCAAGCACTCGGCATTGACGAAGAAACAGCGTTTAAAGGAATGCTGAATGCGCCGCCAGATCCGGGAGCAATGAGAATTCTCCCGCTGATCAGTCCGAGCAAGCCTGGGCACTTTGTTAATGGGTTTGCCGCAAACGACGCTTCTTCTACTTTGAATATATGGAAACGTGTAAAAGAAATCGGTTACCCAACTGATGATCCAATCATTATTATGAACTGCCGGGCAGACCGTGTCGATCGGACACAGCAATTCGCAAATGACGTATTGCCTTATATTGAAGCAAGTGAACTGATCTTAATCGGTGAAACAACAGAGCCAATCGTAAAAGCCTATGAAGAAGGCAAAATTCCTGCAGACAAATTGCATGATTTAGAGTACAAGTCTACAGAAGAAATTATGGAATTGTTAAAGAAAAGAATGCACAACCGTGTCATATATGGCGTCGGCAATATTCATGGCGCCGCAGAGCCTTTAATTGAAAAAATCCACGAATACAAGGTTAAGCAGCTCGTAAGCTAGGAGGAAATGCAGACATGTTCGGATCAGATTTATACATCGCACTCATTTTAGGTGTACTACTCAGTTTAATTTTTGCGGAAAAAACAGGGATTGTGCCGGCAGGACTTGTTGTACCGGGATATTTAGGACTTGTGTTTAATCAGCCGGTCTTTATATTACTTGTTTTGCTAGTGAGCCTGCTCACTTATGTGATTGTGAAATACGGTTTATCGAAATTTATGATTTTGTACGGACGCAGAAAATTCGCTGCCATGCTGATAACAGGGATCGTCCTGAAAATCGCGTTTGATTTTCTATACCCGATTGTACCATTTGAAATCGCGGAATTTCGAGGAATCGGCATCATCGTGCCAGGTTTAATTGCCAATACCATTCAGAAACAAGGATTAACGATTACGTTCGGAAGCACGCTGCTATTGAGCGGAGCGACCTTTGCTATCATGTTTGTTTACTACTTAATTTAATGTAAGGTGTGTCAAACGATGAAAAAAGAACTGAGCTTTCATGAAAAGCTGCTGAAGCTGACAAAACAGCAAAAAAAGAAAACCAATAAGCACGTATTTATTGCCATTCCGATCGTTTTTGTACTTATGTTCGCGTTTATGTGGGCGGGAAAAGCAGAAACGCCGAAAGTCAAAACGTATTCTGACGACGTTCTCACAGCCTCATTTGTCGGGGATATTATGATGGGGCGCTATGTTGAAAAAGTAACGGATCAAAAAGGGGCAGACAGTATTTTTCAGTATGTTGAACCGCTCTTTAAAGCCTCTGATTATGTAGCCGGAAACTTTGAAAATCCGGTAACCTATGAAAAGAATTATAAACAAGCAGAAAAAGAAATTCATTTGCAGACGAATAGGGAATCAGTGAAAGTCTTGAAGGATATGAACTTTACGGTTCTCAACAGCGCAAACAACCACGCAATGGATTACGGCGCTCAGGGCATGAAAGATACACTAGGAGAATTTGCGAAGCAAAACCTTGATATCGTTGGAGCGGGATACAGCTTTAGCGATGCGAAGAAGAATATCTCGTACCAGGAAGTCAATGGAGTAACCATTGCGACGCTTGGCTTTACCGACGTGTCTGGAAAAGGCTTCGCGGCTAAAAAGAATACGCCGGGCGTACTGCCCGCAGATCCTGAAATCTTTATCCCTATGATTTCAGAAGCGAAAAAACATGCAGACATCGTTGTTGTGCAGTCACACTGGGGACAAGAGTATGACAACGATCCAAACGACCGTCAGCGCCAGCTTGCAAGAGCTATGTCTGATGCGGGAGCTGATATCATTGTAGGACATCACCCGCACGTCCTAGAACCGATAGAAGTTTATAACGGAACCGTGATTTTCTACAGCCTCGGAAACTTTGTCTTTGATCAGGGCTGGACGAGAACGAGAGACAGCGCATTGGTTCAGTATCACCTGAAGAAAAACGGAACAGGCCGATTTGAAGTGATGCCGATTGATATCCATGAAGCGACGCCTGCGCCGGTGAAAAAAGGAAGCCTTAAACAAAAAACGATTATTCGCGAACTCACGAAAGATTCTAATTTCGCATGGAAAGTAGAAGATGGAAAATTGACGTTTGATGTTGATCATAGCGACAAACTAAAATCTAAATAATAGGAGTGATAAAAATGAAATTTGTCAAAGTTATCTGGCCGTTTGTTGCCGTAGCTATCGTATTCATGTTTATGTCAGCGTTTAAATTCAATGATCATCTGACAGATCAGGAAAAGCAGAAAATTGATACGGAAATGCACAAAATCCAACAGCAGGAAGAACCGGCAAACGCCAATAAATAATTCAAAAAAGAGAGTGTCTCATGAGGCATTCTCTTTTTATTTGCCCAGCATATTCATTCTGTAAAAATATCAAAAAGTCTCTTAACATATTGAAAAAATTACCGATGATAAAACTGCAAAAAGAGGAGGAGATAATAAAAGTGAACACACTGGCAAACTGGAAGAAGTTTTTGCTTGTGGCGGTTATCATTTGTTTTTTGGGTTCAATTATCACAAAAGCGGGGATTGCGGAGGCTGATACGTCATCTGAACTGATGATCAGCGAAGCGAAAAAACTGCTTGGATATCAGTATAAATACGGCGGTGAAACGCCGGAAGAGGGATTCGATCCTTCGGGATTGATTCAATATGTTTTCAGTAAGGCTGATATTCATCTGCCGAGATCTGTGAACGACCAGTATAAAGTCGGAACGGCCGTAAAACCGGAAAATCTGCAGCCGGGCGATGTTTTGTTTTTCAAGAAAGAGGGAAGCAGCGGGACTGCTCCGACACACGTTGCTCTTTACATTGGAGACGGCCAAATGATTCACAGTACGCAATCAAAAGGGGTTATCATCACCAATTACAAAACGAGCAGCTATTGGAGCGGATCTTATATCGGGGCGAAACGAATCGCAGCCGATCCGGCAACTGCTGATGTCCCTGTTGTTCAGGAGGCCGAGAAATATATCGGCATTCCATATGTATTTGGCGGAAGCACACCGTCAGAGGGCTTTGATTGCTCAGGACTCGTGCAATATGTGTTTCAACAGGCACTCGGCATTTATCTGCCGCGATCAGCCGAACAGCAGTGGGCAGTGGGCGAGAAGGTAGCCCCTCAGAACATACAGCCGGGTGATGTCGTCTATTTCAGCAATACGTATAAAACGGGAATTTCACATGCAGGCATTTATGCTGGCAGAGGAAGATTTATTCAGGCAAGCCGGTCAGAAAAAGTAACCATTTCCTACTTGTCAGAGGATTATTGGATATCGAAGATGACAGGCATTCGCCGATTTGACAATCTGGCAATCACGAAAGAAAATCCGATTGTGTCCGAGGCAACGCTTTATGTCGGAGAAGTTCCCTACAAAAAGGGCGGAGTTTCTCCAGAGACAGGATTTGATACAGCCGGATTTGTCCAGTATGTATATCAGAAAGCAGCCGGTATTTCCCTGCCTCGATACGCAACAAGCCAGTTCAAAGCCGGAAGTATGATTGAGAAGGCGGATCTGAAACCGGGAGACATTGTGTTCTTCCAATCAACAAGCTTAAATCCCGCCATCTATATCGGAAACGGACAAGTTGTTCATGTCACATTATCAAACGGCGTGACCATCACCAATATGAACACGAGCACGTATTGGAAAGATAAATATGCGGGAAGCATACGGGTGCAATAAAAGGACAAAGACTCCAGAATCTCTGGAGTCTTTTCTTTATGCGTATTGGCCGGAAAGAAGCTGGTCAATAAAGTAAGCCACACCATTTTCGTCATTGCTTTTTGTGACGAAGGTGCTTTTTTCTTTTAATTCATCGATCGCGTTTTCCATAGCGATACGGTGTCCGGCGACTTCAAACATGGACAAATCGTTCGGACTGTCGCCGATCGCATAGATATCCTGTGTTTCAATTCCGTATATTTTAGCCAGCTCTGTCAGCGCGCGTCCTTTTCCAGAAGAGGCCGGCAGGATTTCGATAATATGTTTTCCAGAAGAGGTTTGTGCCAGTTTTTTATGATGCTTCAGCTCTTCCTTCGCTTGTTTCAGCTTGTCCATATCAAAGGAGAAGCAAAGAAGCTTATAAATGTTTTCGCTGCCGTCAAAAACCGATTCAATATGAGGGATCCGTTTAATGCCAAACTGCTTGAACTGAGTCATGGCTCCTTGCCACAATTCATCGGTCTTTTCGCTTGGATTTGCGCTCTTTAGAATATCAAGCTCCGCATGCAGCTTATCCTCGCCATCAAAAGGAGAAAGCAGATGGTCATCTGTATATACCTCAAAGTAAATGTTTTTCGACAGTAAGTAATCAGCGATAGCCTTACCGGCCTCCTGATCCATTAATGTCCGGCTGATCAGGCGGTAGCCTTTGTCATGAACCGTACCGCCATTTGCCGCAATGATAGGGATATCCAGATCTTCCAGCAGCGCTTTTACATCAAACGTTGCTCTTCCCGTGCAAATGGTGACGAGGATGCCGGCATCAATGGCCCGCTTGATCGCCGCTCTGTTTTCAGCAGAAATGACGCTTTCCTTATTCAGTAATGTTCCGTCTAAATCAATCGCAATACATTTCATATGTAGGGTACCTCCTTAAAAATGAAGCTGCTTCGAGTAGTATGTTCAGCTTTCCTGCGAAACATTAACCATATCTATCAGGCTAAACGTTACTTTGAAAATTTTCAACAAGGAAATATGTAAAAAACGGGATGGCAATTACGCCATCCCGTTTTTTATACACCTAAATCGTTTTGCAGCTCTTCTTTGACTTCCTGCAGTTTTTGCTGATTCAATTTTAAATAATATACTCCGGCAGGTTTATAATCATAACCCGTCAGCTGAATAGAATCAACCGATTTCAATGAAGTGAGAAACGGGAACAGGCCGATGGCATCTTTAAGTGATAAGTTCATTTTCAGATTTTTCCCCATCGTATCCACAATGTCATCATAAGCCGGGATTGAGCTCAGTGATTTTGACTTTTCCAAAATAGCGCTCAGCACTTCCATTTGTCTTTGTCCCCGCAAAAGATCACTGTCCGCTTTACGTGTTCTTACGTAAGCGAGTGCTTCTTCTCCATCAAGCGTATGAGTTCCCTCTTGAAGAACGACTTTTCCCTTTGTATCTTTTTTGATTTGCTTAATGACTTTATCGCTTTTTACTGTTACTTTGACGCCATTCAGCTGGTTCACGACGTCTTCAAAAGCTGTGAAATTGCTTTCGACGACATAATCGACGGGAATATCCAGCATCTCCTCAACTGTTTTCACAGTGAGGTCAACGCCGCCGTAGGCATGAGCATGTGTAAACTTATCATAGCCATGGCCTGGGATATTTACATAGGCGTCACGCGGAATGCTCAGCATTTTAGCTGTTTTTTCTTTCCGGTTAAATGTAACCAGAACATTCGCGTCACTTCTTGCCTGGTCGACAGTCTCGCCGTTTTCTTCTCTGGCATCAATTCCCAAGAGCAATACAGAGAAAGAATCTTTTCCGGGATTAAATTCTTTAATCCGTTTTACTGATTGTTCTCCGCGCGCAAGGCTGACATGAGCTTCTTTAGAAGCATTGCTCAGCTTGACATAAGCATAGGCGCCGACAGATCCTGCCGCAATGACTAGAAAAGCCATCAAACCGGCAACGATTTTCACCCATTTTCTAAGTCGTCTCTTTTTCTTTCTGCGGTGCGTTCGTTCTTCCATATCAATACCCTCTCGTTTCTTTAATATTTGAAGAGTACCATTTATTTTGCCATGGGACAACTCTTCAAAAGACATTTTTCGATAAATATTCCTATATTTATAAGTTCCTGTTCTTGAAAGTTGATATTTTAAATGTGATGAATCACCTTATATTGGACGCTCTAGCAGATAAAATGTTTCGGTGACGTTGAAAAAAATGCAAGTAAATGATTGGAAACTTAGGGGCTGCAAGAACGAAAAGGTTTAATGGCCGGAAAAAGAGGCTAAAAGATTTCTAATAAACTTCGCAACAATGTCATTGAAGCTGAATGGAGAAAGGGAGTCATTGTTATGAAAAAGCAGTCGAATATATGGCTTTATTTTTTCGGCGCTCTTGGAGGCGCGTTATACGGTTATGACACCGGAGTGATTTCCGGCGCTATTTTATTTATGAAAAAGGATTTAGGATTGAATGCGTTTACAGAAGGACTTGTTGTCAGCTCTTTATTGGTTGGGGCGATATTAGGTTCAGGAACGGCCGGTAAGCTGACCGACCGTTTCGGAAGAAAAAAAGCGATTATGGCGGCCGCGCTGCTATTTTGTATAGGCGGTCTGGGTGTGGCACTCGCCCCGAATACGGGAGTCATGGTGCTGTTTCGCATTATATTAGGACTTGCAGTGGGGACTTCGACGACGATCGTGCCGCTCTATTTATCTGAACTGGCGCCAAAGCATAAGCGGGGGGCGCTGTCATCGCTGAATCAGCTGATGATCACGGTCGGCATTCTGCTTTCTTACATTGTCAATTACATATTTGCTGATGCCGAAGCGTGGCGCTGGATGCTTGGATTGGCTGCTGTGCCGTCTCTGCTCCTGCTTATTGGCATTTTGTTCATGCCGGAGAGCCCGCGCTGGCTGTTTACGAATGGCGAAGAAGGCAAAGCGAAAAAGATTCTTGAAAAATTGCGTGGCACAAAAGATATTGATCAGGAAATACATGATATTCAAGAGGCGGAAAAGCAGGATGAAGGCGGTCTGAAGGAGCTGTTCGATCCATGGGTTCGCCCCGCCCTGATTGCCGGCTTGGGACTGGCGTTTTTACAGCAATTTATCGGAACGAATACGATCATCTATTATGCGCCAAAGACCTTTACAAACGTCGGATTTGGAAACTCCGCTTCGATTTTAGGAACGGTCGGAATCGGCACAGTTAATGTGCTCATGACATTAGTAGCGATAAAAATTATCGACAAGATCGGGAGAAAGCCGCTATTGTTATTCGGGAATGCCGGGATGGTGATCAGCTTGATCGTTCTCGCTCTGGTGAATCTCTTTTTCGATAACACCGCGGCTGCCTCATGGACGACAGTCATTTGCTTAGGCGTGTTCATCGTTGTTTTTGCGGTCAGCTGGGGACCGGTTGTCTGGGTGATGCTTCCTGAATTGTTTCCGCTCCATGTCAGAGGAATCGGCACTGGGGTATCGACCTTGATGCTGCACGTTGGGACACTGATTGTTTCACTAACCTATCCAATATTAATGGAGGCAATCGGCATCAGTTATTTATTCCTGATCTATGCCGCGATCGGCATCATGGCGTTCTTGTTTGTCCGGTTTAAAGTGACAGAGACGAAGGGGAAAAGCCTTGAAGAAATTGAGCAGGATTTACGGGATAAAAACGGACAGGGGGGATCGGCTGGGAAACAGCAGACGACCGAAACAACATAAAAAAGGGTGCGCGATCATGCGCACCCTTTTGATTGCTCACTTTCCTACTGTGCCGAAGTTAATGATTTTGAAAGAAATATCGTATGTGAAATCAGCCTCTGAAAATAGGTCATCCCAATGTCCTTTTACTTTATGCCAATATTCTGGGTATTGAACCCGAATGTGTTCGGATAAAAAGACCGGATCGGTTTTATAATCATGCTGCAGTTTATCCATGACCTTCTTTATATCGCGTTCAAGCTTTTTCTCAAAAATGTTCTCCAGCCTGCTCAAATAGCTCTTACTAAAGGAGTTTTCATTCGGATTTTGGTCTTCTGTCAAGAAGCCCTTTGTTTTGACAGAAATTCGAAAGACAGGTTTTCCGTTTTCAATGGACGGCTTAATTTTCGTTTTTGACTTTTTAATCTCAAACGTAATCGGATGTCCTTTATCTGTCGTCGGCATCACGCCTCCTTGGATCGTCCCCACGACCCATGTCAGCGTTTGTGTTTCATTTGGTGAAAGAAATCCAACGAGTTTATTGCTCCCGCTTTTGATAATGCCCGCCCCGTCATACGTTGCTTTTCCCTTTTGGTTTTTCACGGCTTGAATGAGAAAGCTGTAGCCATTTTGGCAATAGATAGAAGCCCTGCCGATGCGAAGCGGCCTCATAATCTTACCGTTATATCCTCTATGAGTTGTCAAATCAATCAGTTTTTCGGTGGGCATCGGCTGCTGCTGGCTGGGGCTTCCTTTTGTAAAGATATCAGCCGCTTTCCCTCTGGCTGCCATCAAAAAGCTGCTGCGCCGCAGCTCGTCATCCCGAATAAAATGGTTAAAGACTTGATCTATGTTTTGATTCCTCATCAGTTTTTCTCCCAAAAGAATCACTTTTAAATGATCGCTATAAATAGGAGGGTCCTTGACAGATACATCACTGACTGCTTCCAGAATGGTTTTCCCGTGGGATGTCACATGAACAAATTCGGGTTTTCCGGATGCTTGGCTGTCTTCACTTTGGGGAAGAAGGTTTTGGTATGTTAATTTATACTGATGATCATCTGTCTCATCGATTGCCAGTCCTCTTGCGAAGGATAATTTCTCAATATTTTTGACATCCCAACATCCCGAGAGAACCTGCAGCATCAGAAACATAACTGCGAGTTTTGTTATGATCTTCATCCAAGCTGCCCCCTCCCCAGTTTTTTCTGTACCCAGCTTAAAAACCAGGTAAAGAATGGGATTGCAATCACAAATAAAAATACATATCCGAGAAGTGTTCCATAATAAAATACCTCATTCAGGTCCTTGGGATACATCGTTACGAAAAACGTCCCAGCCAGCATTGCAGCCAAGAGCCATGGATTGTTTTTATTTTTTAGATGAAAAATTTCTGTTAATCCAATATGGGCGCCTTTGAAGGACCCGAGCATACAGGCAAATTGCTGGGCTGTCCAGGTCAGCTGTAAAAACAGATCGAATCGTTCAATAAAAATACCCGGAACCTCTAATGCGTGAATGAGGGAAATGGTCGGCCAAGTCACTGTTTTTGCCTCTGCCACAGTCATACAGCCAATCACAATGAACAACGTAATGCTGTAAAACACTGTGGAAGTCGCGATGCCCAAAGCAACAGCCTTTTTCGCTTGCTTCGGATCTCTCATAAAAGGGACGAGATAAAATATGATTTCAAATCCTGAGAAATATAAAAGCGTCTTTGGGAATAAAGAGAAAAAACTTTGATAGCCTCCTTCAAAAACAGGCCGGAGAAAATCAAGCTGAAATAAGCGAAAGCTGAACAACAGGAGCATCATAAAAATAATAAGAGTCATAGGAAAAATATAAGCGTATACCTTTGCAATGGGATAAACGCCTCCGCCCACATGATAGATGGCAACTGCGAGAAATATAAAAACGACAACTGACATTGGCGTATTTTTCAACAGAAAGAATCCGACGACCTCTCCCAAAATCCGTGCTTGATAGCAAACAACTCCCATGAAATATAGACAGATAAACAAATTCAATAGTGGGCCGATGAATTTTCCAGCCGTGATGCTGTTGAGCTTGAAAAGAGTTTTTCCGCTGTTTTTTTGAAGGAAAGGCAAAAAAAGCAGAGCGATCATAATAAAAATAACGCCCTGCAGCAGGATCATAATCCATCCGCTTGGACTGCCGGTTTCAGCAGCTGAGCGGGGAAGGGTTAGGACCCCGGCACCGATCAGTGTGCTGCTTATCATAATAAGCGTCTGCATAAAAGTCAGTTTATGCTCTGATTTTTTCATAGCCATCACCTTTGTCTGATGTTATCTTCGGGATCGTTTCGTGTCGGTCTTCTTTTAAAAAACTTCGTGGGAATACGGATGACGGTGTCCTTCAAATCCTGTCCGGGCTGTGCCATGATCGGAATGATGTAATCTTGCCCGAAGCTTTTCAGGCGCATCAAGTGGCCGATCACAAACAGGAAAACCATAACGACGCCATACATACCAAGTACTGCTGCACTTATCATTGCAGCAATGCGTATCAGCCGCAGGGGAAAGTTATAGGCGTATGAAGGAACGGTAAAAGACGCCAGTGCTGTGACAGAAACGACAATGACCATAAGGGCGCTGACAATTTGCGCCTGAACAGCCGCCTGTCCGATGACAACTCCGCCGATAAGGCCAATGGTCTGACCGATCGGCTTTGGCAGTCTCAACCCGGCTTCTCTGATCAGCTCGATCGTAAAGATCATAAAAAAAGCTTCTACAAAAGGCGGGAATGGCACATTAAGCCTGCTGCCTGCAATGGAGATCGCCATTCGGGTCGGCAACAGCCCAGTGTGGAAAGAAACGAGAGAAATATACAGACCGGGCAAATAAATGGTGATCAGAACGCTGGAATACCGAAGAAGGCGTATAAGTGACATCGGAATCCAGCGCTGGCTGTAATCATCGGGCGAATGAATGAATTCATCAACCGTAGCCGGCACAATCAAAGCGAACGGGGTGCCATCTACCAATATGGCTACCCGTCCTTCTAATAGAGAAGCTTCTGTCCGATCAGGCCGTTCAGTGCTTAATATCGTGGGAAAGATCGAAAACGGTTCATCTTCAATCAGCTGTTCAAGTGTACCCGATTCCGGCAGATCATCGATTTTGACTGAGTTCAGCCTTTTAAACACTTCCTTGACGACATAATCAGGAGCAATATCTTGAATATAAGCGACAGCGATTTTCTTTTTCGTCCTTTTTCCGAGTATCATTTCCTTTATGACGAGGTTAGGATCACTTGTCCGTTCACGCAAAAGCGCTGTGTTTGTCCGCAGCTTTTCAATAAATCCTATTTTCGCACCGCGTTCCACGATTTCGGAGGAGGGCTCTTCAAGACTGCGTGTTTTTAATGTTTTCGTGTCAAAAGCTAATCCTTCGCGATAGCCATCAGCGAGCAAAACGGCATGCCCTGTAAAAACGAGCTGTTCTATTTCTTTCATTTCAGAGACAACGCTATGGTGAAAACCGAAAAAAAAGGCGGATAAGTCTTCAATCGAGCCTTCCTTATGGGCTAACGCCTCTCTTTGTAAAGGAGAAATGACGTATTGCGCCAGCATTTTATTCTCTGTCAGACCGTCAATATACAGTAAACACGCCTTCCGTCTGCTGTCTCCAAAAGCAAATGAATAAAACATCATATCGTCGTTTTGTCCCCATTTTTTTTTTAATGCATCTAAGTTGTTCTGGAGATCAGAGTCGATGTGCATAGTTTTTCTCCTTCGTAAACAGATTGACGGTTTTTATTAATTTGTATCAAAAAAGGAGAATTATTCTTCTCAAGGAAAAGGCTGAAACAAAGCTTCTTTTCGACGTGATATAATATAAAGGAAGCGTTTTCTTAAAGGGGTTGTCAAAAGATGATGCTTTATACATATGTTGTCTTAGGAATAAGACAGCTTATACGGGCGTTTGTAAGGGGGGCGCACCGGGAAAATAATGATCAGCTATTTACAGGGGAGGGGTACGGATCATGACGCAATCACCGATTTTTCTAACGCCTGTTTTTAAAGAAAAAATCTGGGGCGGCACCGCTTTACGAGATATATTTGGATACGGTATTCCTTCCGAAACGACGGGGGAATGCTGGGCCATTTCCGGTCATCCAAAAGGACCGAGCACTGTAGTGAATGGCCCGTATAGAGGAAAGACATTGATCGAGCTTTGGGAAGAGCACCGTGAAGTATTCGGCGGCGTGGCGGGGGACCGATTTCCGCTTCTGACAAAACTCCTGGACGTGAAGGAAGATATGTCGATAAAAGTTCACCCTGATGATTATTATGCCGGAGAAAACGAAGAGGGAGAACTCGGCAAGACGGAATGCTGGTACATCATTGACTGTAAAGAAAACGCGGAGATTATTTATGGGCATACAGCCCGCTCAAAAACAGAACTTGTCACAATGATCAACAGCGGTGACTGGGAAGGCCTGCTGCGAAGAATCAAAATTAAACCTGGTGATTTCTATTATGTGCCGAGCGGAACGCTGCACGCATTGTGTAAAGGGGCACTGGTGTTAGAAACACAGCAAAATTCAGATGCCACATACCGGGTGTACGACTATGACCGGCTTGATCACAACGGGAGTCAGAGAGAGCTTCATTTTGCCAAAGCGGTCAATGCGGCCACAGTTCCTCACGTGGACGGGTATATAGATGAATCGACCGAATCAAGAAAAGGAATTACCATTAAAACGTTTGTCCAAGGGGAATATTTTTCGGTATATAAATGGGACATAAATGGCGAGGCTGAGCTGTCTCAGGATGAAGCCTTCTTGCTTTGCAGCGTGATTGAAGGAAGCGGTTCACTGATGTATGAAGACGAAACATGTCCGCTCAAAAAAGGCAATCACTTGATCTTGCCCGCTCAAATGCCCGATTTTACGATTAAAGGAACTTGTACACTGATCGTGTCTCATATGTAAACTTAATCTCACTTCGAGATTAAGTTTTTTTTTATGAAAAAATGGAAGGGATTCACCTGTAAATGAAGTGTACGCGTGCCGATAAATAAACTAGTTTTATATACTCATTGAATATGAAAGAGGAGAAGGAATGAAAAAGAGATTAATCGCACCGATGCTTCTGTCCGCCGCGTCCCTTGCCTTTTTTTCCATATCCGGTTCTGCCGCACAGGCTGCAGCCTATAAGGACTACTCGATATATGAGATAGAACCGGCTAAAACGTTCAGTACAGAAAGCCAAGCCGCACAGGCAGCCGCCAAGCTGGAAAAAGACACTGGCTGGGATGCTTCTTATCAGGCTTCGGGCACAACAACGACCTACCAAATTTCCGCTGCTGGCATTCATAGCGAAGCAGAAGCGAAAGCAATACTGAGCGGACTCGCCAAACAGACAGCGATTTCAGGCAAGTCAAGTCCTGTCGGAAGCAAACAGCCGTATGTCACCATCACCTCAGGCGCCATTTCGGGTGAAAAGCAGGCAAACACATTGCTGGCCAAGCTTAAACAAGAGACGGGAGTGTCTGGCACTGTAAAAGCATCCGGAACAGCCCAGCCCTATGTGAACGTCATAACATCAGAAATCCCTGATGAGACAAAAGTGAAGGCGCTTATCCAGAGTCTGGCTAAGCAAACGGGAATTAAAAGCTCGTATCAGCCCGTCTCACATACGGTGTCTGTCACAACCATTCAGTCAGGCGCAATCGTTGGAGACAGCAAAGCAGAGCAGATCAAAAATGCCTTCCAAAAGGAATCGGGGCTTAAGGCTTCATTAAAAGAAACGGTGAAAGGACAAGCCTATTATACATTCACTACAGCCGCCGTATCAGGCGAAGCGAATGCCAAGAATCTATTAACTCAATTGAAACAAACCACCGGTATTACAGGAAGCTACAAGCCAATCAATCAAAAAACAACTGCTGAGACATATAATGTCCAATCAGCTTATTTCAAAGGGCTGAATACAGTCAAGGACGCCATCAGCCAAATCAAGAAAAACACCGGCGTATCCGGCAGTTATCAAAAGGTTGGCACAAGCACATCATATATTGTGAATATGAAGGGTTTAACGAAACAGCAGCTGCAAAAAGTGGACACCTTCTTTAAAAAGAAAAAGTGGCGCTGTACATCATCCAGCATCAAAAAAACGACAACATCTACAGCCTATCAAATAACGACAGCAAAAATTTTAGGCGAGAAGCAGGCAAACAAAGCCGCAGCCTTTTTTGTTCAGAAAAAAGTAAAGGCAGCGAAAAAAGCAACTGGAACAACAGCAGAAAACCAATATCAGCTCATCTCAGAAGAAACATCAGATCAAGTAAAAGTGACAAAGGGCTTGAACATATTAAAAAAACATCAGCTGAGTGTATCTGCGAAAACAATCAAAAAACAAATCGCTAACACGTTTACAATCACAACTGAATCTCTGCTTGGTACAGCCAAAGCCAATCAAGCACTTACATTCTTTCAATCGAATCACATATCAGCAACAAGCCAGAAAACCGGTCAGACCACAGCGAGCAGCTATCAAATGATAACTGAAGCCATCATCAGCCAAGAAGATATTGACCGTGTTTTAGCGTTTTTCAAACAAAATAATGCCGCCGGCACAACAGCTAAAACAGGCGAGACGGCATATACACAATACAAAATCGTAACAGCCCAGATCAGCAGCAAAACAGCATTAAACAATGGGGTAACCTATCTGAAAGCCCAAAGCTTAAGCCCGAGTTACACAACCAAGACCAATCGCCTTTATAAAATCAGCTTAAACGAACCGTTCACAGGTAACGATGCAGCTGCTGCGGCAGCAGCGAAGCTGAAACAATTATACGGATGGACATCATCTATCGTAAAAATCAAAAACGGGCCGCAAATCATGAAAACAAATTACAATCTCTCGCTTCGTGATATGGTCCAAAAACAAATGACAGTAAGCCCGCAAACAGACGGGGCGGCTTACGTATCGCTCACTTATATTCATACAGCAACTTCAACAGTCACAGCTGACGTACTGAATATCCGGTCAACGCCGGCAGTCATCCCGACGAACGTAATTGGCCAATTTAAAAAAGGCGATAAGGTGAAAATCATCGGCCAGACAAACGGCTGGGCCAAAATCAATTTGGGCTGGCGAAACGCAAGCAGTGATGAAGTGGTTCAATACGTGGATCCGAATAAATTTTCCAGAGACAGCAAATACTATTTCCAATTTCTCAAGCTGTCACAGGCAGCCGGGCTCAGCATCACTGAAGTCAATCAGAAAGTGCTTGCGGGTAAAGGCGTTCTGACAGGGAAAGCAAAGGCATTTATCGATGCCGCCAAACAATACGGCATCAACGAGCTCTATTTAATCTCACACGCTCTTCTTGAAACAGGAAACGGAACATCCGATTTAGCCAACGGCTTAACCTATAACGGAAAAACTGTATATAACATGTACGGAATAGGCGCATACGACAGAAATCCGAATTACTACGGCGCTAAATACGCGTACGAACAAGGCTGGTTCACACCAGAAGCGGCCATTATCGGCGGGGCCAAATTCATAGGCTCTTCATATATTCACAACACAGCCTACAACCAGGACACACTATACAAAATGAGATGGTCAGCCACAGCGGCACACCAATACGCAACCGACATCGGCTGGGCGTACAAACAAGTAAACCGCATGTACAGCCTGTATTCATTGCTGGACGGTTATACGCTTTACTTTGATGTTCCGGAATACCAATAAAAAAACCACCTTTTGCGTTTGCAAAAGGTGGTTTTGCTTATCTTTTAAGGACTTTATCGTCTAATGGCTCCTCTTCCTGAGGAAAGACAATTTGATCGATCACACGTTCACTTGCTTTTCCGTCAAGATCGTCGAAGAAATAATGAACAAATGAATCAATTTGCTCAAAGTTATACTTCTCTTCCTTTATGATCGAAATCATTTGATCAGACGTTTTCGCAAGCGGACCAGGAATAAAGTCAAAGTAATCGTAATAGAAATCACGTTTGCGAATATAATCATCTACATCATAGCTAAAGAAGATCATCGGTTTATTTAATAAAGCATACTCAAAGCACACAGAAGAGTAATCTGTAATCAGAACATCTGTTACGAGCAATAGCTCATTGATTTCCCTAAACGAAGAGAAATCATAAAAGAAATCACTGTACTGATAAGGAATATTGGCATCGTTTCGAACGAATGGATGAATCTTAAATAAGAAGATATACTCATCCTTTAACTCATGATACAGACGGTCAAAATCAAGCACTTCAAAAGGATAATGAGCGGATTGCTGACCGTTTCCGCGGAAGGTTGGTGCAAAAAGAATGACCTTCTTGTCCTTCAGAAACGGATATTCCGTATAAAGACGTTCTTTTACAAATGCCTTCTTCGCTTCATCAAAGAAAAAGTCTGTTCGCGGTACGCCTGTAGCGATGACGTTCTCTATATCTACGCCGAAGCCCTCTGCATAATGTTTTCGTATATTCTCAGAGCTGACAATCACCTTGGTGTAGTTTCTATGGTTTTTCGAATGCGGCGACGGTCCTCCTGGCAACCCGATTCGGCTGTAGCCGAATGTCTTAAAGGCGCCGACAGCATGCCATAGCTGGACAAGATCCGCATTTTTACGGATTTTTAGCGGATAAATAATCGGATAAAAATCATCTATAAAAATGATTTTGCTTGTCGCAAAATGATAGGCCATTGACATTAATTCAGACAGGCTTTTTCTGTCTCGAATGCTGCTCTTTAAGAAAAATTTGAAATCAAAATTTTCTTCGCGCTTTAGCAGTTCTTCATAAACAAATTCGAAGTTGCCTGTCAAATCAAGCCGGCTGTCAGAAGCAAAGACGATCTTATTGGACTTAATCGGCAGCAGGCGGAACACATCATAAGCAAAATGAAATAAGCTCGTATTCAGCTTGCGTAAAAATCGGTTCGCTTCTTTTCCAGTATCCAGCTCCAAAAGGCTCGGATCAATTTCCTGCAGCTTGTTGCAAGACAAGTTAATCGTCTTTTCGCCCTCATCATAGTTAACAATTAAATTGAATTTCATCAGCTTTTTAGCAGAATGAAATTCCATTTTTGTGGCATATACATCATTAGAGAGGAAATTGCTGACGTTTCCGACCGTATGCACTTCCTGGTGTTTTACATTTTGGTCATCTACAGCTTCAATTTCCAGAAACAGCTTATACTCGCCCTGCGGAAGCGGCTTGTCATTCATCAGCTTAGAAAAGTTAATCTGCTGTGAAAATCCTGCCCACTTATAGCCCCCAGGCACATTTGAAGTATCAATCGACAGCTGATCTACCGGAACATCCCGCAGTGAAACAGCTGTAAATAAAACACCGTTGTTCACCAATAATAAACGTTTTCGAACCTGATCCTCTTTTTGAAGAGGCAGGCCCTTGATGTACATATAACCCGCAATTTTAAGAATTGATCCATTCCAAGAAAACTCAGAAATTTTTCTGACAGGGACTTGCTGGTTTTCTTCAATTCGCTTGGTTTTATCGAAAAGAGAAAAAACCCTGTTATCTGTCGAATGGACAATGACAGATGTATCTTCTGTTTTCGTTCTCTTTTTTGATCTGAAAAGTCTGTTCTTAATCTTTCTGGCCAGCTTCACTTTGTACCTCACTTTCTCCTAATCGGCACCAGATGTTAAAAATGATGAAATAAAATCGGCTACTCGCTCTGAAGATTTGCCGTCCTGATGGGTAATAAATGTTTGCGAAAAAGCCTCAATCCGCTTCGTATCAGCCTCGTGATCACTCTCGATATCGTGTACAAGCGATGGAACATCTTTCGAAATCGGCCCGGGAACAAACGATTCAAACGGATAGTAGAAATCACGTTCTTCCAAGTAGTCTTCTAAATCCGGGCAGTAAAAATACATCGGACGTTTCAGCAGGCTGTATTCGAAAATGACTGAAGAATAATCGGTTATCAGCCCATCGGAGATTGCCATCAAATCGTACAAAGAGTACGAATCGGTTAAATCCAGCACAAAATCATCCTCTTCCGTGTGCGCATGCTTGCGCATATACGGATGAAGATGGAGCATCACGACATAATCTTTATGGTTTAGCGCCGATTTTAATTGTAGCAGATCAAGCGGGGTAGCGTCACCCTCTTGATGATGTCCGCTGCCTCTAAAAGTAGGAGCATACAAAAGCTTTTTCTTATGCTTAAGTTCCGGATAAACCCGATGAAACTCATCCAGTACATGGCGAATATGATCCTTATGATAAAAATAATCCGTTCTTGGAATGCCAAGCGGCAAAATCTGCTTTTGCTCCATTTGAAAAGCTTCGGCAAAATGCGGCACGGCATCAGGTGCACTGACAACAGCATAATCATAGTTAGAATGCACGGGAACAATCTTCAGGTAATCAGAAGAAGGACCAAACGGCTTGTCCACAATGCTGTAGCCGAATTTTTTAAACGCGCCGCAAGCATGCCAAAGCTGGATGGCGACAGTTTCCTTTCGTTTTGGCACAACATACAAAGGAAAATAATAATCATCTAACAAAAGCACACGACATGTGGCAAGGTGATATAACGAGCTGAAAAGATGAAGCAAATATGCAGCTCGTCCGATCAGCCCCTTATCCATCTTGCGTAAAAGCAGGGTGATGCGAAGAGACGGATCTTGCTTCAGCTTTTCATAAACACCTTTAAAATTATCACTTAAATGATCTTCACGATAGGAAGCGATGACAACTTTGTTGTGCTGTACTGGCAATAAGGCGCTCAATAGTTTATAAGAGGTGCTGAATACTCCTTTTACGATTCGTGTAAGGAATGTTTTCACTGTTTAAATGTCCCATTCAATAACAGTTTTTCCCCAAGATGAAGTCAAATCTGCTTCAAACGCGTTAGTAATTTCCTCAATACTGCGTACTGGGAAGCGTCCGCCTACTAATGTTTCTAAATAATCAACGACTTCAGGGTATTGAGCTAAAAAGTCGACAGTACGGGCAAAATCCTCGCGTCCGCTGCGGCTGCTGCCGATCAGCGTAATTCCTTTTTCAAGCACCATTCTCGTTTCAATTTCAACAGGGTATTCTGACACGCCTAAGAGCGCTACACACGCTTCGGGATGAACTTGGGCAATGATCTGATCAATTGCGCTTTCACTGCCGCGTCCGCCTACACATTCAAAGGCATGGTCGATTTTGACATCCTCAGGAATGTCGTTAATTTGATATGCTGCGTCAACAAAAGAAAAATGATCAAGCTTGTAAGGCGTTTTTCCGAAAATAAACACTTTGCTGTCTGGATATTTCTTCTTCAGAAGAAGCGTCATGATAAATCCGAGATTTCCGTCTCCCCATACACCGAATGTGTCACGCTTCTTATGCGCCATACGCTCAAATCGGGAAAGCGCATGAACTGCAATCGTAATAAGCTCAGTAAAAGCTGCGACATGCGGATTAATGCTGTCCGGAAGTTCAACGAGCCGATCCGGCGCCATGAACATATAATCCTGCATAAATCCATCATAGCCGCTTGAACGGAACCTGCTGGAACGCAGGTAATTCTCCGCAATGACCTCATGCTCTTCAACCGGTGTATTCGGCACCATAACAACCCGGGTTCCGACTTTAAATGTGCCTGTCGGATCAAACATGACTTTTCCGATTCCTTCATGGATGAGAGCCATCGGCAATTTTTTATCCATGGCTTCTTTGCCGCGTGAACCAGTATAATAGCGCTGGTCGGCAGCACAGATGGATAAATGGGTGGGCCGGATGACGACCTTATCTGAGTGGACAACTTTATCTTTATACGTCACTTCAAATTGTCGGGCAGAAACTAAACGATACGTTTGATTAATCATTGTGAAATTCGCTCCTGTAAAATGGCATTAGCCACTTTTAAGTCATATGGTGTCGTTACTTTAATATTAAAGACTTCACCGCGGACCAGCTTCACTTTTTCACCTGCTAACGAACAGATCTTACATGCGTCAGTCAGGACAGCTTTTTGTTCATCTGACAGCTTGTTATAAAGCTCGACCAATTTGCTGATCCGAAAGCTTTGCGGGGTTTGCCCTTGGTACATGTTATCGCGGACAGGGATATCAGAAATGAATTCCTGGTCTTCTGAAGCAATAATCGTATCAATGGCAGAGATCACAGTATCCACCGCACCGTATTGAAGAACCGCATCAATATTTTCATCAATAATGCGATGAGTCAGAAATGGACGCACAGAATCATGAGTAATGATCACGTCATCATCCTGAATGCCGAATTCTTTTTCAATATAGCGGATGCCGCTCATAATAGACTCATTACGGTCGCTGCCGCCTTCAACGACAACCAGGCGATCATTAGGCCCCATGAATTTTTTTAAAATGTCTTTTGTATGGTTAATCCACTCTTTAGGTGAAACGATTAAAATCTTATCAAAACGGTCATTTAATAAAAACTTTTCAACCGTATGAATGATAATAGGGCGTTTATTTAACGGCAAAAACTGTTTTGGCATATTGACGTTCCCCATGCGGGAACCTTTTCCACCGGCTAGAATCTCAGCATAAATCATAAAATGACTCCTTCCTTACTACAACTCATAATGTTTTATAAAAGGTTTTCATATTATTTGCAATACCGATCTCTATTATATATAGGGATCAGTATAATTTCTCGTTTATATAGCTTAAAAGCTGTTTACTGGCATTCCCTCTAGAGTATTCATTCCATTCACGTGAAAAGCGCTCTACTTCTGATTGGAGCTTGTCCATATCTTTCAGCTGGTCCAAGAGCATTCCAGAATCACAGCAAGGAACCCCGGGGATCACCTCTGCATAATTCCGAATTAAACCGCGGGTTCTGTTGTAATCCTCCAAATCATACGTATAAAACAAAATGGGTTTGTCCAGCAATGCGAATTCAAAAGGGACAGAAGAATAATCCGATATTAACAGATCGCTCATTTTCAAAAGGTCTGCAAGAGGGAGAGCTGACACATCTTTTATCCACGCACTATCTTCAGGTAATTCAGCAGATTGCTTCATAACAGGATGAAGTTTTACCGCAAGTAAATATTCTTCTTTTAATTCATGCTGCAGCTGCTTTTCTGAAAACGGCAGAGAAAAGCTTTCGAACTGTCGGTCCCTAAAGGTCGGCGCATACAGTATAATTTTTTTCTCCGCCGGCAGATGATATTTGCTTTTAAGATCATTGCTGCTTTCCCGCGTCTCATTGTAAGCATCAGTTAAAGGCACACCAAACCGAAGAAATGGATCACCTTTTATGTCGAAAGATTCCTTGAATATGTCAGCCATATGTTCAGAACCGACGACAATCCGGTCAAATGAAGCATACACTTTGCGAAAGCGGCTTATATCAGACCGCGAACGGTTCTGTGTGTTGATGTCCTTTAACCCAAATCTCTTAAATGCCCCGTTTGCATGCCAAACTTGGATACACTCGATCTCAGACCTGCTGGCCAGAACGGTCGTCAAAATAAAATAGTTATCAACAATCACAGTCTTACTGCTCAGCATAGAAAAGACCGCTTTACATATATGAAGCGGGTGTTTTTCGTTAATAACCGAAACAGTAAGTGAAGGAAATTCTTTTTCCAGCGACTTGGCATGCTGGGTCAGCAGCACATGAATGGGAAATGAAAAGTGTCCCTTCTGGTATTCCTTTAATAGTGCACGGGCATTATCAGGAAAGGAAACCAGAAGCGTCACTTCATTGCCCGGTTTGACCCAAAACAGCAATGTGCCAATGGTTTTGATGAACAAATAATAAAATAACGCAATCCAGGATTTCAATCTGTCATCACTTCAAAAGGGCTGTCACAGATTGTCCTCGAGCTCAGCGAAAGATTCATGCATTTCATTACATACCATAGCTCCTTTAAGCCGATTACAGATGGCGTGACTGATCTTTGACCTGCCCCGTATATTGCGGCTTTGCTGCAGCTCGTTCATGCTTCAGCACGGCTGTAACATACTTAGGAATGCTCAGCATTCTTCTCCAGCGCGCAGGATTGGTGATCAGCCTGTACATCCATTCAAGATGGAAACGGATAAAAAATGACGGCGCTCTTTTGACATTGCCGCTGAACACATCAAAGCTTCCGCCCAGCCCTGCAGCAACAGCCTGAGGGAATAAATGGCGGTATTGATGGATAAAGAACTCCTGATTAGGATAACCTAACGCAACAAATACCATATCTGGATTTGCGGCCGCAATCTGGTCCGCCACCTCACGTTGATCCTTCACATAGCCGTCAGAGTATCCGGCAATTTCAATCCCTGGATAATCACGTTCGACGCGCTCAATTGTCTGTGCAATGACATGCTTAGCCGCACCGTAAAAGAAAACCCGCTTTTTCTTTTGATTTGCTTTATCCAACAGCGACGTAAACAAATCATAACCGGCAATTCTGGATTGAAGCGGCTTCCCGATTAACTTCGAAACCATCACAACACCAATGCCATCCGGCAAAATAAAATCAGCAGACGAAAGAACCGCTTCATAACGCGGATTCTGCATCGCTTCAAATCCGATTTCAGGATTCGCTGTTACGATGAACGCACCTCTATTTTGGTCCAAATATGACGTTTCTAAATGTGATACAAATGAAGTTAGTTCACCGTCTACAAAATCTAATTGATTAATGGGTTTTGTTTGCATCGTAACCAACCCTCCTTTTCATCTATATGTCTATAAAAAACACGTGCCATTCGTATAGTTTCATTAAAGCCTCTTTGCCTGAAAACATCTTACTCTATCTTACCACAAAAATCTTTAGGAACTTTTAACATTCACATTACAATTCCTTCACGTTTTGACGATGAATTAATATGAGGAGGGCGTACAGAATAAATGACGCAGCAGAAAGAAAATCGTTTCGTTTAAAAACGTGACAAAAGAATCAATTTTTCCGCAAAAGAAAACTTGTTATAATGGGGATAGTTGAGACAATAGTCCTGTGAATTTTATACATCAATACAACGGTAATACCAAAAAATGCTGGTGATTGACATTTTTAAAGTGCCTTAACTTTTATAGGAACTTATGCTATTATTGTTCAATATTAAAGGTACGTGAAAATTATGTCGAAATTATAAACAATCTGTTAAAGGTTTTGGTTTTTTTCTGTTACTCTCAGTTGAAAACGCTTGGAAGGTGATGTTATCTAATGAAGAAAGTGATAACGTACGGAACATTTGATTTATTTCACTACGGACATATGAAGCTGCTGGAAAGAGCAAGAGATCTGGGTGACTATTTAATTGTAGGATTATCTACAGATGAATTTAATCTTCAAAAACAAAAAAAATCGCATCATTCATTTGAACATCGAAAGTTCATTTTAGAAACGATCGATTTTGTTAACGAAGTCATTCCCGAAAAAAACTGGGAACAAAAAATCTCAGATATCCAAAAGTATAAAATCGACACATTTGTCATCGGCGATGACTGGGAAGGGAAGTTTGACTTCTTAAAGGAATATTGTGAGGTCGTTTACCTTCCAAGAACAGAAGGCATTTCAACTACCCAGATCAAAAAAGACATGGCTAGTTTATAGAAGTACTAACTAAAAGAGGCTTGAAGTAAATTTCAGTTGCTTCTTTTTTTCTTGTTTGCGCAAAGGATAAATTTTTCACTCTTTAAGGAGTTCATGATGAAATCTTTTATTTTAAAAAAATGCAGAAGTTCATTAATTAGGGTCTATTCAGTCCTTTTTAAGATTTTTGCTCTTCTGCCAAGAAACAACAAACTCATTTTATTTGAAAGCTATTCTGGAAAACAGTTTAGCTGCAACCCCCGAGCAATCTACGAATATTTACAGGAAAATAAAGATCAATATGATTATAAATTGATATGGAGTATTGATAAACGGTATTTATCGGCATTAGACGGCGTTGATGCTCCATATATCAAAAGGTTTTCTCTTAAGTGGACTTGGTACATGGCTACAGCGAAATATTGGATTACAAACAGCCGGCTTCCTTTATGGATTCCAAAACCCAAAAACACACTGTATATACAAACGTGGCACGGCACTCCGTTAAAAAAACTTGCCAATGATATGGACGAAGTGCACATGCCCGGAACGACAACTGAAAAGTATAAACAGAATTTTCTGCAGGAAGCAAATAAATGGGATTTTTTAATTTCTCCTAATGCCTATTCGACTGAAATTTTTAAACGAGCATTTCAATTTAAAAAACAAATCTTAGAAACTGGTTATCCGAGAAATGATTATTTATTTTCGCCAAAAACAAATGACGAGAAAAATGATATAAAACAAAAGCTTGGTATGGATATAAATAAAAAAGTTATTTTATATGCGCCTACTTGGCGGGATAATTTATATCATAAAAAAGGCGCTTATAAGTTCGATATACATTTGAATTTGAAAAAACTAAAAGAACATCTAGGTGAAGAATATGTTGTCATACTTCGAATGCATTATTTAGTAGCTGATGTTATTGACTTAGAGGGCTTAGAAAACTTTGCATATGACCTGTCTATGTATAAGGATATCCGTGAACTATATTTTGTTTCAGATATCTTAATTACTGATTACTCTTCTGTATTTTTTGATTTTGGGTCACTTAAGAAACCTATTATCTTTTTTGTTCCCGATATTGATATATACAGAGATAAATTAAGAGGGTTTTATTATAATTTTGAAAGTGAAGCTCCTGGACCGTTATTGATGACCACAGAGGAAGTTATTAAATCTGTTGATGATGTGGGAAATTTCGCTTACAGTACTAACGATAAATATCAGAAATTTCATAGCAAGTTTTGTTATTTAGAAGCAGGCGAGTCAACAAAGAGAGTTGTAAAAACGCTTTTTGGATAAAAGATAATTCAGCAAGCACAGAAAGGCGAGACTTAATGGACTACGGCATATATTTAATAAAGGTGAAAGTTGAAAATGAAAATATCTTATTTGATCTGAAGTGTGAAAAAAAAGATTTTTATGATCACTTTTTCAGTAGGATAGAGAATGTTGTTCTTGCAACTTCTAACAGGCATATAGATCTCTTATCGAACATCTCTTTACTTAGCGATGAAGGCATTATGAAAGTTGTTATCCCATTAGATGAGCTTAAGTCTTGTTCTGATAAAACAGTTTTTAAATTAAAACTTATTTTAGATAGAGATGAAATTTTTATTGATATCCTAAATCAGTTAAATGATACTTTTAAACTGGTTATTGACGGGTCTGTGCTAGAGTTGGCTCCTCAAGTGGATGGAAATTTAATCGTAAATAAAACAAGCCTTTCCGAATCGGCTTTTGTAATAGAAAATGTCGAAATGTCAGCAAATTGCACGACTTTTATTGGATCTCATACATTTTTGTTTTTAAATAGCACAGTCAAATCCATAAATTGTTATTTAGAAAACGAAGCAACAAAAGAACAATTAATAATACCGAAGAGCTCTTTAGTACTTTCAGAAGACTCAAGTTTTGAAATATCCTTAACACTGAAGGATTATCCTTTATATCAAGGGAATTGGTATTTTTATACTGAAGTTAAGGTAGGTAAATATCAGTTTGCAGTTAAAATAAAAACTGATATTAATACTGCATTACAAACAAAAGAGATGTTTACTGAAAATGGCCAACTCTTTGTTCATAATGTTTTCCAGACTCAAAATAAAGAATTGCTAATTCACATTTCTCAATTTGATGAACAGTTAATTCAGACTAAAATTCATCATTTAAGCATCGATAATAATGATCTTCATTTAAATTGTAAGATTACCCCAAATGAAGACGAACAGATTTTTATTAAACAGTTAGTTTTTCTCAATAGAAAAACTGAAGATAAGCACATAATTCGTCTGCAGGAAAAAGATTATAATAACGGCTTTTTACAGGTAAGTGTTCCTTTATTAACACAACGCTTTTTTGAAACTGATGGAATATGGGATGTTTATCTAGAGTTCGATACAAATGGATTAACAGTAAGTCAAAGATTATCATTTGATTCAGAAATTGATAAATCTACGGGTAAATTTATCAGTCTGCCAAAAACCATTTACAATTCTAATGGATTCATAAAAAGAGCACGTATGTATGCTACTTTAGATAACAACTTAGCGGTTCTAATAAAAGATTCAGCAATTTATGGAGAAATATCTTATATACATCATGATGGTGTTGATTTAATAGTTAAAGGTTCTATAGAGGTTTTAGATAAGGAATTTGAAATTAAAAACGTTTTTTTAGCTAATGAAAGTGAGCAGAAAATTCATTTTATTAATAACCTAGAAAAAACTTCTTCTTGTTGGCATTTTGAGAGCAGGCTTAACATAAAGAAAACAGATATAGAGGCAATGAATCATTATTTTATTTTTGATTTTTATATTTCAATTCTTGTAAAGGATCAAGAATATGCTGTAAAACTGAAGTCGAACTTAGACGATATTTTAGACAAATCACAATCTCATGTTTATCCGGAGTTTGTAATTAAAGATATAAAACCGTTCTCAATACAGCCCAAATTTAATCAATTAAATGAATTATCATTTGTTTTTTCTTCATATATTAACGCTGAATGCACAGATATAATCAGCAAAAATAAAGAAATAGAAATTCATTTGGCTATTGAAAAAAAGAATTTGATATACGAAAAAATATATTTGAAGTTAAAAGATAAGAATAGCCGCTCTGTTCTGCTTGAACCTTCGTTAAAACGGGAGCAGCAAGACTATAAAGAATTTGTGTTTTTATTAAGTGAAAACGAAGTTGAAAGTTATGGCTTGGAAAAACAAATGCAATACGATATCGGTCTGTGTTTATTAATTAATAATAAGTATGTTGAGTCATCAATAAAAATAAAAGATTTAAAACTAATAAATAGTAAGTCAACATTTAAATCTGGTGCAATTAAAATTAATAAGTCTCTCTTTTTGTCTGCTTTTATTGATAAAAGAAACGCTCTTTTAAAGCTAGAAATGAGAGATATAAAGGCTACTGAAAAGAAATCGGAAAAAATAAGGTTTCTAATTGCAGGACTAATTGCAAAAGTTTTAAAACCTTTTGTTAATAAACCAGTGTGGTTTGTTGGAGAGAATTTAGGAGAAGTCGCGCAGGATAATGGGTTTGCATTTTTTGAATACTGTGTTCGAAATAAAAATCAAGAAAAATACTATTATGTAAGTAAGAAAGATAATAAAAATCCTGATAACATTTCGAAATATCCGAAAAACATTTTAACCTATGACAGCTTTAAACATCTCGTATTTTATCATTTAAGTAAATATTTAATTGTAAGTCATGGTATAAGAGATGTTATTCCCAGTGTCATTCATAATAAAATGAGTGAAAACCCAAAAGAAGTCATCTATTTGCAGCATGGCATAATTGCAATGAAAAAATTGAGCTTTAATAGAAAATCATATAACAGTAAAATTAGAAAGTTTGTCGTTTCATCTGATCACGAAAAGCACATTTTAGTAAAGGAAATGAATTTTAAAAAAGATCAAATAATGGTTACAGGACTATCGAGATTTGATACATTGATTGACAACAGTAAAATGGTGAATTCCAAACAAATACTCCTTATTCCGACTTGGAGAGAGTGGATTGATGACTTTACAAGTTCCGAATTCTATCTCAATTACAGTGGATTTTTAAATAATAAGAAATTGCATAAACTTTTAGAAGACAAGAATATTATATTGAAGTTTTTTATGCATATAGAACTGCAGAAAAAATATAGTAATTATTTTAAAGATCTGCATAAAAACATAAAATTAGTAAAAGTCGGAGAAGAGAGCGTTAAAAGTCTTGTAAGTGAAAGCTCTTTAATGATAACGGATTATTCAAGCGTAGCTTTTGATTTTAATTATCTGGAAAAGCCTGTTGTCTTCTATCAATTTGATTTACCTGACTATTTACATTACAGAGGGTCTTATGTCAATTTAAAAACAGATCTATTCGGTCAAACAGCTTATACAGATGAAAGCTTATTGGAAATCGTTCAAAAGCAAATTGAAAATGATTTTAAGTATGAGAAAAAATATAAAGTGAAATCAAAGAAATTCTATAAGTATCAGGATAAACAAAATTCAGAACGTATTTATAACCAAATAAAAATGCTTAAATAGGAAAGGAGGAAAATATAGTGAAAATTACTTTTTTGGTTTACAATATTTATGGCATGGGTGGTACAGTGAGGACTGTTGCCAACACAGCTAATTATTTAGCTGCCCAAAACTATGATGTTGAAATTATAAGTGTTAGAAGAACTAGGGGTAAACCTATGTTTGATATAGACAAGAGGATTAAACTAAACCCAATATTTGATGCTAGAAGAGGAAAGCTCTTTGGTAAAAACACTCCTTTATACAAGAAAATCATTAAAAGAATTTTAATGAAGATACCAAGTGTGTTTATTGATAAAAATGAAGATCTATATCATATGTTTAATTTATTTGTAGATCTTAAAATTCTAAAAAAACTTTCAGAAATTAATCAAGGTGTACTTATAACGACTATTCCATCTTTTAATTTCTTGGCTGCTAAATTTGTTAATCGTAATGTCATTAAAATTGGCCAAGAGCATAAGTACTTTGGCGGGTATGAAAAGTCAATTCAAACGAAAATCAGAAAGTATTATAAACAGCTGGATGCTCTAACATGTTTAACTGATGCAGAGATTAATGATTATAAGCGCCTTCTAAATAACCATTCCACAGATTTATATAAAATAGAGAATGCAACACACATGCCAAAAGAGAGCTCAAACCTTGTCGAAAAAACAGTCATTGCTGCTGGGAGATTTGTTCATGAAAAAGGGTTTGACCTATTGATTGAAGCATTTGAAAAAGTGGCCCAAGAATATCCAGAATGGAAATTAAAGATTTTTGGTGATGGTGTGGAGAAGGATTCATTACGTCAAATGATATTTGATAAGAAGTTGTATAATAATGTTTTTTTAATGCCAAAAACAGATAATATTATCAAGGAGATGTCCAATTCCTCAATATATGCATTGAGTTCAAGAAATGAATCATTTGGGATGGTTATCATTGAAGCTATGTCGGTAGGGGTTCCTTGTGTTAGTTATTCTTGTATTGGTCCTGCTGAAATTATCAAAGATGGTGAAGATGGGGTATTAGTCAAAAGAAACGATGTAGACAAGCTAGCCGAATCTTTAACTACTATAATAAAAGAAGATAGTTTGAGGAAATCAATGGGCAGGAATGCTAAGGAAAATGTGAAAAGATACTCATTTGAAGTTGTAGGATCAAAGTGGGAAAATCTTTTGCATGAGCAAGAATTTAAAAAAAACAAAACTCCTTTAAAAAAGGTCTATTCTCAAATTGAGGTACAATAAAGCAGTAGTTAGTATTTCGAGACAAATATCTCGAAATACTTTTTTGTTTACTATAGCTATAATTAAATGAAAATGAAATGTGAATTTTTTTACTGACCTTAAACCTGCTATGATGTGAAAAAAAACTTATTATCTGTTACAATATTCACCGGTGCTTTCAAATTTCTTTAACCGAAAGATCCAAAAAATCATTTAAGTCTAAGGAAGATAAATAATGAATGCATTAGTAAGAATCGTAAAAGAGCAAGTGACATCGTTTCCTTTAATTTTGCGCCTGGCTTCGTATGAGACAAAGTCTCAGTATCAGATGAATTATCTTGGTGTATTATGGCAGTTTTTAAATCCTCTCATTCAAATGCTGGCGTACTGGTTTGTATTTGGTATGGGGATTCGCAACAGTAAGCCAATTTTAACGGGTGTCGGAGAAGTGCCTTTTATTGTTTGGATGCTGGCTGGTTTGATTCCATGGTTTTTTATTAGCCCAACTATACTTGATGGATCAAACAGTGTGTTTAAACGGATTAATATGGTCGCGAAGATGAATTTTCCGATCAGTTCACTGCCTTCTGTTGTGATTGCTTCAAATTTATTTAGTTATTTTGTGATGATGGGCATCTTTTTGATCGTACTTTTGACTAACGGAATTTATCCAAGTTTACATTGGATACAATATATTTACTACTTAGCCTGTATGATCATTTTTATGTTTTCATTCAGTTTGTTTAACTCGACGATAAGTGTACTGGTACGCGACTACCAATTTTTGCTGCAATCCGTAACAAGATTGTTGTTCTTTTTACTTCCGGTTTTTTGGAATATCTCGGAGCAGCTTGGGAAAAATCACCCGAACCTTCTGCCAGTGCTTAAGCTGAACCCGATTTATTATCTGATAGAAGGGTTCCGGAATACATTTTTAGACGGGCAATGGTTCTTCCAAGACATGAAATACACACTTTATTTCTGGCTGTTCACCTTCCTTTTATTGTTAGTAGGTTCTATCCTGCATATGAAATTCAGAGACAAGTTTGTTGACTTTCTTTAATACGTAAGGAGATTGTACGATGAAACTAAAAGTTTCGTTTCGAAATGTTTCAAAGCAGTATCATTTATATAAAAAACAATCGGACAAGATAAAAGGATTGTTTTTTCCGGCTAAGGATAATGGTTTTTTTGCTGTGCGGAATGTCTCCTTTGACGTGTATGAGGGAGAGACAATCGGCTTTGTAGGGATAAACGGGTCAGGAAAATCGACCATGTCTAACCTGCTGGCTAAAATTATTCCGCCGACCAGCGGTGAAATTGAAATGAACGGCCAACCGTCGCTGATTGCGATTGCGGCCGGTTTAAATAATCAATTGACGGGCCGGGATAATGTCCGGCTCAAGTGTTTGATGATGGGGTTAACCAATAAAGAAATTGATGATATGTATGACAGTATTGTGGAATTTGCCGAGATTGGCGATTTTATTAATCAGCCGGTTAAAAACTATTCCAGCGGTATGAAATCGCGTCTTGGTTTCGCGATCTCCGTGCATATCGACCCTGACATTTTAATTATTGACGAAGCGCTCTCCGTAGGGGACCAAACGTTTTATCAGAAGTGTGTAGATCGAATCAATGAGTTTAAAAAGCAAGGAAAAACCATTTTCTTTGTCAGCCATTCCATCGGCCAGATTGAAAAGATGTGTGACCGCGTCGCTTGGATGCACTACGGCGAGCTTCGTATGTTTGATGAGACAAAAACGGTTGTCAAAGAGTATAAAGCGTTTATTGACTGGTTTAATAAGCTGTCGAAAAAAGAAAAAGAAACATATAAAAAAGAGCAAACGGAAGAGCGGAAGAAAGAAGATCCTGAAGCGTTTGCCCGTTTCCGCAAAAAGAAGAAAAAGCCGAAATCACTAGCTAATGCAGTTCAAATTGCTATTTTGTCTATCTTGACGGTCTTTACTGCAGGAACAATGTTTTTTAACACCCCGCTTCGTACCATTGCTTCGTTTGGCGCTATTCCGCAAAACGAAGTGAAGAACCATCATGGTGATGCAAAGGGCAAGACAGAGAAACAATTAACCGCAGTCAATAAACAAGGGTTTATTGCAGATGAAAAAGCGTCGGTTTATAAGGATCAACCTTTGAAACAGAAGGCTGACATTACACTGCCATTCGGTACCGAGGTGAAGGTAGCTGCAAAAGGAAAACAAGCAGTGAAAATAAAGTTTAACGGGCAGCCTTATTTTGTAAAGCAGAGCGCTGTTGCAACAAACGTAAAACATGCTGAGTTGCAGGCAGCGGCCTTTACGCCTTATGTTCCGCAAAATGCGGCTTCTTCCTATGAATACTTCCTGAAATTCCTGGGAGACAGCAGCACCAACATCCAATCGAAATTGAATGGATATACTGTAGGAGATACGGCTGACGGCAGAAAGACGCTGGATTTTGATTATGAAAAAATCAGCTATGTGCTGGAGAATGATAAAGCATCTGAGCTTATCTTTCACAACATTTCTCCTGTTACTCCGGCGTCACTATCTTTAAGTGACAGTGATGTATTGTATGACAGCAGCAAAAATCGTTTTCTTGTGAATACAGATGACCAGGTTTTTGCAGTTGATAACGAAGAGCGTACGCTGACACTGATGTCGAAATGAAAAAAGGCTATTGGATGAATGTCCAATAGCCTTTTTGCTTAAATTTCTTCTTTGTTTAATAAACCTTCCATAAATGGAACGAGCTGATCGCGAAGCTCTTTATCCTGCATCGCAAACTCAAGAGTTGTTGTGATAAAGCCAAGCTTTTCACCAACATCATAACGCTTGCCTTCAAAATCGTAAGCAAACACTCTTTGAATTTCATTCAGTTTTTGAATGGCGTCTGTCAGCTGGATTTCTCCGCCGGCACCAACTTGCTGCTCTTCTAAGTACATGAAAATCTCAGGTGTGAATACGTAACGGCCTAAGATGGCAAGGTTAGAAGGTGCTGTGCCTTTAGGCGGCTTCTCAACGAAGTTTTTCACCTGATAACGGCGGCCTTCGCTTGTCAGCGGGTCGATAATGCCGTAGCGGTGTGTTTCTTCTTCAGGCACCTGCTGAACACCGATAATAGAAGAAAGTGTCTTATCGTATTCGTCCATTAACTGACGCAATCCTGGTGTTTCTGCCTGAACAATATCGTCTCCGAGTAGGACCGCAAACGGCTCATCGCCGATAAAGTTGCGCGCGCACCATACAGCGTGTCCGAGTCCTTTAGGCTCTTTTTGGCGGATATAGTGGATATCAGCCAGATTAGTAGCTTTTTTCACTTTTTCAAGGAGTTCCGTTTTGCCTTTTTCTTCCAGGTTTCTTTCGAGCTCAGGAGAGTAATCAAAATGATCCTCAATCGCACGCTTGCTTTTTCCTGTTACGATAATAATATCCTCAATACCGGCTTCAACAGCTTCTTCAATTATATATTGAATGGTAGGCTTATCAACGATAGGAAGCATTTCTTTCGGCATTGCTTTCGTAGCCGGCAAGAATCTCGTTCCGAGACCCGCGGCAGGGATGATGGCTTTACGTACTTTTTTCAATTTCAAAGCACCTTCCTTAAGAACAGATTTAGGGTTCAGCTTTTTTGAATGCTGAGTATTTAAAAGGTTTGAGTTTCTTTTCTCATGAATACCCTATTTTCATTCTGTTAAACACATTTAATCATATAAGAAAAACCAATATTAAACAAGAGTCAATTCAGTGACTTTGAGGTCAAATAAATACAAAAAATAACATTAATTGGTATATAAAACAGTTTACGCTGATCCGAATAAGTCAAGAAATATAACAGCTTCTCCATCTCTAGAGCCTGCTCAGCAAAAATGATATAATGTAGTTCTGAAATTGTAACTGTACGAATTTTTTCGAAAGGTAATAATAGAGATGACGATTAAGGTTTCTACCCCACAATTAGCATATGTTTGTTCAGGACTTCATACTGCAAAAAAGTTCAATATCAATACAATTGATTGGAATTGTCCAATGGAAATTGTCACTTTGCATCATGATCCTAATGGGCCTTCTTCTTTTAAAGATGCTGCTGTTATTAATTTGTACAGCTACTTTAAAGGACCAGAACCTGAGAAAGTTAAAATAAAGCATCCGATAGAACAAGAAGGTTTCACATATATTCAAGAACCGAACAAGCCCATTTACCGCTATTACGACAATGGACGTTATATCAAATATCAAAGGTTTACAGCAACAGGAGAACTTGCTGTCATTGATTACTTTAATGAAAACAGGCAAAGGTTTAAAAGGGAAGAATACGATTTATTCGGCTATGTACACAGCTTAATATACATGGATCTGGAAACGAACAAACCGAAACAGCATCTTTATTTAAGAAAAGACGGCACCTGTTATATGACCAAATGGTATAAGAATAACGGAACAACTGAAAAAATTATTATTTTTGACGAAAAAGACAATATAGTCAAAGTATTGTACTCAGAAAATGAACTCTATTATGAATTTTTGAGCCGCTTGATAAAAGAGACGGAATATTTATTCTTAACCTCAGAAGTGGGCGTATATAAAACATTGAAGTCTATTTCTGCTGAATATTCTTCCATGTATTTAGGTTTTATAGAGACGAATGAGGTATTGGACAATCCTGAAAAGGAAATAAGCTGCCTTCATGCTTTCGTGGTTCCTTCTTTGAAGAGGTATCATGACACAATTGAAAAAACGGGGCCTCGCACAACTATTTATAACGTTTCTGAAGGCTCATTTACTTGGAAAGGCTTTGTGGACAAACTTATTGATCAGGTGCCTTTTCATAATCAATTGAAAGATATGCATGTTAAGCTGTTAGCTGCAGAGTGGCAATCAAAATCCGACTTATATTTGTCAGCCAAGGTCGAATGTAAAGGCGAAGTTCCTGCCCATTCTGTTGGCCGTCATAAAATGTATTGGAAATTAAAAAATAAGAAGAGCGGCACTGAAATTACGTTTAACGCAAATGTAAACAGCGAGGAAGAGCTGATATTTACTGTAAGCGGTACGCTCCATGTGCTTTCTGTAGTAGATCAGCTATCAGCGTTAGAGTTGTATCTCTGTTGCGAGTGGGATAATAGCTTCTTTGCATCGAGTGTAGAAGTAACCGATCCGAAGAAACTTCCAGCAGCAGAACAAAGCATTTCAGGCTGGCGATTGAAATTGGAAGAAGAAAAAAATCATTTGTGTGTTCATACAGCCGAGGGATTTCGGAGAAAATTAATGAAGCGGCTGTTTGTGAAAAAATAGGCGAGAAAGTTTTACCAGAAGAAGGAGCTTGAAAATGAGAAGGATCTTTTCACTAATATATGAAATAGACATTGAAAAAGGCGGCATTACAAGTTCTATGATGTCAAGATCTTTTACATTTGCGGAGCGCGGCCATAAAATCGATTTGGTCACACTTGATTATAAAGAGAATTATGATCAGATTGAGAAAGAGCTGAAGAACGCTGGAAGACTGCATGCTGATGTAAATATCCTCAATATTTATGACGACTATAAAAACCAGCATAATCATATAAAAGTCGGGGATACACAGCAAAGCTATTATGAACAAAATCGCAATCGCTTTGAAGAACCATATGCTGTTTATCATAATGAGGAAAAATTAGAGACCGAATACTTCAAGAATGGTTTATATATGAAAAAGAAGAAGTGGGATGAATCGAGTAACCTTTTATATGTAGATCATTTCAATGAAAATATGCAGATGACAAAGCGTGAATTCTTTCATGGCGATTATGTAAATAAAACGGTGTTATTCGATACGAGAAGCGGAAAAATCAATCAAATTCACTACACAGCACCGGACGGTTTTTGTTATTTAACAGAATGGTACCATTTTAATACGGGAGCCAGTCAGGGAGTTATGCTGTTTGAACGAGAGGAAAAAGAAGCTGTCTTTTTCAAAAACAGGCACAAGTTTCATACACATTGGCTTGAGAAGCTATGTGAAAAAGAAATGGCCCCGATTATCATCTGTGATGGTGTCGGAAGTGCTTCAAAAGTGAATGAAATGCGTGGTGGATTGGCAAAACGATATTACTGTGTTCATTCAAATCATTTAGATTATCCCTACATGTTAGGCAGCAATGTCCGGAAAAATCATCAATACGCGATGGAGCATATTAAAGATTATGACGGGCTGATCGTATTAACGAATGAACAAAAAGAAGATATTATGAAGGATTTTGAGTCGGATCAAAATATTTTTGTTATTCCCCATGCTCCAAGAAGGCTTGAAAAGCTAAAAACGTATGAAAAAAAGAAAAACGAATTTGTCATGGTGGCCAGATATCATGAGGAAAAAGGGATCGATAAGGTTATAAAAGCAATGGAAATTGTAAAAAAATCGCGCCCTGAAATTGTCCTTAATATTTATGGCAGCGGTCCCGGCCACGAGCAATACCAGCAATTGATCAATGATCTTAAGCTGGATAATGTACATTTAAAAGGTTATATCGCAAATCCTGCTCCGTTTTATCAGCAGGCGCTTGCGACGTTATTAACATCAAAATTTGAGGGGTTCAGCCTTGCTATTTGTGAATCGTTTTCATGCGCAACCCCGGTTATCAGTTTTGATGTGAAATACAGCCCAAGAGAGCTCATAAAAGAACACGAAACGGGCATGCTTGTAGAGCCTGATCATATTGAAATGCTTGCTGAGAGTATCATTTATTTGTACGACAACCCTGAGAAAGCCATTCAATATGGAAAAAATGCAAAGAACTTAATGAATACAGAATATAGTGAAGACCGATTGTTTGAAAGATGGGAAGAAGTATTTGAAATGACGAAATAGTACATTTTTATACCATGTTTGTTCATTATATGAGCTTTTGTGAAAAAATAGAAGCGGATAAGGATAGAGGTGTCAGGTTGAAAATTACGGCAGCAGTACCCACATACAACTCAGAACAGTTTATCTCCCGCTGTCTGGATAGTCTGGTTCAACAAACCATGCCGAATCATGAGTACGAAATTATTTGTGTAGATGATTGTTCTCAGGATGCCACGGTTTCCATATTGAAAAAATACAGTGAACAGTATTCTAATATAACGGTTATTGAACGCAAGAAAAACTCGGGAGGGCCAGGCGAACCAAGAAACCAAGCCATATGTGCTGCTCATGGTGAATACATTTTTTTTATTGATTCCGATGATTATTTAGGAATTGAAGCGTTTGAGAGAATGTATCAATTTGCACAGCAGCACGATTCAGATATTGTGCTTGGGAAAATGGTCGGTGTAAACGGCAGAGCGGTTCCGCAAGCTATTTTTAAAGAAACAAAACCTGAGGCCGATCTTGTTAAATCTCCGCTTGTCTACTCAATTGGCCCGACAAAACTTTTTAAAGTTTCACTGCTTAGAAAACATGACATATATTTTCCTTCAAATATACAGGCCACAGAGGACCAGGTGTTTGTCATGAAAGCTTATTTAGAAGCGGACAAAATTTCTGTCTTGGCCGACTATGATTATTACTACGCTGTACAGCATGACGGCGAGCACATGACATTTGCATATGTGGCGCCCCAAAGCTACTACGGTGCTATGAAGGTAATCATAGATATGATTTGTGAGAGCCGTCTATCCCATACCGGCAAAAAGCAGTTTATGGCCAAGTTTTTAAATCGCCATTTTGACTTTTCCAGAACAACGGACTTTACCGTAACAATAGAAGATGAGCAGGAACAACAAGATTGGATGACAGAGCTTCATCATTTTGTAGAACGAAATATTCCGCTCGAAATTGACAGACTTGTTCATTCTCATACACGGCTAAAATTATATTTTGTACGTCGTAATGATCTAAAGGGTTTGAAGCAATTTGAAGCTGATAAAGAAAATATGACTCAATTTACGTCTGTTCAAAATGGTCATATCATAGCAAACTACCCAAGCCTTATACGGTATCATTTAACAGAGAACGAACGGATCATTGATGACAGAAATAAAATCAGTCATTACGTGAGCGAATTTCAAATGAAGAACAACACTTTATTATTAAAAGGAACGGTTACCCACTCGGCTTTAAAACAAGAGCATCAAGATATGCAAACTTTATCTGGCATCTGGGTGCATCGTGCTAGAAAAACTGAAAAAATCATTTCTCCGTTGTATGCTAAGGACGGCGAATTTGAATTTCTCACGAAGTTTACTGATTTGGCAGTTCATGAAGAAGATATGGGTGTTTGGGACTTCTTTATTGAATCAGAGATTGACGGATATAAAAAACGCGCCCGAATTGGCAGCAACAGAGAAAAGTATCCCTATCCAAAGCATGCTAAATATATTGGGAATAACGGAAAATATGCTTTTAGCGCAAGGCCTTATTTTACAAAAACATACGATAATCTGTCAGTCGATATCAGAGAACAGGAAGATTTGAAAGTCGAAATCAGAACGAGTGATTCTGATGGGGATCTAACGCTCGTATTCCCTGGAAGCCAATTGTTTTTCCCAAATCAGTCTTTATTATTGCTGGAATTCAATAACCAAGAGTTTTTAATTCCAATTAAAAAACAAATCAGTTCCGCTGATGGAACAGTGATCCAGGTAGACCGGAATCTTGTTGAACAAAAATTTGCCCCTGCTCATTTACACAACACCAATATCGTTTTATCCATTAACTCATATAAGACGACATTGGTTCCAAAAAAGGATGTCAGCGTATACTTTTGCAGTAAAAATATTGAAAAAAAGCTATGGTGCTTTAAAATAAAGAAGAAAGTAGATCTATATATACAATCAGACCAATCAAAATTTTATCTGACAGCCCGTTAAACAAAGAAACAAGGTGACAAATATGAAAAAACTAAAAGTCATGACCGTCTTCGGGACCAGGCCTGAAGCGATAAAGATGGCACCGCTTGTACTTGAATTGAGAAAATATCCTGAAATAGACTCCTATGTGACGGTCACTGCCCAGCATAGACAGATGCTCGATCAGGTTTTAGATGCGTTTCACATCAAGCCTGATTTCGATTTGAACATCATGAAGGAGCTGCAGACACTGGCAGAGATTACGTCCAACGCGCTTGTGAAATTGGATGAACTGTTCAAAGACATCAAGCCTGATATTGTGCTTGTCCATGGTGATACGACAACGACCTTTGCCGGAAGCCTTGCCGCTTTTTATCATCAAATTGCTGTCGGCCATGTGGAGGCCGGGCTCCGTACAGGGAATAAGTATTCCCCGTTTCCGGAAGAGCTCAACCGCCAGATGACAGGGGCGATTGCTGATTTGCATTTTGCGCCGACATGCCGGGCGAAAGAGAATTTATTAAAAGAAAATAAAAATGCAGACGCGATTTTTGTAACGGGCAATACAGCGATTGACGCACTTCGCACAACGGTGAGGGACGGTTATTCACATCCTGTCCTCGATCAGGTGGGCGAGGATAAAATGATTCTGCTGACCGCGCATCGCCGGGAAAATCTGGGCGAGCCAATGGAAAACATGTTCAAGGCTATCCGCAGAATTGTTGAGGAATTTAAAAATGTACAAGTCGTTTACCCTGTGCACCTGAATCCTGTTGTCAGGGAAGCGGCTCAGAAGCATTTTGGCGATTCTGACAGAGTACATCTGATTGACCCTTTAGAAGTCATTGATTTCCATAACTTTGCGGCAAAATCACATTTCTTTTTGACAGATTCGGGCGGCGTTCAGGAGGAAGCACCTTCTCTCGGGAAACCGGTGCTTGTGCTGCGCGATACGACGGAACGCCCTGAAGGAGTGGAAGCAGGAACGCTGAAACTTGCAGGGACGGATGAAGAAAACATTTATCAGCTGGCAAAACAGCTGTTAACTGATGATGATGAGTACAAGAAAATGTCCTACGCTTCTAATCCGTATGGCGATGGAGAGGCTTCCCGCCGGATTGTGGAAGAATTGCTGTTTCATTACGGATACCGGAAAGAGCAACCGGATTCATTTACAGGCAAATAAAAAAGAAGCTTTGCACACTGTGCGAAGCTTCTTTTTGTTTTAGCTATCGAGGTTTTCCTTCAGCTCTTTTGTGATATTGGAAAGGGCAGTTTCATCAGCTTGGTAGTAGTAGATTCCATTGATTTTTGTGCCTTGACCTTTCAGTTCGTGCTGCTCAATTTTTTTACGCGCGCCCTTGTAGTCGGACTGAATATCCCACATGTCATCAAAGGTCAAGTTCGTTTTCACATTATCTTCAACCACTTTGAACATATCTCCAAATTTCGTAATGGAAGAGATATTCGCGCCTTTATTAATGATTCCTTGGATGACTTGGCGCTGGCGGTCCTGACGGCCAAAATCGCCTCTTGGATCTTCTTTTCTCATCCGGCTATAGGCGAGCGCCTCTTTGCCGTTCAGCGTGATTTCACCTTTTCCGAATGAATAACCGTCATAGCTGAACGCGAATGTGCTGTTAACTGTTATGCCGCCAAGTGTGTCAACAACGTCTCTAAAGCTTTCCATGTTCACTTTTATGAAATAATCAACCGGAACATCGAGGAAGTTTTCAACCGTATCAACTGTCATCTGTGTACCGCCGTATGCGTATGAATGGTTGATTTTATCCATTGTGCCTTTTCCGATAATTTTTGTATATGTGTCTCGCGGAATGCTGACCATGTCAGTTGTATTCGTTTTTGGGTTAACGGTCATATAAATGAGCGTATCGGCACGGCCTACATCTCCGTCGCGTTCATCCACACCCATAATTAAGACGGAAAACGGATCTTTTTTATTGATGTTGACCTCTTTATCCCTTTTTTTAGATTTATCAATACTCTCATGAATACTTGCCACAGTTGAAGCAGCTTTATGCCATAAGTAGTAGGCATAGCCGCCTGTTCCGAGCACTAAAACGGCCACAATGGCTAAAATGACAAGTAATGCCTTTCTTTTTTTCTTTCTTTTTTCAGCTCTCATAATAAAGTCCTCGCTTTTTTGTAATCTAGTACGATTATAAGTTTCTTAATATTTGAAAACAACTAATATTTGTCTGATTCTTTACAATAGACGGCTGCTTGTAACAAATGTTTCGGTATTTTAAGAAAATCCGCAAAAACTTTTCGTTGTTTTGATAGAAATCTTAAAATAAGCTTAAAATTGTCGATAAAAACAGGAGAGGTGATATAGGAATGAAAAAACTTGCTATTCTAATGTTCTCAATGCTGCTACTTTTATCTGCATGCGGCACAGCTGAGAACTCATCAGGTTCAGAAACAAATACAGACAGCCAGGATGCTGCTGCTGAAGAGAGTGTAACGAAGGAAGGCACGTTTGCCGGTTTGGCGGACAGCCATACGATTGCCGTCGATATTGATGGTGACGAGACTATGATTCAGGTTGGTTCAGACCTTCAGGACAAAATGAACAGCATTTCAGAAGGACAAAAAGTGGTTGTTGAATACACAAAAGATTCAAATGGCGTCTTAACGCTAAAGAATCTTGAGACGAAGTAATAAAAACTTCTTAGGGGGTTCTATGTTTTGAAAAAAATGAAGCTCTTGCTTCTTACGTCAGTCACTGCGGCGGCTCTTGCATGCCCGGCGTTTATGCAGTCTGCGAAAGCCGCTGATAAAACCATTTCGGTGAAGCTGAGCAATTATGTAGGCAACAAATCAAGCTTGAATGTCGATATTACAGGCGGCTATGAAATTCCGGGTTCAAGAATTGCGGATACAGAGCGATACGGAGGGGCAACCCGTTTTGATGTTGCCAATAATGTAGCTTCAGCCGGCTGGACAAATCCAACGACTGTGGTCATTGTGAATCGAGACGCTTTTGCAGATGCGCTCTCAGCAACACCGCTTGCCAAAAAATACGACGCACCGATTTTATTAACAGACGCAGGTTCGCTAACACCAAAAACAGAAAGTGAAATAGCAAAACTAAATCCTGACAATATTCTCATTATTGGCGGAACGATCAGTGTTTCTAAAAATGTAGAAAATACATTGAAAAAATATGGTTCTATCGATCGGATTGGCGGTGCAACCCGTTACGAGGTTTCCAAAAACATAGCCGACCGAATGGGGAATTACAGCCAGGCAGTAGTGGCTACAGGCATGGTCTTTACAGATGCCCTGTCAATCGCGCCATATGCTGCAATGAACGGTTATCCGATTTTACTTGCGGGAGACAATAACATCCGCAGCGATTACAGAATTCCGAGCAACGTTACAATTGTCGGAGGTCCGTTGAGTGTCAGCACTGGTGTAGAAGCCACTTTAAAAAAGCAGGCAGTTGTAAAACGGATTGGCGGGGTTTCCCGGTATGAGGTATCTGCCAACATCGTCAAACAATTAAATATGAAAGCGACAAAGGTCTTCATGTCAAATGGCAAAACCTTTGCGGATGCTTTGACAGGATCTGTTCTTGCAGCGAAGCAGGGAAGTCCTTTACTGTTGGTTGAATCCGACAGCCTCCCGTCACCAGTCGCTGATGTGGTGACATCAAAAGGAACTCAGTCATTTGCACTGCTTGGAGGAAGCATCTCCGTGAGTGATACGCTAAAGAACAAACTGGCAGATACTTTTTCAGGATCTGGCTATTCAGTTAAGTTATCCGGCGGAAACCTGGTGCTTTATAAAAACAGCACTGCTATCAAGACGCTTGGAACTTCTTTCACAGCAAATCCTAAAAAATATGCAACGACAAATTCTATCAGTCTCAATGGAACGCCGTATCTTGGAAATATGAAATTCACGATTGAGTCAGGCAAATATGTTCGTCCGATTAATGTGGATATCCCTTTTGAAGATTATTTGAAGGGTGTTGTACCCCATGAGATGCCGGCTAGCTGGCAAAAAGAAGCGCTTAAAGCTCAAGCTGTCGCTGCCAGAACTTATTCCATCAGATCGGCCGGAAAAGAAGTACAAGACACCACCGCTTTTCAGGTATATGGCGGATATGACTGGAATTCGAGAACTTCAGAGGTTGTAGAAGCCACAAAAGGAAAAGTTTTAAAATACAATGGCAATTTGATTTCAGCTACATATTCCTCAAGTAACGGCGGCTACACGGAAGCGAGCGGTGAGGTATGGAGCAGCCAGCTTCCTTATTTAATCGCAAAAAAAGACTCCTATGACCCGCAGAGAAGCTGGTCTCTGTCATTAAATAAAACCCAGCTCGATAAAAGCAGCTTGAATCTCAAAAGTCCGGGATCTTGGTGGAGCACTAAAAATGAAATCAACTCCGTATATTTGAACGGTTTGAAAAGCTGGTTTATCAAAAATAAATACAGCACTGCCGAGTCTATCAAAATCACGAAAATATCCAGTGTGAAATTCAGCACGGCAAAAACTGCCGGTCAGCGGCCGGAAACAGCAAGTGTGACATTCTCTTATTTCGTGAAGGAAAAATCAAATGGCTACATTCTTTCAAATGGCAGCCTGAGTGAAAAAACAGCAACAATTTCTGTACCTGCGACACAGCTGAGAACGATGCTTGGCGCTTCAAATATGAAGAGTGCATACGCTTCTGTCTCCAGCAATACAAACGCCTTTATCATAAGCGGTAAGGGATATGGGCACGGCATAGGCATGAGCCAATATGGAGCGAATGCCAGAGCGGCTGCCGGGCAGTCATATACAACAATATTAAGTTTTTATTATCCGGGAACGACTCTATCAAGCTATTAAAAGATTGGTAGAAGTTCAGGGAGGCGCAGTTCTGCCTCCTTCGTTCGTTATTTGATTTATGAATCATTATCAATCTTTGGAGGGACTATCTTTGCGGATCTTTCTTAAAAGCTTACCAATTCTGATATTGGGAGTCGTGTTGTTTGTACCAAATGCTTTTGCAGCCAACTCTGTCACAAGGCTGGATGGAGCAAGCAGATATGAGGTTGCTGTGAATGTTTCAAAACAAGGCTGGAGCAGTGCGAGCACAGTTATTGTGGCGAATGGAACAGCATATGCCGATGTATTAACAGCTGCTCCTCTGGCTTATAAATACAATGCTCCAATTCTATTGACGGAATCATCTAAGCTGACAACACCGACCAAAGACAGAATCAGCCAGCTCAAACCGAGCAAGGTCATCGTCATTGGCGGAACAATCAGTGTTTCCAGCAACGTTGTAAGTGACATTAAAAAATTGGGTGTTTCCACTGTGGAACGGATCGGCGGAAGAAGCCGCTACGAAGTTGCCCAAAATATTTCAAAAAAATTGTCTTCGAATTCAAGAGCGGTCATCGCAAATGGAACGGCATATGCTGACAGTCTGGCGATCGGTTCTTATGCCGCTCGCAACGGTATTCCGATTCTGTTAACAACGGCAAGCTCAGTTCCCACACCGACAAAAAATGCGATGAGCGGAAAAAGAACAACATCGACGATCGTGGTCGGAGGAGAAATCAGTGTTTCTAAAAGTGTTTACAGCCAGCTTCCTTCACCAACAAGAATCGGCGGAAACAGCCGTTTTGAAGTGGCTGCGAACATAGCGAAGAAGTACTATTCTTCATCAAAGGCTGCATTTGTCAGCAATGGCTATAAATATGCCGATGCCTTATCGGGCTCTGTGCTGGCTGCGAAGCAAAATCGTCCAATGCTGTTTACGGATGCCCGTTCACTGCCAACTGCCACAAGAACAGTCATCGGATCAAATAGCAAGAACACATTCACTGTACTTGGAGGAACCATTTCAGTTACAGGCAATGTCACGAACCAGCTGAAAAATGTCATTGTAGGCAAAAAGATTTTTGTGGACGCCGGACACGGGGGATACGACAGCGGAGCGGTCGGTAATGGTTTAAAGGAGAAAGACGTGAACCTTGCCGTAGCAAAGCTTGTAAACAGCAAACTGTCTAAGGGCGGGGCTGTTCCGGTTATGGCTAGATCTACAGATTTCTTCTTAGAGCTTTCTGAGCGGGTTGCAAAAGCCAAAAGCAATCGTGCAAATCTGTTTGTAAGTATTCATGCCAACTCAGCAACCTCTTCTGCAACCGGTACCGAAACATACTATTATACAAAGTATGAGTCAGCAAACAGCAAACGTCTCGCGACAGAAATCCAAAACAGGCTCTACAAAGCGCTCAATACTCAAAACCGCGGCGTGAAAATCGGTAATTTCCATGTGATCAGAGAATCAACGATGCCGAGCAGTTTAGTGGAACTGGCATTTATTTCAAATGCGAACGATGCAAGTAAGTTAAAGAGTGCTTTGTACCAAGAAAAAGCAGCTCAATCAATATATGAAGGAATCATAGGCTATTATTAGGATTTGTATATATTGAAAGCAGCTTGCCGGCAAAACCTATCAGGAATTGCCGGCAAGTTTTTTATACGATAAAATGAGTAAAATTTAAAAAGTATACATGCTATGTAAAAGTTTAGCAAAAATTAAGATTAGGCCTATTCTTATTGACAGATGTTTTTGATATAATGATCAGGCAAAAATATAACCGATCCATTAGGGTAGTGAGGTAATCGATGAAGATAAGCATTGTTATCCCTGTATATAATTCAGAAGATCTTATTTCCGAATGTCTTGACAGCTTAGTTAATCAAACAATGCCAACAGAGGATTATGAGATTATATGTGTCGATGATAAATCTACGGATTCATCTTTAGACATTTTGAAGCAATATAAAAAGAAGTATGAAAATATTGTTGTTAGTGAAAGAACGGAAAATTCAGGCGGTCCAGGTGCTCCGCGCAATGATGCAATAAAAATTTCCAAAGGTGAATATATCCTGTTTGTTGATTCCGATGATTATCTAGGAAATGAAGCATTGTTGAGATGGTATAATTTTTCAAAAGAGAATCAATCAGATATTACTTTAGGGAAATTAAAAGGGGTAAACGGCAGAGGCGTTCCCAAATCGATGTTTAAAGAAACGAACCTGGATGTTGATTTAGTTGATTCCAAAATTGTTTTTACATTGGGACCTCAAAAACTGTTTAAAGCCTCACTTTTAAAAGAAAATCAAATAACCTTCCCTACTCACATCAAAGCAGCGGAAGATCAAGTCTTTACAATGAATGCTTATTTGAAAGCAAAGAAGATTTCTGTTTCAGCTGACTATGATTATTACTATTTGGTCAAAAGAGACGGCGAACATATGAGTGTTGCTTATGTTCCCCCAGAGAACTTTTATGGAGCGATGGAAGATATTGTCTCCGCCATTAAGGCAAGTGACCTGGAAGAAGCCAGAAAAATTAAGTTGATGGCAGTATTTTTAAACAGGCATTTTGATTTTTCACGGACAAAAAATGTCACAATAAAAATGAAAACCGATGAAGAAAGAGCTGAATGGTTTAAATATTTGTCATCGTTTATTCATGCAGTGCCTGAAGAGGCGGATCAATTTTTGCTTCCGCATATCAAATTGCGGCTGCTGTTTATTCGCAATAATGATTTGAAAGGATTAACCCAGTATGAGCGGGAAGAACAAGACATTAAAAAGTTCTGTACTGTACATAACGGGGAGTTAATTGCGCGTTATCCGAGCTTAGAGCGGTATCCCGTTTCTGAAGAACTACTAAAAGTAAATTATAAAAATAAACTTGAACATTATCTGCAGAATATTGAATTTAATGATCGCAGCCTCAGCATTCAAGGAACCATGAAACACAAATTGTTGGATGATGAAACGAATAATAATCAATCCCTGACAGGAGTGTTTGTTCATCGTGATACAAAGGCGGAAAAATACATTTCGCCGGCTTTAAATGAAAATTCCGCGTTTACATTTGAGTGTAAGTTTGATGAACTGGCATCTGCTGAAGAAGATTTAGGCGTTTGGGATTTCTTTATTGAATCGTCAATAGATGGCTACAAATTAAGGGCAAGAATAGGAAACAAGCGTGCAGCGTACAAGTATTCTACGAAAACGATGTATTTAGGTCATAACGCTTTGTTTGTCTACAGCGCCAGACCATACTTCACAATGAACTATGATAATCTTTCGATTGATATCAAGAAACATGCATATACAGAAGCTGAACTTTCCTATGATACAGGATCAAAAGATTTATCATTTCTTTTTAAAGATAAGCAAATCTGGTTGCCAAATCATTCAAAAATCATTGTCAATACCGGTCAGGCTGAAATTTCATTGCCGGTAAAACGTATTGATTTAGAGCCTAATTGTACGAAATTGACGGTTAACGTGCAGAGTTTGCTTGAGCAGCTAGCTCATGTCCAGAAAGAACATCGATTAATTGATTTTGCGATAAACACTTCTCAAAATAAAATCAGTGCAAAAGTGGATAACCAAGAAATTATCCTCGACTCAAAGAACGTGGAACGAAAATCCATGTTAGTCTTTCGTAAAACAGTTGAGGTTCAATATAAGCTGTTAACCTCTAAATCAAAATTTTATTTTCAATATTAAATGCTTCGCAGAGAAAAGAGACAAATCTGAAAAATGGTTTGTCTCTTTTTTTATACAATATGCTTAATTTTTAAAAAAAGTGTCTAAAACAATAAAAAGTTTACAGTTAAATGTCAGAAAAAATAACAAATTCACACTTCTTAACATACCATTTACATCCAATTAACATCCGTCTGCTAAACTGACTGGCATAGGTCATCATAACATCCCAAACAAATCGTGAGGTGTGTGTCAGTGAGTGCAGAGAAAAGCATGAATGTGAGTCGTGAATTCTCAGTTCAGCAAATACATTCTTTTACATTATCTGAAAAGACGGCTCGTTATTTAGCAGTAAAGCGCGTAATGGATATTTGGTTTGCGCTCATTGGATTGGCGATTGCGCTGCCAATGATTGCGGTATTTTCAATACTGATTTGTTTGGAGACGCCGGGGCCTGCCATTTATACGCAGGAACGCGTAGGGAAAGGCGGGAAACGATTTAAGCTTTATAAGCTTCGTTCCATGAAAATAGATGCCGAGAAGTCTGGGGCTGTTTGGGCGCAGAAGCAAGATCCGCGGGTGACAAGGATCGGAGCTTTTATCAGAAGAACGAGAATTGACGAGCTGCCTCAGCTATTTAATGTGCTGAAAGGCGATATGAGTATGATAGGCCCTCGTCCGGAACGTCCAGTGTTTACAGAAAAGTTTCAGAATGAGATTCCAGACTTTACACAGCGTTTGGCTGTTAAACCGGGATTGAGCGGCTGGGCTCAGGTGAACGGCGGTTATGATATGACGCCGAAGGAAAAACTGATATTTGATTTATATTACATTCGCAACCTGACTTTCACTTTAGAATTAAAAATTATGTTAAAAACTTGTAAAGTAGTGTGGACAGGTGATGGTGCAAGATAAAACTGAACACCTGCATTTACCATCAACCTGAGCTTAAAACGAAGTAGGGAATATGATGCCAAGTATTACAAAACAGATCATAAGCGGCGCAAAGTGGACAAGTATTTCGACGATGTGCATTACAGTCATACAAATTGTTCAGTTTGCCCTGCTAGGAAATATGATGACCTTAACGGAATTTGGACTCGTAGGCATGATCACAACGGTTACAGTGTTCGCCCAGATTGTGCTTGATATGGGATTTGGCGCGGCGTTAATTCAAAGGGATGACGCAACAGAGCGCCAGCTGTCAACCTTGTATTGGCTTAACATTATGACCGGCGTTTTGCTGTTTGTTCTTTTATATGTGAGCAGTCCCGCCATTGCGGGATTTTATCAAAGAGAAGAGCTGGTGTTTCTGATTCGGATTTTAGCGATTATGTTTTTGATTGCGCCAATCGGACAGCAGTACCAGTATATGCTGCAAAAGCAGCTGCATTTTAATACGTTAAGCAAAATTGAGATTTTTTCAAACACATTGTCCTTCGGATATTTAGCGATTGCGGTTTTTATGATGGACGCGATTTTAGCGTACGTCATTTCTCAAGTGCTGCTGCAGTCCAGTAAAGGGATTTTGTATTGGGCCGTATACCGAAAAAAATGGCACCCCGCTTTTGTTTTTGACTTAAGGGGAATGAAGGCCTTCTTTTCCTTTGGAGCTTTTCAGCTTTCATCCCGTCTTGTGAACAGGCTGGGAGCGAATATCGATATGATTTTGATCGGACGGTTTATCGGTGCTGAAGCGTTGGGGATTTATAACCTTGCTTACCAGATTGTCACCATTCCGGTATTGAAAATCAATCCGATTGTGACACGGGTGGCATTCCCTGTTTTCGCAAAAAACAAATATGAAAACAGCGTGATCAGAGAAGGCTTTCTGAATATGACAAAGATGCTGGCGATTGTTTCGTTTCCGCTGTTAATCGGGCTCGTGTCTGTGTCAGACGCCTTTATCGCAGCGGTTTTCGGAGAAAAATGGCTCGCTGCTGTACCGGTTCTCAATGTTCTGGCCATTGTCGGGATACTAAGAGTGCTCATGAATCCAAATGGATCTGTGCTGCTTGCTAAAGGAAGAGCGGACTTAGCATTTTATTGGGATTCCGGTGTGCTGCTGCTGTACGGATTGTCACTGTTTGCAGCCGTTCAGACGGGAAGTCTGCTGACTGTCGCATGGGTATATGCCATCATCAGTGTTTTCAATTTCCTGATCGGCCGCTGGCTGCTGGCATATGTCATCAAGCTTAATCTTTCGGCCTACTTCCAGTCGATTATAAAGCCGTTTCTGATCACAGTCGTGATGGCTATCATCGCGTTTGGTGTAAGCCTAGGTACGGAACACTTCAGTCTGCAGGCAGAAATGCGGCTGGCCATTTCAGTGGCGGCCGGGGCGCTGTGCTATCTTTTTCTTTTGGTAAAAGCGTACCCTCAAATGAAAAGTAAACTACTAAGAAAAGGACGTTTGTCATGAAGATTTTGTGGATCACAAGCGTATATCCGAGCAGTCTGAAACCCGGTGAGGGTGTGTTTCATGAGACACAGGTCCAAGAGCTGCAAAAACTTGGGCTTGATATCACCGTGATATGCCCGCGGCCTTTTCATTCCGCGCCTGTCCGCATGTTGAAAAAGACATATCGAAAAAAGGATGCCAGACCGGAGTATGAGATTAGGAAGGGGATACCGGTTTATCGGCCTTTCTATCGAGCGGTTCCCGGCCAGCTGAAGTGGGCGCAGCCTCATCGGAGAATCGCAACAGCCGTTTTAAAAATGATGAAACAGCGCGACTTACATCCGGATCTGATTCATGCGCACTTTGCCATGCCATCGGGCGGGGCTGCGGCAGTCGTGTCGGAGTCAGAGCGAATTCCTTATGTCCTGACCTTGCACGGCAGTGATGTGAATGTCTATCCGCATTACAGCAAAGGGGCGTTTAAAGCCTTCAATCATGCGGTAGGTTCCGCGTCAGCTGTTTTAGCAGTCAGCCACAAGCTTCAGGAAGAAACCAAAAAGCTTTCCGGCTTTGACAGCTCGGTTCTGCCGATCGGCATACAGCTCAGCCGCTTTCAGGAGAATGAGCAGACAAAAGAAGAAACCAGAAAAAAACTCGGGCTCCCGCTCGATCAGCGTCTGGCCATCTATGTGGGCCGGCTCGTCAGGGAGAAAGGCATTTTTGAACTGTCTGACGCCATCGAGTCATTGAAGCAACCTCCTAAGGCAGTCTTTGTCGGGGACGGTCCTGCAAAGTCCATGTTGATGCAAAAGGGCCATATCGTCACAGGCCAAGTGCCGAATCATAAGGTGAGAGACTATTTGCTTGCCGCAGACATGTTCGTGCTTCCTTCTTACAGTGAAGGGATGCCGACTGTCGTGATTGAGGCGCTCGCGCTAAGGGTTCCTGTCATCTGTACGGATGTTGGCGGAGTTGCATCGTTATTCGGTAAGCATCGGCATTTGCTGATTAAACCGAGGTCTGCTCAAGCCTTGGCGGAAGCGATCGCTCTGTATGAACATGAGCAAATGTGGAAACCGGAAATAGCAGATGATTTGTATGAAATCGTGCAGGCACAATTTGACGCCGGAAAAAATGCCAAGGCCTTGCATCATCAGTATCAGACGGTCGCGAAAACGTCCGTTTAATCGTAAGAAACTGCGACCAATATAAAGAGGACAATCATTTTACAGGAGAGGGATGATCGCTGTGAAAAGAATAGCTGTCATTGGAACAGGTTATGTAGGACTCGTATCAGGCACTTGCTTTGCGGAGATCGGCAATAAAGTTGCTTGCTGTGATATAGATGAATCAAAAATCAGAAGTCTGAAAAATGGGGTAATCCCGATCTATGAGCCAGGGCTTGCGGACTTAGTTGAAAAAAATGTGCTGGATCAGCGTCTGTCCTTTACTAACGATATCCCGTCCGCCATTCGGGCATCTGACATTATTTATATTGCAGTCGGAACCCCAATGTCCAAAACAGGTGAAGCTGATCTAACATACGTCAAAGCGGCGGCGAAAACGATCGGTGAGCACCTGAACGGCTATAAAGTTATCGTAAATAAAAGCACAGTCCCGGTTGGCACAGGAAAACTGGTTCAATCTATCGTTCAAAAAGCTTCAAAAGGAAGATACTCCTTTGATGTTGTATCTAACCCTGAATTCCTTCGGGAGGGCTCAGCGATTCATGACACGATGAATATGGAGCGTGCCGTGATTGGCTCAACAAGCCATAAAGCCTCTGCCATTATTGAGGATCTGCACAAGCCTTTCCACACTCCTGTCATTAAAACAAACTTAGAAAGTGCAGAAATGATTAAATACGCCGCAAATGCGTTTCTGGCGACAAAGATTTCCTTTATCAACGATATCGCAAACATTTGTGAGCGAGTCGGCGCAGATGTTTCGAAAGTTGCTGATGGCGTAGGGCTTGACAGCCGTATCGGCAAGAAGTTCCTAAAAGCAGGTATTGGATTTGGCGGCTCGTGTTTTCCAAAGGATACAACCGCACTGCTTCAAATCGCAAAATCAGCTGGCTATCCATTCAAGCTCATTGAAGCTGTCATTGAAACGAACGAAAAGCAGCGCGTTCATATTGTAGATAAACTCTTAACTGTTATGGGAAGCATCAAAGGAAGAACCATTTCCGTCCTCGGATTGGCCTTCAAGCCGAATACAAATGATGTGAGATCTGCTCCTGCTCTAGATATTATCCCGATGCTGCAGCAGCTGGGCGCACATGTAAAAGCATACGACCCGATTGCGATTCCTGAAGCTTCAGCAATCCTTGGCGAACAGGTCGAGTATTACACAGATGTGTATGATGCGATTGAGGACACAGATGCATGCCTGGTTTTAACGGATTGGCCGGAAGTAAAAGAAATGGAGCTCGTAAAAGTGAAAACTATCTTAAAACAGCCAATCATCATCGATGGGAGAAATTTATTCTCACTTGAGGAGATGCAGGCAGCCGGATACATTTACCACTCCATCGGCCGTCCCGCTGTTCGGGGAACGGAACCTTCTGACAGGTATTTTCCGGGCTTGTCGCTCGAGGAATTGGCTAAAGACTTTGGGAGTGTCAATTTATAAAAAGAAAAAGTGTTACTTGGGTTGAAACTGTCGGCTGCTTAGGCTCGGCCGCCGGCTCCTGAAACATCAGGAAAGGGGTTAAACATGTGAGTATCAAACGTTCAGCGGTCCATACGCTTACATTATTGGCCGCTGCTATATTTGGGATCATCCTATTGCTGGGAGCCAATCGCACACATACAGGTTTCATGCAGATGGCTGCCGTGCTCGCGGTACTGGTGATCGGGCTGTTTGCGCTAGCGCTTGCAACCGCATTTACAACAAAAGAACGGCTCTTTATGGCTGTCATCTATATTTTGATCGCCTGCACTTTTTTAAATAATGCATTTTTCGCGATTCATCTTGGTTTTTTCAGTTTGTTCCTTTACAGGCTTCTGCTCCTTGCAGCGGGATGCCTCCATGTGATCGGTATGATTCGGAACCGGACACATATTGAAAAATGGAACGGACTGCAAGTGAAAGGGATCTTGCTCTTTTTCGCCTTTTGGTTTATATACGGCCTTGTTTCCCTGCTGTGGGCCAAGTCGGTGACAGCCGGCATCAAATATTTGGCTTTATTGGCTATGGGTATCTTCTTCATTTACCTCATTGTCATGTACGTGCAAAAAATGGAGCAGCTGATGATGGTTTATTGGATATGGCTTGTCATGACAGTGTTTCTGATGATCATCGGTTTTTACAATCACATGACCCATCACCATCTCCCGAGTTCAACACTGTACAGCGGACCGGAATATAAGCAGCATTATCCGACATCTGTCTTTTTTAATCAAAATGACTTTGCGACCTTTTTATCGATCAGTTTCTTTTTTTACATCACGATGATGAAAAACATAAAGAATGGATACCTCAAGGCGATTGGCCTTGTGCTCTCGCTCTGTGCGCTGTATTTAATTTTTGCTACCGGTTCAAGGGCAAGCCTTCTCGGCATTTTTGCAGGCATTGCTGTCTACATTTTCATTGTTTTGCCGCCTGTTCTCAAGAAAATGGCCATATGGGTGTCAGCGGCAGGGGCTGCCATTTTTGCAGTTCTATTCGCCAGCCGGATTTATTCAAAGTTTTGGGAGCTGTTTATGGCTCCGCAGACGCTGCATTCATTTCATGACAGGCTTCCATCCAATGTGGGCCGGGCCAATCTGCTGAAAAACGCGTGGCATTTTTTCCTTGATTCATACGGATTCGGAGTCGGAGCAGGGAATGTATCCTATTATCTTGAGCACTATGCTTTATATGATACTGACGATGTGACAGAGGTGCACAACTGGCTCGTTGAAATCCTTGCTAACTTTGGCTTGTTCATTATGCTGGGATATCTCGCCGTTTATGCCTACCTTATATGGGTGCTTTATAAATTTTATGAAAGAAAATTAGAAAAGCAGTCAAAACTGATCATAGAAGGGCTTATTACTGCTCTGGTCAGTTTCTTGGCATCAAGTATCAGCCCAAGCTCTGTTTCAAATTTATTTTTCCATTGGGTGTTTCTGGCCCTCGTCATCGCCGCTGTGAATGTGTTAAGACGATCCAGACAGATGCCTGAACCGGTGTACAGATAAACAGACTACAAAAAGCAGGGAGACTTATATGAACGATATATTGATAAAAATAGCCCGTCGGATGAAAAAAAATATCATTTGGATCATAGCGGTGCCAATTATATTAGGTGCGGCGGGGTATATCCTGCCGTCCCAGATCGCTGACCAAAAGCGCTATACAGCTGAAGACACTTTAGCTGTGGGGAGTTATGATCATCCGGTTTATAACAACATAGAGGAGATTCCCCTTTTGCTCAAGAGCGACTCTTTTTTGAAGGAGGCCCTTCCTGATGAAAAGGCTGAAGATTTGGCTGAGATTAAGGAGAAGCTTACCATCAAAGCCGAATCCAAATCTTTACTGACCTTGGGCTATAGCGACGAGGATAAGGGTAAAACGGAATCCGTCTTAAACGCCATTTCCTCCACCTTTCTCAAAAACGATCAAAAACTGTACGCAGAAAGAGAAGCCGTCATCCGCCGCAGTATAGACGCGCTCGAAGGCGAGACGGTGAGTGAGGATTCCAAAGTGGATAAAGAGAGATTTTTGTATGAGCTGCAAAATACGCAGCTTAATCTGAAAGCGGCCAGTGTCACTGATTCTGAAACCGTAAGTGAGGCGGCTGGCGGCGGAATGTCCCCGAAAAAGAAAGCGGTTCTTGGCGTTATGATCGGTCTCACAATTGCCTTTATGTTCGTTGTCATTCCTGAATTTTTTAGAGAGTCCTTTTAAAATCATACCGATGGAGATGTGATCATGACTTATTGGAAACCTCTTGTATCTGTCATTACACCTTCTTATAATGCGCGTGACTATATTGAAGACGCGATTCATTCAGTGTTAGATCAGAGCCACTCCCATTGGGAAATGATTATCGTGGATGATTGCTCAACGGATGGGACACGCGGCATTTTGAAGCAGTATGAAGAAAGAGATGAAAGAATTCATGTGGTGTATCTGGAAGAGAACAGCGGAGCTGCGGTTGCCCGCAACAAAGCATTGGAGCGTGCTCAAGGACGATTTGTAGCATTTTTGGACAGTGATGACACATGGAAAAAAGACAAACTCGAAAAGCAGCTTAATTTTATGATGGAGCGCTCCTGTGCGTTTTCTTTCACAGGCTACAGCTTAATGGCGCAGGACGGAACCCCGCTCGATAAATATATTGATGCCCCGGAAAGGCTGACGTACGATGACGCCTTGAAAAATACGATTATCGGCTGCTTGACGGTCATGATTGACAGGGAACAAACGGGACAAATCCAAATGCCGAATATCAGAACGCGGCAGGACTTGGCCACATGGCTGTCTCTTTTAAAAAAAGGGTTTACCGCTTATGGGATGAATGAATGCCTGGCTGAATATCGGCTTGTAAATAACTCGATATCCAGCAACAAATGGAAGGCTGCGAAAAAAACGTGGTTTGTCTATAGAGAGATCGAACGGCTTCATCTCATCAAAGCAACATGGTGTTTTGTTCAATATGCAAAAAACGCGGTGAAAAAAAGATTATAGCCGCAAACAGAGAGAAAAGGTGATGAAGGTGGAAACAAAAGAAGCAATCATTCATGTCATCGTTGCCACTGCTGAATGGGGAAAAGACCAATTGAGATACAGGCGGCACCGGCTGGCGGAATTTTTAGCTGCTCAGGAGGAAACGAAGGAAGTCATTTGGGTTTGTCCGGCTCCGCGAACCCAAGGGAATGAATTTCAGCAAGTTCATTCAGGCATCAGGCAATTCGCTGTTAAAGACTTGCTCCAGAAAAAAATGTTTCGTTTCGGACGATATACAGATGTTTTTTACAGACATAAGCTATCACCATTACTTGATAAGCTGACTTCTGCTTCTGCAAACGGTGAACGCTGCTGTTTATGGTACACGTTTCCCGGTTTCCCGCTGCTGTCTTCGCTGTATTCTTGGGATCAAGTGATTTATGATTGCAGTGACTTATGGGCGGCGCCGATCAGCGGACGTTCAAATCTGCTGTCTGAACTCCGGCGAAAAGTCATTAAATCGGCAGAGCTGAGAATTATACATCGTGCAGATTCCATAACCTGTTCATCGGATTATCTCCACCAAGAAGTAGACAAAAAACTGACTGCGGGACGAGAAAAGGTGCATACTGTTGAAAACGGTGTGGAATATGAGCTGTTTTCTGAGAATAAAGCGGCTCCCGATCGGAGCATATTGCAGGGAAGAGAAGGAATCGTATTAGGTTTTATCGGCGGAATTAAACCTAAACTGGATTTTAAAATGATTGAAGAAGCAGCGCTCCAAAAGCCTGATTGGACATTTTTATGGGTTGGTCCTGATGCCACTAATGGCGATGACTCGTTTCAAGAGCTGCTGAGGCTTCCCAATGTGATATGGACCGGTCCGGCGGAGCCAAAAGAAGTTCCGCATTATATGGAGCTTATCGACATCGGCATTATGCCATATAAAAACTCATCGTATAATCAAGCCGTTTTTCCGTTAAAACTATTTGAATTTTTAGCGGCTGGAAAGCCTGTCGTCGGCTCTAATCTTCCATCGACTTCAAAAATGCAGAAGCCTTATGTATACGAATATGTAGAAGGCGATCATCCGCTTGATTTTATCGCCGCGTGCGAAAAAGTGCTTGGCCAACACGGGGATGAAACGTATAAAGAAATGCGCCGAAACATCGCCCGCGCAAAAGATTGGAATTGCTTATTTAAAAAAATCATGAAATATACAGGGATTCAAAAACATGCGTAGTCCTATAAATTGGGATGCGCGTTTTTTGATTATACGTGTTTCTTTTTGATGAAGCTTGTTATAATAACTAGGGAGAAGGTATAATGGAAGGAACGGTTCTCTATATAAATAAAGACTTTATTTAATCCCAAAGGAGACTTCTTTATGCTTGACGAACGCATGATTCGCATTGTTGTTGCGTTTATTGTCTCGCTGCTGACAGTTTTAATCATAACCCCAATCGTAAAAAGGATTGCGATTAAAATAGGTGCAGTTGACCAGCCCAGCAACCGAAAAGTACATGACAAAATCATGCCCCGGATGGGCGGGCTGGCCATATTTATCGGAGTGGTTGCAGGCGTGCTTGCATCCGGTATTTACACAGAAACAAAAATGACGGCTATTACAGTCGGAGCATTCATCATTATTGTGTTAGGTATTCTTGACGATAAATATCAATTAAGTGCAAAAATTAAGTTTTTGATTCAATTAGGTGTAGCCATTATGATTGTAAGCACCGGTTTAAAAATGGACTTTTTCTCAGTGCCTTTTTTAGCAGAACGATTTGAGTTAGGCTGGCTGGCTTATCCGCTGACAGTATTATGGATTGTCGGTATCACAAACGCGATTAACCTGATTGACGGATTGGATGGCCTTGCTGCCGGTCTCTCTGTTATCGGCCTGTCAACGATCGCCGTTATGGCGCTATCCGGCGGAAAAGTACTCATTCTGTCACTCTCACTGGTGGTTATCGCCAGTACGCTTGGATTTTTGTTCCATAACTTTCATCCGGCCAAAATCTTTATGGGTGATACAGGATCACTTTTTTTAGGGTATTGTATTTCGATTCTTTCATTATTAGGCCTGTATAAAAGCGTAACATTGTTCAGTATCGTTATCCCGGTTATTATATTAGGCGTGCCGATTTTTGACACAACATTTGCTATCGTCAGAAGAATTTTAAACAAACAGCCGATTTCGGCACCCGATAAGTCCCATATCCACCACAGACTGATGGCCTTTGGCCTATCACACCGGATGTCGGTCATTGTGATTTATCTCATTGGATTCATTTTCAGCATCAGTGCAATCGTGCTTAAAAGTGCCACAATTTGGCTCTCTTTGTTTATTATCTTCGTTTTAATTATTTTTATGCAAATCATAGCAGAAGTGACAGGACTCGTGAATGAAAAATTTAAGCCGTTTACGAAATTTTATAAACGGCTGGTGAAGAGAAATTAAAAACTCCGGCTGAAGACGCCGGAGTTTTTTTTCTGCGCAAAAATGCCCGATCTTTATAGGACCGGGCATTTTTTTAATAGGATGAATCAGTTGTTGAATTCGTTGTACTGTTTGAGCTTGTGCTGCTGTCATTCGAATACGTTGTACCGTCAGTTGTTGTGCTTTCATCTGTGCCGGTGCTGCTTGTATCTGAAGAATAATCTAAATGCTCTTGGAGCGTTTTTCGGACAGTCTCCAGATTTGTGGCATCTGGTTCAAAATAATACGTGTTGTTCGCCCCTAAATATAAATCGGATCCTGTAATGCTCAACGTGTCGATTTTCTTGCTGGTAAAGCCGCTGTAAATCTGCTGCAGCGCTAAACCTTCAGTAATGCGAATATTGGTTTCAACGTTTTCGCTTGCTTTTTCTGCGATTTTATCAATCTTAGCAATGTTGCTTGCGCTTGACATTTGGTCAATCAGCGCATTTAAGATTTGTTTCTGTCTGTCATTACGGCCAAAGTCTCCGCGTTTATCCTGTTTTCTCATACGGGCATACGCCAAGGCTTCTTCGCCGTTTAAATGCATCTCGCCTTTTTTGAAGTAAATCCGTTTGCTTTCGTTTACATCACTTTTTTCATCAAAATCGAAAGGCACATCTACATCAATGCCGCCGACTTCATTAATGACATCTTTAAAACCGTCAAAATCAACTGTGACATATTTATCGATCGGGATTTGCAAGAAGTTTTCAACAGTTTCAACTGTCTCATCTTTTCCGCCTTTGCTGTAAGCAGCATTAATCTTTGTTTTGCTTCCGGTTGTGTCACTGGCTAACTGCACTCGTGTATCACGCGGAATGCTCAGCATTTTCATGGTTTTATTTTTGGGATCAAGGGTAACGACAATAAGAGAGTCTGATCTCCCTTTTTGTCCTTTGGTCGCGTAATCCTCTATTCCCATAAATAAAATAGAAAACGGTTTTTTCTTCATATCTACAACTTCGCTGCGAAGATTTGATTTATTTCCGCGGGAAAGAGCATCATATGAATCATCCGCAGCGCTAATGGTTTTATAAAGTTTATATCCTCCAAGCCCTACGACCACCAATAATGCAAGGGCGAACAATAACATCATTCTTTTTAAAATTTTCCTGCGTTTGCTCTTTTTCTTTTTTCGCACACGCACTCTAACGCGTTCAGCCATTATTAAGTCTCCTTTATGTGATTGACGGCTTTTTCAAGATACGTCAACTCTCCCTCTTTAATATCACTCTTTCCATTTGTCAGTTCTGTCATCCACTCAGAAAATGCGTTTGTTTCTTTTTCTTCGACGTATGTTTCGAATACAACATTTTCGGCATAATGGATTTCCTTTAACAGAAATTGTGATTCTCTTAGTTCATTTTCAATCTTGCCAAGCCACGTGTAATCCGCGGAAGTGTGCATGACGCGCATAAGCTTTCGTTCTACAACACCTATATGATTTAATCCTTCAGACACTGATTTTCCATAAGCGCGAATTAATCCGCCGGCCCCAAGTTTAATGCCTCCGAAATATCGTGTAACGACGGCGCAAGTATCCTTAAGGCCGCGTTTTTTTAATACCTCAAGCATCGGCACTCCCGCTGTACCGCTTGGTTCTCCATCATCATTGGCTTTTTGGATATGATCGTTCTCGCCAATGACGTAAGCCGAGCAATTATGAGTCGCATTCCAGTGCTGTTTCTTTATTTTCTGTATAAATTCCTGTGCCTCTTGTTCAGTAGAAACACGGCTTAAATGACAGATAAAACGCGATTTTTCTATAACAATCTCGTGTTCTCCTGTTTCTTTCACAGTAAAATAGCTGTGCAGCATGCTTGCTGACCCTCCTGCTAAGCATAAAAGACTGCCTATACAAATTCGTACAGTCTTTAGAATTTTTGTGCGTATTTTGGTATCATAAAGAATAGAAGGTATATAAAATTGTTTTTTTCTAGAATATACGCATTCTTTCATTATAATTCGACATAAATTGCAGATCAATTACATTTATAATAAAAATATATAACAACGCCGTGACGGAGGGAAATTATGAATAAAACAAAGATGGATTCCAAAGTTCTGGATTCTATTTTGATGAAGATGCTGAAAACCGTTGACGGGAGCAAGGATGAGGTTTTTTAAATCGGGGAACAGTCACGCCAGCAGTATGAACAGCTGGTTGAAGAACTGAAACAAATTAAACAGCAGGTTTATGAAGTCATCGAGCTTGGCGATAAACTTGAAGTGCAAACCCGTCATGCGAGAAACCGTTTATCCGAGGTCAGCCGCAATTTTCATAGATTCAGTGAAGAAGAAATTCGCAATGCTTACGAAAAAGCCCATAAGCTGCAGGTAGAATTGACGATGATCCAGCAGCGTGAGAAGCAGCTGCGCGAACGCCGGGATGATTTAGAGCGCAGATTGTTAGGCCTTCAGGAAATCATTGAACGGTCTGAATCATTAGTAAGCCAAATTACAGTTGTGCTCAACTACTTGAATCAAGATTTGCGCGAAGTCGGAATGCTTCTTGCTGATGCTCAGGCAAAACAGGATTTTGGCTTAAGAATTATTGAGGCGCAGGAAGAAGAAAGAAAAAGGGTCTCCAGAGAAATTCATGACGGACCTGCTCAAATGCTGGCAAATGTGATGATGAGATCGGAATTAATCGAGCGGATTTTCCGTGACCGCGGCACTGAGGACGGTTTCCAAGAAATTAAAAATCTCCGTCAAAATGTGCGGAATGCCCTTTACGAAGTGAGAAGGATTATATATGATTTAAGACCGATGGCCCTTGATGACCTAGGCCTGATTCCAACTTTGAGAAAATATCTATATACAACAGAGGAATATAACGGTAATGTCAAAATACATTTTCAGTGTATCGGTGACACAGAGGATAGGCGGCTTGCGCCCCAGTTTGAAGTGGCGCTCTTCAGGCTCGCACAGGAAGCTGTGTCTAATGCGCTAAAGCATTCCGAATCTGAAGAAATTACTGTCAAAGTTGAAATCACAAAGGACTTTGTGATTTTAATGATAAAAGATAACGGCAAAGGGTTTGACCTGAAGGAAGCGAAAGAGAAGAAAAACAAATCATTCGGCTTGCTGGGCATGAAAGAAAGAGTAGATTTATTGGAAGGAACCATAACAATAGATTCGAAAATAGGTCTTGGGACATTTATTATGATCAAGGTTCCGTTATCTCTTTGACTATGATTTGTAAAATAGAGCCAAAAGGCATATTGACCGAAAGCTAGAGTATATAGAACAATAATACAAGGAGGCGTGGCTTGTGACTAAAGTAAACATTGTTATTATCGACGACCATCAGTTATTTCGTGAAGGTGTTAAACGAATATTGGATTTTGAACCTACCTTTGAAGTGGTAGCCGAAGGGGACGACGGAGATGAAGCGGCTCGTATTGTCGAGCACTATCATCCTGATGTTGTGATCATGGATATCAATATGCCAAACGTAAATGGCGTGGAAGCTACAAAACAGCTTGTAGAGCTGTATCCTGAATCTAAAGTAATTATTCTATCAATTCACGATGATGAAAATTATGTAACACATGCCCTGAAAACCGGCGCGAGAGGTTATCTGCTGAAAGAGATGGATGCTGATACATTAATTGAAGCGGTTAAAGTAGTTGCCGAGGGAGGTTCTTACCTTCATCCGAAGGTTACTCACAATCTCGTTAACGAATTCCGTCGTCTTGCAACAAGCGGAGTTTCTGCACACCCTCAGCATGAGGTCTACCCTGAAATCCGCAGACCATTACATATCTTAACTAGACGGGAATGTGAAGTGCTGCAGATGCTTGCAGACGGAAAAAGCAACCGCGGTATCGGTGAATCATTGTTTATCAGTGAGAAAACCGTCAAAAACCATGTGAGCAATATTTTGCAAAAAATGAATGTAAACGACCGGACGCAAGCCGTTGTGGTCGCCATTAAAAATGGCTGGGTAGAAATGAGATAGTATAATACGAGACTTGCCTTTTATTAGGCAGGTCTTTTTTTAGGCTGCCGTTTCGCTTACAATAGAGTTATAAAGCAATAAGGCAGGTATCGAAGCTATGAATATTGCAGTCGTAACAGACAGCACAGCATATATCCCGAAAGAAATACGTGAACAACATCAAATACATATGATCCCACTCCAGGTTGTGTTTGGGGAGGAAACTTATCGTGAAGAAATCGAATTGGACTGGAAAAGCTTTTACGAGGAAGTAAAGAAACATACTGAGCTTCCGACGACTTCTCAGCCGCCAATCGGCGAGCTGGCTGCTTTGTATGAAGAGCTTGGCAAGTCTTATGATGCGGTTATCAGTATCCATCTTTCCAGTGGGATCAGCGGAACATTCAGCAGTGCGGCAGCGGCTGACGCAATGGTTGACAATGTTGAAGTGTATCCATTTGATTCAGAGATCAGCTGTTTGGCTCAAGGCTTTTATGCTCTTAAAGCTGCTGAATTAATCAAAAATGGAGCCTCATCACCGGAAGATATCATAAAAGAACTGGAAGAAATGAAAAAGACAGTTCGGGCGTATTTTATGGTAGATGATTTAGCGCATCTTCAGCGGGGCGGACGATTAAGCAGCGCCCAAGCCTTTATTGGGAGTCTTCTAAAGGTAAAGCCTATTCTTCACTTTGACAATGAGGTAATTGTGCCTTTTGAGAAGATTCGCACACGTAAAAAAGCAATTTCACGAATTTATGAGCTTTTAGACGAAGATGCGAGTAAAAGATTGCCTATGCGTGCTGCGGTTATCCACGCTAATCGAGAAGAAGAAGCAGCGAAAATCATTGAAGAGCTTTCTGCGAAATACCCTCATGTTGAATTTTATAACAGTTATTTTGGCGCGGTAATCGGCACTCATTTGGGTGAGGGCGCGCTGGGAATTTGCTGGTGTTTTCAATAACGTAAAATCTCCGTTTTAGCAGCGGAGATTTTTTTATATTCTTATTTTCACCGCTGGACAGAAAATTTCCATTCAGGCATACTGTCTCGAAAGGAGGCGGTGCTATGCTGGTTGAGCCAGATGAAAAGAACATTACTTTCTCAAAAGAATTACAGCAGACGCTCCAAGGCCGTCATTTGCTCAGAACTGAACTCCCCTTTTCCGATGAGATGATTGAATGGCATATCAAGAACGGCTATATCTGCGCTCAATACTCTATATCCAAAAATAAACGGGAGTATAGGTGTAATAGGTGCGGCCAAAATGATCAGCGGTATTTTTCTTTTTATTACTTATCTAGAAAGAAGCAGCTGTATTGCCGTTCCTGTGTCATGATGGGCAGAGTGAGCGAGGATGTGCTTTTATATTCATGGAAAGAGGAAGATGAATCTCGTTGGAAGCCTATCAAGCTGACTTGGAATGGCAAGCTCTCAAGCGGACAGCAAAAAGCTGCCAATGTCTTAATTGAAGCAATATCAAAAAAAGAAGAGCTTCTCATCTGGGCGGTTTGCGGCGCTGGCAAAACAGAGATGTTATTTCCCGGTATAGAATCAGCGTTAAACGAAGGATTGCGAGTATGTATTGCAACACCCCGCACCGATGTTGTATTAGAGCTTGCTCCGAGACTCAAGGCCGCCTTTCAGGGCGCTGACATTGCGGCACTTTACGGAGGCGGCGAGGACAAAGGGTGTTTATCTCCGCTTATGATTTCCACCACACATCAGCTTTTGCGATATAAAGACGCGTTCGATGTTATCATCGTTGATGAAGTTGATGCTTTTCCGTATTCCGCTGATCAAACTCTTCAATTCGCTGTTCAAAAAGCTAAAAAGAAAAACAGCACCCTTGTTTATTTAAGTGCAACACCCTCTAAAGAATTAAAAAGAAAAACACTGAACGGACAGCTGCATTCAGTTCGCATTCCAGCAAGACACCACCAGAAACCTTTGCCAGAACCGCGCTTTCTATGGTGCGGAAATTGGAAAAAGAAATTAAACGGAAACAAAATTCCGCCAGCGGTAAAAAGATGGATAGCGTTTCATGTGAAAGAAGGGAGGTCTGTGTTTTTATTTGTTCCCTCCGTTTCTGTTTTGGAAAAGGCAGCTGCCTGCTTTAAAGATGTTCATTGCCGAACAGCGTCTGTTCATGCGGAAGATAAGGACAGAAAAGAAAAAGTAAAGCAATTTAGAGACGGTCAGTTTGATCTTTTAATCACAACAACAATATTAGAGAGAGGTGTCACTGTCCCCAAGGTACAAACAGGGATATTAGGGGCCGAATCGCCTATCTTTACGGAAAGCGCACTTGTGCAAATCGCAGGAAGAACCGGCCGGCATAAAGAACACGCGAACGGCGATGTTATTTTCTTTCACTACGGAAAAACAAAGAGCATGCTGGATGCAAAAAAGCATATAAAAGAAATGAATGCATTGGCGGCAAAAAATGAAAGAACAGACTAGTTATTATTTGAAAACATGGTACAGTATACTCATATAACCGATGATGAGGAGCTGTAAAAATGCTTGTCAATTCCAAAGAAATCGTAATGAAAGAACTGCTCGACCGATATATGGACCAGCTTCATATGACCTGTACTTGCCAAGTATGCAAAAACGATGTGTTGGCACTTTCTTTAAATAAAGTAAGACCATCCTATGTCACTGATCTTAAAAAGATCGCATATACGAAAGCTGAGCTGGTAGATAAACAAAAAAACACGGCTATGCTTGTGATTTTGGCTGAATCTGCTGCTGTGGTATCAGAAAGTCCAAACGATTTATGCCAAACGAAGCAGGAGGAGGAATTCATAAACTGATCTGTCTATTATGCGATTCGCAATTTTCTCAAGCTGTTACATGGAAAGCTCTTTTTTTATTAAAGACTGACGAAAAGGTCTGTCATTCCTGCAGAAGCAAATTAAAGAAAATCACAGGACATATCTGCTCGCTGTGCGGCAGGCCTCAATCCATTCATGCGCTATGCAGGGATTGCGAGGCGTGGAAATCAAGGGTCAGTGACAGCTTGCTGCTGCGCCAAAACCGTTCAGTTTACACATATAATGAAATGATGAAAGAAACACTCTCCCGTTTTAAATTTAGAGGAGATGCAGAAATCATAAATGCGTTTAAAAGTGATTTCTCTTCAACTTTCTCAGAGGTTTACCCCGATAAGCATGTTGTTCTCGTTCCTATTCCGCTGAGCAAGGAACGGGAAAAAGAGCGTGGATTTAACCAGGCACAGCTCCTCGCAGAATGCTTAGACCAGCCTATCCGCCATGCCCTCGTTCGCTTGAATAATGAGAAACAGTCTAAGAAAAAGAAAAAAGAACGCCTTCTTTCAGAGCGTATTTTTGATACAAAAAATAACTCAGTTGAAGGTATGAATATCATTTTAATAGACGATCTTTATACAACAGGCGCTACCTTGCATTTTGCAGCCCGCTGTTTATTAGAGAAAGGAAAAGCCGGTTCAGTGGCATCTTTTACCTTGATCAGAAGCTAAATGATTCTGTTTTTATGCCGATATAATCACTAGAAATTAACAGATATATTATCGAGAAGGAGAAAAAAGATGGGAGAACTGGCTAATTGTCCGAAATGCAATGCTTTATTTTTAAAAACAAAGCTGCAAACCATATGTCAGGCGTGTATTAAGGAAGAAGAAAAATCATTTGAGATTGTATATAAGTTTTTAAGGAAACAGGAAAACCGGCAATCAACTTTGAACCACATAACAGAGGAAACAGGTGTAGAAGAAGAGCTGATATTAAAATTCATCAGTCAGAAACGGATTCAAATCACTCATCTTCCTAATTTGGCATACCCATGTGAGAGGTGCGGGACATCGATTCGGGAAGGCAAATTCTGCAAGGCTTGTCAGTCAGATATAAAGGCTCAAATGGATCATTTGGACCATGAGGATACCTTGAAAACCGAGAGGGAAAATAGTAAAAAAGACACGTACTATGCCTATAATACCAAAAACAGCTGATTCCCTAAACTAACTGAAACCGCAGTCGATAAAAGGGTTAGATTGTTTAAAGACTGCAACGGAAAGCGAGAGGAATCCTATGAAAATCAATCAATTTGGAACACAATCCGTTAATCCATACCAAAAAAATTATGAAAAGCAAGCGGTGCAAAAAACTGCTGCACAGCCTAAAGATAAAATTGAAATTTCATCACAGGCTAAAGAAATGCAAAATGCATCTGATGCAGTCACTGGTTCACGCCAGGAAAAAATTGCGCAGCTTAAAGCGCAAATTGAAAACGGGTCATACAAAGTGGACGCAAATCATATAGCGAAAAATATTGTTAATTTTTATAAAAAGCAATAAAAAGGAGAAAGCCCATGTCAGCAAAGCCAATTATTGACCAATTGAAGCGACTTTGCGTTCTGCATGAGCACCTGCTCACGCTGTCTCAGGAAAAGACGGAAGCGCTCAAGGCCGGCAAAACAAAAGAGCTTTCTAACATTTTGACAAAAGAGCAAAAATATATACAAGCAATCGGACAGACAGAAGATGACCGGATCAAAGCAACTTCCGCCTTTCTCGGATACAGTGAAAACAACACCATTTCCGCATGTATCGCCAAAACTTCAGGCAGTGAAAAGGAAGCGCTGGAACAACTATATGAGTCTCTTTCTAACGCTATCGGACGTCTGAAGGAAGTGAATGAGATGAATAGGCAGCTGACGAGAGACGCGCTGCAATTCATTTCAATTTCGTACGATATGCTGGTTCCTAAGGAAAATAACTTCAATTACAGCAAATCAATTAAAGCTGAGCTCCCGAAGAGCAGCCGAATGAAACTATTTGATTCAAAAGCTTAGCAGAAAGGAATTCAGAATATGACATCTACCTTTATGGGGCTTGAAACTGCAAGGCGGGCGTTAAGCGCTCAGCAGGCAGCGTTAAGCACTACCGCAAATAACGTGGCAAATGCCAATACAGACGGTTATACAAGACAGCGGGTCTCATTGGAAGCAACTGACTATTTTCCTGCTGTATCAAAAAACGCAGAAAAAACCGCGGGACAAATGGGAACGGGTGTTCAAGGCAAGTCAGTTGAGAGAATAAGAGATATCTTTCTTGACTACCAATACCGTCTTCAAAACAACAGTGCGGGTTACTACGACACCAAAGCCAAAGCTTTGTCCCAAATGGAAGGCATCTTAAATGAGACGGATGAAAGCGGCTTAAACAGTGTGCTCAATTCGTTTTGGAATTCCCTTCAGGAGTTATCAAACAATACAAACGAAGACAGCGCGCGTTCTGTTGTTGCTGAAAAAGGAAAAGCTTTAGCAGAAACGTTTAATTATCTTTCTGAATCACTAACAAATGTTCAATCAAACTTAAAAGCGGAGCTAGATACTACTGTATTAGATGTCAATTCTCTGCTTTCTCAATTAAACAGTTTAAATAAGCAAATTGCGCAAGTAGAGCCGGTCGGGCTTCTTCCGAATGGTTTATATGACCAGCGGGATTTGCTGATCGATAAATTATCCTCAATGGTTGATATCAAACTCAGCTATAACAAATCAGGCGGGAATGCACTTGCTTCTGCTGAAGGAACTGTATCAATTGATATCCTCGATAAAAATAAACAGTCGCTGGGAACTGTTTTGGACGGTAAGAATTATGAGGTTTCAGAACTTGCAGCCAATTATGATAATGAAACGGGTTTAGTATCAAGTATTTCAATCGGAGGCGCTGCTGTACAGGCTGAGTCATTCAGCAGTAAGGGATCCCTTTTAGGATTTATAGAGTCTTACGGATATGTAACAGCAGGCGGCGAAGAAAAGGGCGCATACCCTGATATGCTTTCTGACCTTGATGATATGGTGCTTGAATTCGCAAAAGCTTTCAATGAAGTGCATAGAAATGGTTTGACCAAAAGCGGCGAGCAAGGCGGGGACTTTTTTGATTTTACCGGCGGTGAAACGGAGCCGGCAAAAGGAGCAGCAGGCAAGATTAAAATTGCTGACAGCATCTTAGATTCAAAAGGCGCGAACATTGCTTTCTCACTGACTGGCGCAGCCAATGATAATGCAAATGCAACAAAGCTAGCGAATGTTTTAACCGGCGATATCACCATTAATGGAAAAAATACAAGTGTGCTAGATTACTATGCAGGACTGATTGGCGAGCTTGGAATTAATGCACAAGAAGCGAATCGGCTCGCGTCTAATACTGAAACACAGCTTAATGACGCCGACATCAACCGTCAGCAAATGAGCGCAGTTTCTTTAGACGAAGAAATGACGAATATGATTCAATTCCAACACGCATACAATGCTGCTGCGAGAATGGTGACTTTACAAGACGAAATACTCGATAAAGTGATCAATGGCATGGGTGTCGGAGGAAGGTAGGTAGATCAAATGAGAGTAACACAAGGCATGATTCAGCAAAACTCATTGAGATATATCGGTTCAAGCTACTCGAAGCTGGATAATCTTCAATCACAGATTTCTTCAGGGAAAAAAATCTCAAAGGCGTCCGACGATCCTGTCGTAGCTATGAAAAGCTTAAAATACCATACGCAATTATCTCAGGTTCAGCAATATCAAAGTAATGCTTCTCAAGCTTTTACCTGGCTTGAAAATACAGAAACAAACATTACTGAAGGAATTGACATTTTAGCGAAAGTCAAAGATTTAGCTATTAAGGCTGAAAATGATACAAATGGTGAAGATGAGCGGCAAGCGATTGGCGTAGAAGTAAAGCAGTTAAAGGATCAGCTTTTAAAAATTGCGAATACACAAGTGAACGGCAGATATATCTTTAATGGAACGAATTCAGACACGCCTCCGGTTACTGATAACGGAGACGGAACTTATACCATTTCCGATACTGCTGATGTTGTGGTCAATATATCAAATAATATGAACTTAAAAGTGAATTCAGATCCAAAGTCAGCCTTTGGGGGTACGTCTGAAAGCGGACAAAATGTATTTGAAATGCTTGACTCATTTGAGCAAGCACTTAGTTCCGACTCACTCGATGGCATGGACAATCTTTTAGAGGATATTGATCAATTTTCTAACGGCATGAGCGCTGAACGTTCTGATCTCGGTGCAAGATATAATCGTCTTGAACTGATTAATACTAGGCTTTCAGCTCAAGAAGAAACATCTACAAAAGTGTTGTCTGACAATGAAGATGTAGAACTGGAAAAAGTAATAACAGAATTTATTGCGCAGCAAAGCGTGCATAGGGCTACTCTTGCTGTAAATGCGCAAATTGTTCAGCCTACATTGATTGACTTTTTAAAGTAAGCGGCTCTCAGGAGTTCGCTTTTTTTATAGTTTAGGAGGTAGAGTGATGCAAATTCCCAGATTGACTATGCACAGTGTTCAAGGGAAAATCGGTTTAACGACGACGCCCGCCACCCTAAAAATGGAGCAGCCGCAAGCCGATCTCGAAATTGAACAGCCAAGCGCGGAAATGGAAATATCGGTAATTAACGGAAAACTCACGATTGACCAAACGCAAGCATGGGAAGAATTAGACAGAAAACATGTTTTCAAGAGAATTGAAGAAGCCGCCCAACAAGGGCATGAGGATGTAATGGAGGGGATAGCCCGAACTGTAGAAGAAGGAGACGAGCTTATGAGGATTGAAAATAAAGGGAATCCAATTGCTTCACAAGCAAAGAGGAACTCTGAAATGCAACAAATTCAATTAGGTGAACATTATGCTCCGTCTCTTTCAAGAGTGAAAATACAATACACCCCGTCAGAGCTTGATATTCAGATTACGCCGCAAAAGCCTGTCATTCAGGCTGAACCGAATAAGCCAATTGTTCAATATACGCCGGGGAACGTTAAGGTTGACATGCTGCAATATCCTGATTTAAAAATAGATGTAGAATACCCGAAAGAATCATCCGAAAAGTAAACAGAAAAGGATCGTGAACAATGATCATTCATACGAAGTACCATGGCCAAATGAACGTAAAAGAAGAACAAATTATTCTTTTTGATAACGGGATTCCAGGCTTTTTAGAAGAAAAACAGTTCGTCATTCTTCCGCTTTCAGAGGATTCTCCATTCGTGGCGCTGCAGTCCGTCACTACAGAAAATCTTGCGTTCATTGTTGTCAGTCCGTTCATCTTTTTTAAGAATTATGAATTTGACCTTGATGAATCAACAGCTGAACTTTTGGATATCGATAATATTGAAGATGTGGAAGTCATGACCATATTGACCATGGCGGAGCCGTTCGAAAAATCGACTGCCAATTTATTGGCTCCCATTATTGTGAATCGCAAGAACATGAAGGCAAAGCAAGTCGTTTTACACGACTCCTCATATACGACAAAGCATCCGATTGGAGGAGAATCATGCTAGTTTTATCGCGGAAAATAAACGAAGCGATTCAAATAGGTGCTGATATTGAAGTGAAAGTCATTTCGGTTGAAGGTGATCAAGTGAAACTGGGAATTGACGCCCCAAAGCATATTGATATTCACCGAAAAGAAATATACTTGATCATTCAGGAAGAAAACAACCGTGCGGCAGCGTTATCCAGCGATGTGATCTCCGCATTATCCTCACAAAAAAAGTGAGGATTTTTTATTTTTCTATTAACAATATCAAAGACAATCCGATATTAATGATGTAGCCGGGAGGAGACGCAAAAGACTCCGCCAGTTATAAAAAATGAGGCACAAGGACGTGCCTTAACAACATATTCAGGGAGGAACAAAACAATGAGAATTAACCACAATATCGCAGCACTTAACACACTGAACCGTTTGTCTTCAAACAACAGTGCGAGCCAAAAGAACATGGAGAAGCTTTCTTCAGGTCTTCGCATCAACCGTGCGGGAGATGACGCAGCAGGTCTTGCGATCTCTGAAAAAATGAGAGGACAAATCAGAGGTTTAGAAATGGCTTCTAAAAACTCTCAAGACGGAATCTCTCTTATCCAAACAGCTGAGGGTGCATTGACTGAAACTCATGCGATCCTTCAACGTATGCGTGAACTTACTGTTCAAGCTGGTAACACAGGGACACAACAAACTGAAGATCTTCAAGCAATTCAAGATGAGATTGACTCTCTGATTGAGGAGATCGGTGGAGAAGCTGGAAGTAAAGGGATTGCAGACCGTACACAATTTAACGGTAAAAACCTATTAGACGGTTCTTTTGCTAATGGTACTGCTAATCTTACATTCCAAATTGGGGCTAACGGCGGTCAGCAATTAAGTGTAAATATTGAAAGTATGAAAGCTTCGGATCTTGGAGTGAACGGATTGGATGTAACTGCATTTGATGGGACTGCAGCAACATTTGACCCTGCATTACAATCAGTTGACGATGCTATTAAAAGTGTATCGAACCAACGTGCAAAACTTGGTGCGGTACAAAACCGTCTAGAGCACACAATCAACAACTTAGGCGCTTCTGGTGAAAACTTGACAGCTGCTGAGTCTCGTATCCGTGACGTTGACATGGCGAAAGAGATGAGCGAGTTCACAAAGAACAACATTCTTTCTCAAGCTTCTCAAGCGATGCTTGCTCAAGCGAACCAACAGCCGCAAAACGTACTTCAATTGTTACGTTAATTTTAAAAAGGACCTTGGCGTTGCCGGGTCCTTTTTTTATATGTTTAACTCCGAATGATTCCCCTGCTATATATCGTTAACTCATGATATAATAACCGGATTCCCCGCTGACTTGATAAAAATATATCCAAAGAAGAAATCTAAAGCGGATGAGTTTTTTTTCCAAAAATATGTGTAATCTTCTCTCTACTCAGTCGATATAAACTTTAGATTGGGGCATAGGGGATGATCAATTGAACATTGAAAGGCTCACTACGTTACAACCTGTTTGGGATCGTTATGATACTCAAATACATAATCAGAAAGATCATGAGGGTGAGGTACCTGTTCAGCAGGTTTCATCTGCCAATCTCGCTGAAATGGTAGGGGAAATGAACAAGCTTTTAGAACCTTCGCAAGTTCACCTGAAGTTTGAGCTTCACGAAAAGTTAAATGAATACTATGTAAAGGTAATAGAGGACTCTACAAACGAAGTCATCCGTGAAATTCCGCCGAAACGGTGGCTTGATTTTTATGCGGCTATGACTGAATTTCTTGGGTTATTTGTAGATGAAAAAAAGTAGATGAGGAGTGGTTTAGAATGGTCATGAGAATAACAGGTTTGGCGTCAGGAATGGATATAGATGATATCGTATCAAAACTGATGCAGACAGAAAGAGCACCGCTTGACAGGCTGACACAAAAAAAGCAGACGCTTGAATGGCAGCGTGACAGCTACCGTGAAGTAAATACAAAAATAAAAGAATTGCAAGATTATATGTCTAAAAATACGCTGACATATCCGAGTACGTATCAGAGCAAAACTGTGACAAGCTCCAATGAGTCTGTGTTAACTGCTACAGGAAGCTCAACCGCGCCAAACTCTTCTTCTACGGTTGAAGTGGCAAGTTTGGCAACGGCGGCAACGTATAAGGCCGATAATTATGCGGGATACACACAAGGCGACTATAATTTGGCGTTTAACGTTGTGGCGCCTGGCGAGACAACGGCAAAAACCGTCAACATCAGTGTGACGAGCGCTGATACGATTGATAATGTGATTTCTAAAATTAACACCTCCGATCTCGGAGTATCAGCATTTAAAGACAAAATTTGGAATGGTACCGAGTATGTAGAAACGATTGCGTTTTCTTCTAAAGCAACAGGCGCAGGAGGCAGCATTCAGGCAGCGGATTCTGCTACTGCCGACTTTATGTCCGGCCAGCTTGGTTTTTCTTTAGACGCAGACAATAAGCTCACTGCTTACAAAGAAGGAACCAATGCAAAAGTCACAATTAATGGCTTTGAAATGGAGAAGCTGACAAACAACTTTACCGTGAATGGCGTGACCTACTCTCTCAAAAACACGACTGCAGACACAGGCCCTGTTACCACATCTGTTTCTACTGATGTTGACGGAATTTATAACCAAATTAAAGAGTTTGTAGATAAATACAATGAATTGATTGACAGCCTGAATGAAAAACTTCAGGAAGAAAAATACAGAGACTATACTCCGCTGACGAGTGAACAAAAAGAAGCAATGTCCGATAAAGAGGTAGAACTCTGGGAAGAGAAGGCAAAAAGCGGTTTGCTGAGAAATGATACCAGTATAAGCGCTGGTACGAACCAAATGAGAACTGATTTTTATTCTCAAGTAACAGTGGACGGAAAAAATCATCAATTAACTGAATTTGGCATCACAACCTCAAGTGCTTACCAATTGCGAGGACATTTAGAGATTGATGAAACAAAACTAAAGGCAAAAATACAAGAAGATCCGCAAAGTGTTGCCGCTTTATTTACAAACGGTACGAACAGCAGCGCTTATAGTGAAAAAGGAATTATGAAACGCATCGGCGACACACTGAAAAGCACAGTGAAAAGCATAGAAGCAAAAGCCGGCAACTCGACAATGGGAACCGATAACTACTTAATCGGTAAAAATTTAAACACGATCAACACTGATATCTCTAAAATGCAGGACCGATTGAATACAGTTGAAACCCGCTACTATACAAAATTCAGTGCAATGGAGTCTGCGATTCAAAAAATGAACGAACAATCGTCCTATTTATCACAGCTTCTTGTACAATAAAAGTAATTTGGAGGATGACACATGGCGATCCAAAATCCTTATACAGCTTATCAGCAAAATTCAGTGAACACCGCTACATCCGGTGAACTGACGCTTATGCTGTATAATGGCTGTTTGAAATTTATAAGACTTGCATCCCAGGCTATTGAGAATGATGATATGGAACGTAAAAATGAAAATCTGATTAAAGCGCAAAATATCATTCAGGAATTAAATTTTACACTGAACCGTAACATCGAGCTTTCCAATTCTATGGGTGCGATGTATGACTATATGTATCGAAGATTGGTACAGGCAAATATCAAAAGTGATACGAGTATGCTGGCTGAGGTTGAAGGCTATGTAACAGATTTTCGCGATGCATGGAAACAAGCCATTCAAACTGAACGGAAGGATCGGCACGGATCAGGCGGGATGGCATGAATAACATAGATCGACTATACACTGAGACGAAGAGTATGCTGTCACACATACAAGATACGCCCGAAAGCGATGAACTTTTAGCGCAAATTGAAGACTTTGTGGCTAAACGGTCTGAACTTATTCAGAAGATATCTCTGCCGCTTTCAGAAGAGGAACAAAAGCAGATGAGGCTTGTCCTGACATGGGATCAGCTTATTGTGAAGGAAATGGAAAGACTAAAGCAGTCAATTGCAGGCGAGCTTCAGCAGGTAAAAAGAAAACGCGCGATGCATACGACGTATTTAAACCCTTATAACAACATCACGATTGACGGCAGATATTATGACAAGCGTAAATAGGTGAGTGCCGTGAAGAGCATTGAAGATTATACGCTTTTATCAGCTTATTATCATCTTCTTTTTACCATTGAGGAAGGGCTGTGTTATTTGATAGAGGCTGAACAAAATTTATCAAAAACAGAAGGGGATCGGATCTACCAAGATCTGATCCAAGCCTTTTTTTATTTGGATTCAACACATTCAACACTTCTTTTTATTATGAATACCGGGTGTGCTGAATTGTGTATTAAAGCATTTGACGAAATTTTTGCGGAGTTTGACCAATTGGTTTCTTTCTCTTTTCCCTCTCAAGAGTTTTGCGAGTATTTAAAAGAACATTTTCTGATTCATTATAGAAAATGGATGCTGTCCATTCATCAATGTATGGAGCCCTTTGTAATCAATTAGGCGAGGGTGAGGTATTTGTTTCTTACAATCAGCATATACATATACCTCCGAACCGCCAATAACAACAGCATATAAAACACAATTCGACAAATTTCACTGAATTTTCACAAAAAGTTTACGTTTCGGCAGGAATTGTGAAGGGTAAAGGAGAAATAGATACATATCCTTAATAAAAGGGAGGCGTTCTTTGATGAACTATAACATCAGAGGAGAAAATATTGAAGTGACACCCGCGTTGAAGGATCATGTCGAGAAGAAGATCGGCAAGCTGGAGCGTTATTTTGACCATAACGTGAATGCCGATGTGAACGTCAACTTGAAATTTTACAATGACAAGGAGTCTAAAGTTGAGGTTACGATTCCGATGACAGATCTGGCGCTTCGGTCCGAGGTGCATAACGAGGATATGTACAACGCAATTGATCTCGCAACAAACAAACTGGAACGTCAAATCCGTAAGCATAAAACGAAAGTAAACCGCAAATTCCGTGAGCAGGGCTCTCCGAAATATCTATTAGCGAATGGTCTCGGCTCTGATACAGATATTGCGGTTCAGGATGAAATAGAAGATGAGGATAGCTTGGACATTGTCCGTCAGAAACGCTTTAATTTAAAGCCGATGGATAGTGAAGAAGCGATCTTGCAAATGAATATGCTCGGCCATAATTTCTTTGTTTTCACCAATGCGGAAACAAACCTTACAAATGTCGTATACCGCAGAAATGATGGGAAATATGGCTTGATTGAACCGACTGAATAATGAAGCGCAGCCTTCCGTGATCTACACGGAAGGTTTTTGTTTTTTCTTATTTGCAAATTCTTTGGAAATAACACAAGGTATGATATGATAATGAGAGGTATACATGGGCTAGTAAATTATTTATACATGCCTGCAAATCAGGCATGTGAAGATAGAGGAGCGTTATAAATGCTTGGAATTTTAAATAAAATGTTTGATCCAACAAAACGTACGCTGAATAGATACGAAAAAGTAGCTAACGATATTGATGCGATTCGCGGAGACTATGAAAATCTCTCTGACGATGATCTGAAACATAAAACGATTGAATTTAAAGAGCGCCTTGAAAAAGGGGCGACAACCGATGATCTTCTTGTTGAAGCATTCGCCGTTGTTCGGGAAGCTTCGCGCCGCGTAACCGGCATGTTTCCGTTCAAAGTCCAGCTCATGGGGGGCGTGGCGCTTCATGACGGAAATATCGCGGAAATGAAAACAGGGGAAGGGAAAACGTTAACGTCTACTCTGCCTGTTTATTTAAATGCGTTAACAGGTAAAGGCGTGCACATCGTGACTGTCAACGAATACTTGGCGAGCCGTGATGCTGAGCAAATGGGGGAAATTTTCGAGTTTCTCGGTTTGACCGTCGGATTGAATTTAAACTCATTGTCAAAAGACGAAAAGCGGGAAGCTTATGCCGCAGACATTACTTACTCCACAAACAACGAACTTGGCTTCGACTATTTGCGTGACAATATGGTTCTTTATAAAGAGCAGATGGTTCAGCGCCCGCTTCATTTTGCGGTAATAGATGAAGTTGACTCTATTTTAATTGATGAAGCGAGAACGCCGCTTATCATTTCTGGACAAGCTGCAAAATCCACTAAGCTGTACGTACAGGCAAATGCTTTTGTCCGCACGTTAAAAGCAGAGAAGGATTATACGTATGATATCAAAACAAAAGGTGTACAGCTGACTGAGGAAGGAATGACGAAGGCGGAAAAAGCGTTCGGCATTGATAACCTGTTTGATGTGAAACATGTCGCCCTCAACCACCATATCAACCAGTCTCTAAAAGCACACGCTGCGATGCAGAAGGACGTTGACTACGTTGTGGAAGACGATCAGGTTGTTATTGTTGATTCGTTTACGGGGCGCCTGATGAAAGGCCGCCGCTACAGCGAAGGCCTTCACCAAGCGATTGAAGCGAAGGAAGGGCTTGAAATTCAGAACGAAAGCATGACCTTGGCGACAATTACGTTCCAAAACTACTTCCGGATGTATGAGAAACTTGCCGGTATGACAGGTACGGCTAAGACAGAGGAAGAAGAATTTCGCAACATCTATAACATGCAGGTTGTCACGATCCCTACTAACAAGCCTGTTGTCCGTGACGACCGTCCGGATTTAATTTACCGTTCGATGGAAGGGAAGTTTAAGGCGGTTGCGGAGGATGTCGCACAGCGTTACATGACGGGACAGCCTGTTCTTGTCGGTACGGTTGCGGTTGAAACTTCTGAACTGATTTCTAAGCTGCTCAAAAACAAAGGAATCCCGCATCAAGTGTTAAACGCCAAAAACCATGAACGTGAAGCGCAGATTATTGAAGAGGCCGGCCAAAAAGGAGCAATTACAATTGCGACAAACATGGCGGGGCGCGGAACGGACATTAAGCTTGGCGAAGGCGTAAAAGAGCTTGGCGGCCTTGCTGTTGTCGGAACGGAACGACATGAATCACGCCGGATTGACAATCAGCTGCGAGGGCGTTCTGGACGTCAGGGAGACCCGGGGATTACCCAATTTTATCTTTCTATGGAAGATGAATTGATGCGCAGATTCGGAGCTGAGCGGACAATGGCGATGCTTGACCGTTTCGGCATGGACGACTCTACTCCAATTCAAAGCAAAATGGTATCCCGCGCGGTTGAATCGTCACAAAAACGCGTCGAAGGCAATAACTTCGATTCACGTAAACAGCTTCTGCAATACGATGACGTTCTCCGCCAGCAGCGTGAGGTCATTTATAAGCAACGCTTTGAAGTCATTGACTCTGAAAACCTGCGTGAAATCGTTGAGAATATGATCAAGTCTTCTCTCGAACGTGCAATTGCAGCCTATACGCCAAGAGAAGAGCTTCCTGAGGAGTGGAAGCTTGACGGTCTTGTTGAGCTTGTCAACACGACTTATCTTGATGAAGGCAAGCTTGAGAAGAGCGATATCTTCGGGAAAGAGCCGGATGAAATGCATGAGCTCATTATGGATCGCATCATGACCAAATATAATGAAAAAGAAGAGAAATTCGGCGAAGAGCAAATGCGTGAATTCGAAAAAGTCATCGTCCTTCGCGCCGTTGATTCAAAATGGATGGATCACATCGACGCAATGGATCAGCTTCGCCAAGGGATTCACCTTCGAGCTTACGCGCAGACAAATCCGCTTCGTGAGTATCAAATGGAAGGCTTTGCGATGTTTGAGCATATGATTGAATCGATCGAGGACGAGGTCGCAAAATTTGTGATGAAAGCTGAGATTGAAAACAATCTGGAGCGTGAAGAGGTTGTACAGGGCCAGACGACGGCTCATCAGCAGCAAGAAGGCGACGATAACAAAAAAGCAAAAAAAGCACCGGTTCGCAAAGTGGTTGATATCGGCCGAAATGCCCCATGCCACTGCGGAAGCGGGAAAAAATATAAAAATTGCTGCGGCCGGGCTGAATAGTTCGTACGGGCAAGGTTACTGACCGCGGCGCCAGCAGGCGCCTGCGGATCTTTTAATGAGGTGAATGGAATGGAATTATCAGAAATTAGAGCAGAGCTCGAAAATATGGCTTCTCGTTTAGCGGACTTTAGGGGGTCTCTTTGACCTCGAATCAAAGGAGGACCGCATTGCTGAGCTAGATGAACAGATGTCTGATCCGGAATTCTGGAATGATCAGCAGAAAGCCCAAACAGTCATAAATGAAGCAAACGGTTTAAAGGATTATGTCAATTCATATAAAAAATTGAGTGACTCCCATGAGGAATTGCAAATGACTCATGATCTTTTGAAAGAAGAGCCGGATCCAGACCTCCACCTTGAGCTTGAAAAAGAACTAAAATCATTAACAAAAGAGTTCAATGAGTTTGAGCTTCAGCTTCTTCTCAGTGAGCCGTATGATAAAAATAACGCGATTTTAGAATTGCACCCTGGTGCTGGCGGTACAGAGTCACAGGACTGGGGCTCTATGCTTCTTAGAATGTATACCAGATGGGGAGAGCGCCGCGGCTTTAAGGTGGAAACGCTCGATTACCTTCCAGGTGATGAGGCTGGAATTAAATCAGTCACATTACTGATTAAAGGACACAACGCTTACGGTTATCTCAAAGCAGAAAAAGGTGTCCATCGTCTCGTGCGGATTTCGCCGTTTGATTCATCAGGCCGCCGCCACACGTCTTTCGTTTCATGTGAAATCATGCCTGAATTTAACGATGAGATCGATATTGATATTCGTACGGAGGATATTAAAGTTGATACGTATCGCGCAAGCGGAGCGGGCGGACAGCACGTCAATACGACCGATTCAGCCGTTCGGATTACTCACTTGCCGACGAATGTGGTTGTGACGTGCCAAACGGAGCGCTCACAAATTAAAAACCGTGAAAGAGCCATGAAAATGCTGAAGGCCAAGCTGTATCAGCGCAGAATTGAAGAACAGCAGGCAGAGCTGGATGAAATTCGCGGTGAACAAAAAGAAATCGGCTGGGGCAGCCAAATCCGCTCTTACGTATTCCATCCGTATTCTATGGTAAAAGACCATCGCACCAATACAGAAATGGGGAACGTTCAAGCGGTAATGGACGGAGACATTGATACATTTATTGATGCCTACCTGCGTTCTAAGCTTTCATAAGCAGAAAAACACACCTGATGTACGCAGGTGTGTTTTTTCATTCTTTCATATCCTTGATTCCACTGATGCTTTAGCATATTACCACTGTATTTTGGTGTTATTTACATCTGGTCAGGGAAGGATTAAAATGCTATCGGAGAGCATTGGAAGAAACGGAGGATATACAATGGATCGGAATCAAACACTTCGGGTTTTACGTGATTATGTATACATACTGATAGGAGCAGCGATTACAGGTGTGTCCTTTAATGTATTTTTGCTTCCAAACAAGATTGCTGCCGGCGGTGTCAGCGGAATCAGCACGATTTTGCAGTCATATGGTTTTGAAGCAGCTTATGTACAGTGGATTATTAATATTCCTTTATTTATTGCCGGTATCATTTTACTCGGCGGAAAATTTGGGCTTAAGACACTTGCGGGTTCTGTTTTTTTGCCGCTTGTTGTGTTTTTGACAAGAGATATTCAGCCGGTCACCCATCATGAGCTCTTAGCGGCGATTTTTGGCGGCGTCGGTATCGGTGTCGGAATTGGCATTGTGTATTTAGGGAAAGGGTCGACGGGAGGAACGGCCTTGGCTGCGCAGATCATTCATAAGTACTCCGGTCTGTCATTGGGAACGTGCCTTGCCATCATTGACGGCTTGATTGTCGTTACGGCTATGATCGTATTTAATATTGAGCAAGGCTTATATGCTATGCTTGGCGTCTTTGTATCCAGCAAAACTATTGATGTTGTTCAAGTCGGCTTTAATCGTTCAAAAATGGCGCTCATTATTACAAAGCAGGAGCAGGCGGTCAAGGAAGCCGTTTTACAGAAGATTGACAGAGGCGTGACGAGAATTTCCGCGGTCGGCGGATATACTGACGATGACCGTCCGATTTTAATGTGCGTTGTTGGGCAAACTGAATTCACCAAATTGAAACAAATCGTCAAACAGATTGATGAGTCAGCTTTTGTGATTGTGGCGGATGCAAGTGAGGTACTGGGCGAGGGTTTCAAACGCGCTTAAACGAGGTTATAATATGGAAGAGATCGTAAAGGAGTTGTGCTTCTCAACATGAAATCAAAGTTATCGATACTAATGCTTGTATTTGCGCTTTCTGTTCTGTTGGCTGCCTGCGGTTCAAATGATGCAAAAGAAGAGAAGACAGACACCGGCAGCAAGACTGAAGCCTCTGCATCTGAAGGGGAAGAATTATATCAGCAAAGTTGCGTAGGCTGCCACGGCAAGGATTTAGAAGGTATGTCAGGGCCTAATCTCCAAGAGGTAGGAGGCAAATATGACGAAGACAAAATTGAAAGCATTATTAAAAACGGACGCGGCAATATGCCGAAAGGGCTTGTAGATGATAACGAAGCCGCTGTTATTGCCAAATGGCTGTCAGAAAAAAAGTAAGTTGAGAAAATCTTTGCCTCAGTGCAGGCAAGGATTTTTTTATGCCATGACAATTTGAATGAAAAGAAACTGTAATAGTATTATGTCTAAATTTGACGTATAATGAAGTGTGTTGAAAAATGAAACTTTCAGATTTTTCGTCTTTTTACAAATGAATGAGTCATAAATTGTCGAATGCATTCGAAGAGTATGACCGTGTGATAGATAAAATGATATAAAAGATTAGGTGATTTCATGATAGAAATGAAGGAAGTATACAAAGCCTATCAGAATGGCGTAAAAGCGCTCAATGGTGTGTCTGTTGCCATTCATCCGGGCGAGTTTGTTTATGTTGTCGGTCCGAGCGGAGCGGGTAAATCTACTTTTATTAAAATGATATACAGAGAAGAAAAACCGACAAAAGGACAGATTTTAATTAATCATAAAGATCTTGCTACCATTAAAGAAAAAGAGATTCCTTTCGTGCGCCGTAAAATAGGTGTTGTCTTCCAAGATTTTAAGCTTCTGCCGAAACTTACTGTTTTTGAAAATGTGGCGTTTGCCCTTGAAGTAATTGGAGAACAGCCGTCTGTCATTAAGAAACGGGTGCTTGAAGTGCTTGATCTTGTTCAGCTGAAACATAAAGCGAGACAATTTCCTGACCAGCTTTCAGGCGGGGAGCAGCAGCGTGTTTCTATTGCCAGATCAATTGTGAACAACCCTGATGTTGTCATTGCTGATGAACCTACAGGAAACCTTGATCCGGATACGTCCTGGGAAGTCATGAAGACGCTCGAGGAAATTAATAACCGCGGGACAACAGTCGTGATGGCGACACATAATAAAGAAATCGTAAACACCATTAAGAAACGTGTCATTGCAATCGAAGATGGTATCATTGTGCGTGATGAGTCAAGAGGGGAGTATGGTTCATATGATTAAAATTCTCGGGCGCCACTTGCGTGAGAGTTTTAAATCTCTCGGGAGAAACACATGGATGACGTTTGCATCCATTAGTGCTGTAACCGTTACGCTGATTTTAGTCGGCGTGTTTTTAGTGATTATGCTGAATTTGAATAACATGGCTTCGAATGCTGAAAAACAAGTCGAAATCAAAGTTTTGGTTGATCTGACTGCAGATCAGAAGGCGCAGGACAAGCTGCAGAACGATATTAAAGAACTAAAGGGCATTCAGAGCGTCAATTTTTCATCAAAAGAAAAAGAGCTTGACCAGCTGGTTGACAGCTTTGGTGACAGCGGAGAATCCCTGACAATGCAGGATCAGGAAAACCCGCTTAATGATGCGTTTGTCATCAAAACGACAGATCCGCATGATACGCCGAACGTGGCTAAAAAGATTGAAAAAATGGATCATGTCTATAAAGTCACTTACGGAAAAGAAGAGGTCAGCCGTTTGTTTAAAGTGGTTGGCGTTTCCCGCAACATCGGAATCGCTTTAATTATCGGCTTGGTATTTACGGCGATGTTCTTAATTTCCAATACCATTAAAATTACAATTTTCGCAAGAAGAAAAGAAATTGAAATCATGAAGCTTGTCGGCGCGACGAACTGGTTTATCCGCTGGCCGTTTTTCCTTGAAGGATTGCTGCTTGGTGTATTCGGCTCAGTGATTCCGATCGCACTGGTGCTGAGCACTTATCAATACGTCATCGGATGGGTCGTTCCGAAAGTTCAAGGATCATTTGTCTCTCTTCTTCCTTATAACCCATTTGTATTCCAAGTTTCGTTAGTGCTGGTTGCAATCGGCGCAGTGATTGGGGTATGGGGAAGTCTGACTTCCATCCGCAAGTTTCTGCGAGTATAAAGAAAAAAAGCTGTCCCGCTTCCGGGGCGGCTTTTCTTTTGCCTTCTTTTTCTTCTATGATTACATGAAATCTCCATCCTTTACATATACTATCTCTAGGTTTTGATAAAGACAGTCTGGCATACAGGAGGAGTATAGGATGAATCAAAAAATAATGGCTGTGATAGCAGCGGGGAGCATGCTCTTCGGAGGCGCCGGTGTATATGCGGGAATGAACCTGCTTGAGATGGATAAGCCCCAGACTGCAGCTGTTCCTGCGACCGCACAAGCTGACTCTGAACGGGATAAGGCCATGGAAAAAATCGAAAAAGCGTATGAGTTAATTTCGAATGAGTACGTAGAAAAAGTTGATAGAGAAAAGCTGCTCGAGGGAGCCATCCAAGGAATGCTGTCAACGCTAAATGATCCTTATTCTGTCTACATGGACAAGCAGACGGCTAAGCAATTTTCTGATTCTCTTGATTCCTCGTTTGAAGGCATCGGAGCTGAAGTTGGTATGGAAGACGGCAAAATTATTATTGTTTCTCCATTTAAGCAATCGCCGGCGGAGAAAGCCGGACTCAAGCCCAATGATGAAATTATCAGCATCAATGGAGAATCAATGGCCGGTAAGGATTTAAACCAAGCTGTACTAAAAATAAGAGGAAAGAAAGGCTCCAGTGTTTCAATGAAGATTCAGCGGCCGGGGACGAAGAAGCAGCTGTCATTCCGGATCAAGAGAGCTGAAATTCCGCTCGAAACGGTTTTTGTTTCAGAGAAAAAAGTGCAAGGGCATACTGTCGGCCATATCGCCATCTCTACTTTTTCAGAGCATACCGCGGAGGACTTCGCAAAAGCGCTGGGCGACCTTGAGAAAAAAGGAATTGAAGGGCTTGTCATTGATGTACGCGGCAACCCGGGCGGTTATCTGCAAAGTGTAGAGGAAATTCTTAAACACTTCGTCACAAAGGATCAGCCGTATATTCAGATTGCTGAACGTAATGGAGATAAAAAACGTTATTTTTCAACATTGACCCGTAAAAAAGCGTATCCTGTCAATGTGATCACGGATAAAGGGAGCGCCTCCGCATCGGAAATTCTTGCCGGCGCATTAAAAGAAGCGGCCCATTATGATGTTGTAGGCGATACGTCTTTTGGTAAGGGAACGGTTCAGCAGGCTGTTCCGATGGGAGACGGCAGCAACATTAAATTAACCCTTTACAAGTGGCTGACGCCAAAGGGAAATTGGATTCATAAGAAAGGAATTGAGCCGACCATTGCCATTAAGCAGCCTGATTATTTTTCCGCTGGCCCCTTGCAGCTGAAGGAGCCGCTTAAAGCGGATATGAACAATGAGGATGTCAAGCATGCTCAGGTTTTATTAAAAGGTCTCAGCTTTGATCCGGGACGTGAAGATGGCTATTTCAGCAAAGATATGAAAAAAGCGGTTATGGCCTTTCAGGAACAAAATAAGCTGGTTAAAACGGGCGTAATCGACACGCGCACTGCAGAGTCATTAAATCAGCAGATAGAAAAGAAAAAATCCGATGAAAAAAATGATTTGCAGCTCCAAACAGCGCTGAAATCATTATTTGTCAATTAAAGGAGATGGTGTTCCATCTCCTATTTCTTTATACTTAACGAGAAAGTGAATCATAAGTCACATAAAAAATGAGTTTTTAACAAGAAATTAAAAAAATTTTCACAAATAAACATTTATAAAGGACTTGTATTACCCGATATCAATAGAAGAGAGAGACTTTCTAACGAGATAATATGTATTTAAAATGAAACTTTTGCAAGTTGCCTAGTCTTTGTTTACTTCATACAATATAAGAAGGTTCTAAAAAGAACAGTAATCAGGTTTAAGGCAGCTGAACGACAGGTATTTAAAGAGTAACGTTAGCGAGAATGCTTGTTAGCACTCCAGTACTGCTGCTTATACTGGCCCGTGCTTATCTGTATAAAGAAAATGGGGGTTCACAATTGAAGAGGGCAAGTATTGTGCGTGAAAAAAAATATTATGAATTAGTGGAACAATTAAAAGACAGAACACAAGATGTAACATTTTCGGCTACAAAAGCACTAAGTCTTCTTATGCTGTTCAGCAGGTATTTGGTCAATTACACCAATGTCGAAACAGTAAATGAAATCGATGAAGAGTGTGCCAAACATTATTTTAATTATTTAATGAAAAATCATAAGCGATTAGGAATCAATCTGACAGATATCAAAAGGTCGATGCACCTGATCAGCGGTTTATTGGATGTGGATGTGAACCATTATTTAAAGGATTTTTCACTATCGAATGTCACGCTGTGGATGACGCAGGAGGGATAAACCATCCTGAGGATATCCAAGTCATTTAATATTTGATAGAATATGAGTAATATGTTTGGCTTGAGGCGGTGAAAAAGATAGTGTCTGTTCAATGGGGATTTGAACTGTTAAAAAGTGCGGGCCTGTTCTTCTTACACCCGCTTTTCTGGTTTTTTATCATCATAAGCCTTGCTTTCGGCTATGTGAGAATCAAACGGGAACGAAGAACCTTTCATACAAAAATAGCGGATATTTATGATGATCTAAAATTCACTTATACAAAGGGACTGATTCCCGGTCTCGTTTTGTCAGTTGTTTTAGGTATACTCGGAATCTCGATTCCTCTCGGTATACTTGCAATTATTGCCGTTATCACTGCAGCGGCAGCGCTTACTCTTCGCGCCAACTGGATGTCTGCTGCATATATCGTCAGTGTGAGTATGCTGATAGGTTTTGGACTGCAAATGAATCAGGCGGAACCTTTTCTAGAGAGATTTCCGCAAGGGTTTGCAGTCGTTTGGCCGGCTATGGCTGTTTTTTTAGGCTTGCTGATTATTATTGAGGGAGCGGTAGCTTATCGATCTGCACACGTGAGAACATCACCGGCACTTGTCGTGAGCAGCCGCGGTTTGCCTATCGGCCAGCAGCTGGCAAACCGGATATGGCTTTTGCCGCTGTTCCTTCTCGTGCCCGGGAACGGATTAGAATCGCATCTCAGCTGGTGGCCGGTGTTTACTGTTCCCGGCGGGTCATTCCATTTTCTATGGATTCCTTATTTTATCGGGTTTGGGCAACGGGTGCAGGGGTCGCTGCCTGAAACGAGCATAAGGATCACAGCGAAACGCATTTGTATTCTGGGCCTTGCCGTCACAGCTCTCGGTGCAGCGAGCTTACTGTGGGCGCCGCTTGCGGGAGCAGCCGTCTGTGCAGCTTTGTTAGGACGTATCTTTCTGTCTATTAAGCAAAGAGCGAACGATAACGCGGCACCGTTTTATTTCTCAAAACGTGATCAAGGCTTAATGGTGCTTGGTATTATACCAAATACGCCAGCTGAGGATCTGGAATTGAAAATTGGGGAAATCATTACGAAGGTTAATGGCATACCCGTTAAGAATGTATCCGATTTTTATGAAGCGCTCCAGCATAACCGTGCGTATGTGAAGCTTGAAATTATCGGTTTGAACGGGGAAATTCGTTTTGATCAGCGAGCTTCTTATGAGGGAGAACATCATGAATTAGGTATCCTTTTCGTAAAGGATGAACGTGAAGACGAAGCAGCCGCTTTGTCTGGGTCGTAAAAGACAGCCCGGCACCGCAAGAAGATGCGGTGCCGGGCTGTTTTGAATTACGCTGAGTTTTTCTCCAACCGTGCCGTTTCATCAGATTTGATGCCTAATGAAACAAAAACGCCAATGATGGACACAGCAAAGAGAATGATAAATAGGGTGTGATATCCCGATATCAGACCGATTAAGGCTGATGAAATGATGCTTCCGAAATAACGGAAGGTCGAGAAAATTCCGGACGCCGCTCCTGACATGCCAGGATCTACTGTGGCAAGCGATGACACCTGCATGCTGGTCAGTCCGACTCCGGACGCCAGCCCGCCCAGGATAAGAGAGAGCATGAGGAACAAGACGGAATGCGAGCTGCTTAACAGCATAAATAATAAATTGGCTGCAGCCATCATGGCAAATGAAAGAAAAATGATTTTCTTTGCTCCCCATTTGTGATGGAGCTGTGCGCCCGCCCAGTTGCTCGCCGACATAAAGATCGAAAATACAGAAAGCGCCATGCCGCTGTTAGACGTATTAAGCCCAAATTGGTTCGTCATGAATAATGGCATAATCAATAAGATGGCATACATCATTAGATTGCTCAACAAGACTGATAGATTGGCATTTGTAAAGGTTGAGCTTTTAAACAGTGTAAAATCGATAATTGGGTGCTGTGTGCGTTTTTCTCTTCTGAAAAAAAGCGGAACAAAAAGAAGTATCAATACACTGTATACCGCATAGCCCCATGAAGCCTCATTTTTCGTCAGCAGGATAATTGAAACGATACTGCCCGCAAGCAAGACAGACCCGATAATATCCAGCGGCGCTTCAGATTTATTTTCTTTATATTGAGGGAACATGATTAATGCCGTAAATAAAGCAATGGCGAGAAACGGGATGTTGACCCAAAAAATCGAATGCCAGCTGAAGCTGTCAATCAGCATAGAGCCGATGAAAGGCCCGAGTGCTGCTCCAAGTCCCGCGCCAAGCCCGAAAAACCCAAATACTTTCGGAAGGCGTTTTTCAGAAACAACGTGACGGATAATGGCAATGCTGTTTGGCGTAAGCAGTGCGCCGCCGACAGCCTGCAATGCCCGAAATACAATCAGCAGCAGCAGGCTCGGTGAGAGGGCGCAGCCTAGAGATGCGATAAGAAATAGACCGACGCCCCATAAATACATTGTTTTGTTGCCGTACATGTCACCGAGTTTTCCAGCGATCGGCTGTGTGACGGCCATTATGATTAAATAAACGGTAACCACCCAGGTGATGCTTGTGATGGACTCGTTATACGTATGGGATATAGATGAGAGCGCGACCGCGATCATCGTTGAGTTAATGGGAACCAGGATGGCCCCCAATAATAACGAGACGATCAGCGCCCATTCTTTTCTTGAACTCATTGGGATCCTCCTTTTTTTATGCCAAGGAGTTCATCGAGAGATTCCTTTGACAAATAAAGCAGTGCTATGCTCCAGCATTTTTTCCTGAGGCATTGAAATCACCCGGTCTCCTAAATGGAGGCGGTGAATAAAATAACCGAAAATGAGCGACATGAACACGTCCGCATGCTCCGCTTCATTTCCTGTCTGAATAACCCCTTTTTCACCCATTTCTTTGAGATAATCAACCAATAGCTGTTTCATAGATTGGGGATATTCAGTTACGTGGTTGATGACATCCTGAAACATGGCCGGTTCACGAAAGCTGATTTTAATCAAATCTTTTCTATGTTCGAGCTCCTCCAAGAGACAGGTTCCGATATGCAGCAGGTCTTTGTGCAAATCGCCTTCTGTTTGCTCCAAAATGCGGCTCCTGTTTGGAGAAGGCTGAGAAAGCAAAGCCTCGCCTAGCCCCTGTTTGTTTTTAAAATTCCTGAAAATCGTCGCTTCACTGACATTTGCTTTTTCTGCGATTTCTTTTGTAGTCGTTGCGCGATATCCTTTTTTGACGAGCAGCTGCATGGCAGCGTCAAGGATTCTCTTGTTTGTCGGTCTCAATACGTTTCACCTCGCGAATATACTGGCAGGACAAGTATACACCTGCCCCGCTTGCATAAGAAAGGGGGGAGAAGGCGTTAGGCCCGGCTGACAACTGTGATTTTGCCGCTGCTCCCGTCAACAGTGATGATGTCTCCGTCTCGAAGTCTTTCTGTTGCAGTGCGTGTGCCGAGAACGGCGGGAATGCCGTATTCGCGAGCGATAATCGCAGCGTGAGACAATATGCCGCCTGTATCTGTAATAATCGCTTTGGCGTCTTGAAACAGGCTGGTCCATAGCGGTGTGGTCATTTTGCAAACGAGCACTTCACCAGAAGCGAATTGAGAAAATTCACTGGCGTCCCGAATCATTTTCACCGGACCTGTTGCCATGCCGCTTGATGCCGCAATGCCAAAGATATGATCCTCCGTGTTTTTTTCATCCTCTATCACAGCGCCGACAATTTCTTCAGCGACTTTGAGCTGTTCTTTTGTCGGAGTACCGAGGTAGGCAGGGGCTTTGGCAAGCTCATACTCGTGAAAGGCCTGTCTGCGTTTTTCAGCCTTTTCTTGCAGGGATACAGGGTGAAGTAGCGCGTTTTCCACTTCATCATCATATAGGAACCAAAGGTCTTCACGATCTTGAATGACACCGTTTTCCGCCAGTAACTCACCGACCTTCAGCAAAAAGATCCTCGCCTTGGCATCCAGCATGGCGTCAATATAAAAGTGGTGGTCATCCATTATATTTGCAGCGTTCAGCGTCCACTGATAATAACGGTTGAATTCCTCTTGTAAATTGGGATCCTCTATATTTTTCAAGAAGTCATGGTATAATTTCTCTCGTTTTTCTTTCGTTTTCTGAAATTCATTGTCAAAATGATAGCCATTGCGGACGTAATTTTGAATATTGGCCAGAGCAAAATACGGATTTTCTGCCCAGATCTGTTCAATCAGATCATGGCTCTTTACAGACCTCCACCCGTAGTCCTGTAAAAATTCATGGATGTTCCTCAGGAAGTGTCTGCCCTCATCAGTTTGTTCCAATTTTTCCTGAAGCTGTTCCGGCTCAGTGTTTTCAAAAATGAACAGCAGGTTCGGGTTTTCCTGCACTTTAACGGAATAGAGCCACAGGCAGCGGTCAGTTTCCAGTGATTTGTTCATTTTGCCTGTCAGCATCTCGTAAAAATGAGCGGTTTCGGACTCGCCTTGAATGTGCTGGTACATCGCTTGCAATTTGTTTGTCAGAAGCATTTGCGGGAAAACAATATTGAAATGCTCATCATAAGCCGTGAGATAAAAGGCTTTTAATTTCCGAAAAGCATCAAGTGCGCTTTCAGCAGTATGATCAGTTTGTGCGAGCTGATCCAGTATCTCGTAAAATGGAAGGTACGTGTGTTTGATGATGTCATACATACGCTCCGATAATATCGGAAAAAGCTCTTTGCCGCAGTCCTCATCAGGCTGCTGCCCGCCTTGGTTTTTGGAATAAATGTGCCCGCGATAAAGCTTCACTTCTTCTGTAACTGCCCCGATCGGAAACTTTTGCATGTTTTTCTTCAAGCCGTATTCCATGGCCGGTACAATGATCGAAGAAAATAGCGGACTCACCGGACCTTCAATATTTGACTCCATGTTGAGCCAAAAATCATTCATATCAGCGTCGGTAATCATGAAGCTGCGTTCTTCCTCTGCCGCTTTTTTGTCCTGTTCAATCGTTGTAATCGGGCGAGCCTGCAGAAGGTATACTTGATGATCTGCGATTCCGAATTCTAGATCGACTGGATACCCGTACAGGTCTTCGGTTTTTTTTGTGATTTCAGTCAGTTCAAACACTTGTTCATCTGTAAGGCAAAAACGGCTGCGCATGTCTTCGCTCGTTTCTCTTTCAGCAATTCCTTCTGCCGCGGACTCTATGTAGATTTCTTTTGCACCTATTTCTTTCTGAATCTCAAACGAAGATTTATTGACTATAAATGTGTCTGGGGTAACACTTCCTGATACAACAGCTTCCCCCAAACCATAGCTGGCGCTGATTAATAGCTCTCTATCATCGTGGGTAACAGGATTGCGGCTGAAAATTACACCTGATACGTCTGAATCGATCAGGCCCTGAACGACAACACCCATTAACGGCTCTGCGATCTGGTTGTTCATTTTTTTCTTATAACTGCTGACTCGGCCGGAGAAGAATGAAGCCCAGCATTCTTTCACTTTAGCTAGAAACTCTTCCTCTGTTTTGATATTTAAATAGGTTTCATATTGCCCCGCGAATGAAGCGCCTTCTAAATCTTCCGAGGCAGACGAAGAGCGAACGGCAACGGAGCGATATGATTCTCTTAACTTGTAAAAGGAACTTGTCAGCTCATGTTTCAGTTCTTCAGAAAATGTTCCGCCGATGATCTCGTTTTCGATATTTTCGCTAGTCTCATGAAGTTGGTTATCCTCCATAAAACGGGTGAGCGCATTCGTCTGAATGATAAAGCCGTCCGGAACAGGAAGCCCGTGTTTGGTCAGTTTAATTAAATTCATGCCTTTTGCGCCAGCCAGCTGGCTGGACGCTTCTGCTTGGCGAAATAAAAAAGAATACATATTTGAAACCCCTCTTTCCTTCCTTTTTTTCTCTCTAGTCTTTTATGACGGAGCCTGTGGTCAAAAAATGATAGTGAACACTATCGCTCAATTGTAGATTTTTAGGAAAATGATGTCAAAAGCAGAAAGTCCTAAATAAAATATCATCAAAAGTGCAGCTTAACTAGTGCTGTCCGCCTATTTATTCTCGGGGGCGCTCTTCTATGCCGGCGGGCTTCAATATCAAGCTAAGGCTTACTGCCCTTCATACAAAAGTACCGCAAATGCTTCTGTCGGCCGGGGCAAAGTGCAAAGATGGTGATTGATGTCGCCTGAAAAAGGGTATGGTGTAGAAAGAGGGAACGATTGCACGATTGTCCGATTCTTCATTTTTTACTATAATCAGATCAGATGAAGAATCCCTGAGGAGGGTTTTTGTTGATTACAAAAGCCGTTTTTGCATTGTTTTTCCCTTTTATGCTTGTTGTCCTTTTTTCAAGAGTCACTTTTAATCATTATGTGGCGATCGCCCTGACAGCTGCATTGCTGTTTGCCTCTTATTTAAAAGGCTATACAGAAACGTATTTTATTGTAGGATTGGATGTTGTGTCTCTTGTGGCTGGCGGACTGTACATGGCCAAAAAAACTGCCGAGAAAAAAGAAGAGTAAAACGGACATAATGAATATAACGACGAATTCCTGCTTTTACGTTTTAAAAGCAGGTTTTTTATACATGAAAACAGCTGGAAATAAAAAACCACCGAACTTTAGTTCGTATTTTTAGTGATTTTACATTCCATTGTGTTACTATATCTATAGGAAGATTTCGTTAAAGAAACGGAGGCTTATTTTGTGAAAGATCGCTTTGAGTTAGTCTCGAAATACCAGCCCCAGGGAGATCAGCCGAAAGCCATTGAAAAACTTGTAAAAGGAATTCAGGAGGGCAAGAAGCATCAGACTCTGCTGGGTGCGACAGGAACGGGTAAAACATTTACAGTGTCTAATTTGATTAAAGAAGTCAATAAGCCGACTCTCGTGATTGCCCATAACAAAACCCTTGCCGGACAGCTTTACAGCGAGTTCAAGGAGTTTTTTCCGAACAACGCTGTCGAGTATTTTGTCAGTTATTATGATTATTATCAGCCGGAGGCGTATGTGCCTCAAACGGATACGTTTATAGAAAAAGACGCCAGTATTAATGATGAAATTGATAAACTGAGACACTCCGCCACATCGTCTCTGTTTGAGCGGAGAGATGTGATTATCATCGCGAGTGTATCTTGTATATACGGCCTCGGTTCGCCTGAAGAATACCGGGAAATGGTCGTGTCACTGCGGCCTGAAATGGAAATAGAGCGCAACGAACTGCTCAGAAAACTTGTAGACATCCAATATGCCCGCAATGATATCGACTTCCAGCGCGGGACATTTCGTGTGCGCGGAGATGTAGTGGAAATCTTCCCTGCCTCTCGTGATGAACATTGTATCAGGGTTGAATTTTTCGGTGATGAAATCGAACGGATCAGGGAAGTGGACGCCCTGACAGGAGAAATTCTCGGTGACCGTGATCATGTTGCGATTTTCCCAGCGTCCCACTTCGTAACGCGGGCCGAGAAAATGGAGAAAGCGATTCAAAATATCGAGAAGGAGCTTGAGGAGCGGCTGAAGGTCATGCACGAAAATGGCAAGCTTCTTGAAGCGCAGCGTTTAGAGCAGCGGACAAGATATGATCTTGAGATGATGCGGGAAATGGGTTTCTGCTCCGGTATTGAGAACTATTCAAGACATTTGACGCTTCGGCCTCCGGGTTCAACGCCGTATACGCTTCTTGATTATTTCCCTGACGATTTTATGATCGTGGTAGATGAGTCGCATGTAACGATTCCTCAGGTGCGCGGCATGTTTAATGGGGACCAGGCGCGGAAACAGGTGCTTGTGGATCATGGGTTCCGTCTTCCGTCAGCGCTTGATAACCGTCCGCTCCGTTTTGAAGAGTTTGAAAAGCATATGCACAATATCGTGTATGTATCAGCAACACCAGGGCCGTATGAGATTGAGCATACGGATGAAATGATTGAACAGATCATCCGTCCGACGGGGCTTCTTGACCCGCTTATTGATGTACGTCCGATTGAAGGCCAGATTGATGACTTGATCGGCGAAATTCAAGCAAGAGTCGAACGGGATGAGCGGGTTCTCGTGACAACCTTGACGAAGAAAATGTCAGAGGACCTGACGGATTATCTGAAGGAAATTGGCATTAAAGTAAATTATCTGCATTCAGAGATTAAGACGCTTGAACGGATTGAAATTATCCGTGATCTGCGCCTTGGGAAGCATGATGTTCTCATCGGCATTAACCTGCTGAGGGAAGGCCTCGATATTCCCGAAGTATCTCTCGTTGCAATTTTGGATGCTGATAAGGAAGGCTTCCTCCGTTCGGAGCGGTCGCTGATCCAGACGATCGGACGGGCAGCGAGGAACTCTGAAGGCCGCGTCATTATGTACGCAGATAAAATAACGAAGTCGATGGAAATTGCAATGAATGAAACAACACGCCGCCGCGAGCAGCAGGAGCGTTTTAACGAAGAGCACGGCATTACGCCGAAAACCATAAATAAAGAAATTCGCGATGTCATTCGTGCCACAGCAGCAGCTGAGGATAAAGCCGAATACAAAACAAAAGCCGCGCCGAAGCTGTCGAAAATGACGAAGAAAGAACGCCAGAAAGTCGTTGAACAGATGGAGCACGAAATGAAAGAAGCCGCCAAGGCGCTTGACTTTGAAAGAGCCGCGGAGCTTCGCGATTTACTTTTAGAGCTAAAAGCGGAAGGATGATGAACATATGGCTATGGATCGGATAGAGGTGAAGGGAGCAAGGGCGCATAACCTGAAAAATATAGATGTAACGATTCCAAGAGATCAGCTTGTCGTTGTCACGGGTTTGTCCGGTTCAGGAAAATCCTCCCTTGCCTTTGACACCATATATGCGGAAGGGCAGAGACGGTATGTCGAGTCGCTGTCTGCCTATGCCCGACAATTTTTAGGGCAGATGGATAAGCCTGATGTTGATGCAATTGAGGGTCTGTCTCCCGCCATCAGCATCGATCAGAAAACAACGAGCCGCAACCCGAGGTCAACTGTCGGTACGGTAACTGAGATTTATGATTATCTGCGTCTTTTGTATGCGAGAGTAGGGAAGCCTCATTGTCCGGAACACGGAATTGAGATTACATCGCAAACCATCGAGCAAATGGTCGACAGAATTCTGGAATACCCGGAACGGACGAAGCTTCAGGTGCTGGCCCCGATTGTCTCTGGCCGGAAAGGCGCTCATGTCAAAGTGCTTGAACAGATTAGAAAACAAGGCTATGTCAGAGTCAGAATTGACGGCGAAATGGCTGAGCTTTCTGATGATATTGAATTAGAAAAGAATAAAAAGCATTCGATTGAGGTTGTCATTGACCGGATTGTAGTGAAAGAAGGCGTGGCGGCCCGTCTGTCAGATTCATTGGAAACGGCGCTCCGTTTAGGTGAAGGACGAGTTATGATTGATGTCATCGGTGAGGAAGAGCTGATGTTTAGTGAGCATCACGCCTGCCCGCACTGCGGATTTTCAATCGGCGAGCTGGAGCCGCGCCTGTTTTCATTTAACAGCCCGTTCGGAGCGTGTCCGACGTGTGACGGTCTTGGAATGAAGCTTGAAGTGGATGCGGATCTCGTCATCCCCAATCAAGATTTGTCATTGAAGGAGAATGCAGTCGCCCCTTGGACACCGATCAGCTCACAATATTATCCGCAGCTGCTTGAGGCGGTCTGCACCCACTACGGCATTGATATGGACGTGCCTGTAAAAGATCTGCCGAAGCAGCAGCTGGATAAAGTGCTGTACGGCAGCGGAGACGACCTGATTTATTTCCGTTATGAAAATGATTTTGGGCAAATACGTGAAGGCGAAATTCAATTTGAAGGCGTATTGCGAAATATTGAAAGACGCTATAAGGAGACAAGCTCCGATTACATTCGTGAACAAATGGAGCAGTATATGTCCCAGAAGTCTTGTCCGACATGCAAAGGCTATCGGTTAAAGAAAGAGGCGCTTGCCGTGCTGATTGACGGACGCCACATTGGCAAAATTACCGAGCTGTCTGTCGGAGACGCGCTTGATTTCTTCAAAGGCCTTACCCTTTCTGAGAAAGATATGCAGATTGCCAATTTGATCTTGCGTGAAATTGTGGAGCGTTTAAGCTTTCTGGACAAAGTCGGTCTTGATTACCTGACACTGAGCAGGGCAGCGGGAACATTGTCCGGAGGAGAGGCGCAGCGTATCAGGTTGGCCACTCAAATCGGTTCGCGCTTATCGGGTGTGCTTTATATTTTAGACGAGCCGTCTATCGGCCTGCATCAGCGTGATAACGACCGCTTGATCAGCGCCCTGAAAAATATGAGAGACCTTGGGAACACGCTGATTGTCGTCGAACACGATGAGGACACGATGATGGCAGCGGATTATTTAATTGATATTGGACCCGGCGCCGGCATCCACGGCGGACAGGTGACATCCGCGGGTACGCCGGATGAAGTGATGGAAGATGCAAACTCATTAACGGGCAGCTATTTATCAGGGAAAAAGTTCATCCCATTGCCTTCTGAAAGAAGAAAGCCGGACGGACGTTTTATTGAGATTAAAGGCGCTACAGAAAACAACCTGAAAAAGGCGAATGCCAAATTTCCGCTAGGAACATTCACAGCGGTTACAGGGGTGTCCGGCTCAGGAAAGAGCACACTCGTCAATGAAATTTTGCACAAGGCGCTGGCGCAAAAGCTCCATAAAGCAAAAGCGAAGCCTGGCAGCCATAAAGAGATTAAAGGCTTGGATCACCTGGACAAAGTCATAGACATTGACCAGGCGCCAATCGGAAGAACGCCGAGATCCAATCCCGCGACATACACCGGTGTGTTTGACGACATTCGCGATGTATTCGCGCAGACAAATGAAGCGAAGGTCCGCGGCTATAAAAAAGGCCGTTTCAGCTTTAACGTGAAGGGCGGCAGATGTGAAGCGTGCCGCGGCGACGGAATTATTAAAATTGAAATGCACTTCCTTCCTGACGTGTACGTTCCATGCGAGGTATGCCACGGCAAACGCTACAACCGGGAAACGCTTGAAGTGACGTACAAAGGAAAAAGCATCTCTGATGTGCTTGATATGACGGTTGAAGACGCTCTTTCTTTCTTTGAAAATATCCCGAAAATCAAGCGTAAGCTCCAAACCCTCTATGATGTTGGGTTAGGTTACATTACGCTCGGACAGCCGGCAACAACCTTGTCGGGTGGAGAAGCGCAGCGCGTGAAGCTTGCGTCTGAGCTGCACAAACGGTCCACAGGGCGAACGCTTTACATTTTAGATGAGCCGACGACAGGTTTACACGTCGACGATATCGCCAGACTCCTTGTCGTGCTTCAGCGATTGGTGGACAACGGAGATACAGTACTCGTCATTGAGCATAATCTTGATATCATTAAGACGGCGGATTATATTGTGGATCTGGGGCCGGAAGGCGGAGCCGGAGGCGGAACCATTATCGCGTCGGGAACGCCTGAGGAAATCACGGAAGTCGAAGAATCATATACAGGCCGCTATTTGAAGCCTGTTATAGAGCGAGACAAAAAACGCATGAAAACGCTCTTGGAAGCGAAAGAAACGGCTACATCCTAACAATATTCTTTTCAGAGGGAGCTTGTCAGCAAGTCCATGGTTGGGCTTAGCAGGCAAGCTTCCTTTATAGTTTAACGAGAAAAGAAAAAAGTTTTGCGATCATTAAGAAGCATTTATTCAGATGGGTAAAATTTCTTCGGGTAAACTCCTAAACATTTACAAAAAACTGCCGATATATGGATTGAAAGGCGTACAATGTATTCCATATTAAGCAAAAAAGCCCTTTATATGAAGGGATTTGAAGGTATCCTTTATGAAGGCTCTACATAACAGCCAGAAGCTTTACTGGAATCACAGTGCGCCAGAAATTGAAGAAAAGGAAGTCTTTGATTTCAAAAACATATACACATGGAGGTATTTTTCACATGAGAATTAACCACAATATCGCAGCGCTTAACACACTGAACCGTTTGTCTTCAAACAACAATGCAAGCTCAAAAAACATGGAGAAGCTTTCTTCAGGTCTTCGTATCAACCGTGCGGGAGATGACGCAGCAGGTCTTGCGATCTCTGAAAAAATGAGAGGACAAATTAGAGGTTTAGAAATGGCTTCTAAAAACTCTCAAGACGGAATCTCTCTTATCCAAACAGCTGAGGGTGCATTAACTGAAACTCACTCAATCCTTCAGCGTGTTCGTGAACTAGTTGTTCAAGCAGGAAACACAGGTACTCAAGATACTACAGATCTTGGCGCTATTCAAGACGAGATTGATTCCTTAGTTGAGGAACTTGGTGGCGGAACTAACGCTAACGGTATCTCTGACCGTACCGAGTTTAACGGTAAGAAACTTCTTAATGGAGATTTCAATTCTACTGATGGAAAAGAGCTCACATTCCAAATTGGTGCAAATGGCGGTCAGCAGCTATCTGTACACATTGAAGATATGAGTGCTAAAGCAATCGGAAAAGTTGATGAAACAAGCGGTGCTCTTGTTTCTGGGAAATCTGTACAAGATATCAATGTGAAAAATTTTGAAACTATTAAGGCTAGTGAAGATGGCGGCTTTAATGACCAATTGGCTATCGTTGATGGAGCAATCAACACAGTTTCAAAACAACGTTCTGAATTAGGTGCGGTACAAAACCGTCTAGAGCACACAATCAACAACTTAGGCGCTTCTGGTGAAAACCTGACAGCTGCTGAGTCTCGTATCCGTGACGTTGACATGGCGAAAGAGATGAGCGAGTTCACAAAGAACAACATTCTTTCTCAAGCTTCTCAAGCGATGCTTGCTCAAGCGAACCAACAGCCGCAAAACGTACTTCAATTATTACGTTAATTTCTGAACGGCTATCGTTCTTTCTGGTAGTCACAGCTTGCCGGCAGTGTCCATTCTTTGGATATGCCGGCAGGCTTTTTTTGTTATAATCATTGTGTGTCACTTGTTTCTTCAAAATAAAAAAGGCAAGATATTGTCATCTAACCTTTCTTTGTTTCAGTTATAATCATTTGCAGCTTTTTCTGCCATTACAACGTCTTCTTATACAACTGTTTGCTTACACTCATTAAATCTTGAACAATATGCGTATTACTGCTGTCGAGCAGCACTTTTATATATTGAATATCGTGAGAGATCGGAATGGGTCCGTGAATCTGTTCAAGCTCAGCGATCATTTCACGATTCATTCGTTTTTGTTCATGAATCAGCTTTAACACCGATTCTTGTGTTACTGTATAGTCACTGGGATCTTTATCCATTGCTTGTCCAGCCTCCTTGATTGCCGTAAGCTTTTTACATATTGTAATCGGTACAGCTCTAAGATTCTACTTCTAAAACTTTTTAAAATCCAATTTCCGTAAATCGGAGCATGTCTAAAGAATGAATGTGAAACCTGAAGAGGTTTTAAACGTATGAATAAGTAAAACGTCCCTGACCTTTTGTCATGGGTAATTCACTATAGGAGTGTGGAATGAATTGAACCGTAATCAAGCTATTATTGCATCACTTTGTTATTTCAGTGTGTTCATCGCGCCGATCATTGTGCCGATTGTCGCTTATTTTGTTGTAGATGAGAGAGAAACAAAACGTCATGCGATACGTTCTCTTATTTCTCACATCGTTCCTTTTGCTGGCTGGCTGGTCCTTTTTATCGCTTTTCTGGGCGGAGCCATTGCAATTGATGGAGACAGCCTGCTGCCTGTATTTGTGATGATTGGTGGAGCGGTTATTTATTTCTTAGTTGTCATTGGCATTATGATTTGGAATGTGATTCAGGGTATTAAGGTGCTGCGCGCAGCATAAGTAGACAATGGGGAGGAGATCGCAATGAAGCAAGAAAAGGAACGAATCCTTAAGCTTGTGGAAGAAGGGAAACTGACAGCACAAGAGGCTTTGACACTGATTGAAAAGCTTGACAGCGACTACAAGGAAAAAGAAGAAAAAATCACAGCGCTCTCAGTTTATGTACATGATGAGGAAGAGCCGTTTACAGCAGCAAAAAAAGAAAGCGGCAAGCCGTCTTTAGGAGCCAAGCTGTTTGACTGGATTGATTCTGCGGTGAAAAAGGTCAAGGAAGTTGACCTTGATTTGAACTTTGGCCATGCGTATGATGTTCAGCACATTTTTCAATTTAAAGATACTGCCCTTTCCAGTGTTGACTTGCAAATCGCCAATGGCAGTGTGAATATCGTTCCTTGGGATGATGAGGATATCAGAGCGGAATGTCAGGCGAAGGTATATCGCGTTGACAGCCAGGATGCGGCGAGACATGCATTTCTTCAGCATATTGAATGTGAAATCAAAGGTAATAAATTTTTTATCCGTACTGAGAAGAAAACGATGAAAACCAATGTGACTTTATATATTCCTCAGAAGGAGTATGATAAGATTCGGGTGAAGCTGTTTAATGGTCCTGTCAGAGGGGAACATTTACATGTAAAAGAGTTCTCGGCGAAAACGACAAACGGCGTGCTGTCGTTCTCGCATTTAACAGCTGAAAAAGCCACAGCGGAAACGGCCAACGGGCAAATTAAGCTTGCAAGCCACAACTGCGGCACGATAGAAGCGGAAACCATTAACGGATTGATCGATCTCCGCGGGAGAAGCGAATCGATTGACGTTCAAAGCTTTAACGGAAATATTGCGATGAACGTAACAGAATCGGATTGCCGCTCCATTTATGCAAAAACGACGACTGGAAATGTGGAGCTTGCGATTCCGGACGATCTTGCCGTGAAGGCAGAGCTGAAAAGCAATCTTGGTTCGCTGTCTCATGAATTAATGGATGTTGAGATGCTGAAAGAAAAAAATGATACCATTCAAAAAGAAATGATGTTCACTTCAAATCAGGCACATGATCAAAACATCACCGTCTTCTCAGAATCATTAACAGGCGCCATCAAACTAAAGTACTCACAGAGGTGATCGAATGAATAGGCTTTATCGTTCAGAGAAAAACAAAAAAATGGCCGGTGTCATCGGCGGTCTCGCGGAATATTTCAATTGGGACGCATCACTCCTAAGAGTCATAACTGTCATTTTAGCGGTTATGACAAGTGTTTTACCTGTTTTGCTGATATATATCATTTGGATTTTTATCGTCCCGTCAGAAAGGGAAATGAAATGACATGATAAAATGGGCAGTCAGCATTTTAGTCAATGCATTGTTATTAATCGTCATTGATGGATACATTGACTCCATCCATGTCAGCAGCATCGGGGCAGCGGTTATCGCCAGCTTCATATTATCGATCTTAAACGTGCTGATTAAACCGCTGTTGATTATCTTCACACTGCCAGTCACCATGGTGACGTTTGGTCTCTTCTTGTTTGTGATTAACGCCATTACGCTTATGATGACCGCGTCCATTATGGGTGACAGTTTTCAAATTGGCGGCTTCGGCACAGCGATATGGGCATCCGTTATCCTATCGGTGTTCCATTTGCTGATTCAAAAAGGGATTTTAGAACCTCTGCAAAAGAAATAAAAAAAGCTGCCATCAAAGGGCAGCTTTTTACATGTGGTGTTTTTTTTGCTTCATGCGCTTCTGCGGCGGATACAGTTGCGGCAGAAGGCAAAAGCTCAATGCGGCAAATATAAGGCCTAAGAGGCCAAACGACATGGCAGACGGTATCATTGTGAGCAGATAAGCAGATATCATCGGACCTGCCGCCATGCCTGTGTATCTGATAAAGTTAAACATTCCGATGGCGCTCCCTCTGTTGTGTTCAAATTCATTGGTGATCATTGTGGAGTACAAGGGAGGGATGACCCCCATTGAGATGCCAAACAATGCCAGTGTGAGTGCCATGAGAATGAGAGAAACAGAATGTGTAACGGCGAACAAAATGATACTGCAGGCAGCTATCACATTGCTGCCGATAAACAAGGTGTTCAGCGCGACTTTTGCCTGTATTCTTTTAAACAGAAACGTACCTGCGATTGTACTTAAGGCCAGTGGCAAATACAACAGCCCTGCAATGCTCACATCAATATGATAATGCTCCGTCAGTAATATCGGGAGGTAGACGATCACCGCAAAATAAATGAAAAAGAGGACAAAGCTTAAGGTTAAAATGACGTTTCCTGTTCGGTTTGTAAATATTGATTTGTAATGGGTAAAAACATTGCCCTTAGTTTGCTGCTTAGAGCCAGCGGGAGAATCTTTGGGAAAGATCATGCTGTTTGCCGCCAGCATAATGACAGAGATGGCCGTAAGCATCCAAAAGATCCCTTCGTACCCGGCTGCTCCGCCGATCAATCCCCCGAGGACAGGTGCGATAGCCGGCGCGGCGGAAAGGAGCATTTGATACGTTCCCATGGCACTTCCGCGTTCCCTGCCTGTAAAAAGCTGTCCGATCGTAGTGGCAGCAATAAGAGGCAGTGCTGCGGACCCGGCTGCCTGTATCATTCTGAATATCAGAAACAAAGTAAAGTCAGTGGTCACCGCACAGCCGATGCTGGCGGCTGCCGTTGCCAGAATACCGGCAATCAATACAAACCGCGCGCCTTTAAAATCGATGATAGTCCCTAATATAATTTGCATAATCGCTGTCACAATCATAAAGACTGAGACTGACAGATTGACCATTGCTGCGGAAACGTGGAACGATTCTTTAATAATCGGGATAATAGGTGAATAAATGTTTTGGCTTAAAGACGCAAAAAATGCGCTGAAGCAAACAATATATAAGATCAATACCGCCTTTGATTTCGTTTGAGCCATTGTGTACACCGCCTTTTTGTTTACTTTACAGGTTTATCCGGAGCCTCGTTGGTTTGTTCTGCTTCAAGTGAAGACGTCAGGTTCTCTAAAAATTTCAATACAGCATTTTGCTCATCTTGTGAGAATGAATCGAGGAATTGGTAAAAAGCCAGTTCCTTTTTTTTATGCAGTTTCTCATGCAAGTCGAAAATCCGTCTGCCTTTACGAGTTAACTTGAAATACACTTCTTTCTTGTTATCTGTCAGCTGATAGCTGTTAATGAATTCTTCCTTAATCAGTTTTGTGCTGATTTTCGTTACATTTGCCTTCGATAAATTCATTTTTCTGGCGATTCCTGCGTTGTTAATGGGTTCATGCCGGCCGATACAGTCAATGACATGAATGCTTGTCATGTTTTTAGGAACATCCATCACATCCTTTTCTGCGGCCTCCTTAAAAAACTGCTGAAGTGAAGTGTTCGCTTTTTGTTCATTAAGGTGCAGCAGCCTCACGTATATGTCGTATATCATCTGCTTTGTCAAATTAGACATAGGCAACCTTCTTTCTTAGAAATTATAGTTTACAAAGAAATAATAATAATATTGTTTACTGGTGAACTATTCAATTTTATCTTTTCTTGTTTTCGTTGTCAATTGCTGGTGTTTAAACTTTATTTGCTGTTAGTCATGCTGAATATAAGTGTAAAAAGTGTGTGAAAAATGTGACATTAACATTTATTTTCAATTGTTTGGGTACTGATCGTATTGACGAAAGGAAAAATAAGGGATAAAATAACTAATGTTTACTAGTAAACATTTATTAGGCGTACATTGTAATGAATCCAAAAAGAAGTTGAAATCTGAACAAAATTCATTTGGAAACTTTAAGTGCTGCCTGCCATTCGTCTTGTTCAGTTGTACCAGTTGTTCCATCCCATGTTTGAGGGTGAAGACTTAAAGCGGGATAAGTTTTTTAGGGGTGAATGAGATGACTGAAATGGTGACGGAAAAAAAGCCTGTGTATTTTACTGCTGAGTCTCTGACACAAAACTGCAGAGAAATATTTGAACGGCGCCGGCATGTTTTAGTGGGTATCAGCCCGTTTAACAGCAGATTTTCTGAGGATTATATTTACAGATTGATTGGTTGGGCAACCGCTGAATTTAAGAGTGTTTCTGTTTTGCTTGCGGGGCATGAGGCGGCTAATCTTCTTGAAGCGCTCGGAACTCCCAGAGGCAAGGCGGAACGAAAAGTAAGGAAAGAGGTATCGCGAAACAGAAGGTTTGCAGAAAGGGCTCTTGCAGCTCATGGCGGGGACCCGAAGGCGATTCATACATTTTCTGATTTCACGGAAAACAAAGCCTACCAGCTGATGAGACAAGAAGTTGAACATGCGTTTTTTGAACAGCCTCATTTTCGGCAAGCTTGTTTGGACATGTCTCGTGAGGCGATGATCGGGCGTGCGCGCGGCATCAGCTTGATGATGGAAGAAGTCAGTGAGGATATGCTGAATCTTGCTGTGGAATATGTCATAGCAGAGATGCCGTTTTTTATTGGAGCACCGGATATTTTAGAGGTGGAAGAGACGCTCCTTGCTTATCATCGTCCGTGGAAGCTGGGTGAGCAGATCAGTAATCATGAATTTTCTATTCGTATGCGGCCGAACCAAGGATATCTCATTGTGCAGGAAATGGAGCAGATGCTTTCTGAATCACGGATCACATCTGAAGGATGACAGGGGGAGTAAACATGAGTCAATCCATTAAATTGTTTAGTGTGCTTTCTGATCAATTTCAAGAAAATCCATATGCTTATTTTTCACAGCTGCGGGAGGAAGATCCTGTTCATTATGAAGAGTCGATAGACAGCTATTTTATCAGCCGCTATCACGATGTCCGCTATATCCTTCAGCATCCGGATATCTTTACGACAAAATCACTTGTTGAGCGTGCTGAACCGGTCATGCGCGGCCCTGTGCTCGCCCAAATGCATGGAAAAGAACACTCCGCAAAAAGAAGAATTGTAGTGAGAAGCTTTGTCGGGGACGCATTGGATCATCTGTCTCCATTGATTAAACAAAATGCAGAAAACTTGTTAGCTCCTTATCTTGAAAAAGGGAGAATCGATCTCGTCAATGATTTTGGAAAGACGTTTGCGGTGTGTGTCACGATGGACATGCTCGGGCTGGATAAAAGAGATCATGAAAAAATCGCCGAGTGGCACAGCGGAGTTGCCGATTTTATTACGAGTATCTCTCAGACTCCTGAAGCGCGGGCGCATTCTTTATGGTGCAGCGAACAGCTTTCCCAATACTTGATGCCTGTCATCGAAGAACGCCGCCTCAATCCGGGATCAGATTTAATTTCTATCCTATGTACTTCTGAATATGAAGGCATGGCGATGTCGGACAAGGATATACTGGCCCTGATTCTCAATGTGCTGTTAGCCGCAACGGAACCGGCGGATAAGACGCTGGCGCTGATGATCTATCATTTGCTCAACAATCCTGAGCAGATGAATGATGTTTTGGCTGACCGTTCGTTAGTGTCAAGAGCCATTGCGGAGACGTTGCGTTATAAACCGCCGGTTCAGCTGATTCCGCGGCAGCTGTCCCAAGAAACGGCGGTCGGCGGTATAGAAATCAAAAAAGATACGATTGTTTTTTGTATGATCGGAGCAGCTAACCGGGACCCTGAAGCGTTTGAACATCCTGACGTATTTAATATTCATCGGGAAGACCTCGGTATCAAGAGCGCTTTTAGCGGCGCCGCCCGGCATCTCGCTTTCGGATCCGGCATCCATAACTGTGTAGGAGCAGCTTTTGCCAAAACCGAAATCGAGATTGTAGCCAATATTGTACTGGATAACATGCGGAATATCCGATTAGAGGAAGGTTTTCGTTATGCTGAGTCCGGTTTGTATACACGCGGACCCGTTTCACTTCATATTACGTTTGACAGAGTTTAATAAGATTCAAAGGTCTCTCCCATGCGGGCGAGGCTTTTTTACATATGTTTTACCCATAAGTTGAAAAACGCAGTCACTGTTTTTAAATCATCAATCGAAAATTCATTGAAGAGCCGCTTGTACTGCTCCTTAGCTTTTTCATGAAGCTGGTCATGGAATGCCGCCAGTCCTCTGCCGCTTTCAGTTAACGTATAAAAAGTTTCTTTTTTATTGCCGGGCTTTTTTTTCACTGTGACGATATTGTGTTTCAACAAAGCTTGAACCGCTTTTGAAACAGCTGCTTTTGAGATATGTAAGCGGGATGCCAGAAAGCTGTTATTCACATTTTGGCTGGTGTGTATGCAGGAAACAATATGAAGCTGGGTCAATGTCCAGTCTTTTTTGAGGTGACCAAGATGTTCTGAGGACATATCGCTGGACGGTATTTGCACCTTTTGCAAGACGCGTTTATCCCTTTTAAATGCGAATTGTTGTATCGCTTGAAATAATTCATCATGAATGCTGTTGTTCATCAATCTGCCTCTCTGATTTAATTGTTAACTGGTTAACTATCCTTAGTTTACTGGGTAATAGTGGGATTTTCAAGAGGCAGATGCTTTTTTGTTCTTTTTGCACAAAAATGAACTCATAAGCTTCCCTGTTCAGACGCAAAATACATGAAAAGGGAGGTGCTTTGATGAGGAAATACACAGTTATCGCTTCTTTATTCTTGTCTTTTCTTTCAGTTTTGTCTGGCGGCCATCATGAACCGAAAGTTTTCCCTGTTACAAAACAGGAACCATTCCAAACGCCTCATTACATACCCTTGCTTGAAAATCCTCCTCAAATCGATGTGAAAGCTGAAATGAAAAGCAATCTGATGATTGAGGCTCAAGTGCGTGACAATGAGTATCAAGCATTTTCTGCCTTTCTTTTTTATAAACAAAGTAATGAGCTGGGCTACAAAATGGTGCCGATGGACCCGACACCCGGAGCGATTCACAAGTTTTTGACGCAAATTCCAAAACGATTGATTTGGAACAGCGAGCTTGAGTATTACATTGTGATTTCGAATGGGAAGCAGCGGGCCGAGTCGGGAACGAAAAAACTGAAGCTTGAAGGCTATCAAGCGGATCTTGCCCATATTCCGGAGCTTCTGATTACAGAGCTGGCGGTTGATACGAAGAATACGGGACGTGCAGATGGTTATGAATTTATTGAGATTTACAATACGACTGACAGAACGATTGATTTTAAAGACTATCATATCCGTTACCGCTATCCGAAAGAAGGGCCTGATTCGGATCTGATTTGGAGACCTGAAGAAAGGATCACGATTCCATCCGGTGAAACGTTTGTGGTTTGGCTGAAGCCTGCCGGTCATCCAGAATTGACGGCGGGGGATTTCAATCGATATTACCAGACACAATTAACGGAAGGGAAAAATCTGGCGGTGATAGAAGAGACAGAGGGCATGGCCAATACCAGGCCGCGGGCAGTTGTGATATCAACGAATACAGGAAAAGATATCTCAGTTGCGCATTATCGGAAACATGCGCTTCGCCGGCTCTCGTCTGTGCTTTACAAATATCCTCTGGACGGAACCGCAGAACTTCTCAATATTTCAATCGGAGAAAAGAATCCGTCTCCGGGAACCGTATTACAGGCGCAGGTGCCTGAGCAGAAACGAAAAATCAAGCTTGATAAAGAAAAGCCGGTTATTGAGGATTTGACTGACCGTAAGCCTGTCCGTCCTGCTGAAAGCATTGAGCTGCGGGCTGACATACGGGATCGCAATCTTGTGAAAACTGCGGCCTTTTACTATCGAACAGATGAAAACAAACCGTTTAAGCGCATTCTCGCTGAAAAAGACCGCAACGACAATCTCTACCATTATATTGTGTATTCGCCTGAACTGATCGGGAAGGATCAGCTTGAGTATTACGTGGCGGCTGGGGACGGGAGCAATGAAGCGAAAACGCCGGTCAAAATGATTGATATTAAACAAACAAGCAAATCGCACGGTTTGCGTATGAACATTGAAAACAGAGACACGCTGTCGAGAACCCAGTTCCTCAAAGCGACAACAGACGGGCACACTGACAGCATTAAGCTATGGATTGACGGAAAAAAACAAGTGCCAGAGCCTGCTATGGAAAAAGAAGTGTATTTTGCGTTCGATACGAGAAAAACAAATCTCTACTTTAAAAACGCGGTCACAATGGAAGGCAAAGTGCTAAAGGTGTTTGATGATACGACAAATAAATACCGCACCTATTCTGTTCCATTGCCAGAAACGCTGCTTCGGAAAGGAAAGCAGCTGCAGCGTATTACCATACGTTCAGGTTCGAAGGTGTCTCCATTTGATACGGCTGAAAACCGTGATGATTTCTTAGTCAAAAACGCCCGATTGGTGTTATCGGATGGGACGGTTATCAGGGATCCGAGGGTTTCTCCCGAAAAGGAACTCTTTATTGGAGATAATCAGCGCTCGAAAAAAAGCTGGCAATTTCAATTCAATCTGCCTGACGGCCTGTTTACGTCACAGCTGCTGGAGTGGGATACATCAAAACTTTCTGAAGGTGCTCACCATATTCAAGCAAGCGACGGCAAGGAAAATGTAAGTTTGGTTGTGCGGGTGGATAATTCAGGGCCTCACATTGAGCCGAATGTCACCGAGGGACAAACGTATAAAGGAAATCTTATCTTGCAGGCGGATATCTATGATAAATGGAGCAAAATTGAGGAAGTGGAGGCGTCTTTAGATGGCGAAAGCATTACACTCCCATATCATACGTCATCTTCTGAACTATCGCCGGGAAAACATTCTCTAAAAGTGACAGCAACGGACCTCGCGGGCAATAAAACGGTCATAGAGCGCACGTTTAAAACAGAACGGGAGCATCCGGATCAGCCGGAGGTCATAGACAGTGAAGCCGATACACATAGGGCAAAGCTTTCTGTACGGGTGAAGGACCCGACGAATGACGCCATGAATGTCGCTTTTTATAGAGGATTTCAATATACAGCGCGAAACAATGTGAAGATATTCAAGCACGCGTCACTGACTGAACCGCCGAAAAGCTTTGTGCCGGAAAGTGAGACCCCGTTTACGAATCAAGAATTGGAGCGGGTATCAGCCGCTGACGGAAAAACAGTATCGACAGAAAAGAAGGAGCTTTTCCCTTATCATCGCTTTGAAGTGACGGTTGATCCGTCAGTTGATGAGAATGACTTGGCGGAAGCGGTCTGGCAGGGGAGTTCTTTATCGGGGAGAAAGGTGACGATGTATGCTTGGAATTACCGGACAAACGAGTGGCAGACGGTTGACAGCTGCGTTGCCAAAGATGACAAACCGTTTACGCTGAAGGCGTCTGTGATCGTCTCAGATTTTGTACGGCAGTCGAAGATGAATGTGATTGTCCAGGATGAAATTCCTCCAGCGAAGGATATGTATACATTTGTCTGGATGTCTGATACACAGTATTACGCCGAAAGCTACCCGCATATTTTTGATAAACAGACCGCATGGATCAAAAATAATCAAAAGCGGCTCAATGTCAAATATGTGTTTCACACGGGTGATATTGTAGATGATTCTGCCGATATCAGACAGTGGAAAAACGCTGATCGGTCAATGTCTGTTCTGGATAAGAACGGAATTCCATACGGCGTGCTGGCTGGCAACCACGATGTCGGGCATAAGGACGGCTCCTATAGGGCGTTTGGCAAATACTTTGGCAGCCACCGTTTTGATAAAAAATTGCATTATGGCGGTTCCTATAAAAATAACCGCGGACATTATGACTTGATTTCGAGCAACGGCAATGATTATATCATGCTGTACATGGGGTGGGGCATTACCGATGAAGACATCGCGTGGATGAATCAGGTACTGAAGAAGCACCCTGACCGGATGGCTGTGTTAGCTTTTCATGAGTATTTGCTGGTCAGCGGAAACAGAAGCCCGATCGGAGAGAAAATATTCAAAAAAGTGGTTAAGGCGAATCCGAATGTCGTGATGGTGTTGAGCGGGCATTATCATAGTGCGATGAGAAAAACAGATGAGCTTGATGATGATGGTGATGGAAAGCCGGATCGCCTCGTGCATCAAATGCTGGCCGATTATCAGGGCGGACCGGAAGGCGGACAAGGATATTTGCGTTTGCTGCAATTTGACCAGGCGAATGATATGGTGCATGTGTCGACGTACTCTCCGTATTTACATGATAAGAACTACTATGATACGGATACCTACGGAAACAAGGATGAGTTTTCTCTTTCACTTGATTTGAAGCCGAGGATCAAAAAGGTGGAAACCGATTATTTTGAATGTAATGTATATACCAATGAAGAGCTCGGAAAACGGGAGCAAGTGAAGAGCGGGGATACTGCTGAGTTCCGCTGGGATCATCTTGAGCCGCACTCTGTTTATTATTGGTACACCATTGTGGAAGACAGTTTTAACGGCAAAACGAAATCACCGATCTGGAAGTTCAAGACGAAAAAAGAGACCTATCGTCCCGCGCCAGACCAGTTTGATTTACGCCATGTCTCCAATCCTTAAAAAGGGTTGGAGATTTTTTTATGAAAGCCGATCCATGTAATGGACAAATGTATAACGGTCGCCCCTGTATACAGATTTTGCATGTTCAAAAGCAGTTCCGTTCTGTAAATACGTTGTTCGTTTGATTAAGAGGACAGGCGCCCCCTTTTGAATGCCGAGAATGCTTGCTTCATCAGATGTTGCAGCGCTTGGTTCAAGCTCCTGTTTTGCGCGGGAAATCGGTATGCGGTTGTACTTTTCAATATGCTCGTAAATCGACGACTGAAAATGCGATTCGTTTAACTCACCCGCAAGCTCAAACGGAATATGCGAGGATTCAATCGCCATCGGAATATCATTTGCCAGCCGCACCCGAGTGATTTTATGGATAAGGGAGGGGTGCCCGCAGCCTAATATAGCGGCGAGCTCCTCCGTTGAATCAATAAGCTGATAATGAAGGAGCCTGCTGCCGGATGTCATCCCGCGGCTTTTCATATCCTCGGTAAAGCTTGTCAGACCTTGTAGTGCTTGTTCCATTTTTGGCTTGCTGACAAAGGTGCCCCGGCCTTTGAGGCGATAGAGAAAGCCTTCATTGACTAAATTAGAAAGCGCCTGTCGAACCGTCATCCGGCTGATTCCAAATTGTTCGGCATATTCACGCTCGGAGGGAAGAGGCATATCCGGCTGCAGCTCTCCGCTCTTCATTTGGGCTTTTAATTGCTCCATAATTTGATAATAAATCGGAATGGGCGATTGTTTATCGATATTCATAAGTCAGCATGTTCCTTTCAAGATCTTAATGCCGCTGCTTCACGATCTATTAAAACCGTAACATCAGAATGCAGGTGCAAAGCAGATGCGGGGAAATCTTCGCTTATGTCTCCTACTAACAGCTTTTTCACGGCAGCTGCCTTGCTTTCGCCGGAAATAAGCAGCAGAATGCGTTTGCTTGAGAGAATCGTCTGTATGCCCATTGTGAGCGCTTTTTTCGGCACACTGTCTATTGAAGAAAAATATCTGGCATTCGCCCGACGGGTTTGTTCATTTAATGTCACAATGTGTGTTCGCGACTTGAAAGGCGTTCCTGGTTCGTTAAAGCCGATATGTCCGTTCCGGCCGATGCCGAGAAGCTGAATGTCAGTGCCGCCGAGACATTCGATTAATTGTTCGTACCGCCCGCATTCGGCTTCCAGATCGTCTGCATTTCCATTGGGAATAAAATGCCGGCTTGGCTGACTGTCAATATGCTGAAAAAAACGATGATTCATATAGAAGTGATAGCTGTTCGGGTCATCACTTGAAAGTCCGGCGTATTCATCCAAATTAACCGTAGTGACGTTTTGAAATGAGAGGTTCTCAGTTTGGTGCAGGCGGATCAGCTCGCGATACGTGCCTTCAGGTGTGCCGCCTGTCGCTAAACCGAGAACGGCGCCTGGTTTTTGCGTGATCGTGTCTGCCGTTATTTTGGCTGCTTTTTGGCTTAGCTCTTCATATGTTTGACATTCCATTAGTTTCATATCTGGTCAGCCTCCTTGGATATAAATGCAATGTTTCCGCGGCAGATGGTGAGAATGACCTCGCAATCGCTGCTGACAACCACAAGATCCGCATCTTTTCCCTCTGTCACACTGCCTTTACGGTCAAAGATGCCCAGCTGTTTGGCCGCGTTTGCAGAAGTTATATTAGCTATATCCGTCCAAGAACAATTTGTAAACTCACGCATATGCCGTGCGCCTTCGTTCATTTTGAGGATTGAACCGGCAAGTGTTCCGTCTGAAAGAAGAGCTGTTTTTCCTCTTACCGTCACACTTTGGCCGCCGAACTCATATACACCGTCTTTCAGGCCTTTCGCCCTCATTGAATCAGTAATTAAAATGAGCTTGCTGCTGCCTTTTGCCAAAAAAGCCAGCTTTGCCGCTAAAGGATGGGAGTGGATGCCGTCGGCAATAAGCTCTGTCACAAACCCATCATGGGCAAGCGCCGTTCCGATCACTCCGGGCTCTCGGTGATGAAACGGGCTCATCGCGTTGTAAAGATGAGTCATATGGCTCGCGCCTGTTTTCGCAGCCTCCGACAGTAATGCGGAGTCGGCATCTGTGTGCCCCATCGACGCGATAATCGATTCGTCTTTCAAATAGCGGATCAGTTCAAAATGCCGATCCTCTTCAGGCGCAAGTGTGACAATTTTGATCAGTCCGCCCGCCTCCTGCTGCCACTTTTTGAAAAGGGCAACATCCGTAGGCCTGATCCATTCCTTTGGCTGCGCTCCGGCTCTTTTAGGTGAAACAAAGGGTCCCTCTAAATGAATGCCGAGCAGTTCCGCACCTAATAAAGAGGATTCTTCAGCTGCTTTCCAATCTCTTGCATTCACCAAAGCTCGAGATATGTGCCCGTGTTCCTGGGTAATGGTTGTTGCTAAAAAGCTCGTCGTTCCTTCTTCGGGCAGTCTCGACGACATGGTGTCGAGGGCGGATAAGTTTGCATCCATCGTATCTGCGCCATAGCCGCCGTGAATATGAATGTCAATCATGCCGGGAAGCAAAACGGAATCTGCCGGTGCTTGAATCTCTTTTGAATAAGACTCTTTAGGCCGTTCTGTTGTGACTGTGCTGATCTTTCCGTCATTGATTCCGACATAGCCTTTTTTGATTCCTTCATTTTCTGTCACGATCGCGACGTCTTTGATAAGAAGACTTTCTGCCATAGGTCATCCGCCTTTCTGGAATATGAATACACTTATTTTACTCCTTTTCAGACTAGTGATCTAGACCAGCTGAGGTGTTTTCCTGTCTTTTATAAAATCTGTTTTGGGTTCAAGTCCGAAAGTGATAAAATGAAAGTATTGTGAGCAAGCTCGGGGCAGCCCGGAACAGGAGGAACAGATCGTGGCAAAAGTTCGCACAAAAGACGTAATGGAACAGTTCAATTTGGAACTAATCAGCGGAGAAGAAGGGGTTAACCGCCCGATTACCATGAGTGACTTATCAAGACCAGGCATTGAAATTGCCGGATATTTTACATATTACCCGAGAGAACGCGTGCAGCTTCTCGGAAAAACAGAGCTTTCTTTCTTTGAGCAGCTGCCGGAAGAGGATAAAAAGCAGCGAATGGAATCTCTGTGTACGGATGTAACACCAGCTATTATTCTTTCTAGAGATATGCCTATCCCGCAGGAGCTGATTGACGCTTCCGAGAAAAACGGTGTGCCTGTCCTCAGATCGCCTCTGAAAACGACTAGGCTGTCAAGCCGTTTAACCAACTTTCTAGAGAGCCGGCTGGCGCCTACCACGGCGATTCATGGCGTTCTTGTTGATATATACGGTGTCGGCGTGCTGATCACAGGAAAAAGCGGTGTCGGGAAAAGTGAAACCGCGCTGGAGCTTGTGAAAAGGGGACATCGCCTCGTTGCCGATGATTGCGTTGAAATTCGGCAGGAGGATCAGGATACCCTTGTCGGAAACGCTCCGGAATTAATTGAGCATCTTCTGGAAATCAGGGGGCTCGGCATTATCAACGTGATGACGCTGTTTGGTGCCGGCGCTGTCAGAAGCAATAAACGAATCACGATTGTCATGAATCTTGAACTCTGGGAGCAGGGCAAGCAATACGACCGTCTCGGACTTGAGGAAGAAACCATGAAAATCATTGATACGGAAGTGACAAAACTGACGATTCCCGTCCGTCCGGGCCGAAATCTCGCAGTTATTATTGAAGTGGCAGCAATGAACTTCAGATTGAAACGGATGGGTCTGAATGCCGCTGAGCAATTTACCACTAAGCTGGCGGACGTCATTGAAGACGGTGAACAAGACGAATAGGAGTTGGCGTTAAATGAATGAAGCGATAGAACCACTCAATCCAATAGCTTTTCAGCTGGGGCCGTTAGCCGTCCATTGGTACGGAATCATTATCGGTCTCGGTGCTTTGCTTGGACTTTGGATTGCGATGAGGGAAAGTGAGAAACTGGGGCTGCAGAAAGATACGTTTATCGATCTTGTCCTGTTTGCCATTCCGATTGCGATTATTTGTGCCCGAATTTATTACGTTGCATTTGAATGGGATTATTATGCGGCGCATCCGGGAGAAATCATTAAGATTTGGAAGGGCGGCATTGCCATTCACGGCGGGTTAATCGGGGCCATTTTAACAGGTTATGTGTTTTCAAGAGTAAAAAACCTTTCGTTCTGGAAGCTTGCGGATATTGCCGCGCCAAGCATTTTACTCGGACAGGCGATCGGCCGCTGGGGAAACTTCATGAATCAGGAAGCACACGGCGAGGCAGTCAGCAGAGCCTTTTTGGAAAGCCTGCATCTGCCTGACTTTATCATCAATCAAATGTACATCGACGGACAATATTATCACCCTACTTTTTTATATGAATCACTATGGAGCTTTGTCGGCGTCATTGTTTTGCTGTTCCTGCGCAAAGCCAACTTGCGGAGAGGCGAGATGTTCTTGATCTATATCATCTGGTATTCAATCGGAAGATACTTTATTGAAGGAATGCGGACGGACAGCTTAATGCTGACTGATGCGCTTCGCATCGCTCAGGTGATTTCAATCGTATTGATTGTTTTGGCTGTGGCAGCCATCATTTTCAGACGTGTCAAAGGATACTCGAAGGAGCGGTACACGGAGTAGACGCCAACAAAGGGGGATGAGGGATGAAGAAGATCTTTCTGGCCGGTCTAGCGGCAGGTCTTCAAACAACATGGACACTCGGTAAAGTCATTTTCCCGGTAACACTACTGGTTACATTGCTTCAGCATACGCCTGTCATGGATTGGCTGGTACGGCTGATCACACCGGTTATGGGCCTGTTCGGGCTTTCTGGTGAAGCGGCCATTCCGCTTGTGCTGGGGAATATACTGAATCTGTATGCTGGAATTGCCGGGATTTTACCATTGGATTTATCTGTGAAGGAAGTCTTTATTTTAGCTGTGATGCTTTCATTCTGTCATAACTTGATTATCGAATCGACAGTCGCCGCAAAGGTTGGCATCAGAATTGGCGTCATTTTGGCGGTGCGCATCGGTTTGGCCGCTGTGTCAGCAATTGTCATCAATCTCATTTGGCATGGCGGACAGGAAACGGCGCAGTACGGTTTTATCGCTGCGAAGAGCACGGCGCCTGACGGCTGGCTGGCAATGCTGGCCGAGGCTTTAATGAAAGCCGGACTTGGTGTTTTGCAACTGGCGGCCATTGTGATCCCGCTGATGATCATCATTCAGTTTTTAAGAGATTTAGGCTGGCTGCATCGGTTTTCGAGGTGGCTGTCTCCGTTTACGCAGCTGCTTGGCATGAATAAAAATACGTCCATGACGATGGTGGCGGGACTGACGATCGGTCTGGCCTACGGAGCGGGTGTCATGATCAAAGCTGTCGAGGATGACAGCGTGAGCAGACGGGATATGACATTGGCATTTATTTTTCTCGTCGCCTGCCACGCGGTCGTGGAAGATACGCTCGTCTTTATTCCGCTCGGCATACCGGTTTGGCCTCTTCTTCTGATACGTGTCACTACAGCAGTGCTGCTGACAATTGTCATTGCGCGCACATGGAAAAAATGGAAACCCTCAGCGGTTGGAAAGGAAGCAATATGAGTCACAAACAAGTAACGACGATTCTATTTGATTTAGACGGAACTCTAATTAATACGAATGAATTAATTATCGCGTCCTTTTTACATACACTGGAGCATTATTACCCGAGCAAGTATAAACGAGAAGATGTGCTCGCGTTTATCGGACCGTCTCTTTTTGACACATTCTCTTCGATGGACGCTGATAAATGCGATGATATGATCGCCATGTACAGAGCGTACAATCATGACATGCATGATTCACTTGTGACTGAATATGAAACCGTGTATGAAACCCTGGATGCATTGAAAAAAGCCGGGTTTAGATTAGGGATTGTAACAACGAAATTAAGAGATACTGTCAATATGGGCCTCAAGCTGACGGGAATCGGCGAGTTCTTTGAAACGGTCGTCACCCTCGATGATGTGACAAATGCAAAGCCTGATCCCGAGCCGGTTCTGTTAGCGCTGAAACAGCTTGGAAGCGAGCCTGCGGAAGCCATTATGGTCGGAGATAATTACCACGATGTGCTGTCGGGGAAAAACGCCGGAACAAAAACGGCCGGAGTCGCATGGACGATTAAAGGGCCGGAAATGCTGGCGAAGCATGAGCCAGATTATATGCTTGAGAAAATGAGTGATCTATTACAAATCGTTGGAGTGAATTAATCTGTGAGAAAAACAGATCGTCATCCGGTCTCAGGGGCTAACTCACTATGGCATGTCTATCAAACGGTGCCTTTTTTAAAAGTTGTCAAAAATTTCATTGTCATTCAAATGGCGAGATATACACCGTTTATAGGGATGAAAAACTGGCTGTACCGTACGTTTCTGCGGATGAAGGTTGGGAAGCAGACATCCTTTGCCCTGATGGTGATGCCGGATATTATGTTTCCGGAAAAGATCTCAGTAGGAGCAAATTCAATCATCGGGTACAATACGACCATTTTGGCCCATGAATATTTGATTCAGGAATACCGGACCGGCAAAGTCCTGATCGGAGACGAAGTGATGATCGGTGCCAACACGACCATTTTGCCCGGGGTGGAAATAGGGGATGGCGCAGTTGTGTCCGCCGGAACGCTTGTCCATAAGGATGTGCCTGCCGGCGCATTTGTCGGCGGAAACCCGATGCGGATCATCTATACGAAGGAAGAAATGAAAGAAAGATTGAAAAGGCCCGCTGAATAAACATCAGCGGACTTTTTTATATTAAAATTGAGTATTGTTATTTTCATAAATATGCTGAACGCCAATCCATTTCTGGCCGACATTGGAGTAGCGTGTATTTGTCATTCCGACCGTACTTGTTTTGCTGTCGGTCCGGAATATCGCTTCTTTCATATTCGTGATGGTGCACTTGTCGATGATCACATCAACGTGGAAGGTTGAACCGCCAAGCTGTCTTATGAATTTACCGCCATTGTCCGCCGTGAAATTTTTCACTGTAAATGTGCTGGCTTTATTGATCTGAAAAATTTTATCAGACGCTTTTTGGGCAGAGCCGCCATCGATGGTCACTTTTCCTTCCTTCTTTACTGTTAACGCATCCTCCCCAACATCTTCCCACTTCACATTCTGAATGTTAACGTTTCCATAAGTGTGCACGCCATCAGCAGCAGGTGCGCCGAGCACCACGTTTTTTAGAGTTGCGCCATCCTCTACACGAAAAACAGGTTTTTGGTTTTCGGACTGGCTTCCGTCACCTAATTCTTTCCCTGCTGCAAACCGCTGTCCCTTCCCGTCATATGTTGTATTTTTGGGTACGATAATTGTTTCGTGAACCACTTTGTCAGCTGCGAAAGCAGTTGATGTTTGAAACTGGCTGAAACCGATAACCAAACTGAACATAAATAGGATAGACACGATTTTTTTCAAAGATAAAATCCTCCCCGGATATCTATGATTTTTGTAAGAGAAGCCTCAGCGTCTTGCTCCGGCTTCTCTCACATAGATCGGGGCAAGGCTGAATCTGCTTTAATCATAAAAACAGACAGCCTGAAAGTAAAGACAATTTTGGATGATAAATGGAAAATGAATCGATATGACCGATTGAAACAAAAAACATGAATATTGTCGTATTTGCTCAAGATAGAACATAGGCACTGGGAAGGCGGGAGGTACCAGCTGTTTACTTTTGAATAACGATGGCCTGGCTGCCCATTTGTTCCCACGCTTTTTCGAAACTGGTTCTGTCGGTTTTTCTGTTTTTATAGCCATAAGGATCATTGAGATACACGTATTTTTCATCATATCCCGTAACGGCGACACTGTGTACACTGTACGTGATATCGATCGTTCCGTTTGGCGTTTTCCACGTCTGCATGTTGTCAACTGGCGTAAAGTTGGCAGTTGTAATGACCCAAACAGGATTGCCTTTCTCAAGCTGTTCATAAACAGAAGAAATGTTTTTTCCAGTCAGGTCAGACACTTTGTCTCCGGCATAGGTTTTCGCCAATTGATAGATCGGTCCGTGATAGACACCGAGACCCGGGCCATTCGCCATATCCCCGACAAACCCATCATTCGGATCCCCTTTTAATCCGCTGCTGTACGTCAAAGGCACTGTGGCAAGCTGGTTTGCCAGTGTGTTTTTTGTCACGTTGTATCCCGCGTAATTCAGCACCATCGCAAGACTTGTTACTTCACAGCCGTTATAGAGCCGAGGTGCGTCCATCTGATTGTAAAGGACGACATCCAGCGGTTTTGCGCTTCCTTTCAGCTCGTTTGTGCTGTTTGCGGCTGTTGATTCTTTTTCAGCCTCTCTTTTATCGCTATTGAAAAAAGGGATATCTATATCTTTTGCATATATCTTAAGTCCGAAAAAAACGACGCCTGAAAGAATAATCATGACACATAGAGTTCGCAGTGTTTTCATCTTTATCTCCTTGTTCTCTATTTGATTTGTATTATAGCATGCCAACCATAAGAATTTGAGATATGACGCACCTTTAATGATTTGTTCATGATTTTTTCATAATTAGGAGGAGGACAACTGAGATAACATATCCTGACTAAAGTTAAGCATTGATTTTCACTCTTTCATCTGCTAACATATTATCATATTAGCGAACTAAAGGATTCGGAATTTTCCTTCAAACGATGGCAACGGAGGTGCACGGGTTGATGTTTATGTTTGAAAAACCGCACGGCATGAGAGATACACTGCCCGGTTTATACGAAACGAAAAAAAAGGTGAGACAATCGTTAACCGATTTGATCGATAAATGGGGATACCGATTTATGGAAACACCGACATTGGAGTTTTACGATACCGTTGGTGTGCAGTCAGCGATTGAAGAGCAGCAGCTGTTCAAGCTTCTTGATCAGGACGGCAAAACATTGGTGCTTCGCCCGGATATGACAGGGCCCATTGCAAGGGTGGCGGCATCCAAGCTTCTGAAACACGATCATCCGCTCAGAGTCGGCTATGCGGCAAATGTCTTCAGGGCTCAGGAACGCGAAGGCGGACGTCCCGCCGAATTCGAGCAGGTCGGAGTGGAATTAATCGGTGACGGCACGACAAGCGCGGATGCGGAGGTCATTGCCTTAGTCGTCGGCGCCTTAAAGAGCGCGGGGCTGGCTTCCTTTAAAATTGCCATCGGCCATGCCGGCATTGCGGATGCTTTGTTTGTTGAAGTGCTCGGAAACGTTGAACGTGCCGATGTGCTGCGGAGGTTTTTGTACGAGAAGAACTACGTCGGCTACAGAGAACATGTCAAGTCTCTCCCGCTTTCCTCCATTGATAAAAGCAGGCTGCTTGAGCTTCTTGAGTTGCGGGGCGGCATAGAAGTATGCGGACGTGCTGAGGAAATCGTCGATTCCGCGCAAGGAAAAAGCGTTGTTGATGAGCTGAAGGCGCTGTGGGACATTCTTGAGGATTATGGATGTACGGAAAATGTCCGTCTGGATCTGAATATGGTCAGCCACATGAGCTATTACACGGGGATTTTATTTGAAGTGTACGCCGAAAATGTCGGCTTTGTCATTGGAAGCGGGGGCCGTTATAACAAGCTCTTCGGCTATTTTGATTCACCCGCGCCGGCGACAGGCTTCGGGCTTCGGGTCGACCGGCTGATTGAAGCGCTCCATATGAAAGACGAAGCTTGTGAAATAGACGCTGTTATTTTCAGCAAAGAGCAGCGGGCACAAGCCATCGCTTATGCGAATGAAGAACGGATGAAAGGGAACAAAGTGGTTCTTCAGGATTTATCGGGAATCGAAAATATCGATCAGATGACAAAATCTTTTGCACACGTCACCTATTTTATCGGTGCCAGAAAGGAAGAGCAAAATGGGTAAGTTACTCACAATGGCGATGCCGAAGGGCCGGATATTTGAAGAAGCGGCAGGGCTGCTTCGTCAGGCGGGCTATAAGCTCCCTGAGGAGTTTGAAGATTCAAGAAAACTGATCATCGATGTGCCGGAGGAAAATCTCCGTTTTATATTAGCTAAGCCGATGGACGTGACCACATATGTGGAGCATGGCGTGGCCGATGTCGGAATTGCGGGCAAGGATGTCATGCTGGAGGAGGAACGCGATGTGTATGAGGTGCTGGATTTGAAGATCAGCAAATGCCACTTAGCGGTCGCCGGACTTCCGAATACAGACTGGAGCGGCGTAGCCCCGAGAATCGCGACAAAGTATCCGAATGTGGCTTCCAGCTATTTTAGAGAGCAGGGAGAACAAGTCGAGATCATCAAGCTCAACGGTTCAATTGAGTTGGCCCCGCTCATTGGGCTCGCAGACCGGATTGTGGATATCGTTTCCACAGGGCAGACGCTGAAAGAAAACGGGCTTGTTGAAACGGAGCACATTTGTGACATTACTTCCCGCTTTATCGTGAATCCGGTAAGCTATCGCATGAAAGACGATGTGATAGACGAAATGGCATCCCGCTTATCCCTTGTTGTGGAAGGAGAAACGGCAAAATGAAGATCAAATCCATCAGCGGCACAGAACGGCTTTCTCTCAAACGGTCCATAGATGCCGGAACGGAAGAGCAAAGAAAAGCGGTTCGATCCATTATTGAAGATGTCAAAGCAAACGGTGATCAGGCGGTCCGCAGCTACACGGCGAGATTTGACGGCATCGAAATAGACAGCCCGCTGGTCACAAAAGAAGAAATTGAGGAAGCATACACCTTGCTGGATTCACAGCTGCTTCAGGTGATGAGGCAGGCAATTGAAAATATAAAGGAATATCACGAAAGACAGCTGCAATCCTCCTGGTTTTATCACAGAAAGGATGGCACAATGCTGGGGCAGAAAGTGACGGCGTTAGATTCCGCGGGCGTATATGTGCCGGGGGGGACAGCGGCATATCCTTCATCTGTTTTGATGAATGTCATTCCGGCGCTGACAGCCGGTGTGGAAAGAATCGTTCTTGTGACGCCTCCGGGGAAAGACGGGCGGCTGTCTTCAGGGGTTTTAGTCGCTGCTGCCGAGCTAGGGATAAAAGACATTTACAAAATGGGCGGCGCTCAGGCGATTGCGGCGCTGGCGTACGGAACAGAGACAATTGAGCCGGTGGATAAAATCACAGGTCCGGGAAATATTTATGTCGCGCTTGCCAAACGAGAGGTGTTCGGTGATGTCGATATTGACATGATTGCCGGACCGAGTGAAATCGTCGTGCTGGCTGATGAAACTGCGATTCCGAGCGAAATCGCAGCCGATCTTCTGTCACAGGCGGAACACGATAAACTCAGCTCATGTGTGTGTGTCACAGATTCCGTGGCGCTGGCCGAGGCGGTTTCAGCAGAGGTGAACGAGCAGCTGAAAACCTTGCCGCGAAGAGAAATAGCGGAAGCTTCAGTGAACGATTACGGTTGTATCTATGTGGCGGAAACAATGGATGAAGCGATTGATACTGTCAATACGCTCGCACCGGAGCATTTAGAAATTATCACACAGTCTCCCGAAGCTCTGCTTGGCAGCATCAAACATGCGGGTGCGATCTTCTTAGGCAGATACAGCCCTGAGCCTGTCGGAGATTATTTTGCCGGGCCGAACCATGTGCTTCCGACAAACGGAACAGCCAGATTTTCAAGTCCATTAAACGTAACGGATTTTCAAAAGAAATCGAGCATTATTTCTTACAGTCAAACAGCCTTTGAAGAATATGCCGAAAGCATCGCGGCTTTTGCCAGACTTGAAGGGTTAGACGCCCATGCCAGATCAATCGAAGCGAGAGAACGGAGGAATTCAAAATGAGAAAAGCGGAACGCGCCAGAAAAACAAACGAAACAGATATTGAGCTGGCATTTGCAATAGACGGCGAGGGAAAAGCTGATATCAAAACAGACGTGCCGTTTATGACGCATATGCTGGATTTATTCACGAAACACGGGCAATTCGATCTCTCCATTCACGCAAAAGGCGATGTTGATATAGATGATCACCACACGACTGAAGATATCGGCATCTGTCTAGGGCAGGCGCTGCTCGAAGCCTTGGGCGATAAAAAAGGAATCAAACGCTACGGATCGGCGTTTGTGCCGATGGATGAGGCGCTTGCCCAAGTCGTCATCGATTTAAGCAACCGGCCGCACTTGGAAATGCGCGCGGATTTCCCTGCGGCTAAAGTCGGAACATTCGATACGGAGCTTGTACATGAATTTTTGTGGAAGCTGGCGCTTGAAGCTCGGATGAACCTGCACGTCATCGTTCATTACGGGACAAACACCCACCACATGATAGAAGCCGTTTTTAAAGCGCTTGGACGTGCGCTTGATGAAGCGACAATGATCGATCCGCGTGTTAAAGGAATCCCATCAACGAAAGGGATGCTGTAAATGATCGGCGTAATAGATTACGGAATGGGCAATTTATACAGTGTCTCAAAGGCGCTTGAGCGCGTCGGCGTCCCGTACTTTGTTTCTGAAAAGCCGGAGGAGCTGAAAGAAGTTGATGCCTTTATTTTGCCGGGCGTCGGTTCATTTGGAGACGCGATGGACAATTTGCGCAACGCGAAGCTTGATCAATTGATTCATGATATGGTCTCAGAGGGGCGATTGCTGCTCGGGATCTGCCTCGGCATGCAGCTTTTATTTGATGAAAGCGAAGAAAACGGCACCGCGTCAGGCCTTGGGCTGTTAAAAGGAAAAGCAGTCAGGCTGAAAGCAGAAGATGAGGAAGGAAACAAGCTGAAGGTTCCGCATATGGGCTGGAATCGCCTTTCCTTTCATACTGAATCTCCGCTGCTGGCTGAAACAGAAGAAGGCTACGCTTATTTTGTGCATTCGTATTACATTGACGGGATGGAGGAGGATGCGCTTCTGGCAAGCGCTGATTATAGTGTGCGAGTGCCTGCTGTCGTCGGAAAAGGAAATGTCTTCGGCGCCCAATTTCATCCGGAAAAAAGCAGCACGGTCGGAATGTCTATCTTAACCCAATTCACGAAAATGGCAGCAGAACAGAAGGTGAAAAAATGAGTGCTTTTACATTATATCCGGCAATTGATATGAGAAACGGCAAATGTGTCCGTCTTGTTCAAGGAGATTATAGTCAGGAAACGATATACGGCGATTCACCGTACGACATGGCCGCGTTATTTGCGCGTGAGGGTGCCGAATGGATCCATCTTGTTGATCTTGATGGTGCCAAAGAAGGAAAAAGAGTAAATCACCGCCACGTGATCGAAATTGCGCAAAAGCTAGAGCTGAAGGTGGAAATCGGCGGCGGGATCCGTTCCGAAAGTGACGTCTATGAATACTTATCGGCAGGAGTCGATCGGGTGATCCTCGGAAGCTCAGCTGTTTCTAACCCCCCGTTTGTCAAAAAAATGCTGAAACAATATGGGGGAAAAATTGCAATCGGCCTGGACGCGAGAAACGGTTTTGTTTCAACTGAAGGATGGCTGGAAACATCAAGCCTTAGAGCAACTGAACTCGGCAAAGAGCTTGCCAATGAAGGAGCGGAGGTCTTTATTTTTACAGACATCTCGACAGACGGAATGCTGTCAGGCCCTAATATTGCAAGCACGGTCGAGCTTGCAAAGGAAACGGGGAAATCTGTGATTGCTTCCGGCGGCGTCAGCTCGGTGGAGGATCTCGAAGCCCTCGCCCGCTATCAGGCGGATGGCGTTTCTGGAGCGATCATCGGAAAAGCGCTATATACCAATCAGTTTACACTGAGCGAGGCGCTTGAAAGGGTGAAACGCAAATGATCACAAAACGGATTATTCCATGTCTTGATGTCAAAGAAGGACGCGTTGTCAAAGGAATTCAATTTCTCGAATTAAAGGATGCCGGTGACCCTGTTGAACTGGCGGAAGTGTACGACCAGGAAGGCGCGGATGAACTGGTTTTTCTTGATATCTCCGCCTCGTACGAAGGCCGAAAAACGATGGTTGACGTTGTGGAGCAGGTTGCCGCGAAGCTTGCGATTCCGTTTACAGTCGGCGGCGGCATCAATCAGCTCAGCGATATGAAAACGATTCTGCGTGCCGGCGCGGATAAAGTTTCAGTGAACACGGCAGCTGTTCTCCGCCCTGAGCTGATTACAGAAGGAGCCGAGTTTTTCGGTTCTCAATGCATCGTACTTGCCATTGATGCCAAGTATGACCAGGAATCTGCCGCATATAAGGTCTACACGCACGGCGGCAGAAAGAAAACAGACTGGGAAGTCACCGCATGGGCAAAAGAAGGCGTCAAACGCGGAGCAGGAGAAATATTGCTGACAAGCATGGACTCTGACGGTGAGAAAAAAGGTTTTGACCACAGGCTGACAAAGCTAGTTTCTGAAGCTGTTCCCGTACCTGTTATCGCCTCGGGAGGAGCGGGAAACGCGCAGCATATGCTTGAGGCTTTTACAAAAGGAGAAGCCGACGCCGCGCTGGCCGCTTCTATTTTTCATTATAAAGAAACGTCGATTAAAGAAGTGAAATCATACTTGAAAGAGCACGGGGTGAATGTGAGATGAAACAGGCAGATGAACTGCGTTTTAACGAGAATGGATTAATTCCCGCCATCGTGCAGGATGCGGCAAGCAAAGAAGTGCTAACACTTGCCTATATGAACAAGGAATCATACGAAAAAACATTGGAAACGAAAGAAACATGGTTCTACAGCCGCTCGCGCCAAGAGTTATGGCATAAAGGAGAAACCTCAGGCAACACGCAAGCCGTTAAGGGCATCCGGTATGACTGTGACCAAGACGCGTTGATCGTACTCGTAGAGCCGTCAGGTCCGGCATGCCACACTGGCAGCTACAGCTGTTTTACAAAGGAACAAACAGAAGAGCAGGCTGCGGGCCGATTTGACATCATGAACGAGCTGGAGCGCGTGATCGCGGAACGCCAAGCGGAAATGCCTGAAGGAGCTTACACCACTTATCTTTTCCGTGAAGGTGTCGATAAGATTTTGAAAAAAGTCGGTGAAGAAGCATCCGAAGTGATCATTGCCGCGAAAAACCAAGACCGCGAGGAACTCAAATGGGAAGCGGCAGACCTGCTGTATCACCTGCTTGTCCTGCTCAGAGAACAAGCTCTGCCGCTGGATGATGTGCTTGACGTTTTGAAAAAACGACATTCTGACAAGTAAGAGGATTGGAGCTGTACATATGGCAGCTCCTTTTTTATGCATCTTTTCGCCTGATCCATTTGTCGTGTTCCAGTAAATGAAATGAAAAAAAGCAATGTTCACATAAAAATTACATAAAAAAACCAATCGAATTCCCTATTCATCGAAAATTTTCCATGATGTAACATAACTAAGGATGAAAATCCCTGTTGGATAGCAGGTCTTTAGCATGATTTTGTGGAAACTGGTAAGGAGAGTAAAAAAAGGCATATCATGAAAAAGCAAGTAAATTCGAAAATGGGGAGAGAATGGTGAACGATAAAATTGATGAACTGAACAAAAGAGTTGGACGTTTGGAACAAGAACTGGCCAATGTCAAAAAAGAGATCGCATATCTCATGGCAGGCGCGCAGGAACAAACTATAGTCAAAACGGAAGAGCATTCAAAAATCAGCAAAGAAACCGAAGTGCCAAAACAGGCACCGGCTCCGTCAAAGGAAGAGAAACGAACTTTAGAAAACATGGCAGGAAATTGGCTTCCAAAAATCTTTATTTTTGTTTTTCTTCTTGGTATGATTTGGGCGTTTACAGCGGCTGCTGAAAAAGGTTGGATCAATACATATATGAGGGTGGCGGCAGGACTCATGGTCTCCATTGTGCTATATGTTCTCGGCAGCAGGCAATATAAGAAAAATGCCAGTGTGCTGGGCGTTTCATTATTGGCGGGCAGTAATATTGTCTACATCGTTTCCTTATTTGCGGGGAACATGCTATACGAGATTATCCCGACCCCGCTTACAGTGATCCTTCTTGCTGCAGGCGTTGCGGGCGGTGTGTACATATCAAGAAAATATCGGTCACAAACACTAATTGCGATTATCGGCGCAGGTGTTTACCTGTATCCGTTTTTATTTGGCGGGGAACAAGGAAACGAATACATCTTTTATATATATGAGTCATTGGTTTTCTCAGGCTTAATGTATGAGACAGTCAAACAAAAGTACAGTGTGGCATGGAATATAGCAAACTATGCGTTCATATTAGCGATTTTTGCTTTCTTATCATTTACCGATGCACAGGTATCGGTTTGGACACTTGCTGTATTTACGATGCAGCAGGCGATCATGATCTTCTCGGCTTTACGATCGCACAGCCCATTTAAAAAAGCCGTCTATCTCACAGCCGTTTCAATCGGAGCTTTTGTCGTTTTCATCACAGGGTTAGTCCTGTATCTAAAAAACGATACGGCGTTATACGCCTTTTATACTGCTGCTTTTGTGTTGTACCTGTTGTTAAGCTTATGGAAAAGAAAAGAATTTGCCGAAATCAAACATACGTTTTTTCTCACTTCTATGATTTATTTCAATATATTAGCAGCGGATGTATTAGATGAAAATGAGATTTTGCTGTACATCATATTCACGTTACAAGGAATCATGATGTGTTACGTGTCATACCGCAAAAAAAGCTGGCTGATCGGCATTGCCGGGGCGATTGTAGTACTACAGGCATCGTGCGGCCTCATGCAATACCCGGCACGCTCATTACACATTCTCAGCATTGTCTCTTGGCTGCTGCTGATCAGCTCACTTTTTGCCGCCTATCTGTATTCGAAAAAAATACAATATAAACAAGTCAAGATTGTTGTTTCATACACCGTTTCATTCCTGATGCTTGTATTCTTCAGCAAATTATCCATTTGGATGACGGCTAAGATTGACGGCCTATCCAGTAATGTCGGGGTATCTCTGTCTTGGTTTATATTTGTCATCGTGATGTACGCTGTTTATTACGCAACCAAAGACAAGACATGGAACCGAATCGGGCTGATATTTTTATTCATTACACTGGCCAAAATGATTTTAATAGATTCTGCTTCGATTGATATTGTTTGGAGAGCGGTCTTATTCATCTTGTTAGGGGTCATTGGACTGTTTATCTCCAGAATATTTTATTCGAAAAAAGAGAAACCATAATGCCTGGCCAAGACTGCCGAGAGAACTCGGCGGTTTTTTGTTCGTTTGATTCTATCAGTTAACGATATGGAGGTTCGTCATGAAAAAAATCATCTTGATCAGCTTCAGCTTATTACTAGCCCTAACAGGCGGATGCAGTACGAACGACAATGAAACCAACAGCACAGAGGACTATAAAACAAAAGCCGTAAAACCAAAAGACATGGATCCAAAAGACCTGCCGCAAGTTCCCGCGTTTCAGGACGAGAAAACGAGAGAGTACATGGTGTCAACGAAAGAAGAGGAGCCGGGGTATTATTTGCTGGAGTCTAAGCTGAAAGGGTTTAGGATGTTGTTTCCGGAGGATGCGAAATATCTATCAAGAAGATCCTCGTTGACTGGGAAAAATAAAGAAAGTATTGGATTTAATAGTTATGAGAAAGACACCAATGTAATGTTTGATGGTCATGTAACATATTACAAAGAAGAAAGTTTTGTGAATGAACCTGAAACAATGCTAGATATTGTAAGTGGAAAAAATGATTATAAAGGTGAATACAAGAAAAGTAGTAACAAGAACACGGATATCTATTTTGGTAAGAAAAAAGACATCTTTGAAAATATTGATAGAAAATATAATGATTCATACAGTTACTTTGGATATGTGAAATCTCTAGAAGAAGATAACCTAGGAGTTGAATACGCCTTTACTTTCGGATGCAAAAATGAAAATCGACCATGCTCCCTAGAAGAAGAAAAGGCTAAAAATAAAGTTGAGAAATTAATACATTCTATCAGCTTTTTAATAGATAAAAAGGACAAATAAGATGAAATGAGGATGAGGGCGTAAAGTTACGGATAATTGATTTAGAATATGACTATTAACAACAGTTTGCCTCAATGAATGCAAGGAAATGATAGAAACCCAATAAGGTGATTGTATTATTCGGGTAAACAACGAAAATCTGCGGAGGTTCGTCATGAAAAAAACCATCTTGATCAGCATCAGCTTATTATTTGCCCTGACAGGCGGTTGCAGTATAAACGACTATGAAAAAAACAGTACAATTGACAATAAAACAGAAGCCGTAAAACCAAAAGACATGGATCCAAAAGACCTGCCGCAAGTTCCTGCGTTTCAGGACGAGAAAACGAGAGAGTACATGGTGTCAACAAAAGAAGAAGAGCCGGGGTATTATTTGCTGGAGTCTAAGTTGAAAGGGTTTAGGATGTTGTTTCCGGAGGATGCGGAGTTCTCAAGCTATTTGTCTAGCCGTGATGAAAACGAAGAAATCATTCCATTTGATAGTTATGATGAAACAAAAAATAAAATGCTAAATGCGCATATAGAATATTATCAAGGAACATCTTTTATTAACAATCCTGAGACAATGTTAGATCAAGTTAGTAGTGAAAATGGTTATAAAGGCAGTTTTGAAAAGCTAAAGAACGAAGATAAAGATATTTATATTGCTCATAAGAAAAATCATTTTCAAAACGATAAAAATAAATACAGCTTTTCATACAGATATTTCGGCTATATCAAGTCACCCGAGAAAAAACAAGCAGGTATCGTATTTTCGTTTATGTTTAGATGTCCAAATAATGAGAAGCCTTGTACGTTAGATAAAGACAATTTAGGAGATAAGGTTAAAAAGCACGTAAAATCCATCACCTTTTTAAATCATTAACAGGAGAAATAACACGAAAAACAAAAATATATTGGAAGATGAGAATGTAAAATTAAGAATAAAAATCACTTTGTAATAAGGTCATAAAATGATTTAGGTAAATTAGCCGAAAACCCATGGAGGTTCGTCATGAAAAGAATCATCTTGATTTGCATCAGCTTATTACTTGCCCTGACAGGCGGATGCAGTATAAATGACAATGATAAAAATACGGCAAATGACAATAAAACAGAAGCCGTAAAACCAAAAGACATGGATCCAAAAGACTTGCCCCAAGTTCCTGCGTTTCAGGACGAAAAAACGAGAGAGTACATGGTGTCAACGAAAGAAGAGAAGCCCGGGTATTATTTGCTTGAATCTAAGCTGAAAGGGTTTAGGATGTGGTTTCCGGAGGATGGGGAGTACTCAGACTCTGAAACTTCAAAGAAAAACGAGTCACTATTTTTTGACAGTATGAATAAAGAAACGAATATAGTAATGAATGCTTCAGTAAAGTTTTATCAAAATGAATCATTTATAAACGATCCGGAGACTATGTTGGATATCGTTAGCGGTAAAAGTGAATACAAAGGTAATTTTGAAAAATTAGAAGCAAAGGATAAGGATATTTATTTTGCTTTAAAACAAGAAAACTTTGACAACGAAGAAAAACCATCTTATATCTATCTTGGTTATATAAAATCAAAAAAACAAGATTATTTAGGGATGGAATACTCTTTTATGTTTAGCTGTTCTGCAAATGCTCAGGCCTGTAAACAAAATTCAAAAGACAATGAAGAAAAGGTTAGAAAAATATTAAACTCTGTTATCTTTTGCGATGTGTAAAAAAATACAAACACTGATGTATTAAATATTAGAAGATAGTTGAAGATTCCCGATATGCGCGTGTTCACCTACCCGAAACTTTTTTCGATAGTATTAGGGTAACTACAAAAGGGGCTAAAACAGTTTTGTCGTGGCTGTTCCATTGTGATTGTTTTGTGATCCTGTTAGTGGTCAAAGGTTTGTTTATCTCAAAGATGTTTTTGAAAAAAGGACAGTAATGACTGTCTAAGATTGCCGAGGGAAAACAGTGGTCTTTTGGTATGTGAGTTATTTAGCCTATTTCTTAAGTCCTCCCTTATGTTTATTAGTGTAAACCAAGTCCAATTCCCTATTTATCAAATTTATTCCATGTTGTAACATGAACAAGGATAAAATAATCACTTTTTGACAGGGTCATTAGTATGATTTTGATAAATCAGCTTAAAAATCCGTGGAGGTTCGTAATGAAAAAGATCCTATTTATTTGTTTTAGCTTATTACTTGCTCTGACAGGAGGATGCAGTATGAACGACAATGAAAAAAACAGCACAAATGATAATAAAACGGAAGTCGTAAAACCAAAAGACATGGATCCAAAAGACTTGCCGCAAGTTCCGGCATTTCAGGACGAAAAAACGAGAGAGTACATGGTGTCAACGAAAGAAGAGGAGCCAGGGTATTATTTGCTTGAGTCAAAGCTGAAAGGATTTAGGATGTTGTTTCCGGAGGATGGGGAGTACGCACCTGATCTTTCGAGTACAGGAGAAAATGAAGAAACAATAGTATTTGATAGTTTTAATAAAAAAACTGACATTCAATATGATGGTCAACTGGATTATCATCAAGACAAAAGTTTTGCAAATGACAAGGATACAATGCTGGATATTGTAAGCGGTAGAAATAGTTATAAAGGAAAATACGAAGAAAGAGAGCTATCTGACAAAATTGTATATTCTGCTCAAAAGAAAAGTGTTTTTGATGATGTAGAGGGAAAGAATAATTTTTCTTATAGATTTTTTGGTTATGTTAAATCGACAAAAGAGGATTATCTGGGGATAGAGTATTCTTTTCGATTTGCCTGCTATAAAGATAAAGAGTCTTGTTCACTAAAAGAAGAAGATGCCAGAAAAAAAGTTCAAAAAATAATAGACTCTATTACCTTTTTAAAAGTTAAAAAGGAGAAATAGAAGAAATGGAACATAAGAATATATTTGAAAATGAAAATGTAAAACTGCGTTTAATTAACTTAGAGTACGATTATAAAGAAAGATTTGCTTCTGATAAAGAAAGTGAAATAAAGAAAGCTAAAACAGATTTTGAAGCCGATGTGCGCCGAATATACAAAGAAGAAACACATAAAGATCTTCCAAAAAATGTGGAAATATACACATCTAATGAACTTATTAAAAAAAATTCAAAAGTAGATACATCAATTAGAGAGTCCGGATATGATGGTACAGCTATTTATATTAAGGACGATAAACAACACATTAATCAGCTTCATATTATTTCAGAGGGCAGTGCTGATAACGAGGACTGGTCATACAATTTTTTTGGTCTCTTTTTAGGGATGGATGACAGCCAGTATCAAGCGACAAAAGAGTTTACAAGAAATGCAAAAAAAGAAACAAATGACTCTAATGATTTAAAGACCTTTGCTATGGGTCACTCACTGGCTAATAATAATCAGGTGATGGTTCAATTAATTGATGGAGAATTTGATGAAGTATATGGAGTTAACGGAGCTCAAATAAGCGTTGATCACCTTTTAGCAACTGATTTAAATTTGAGAGATACGATAATGCATAAATTTCATATTAGACGCTTAAAAGATATTAATGAGATCCCACCAGAAAAGCTAAAAAAAGAGATCCAAAAATACTACAAAGACAAAGGCGTAACAGCAAATATCACTCAGCGCATCTCAAAAGATGACCCGCTGTACGGTGCGAGCGGCAAGGCGGACTTCATTACATTCGGCGATGTGAAGATGGCAGATACAAATACAAGTGTAGAAGGCATCCGAAACATTATGGATGGGATCCCTGATGAAGACGTGAGAGCGATTCAAGAATTCCTTCAAAAATATAAGGGTGACTATAAAAAAGACGGCTTGAACGGTTTTGTAAAGGCTGCAAGCGGGATTGACATAGAGCTGATAGATAAAGTGAAGTACACAGATGGTGCTTTAGCGAAAGCGAGTGTCATTTATGAAAACTTTGATGACGTTAAGCAAATGTATGGCCGAATTAAAGAGAATTTGCCAGCGTTTTTAGGTTTTCTCCATACCTTATTGGGAAACAGCGGACCGGTCGTAGATCAGCTAGCTGAAAATGGGTATATTGATGAAACGCAAAAGAAAGTGATCAAAAAAGAATTATCGAATATTAATGCGAGTATGCGAGGCATAGAATCACGGTATGAACATTTTATTGATCATCTAAAGCATGGTCAATTTACGCACGCTTTAAAAGATGTTGGTGAAATAGTAGATTACGTAAAGTCAATTTTGTCCTCTATAGAAACACTCGACACAGAAACAAAAGACGCGTTAAAACTCATCGTCGACGGCCACAGCATCGTGCAAATGCTGAACGCATTATCAAAGGAAAAAGGCTTCAGCTATAAAGGCTCCGATATTTACTTTACAGGGAAGAGCGGCTCGGGAGAAACGATTAAAGTTAATATCTCATCTGCTGTCAGAATCTATCAAAACGGTATGAGGATCGTTGAAGATATGGAAGATGCGATTTCTAAGTACCAGAAGGTTTACAGCCAGGAAATCAATGAAGACTTTATAGACAAAAAACAGGCGATCATCACGGCTATTCATCACATGGAAGAAAATCCTTCGCATTATGCCTTCGATCTTCAATTCCGGCTTGCGGCCGGTTTCAGTCACACATTTGATAAATTGGAGAAAATCTCAGTTCATGAATCGTTCCACACAGGTGCGCTCCCTGCTAACGATGGGATTGTTGCTGAATTAAAAAAACAGGCAACAGAAAAAAGAGATTTCAGCAAAAACATCCGCGAGAGTATTGAAAAGCTGTTTGAAAAAGAAGAAATGATTTCTCAGTTATTTGATTTTCAGCTTTAGGAGGAATATGAAGAGTGACTTCCTTATTTTCAGAAAGTGAAACAGAAATTGTATCAACCACCTATATGTTTCTTACCCAGGACGAAATGAAGGGGAAAGCAGGCAGCCTCAATCAACCGATCAACGACATCCTCAGCCTGACAAAGAAATTTGAGTCTTCGCTAAAAGAAGAAATCAAAGGACAAAAAGGATTGATTGTCAAAAAAATAAAAGAAGAGCTTGAATCAAAAAGTGAAAAACAAAAAGCCGCACTTCAAATGATAAAAGAAGAACATACAGCAAAAGTGGATCGGTACAAAATGATAGTTGAAGACCTGCGAAAGCAGGATGTGACATTGACTTACAGGAAAAAGAAGCCTGTTAAGGATGTATAAGACCATACCTCTCCTATTCAAATCATGAGTGGGAGATTTTTATTTTTATTATGGCAAAAATATACTGAAAAAGTCTCTCTCCATTGATATGATTGAGAAAGAGTAAAAAACATCCTTTTGATACGACATTTCACCTTTCTGAACGCTGAAACAGGAGGAAAAAGTATATGCCAACCCAGCAACAAAAATCGAAAAGTAAATTAAAACCCTTTTTTACATTAGTGAAGCAGACCAATCCTTCTTATGGAAAGCTTGCTTTTGCGCTGGTTCTCAGTATTGTGACCACACTGGTCAGCCTGCTCATTCCATTATTAACGAAACAATTAGTCGATGGCTTTTCCATGTCAGCTCTTTCAGGGACACAAATCGGGCTCATCGCGCTTGTTTTTTTCGTTCAGGCCGCTTTGAGCGCTTATGCCACCTACGCGCTTAACTATAATGGGCAAAAAATCATCTCCGGGCTGCGGGATTTATTGTGGAAGAAATTAATTAAGCTCCCTGTCCCTTATTTCGATACAAACGCTTCCGGAGAAACCGTCAGCCGTGTGACAAATGATACGATGGTGGTCAAAGAACTGATCACAACCCATATTAGCGGGTTTATTACAGGCATCATTTCGGTCATTGGATCACTGACAATCTTGTTTATTATGAATTGGAAGCTGACACTGCTTGTATTAGTTGTTGTACCGCTTGCCGCTCTAATCTTAATCCCGATTGGGCGAAAGATGTTCACCATTTCCCGCGAAACGCAAGATGAAACAGCCCGTTTTACCGGCCTGCTGAATCAAATTCTTCCGGAAATCAGACTCGTCAAGGCTTCAAATGCGGAGGTTGTCGAATATGGGCGGGGGAAACTGGGGATTTCTTCATTATTTAAACTAGGAGTTCGTGAAGCCAAGGTTCAGTCGCTTGTCAGTCCGCTCATCTCACTTGTATTAATGGCAGCGCTTGTGGCAGTCATCGGATACGGCGGCATGCAGGTCTCATCAGGCGAGCTTACCGCCGGAGCGCTCGTGGCTTTTATTTTATATTTGTTTCAAATTATTATGCCGATGGGCCAGATTACAACGTTTTTCACACAGCTGCAAAAATCAATCGGCGCAACAGAACGGATGATTGAGATTTTGGCAGAAGAAGAGGAAGATACAGTCACAGGAAAACAAATCGAAGACGCGCATTTGCCTATTCAGCTTGATCGCGTGTCTTTTGGATATAAGCCCGATCAGCTGATTTTGAAAGAGATCAGCGCCGTCATTGAAGCAGGGAAAGTAACAGCGATTGTCGGTCCGAGCGGCGGAGGGAAAACAACACTGTTTAAGCTGCTTGAACGTTTTTATTCACCGACTGCGGGGACCATTCGGCTGGGGGAAAAGCCGGTTGATACTTACTCGCTTGAATCGTGGCGGGAGCACATCGGGTATGTATCACAGGAAAGCCCGTTAATGTCAGGAACGATCAGAGAAAATATTTGTTACGGGTTAGAACGTGATGTTACGGATGCCGAGATCGAAAAAGCCGCGGAGATGGCATACGCGCTCAACTTTATAAAGGAGCTTCCGAATCAGCTTGATACAGAGGTGGGCGAACGCGGCATTATGCTGTCAGGCGGACAAAGGCAAAGAATCGCGATTGCGAGAGCGCTTCTCCGAGATCCGAGCATTCTCATGCTTGATGAAGCGACCTCAAGTCTTGATAGCCAATCTGAAAAATCAGTTCAGCAGGCGCTCGAGGTGCTGATGGAGGGCCGCACAACGATTGTCATCGCTCACCGCCTATCTACTGTTGTAGACGCGGACCAGCTTTTGTTTGTTGAAAAAGGAGAAATTACCGGCCGGGGCACACATCATGAATTAATGGCTTCGCATGATCTATATAAAGATTTTGCTGAACAGCAGCTGAAAATGAATTCAGATTTAGAAAACAAAGCCGGGTAAATTTTGGTCGAATCAGCCAGTAAAAAAACGGAGGGATTTTCCCGATCCTTCCTTTTGAACTATTGAGGAGCTGATGATTTATGGTATACTACTGACGGTAACATTGTATAAAACGGAGGGTAGTTGTGGGAAAACACACTTCTGAACATAAAAATCACGCACAAATTGTCCAGCTGCTTCAAGATGGACAATATTTTTTTCATAAAGGCTTGAAAGCGTATAAAGAGCGCAATCTGAAACGGGCAAGCAAACTGATTCAGCGCGCGGTTCATTTGGAGCCGGAGGATTCAGAGATGCTTTCGCAGCTTGCGGTCATTTATTCAGAAATGGGCCAATATCAAGAGTCGAACGATCTTCTTGATTATATTATGGCAAATCTGGAGATCGAAATGCCGGAGTGCCATTACTTTAAAGCGAATAACTTTGCCCACCTGGGGCTCTTTCAAGAAGCTTATAAAGAAGCGGCCGCTTATTCAGATGCGGATCCGGACGGTGAATTCGCTGAAGAAAACGATAGTCTGCTTGAATTGCTAGATTTAGGAGACGGCGGGCCTGAGGATTCTTTGTATGATCAGGATGAATTGCTGGTGAAACAGGATCGGGCAAAGTCCCTCTTGGAAAGCGGCCAGCTTGCTGAAGCTGTGGCGGCGCTTGAGGAAATCACAGCTGAATATCCGGAGCTTTGGTCAGCATACAACAATCTGGCGCTCGCCTATTTCTATTCAGGCAACATCGTTAAAGCAAAGGAAACCGCTTATCAAGTGCTCAGTCATAATGAAGGAAACCTTCACGCCTTATGCAATCTTCTCGTTTTCTACTATTATGAAAGAGAAGACGAAAAAGTGGCGGAATTGAGTGACCGGCTTTCCAATGTGTATCCGATGCTATTGGAACAGCGATACAAACTGGGAGCTACTTTGGCGCTTGTCGGCCGCTATGAGCTCGGATATAAATGGCTCAAATCATTATATAAAAGCGGCTTTGAAGGTGACGATACATTCTTTTACTGGCTCTCGTGCTCCGCTTATTTTACAGGGCATACTGAATTTGCCGAGACGATCTGGAGAAAAGCCGAGTCGCAATATCCCGGAGAGGACCGCCCGGCTCCCTGGGTTGAGCGGAGGGAAGCACTTCCTTCATCCGTAGAACAACGTCTCGCAGCCTATTATATCAGCAGCACAAAGGGTGAAACGGAGCATCTAGAAGCGGTGATACACTCGAAGAGAATGACCGCTCCTTTCGAAAATCATTTTGTGCAGCTGCTCTTGAATGGAGATTCCGCGGCTGCTGACGTATCAGAGGATGCACTTTTCGCTTATCAAACCGTCAAATTATTAGAGCAAGCTGAAAAAGAAGAGATGAAAACAGAAGTCATGAGCTGTTGGGTGTTCCATGTCATCCAGCAAATCCGCGCAGCCGCTCCGTTGAAAAATGAGAAAGGCTGGGCAGCCGCGATTTGTTATATTTGGAAAGAAGCGCACGGCAAACATGATACGAAAAAAGACACAGCAGCTCGATTCGGCATCTCTCCGGCAACATTGACGAAATATATGAAATATATTGATGATATTCTAGAATAGAATATTTTAAAGAGTTGATTCTTAGAATCGACTCTTTTTTTGGTTTGATAGATTATATTAAGAAAATAATATCGACAGTTTTTTTACTCGTTTAAGAAAAATGACAAATGATGAACGACTTGACATCTGTTTGAAACACAAATGTAATAAAATTTATCGCTAATTTGTCGAAACTTGATGGTATAATGATTCTCGTACATAAGGAATTAGTGTTTTTTACATATGATGTGAAATAAACGCTATACAGCCAGAATAAGAGATGCGCAGAATAATTAACCATAAACAACCATCATTCCTCGTAGAGTATGAGGAACGAAACTTGATGTTTAAAATACGATTCCACATGAGAACAGGTTCACAGTAAAGGGAGGATATAAAAAGTGAGAAAGAGTTTATTGACACTTGGTTTGGCTTCCGTCATCGGTACAAGCAGTTTTTTGATCCCATTTACAAGTAAAACTGCATCGGCGGAAACATTAGATGAAAAGAAAGAAAATATCGAAAGCAAGCAATCTGAGGTTGCTTCCAGCATCGAAGCGAAGGAAAAAGAATTAACTGAGCTTCAGCAAAATCAATCAAAGATTGAAAAAGAACTGAAAGACATTAACGATAAGGCGCTTGATACAAGCAACAAGATCGAAGATAAAAAAGAAGAAAACGATAAAACAAAAGAAGAAATCAAAAAACTGAAAAAAGAGATTAAAGAGACAGAAGCCCGCATTGAAAAGCGCAACGAAATCTTGAAAAAACGCGTTCGTTCTTTACAGGAAAGCGGCGGATCTCAAGGGTACATAGATGTCCTTTTAGGATCAACTAGCTTTGGTGACTTTATCTCTCGCGCGACTGCGGTTTCATCTATTGTGGATGCAGACAAAGATTTAATCAAGCAGCAAGAGCAGGATAAAGCGAAGCTTGAAGATTCTGAAGCGGATTTGAATAACAAGCTGAAAGAAGTTCAAGCTGCATTGGCTAAATTAGAAACCATGCAAAAAGACCTTGATAAACAGCTTGATGATAAAGACAAGCTGTTTGAAGAAGCAAAAGCAAGCCAGAAGAAAACGGCTGACGCGATTTCTGAATTAAAATCAGAAGCGTCTGAGCTTGCTAACCAAAAAGCAGATACCGAAGCAGAACAAGCACGCATCAAAAAAGAACAAGAAGCAGCGGCTGCTTTGATCAAAAAGCAGGAAGAAGCGCAAAAAGCATCTGATGAGACACAAACAGCTACAACTGAAACAGCAACAGCAAGCTCATCTCATGATGATTCTTCAAACAATTCTTCTAAGGGTTCATCAAACAGTTCGTCTAACGGCTCATCTTCTAAGAAGAGCAGCGGTTCAAACAGCAATTCAGGCGGCACTGTCATCAGTAACTCAGGCGGAATTGAAGGCGCGATCAGCGTTGGTTCAAGCATTGTCGGAAGATCTCCGTACAAATTTGGCGGCGGACGCTCTCAGTCTGATATCAACAACCGTATTTTTGACTGCTCATCATTCGTACGCTGGGCATACGCTTCTGCAGGTGTCAACCTTGGACCTGTCGGCGGAACAACAACTGACACGTTAGTTGGAAGAGGAAAAGCTGTCAGCGCGTCAGAAATGAAGCGCGGAGACTTAGTTTTCTTTGACACATACAAAACGAACGGTCACGTAGGAATCTACTTAGGAAACGGTACTTTCCTTAATGACAATTCATCTCATGGTGTATCAGTTGACTCTATGAGCAATAGTTATTGGAAAGATGCATTCAAAGGCGTTGTAAGACGTGTTGTTCAATAATAAATAAGACAAGGGCCTTCTTGAACAGAAGGCTCTTTCTTTATTAATACATATACCCCTAAAAAAAACATTTAATCATGATCAGAAAAAAATGAGCAAAAAAATAGCGTATCACCGTGAGATTTTATAGGATATGGGTAAGGAATACGTTAGATGGGGACTCTTATCATATAAAGAAGCGCCCCAACTTGAAAAAGACGTGTTAAGGAGTGAATAGTGTGTCAGAAGAAAAAGTATATGACGTGATTATTATCGGCGCGGGTCCAGCTGGGATGACGGCCGCTGTATACACATCAAGAGCAAATTTATCGACATTAATGATTGAAAGAGGAATTCCTGGCGGGCAAATGGCAAATACGGAAGATGTAGAAAACTATCCTGGGTTTGAAAGCATTCTCGGACCTGAGCTTTCCAACAAAATGTTTGAACACGCGAAAAAATTTGGTGCTGAATACGCTTATGGCGATATTAAAGAAGTCGTTGACGGCAAAGAGTACAAAGTGGTGAAAGCCGGTTCAAAAGAATATAAAGCACGTGCAGTCATCATTTCCGCGGGTGCGGAGTATAAGAAAATAGGCGTGCCTGGCGAAAAAGAATTAGGCGGCCGCGGTGTTTCTTATTGTGCAGTATGTGACGGCGCTTTCTTTAAAGGCAAAGAGCTTGTCGTTGTTGGCGGGGGAGATTCCGCGGTGGAAGAAGGCGTGTATCTGACACGTTTCGCTTCAAAAGTAACGATTGTTCACAGACGTGATAAACTCCGTGCGCAAAGCATTCTCCAAGCGAGAGCATTTGATAATGAAAAAATTGATTTCCTATGGAACAAAACTGTGAAGGAAATTCATGAAGAAAACGGCAAAGTCGGTAACGTAACGCTTGTCGATACGGTAACCGGTGAAGAAAGTGAATTCAAAACAGACGGCGTATTCATTTACATCGGCATGCTTCCTCTGTCTAAACCGTTTGAAAATCTGGGCATTACGAATGAAGAGGGCTACATCGAAACAAACGACCGGATGGAAACAAAGGTTGAAGGGATTTTCGCTGCCGGAGACATTCGCGAAAAATCACTGCGCCAAATCGTAACAGCTACAGGAGACGGAAGTATTGCGGCACAAAGCGTCCAGCATTATGTCGAAGAGCTCCAAGAAACGCTGAAAACCTTAAAATAAAAAGGCTGTCATACGAGTTTCATATTACGTTACTGGGTTTTAATTCCGCTGTAACACATGTGTAATGCTTTTCGGTTATGATTAATAACGTAATTGACCCCCTTTTTATAATGAATACACTTTTTTGGCACGGATTCTCCAGTTATCCGTGTCCTTTTTTTGTGTGAAAATAAAGGCGGATGCCTGTTACAGCAAAATCACCTGAGCTCAGAAATGAATATACTGTAAAATAGAAGGAAAGATTGTCAATGTCTCTTCATTGTGGGAGGCATCTTGAAGCGGTATAATAAAGAGACGATGACAGGACGAGAAGGTTAGGTGAACGTACTTGCAAAGAGTGACAAATTGTGTGCTTCAGACGGATGACAAAGTCCTTCTGCTTCAAAAGCCGAGACGCGGCTGGTGGGTCGCGCCGGGAGGCAAAATGGAGAGCGGGGAATCAGTCAGAGACTCCGTCATCAGAGAGTACAGAGAAGAGACTGGTATCTATATCATAAACCCTCAGTTAAAAGGCGTTTTTACCTTTATCATTAAAGAAGGTGACCAGATAGTTTCTGAGTGGATGATGTTTACGTTTGTCGCTGATTCTTATACCGGACAAAATGTATCTGAATCAGAGGAAGGCAAATTGCAGTGGCACAATGTCGAGGAGATTCAAAACCTCCCAATGGCCCCGGGAGACGGCCATATTCTTGATTTTATGATGAAGGGACAAGGGCTGCTGCACGGTACATTTACGTATACACCGGACTTTAAGCTGCTCAGTTATCGTTTAGACCCGCAGCATATTAAATAGAAAGTACAAGTCAGGGGGGAGTTAGATGAGTGTTAGTGAATCACATGATATTCAGCTTGTCATTATAACCGGAATGTCGGGAGCGGGAAAAACTGTCGCCATTCAAAGCTTTGAAGATCTCGGCTATTTCTGCGTCGATAATCTTCCGCCTTCATTACTTCCGAAATTTTTAGAGCTGATGAAGGAATCAAATTCGAAAATGAGCAAGGTTGCGCTTGTGATGGATTTGCGAGGACGTGAATTTTTTGACCGAATGATTGAAGCGCTGGATGAAATGGCGGAAAATCCGTGGATTACACCGCGAATTTTATTCTTGGACGCGAAGGATTCCATTCTCGTCACGAGATATAAAGAAACGAGACGTTCACATCCGCTGGCATCGACTGGCCTTCCGCTTGAAGGCATCGGCCTGGAACGTGAACTGCTTGAGGAATTAAAAGGCCGCTCTCAAATGATTTATGATACGTCAGACATGAAGCCGCGTGATTTGCGTGAAAAAATCGTAAATCACTTTGCGTCAAACCAAGGAGAAACATTTACTGTGAATGTCATGTCATTTGGTTTTAAATACGGTATCCCGATTGACGCAGACCTCGTCTTTGATGTCAGATTTTTGCCGAATCCTTATTATATCGAAAGCATGCGGCCGCTGACTGGCAAGGATGAAGAGGTTTCCTCTTACGTCATGAAGTGGAATGAAACGCAGAAGTTCAATGAAAAATTGATCGATCTGCTGAGCTTTATGCTTCCATCTTACAAAAGAGAAGGAAAAAGCCAGGTCGTCATTGCGATCGGCTGCACAGGGGGCCAGCACCGCTCTGTGACACTTGCCGAACATTTAGCTGATTATTTCAAGAAGGATTACTATACTCATGTTACTCACCGGGACATTGAAAAGAGAAGCCGGAAATAAGATGGGACAAAAACCGAAAATCGCAATCTTTGGCGGGGGTACGGGTCTTTCTGTATTGCTTCGAGGCTTAAAGCATAAACCAGTTGACATTACGGCCATTGTGACAGTTGCCGATGATGGGGGGAGCTCTGGCCGTCTGCGGAATGAACTGAAAATTCCGCCTCCCGGAGACATCAGAAATGTGCTTGCCGCTTTATCCGATGTGGAGCCGCTTGTTGAAGATCTCTTTCAGCACCGCTTCAATAAGGGGAATGACTTAACAGGCCATTCTCTCGGGAATTTGATTTTGGCAGCGATGACAAATATAACCGGTGATTTTTTTCACGCTGTCACAGAAATGAGCAAGGTGCTGAATGTAAGAGGAAAAGTTTTGCCGGCTGCCAATGCCAGTGTTGTTCTGCATGCTCAGATGGAAGACGGCCGCGTGGTTTCAGGCGAGTCCACGATTCCGGCTTACGGACAGCGCATTAAGCGTGTTTTTCTCACGCCTGAACATATTGACCCGCTGCCGGAAACGATAGACGTAATCAGGGAAGCGGATTTGATTATCATCGGCCCGGGAAGCCTCTATACAAGCATTCTTCCCAATTTGCTCGTCCCAAAAATCGGGGAAGAAGTGATAAAGGCGCAGGCGAAAAAGGTATACATTTGCAACGTGATGACTCAGCCCGGCGAAACGCTTCATTACACCGCTGCTGATCACGTGAAAGCGCTCAATCAGCATATGGGCTGCGGTTTTATTGATACGATATTAGTGAACAGCGAAGACATTCCTGACGAAATCAAACGTAAGTACGAAATGGAATCGGCGCGCCCTGTTGATTTTGATATCGAAGAGCTGAAAGCGATGGAGCTGGAAGTCATCAGAGATCAAATCGTAACGTATAAAAATGACGTAATTCGTCACGATACACATAAAGTGGCTTCTCTTCTTGTCGATTTACTGAAAGAATGAAGCCTTGAAATGAGGTGGCTATATGTCATTTGCATCGGAAACAAAAAAAGAATTAACGAATCTGGAAGTGAAAGACTGCTGCATTAACGCAGAGCTGTCTGCTCTTATCCGGATGAATGGAGCATTATCATTTACAAACCGCCATCTCGTACTTGATGTTCAAACCGAAAATGCGGCGATTGCCCGCCGCATCTATACATTGCTGAAAAAACAATATGATGTGTCGGTCGAGCTTCTGGTCAGAAAGAAAATGCGGCTGAAAAAGAATAACGTCTATATTGTGCGTTTTTCCGAAAATGCAAAAGCGATTTTAGAGGATTTAAAAATACTTGAGAAGAATTTTGTGTTTGAACGAAGTATTTCGGAAGAGCTGGTCAAAAAGAGATGCTGCAAACGCTCTTATATGAGAGGGGCATTTTTGGCGGGAGGTTCGGTCAATAACCCGGAAACCTCCTCGTATCATTTAGAAATCTTCTCTCTTTATAAGGAGCATAACGATTCATTATGCGACCTGTTAAATGAGTTTCAGTTAAACAGCAAAACGCTCGAACGTAAAAAAGGCTATATCACCTATTTAAAAGAGGCTGAAAAGATTACCGAATTTCTTAACGTAATCGGCGCCCACAATTCGCTTCTGCGATTTGAGGATGTCAGAATCGTCAGGGATATGAGAAATTCGGTCAATCGCCTCGTTAATTGTGAAACAGCCAACTTAAACAAAACGATCGGCGCTTCGCTCAGACAGGTGGAAAATATTAAATACATCGATGAACGGATCGGCCTTGATGCACTTCCTGAAAAACTTCGGGAAATCGCGCAGCTGCGGATTGATTATCAGGAAGTGACGCTGAAAGAACTAGGGGAAATGGTAACAAGCGGAAAAATCAGCAAATCAGGGATCAATCACAGGCTGAGAAAACTTGATGAAATCGCGGAACAGCTGCGGACAGGGCAAACCGTCACTTTAAAATAACCGTAAAGAAAAGGGGAGATCTTATGGTTCAACAGAAAGTGGAAGTTCGATTAAAGACAGGACTGCAGGCGCGTCCTGCTGCTTTGTTTGTGCAAGAAGCAAACCGTTTTACGTCAGATGTGTTTCTTGAGAAGGATGGGAAAAAAGTAAACGCAAAAAGCATCATGGGACTGATGAGCCTTGCGGTAAGCACAGGCACTGAGGTGACCTTGATTGCCCAGGGAGAAGACGAACAAGAGGCGCTGGAAAAGCTGGCTGCTTATGTTCAAGAAGAAGTTTAGGTGATAAAGATGAGTGACTTTCTAAATGACTGCTTTCAGAAAATCGGCTGGGAGAAAGACCATGTCAGCTTCGGCGATCTCCCCCTTTTTCTCGAAGCAATGGCATACCGTTTCCCATTTGAAAATCGTGCCGTACTCGCAAATGAGGATTATAAGGTAACAAAAGAAGAGCTATGGCGCCGTCTGGTCAAAGAACAGCGCGGCGGTCTGTGCTACGATTTAAATGGTTTCCTTTATTTTGTCCTGCGGGAGGCCGGGTTTCAAGTGAAGCTCATTCGGGGGACGGTTTATGCAGGACATCAAGAAGAGTGGGCGTTAGACGGAACGCATGCCGCTGTATTGCTTTCTGCGGAAAAAGGTGATTATATCTTAGATATCGGCTTCGGCATCAACCTGGCGCTCCAGCCGATACCGCTTTCCGGAGAAACGGCACAATCACCTGTCGGGTCATTCCGAATCATAGAAGAAGAGACAGAAAAGGGCAGTCATGTGCTGTGGATGGATAAAGGCGAAGGTTGGCAAATCGGTTACGCTTTTACCCTTGATGAGAGCGATGCCGGTGATTTAGATGACATGAAGGACATGATTCATTCTCATGAAAAATCTCCTTTTAACAAATCACTGCTCGCTTCAAAGCTGACATCGAACGGACGGATGGTCATGTCTGACCGCCATTTGACGATTCAGGAAAACGGCGGAGAGAGCCAAAAAAGTGATATTGTCTCTTCAGAGTTTGAAGAGAAATTAAATACTTATTTTTTGTAACATGAAAAGCTTGCAGACATACTGCAAGCTTTTTCTTATGAACAAGTATTGATAACTACATCAAATGCATCTTCCGGGATATACAGTTTCCCTTTTTCATATTGATAAGGAATTTGATGCTCTTTAAAGCACTCTTTTTCGTATTCAGTTAGTGAATCCCCAATTTCTATGTATTTCCCGGTATAGTTCGGCTGACATGCTGAAAGAATTGACGTAATGGTGACAAAGAGCATGATTTTCTTCATAATGACACCTACTTATCAAGAAGTTTTTTCCTTTTTTTATTCTACCATAACGAATAGAAAAAGACCGATTTACGATCCCGACACATGCTATAATGAATTTTGGAATCTTCTAGAAAAGTCATCACGAAATACATGTAAGGGGGGATAAACGTGTATCGGATTTTGCTTGTGGAAGATGATGAACGCATTGCTTCTTTGCTGGGCGGTCATCTTCAAAAATACGGATATGAAGTGAAAATTGCTGAACAGCTGAATGATATAAAATTGGAATTTATAGAAATGAAGCCGGATCTTGTGCTGCTTGATATTAATCTTCCTTTTTTTGACGGGTTTTATTGGTGCAGGCAAATCCGTACCATTTCCAATGCGCCGATTATCTTTATATCGGCACGAACCGATGAGATGAATCAGGTGATGGCGATTGAAAATGGCGGCGATGATTATATCACGAAGCCATTCCATTTAGAGGTAGTGGTGGCCAAAATCAAAAGCGTCCTGCGCCGCACATATGGTGAATACTCGCCCTCTTTGTCACAGGAATCAAGAATAATGGAGCTGGGCGGGCTCACGATTTATCCGGAACAGAACGAGGCGGAGTGGAACAGCACCCGCATTTTGTTTTCACAAAAAGAATTTCAGCTCCTATCCATTTTCGTGAAAAAACATAAAAAAATTGTCTCTCGTGATGAATTATTGGAGGCGTTGTGGGATGACGTTGATTTTGTCGATGATAATACGTTAACGGTCAATGTCAATCGGCTGCGGAGAAAACTGGAGAATGCAGGACTGAAAGATTGCATTTCAACGATAAGGGGACAAGGTTATCAATTTCAAGTCAATCGGAAGGATGAACCGGAGTGTTAAAGACGTATCTCATTGACCGCTTAGCCATAATTTTATTTTCATTATTAGGGATAGGGACGGCTATGCTGATTGCGTATTTAAGCATCATAGAGAGCGGCGCAGAACCTCCCGCAGAAAATATGATGTACATATGGGTTTTGCCCGGTGTTCTTTTAGCCGCCGGTTTTGCTGCTGATTATGTTCGGCAATTTTCCTTTCTGACTTATGTCAAAAAGCTTGCAGAACGAGCGCCTTCTTCGAATGACATCGGACAGGCTTTGAAAGCCCGAAACCCAAGAACTCGAGAGCAGGCGCTTTGGACGAAAATGATCAACACACTCGGGCAGCAATACGAAGGCAGGCTCTTACAATATATGAATCAGCAAAAACAGCATTATACTTTCACCAATCAGTGGGTCCACCATATGAAAACACCGGTTTCTGTTATTTCCTTAATGATTCAAGAAGGAAAAAACGGAGCCTCTTCTTCTTTTTCGACGTTTTTAGAGGAGCTTGAGGATGAAAATGAGAGATTTCGCCACGGTCTTGATATGATGCTGCAAACAGCCCGGCTGGAGGAATTTGCATTTGATGTAAAGCCGCAAACCTTTGATTTGGCCGAGCTGGTCCGTTCACTTATTAATCAGGAAAAACGGCAGTTTATCAAACGGCGCCTTTTTCCAACATTACATGTGCCGCCAAACGCCGTTCAGATTTCCAGTGATCAAAAATGGCTTTCCTTTGTCGTCGAGCAAATCCTTTTCAATGCCTTGAAATACTCAAAGCAAGGGGTGGGAGACCATATTACAATCCGGATAGAAACGCAGGGGCGTGAGACGCGTCTGTCGGTTGCTGATGAAGGCATCGGCATACCGCCGCAGGATCTGCCGCGGATTTTTGACGCGTTTTTTACCGGAGAAAACGGACGAAGCATGAAAGAGGCAACGGGAATGGGTCTTTATTTAGCAAAACAGGTATGCAGCCGGCTTGGCCACCACCTGTATGCGGAATCAAAAGAAGGGGCTGGCACGGTGATGACCATCGTGTTTTCAAGTGACACCCTAGTGAATGTGACAGCATTGTAAGGTTGGAGCGCGGAATTGCAAGAAAGTTCGATGGGAGGCTGCTGACTTCCTTTTTATAATAAAGAAAAAGGAGGAGCAGAACATGAACGTGTTACAAACAACGAACCTGTCGAAAACGTACTATTCAAATAAAGGAACGATATCATATCAAGCGCTCAGCGACTTTGACCTCAGTGTGGCAAAAGGAGAATTTGTCGGCATTATGGGGCCGTCGGGAAGCGGAAAAACCACGCTTCTGAATTTGCTGGCCACCATTGATAAGCCGACCCAGGGTGAGTTGATGATTAACGGCATTCAGCCGAAAGCGTTAAAGGACCAGGAGCTGGCTCTGTTTCGCAGAAGAGAACTCGGCTTCGTCTTTCAGGATTTTAATCTGCTTGATACGCTGACGGTTCGGGAAAATATTCTGCTGCCGCTCGCACTGGATAAAGTAAAGCTGAGAGAAATGGAAGCCCGTCTGGATGAATTGGCCAATGCATTGCAAATCAAGCATATTCTCGATCACCGGACATACGAGGTGTCCGGCGGGCAGCAGCAGCGGGCCGCTTGCGCCAGAGCTATTATTCACAATCCGGCGCTCATTCTAGCTGATGAACCGACAGGAAATCTTGATTCAAAATAGGCAAAGCAAGTGATGAACACGCTGGCTCAGCTGAATGAAGAAAAGGAAGCGACGATATTATTGGTCACGCATGATGCGACAGCGGCGAGCTTCTGTAAACGGATTGTTTTTATTAAGGATGGCCGTTTCTTTTCAGAGATTCACAGAGGGACAAATCAACAGGTGTTTTATCAAAGTATATTGGATACCTTGAGTGTGTTGGGAGGCGATTTTCATGAATTTGAGAACCATCGCCCGTAAAAACATTCTTGGGAATCTGCAACGGTATGTCGCCTACTTTTTAAGTTGTGTGTTTGCCGTTTCCGTGTTTTTTGTCTTCACATCTTTCATTTTTCATCCGGATGTCAATGAAGACAATATATATGGCGGAAGCCTTGTCAAAACGTGCTTAAGCGCAGCCCTTGTCGTCATTATTGTGTTTTGTCTATTTTTTATCTCATATTCGAATTCGGCGTTTTTGCAGGCGAGAAAGAAAGAGTTTGGGCTGCTGACACTGTTCGGAACATCAAAGCAGCAGCTCCGCAAGATGATTTATTATGAGCAGTCTCTGATCTCTCTTGCGGCGATTGCGGCAGGTATTGGAGCAGGGCTGTTATTTTCAAAGCTGTTTTTTATGATCATGACATGGATGCTCAGCGTGAAGGTGCCGATTTCGTTTGTCATTGTGCCGAAAGCGTTTGAGCTGACGGCTGCGGGCTTTCTCATCCTGTTTCAGACGCTGCTCATTTTATCGCTGGGGCGGATTCGCAAGCTGGAAATCATTGAGTTGATGAAATCGGCTCAAAAGCCGAAAAGCTTGCCGGCCTATTCGAAATGGCTCACTGTGCTGTCATTGCTGTGCCTCGGCGGAGGTTATTATCTCGCTGCGACTGCAAATGTGATCGACATGGTGTTTCGGGTCTTTCCGATTCTGATTTTAGTGTTAATTGGCACGTATTTCTTTTTTACCCAAAGCAGTGTGGCGTTTTTCCGGATGCTGTACAGAAAAAAACACAGCTTCTATAAAGGCACCAATATCATTGTGCGTTCCAATATGATCTTCCGACTCAAGGATCACGCCAGCATGCTGTTTTTAACCTCTATCATTACAGCGGTTATACTCACAGCTACAGGTGTCATCTATATGTTTTATGCCGATTTGCAAAGGCAGGAGGAGCAAAGCATTCCTCAGTCTGTTGCATGGGTGGAAAAAGACGCTTCCCGTTTTCAGGTGATGGAGCCTGCGAGAGCGGAGAGCACACTGAGAAAAGCAGATGCTGAGATTAAGTATAAGGTGAATGCCACAGGGATTCCTGTCACTTTTCAATCAGACCTGCCGTATGGAAACAAGAAAACGGAAGCGGAAGCCTTGCTGATTTCAGAGAAAATCTATAATCAAGTCGCAAAGGAAAAAGGTTACCCTGTTATTCATTTACAAGAAAATGAAGCGTTTATCAATGTTCCTTTTCAGATGATGGTGAAAGATACATTTGGAGAAGGGGAAACAGCAGCATTTCATATGAAGTCAGAAAAAACACTTTCCTATGTCATGAAAAAGCAGCAAAACAAAGGGGTATTGATGTCAGTCGGAGGAGTCAGCCGTTTATTGGTCGTCAGCGAAAAAAGCTTTGACAGCCTGACACGGGATGTGCCGCTGAAGGAACAGATGAGAGTGGTAGGTTACGAGCTCGAGCATTGGCAGGAGACGGTGGATGTCTCTGAAAAACTTGAAAACATGGTGCCGAAAGAACATACATCTGATTTTCAAACACGTGCTCCAAGTTATCAGATTGTAAAGCAGGCCGTGGCATTAACGCTGTTTATAGGAATGTTTGTCAGCGTGTTGTTTTTTATCGTGCAAGGAAGCATGCTGTATTTGCGGATGTTTACGGAAATAGAGGATACGAGATTGCAGGTGTTAGCGTTAAAGAGGATAGGGATTACGGACAAAGAAATTCACTCCATCCTTGGAAAACAAATTGGATTTTTATTCTTCATCCCGTTTATCGCGGGTACCATTCATGCAGGCTTTGCGTATGCAGCGTTAAGCAATATGCTGCATTCCAACTTATTTCTGGAGGCTGTACTGGTCATCATCATTTATTTTGTGTTTCAGGCAGTATACTATCTTGTCACCCGCTACATCTATAAGCGTGCTGTTCTGCAGCATATCACATTTTAACATCAGTCTGTTTCAGACCGGATGTTTCAGCGTGTCGACAAACCCTCGCATTCGTTGTCAGGCCTGCGCGTCGGTGCTCACGACTTACGAAAGGAACGGCGGCTAAATGCTTAGGCGTCCTGCCTAAACGCCGCCGTCATCACATCCTATGAAAGTCTGCTCCGATGCTCGTCCTTCCTAGACTTCAAGGGTTTTCAATCACGCTGAAAAGATGACAAAGACCTAAAACGAAAACCGTTTTAGGTCTTTGTCAACAATCTGTAACACCCGGTCTGTATCAGACCGGCTGTTTTTTTATTATTGAAATTCTCTTGTGAGATTTTTCGGCGTTTGTCCTTGGATGGCTGCGATCATGTTTTCGGCAGCCTGTTTGCACATGTTGAAGCGCACTTTTGCTGTTGCTGAACCGATGTGCGGGAGCAGTGTCACGTTATCCAGCTGTAAGAGCGGGTTATCTTGTGTGACAGGTTCTTTTTCGTATACATCTAAGCCGGCTCCTCTGATCCAGCCTTCTTGCAGGGCGCGAATCAGCGCTTTTTCATCAACTGTCTTTCCCCGTGAAATATTGACGAAAATTGCTGAATCCTTCATCATCTTAAATTCGCGTTCCCCTATCATGTGATACGTTTCATCAGTCAGCGGCGTAATGAGCAGAATAAAGTCAGATTGTTTGAGCAATGTATCGAGCTCAGCGTACTCGACGCCGATGCTGTTTTCAGTTTCTTGTTTGCGATGGCGGTTATGATAAAGCACTTCCATATCGAAACCGAATTTGGCGCGTCTTGCGGCTTGTTCGCCAATTCTGCCCATGCCGATAATGCCTAACATTTGATGATGAACGTCAATGCCGAAAAGCGCTTCTTCTTCAACGGTTCCCCATTTTCCGGCTCTGACGAAACGGTCCAGTTCGGCAACACGTCTGGCGGAAGATAGAATGAGAGAAAAGGCCAGATCCGCGACGGTATCATCCAGTGTATAAGGCGTATGAGTGCCGGCGACTCCACTTTCTTTCATCGCTTCTATATCGAAGTTATCATAGCCGACGGATTGGTTGCTGACCACTTTGAGCTTTGGCGCATGTTCAAGCAGTTCACGATTGATGGACGGTCCGGACGTTCCTGTAGTTAAAAGCCCTTCCGCATCTTTTAATTTCTCAAATAGCACATCACTCGGAAGCGTATCTTCCTGCCATATTTCATAACGGCAATGTTCATCGATGAATGATTCAATCTCTTCAGGAATCGGTTTTGTGATGAATACAAATGGTTTCAACAAGGCTCCCCCTTTATGGCTGTTGTCTTTTTTATTATATCGGAAATAAATAGATGTTAAAAATATAGCTATGTTCATTTTGGTTTCTGGTTCTTTTGAACTTAAAATGGATATGAAAATCGGATGAACAGCTAAATTGGCTTAAATAAGTTTTTTAATTATCTGAATTCACCTATATTTTTTGTCAGACAAATCATCCATATCGAGTTGAAGCCAGATTATAGGGATCAATAAATATAAATTTTATTATCTTTGAAAGATATAAATGTTTCTGTTTTTATTCTACAGTTCAATTATAGTGTCTTTTTGTGAAAGCCTTTTCGAGGCGTATTCCTATGCTATAATTCCTTACTGTAAGCTGGGTAAGAAGGCTTGCGAAATCATATGGATGGGAGATGAATCAAATGGTTTCTTTAACATCAATTTTGGAACACAATCAGCGGTTTGTCAGAGAGAAGAAGTACGAACCGTACAAAACGACAAAATTTCCTTCAAAAAAGCTCGTCATTGTCACCTGTATGGATACAAGGCTCACCGAACTTCTTCCGCAAGCAATGGGGCTTAAAAACGGCGATGCTAAAATTGTTAAAAACGCGGGAGCCATCGTTTCCCACCCATTTGGAAGCGTGATGCGCAGCATACTGGTCGCGATTTATGAATTGCAGGCTGAAGAGGTGTGCATTGTCGGCCACCATGAATGCGGGATGTCGGGACTGAATGCGTCCTCGATTCTCGAGAAAGCAAAGGAACGCGGAGTGGAAGAAAGCTGCCTGAACTTGCTGGCTAGCGCCGGACTTGATTTGAAAACATGGCTGACTGGTTTTCACAGCGTAGAAGAAAGCGTTTCCCATAGTGTGAATTTGATCAAGCATCATCCGCTGCTGCCGAAAAAGGTGCCGGTTCACGGACTTGTCATTCACCCTGAAACAGGAAAACTTGATGTCGTCATTAACGGTTATGAAACTGAGCTCATAAACACTCAATCATAAGGGAGGTTATAGCAAAATATGCGATTCTCAGGGAGATTCAAGTCCTATAATTTACAGAAATTTCAGAAAGACTTGATTGCAGGTATCGTAGTAGGTGTCGTGGCAATTCCTTTAGGGATGGCGTTTGCCATTGCTTCGGGAGTTCAGCCTGAATACGGGCTGTACACTGTTGTTGTGGCGGGGATTTGTATTTCTTTGTTTGGGGGCTCCAAATATCAAATTGGCGGTCCGACAGGCGCCTTTGTCCCGATTCTATTTGGCATTGTGATGCAGTACGGCTTTGAGAACCTGTTGATTGCAGGGTTTATGGCAGGAGTCATGCTGGTGCTGTTCGGGCTGTTTAAGCTCGGAAAGATCATGAAATTCGTGCCGAAACCTGTTATCGTCGGTTTTACAGCCGGGATTGCCGTGCTGATCTTTACAGAGCAAATCGCTAATTTTCTTGGTTTAAGTAATATTGAGAAACATGAGAATTTTCATCACAACATGTTTGAAATTGCACAGAATCTCGGCACCTTCAATGTGTATGCCATTTTGACAGCGGTGATCGGGCTCGTCATTTTGCTTGTATCCGCCAAGGTGATGCCTAAAGTACCTGGCGCTTTATTGGCGCTTCTTATTTCGACATTGGTCGCGGTTGTCTTTTTCCCTGACCGTATGGCAACGATCGGGTCAACATATGGAGAAATTCCCCGCCATTTGCCTGAATTTCAGTTTCCTGAGCTTACATTCGATAAAATGGTCATGCTGTTTCCGGCAGCCCTTGTCATCGCGCTTCTTGGCGGCCTTGAGTCGATTTTGTCCGCGATGGTCGCTGATAATATGAAGGGCTCAAAGCATGACAGCAACAAGGAGCTTGTCGGCCAGGGAATTGCGAATATGGCTGCGCCGCTGTTCGGCGGAATCCCGGCAACAGGAGCGATCGCCAGAACGGCGACCAATATTAAAAACGGAGCGGTGTCTCCTGTTTCAGGCGTTGTTCACGGTGTAGTCGTTCTTCTTGTCCTGCTCGTATTCGCGCCTTATGCATCCCATGTGCCGCTTGCCAGTATGGCGCCGATCCTCATGGTTGTCGCATGGAATATGAGTGAGCGCAAGGAAGTCGCAAACATGCTGAGACTGAAAACCGCTGATTCCTTTATTTTGGCAGCAACCTTTGCGCTAACCGTTCTGTTTGACTTAATCGTCGGTGTGGGAATTGGCTTGCTGCTCGCATTTGTGTTCTTCATCAGAAGAATGAGTGAAGCAACCCGCATCCACAATCAGGAATCGCATCCTTTTTTGGCGAAGACAACAAAGAGAGAAGACCCATCTGTCAGCATGTATGCCATAGAAGGACCGTTGTTTTTCGGGTCAATTGATTCGCTTGAATCTTCACTGCTGGAGCATGTACAGAAAAAGCCAAAGACCCTTATTCTGCTCATGAATAAGGTGCACTACATGGACACGTCGGCCGAAGCTGTGCTTGGGAACATTATGAACCGAATTAAACGCCACAACGGAAAGCTGATGATTGTAGGACTGCAATCGCAGCCGAAGGAACTGCTGCATAAAACAGGCCTATTTCACAAAATAGGGAAACAGCATTTCTTTGATCACCACGATGAAATCAGAGGTTAAAAAAAAAGCGGTCGTTGCGGCCGCTTTTTTATGCATGCTCAAATCGTTTTGTCAGTTTTTCTTGGTGTGCCTTCATCACCTCTTCTAAGGATACACCGTACATGTCAGCAAGAATGGCGATATTTCCGATGACATCTCCCATTTCCTCAATCAATTCTTGTTTTTGCTCAGCTCGTGATGATTCTTTCTCATCCGGCCGGTCTCTGCCGATTTCATATGCTCTGACAGCCCGTGCCAGCTCTCCTGCTTCCTCCATTAAAAAGCTCACCCGAATAAACGGTCCGTACTCTGTCCAGCCTCTTTTTTCGTAAAAATCTTTCATCCATTTCTCTGCATCAGTCAGCTGCAACATTATCACTCCTGCATTCTTTATGTATTTCATATTGATATTATCACATGAAGGTGGGACAATATATAGTGTGTTTTTTGAACATTTGATACGATATATAGATGCGGAGATGAAAAAATGAAAACAATATGTGTATTTGCGGGATCAAACCCGGGGGGAAATGAAGCGTATAAAACAAAAGCGGCAGAGCTAGGCGCATACATGGCTGAGCAGGGAATCGGCCTTGTCTATGGGGGCTCCCGCGTAGGTTTGATGGGCGCGATTGCCGACGCGATAATGGAAAACGGCGGAACTGCGATCGGGGTCATGCCGAGCGGTTTGTTCAGCGGGGAGGTCGTCCATCAAAACCTGACTGAGCTGATTGAAGTAAACGGCATGCATGAACGAAAAGCCAAAATGAGCGAGCTGGCGGACGGCTTTATCGCCATGCCGGGCGGCTTCGGTACATATGAAGAATTATTTGAAGTGCTTTGCTGGGCGCAGATCGGCATTCACCAAAAGTCGATCGGACTGTACAATGTGAATGGATATTTTGAACCGATGATGAAAATGATCAAATACAGCATTCAGGAAGGGTTTTCTAACGACTCGCACCTTAAACTGATCCACAGCTCTTCACGGCCGGATGAGTTAATTGAGCAAATGCAAAACTACTCGTATCCGATTTTAGAGAAAAAGTGGACGGAAATTTAAAAACCTTCAAGTGAGCCACCTGCCGTATTTGGTCTGAGTCTGGCCGTGCATCCACGGCCTTGATCCTCTATTCTATGGGAGTATTTCAGGTGGAAAATGAACTGAAAATCGAGTTTTTTCAACAAAGGAGGTTTCCTGAAGGAAATCTCCTTTTTTCTATTCTTTTTGCTGCTAGTCTATTCAGTTGTAAATAAAGGACTTTTTCACTAGTTTGGATAATATGCACAGGTAAGGAGGGGATGAAAATGGCAACATTGTCAGATGTGGCGAAAAAAGCAAATGTTTCGAAAATGACGGTATCACGAGTGATAAACCATCCTGAGACGGTGACAGATGAATTGAAAAAGCTTGTTCATTCTGCGATGAAAGAGCTGAATTACATCCCTAATTATGCGGCAAGAGCGCTCGTGCAAAACAGAACACAGGTTGTCAAACTGTTGATTCTTGAGGAAATGGATACGACAGAACCATATTACATGAACCTGCTGACCGGAATCAGCCGGGAGCTGGATCGCAATCATTATGCTCTGCAGCTTGTGACAAGAAACTCTCTCAATATTGGCCAATGCGACGGCATTATTGCCACCGGCTTGAGAAAGACTGATTTTGAAGGTGTGATCAAAGCTTTTGAGAAGCCGCTGGTCGTATTTGGACAAAATGAAATGGGCTATGACTTTATCGATGTAAATAACGAGAAAGGAACTTTTATGGCAACACGTCATGTGATGGGGCTGGGGGAGCGGGAAATTGTCTTTATTGGTATTGATTTAGATGAGCCTTTTGAACGTTCAAGAGAACAGGGATACATTCGGGCAATGAATGAAAGCTTTAGAAAAACGAAAATATTTCGGATCGACAACAGTTCTAAGAAAAGTGAATGCCTTGCAAGCGAAGTGCTGAAATCTCTGGATCATCAGGCCGCGTTTGTCTGCGCATCCGATCGGATCGCGCTCGGCGTCATTCGTGCCGTGCAGTCGCTTGGAAAACGAATACCGGAAGACGTCGCGGTGACCGGGAATGACGGTGTTTTTCTTGATCGCATCTCCTCGCCCCGGTTGACTACGGTCAGACAGCCTGTTGTTGAAATGGGGGAAGCCTGTGCGAGAATGTTACTGAAAAAAATGAATGAAGACGGTGCCGCTCAAGGAAATCTATTTTTTGAGCCGGAGTTGATTGTACGGGAATCAACACTGTAAGCGGATTATTCTGTTATCGGTAACAAGGTGAAAAGGATTGTTCCTGATATTTCATCATGATACTTTCAAGCTAAGAGCCGGCCTAATGAAAACGGAATTCAAAGGGGGAGACATGATGGAATATGCAGCGATTCATCATCAGCCGTTCAGTTCTGATGCTTATTCTTATGACGGGCGGACGGTGCATATCAAGATTCGGACAAAAAAAGGTGATGCAGATCACATTCGATTCATTTGGGGTGATCCTTATGAGTACAACGGCGGCAGGTGGTCGGCAAACGAGCAGCCGATGAGGAAAATTGCCGCAACAGACATGCATGATTATTGGTTTGCTGAAGTGGTGCCGCCATTTAGGCGTCTGCAATATGCGTTTGTTGTTTCAGACCGTCATGAAGACATCTTTTTCGGAAGTTCAGGTGTATGCCCTTATAACGAAAAAACGCTGGAGACGATCCATTATTATTTTAAATTTCCATTTGTTCACGAAGCTGATACATTCCAAGCGCCTCAGTGGGCCAAATCAACGGTTTGGTATCAAATTTTTCCCGAGCGTTTTGCGAATGGAAGAGAAGACTTGTCACCGGAGAATGCATTGCCGTGGGGAAGCAAGGATCCGGACGTCAATGATTTTTTTGGAGGAGATTTGCAGGGGATTATTGACAAGCTTGATTATTTAGAGGATTTAGGGGTGAACGGGATTTATTTAACGCCGATCTTTTCCGCGCCTTCTAATCACAAATACGACACGCTGGATTACTATTCTATTGATCCGCATTTTGGAGATCCGGAGCTTTTTCGCACATTGGTCAGCCAGCTTCATCAGCGGGGGATGAGAATGATGCTTGATGCTGTTTTTAACCATATAGGAAGCGCTTCTCCGCAGTGGCAGGATGTCGTGAAAAACGGAGCTCAATCACGCTATAAAGACTGGTTTCATATTCACTCCTTTCCTGTCAAAGAAGACAATTATGATAGGTTTGCGTTTACACCCGATATGCCGAAGCTAAATACGGCTAATCCCGAAGTACAGAGATACTTGCTAGATATTGCTTTGTACTGGATTCGCGAATTTGACATTGACGGCTGGCGTTTGGATGTGGCAAATGAAGTGGATCACGTTTTTTGGAAGACATTCAGGCAAGCTGTATCAGCGGAAAAGCCGGATGTTTATATTGTAGGAGAGATTTGGCATTCCGCCGAACCTTGGCTTAGAGGAGATGAATTTCACGCGGTGATGAACTATCCCTTTACAGAGCCTATGATTGAATATTTTGCTGATGGGACGATTCCAGCCTCGCGTATGGCCCACCGTGTAAATGCCCATTTGATGAATGGAATGAAGCAGGTCAATGAGGTGATGTTTAATGTACTGGATAGCCATGATACAAAACGCCTTTTGACCAGATGCCGCAATGACGAGAAAAAAGCACGCGCTTTGCTGGCCTTTATGTTTGCCCAGATAGGTTCACCATGCATCTATTACGGAACGGAAATCGGGCTGGACGGCGAAAATGATCCATTATGCCGGAAATGTATGGTTTGGGAAAAAGAGAAGCAGAACCAAGACATGCTGCGATTTATGAAACGGTTAATTGCTTTGCGCAAACAGGAAAACACTTTATTGACTGAGGGACATCTTGAGTGGAATCTGCTGGATGACCAAAACCATTTTATTCGTTTTTCGCGGACTCTTGAGGAAAAAACACTGATTTATTTCTTTAACCAGGGGGACGCGGCTCGACATGTCAGTTTGCGAGATTTGGATATTGAAAGGAATAAGAAAATCTACGATGTATGGACAGATCAGCCGCTTCATCATCACGATGTCATTGCCGTTCAGCCGGGAGAATTTTTTATTTTGGGTGCTGCCGTTCCTGTTTAAATTCTGTTATCGGTAACAAGTTAAAATATGTTGTAACCGCTTTCTGGAGAACCATACAATTGTTGTAGATTCATAAATAAAGGGGGAAAAGGGATGATACTTGTTAAAAAGGGGTTCGTCTTATTGGCGGCATCAGTCCTGACATTCGGCCTTGCCGCCTGCTCAAGTTCAAAAGATCCGGCAAGCTCTGACGGCAAAAAGGTACTGACTGTATCTGTTGAAGAAACCTATAAAGATTACATTGAAAGCATCAAAGCAACATTCGAAAAGGAGAATGATGTCACAATAAAAATGGTTGAAAAGCAAATGTTTGAGCAGTTGGAAGCGCTTCCTCTTGATGGCCCGGCGGGGAATGCACCTGATGTGATGCTCGCTGCCTACGACCGGATAGGCGGTTTGGGCCAGCAAGGACATTTGCTTGATATTAAGCCATCTCACACAAAAAGTTTTGGAGATAAAGAGATGCAGCAAGTAACGGTTGACGGCAAGGTGTATGGAATGCCGCTAGTGATTGAAACACTTGTTTTGTATTACAACAAAGATCTCTTACAAACAGCACCAAAAACATTTAAAGATCTTGAAACATTAACAGAGGATTCCCGGTTTGCGTTTGCTTCGGAAAAAGGGAGATCAACCGGATTTTTGGCAAAATGGACTGACTTTTATATGTCGTACGGTTTGTTGGCCGGTTACGGCGGATATGTATTTGGAAAAAACGGCACAGATTCCGGGGACATCGGCCTAAACAATAAAGGGGCTGTAGAAGCGGTGAAATATGCGGAGAAATGGTTTAAAACCTATTGGCCAAAAGGCATGCAGGACAATTCAAGCGCAGACGATTTTATTCAGCAGATGTTTTTAGATGGCAAAGCGGCTGCGATCATCGGCGGACCTTGGTCAGCTGCCAACTATAAAGAGGCTGAATTAAACTACGGAGCGGCTCCCATTCCGACATTGCCAAATGGAGAAGAATATGCCCCTTTTGCCGGCGGGAAGGGATGGGTTGCATCAAAATATACAAAAGAACCCGAACTGGCTGAAAAATGGCTTGAGTATGCTGCAAATGATGCCAATGCTTACGCTTTTTATGAGAATACAAACGAAGTTCCGGCCAACACAGCTGCGAGAAAGAAAGCGGATGAGCAAAAAAATGAGCTGGCGTCAGCTGTGATTAAACAATATGAAACAGCGACACCGACTCCGAATATTCCTGAAATGGCTGAGGTATGGACAGGAGCGGAAAGTTTGATTTTTGATGCGGCTTCAGGAAAAAAAGCGGCGCAAACGTCAGCGAATGATGCTGTAAACGTCATAAAGGAAAATATCAAAGAAAAATATGTGAAATAAACGGCGGGACAGCGTCCGGAAGAATAGAGGGCGAAAAAATGAATAAACACTACACACTTGCAAAGCAAAAACGAAAGGCAGGGCTTTTATCAATCATTCCAGGACTTGGGCAGATTGCGAATCAGCAGTTTTTAAAGGGGATCTTGTTTCTTGCCGTCACAGGCTTGTTTGCTTTTGAATTACACGTTTTCGGTATTCAGGCGCTCACCGGATTGATTACATTGGGAAGTGTTCCCGGTGTTGACCACTCACTGTTTATGCTGATTGAAGGCACGCTGCAATTGATCGTGACAGTGATTTTCCTCATGTTCTATATCTTTACTATTTATGATTCGCGTAAGATCGCCGCTATGAAAGCGGCGGGTTTGGAAGTCAATACAACGGCCAAGGATATGATCTGTCATGCGGGTGATAAAGGGTTTCCATATTTTTTTACACTGCCGGCGTATATCATGATGGTGTTTGTGATTATTTTTCCGGTTTTGGTGACTCTGTTTATTGCATGTACAAACTATGATTTTTATCATATCCCGCCTAACAGTCTGATTGACTGGGTCGGTTTTAAAAATTTCTTGAATATTTTTTTCCTCGGCTCCTATCGTGAAACATTTCTGAATGTACTTGGCTGGACGATCATCTGGACAATCTGTGCGACAACGCTGCAAATCATTTTGGGGATCGTGACGGCACTTTTCGTTAATCAGGATTTTATAAAAGGAAAGCGGATATTTCGAATGATTTTCTTATTGCCATGGGCTGTTCCGGCTTTTATTACAATCATGAGTTTTTCCAACATATTTAACGACAGCATAGGGGCGGTGAATGCACAGGTGATTCCTTTATTAAATTACCTGCCGTTTGTAGAGCTGCCTGCGATCGCGTGGAAGACTGATCCTTTCTGGACAAAGACAGCCCTCATTATGATTCAGACCTGGCTTGGCTTTCCCTATATTTATGTCATGGTAACGGGAGTGCTTCAGGCGATTCCAGGTGAACTGTATGAAGCGGCAAAGATTGACGGGTCCACTTTTATCCAGCGTTTTCAACATATTACATTGCCAATGATTTTATTTGCGACAGCACCCGTGATGATTACCCAGTATACGTTTAATTTTAATAATTTCTCGATTATCTACTTATTTAATGAGGGAGGACCGGGCAGCGCGGGAGCCGGGGCTGGGTCGACCGATATCTTAATTTCGTGGATTTATAAACTGACAACAGGCACATCACCGCAATATTCCGTTGCGGCGGCTGTTACACTGTTAATTTCTTTCATTGTCATTGGAATTTCCCTGATTGCTTTCAAAAAATCGAATGCTTTTGGCAATGAGGAGGTTATGTAAGTGAACGCGGGAACGGCCAGAATGCTGAATAGAATCTGTACTTATTTATTTTTGACGCTGTTAAGTATAGTCATTATATATCCATTGCTGATTACGGCATCATCCGCTTTCCGTGTGGGAAATGCGGCGGCTTTTCAGCTTGATTTTTCGGGTTCGTGGACTTTAGATCATTTTAGGCGGCTATTTGACGAGACGCTTTACCTTCATTGGTACAGTAATACACTTATCATCGCGTTATCGGTCATGGTCTTGCAGGTTACGATCGTGACGCTTGCCGGATATACGTACAGCCGCTATCGGTTTGCAGGCCGAAAAAAGAGCCTGGTCTTCTTTCTCATCATTCAAATGGTGCCGACGATGGCAGCGCTTACTGCTTTTTATGTCCTAGCGATGCTGATAGGCGCACTCGATCAGTACTGGTTTTTGACAGCGATCTATATCGGCGGCGGAATTCCGATGAACACGTGGCTGATGAAAGGTTATTTTGATACTGTGCCGAGAGAAATTGATGAAGCGGCGCGAATTGATGGAGCGGGACATCTGAGGATTTTCGCATCAATTGTTCTCCCGCTTGTTAAGCCGATGCTTGCAGTACAAGCGCTTTGGGCGTTCATGGCGCCGTTCGGCGACTATTTGCTGGCGAAGTTTTTGCTCCGCTCACCGGAAAGGCTGACCATCGCTGTAGGATTGCAGTCCTTTATTTCAAATCCGCAGCAGCAAAAAGTCGCCCTGTTTGCAGCCGGAGCTATACTGGCCGCATTGCCGATATGCGTCTTATTCTTTTTTCTCCAAAAGAACTTTGTGTCCGGGCTGACAGCCGGCGGAACAAAGGGGTAATTCGATGAAGAATCTACAAAAAGAAAGTTTTATGATCCGCTGTCTAAAAGCGGCTGCGTCTCCATCAGGTGTATGCCGTTACGGGAATACATTCAGCTGGCTGCAGCTCTGTTTTCTCTTTATGTTTTTAACGGCCTGCTTGATGGCGCCGATTACGGTTTCGTTTATGAAAATGGATCGCTTCAGTGTTACATCTTTCATGCCGTCAGCGATTCAAAAGCTTAATCATCAATTTGCTGATCAATTACAAGGTTATCAAATCAGAAACGGAAAACTGACGGGGGGGAAAAGCTCTGATCGAATTGAAGAGGGAGAGAGTTTGCTGGCGATTGATATGAAGCATCAATATCAGACAAGCGGTGAAAATGGGCGATTGAAAGTAACCGGATATGATAACGCCATCGTCTTTCAATCCGATCAACTGGTGATCACCGATCAAAACGGAACGGGGTTTTCTGTTGGCTATGCGAAAATGGACGCTGAATTTAAGAAACCGAACGTCCATGATATAGAGGCTTTGATCGATACATTGTGGCTGGCACAGTATAAGCCGATGATCATGATGCTGGCATACGCGGTGATTTTTGTGATTCAGCTATTTGTAACGGCTGTTCTTGCGGGGGGCCTCTGGATCACAAAAATATCAAACATGATCTCTATTGCGTCATACAAGGAAGCGGCATCTGCGGCGGTTTGCGCATCCGCACTGCCGGCATTTGCCGCAGCTGTTATCGGTATGGTTCATTTTAACTTGATCACTGTATTGATGATCCATTCGTGCGGCGTCACTTTGATGATCTCTTTTGCGTTTAGATATTTGACGAAAACCCGCCGTGATCATGGAAACTTACATTCGGGAGGAAATTATGACAAATCAGCGGTTATTTGAGATTGATGAATGGAAAGTCAAAACAAATACATTTCGAAAGGAACATACACGGCTGCAGGAGAGCCTGACTTCTCTTGCCAACGGCTATATGGGAGTCAGAGGGAATTTTGAAGAAGGCTATTCAGGCGACAGTCACCAAGGCACATATATTGCAGGCGTGTGGTTCCCTGACAAAACGCGAGTAGGCTGGTGGAAAAACGGGTATCCTGAATATTTCGGAAAAGTGATCAATGCGATGAACTTTATAGGCATAGGTTTATATATTGATGGTGAAAAAGTTGACCTTTACCAAAACCCAATCGAATCATTTGAGTTAGAACTTAATATGAAAGAGGGGATACTGCGGAGAAGCGCTGTTGTCCGTATTCAGGATAAAGCCGTTAGAATCAGAGCGGAGCGATTTATTAGCCTTGCACTAAAAGAGCTTTGCGCAATTCATTATGAAGCGGAGTGCCTGACAGAAGATGCTGTCATTACACTTGTTCCTTACTTGGACGGAAATGTCGCAAATGAAGATTCGAACTACCAAGAACAATTTTGGCAGGAAGAAGCGAAAGGGGCTGATTCCCACCGTGGCCATTTAGCGGCAAAAACGATCGAAAATCCATTTGAAACACCGCGCTTTACCGTTTCAGCCGCAATGGCAAACGTAACAGAGGGGTTTGTCAATGAAAGCTATAAAACAGCTGAAATGTATGTCGAGAACCGCTACAGTTATCAAACGAAGGCTTCTTTGAAAAAGTTTATTATTGTCACGACTTCCCGTGATTGTCGTGAGGCAGAGCTTTTAGCGAAAGCCAAGGAGCTTTTGGCGGGTGTACTTGAGAACGGATATGAAGAAGCAAAACGAAGGCACATTGAACAATGGAAGGAAAGGTGGGCAAAAGCGGACATAGAGATTAAAGGGGATGAGGAACTTCAGCAAGGAATCCGCTACAATATCTTTCAGTTATTCTCGACATATTACGGCGGCGATGCCCGTTTGAATATCGGGCCGAAAGGATTTACTGGCGAAAAATACGGAGGCGCCGCCTATTGGGATACGGAGGCGTACGCGGTTCCGATGTATTTGGCGACAGCCGAACCAGAGGTCACGAAAAACCTGCTTTTGTACCGCTATCATCATTTGGAGGCAGCGAAACGGAATGCCGCCAAACTGGGGATGAAAGGGGCACTTTACCCGATGGTGACCTTTACAGGCGATGAATGCCACAATGAATGGGAGATCACCTTTGAAGAAATTCACCGCAATGGCGCGATCTGCTATGCGATCTGCAATTACGTCCAATATACAGGTGACCATGACTATATAAAGGAATACGGGATAGACGTTCTTGTGGAAGTCAGCAGGTTTTGGGCAGACCGCGTTCACTTCTCGAAACGAAAAAACAAGTATATGATCCACGGCGTCACAGGGCCGAATGAATACGAAAACAATGTCAACAACAATTGGTATACAAATGTCATTGCGGCTTGGACGTTGGAATATACATTGGAAAATCTCGAAAGGGTTTCAGCGGAAAAACGCCGCCTGCTTGATGTGCAGGAAGAAGAACTGAACGTCTGGAGAAAAATCATCCAGCACATGTACTATCCGTATAGTGATGAACTGCAAATTTTCATTCAGCATGACACATTCTTGGACAAAGACCTGCGATCAGCGGATGAATTAGATCCAGCTGAGCGGCCTCTTTATCAGAATTGGTCCTGGGACAAGATTCTCCGCTCCAATTTTATTAAACAGGCAGATGTGCTTCAAGGCATTTATCTTTTTCATGACCGTTTTACAATGGAAGAAAAACGGCGAAACTTTGAATTTTATGAACCAATGACTGTTCATGAATCAAGCCTGTCGCCCTCTGTCCATGCCGTTCTCGCAGCCGAACTTAAGATGGAAAAGAAAGCGCTTGAATTATATAAGCGTACAGCAAGGCTTGATCTTGACAATTATAATCATGACACGGAGGAAGGTCTGCACATCACATCAATGACGGGAAGCTGGCTCGCGATCGTTCAGGGCTTTGCAGGCATGCGCATCGCGAATGAGGCGCTGTCATTTGCCCCGTTTTTGCCGAAAGAGTGGGACAGATATTCGTTCAAAATCAATTATCGAAACAGGTTAATCAATATTACGGTTGATGAACTGAGCGCCGTCTTTGAGCTTGTAAAAGGCGAGCCGCTGCACATGAAAGTGTATGAGGAACCAGTTGTCCTAAATGGACGATGTGAAAGGAGCACGCCTGATGAATGAATGGTGGAAAGAAGCTGTCGTTTATCAAATTTACCCGCGCAGTTTTTATGATGCCAATGGAGATGGATTTGGGGATTTGCAAGGTGTGATTCAAAAGCTGGATTACATCAAACATCTCGGGGCGGATGTGATCTGGCTCTCCCCGGTGTTTGATTCCCCGCAGGATGACAACGGCTATGATATCAGCGACTACAGAAACATGTACGAAAAATTTGGGACAAATGAAGATATGTTTCAGCTGATTGATGAAGTGCACCAACGCGGAATGAAAATCATCATGGATTTGGTTGTGAACCACACGTCGGATGAACATGCCTGGTTTGCTGAAAGCCGCAAGTCGAAGGACAATCCTTACCGGGATTATTATTTTTGGAAAGATCCGAAACCGGACGGCTCAGAGCCGAATAATTGGGGGTCGATCTTCTCAGGCCCGGCGTGGACAATTGATGAAGGGACAGGGCAGTATTATTTGCACTACTTTTCAAAAAAGCAGCCTGATTTAAATTGGGAAAATGAAGCGGTGCGCCGGGAAGTTTATGATGTGATGAGATTTTGGATGGATAAAGGCGTTGACGGCTGGCGGATGGATGTGATCGGCTCTATTTCCAAGTATACTGATTTTCCGAACTACGAAACAGATAACAGCCGCAGCTATATCGTCGGCCGTTATCATTCGAATGGCCCCCGCCTTCATGAATTTATTCAGGAGATGAACAAGGAAGTGCTTTCTCATTACGACTGCATGACGGTCGGAGAGGCAAACGGCTCTGATATTGAAGAGGCGAAGAAGTACACGGATGCAAGCAGGCAAGAGCTGAATATGATTTTCACATTTGAACATATGGATATTGATACAGAACAAAACTCGCCAAACGGAAAATGGCAGATCAAGCCGTTTGATTTGATTGCTTTAAAAAAGACGATGACAAGATGGCAGACCGGGTTAATGAATGTCGGCTGGAATACCCTATATTTTGAAAACCATGATCAGCCGAGGGTTACATCCCGCTGGGGCAATGACGGCAAGCTGCGAAAGCAGTGTGCAAAAGCATTTGCAACGGTTCTCCATGGCATGAAAGGAACGCCGTTTATTTATCAGGGAGAAGAAATCGGCATGGTCAACAGTGATATGCCGCTGGAGATGTATGATGATCTTGAAATAAAAAATGCGTATCGTGAACTAGTCGTCGAAAACAAAACGATGCCGGAAAAAGAATTTTTACAAGCCGTGATGAAAAAAGGAAGGGATCATGCCAGAACACCGATGCAATGGGATGGCGAAAAACATGCGGGATTCACAGCCGGAGACCCTTGGATAGCAGTAAATTCCCGCTATCAAGAGATAAATGTGAAGGAGTCCTTGGAAGACCAAGATTCGATTTTCTATTACTATCAGAAACTCATTCAATTACGAAAGCAATACAAGACCATCATATATGGAGATTATCAGCTGCTGAATGAGAATGATCCGCAAGTCTTTTCTTATCTCCGTGAATACCAAGGAGAAAAGCTTCTCGTCGTTGTGAATTTGTCGGAAGATAAGGCTCTGTTCGAAGCGCCTCCTGAACTGGCCCGTGAGCATTGGAAAGTGCTGATTTCCAACTATCCGGAGGAGCGGGCTGACTTAAAACGCATTTGCCTCGAACCTTATGAAGCTGTGATGGGCATTCGCATATGAAAGCGGCCATTTTTGATTTAGACGGTGTGATAACAGATACCGCTGAATATCATTATCTCGCTTGGAAGCATATCGCGGAACAAATCGATATTCCCTTTAACAGAAGTGTGAATGAAAGCCTAAAAGGAATCAGCAGAGCAGAGTCACTTGAAAGCATGCTTATCATTGGCGGTGCGCAAACAAAGTATACAAATGCGGAGAAACAAGCACTTATGGATCAAAAAAACCAATACTATCAAATGTTGATCAGCAAATTGACGCCGGAAGATCTTTTGCCGGGAATCGGCAGGTTTCTTTGTGAATTAAAAGGTGAAAATATAAAAATCGGGTTAGCGTCTTCAAGCCGTAATGCTCCTGCGATTTTAAAACGTTTGGAGATTATGGATGATTTTCATGCTATTGTTGACCCGACAGCTCTCGCGAAGGGAAAACCTGATCCCGAAATCTTTCTGACAGCCGCAGCGCTGCTCGGCGTTTCCCCTGCTGATTGTGCGGCAATAGAAGACGCTGAAGCAGGGATTTCCGCAATTAAATCTGCCGGGATGTTTGCGGTGGGAGTCGGTCATGAACAGTCAATGCTTGATGCCGATCTGATTGTGAGACAAACCAGTGATTTGACGCTTGAACTGTTGAACGAAGAATGGGTGCAGTATGGAATAAGAAAGATTAAAGAATGAATTCATAAATGAAAAAACCTGCAAGAGACATAGCTCTTGCAGGTTACAGTATTACTTTTGCTCTTCTGTGTTGCGAGTCAGAATTTTATCAATCAGGCCGTATTCAAGCGCTTCTTCAGCAGACTTGAAGTTATCGCGGTCTGTGTCGCGTTCGATTACTTCAAGCGGCTGGCCGGTACGTTCAGCAAGAACTTTGTTTAATTTGTCACGAAGCAAGAGAATGCGTTTCGCGGCAATTTCAATTTCTGTCGCCTGGCCTTGCGCACCGCCAAGCGGCTGGTGAATCATGACTTCACTGTTTGGAAGCGCATAGCGTTTGCCTTTTTCGCCGGCAGCAAGCAGGAACGCGCCCATTGATGCAGCCATACCGATACAAATGGTAGATACTTTCGGCTTAATAAACTGCATGGTATCATAGATCGCCATACCGGCTGTAATAGAGCCGCCCGGGCTGTTGATGTAAATAGAAATATCTTTTTCAGGGTCTTCCGCTTCTAAGAATAAAAGCTGTGACACGATGGAGTTCGCAACGTTGTCATCAATCGCAGATCCAAGCATGATGATACGATCCTTTAATAGACGAGAATAAATGTCATACGCTCTTTCCCCGCGGTTCGTTTGTTCAATGACTGTAGGTATTAAATTCATAATGCTCCTCCTTCACCTTTTAGGTAAGTATGTAGTTACATGATACATTTTTGGTCAATAAAGGTCAAACAAAAAGCTGGCTTGACACGCAAAGTCTTCTCTTTTTCCCATTTTCCCCAAATTTATATGGGTTCAAACCATCGTATGTCAGATTGCCAAATAAGATGATGTGTTAGATGTGAAAAACGGCCTCTTGAAATAGAGGGTTGTTATTTGAAGGGAATTATCGTATAATGAGTTGTGCTGACGTTCTCATCACGCAGTGAATATGCGCTCGTAGCTCAGTTGGATAGAGCGGTGGTTTCCGGTACCACGTCTGTCGGGGGTTCGAATCCCTCCGAGCGCGTCCAATAGAACAACAGGAAAGACAAGGGTTTGGCACTTTGCCGCTCTTGTCTTTTTTGTTTTATGTTAAAAATCTTTTCTCATCGGAACATAAATTTTCCTCCTGCCGGGCACTTTATGAAATGTGCGATATTGAATTTACAAGGAGGATGAAATTGGGTATTTTAAGCGGAAATCCGCAAGAGGAACCGATGCATTACGGTGAGGTTTTCAGCTTGTGGAGTTATGTAATGGCAGGCAATAAAATGGTCGGCAATTACCAGATGTTATTGCATCATGTCGGTGATGACGATTTGAAAAAGCTGCTTCATGAGGCCATTGAGAAGTGCCAGGATGAAATGAAACAAGTCAGCAGCATCCTGAAGGAAAACGGTGTGGCGCTCCCGCCGGCTTCTCCTGAACCGCCGGCAGCGGATCTTAAAGATATTCCGACGGGTGCGCGGTTTCTCGATCCGGATGTGGCGGTCTCTGCGGCAGCGCAAAATGCTGCAGGCCTTATGGCATGCAGCAAAATTATGGGTGAGTCAATTCGTGAGGATATTGCCATGATGTTTGGGCAATTCCATTTATCGAAAGCGGCAATGGGAGCAAAATACTTAAGGCTGCTAAAAAACAAAGGCTGGCTCATCCCGCCGCCGCTTCATCTTCACAACCATCAAGACGAAGCTTAATGGCAAGGGCATATACAGCTGTATGTGCCCTTATCTTATGATGAAGCCGTAAGACGCAGGCCGATGACGCCAGCGAGGATAAGGCAAAGAGAAATCACTTGTGAAAGCTGAAACCGCTCCTTAAACCAGACAAAGCCGACCGCCGAAACGCCAATGCTGCCAATGCCGGTCCAGACGGCATAAGCGACGCCGGCAGGCAGGATCAGCATCGCTTGTGAAAGGCAGTAAAAGGATAAGCCAAATCCAACAGTCATCACAATAATCGGCCATTTTTTTCTTGTTCCGTCAATATATTTCATGGCAACGGCAGCTATAATTTCTTCTATGCCGGCAATCACTAATAAAAACCATGCCATTACGAGTCACCTCCCGATTGCGTTTTGCTTTCTTTCGTGAATAGCTTCATTCCTAAAATGCCGGCCAGCAATAAAGCTAAAAAGAACATTTGGGCTGCTGAGAAGGATTCGCCCAAAACAATTCCGGTGATATATGTTCCGACGGTTCCGATTCCGACAAATACAGTGTACGCCGCGGCCATCGGGATTTTTTGGTAAGAGCGGATTAACAGGATAAAGCTGACCGCGATCAAAATAAAAATAATGATCCAATCCAAAAGCGAATCGGCATGTTTGAGGGAAGAGGCCCAAACAACTTCTAAAAGCCCTGCAATGAAAACAAGCACCCAATTCAAATGAAACACCTCTCTATTTTTATGAATGAACGTCAGTCATTTTTGAGGCGTTAAAAAATGAGCGGTTTTACCCAGTCATTTTTTACGCTGCAGCTAAGCTTCGTTTTAAGAAAGTAAAGATTTCTTTTTTATACACTTCAACATTTTCATCTTGTTCAAACCCGATATAGAATCGTTCTGCTGTGTTCTCGACCAAGTTAATAATCGTTCTGGCCGTCCATTTTGCTTTGATTTCTTCAGTTACCTCGCGGCTTTCAATCGCCTTATGAATGATTTTTTCGAGCCAGGAATAATAAGGCTGATAAATCGTCTCCCATTTTTCCATGGAGTGGTCGATCGCAAGCCCGGAGTAACAGAGGACGATAATATCCTTATGGCGTTCTGTAATGAGAAATGTCTCATCAATTAATATATCTAAAACGGTCCAAAAACCTTCGTCTCCATGCAGTCTTCCTTTGATTTGATCCAGCGTATGGGTAAGCAGATTTTCTGCGATTGCCGGAATCAGGGCGTTTTTAGATGAGAAGTACAAATAGAACGTTCCTTGTGCAGTGCCGGCCTTTTTGACAATATCAGAAATAGAGGCTTTGTCGAGACCTTTTTCAGATATAACGTCAATGGCAGCGTGCAGAATTTTTTCATATTTGCCCGAAGTTTGTTTTGGCATAAGGAATACCTCCTGTAATGACTGACTATCATTCATTTTATCTCGGGTATGTGCGTTTGTAAAGAATAAAGAAGCAAGAAAACCTCTTGCTTCTTTATTTATCATAATCAATAGCGGCTTTCGGGAGCCCGGTATACTTTGCCCAGTAGTAAATCGCAAGTGAGCCGATGGCGACCAAAATAAGGTCGACGGGATTGCTGATGATGCCTAAACCATGTCCGAAAGAACCGATGTAGGAAAAGACCAGCATCATGATATAAAACCCGATAAGCCACCAAGCTGATTTCAGCTGCTGGGCCAGACTGACATCTTCTTGAGGCGCATATTTGCTGAAACAGAGATAGACCAAAAACATGATGAGCTGTGAACCGAGCAGCCAGGAAACGGTCGTCCATCCTGACCAGTAAACGATAAACGCCGTGAAAATAAAGGAAAGCGGCCCGATAATACCCATCCCTTTTAAATAAAACGGCCTGTTTAAATCCTTCGCATTGACCCTCAGCGCTGCTGAACAAATGGGTGCAATCGCATAAGAAAGGATGAGCGCTACAGAACAGACATTGACGAGTGCGTTCCACGAAGGGAAGGGGAGCGTCCAGAAAATGGACAAGGCAAATGAAAGCCAGAGTGAAGCACGGGGGGTTCCCGTTTCTTTATTGACCTTTGAAAATATGCCAAATAATGTGCCGTTCCGCGCCCAGGCGTAGACGAGGCGAGATGTCGTATTCATAAAAATATTCCCGTTTCCTCCCGGAGACAGAATGGCGTCTAAAATGACAAGCGTTGCAAGCCAGCCTAAACCGAGCATGACCGCAATATCTTTAAACGGCAATGAGAACTCCCGTCCGATTGCGGGCCAGCCATTTTTAAGCGTTTCTGTCGGAATTGCACCAATAAAGGTGACTTGCAAAACAGTGTAAATGATGGTGGAAACAATGATGCAAACGATTAAAGCGATCGGGATGTTGCGTTTTGGATTTCGCACTTCGCCTGCAACAGCCACAATCGGGTGCAGGCCAAGATATGCAAACATTACGCCGCCTGTCGATATCGCAGCCTGAATACCTGTAAAACCGAACGGCGCAAATCCTTCAACAGATAAATTCTGCGGGTTAAAATGAAAGATCAGCACGATAATGATGGTAATCGGTACAATATATTTAAAAATCGATATGATGAAATTTGCCTTAGCGAATGTTTTGACGCTCCAATAATTCAGCAGGAAAAACAAGCAGAGCAAGGCAAACTGTAAGAGCCAGCCGGCAATGGTCGGTGAATCAGAGCCTTCTTTGGTCAGGCCGGGAAACCAATAGGCCACGTATTGCCGGACTGCCGTGACTTCAATCGAAATCAGGCTTGTGTAAGCGACGATTGTGACAAATGAAATTAAATAGCCGACAAGGTGCCCATGTGAATAAACGGGGTATCGAATGATGCCTCCGGTACGGGGCAGGGCAGCTCCAAGCTCCGCGTACACGAGCCCAATTAACAGAATGATGGCTCCGCCGATGATCCAGGAAAAAGCGCCGGAGGGTCCCGCTTTAGATGCGACATTACTGACAGCGAACAGCCACGCTGATCCAAAGATGGCTCCCATCCCAATCAGAATCAGATCAAACAGCGACATTGATTTTTGAAAATTTCCTTGTTTAGACATCCGCTTCCTCCTTAGCAACCAGCCTTATATTCCTTACAATGCCCAATATGCAACAGAGAATACCGCTCTAATAAAAAACAGATGCAGCCTGCGCTGCATCTGTTTTTTATTCATGAATCGTATCGAAGTGTTTCACCGTTATATTTTTAAATGAGGCTGTGCCGCCTTCAGAATAAAGGGTAATGCCTTTATCTTCGGGTTTTGGAAACACTTGATTTGAAAAAACGGTTTTCCCGTCGCCGACAAATACTTCTATCGTTGTTTTATCGGCGAGAATTTTCAAATGGGCCTTCTGTTTGCTTACATCGAAGGGAGCCTTGCTTTCAACATAGGTGTTGCTTTTGTCAGGCTGATTTGTAGCCGCTCTGTTGACATATGCATAGCCGTCTTCGGCGAAAATGCCGACATCAATATGGCGTTTTTGGTCTTTCGATTCTCTCAGTCTGACGCCTGCGTTCTTTAGCTCTGACCAAGAAAGATCCATATCAAGCTGGTACGTATCACCAGTGATCGACAGTGTTTTTGATCCGCTCACATCTTGATCCTCTACTTTGTCAGTTGAAACGGTCAGCTGCTCCAAAGCTTCGGTCGGCTGTGAGACGAGGCTGTATGTGCCGTCCTGCTCCTGCAGCCGGAGTTCGCGTATGACAGAATCTGTGCCGTTAAAGCCGTTCTTCATTGTCGGTGTGTTGTTGGCGTAATCCCAATTGTTCATCCAGGCAAGTGCATACCGCTTTTCTAATGGATCTGTGCTTTTGCCGTCTTCGAACGTCACGCCGCCGTACCAGTCAAAGCCGTAGTCAAGCCATTGGGCTTCGGTTTGATCCGCTGTAAATTCTTTTCCGTCAAAGCTTCCGGTCCAGTAGGCGTACGTATTTGGTTTGCCCCACGGTTTGCCGTTCGCGCTCGCGCCGAGAACCCATTTAGTCGTTCCATCGCTTGCCCGCATCATGTAGAGGTCAGGACATTCCACAATTCCCGCCTGCTCCGTTAAGAATCCGCTTGTGTAATGCCAGTCCTTTAGATTATCGGATTCATAAAAGCCGATTTTTGTTCCTTCAGCCATGGCTATGACCCATTTGTTATTCTGGTCATCCCATATGACTTTCGGGTCTCTGAAATCGTCTGTGCCGGGATTAGGCATAACGGGATTATCACTATAGGACTTAAATGATTTTCCTTTGTCTGTGCTGTACCACAAATGTTGCTCCTGTTTTTTATCTTTGGCTGAAGGCTGGGTCACGATTGCGACGAGCGCGTTTCTCCCGAATCCGGCTGTGTTTTCTTTATCGAGCACGACAGAACCGGTCCAAATGTCCCCGTCTGGGTTTGTGTATTTCGGGATCGCCACGCCTTCATCGGTCCAGTGCACCAAGTCCTCTGATACGGCATGGCGCCATTCTGTGCCGTTCCCGTTTGGGTAATCCCGGTTATAAAGGTAGAAATAATGATACTTGCCCTCAAAATAGACCGGTTTTTGGGGATCATTTTTCCATTTATCCGGCGTCGTAAAATGATAGGCCGCCCGGTAGTCCGGCTTCTGTGTTGATTTTGTTTTGTTGACAGGTTCTTCGTTTGGCAATAGGTTGATAAACAGCAATATTCCTAAAAAGCTCAGGATTACTGTTAGCCATTTGCCTGTTTTTTTATAGTTCATCTGGGATTCACCTTTATGATGTTGATAAGAAATAAAAGAAAATGCCAATAAGATATCGGCATTTTCTTTTGCGTCTTTATTTGTTAACTGTTAATTGCCCTTGTTCAAGGATGCTGTCTTTTACAACAGATGTTTTCTTGCCTTTGATGTTTAATAGGAAGCTTGGCGCAAACGTTGCTTTTTTGTCTGCAAAGAAGCCTCTGTTTGTCATGTAGCTTGTAATGACGACATTGTTTCCTTTAGCTTGAGGCACAGCGAAGTGTGAATAAGTAAAGGTCACATCGTTAGGATCAAGATCCATTTTTAACACAAGGCCTGTTTTGTTCAGCGGCTTGTATGGGCCGGTTAAGGAATTAGAAACATAACCGAGCATGTAAATGTCATTAGATGTAATGCCGTCAATTGTCATTTTTGATCCGCGGGAGTCAGTGAATAGGTACCATTTTCCATTCATTTTAAAGACATTCGCGCGTTCAATTTCATCTGTAACTGTGTTAGATGCAAGCAGTGGTTTCATCACTTTTTTCAGTGTGTAGTCATCGTTTAGCTCGATCATGCCGAGTGCGCCGTTCGCTAATTCAGCCGTGCGTTTTTTATCGCTTTGCAGAAGCTTTTTGCTTTCTTGACGGAAGAATGATGTGCTTTTGCCGTAGTATGCTTTATTAAATAAAGATTCTTCGCCTTGGTAGCCGTTTTCAGTACCAGTGTTCGCTTCAAATACTAAGTATTTGCGGCCTTTATCTTCTACGTAGTGAGGATCTCTCAGCGTGTGGTTATCGCCGGAGCTGTAGTTGCCTTCATCGATGAACTGCTGTACATTTTGATACGTTTTGCCGTCACCATCAAAGATTGATTTATAATCCTCTACACCGTCGATGTTCAGAGAGCTGTCTGACGTTGATACGTTAACCTGTGCCGTTGTCAGGGTTTGTTTGCCGTAATGTTTACCGGAGAAATCAGTGTAGAACAAACGAATGTGACCGTCAGATGTGAATGTCGCTGAACCTGACCATTCTTGTGTTTGGTCTTTCAGGATAGAATCATTTGCATCGAATTTGTCGCTGTCTTTAAAGACGCGGCCCGCGTTTTTCCAGCTGTCGATAGACGTTTCGCCGACTTTTTGATAGAACATGTAAATGGATGTGTCATCCGCATTTTTAGGGTCTCCGGCTAATGCAAAGACGATGTGGTAGCCGTGATAGTTTGCGACTGTGCCGTCAGCGTTTTGCAATGGCCAGCTGTCCCAAACGTCCAGGCCTTTTGCAGAAGAGATATTTTTAATTGTGGATGGATCGAATTCAGGCACTTGATATTTTTCATTTTTTTGCTGTTCAGGGATTTTCAGCATATCATGGCGTGTAATATGGGTAATGCCGTACGTTTCCTTATGCGGTTTATGGTTCGTTTCTTTCGCAAACGCTTGAGTCGCGCCTCCTGCCAGCAGTGCAGTTGTAAAGGTTAATGCTGTCGCTTGTTTTGCAAACTTTTTGATGTTCATCGTTCATGTCTCCTTTTTTATGTACTGTGTTAGCGGTTTGCTTCTCCCGGCCCTCCTGTTTGAAGATGGCAAGTCAGTTACGCACAATAAAAAAAGACCTAAAATATGTAAGGGGTGACGCCAAAGAATATACTTTGCCCTTTACACATTTTAGGTCTTGCCTGCTTTATCAGTAACAAACCTGCGTGATTTACTTTTCGACATCATTCTATTAAACTCTCGTTTAGATTACAACGGGTCTATTTTCCTCTTTTGTTTGATAGAAAATGAAAAAAGACCTTCGCGGATATGAGTCGAATAGACTAATGGGTGTTACGGAAAGTCAGGGGGATTCTCTATAACAATGTGGTGAAAGCTCTTTTCTTTTCTGGGAGATCGGCTGTTTTAGAGACTGGTCGCACGGGTCAGATGTCAAAGGGTCTTTTCGCAACCGTTGAATTCGGGGGCTTCGACTTCAGGGTTTGCGGAAGCGATTGTGAAACGGATTCAGGATACAGGCCATTATCACTCTTTCTCTCATATTTTTCAAATTTTTGAAACATAGAAGGGTAAATATCGTAGGTATTAAGGGAGGTGTAAAAATGAAGCAAGAAAAAAGGAAACATCTTGGCACATTATTCTCTGTGTTGGCGGAAAAACAACAGTTCAACGGGACGGTTCTGGCTGCGGAGGATGGCGATATTTTATATCATCACTCTTTCGGTTATGCGGAACTGGCGGAAAAAAGCCCTTTGCAAACCAGCTCTTTGTTTGAGTTAGCGTCTCTGTCAAAGCCTTTTACAGCTTTAGGGATCATATTGCTCGAGGAGAAAGGAATTCTTGGATATGAAGACAAAGTCGAGCGCTGGCTGCCGGGTTTTCCATATCAGGGCGTCACGATTCGACATTTATTGAACCATACGTCAGGGCTGCCTGATTATTTTGAATGGTTTCTTGCCAATTGGGACAAACACAAGATTGCGGTGAATCAGGATATTGTGGATATGCTGATGAATGAGGGGCTGCCTGGTTATTTTGAGCCGAACGAAGGCTGGCAGTACAGCAATACGGGGTATGTGCTGTTGGCGGTTATCATGGAAAAAGCCTCCGGCATGAGCTATTCGGATTTTATGAAAACACATATTTTTTCACCGGTCGGCATGAATGAAACGAAAGTGCATAATAGGAGGCTTCGGCCTGAGCACATGGATCATTATGCATATGGATACGTGTATGATGTACATTCCGAAACGTACGTCCTTCCTGATGATCTGGAAGAAACGAACTATGTTGTGTACCTCGATGGCATACAGGGAGACGGTACGGTGAACTCTGTCACAAGCGATTTGTTTCGATTTGATCAGGCTCTATATCAGGACGATTTAATTAGTAACACTTCTAAGGAGGCCGCATTTTCTCCGGTGCGGCTGAACAATGGTGAAACGTTCGATTACGGCTTTGGCTGGGTGCTGCAACACAGTCCTGAAAAAGGGAAGATTGTCAGCCACAGCGGTGGGTGGCCAGGTTATTTGACGATGATGATCCGGTATATAGATCTGCGTAAAACGCTGATCTATTTGAGTAACAAGGAAGAGGATGCGGAATATGAACAAGCGATTCTGAAGGCGGCGGAACATATTTTATTTGGCCAGCCGTATGAGATCCCGGAACGTCCTGCTGATAAAAAGAAAAAAGAAGTTGATCCGGCGATATACAGCCGCTATGTTGGCAGCTACTCGTTTCAGGATGGGACGGCTGCACGGGTGACAGCCGAGAATGAAAAGCTTTATTTGCAGATCATAGGACAGATGAGGCTTGAATTATTTCCTTCCTCGGAAACCCGTTTCTTTTTGCGGTCATTGTCTGTTGAAATCGAATTTTTGTTAGGCGATGATGTTGCGAAAAGCTTTATCCTCTATGAAGATGGCACAGAAGAAGTAGTAGTCCGTACGAATTAGAAAGAGAAAGGAATGAACGTGATGATCGGAATATTAGCCGGAATGGGGCCGAAATCAACCTCGCCGTTTATTGATAAGGTGATTGATTACTGTCAGAAGCTGTATGGGGCTTCAAATGATATCGACTTTCCACACATGATGATTTATTCGTGCCCGACCCCATTCTATGCAGATCGTCCCATCGATCATGACGGGATGAAAAGAGCGATTATCGATGGCGCGGTAAAGCTTGAAAAGACAGGCGTTGATTTTATCGCTCTTCCTTGTAATACGGCACATGTGTATTATGAAGAGATTCAGCAGGCGTTGGCGGTTCCTTTGTTACATATCATAAAGGAAACGGTAAAGGAAATTCCGCATACTGCAAAAAAAGCGGCTGTTTTAGGAACAGATTCAACCATCCAATCGGGCATCTACCAAAAAGGGCTGAAGGCAAACGGGCAAGAAGTTGTTCACAAGGATCATTGGCAGCAGGCTGTGAATCAGCTCATCGCCGCTATCAAACAGCCGAACAATATGATGCATACACATGCATTGTGGCAGAAGCTATATACCGAAATCAGCCAGCATGCAGACATCATCATTTCAGCCTGCACGGATTTAAATGCGGTGTTAGATCATGTTCAAAGCGAGATTCCGATTATAGATTCCTCTGAGTGTCTGGCGAAAAGCACTGTCAGCATATATCTTGCCAATCAAAGCTAGCTTCAAACAAGGACTGTCTTCAACCAGTCCTTTTTTTATGTTCCTATTGTTTGACAGTTGTAAGAAACAGTGTTAAATTTAACATGTAAATAGTTACATGATTTTCTGGATGTGAGGTGGTGCTCATGAAGAAGCCGATTTTAACATTATTCGCCTCTTTAGAAATCAAGGTAGAGCCGCCTATCACCATTGGTGAGACAGGCCTGGGAATGAGACGATGGATTCCGATTCGTTCGGGAACAATAACAGGGAAAGTAAAAGGGCGTATTTTGCCGGGCGGTGCCGATTCACAAATCATTCGCGCTGACGGCAGAACAGATTTATCTGCCAGGTATGCCATCGAAACAGCCGATCATGAACTGATTTACATTGAAAACAATGGAATACGGCAAGTCAGCGAGCCGTTTCGAAAACAAGCCGCAGCCGGGGACATCATTGATCCGGCACATGTTTATTTCCGTACGGTGCCGACATTTGAAACAGGTAGTGAAGCTTATCAATGGCTGCATGACCGCTTGTTTATCGGTTCCGCAGAAAGAACCCCTGATTGCGTTCGACTAGACATTTATGAAGTACAGTAAAGACTAAGGAGAGTGTGAAAGATGGAAGACTTTATCGGAAGCCACATGATTTATACTTATGAAAACGGATGGGAATACGAGATCTATATAAAAAACGATCATACCATCGATTATAGAATTCATAGCGGAATGGTTGCCGGACGCTGGGTTCGGGATCAGGAAGTCAATATTGTTAAACTGACAGAAGGCGTATATAAAGTGTCTTGGACAGAACCGACAGGCACAGATGTTTCATTAAATTTTATGCCGAATGAAAAACGCATGCACGGCATTATTTTCTTCCCGAAATGGGTGCATGAACACCCTGAAATTACGGTCTGCTATCAAAATGACCACATTGATCTTATGAAAGAATCCCGCGAAAAATATGAAACGTATCCGAAATACGTTGTACCTGAATTTGCGGAGATTACATTTCTGAAAAATGAGGGAGCCGACAATGAAGAAGTGATTTCGAAAGCTCCTTATGAAGGAATGACAGACGATATTCGCGCCGGAAAATTGTAAAAAACAAAAACCCGGGAAAGAGAGAAATTACTTCTCTTTTCCGGGTTTTCTTTTTGCTGCGTATGCCGGAACCATTACAATTCCCGTAAAAAACAGTATGATTCCAGTCCAGCGGAAGGGATCGTAATAGGCTGTGCCCCGCAATAATACGACTGCCGACGAAATGATGATGCAAGCTGCCACAACGATGACAGCACCAATGTACCCTGTTTTCCCCATGTTTATTCTCCTTTTGGAAGGAATAGTTTTTGCCTTTTATCAGATTCAGGATCGTTTTCAATCGTAATCTCTGAATCTAAAATCAGCGTCTTTCTTGTTTCTTCATGATACGCCGGCCATTTTACATCCTCAGTGCTTGGGTTTCCTGTTTTGGCGAACGTGATCCATGCTGATTGTATGGTGTGAGAAAGTTGTTTCACCTCATCCGTAATCTCCGCTTTTGCCATTTGTTCTAAGCCGCCCAGATTTCCGAAAACAAAAGGAAGCTCTAATGCGTGAAACGCTTTATTGTACGGCGGCTTATTCGAGTGCCAGTCGAATCGGTACATCCAGACAGGCGCGAAATGGGACTGGGCGGCGGCATAGGCGACGGCCGGGCGCCAAAATAATAAATCAGTCATCATATGGATTTGGCTTTCAAGCGAACGCGGATACAGATCGGCGGCTTTCTCCGCCAGCGGCTGTCCTAATAAGTACTCGAGCGCGGCATCAAACGTTTCCTGAGAATGAACATCTGAATCCGGGGTGAAAAATAAATATCCTTCATCGCGATTTGTTCCGATTAACAGTGGAATGCCGGCCGCAGCACCTTCTGCGATCGCTTTTTCTGGTTCAGCAGGCAGCGTTTTCGGATCAAGGGCGGGCTGGAAGAACAGCTGAAAGATATTTTCATTTTCTGCTTTCCGAAGCTGATCGGCCGCTTTAAGCAAATCTTCCGCCGATAGCGTATGCAATCTGTCCAATTGACTCTCATCAATCTCAAGGACCTGTAAAAAGGCTGCCGCGGTGCTTGCCGCTTTCTCTTTCGTCATCGTTCGGGAAGCGCCGCTTTCCATAATCGCTTTCTGGAACAGGCCTTTTGCCGCAGGCATAGCGAGCAGCGCGGCAATGCTCATGCCGCCTGCGGATTCTCCAAATACCGTTACGTTCTCCGGATCACCGCCAAACGCTGAGATATTGTCTCGCACCCATTTCAGCGCGGTGGCTTGGTCCAAAAGCCCGAGGTTATCGGAATACGCCTCATCAAACGAAGACAAATGTAAAAATCCAAACGGCCCCAGCCGGTAATTCAATGTAACGACAATGACGTCTCCCTGCGCCGCAAGGCTTGATCCATCGTATAATGGCTCACTGCCCGCTCCGAGATAAAAAGCGCCGCCGTGAATCCACACCATGACAGGCAGGTTTTGATTCTCAGTGTCAGGCGCGAATACATTGAGATACAGACAATCCTCAGACTGGCGGGGAGGCTCAGCATACGAAAGTGACATTAAATCCGGCGGCTGCGGGCAAATCGGGCCGTACGCTGTTGTGTCCAATTCGTCCTTCCACGCATCCGGGGGCTCCGGTGCTTTAAAACGCAACTGTCCGACAGGCTGCTTGGCATAGGGGATGCCTCTCCATATATGTACGCCGTTTTCTGTTGTGCCTTTTACTTTCCCGTATGAAGTTGTTACTGTTGTATGTGACATCGCTCTCTCTCCCTTTTTACCCCATTATAAACAGATTTACCCTGATCATGCGAACGTCAGCCCTTAGCCGATATTCATCTTCCCATCGTTTTGAAAAAGGATTTGACTTCCTGCACGGTCAAGCCGATTTCTCTTGCTTCCTCCATCAGCGTTTTCCATTCCTCTATATTGGATTCCGTCAGTTTACGATTTCGGTAGGAAGCGGTTTCAGGCTGTTCTTTCTTTAGTATGTTCGTAAAAGTGAACAGTTCTTCCTTTTCCATTCCGGCTTGTACGGCTTGCACAAGATGCACGCGCCATTCTTCTTCACCGCCGCTGATTTTCTCGTACATCATCGTTTCCGCGTCGAACAATTCTGTTAATTCCACCTCCAGCGTGACGGAAATTTTCTTTAAAAATTGAACGGACGGATTCGTATGAACGCCTCTTTCAATCTTGCTTAAATAGGATTTAGATACACCTGACTCAACGGCCAGCTGATTTATAGAATAGCCTTTTCTTTTGCGGTACAAACGGATAATTCTTCCAATCATAATTAAAATTCTCCTCTATTCCTGTCGTTATTTCGTTCATTATAAGGAATTGTTCGTTCTTTATAAAATTTAAAATAATAAGGGAAGTGCAGTAAATAAGAGGAAAATCATGAATTTGTTCTCTAAAGAGAACTTATTGGCTTATTTTGCAATTTTTAAATAATATCTTTTTCTTTTATAATCCAATCATTAACAGAAAGGGGCGCGGGAAGCCAGCCGAAGGCTATGAATACATGAATGAGAATATGAGTTTTAAAGAATTATATGCGATTGTCAGACACAGATTCGTGCTGATCCTGCTCATCACAATCGGCGTCACCCTTATGACGGGTTTTATGCAATTTAAGGTCGTTTCACCGACCTATCAGGCGTCGACGCAAGTGCTGATTCATGAATCAGATGGTGAAAAAAACTCGAATCTCAGTGACATCCAGCGAAATCTTCAGTACAGCAACACGTTCCAAGCGATCATGAAAAGCACGGCCTTGATGGAAGAGGTCAAGGAGGAATTGCATCTTTCTGAATCGGCTTCCTCGCTGAAAGGAAAAGTGATAACCAGCAGTGAAAATGAATCAGAAATTATCACCGTTGCCGTCCGGGACCACGATCCGGCGGAAGCGGCTGAGATTGCGAACACGTTAGTGAACAAGTTTGAAAAAGAAGTAGATAAAAGATTGAACATACAAGGCGTACATATTTTATCAGAGGCAAAGGCTTCTGAAAGCCCAATGATAAAGCCGGCCCGGCTGCGAAATATGGTCATGGCTTTTGGCGCTGCTGTCATGGGCGGCATTACACTGGCATTTTTTCTGCATTTTCTCGATGATACGTGCAAAAGCGCACGGCAGCTCAGCGAGAGAACCGGATTGCCATGCTTAGGCTCCGTCCCTGATGTCCAAAAAGGGCGGAATCGCGGGATAAAACACTTCGGGGAGTGAAGCGAGTGATCTTTAGAAAAAAGAAAGCAAGGCGTGGTTTGGCTCAAATATCCGTTTTACACAATAAATCAATTGTTGCGGAACAATATCGCACCATTCGGACAAACATTGAGTTTTCATCCGTTCAGACCAACTTGCGGTCTATCCTCGTCACCTCCTCTGTGCCTGGAGAAGGTAAATCGTTCAGTGCGGCAAATCTTGCGGCTGTCTTTGCGCAGCAGCAGGAAAAGAAAGTGCTGCTGGTGGATGCCGATTTAAGAAAGCCGACCATCAATCAGACGTTTCAGGTTGGGAATGTAACCGGGCTGACAAATGTGCTGGTCGGTAATGCTTCACTCAGTGAGACGGTGCAAAAGACGCCGATCGATAACTTATATGTGCTGACAAGCGGACCGACCCCGCCGAATCCGGCTGAACTGCTGTCTTCAAAAGCGATGGGAGATTTAATATCTGAGATCTATAAACAATACAGCCTTGTCATCTTTGATTCTCCTCCGCTTTTGGCTGTTGCGGATGCTCAGATTTTAGCAAACCAGACAGACGGCAGCGTGCTCGTCGTTTTAAGCGGAAAAACAAAAACCGATACCATCCTAAAAGCGAAGGATGCACTGGAACAATCCAACGCAAAGCTGTTAGGCGCTCTTTTAAACAAAAAGAAAATGAAAAAATCGGAACACTATTCCTACTAAATAGATGGTAAAGGTGATGTCTCCTGACCTGTATCAATGGAGGCACTCGGCTCTGCTGTGGGCAGCTGGTGTTGCTGCCTTAGATGCTGGTCGTCACTGGCGGGGCGTGAGGATGGGTTAAATGCCCACTTATTTGATATATACATAGGACGTGTTGTCGGTTTAGCTGCTGCCGATGTTTTGGAGGACGAAAGCCGCCGCAGCTAAACCGATAAAAGAATTAGGGGGGAAAAGGTTGAGTTACCGGAGAAGACTGTCAATGATTATTGCGCTGGACACTTATCTCGTTTTAAATTCAGTTATTGCAGGATATCAATTTTTAAAAGATTCCTATCAATTTTATGACTCCGGAGCATTATTGCTTACCGCTGTCAGCTTGCTCCTCAGCTATCATGTATGTGCTTTTCTGTTCCATCAGTATAAACAGGTGTGGACATACACCGGAATCGGCGAGCTGATCGTCCTGCTTAAGGGCATCACGCTTTCGGCCGCTGTGACCGGCTTCATTCAGTATGCTGTGTATCATACGATGTTCTTCCGTCTGTTAATCGCGTGCTGGGTGCTGCAGCTTTTGTCCATCGGAGGAACCCGTGTTTTGTCGAGAGTGTTAAAAGAAAGCATCAGAAAAAACCGCAGCGCCTCATCCCGCGCGCTGATTATCGGGGCGGGCTCAGGCGGGACTCTGATGGTCAGACAGCTGCTTTCAAAAGATGATCCTGACATCACGCCTGTCGCTTTTATTGATGATGACCAGACAAAACATAAATTAGAAATGATGGGGCTGCCCGTGATCGGCGGAAAAGAAAGTATCATGCCTGCGGTGCAAAAGCTCAAAATTAACTATATTATTATTGCGATTCCTTCACTCCACACCCATGAGCTTCAGGTTTTATATAAAGAATGTGTGCGGACTGGAGTCAACATCAAAATTATGCCTCACTTTGATGAAATGCTGCTCGGCACACGAACTGCCGGGCAAATCAGAGATGTAAAAGCTGAGGATTTGCTTGGCAGAAAGCCGGTAACCCTCGACACAAGCGAAATTTCGAACCGCATCAAAGGAAAAACAGTTCTCGTCACGGGAGCGGGCGGATCAATCGGCTCGGAAATCTGCCGGCAGATCAGCGCGTTTCAGCCTAAAGAAATCATTCTGCTCGGCCATGGAGAAAACAGCATTCATTCGATTTATACAGAGCTGAACGGGCGATTCGGCAAACACATAGTGTTCCATACGGAAATTGCGGATGTGCAGGATCGCGATAAAATGTTTACCTTGATGAAAAAGTACGAGCCGCACGTGGTCTACCATGCAGCTGCCCATAAACATGTGCCTTTAATGGAGCACAATCCCGAAGAGGCTGTCAAAAACAACATCATCGGAACAAAAAATGTCGCGGAAGCAGCCGATATGTCGGGGACAGAGACGTTTGTGCTGATTTCATCGGACAAAGCGGTGAACCCGGCCAATATAATGGGGGCGACAAAACGATTCGCCGAGATGATTATTATGAATCTTGGTAAAATGAGCAGAACCAAATTTGTCGCTGTCCGCTTCGGCAATGTACTCGGGAGCCGCGGCAGCGTCATTCCGATTTTTAAAAAGCAGATTGAAAAAGGCGGACCGGTGACGGTCACACACCCGGCGATGACCCGCTATTTCATGACGATTCCCGAGGCCTCAAGGCTTGTCATTCAGGCCGGGGCACTTGCGAAAGGGCGCCAGATTTTCGTTCTCGACATGGGAGAGCCCGTAAAGATTGTGGACCTTGCCAAAAATCTCATTCATCTGTCCGGCTATACGACTGAGCAGATTCCAATCGAATTCACAGGCATTCGTCCCGGTGAAAAAATGTATGAGGAATTGCTGAACCAAAATGAAGTACACGCTGAACAAATCTTTCCGAAAATTCATATCGGCAAAGCGGTTGACGGCGATTGGCCAGTGCTGATGCGCTTTATCGAGGATTTTCATGAGATGCCGGAAGACGATCTGAGAGCGAGGCTGTTTGCGGCGATTGATACATCAGACAAAATGACGGCTGCCAGTGTTCAATAGGGGGAGTGAAGATGACGAAAAAGATCTTGTTTTGTGCGACTGTTGATTATCATTTTAAGGCCTTTCATCTTCCTTACTTTAAATGGTTTAAACGAATGGGCTGGGAGGTTCATGTCGCGGCGAGCGGACAAACCAAACTGCCGTATGTGGACGAGAAATATTCCATTGCGATTCGCAGGTCACCCTTTCATCCTCAGAATCTGGCCGTTTACAGACAGCTGAAGGAAGTGATTGACACCAATCAATACGACATTGTCCATTGCCATACGCCGGTTGGCGGCGTGCTTGCCAGACTAGCGGCGAGGCAAGCGAGGCGGCATGGAACAAAGGTGCTGTACACCGCGCACGGATTTCACTTCTGCAGCGGAGCGCCGGTCAAAAATTGGCTTCTTTACTATCCGGTTGAGAAATGGCTCTCGGCCTATACGGACTGTCTGATTACGATCAATGAAGAGGATTACATACGGGCGAAAGGACTTCAAAGGCCGGGCGGCATGACGCGGAAAATTCACGGCATCGGGGTGAATACAGAGCGGTTTCGGCCTGTCAGCCTGCAAGAGAAGCAAAGCCTCAGAGAAAAACACGGATTCAGCGAAGACGATTTTATATTGGTTTATCCGGCTGAGCTTAATTTCAACAAAAATCAGAAGCTGTTAATTGAAGCCGCGGCCTTGCTGAAAGAAAAAATACCGTCGCTTCGCCTTGTTTTTGCCGGAGAAGGGGCGATGGAACAAACGTATCGAACGTTAGCTGAAAAGCTTGGCGCTTCCGGCAATGTCTGCTTTTACGGCTTTTGCCGAGACATTCACGAGCTGATTCAGCTTGCAGATGTATCTGTGGCATCCAGCATGAGAGAAGGCCTCGGCATGAATGTGCTTGAGGGGATGGCCGCGGAAAAACCGGCGATTGCCACGGATAACCGCGGGCACCGGGAAATCATCCGGGACGGAGAAAACGGTTTTCTGATCAAAGTCGGTGATAGTGCCGCGTTTGCCCGCCGGATCGAACAGCTTTACCGTAAACCGGAACTCTGCATAAATTTGGGGCAGGAAGGCCGAAAAACAGCCTTGCGCTTTTCGGAGGCGCGCACGGTAGAAGAAATGGCAGATATTTATTCCGCGTACATGGATATGGATACAAAGGAGAAAAGCGTATGAACTCAGGACCGAAAGTTTCTGTCATTATGGGTATTTATAATTGTGAACGCACTTTGGCGGAAAGTATTGAATCCATACTCAGCCAATCTTATAAAAATTGGGAGCTGATTATGTGCGATGATGCGTCAACAGACGGCACGCTCCGCATCGCGAAGCAGTATGCCGCTCATTACAGCGACCGCATCAAGGTGATTCAAAACAAAACAAACAAGCGGCTTGCCGCTTCATTAAATCATTGTCTTTCAAATGCCACAGGCGAGTATATCGCCCGCCAGGACGGAGACGATCTTTCGTTTCCGCGCCGTCTGGAAAAGCAGGTCGCATTTTTAGAAAAGCACCGCCACTATCAGGTGGTTGGCACCGGCATGCTTGTATTTGATGAATGTGGCGTAAGGGGCACACGCATCCTGCCTTCTGTTCCGGAGCCGGGCATCATGGCAAAAGGGACCCCGTTTTGCCACGGAACGATTATGATGAGAGCGAGCGCCTACCGCACGCTGAAAGGCTACCGTTCGGTGCGGCGGACGAGACGGATGGAGGATATTGATTTATGGCTTCGCTTTTTTGAAGAGGGCTTCAGGGGCTACAATCTCCAGGAAGCCTTGTATAAAGTAAGGGAAGACAGCGATGCTTTCAAACGGCGGTCATTTACGTATTCCATTGACAATGCCATCCTTGTCTATCAGGCATGCAGACGCTTGAAGCTTCCATTATCTGATTACCTATATATCGCAAAACCGTTAATCCGCGCGCTTATGCCTCCAGCCGTGATGAATCGCTACCACAAAAAAAGAGTGATGAACCAAAAGGAAGGGCTTGTCAAACATGAATAGCAGCCAAAAACGCGTGCTCCATGTTCTCAGCGGCATGAACAGGGGCGGCGCGGAGACCATGGTGATGAATTTATATCGGAAAATGGACAGAAGCAAAGTACAATTTGATTTTTTAACGTATCGAAATGATCCGTGCGCTTTTGATGAAGAAATTTTATCTTTAGGCGGGCGGCTTTTTTATGTCCCGAGCATCGGGCAAAGCAATCCTCTTACATTTGTGAGGAATGTAAGACATACGATAACAGAAAACGGGCCGTTCAGCGCGGTTCATGCGCACACGGATTTCCAAACGGGCTTTATCGCCCTTGCGGCAAGGCTAGCCGGAGTGCCGGTCAGGGTATGTCATTCCCATAATACGTCGTGGAAGACCGGCTTCAATTGGAAGGATCGCCTGCAGCTGATGGTGTTCAGGCGGCTGATTTTGGCGAACGCGACAGCACTGTGTGCCTGCGGAGAGGATGCGGGCAAGTTTTTATTCGGACCGTCCAACATGGAGCGTGTTCATCTCCTTCCAAACGGGATTGATCTTGATTTGTTCGCCCCAAATGTGCAGTGGGATGATGAAGAAAAAACAGCACGCGGCATTGCAGTTGACCGTCTCATTATTGGCCATGTGGCCCGGTTTCATGAAGTGAAAAACCATGCGTTTCTGCTGAAGCTTGCCGCACATCTCAAAGACCGCGGGGTTCGCTTTCAGCTCGTACTTGCAGGAGACGGGCCGCTGCGCGAGAAAATGGAAGAGGAGGCGCGGCGGCAGAACTTGCTTTCAGATGTCCTCTTTTTAGGCACTGAAGACAACATTCATGAATTGATGCGCACATTTGATGTGTTTGTCATGCCGTCTCTGTACGAAGGCTTGCCGGTTGTGCTGGTGGAAGCGCAGGCATCGGGGCTTCCATGCATCATTTCAGACACCATCACAGAAAAAGTCGATGCCGGTCTAGGACTTGTGACAAGATTGAATCTTTCTGAGCCGATCGGCATCTGGGCTGAAACCATTGCAAGGGCGGCCGCCGCAGGCAGGCCGAAGCGGGAGCTTATCAAAGAAACACTCGCCGAACTTGGCTACGATGCACAGCAAAATGTAGGAGCGCTGCTGAATGTATATAACATTAGCAGCGGAAAAGGACAATAAACGATGATTGTATATGCCGTCAATATGGGAATTGTATATATTTGGTCTTGGTTTGCCAAAATGTGCGGCGGCCGTGACGATTCGCTCGCTACGGGGTATCGGCCGAATAAGCTGTTAATCTGGATTCCGCTAGTGTCACTTGTGCTTGTGTCGGGTCTCCGTTACAGAGTCGGCACGGATTTTCAGACGTACACGCTGCTGTATGAATTGGCGGGCGATTATCAAAATGTGTGGCAGATATTCGGTTTCGGCACAGCGAAAATGGCGACGGATCCGGGCTTTACCGCACTCCTTTGGCTGATGAATGTCATCACGGCAGATCCGCAAATCATGTATATAACAGTTGCGGCCGTGACCTACAGTTTGGTTATGAAGACACTCGCTGATTACGGAAGGCCGTTTGAGCTGAGTGTCTTTTTATTTTTAGGAACCTTTCATTATTACGCGTCTTTTAACGGCATCAGGCAATACATGGTGGCAGCCGGTTTGTTTTGGGCGATTCGTTACATCATTAGCGGGAACTGGAAGCGATATTTTCTGATCGTGCTGATCAGCTCGCTCTTTCATTCCTCGGCGCTGATTATGATTCCAGTATATTTTATTGTCAGAAGAAAAGCCTGGTCACCGGCGATATTCGGGCTATCCGTTTTATTTCTTGGCATGACGTTTTTATATCAAAAATTCATTTCCGTGTTTGTTGTTGTGCTTGAAAACAGCTCATACAGCCATTATGAGAAATGGCTGATGACGAACACAAATGGAATGAATGTGATCAAAATCGCTGTCTTGGTTCTGCCGCTGTTTCTCGCCTTTTGCTACAGGGCGCGTCTGCGGAAGCTGTGGCCGCAAATCGACATCGTCGTCAATCTGTGTCTGCTCGGTTTTTTATTCGGGCTTTTGGCCACAAAAGACGTGATCTTTGCCAGATTCAATATTTATTTCGGCCTGTATCAATTGATCCTAGTCCCTTATTTCGTCAGGATATTTGATGAAAAATCGAATGCCCTTATCTATATCGCGATCGTTGTTTGTTATTTTCTTTACAGTTATTTGCTTATGCCGGTTGATTCGTCCGTTCTGCCTTACAGAACGATTTTTTCCCGGTAATTTACGCAAGAGGAGCCGGTCATTATGGAAATACCTGCGGTTAGTCTGCTAGTCGCTGTTTATAACACAGAAACATATATCAAAACGTGCCTCGAATCGCTGCGGAACCAGACGGTGGACAATATTGAAATCATCATCGTCAATGACGGTTCGGCAGACGCCAGCCCGGATATCGCGGAGGAATACGCCAAAAAGGATCACAGGTTCAGGGTGATTCATCAGGAGAACAAGGGTCTCGGCGCGGTTCGGAATAAAGGGATCGAGGCGGCACGCGGCGAATTTATCGCGTTTATCGATTCAGACGATTGGATCGAGCCTGATTATTGCGAGCGGATGCTCCAAGCAGCGGGCGATGAAACTGATCTGGTCATTTGCAATTACGCCGCGGAGTTTGAGGACACTGGAAAAACCATGATCTCTGACATTGCGGAAACCTACCAGGATCAGCCGAAAGAGCACTATATTAAGGCGTTATTCGAAGGGAAGGTCAGAGGGTTTTCGTGGAACAAACTGTACAGAAGAAGCATGATTAAAGCACATCGGCTGTCGTTTCCGCTCCGAGGCGAGCTGGAGCATGTCGAGGATCAGTTTTTCAGCTTCAGGACTCATTTTTTCGCCCGTACAGTATCCTATGTCAAAGCGCCGCTCTATCATTACCGCATTCACCTATCATCCATCGTGCAGCGCTATCAGAAAAAACTGTTTGAATCGGGGCTTGCGCTGTATGAGGCGAATGCGGCGTTTTTACAGGAGAACAACAAACTGGAGGAGTACGGTAAGGAGCTTGATACCTTTATCGTGCTTCACAGCAGCATCTGTATGCTGAATGAATGGAAAACAAGCGGCAGCTGCCGGCTGTTTGACAAGTTTAGAAATGTCGGCGTGATTTGCGGGGATCCCATATTTCAAGAGAGCCTCTCAAAAACGGGTACCGCGCCTTTTGACGCAAAACGGTCATGCCTGCTTCTGATGGCGAAATACAGAATGATCCCGTTCGTCGCTATGGCGTCGGCCGTGTATCAGCGGGTAATCGAGTACAAAATGAGAAACAGAGGGTGAGGACATGTCGTTACAATCGTTGAAAATCAATCTTGCAGAATGGCTGCTGCTTAAGGTCAAATACCCGTCCCAATATTGGCTGGGTGCGGCCGATCAGCCGGTCAAGGCCGCAGCACATCAGAAAAAAATCATACTGACCCTGCTGCCGTCCCATGACAATTTGGGGGATCACGCGATTGCTTATGCCAGCAAGGCATTTCTTGAGCAGGAATACCCCGATTTTAACATCGTCGAGGTTGATATGAAGGACATTTATAAATCAGCAAAAGCGCTGTTCCGCTCGCGCCATCCGGCGGACATGGTCTTTATCATCGGAGGCGGAAACATGGGGGACTTATACCGTTATGAGGAGTGGACGCGCCGCTTCATCATTAAAACATTTCACGACTATCCAGTTGTCCAGCTTCCCGCAACGGCTCATTTTTCTGACACGAAAAAGGGACGCAAAGAGCTGAAACGGGCGCAAAAAATTTATAACGCGCACCCCGGCCTATTGCTGATGGCCAGGGATGAAACAACGTATCAATTTATGAAACAGCATTTTCAAGAAAAAATGATTTTGAAGCAGCCGGACATGGTGCTGTACTTAGACAGAAGCAAGACCCCCGCAGAGCGCGAAGGGGTTTATATGTGTTTGCGCGAGGATCAGGAAAGCGTGCTTCAAGAAGATGAGAGAAACAATGTGAAGGCTGCGCTATTTGAAGAATTCGGCGACATTAAAGCCTTTACGACAACGGTCGGGCGCCGGGTCAGCCGCGATTCCCGGGAGCGGGAGCTTGAAGCGCTGTGGTCTAAGCTGCAAAGTGCAGAAGCTGTTGTCACTGACAGGCTTCATGGCATGATTTTTTGCGCGCTGACAGGAACGCCGTGTGTCGTCATCCGCTCCTTTGACCATAAGGTGATGGAAGGCTATCAATGGCTCAAAGACATCCCATACATGAAGCTGATTGAACATCCGGACCCGGAGCGCGTGACAGTCGCAGTAAAAGAGCTGTTAACAAAAGAAACAATCCGTTCCGGCTTTCCGAGAGACGTGTATTTTAAAGGGCTGCGTGACAAAATCAGCGGTGAAGCGCAATGACCCCGCTCGTCAGCATTATTGTCCCGATGTATAACGTTGAACCATTTATAGAAGAGTGCATTGACTCACTGCTTCGCCAAACGCTTTCTGATATGGAAGTCATCCTTGTGAATGACGGATCGCCGGATCGTTCTGGCGAGATTGCAGAGGATTATGCAAAACGGGATGCGAGAATCCGGGTCGTTCATCAGAAAAACGGCGGGTTGAGTTCAGCGCGTAATACGGGAATAAAGGCCGCCCGGGGGACTTACATCGGCTTTGTGGACGGTGACGATTATGTATCTTCCGCCATGTTCCAAAGGTTGATTGAAGAAGCGGAACAGCACCGGCTCGACATCGTTGGCTGCGGTTTTTACAAGCAGTCAGCGGACAGGCGGACTTATGTGCCGCCGCAGCTTGACACAAACCGCGTGCTGACAAAATTTGAAATGGCTGAATGGCTCAAATATGCTCACGAAACGAGATTTATCTGGTATGTATGGCGTTATGTTTATCGCCGTGAGCTTTTGGAGAGAGCCAATCTGATGTTTGATGAAGACATCCGTTTTGCTGAAGACTCTCCCTTCAATTTGTCCGCTTTTTGCGAAGCGGAGCGGGTGAAAATGCTGGATGAAGGCTTGTACGTCTATCGCGAAAACCCGAACAGCCTGACAGAAGTCCCTTATAAGCCGGCGATGGATGAACATATTCAAAAGCAATATCAGGCGAAAATCGCATTCTACAATCATTACGGTATAGCAGGCGCATGCAAAGAAGATTTGAATGTGTACATTTGCAAGCACCAGCTTCCGATGCTTCTGGCAAACGCCTGTGCTTCTCCAAATTCGCCGAAAGACATTAAAAAGCAGATCAAACACATTTTATCCTATGAGATGGTGCGGCAGGCCGTCAGACATACACCGTTTCAGCATGAGAAATTATTAAGAGGCGAGCGTTTGGTATTAGGACTGTGCAAATTGCGGCTCATTTTTCTCATCAAGCTGTTTTTCGAGCAGCGGGGAACGATGAAAGGCAGTGCGAAGCAGGCATGAAATTCACGATCAACTTCAGCGCAAATCTCACGGCTTTTCTCTTGTCCGTTTTCTTGTCGGTCTGGATGACGCCTTTTATTGTCAAAACGCTTGGTGTGGAAGCGTTCGGTTTTGTTCATTTGACCCAAAACGTGATTAATTACTTTTCAATCATCACCGTCGCGCTCAGCTCGGTTGTCGTGCGTTTTTTTTCTGTCGCCGCACACCGGGGGGAGCGGGATAAAGCAAATGCGTATATCAGCAATTATTTGGCGGCTTCTGTTCTGATATCATTGCTTCTTTTGCTGCCTCTTGCGGGTTCAGCTTTCTATATTGACCGGGTCATGAACGTGCCGCAGGCGATTTTGGCTGATGTGCGTTTGTCGATTTTGATCGGTAGTGTACTGTTTATTTTAACGTTTCTGATGGCGGGTTTCGGCGCTGCCCCATTTTATGCCAACCGCCTTTACATCACCAGCTCCATTCAGGCGGTGCAAATGCTTGTACGCGTGCTGTCTGTGCTGCTCTTGTTTGCATGCTTCACACCGAAAATCTGGCAGATCCAACTTGCCGCTTTAGCTGGTGCTGTCATCGCGGCTGTGCTGTCTTTCTATTTCTTCAAAAAGCTGATTCCGTGGTTTACGTTTCGGGTGAAGGATCTTTCATTCCGCATAAGCAAAGAGCTGTTTCAGGCGGGCACATGGAGCTCCGTCAATCAAATCGGCGTCCTGCTTTTTTTGCAGATTGATCTATTAACCGCCAATTTGGTGCTGGGAGCGTCTGAAGCCGGAAAATACGCGGCGATTATCCAGTTTCCGCTGCTGCTGCGCAGCTTGGCTGGAACGGTCGCATCTCTGTTTGCGCCTCTCATGACGTCGTATTATTCAAAAGGCGATATGGACGGATTGGTGAATTACGCCAACAAGGCAGTAAGGCTGAACGGTCTTCTGCTTGCGCTTCCTGCTGCCTTATTGGGCGGGCTGGCTGGGCCTTTTCTGACGATCTGGCTCGGACCGTCCTTTTCGTCTATCGCACCGATTTTATATATTCATGCCGGATACTTGGTGGTCAGCCTCGCCTTTATGCCGCTGTTTTATATCTGGACCGCCTTTAATAAACAAAAAACACCGGCGATCATTACCCTGCTGTTAGGCGTGTTAAATGTAGTGCTGGCCGTCACACTGAGCGGGCCGGCTCATCTCGGTCTGTACGGCATTACGTTGGCCGGAGCGATTTCTCTTATTTTGAAAAACGCCATTTTTACGCCGCTTTACGTATCCCGCATGACCGGCTACAAAAAGCACGTGTTTTTTAAAGGCATAATCGGGCCTCTTTCAGCGGCTGTGTTTGCCTGGGTGGTCTGTGAGGCAATCAGGTTCGCTGTGAAGATTGACGACTGGACATCATTGATTGCGACGGGAATAACAGTCAGCTGCTGCTACGCCATTTTCGCGTTTGCGCTCGTTTGTACGAAAGAGGAAAGACAGTTGGTACTGAAACGATTTCGAAAAACGAAAGGGGCTGTGAATCTTTGATCCTGAAACGACTTTTTGATCTGACGGCCGCCATTTTTTTATTGTGCTGTACAAGTGTCATCATTCTATTCACCATCGCCGTTGTCAGGCTGAAAATAGGATCACCTGTCTTCTTTAAGCAAGTAAGGCCGGGCCTGAACGGCAAGCCGTTCACCCTTTATAAGTTCCGAACGATGACGGATCAAAGGGACAGTGAAGGAAATCTGCTGCCTGATGAAGTTCGGCTGACGAAAACGGGCAGGCTGATCAGAAAACTGAGCATTGATGAGCTTCCGCAGCTGCTGAATGTCCTAAAAGGCGACTTGAGCCTTGTCGGCCCGCGCCCGCTTTTGATGGACTATCTGCCTCTTTATACAGAAAAGCAGGCCCGGCGCCATGAGGTGAAGCCGGGCATCACAGGCTGGGCGCAAATCAACGGCCGGAACGCGATTTCTTGGGAAAAGAAATTTGAATTAGATGTGTGGTACGTTGACAACCGGTCATTTTTTCTCGATTTGAAAATTTTGTGTTTGACGGTGCGAAAAGTGCTTGTTTCAGAAGGGGTTCAGCAAACCAATCATGTGACCGCGGAACGGTTTACAGGAAGCGGAGATGTGTCCTCATGAGAAACGTTGCCATTGTGGGTGACGGCGGGCACGGAAAGGTGATCAGAGAGCTGATAAACGCCCGGTCAGATACGCGCTTAGCCGCGGTGCTGGATGATAAATTCCGAACATTTGAAGCCGGAAAAGAGTGGTACACAGGCCCGCTGGAAGCCATTTCTGAAGTACGCAGGCTGGTTCCCGACGTGTTGTTTCTGATCGCCATTGGAAACAACAGTGTCAGAAAACACCTGGCGGAGCGGCTGGGACTGAAAAAAGAAGATTTTATTACATTGATTCACCCGTCAGCCATCGTCAGCAAGTCCGCTGTCATCGGGGAAGGGACAGTCATTATGGCGGGCGCGATCATTCAGGCGGATGCGCGGATCGGCGCCCACTGCATCATCAATACGGGCGCAGTGGCAGAGCACGACAATCAACTCAGCGATTATGTTCATCTTTCCCCGCGTGTCACGCTGTCAGGAGCGGTTGCCGTTCAGGAAGGCGCTCACATCGGAACCGGCGCAAATGTCATACCGCAGCTCACAATCGGATCTTGGAGCGTTGTCGGCGCCGGCTCGGCGGTGATCCGTTCCATACCGGACAGGGTAACGGCGGCCGGTGCCCCGGCGCGCATTATTTCTCCCATTCAAACATAAAACAAAGGATGATTATATGCATAAAAGAATCTATTTATCTCCCCCTCACATGAGCGGCAGAGAGCAGCACTATATTTCAGAAGCCTTTCGCTCAAATTGGATTGCGCCGCTTGGGCCTCTCGTGAATTCATTTGAAGAGCAATTGGCTGAACGTGTCGGCGTAAAAGGGGCGGCGGCGGTCAGCTCAGGAACAGCGGCGATTCATCTGGCGCTGCGTTTGCTTGAGATAAAAGAAGGAGACAGCGTGTTTTGCCAGTCCTTCACATTTGTGGCGACCGCCAATCCGATTTTATATGAAAAAGCGGTGCCCGTCTTTATTGATTCCGAGCCTGATACGTGGAATATGTCGCCGCAAGCCCTAGAAAGAGCGCTGGAGGAAGCGAAAAGAAACGGAAAGCTGCCTAAAGCGGTTATTGCCGTCAATCTATATGGGCAAAGCGCGAAAATGGATGAAATTGTAAGCCTGTGTGATGCATATGGAGTTCCTGTCATTGAGGACGCAGCCGAATCTCTCGGCACAGTTTATAAAGGGAAGCAAAGCGGGACATTCGGGCGCTTCGGCATTTTTTCATTTAACGGGAACAAAATCATCACCACATCAGGCGGCGGGATGCTCGTTTCAGATGATGAAGCAGCTATTGAAAAAGCAAGATTTCTCGCTTCACAGGCACGTGAGCCGGCTGTACATTATCAGCATAGCGAAATCGGGCACAATTACAGGCTGAGCAATATCTTGGCCGGCGTCGGCATTGCCCAGCTTGAGGTGCTGGATGAACGGGTGGAGAAAAGAAGGGCCATTTTCACGAGATACAAGAATGCACTCGGTCACATAAACGGAGTCCGCTTTATGCCGGAACATGCAGCAGGTGTATCCAATCGCTGGCTCACCACACTTACACTTGATAACGGGCTGAGCCCGTATGACGCGGTTCAGCGTCTTGCGGAAGAAAACATTGAAGCGCGCCCGCTGTGGAAGCCGCTCCATACCCAGCCGCTGTTTGAGCCGTCTTTATTTTATGCTCATGAAGATACAGGAAGCATATGCGAAGATCTTTTCAAGCGGGGAATCTGTCTCCCATCAGGGTCAAATCTGACGGAAGAAGAGCAAGACCGGGTTATTGATGTACTCGTACACTTATTCCAAACTGGAGAGGTGAAGAAATGGACAGCAAGCATTCGATGATCAGCCTGAAACAGAAACTGTCCGGGCTGCTCGACGTCATTCCGAAACAATCCGAGATCATCTATGCCGATTATCCTCTATACGGAAATGTAGGGGATTTATTTATTATGAAGGGAACAGAAGCTTTCTTTAAAGAACATGGGATTCAGGTCAGAAAACGCTGGAATCCCGACAACTTTCCAGTCGGTCGAACGCTGGACCCGAATCTCATCATCGTCTGCCAGGGAGGCGGCAACTTCGGAGATTTGTATCCGTATTACCAAGGCTTTAGAGAGAAAATCGTCCAAACCTATCCGAACCATAAAATCGTGATCCTGCCGCAATCGATTTATTTTCAAAACGAAGACAATCTTAAACGGACGGCGGAGATATTTTCTGCACATGCGAATCTCCATATCATCACAAGGGAAAAAGCCTCCTATGCTACGGCGCAGGCTTATTTTACAAGCAATCACATTAAGCTTCTGCCTGATATGGCTCATCAGCTGTTTCCCGTCGTTCCCACGCAGCAGCCGTTCAATAAAAAGCTGAGATTTATCAGAACAGATCACGAAGCGAATAAGGAGCTTCAGGAACACGCTAAAGCGGAAAGCTACGACTGGCGTACGGTGCTGTCAGCTTCAGACCGCCGGACAATCGCTTTTCTGCAAACGCTGAACGTCCTGAACAAAAAAGCGGGCAATCCTCTGCCCATCGCGTATATATGGGAAAAATACTCGGATTATATCGTCAAAAAAGCGATTCGGTTCTTCAGCCGTTACGAATCGGTGGAAACGTCAAGGCTGCACGGCCACATCTTTTCATCTCTTCTTCAAAAAGAAAACACGGTTATTGATAATTCCTATGGGAAAAACGCCAATTACTATCACACCTGGATGGAAGAAGTACCGAACACCCGACTCATCCAGAACGCCTCAAAGAAGGAAAACCTTCCTGCTCACATGTGAGCGGAAGGTTTATTTTGTTTCTCCCCGTTTGACTTTATTGTACGCTTCATCTAAATGCTGAATCCGTTTCAAGACAACCGCGTTTTTCGTCAGCTGGTCCTGAACAAGCGTTGAGACGACGGAACGGTAGTAGCTGTTCATCGCATGGATTTTATCCTCAGACGGATTCATTTCAATATGCTGTTTTAAATTCTCAATAAAATAAGGGACGGAAAAAAGTTCAGACATTCTTTTGGCAGCTCCTTTTTCATAAATGTATACGGTGTGATCTCAATCATGTACAATGAAGAAAGGGGAGTGAGCAAGATGGATATGAAACTTCAGCAAGTACAAGTATTAAAGCCTCAACTGACACAGGAGCTCAGGCAGGCCATCACGCTGCTTGGCTATCATTCGGCAGAACTCGCCGAATACATTGATGAGCTCTCACTGGAAAACCCTCTTATTGAACGAAAGGAAACAGACACACCGCCACTATCTTACCATAAAACAAATAAAAACAGGATGAATCCACAGGAAGCAGGCCTTCAATTAAGTGATCCGCAAAAAACATTGCAGGATGTGTTAAAACAGCAGTCACTCGATATGAATCTGACAAACTCCGAAAAAAAGATTTTCAATTATCTGATTCATTCGCTTGATTCAAACGGGTACTTGGAAGAAGAGGTGGAGGAGGCAGCCCGGCGCCTATCTGTTTCGGCCAAGGAAGCGGAAGCTGTTTTGGCAAAACTCCAGTCGTTAGAGCCAGCTGGAATCGGCGCAAGATCTCTGAAGGAATGTATCCTTCTTCAATTACAGCGGCTGCCGGACAGAAATGAGCAAGCGGAAATGCTTGTTTCAGCTCATTTTGATGCTTTTGCGCAAAAAAAGTGGAAAGCGCTTTCAAATGAGACCGGGATTCCGCTTCATACCATTCAAGATATCTCTGATGACATCGCGGCTCTTCATCCGAGACCAGGCCTTCTGTTTGCCCGGCCAGAGCAAGATATGTATATCGAGCCTGACATTTTTATCTCTGTGAAAAACGGGCACATCGCAGCGGAGCTGAATACCCGCTCGTTTCCGGAAATAGAACTGCATTCGCAGTACAGACCGCTTTTATCGTCGGGCTCCTGTCAGGATACCGCCTCTTATTTATCCGCGAAATATCAGGAATGGCGCTGGCTGAGCCGCGCGCTGCGACAGCGAAAACAGACGATCACAAGAATTGTCAATGAGCTGATCACACGGCAAAGGGAGTTCTTTCTGAAAGGGAGAAGCGCAATGAAGCCGCTGACCCTCAGAGAGGTAGCCGACTGCCTAAGCCTTCATGAATCAACTGTAAGCCGGGCAATCAAAGGAAAAACGCTACAAACGCCGTACGGACTATTTGAGATGAAACTCTTTTTCTCAGCAAAAGCCGAGGCATCAGGAGATGGAGATGCGTCTAACTATGCAGTCAAAACACAGCTTGAAGACTTGATCAATCAAGAGGACAAAACAAAACCGCTCTCAGATCAAAAGATTGCCGATTTGCTATATGAACAGCACGGCATTCAAATCTCCAGACGCACCGTGGCAAAGTACCGCGATCAAATGAGCATTCCGTCATCGGCAGCGAGAAAACGGTATAAATAAAATCCTCCCGAAAAGGGAGGATTTTTATTGCGTAATTGCGGTGCTACATTCACAAATTGTAAAGCAAGCTTTACGTTATAATGAATTTATTGTACAATTAATGGAAAAAGAGGTAATCCCTTTGAAAAATAGGTTAATAGAATACAGAAAGAAATATGGATATTCCCAAGATACATTAGCTGAGCTACTAAACGTTAGCAGACAAACGGTTATATCAATTGAGAAAGGAAAATATAATCCTTCTTTGCCGCTGGCATTAGCAATCGCGAAAACGTTTCATACAACTGTCGAAAACATGTTTTATGAAGATGAGAACGAGAGGTGAAAATCATGGCATTACGAAAAGTTTACTTCATCATTGGCGCTTTATTCACAATGATTTTACTGATGAAAGCTTTTTTTCAAATTGTGACTCATTCTGTTTCCATTACTGAATTATTAATGTGGGGAGCACTGTCTTATTTAAGTTTTGCTGCGGGCTATATTTATCCGCATTTCAAAGAAAAAGATGAAAGAGCAAACTTGATTAAGCAAAAAGGAATGCAGTACGCACTTTATTCTGTATTGATTTATTGCGTAATAACCTTGTTCAGTATTCAGTTCAGCGCAGTGGCGTTATCGGCAGTTGAAATCATGAGGATTTTAATATCCTTAACAATCATTACAACCTTCACTTCGTGGGTGATATTATCAAAAAAATATTAAGAAATAAAACTGGCAGAACATCAATCTGCCAGTTTTGTTTTTATTTCTTGATAATCTTGACTGTTCATACTGCATCATCCTGCTGGAATCATCCAGCTGAACACGTGATGCTGTAAAAAAGTGATGATACAAACGAGCAGCAGTAAAAACAAGCTGTGCTTAATCGTAAAGCGGAAAAGATCCGACTCTTTCCCGGCGAGCCCTACCGCGGCGCACGCGACCGCGATCGACTGCGGCGAGATCATTTTTCCTGTGACACCGCCTGATGAATTGGCGGCGACAGACAGAACAGGGTCCATGCCGACTGATAACGCGGTGACTTTCTGCAGGTTGCCGAACAGCAGGTTGGCAGACGTATCCGAGCCGGTAATGAAGACGCCGAGCCAGCCGAGAACAGGCGAAAAGAAGGTAAACATCGAACCTGTCAGCGCAAGTGTCATCCCGAGGGTCGTGCTCATCCCCGAAGAGTTGGTGACATAGGCAAAACCAACGACAGAAGCGATGGTCAAAATCGGAAACTTCAACTCTTGGATCGTTTCTTTAAAAACAGCTCCCCAGTCTTTCCATGCAATCGCCGTGATGAACTTTGACAGCACGGCCGCAATCAATATCGCTGTGCCGGCCGAACCAAGCACCTCAAGCTTGTAAACCGCTTCAATCGGCGTACCGTCAGCATTGACAATTTGATTGTTCAAAAAAGGCACACCAGGGGCGAAAGTCAGTTTTTCTCCAATACCATTCAGCCACTTCAAGAAAACAGAAGCGCCTTCATAATGCCCGGTCAGCGCGGATTTGACAGAGGGAATGCCCCATATAGAAATCATCACCGTCAGCAGCAAAAATGGCGACCAGGCCTTAAAAATCTGTCCCCCGCTGTATGCAGGCGCTGCCTGACTCGTTTTCGCCGTTTCAATCGCTGCGGCCGATTCCTGTTCACCGGCAAACCGGAATGTTGTTTTCGGTTTCCACCATTTCAAAAACACAGCAAGCGCTGCCATCGAAACAAGCGCTGACAAAACATCCGGCAGCTCAGGCCCTAAAAAATTGGAGCTAAGATATTGAACGACAGCAAAGGAAACACCGGAAACGAGAATGGCCGGCCAGACCTCAAAGGCTTTCCTGAACCCGCTCATGATGATGAGTAAATAAAGAGGAATAAATACGGATAAAAACGGCAGCTGCCGCCCGACCATTTGCGAAATCTCCATCGCCGGAATTCCTGTTGGCCCTTCTACGGCTGTAATCGGAATCCCAATCGCGCCAAAGGCGACCGGCGCCGTATTGGCGATCAAACAGATTCCCGCCGCATAAAGAGGATTAAAGCCGAGGCCGACCAGCAGCGCGGCTGAAATGGCGACCGGCGCTCCGAAGCCCGCCGCTCCTTCTAAAAAAGCCCCGAATGAGAAAGCGATCAGGAGCGCCTGAAGCCGGCGGTCATCCGTAATCGAGAGAACAGAACTGCGAATGATATCAAATTGTCCCGTTTTCACAGTGATTTTATACAAAAAAACAGACGTCACAATGATCCAGCCGATCGGCAAAATCCCGTATACGGCTCCTTGTGTCGCGGACATCAGCGCTTTTTCCGCCGGCATCCGATAAACCAATACAGCGATGAAAAGTGCGATCCCCAATGTGGACAAGCCCGCTGTATACCCCTTCATCCGTTTAATCGCGAGTGCCCAAAAAAAGAAAATAATCGGTACAAGTGCCGCAAGCGCTGATAAAAGCAAATTTCCCCCTATAGGCGTATATGCCTGTGTCCATTGCATCCCAAACCCCTCCTAGAAACATAAACTGGCGTTGTGTGTAAGCGTTTTCTATAGATGGTAGTATGATCATCTGATGACTGGGTAATAAGACCAGTTACCTAGCATTATATTTTGAAAAAAAACAAAGTACAAGACTTTTTGACAAAATTGTCAAAATCTTTTGGCTTCCCCAAAAACAGAGTATAATAGATCGTAAACAGCCAGACCTACAAGTTACGGGGTGAATTGCATTGAAATACAAACAAATTAAAACAAAGAAAATATATGAAGAAGTGGCGGACGCACTATTAGACATGATCAAAAACGGCGAATTGAAGCCGGGAGATAAACTGGACTCCGTTCAAGCGCTTTCCGAAAGCTTTCAAGTCAGCCGCTCAGCGGTTCGCGAAGCACTTTCCGCGCTAAAAGCGATGGGGCTTGTCGAAATGAAACAGGGAGAAGGCACATACCTAAAGGAATTTGAGCTCAATCAAATTTCTCAGCCGCTCTCAGCCGCCCTTCTTATGAAAAAAGAGGACGTCAAGCAGCTGCTCGAGGTTAGAAAACTGCTTGAAATCGGCGTGGCTTCATTAGCTGCTGAAAAAAGAACAGAAGAGAATCTCGAAAGAATAAATGCCGCGTTAAAGGAAATGGGCAGCATTGAAGCCGACGGAGAGCTTGGAGAGAAAGCAGACTTCGCGTTTCATCTGGCGCTGGCTGACGCTTCCCAAAACGATCTTCTCAAACATCTGATGAACCACGTTTCATCATTGCTGCTGGAAACGATGAGAGAAACACGGAAAATCTGGCTGTTTTCCAAGAAGACCTCAGTTCAGCGGCTTTATGAAGAGCATGAACGGATTTACAATGCCGTGGCTGCACAGGATGGAGCGCAGGCGGAGGCTGCTATGCTGGCGCATTTAACGAATGTGGAAGATGTGCTTTCGGGATATTTCGAGGAAAATGTGCAATAACCAACTCATTTCCCGGGCAATTCTGCCGGTGCCGAATGAAAAACCGAGACTGAGCCGGAAATGGTTCAGTCTTTTTGCTTGCAGCAGCACTTGACATTTGCGAAAAACAAAGTAAAATATTTTACTAAAATGAATATGAGCTGAATAATGGAGGCAGATGCAATGGCGACAATTAAAGATATCGCGCAGGAAGCGGGATTTTCGATTTCAACTGTTTCCCGCGTTTTAAATAACGATGAAAGCCTTTCTGTTCCTGATGAGACACGGGAGAAAATCTATGAAGCCGCGGAAAAACTCAATTACCGCAAGAAAACAGTAAGGCCGCTAGTGAAACATATTGCGTTTTTATATTGGCTGACAGATAAAGAAGAATTAGAAGATGTCTATTTTAAAACGATGAGATTAGAAGTAGAGAAACTGGCGAGAGCATTCAATGTCGACATGACCACTTATAAAATATCGGATGGAATCGAAAGCATTCCTGCACATTTAGAAGGGTTTATTGCCGTCGGAACATTTTCTGATGAAGAGCTGGCTTTTCTCAGAAATCTCACTGAAAACGGTGTGTTTATCGATTCAACTCCTGATCCCGATTATTTTGACTCGGTAAGGCCCGATTTAGCTCAAATGACAAGGAAGACGGTAAATATCCTGAGCGGGAAAGGGCATAAGAGCATCGGTTTTATCGGCGGCACATACAAAAATCCGAACACCAATCAGGACGAAATGGACATCCGTGAACAAACCTTTAGATCTTATATGAGGGAAAAAGACTTGCTGGACGAGTGCTATATTTTCTGTCATCGCGGGTTCTCTGTAGAAAACGGCTATCGTCTGATGACAGCAGCGATCGACACATTAGGCGATCGGCTTCCAACGGCTTTTTTGATCGCGGCGGACCCGATTGCAGTTGGCTGTCTGCAAGCCCTGAACGAAAAAGGAATTGCCATACCGAACAGGGTAAGCATTGTGAGCATCAACAACATCAGCTTTGCAAAGTATGTCTCACCCCCTCTGACAACGTTTCATATTGATATACATGAATTATGCAAAAATGCTGTTGAAATGCTGCTTGAACAAGTGCAGGACAAGAGAAGAACGGTAAAAACATTATATGTGGGCGCGGAATTAATCGTCAGAAAGAGTATGAATTAAGAATGGCTTAGGACACTAAGCTGTTTTTTATTGGTAAAAAAATTTACTGATAGAAGTAAATAGTTTGTTTACATATTTTCTCATCCGTGCTATATTATTTTTTAAAGCGCTTTCATTACTGGCGAAAGGGTGACAAACAATGAAAATGGCGAAAAAGTGTTCCGCACTCATGCTCTGTGCGGCTGTCAGTTTATCCTTGGCGGCTTGCGGCCCAAAGGAAAGCGGCAGCACCAAACCAAGCTCAAAAGGGGCAAAGCTTGTCGTGTGGGAGGATAAAGAAAAGAGCATCGGCATTAAAGGTGCCGTTGCCGCGTTTGAAAAAGAGCATGATGTGAAGGTCAAAGTCGTTGAAAAACCGTATGCCAAGCAGATTGAAGATTTGCGAATGGACGGACCGGCCGGCACGGGTCCTGACGTGTTAACCATGCCGGGTGACCAAATCGGAACGGCTGTCACGGAGGGATTACTCAAGGAATTACATGTTGAAAAGGACGTGCAATCGCTTTACACTGACACTTCCATCCAATCTCAAATGGTAGATCAAAAGCTTTATGGGCTGCCTAAAGCGGTCGAAACGACAGTGCTTTTTTACAACAAAGATCTTATTTCAGAGAAGGAATTGCCGCAAACGCTGGGGGAGTGGTACGACTATTCCAAAAAGACTGCTGACGGCAGCAAATTTGGCTTTTTAGCGTTATTTGATCAAATTTATTACGCGGAAAGTGTGATGAGCGGTTACGGCGGATATATTTTCGGAAAAGACAAAGATGGCAGCTATAACCCGTCAGACATCGGGATCAATAATGAAGGCGCTGTCAAAGGTGCGGCGCAGATTCAAAAGTTTTACAAGGATGGTTTATTCCCGGCAGGCATTATTGGAGAACAAGGGATAAACGTGCTGGAATCACTGTTCACAGAAGGAAAAGCCGCAGCGATTATCTCGGGCCCATGGAATGTAGACGCCTTTTCGAAAGCAGGAATCAATTATGGCATAACGAAACTGCCGGAACTGGAAAAGGGGAAAAACATGAGTTCCTTTATCGGCGTCAAAAGCTACAATGTCAGTGCGTTTTCAAAGAATGCGGAGCTGGCGCAGGAATTAGCCATTTTTCTTGCAAACGAAAAAAATGCTAAAACACGCTATGAAAAAACGAAAGAAGTTCCTGCTGTGAAATCCTTAGCCAATGATCCGGCTATTATGAAAAGCGAGGCGGCACGGGCTGTTACGGAACAAACCCGCTTCGCAGAGCTGACACCAAATATTCCGGAAATGAATGAAATATGGACGCCGGCTGATTCAGCATTACAGACGATTGCAACAGGAAAAGCAGATCCGAAACAAGCATTGGATCAAGCGGCTGAAACGGCTAAAGGACAAATCAAGGCAAAGCACAGCGGAAAATAAAGAGAAAGCTAGATTTGTATTGTGAGAGAGGTGAAAACGGTGCAGCATCGTCAAATCGCTTTGTTGCTGTCTATCATCCCGGGGTTCGGGCAATTTTATAACAAGCAATGGATAAAAGGTTTGGTCTTTCTTTTCCTAGGCGTATCGTTTTTTGCGGTCTTTGGAGATCTGCTCAATATGGGGTTTTGGGGAATTTTCACGTTGGGAACAGAGGTGCCGCGGGATCATTCCGTGTTTCTGCTGGCGGAAGGGATTATCGCTGTAATCGTGACCTGCTTTGGCCTTGCGGTGTATTATGTGAATCTTCGCGATGCGTTTCAAAGCGGAAAACAGCGCGATGAAAACAAGCCATTGAGCTCTCTCAAGGAACAATACCAACATATCATTTCTCATGGCTACCCTTATGTCGTCAGCGGACCATCTTTGTTTATTTTAATTTTCGCCGTCATTTTCCCCATCTTATTCAGCTTTGCACTAGCCTTTACGAACTATGATTTATATCATTCGCCTCCTGCTAAATTAATTGATTGGGTCGGTTTTCAAACCTTCTCAAACATTTTCACAGTTGATATTTGGAGGTCGACTTTTTTTGATGTGCTGGCTTGGACGGTGGTTTGGACACTTGCTGCATCCACACTGCAAGTCAGTTTGGGGATTTTTCTCGCGATTATTGTCAATCAGAAAGACATTCGTTTTAAACGTTTTTTCCGGACGATTTTGATTTTGCCATGGGCTGTTCCCGGTTTTGTGACGATTTTAATTTTTGCAGGGCTGTTTAATGATAGCTTCGGTGCGATGAATCATGATATCTTGGCTTTCTTCGGCATAGAGCCTCTTCCATGGATGACAGATGCCAATTGGTCGAGGCTTGCGCTGATTCTTATGCAGGGCTGGCTCGGGTTTCCGTACATCTTTCTCGTCTCAACAGGCGTCTTGCAGTCCATTCCGGACGATCTGTATGAAGCAGCCACGATTGATGGCGCTTCTGTTTTCTCGAAGCTGAGATACATCACGCTTCCGATGGTGTTCATTGCTATGGCTCCGATTATCATTACTCAGTTTACGTTTAATTTTAATAACTTTAATATTATCTATCTATTCAATGGCGGCGGTCCGGCGGTAACCGGGTCAACAGCCGGCGGGACAGATATCCTTGTTTCGTGGATTTACAAATTGACAATGCAGTCCAGTCAATATTCACTCGCCGCGGCTTTAACGATTTTATTATCTGTGTTTGTCATCTCTATCGCATTGTGGCAGTTCAGACGGACGAAGTCTTTTAAAGAGGAGGCATGAGGCATGCTGGCAGATATGAAGGTCAGAAAATGTATTCGTCTCCTTTTGTCTTACTTGTTGTTAGCCTGTATGGCGGCCATCATTGTTTATCCTCTCCTTTGGACGGCAGGCGCAAGCTTTAACCCCGGCAACAGCTTAATCAGCACATCCATCATTCCGAAGCATCCGACATTCGATCATTACAAGGAGTTATTTGCGGGCGAAGAAAGCCTTCAATATGTGCAGTGGTATCTCAACTCAATGAAGATCAGCCTGTTTACGATGGCGGGATCTTTGATCTGTGTGACGTTTACCGCCTATGCATTTTCGCGCTTTCGATTTAAAGGAAGGAAATACGCTTTAACCCTCTTTTTATTGCTGCAAATGATTCCTCAGTTTTCGGCTTTAATCGCCTTGTTTGTGCTGGCGCAAATCTTGGGGATGATCAATAGCCACTGGCTGTTAATCTTGCTTTATATCGGCGGCCTGATCCCGATGAATACGTATTTGATGAAAGGATACATGGATTCCATTCCGATGGATTTAGACGAAAGCGCCAAGATTGACGGGGCCGGCAGCACAAGAATCTTCTTCCAGATCATTCTGCCATTATCAAAACCGATGGCGGCAGTAGTCGCCATGAACGGCTTTACCGGCCCGCTCGGAGATTTTGTGCTGTCCTCAACGATATTGAGAACGCCAGAATCATATACATTGCCCGTAGGTCTATTCAATTTAGTGAATGATGTTATGGGAGCCAGCTATACAACATTTGCAGCCGGAGCCCTGCTTATCAGCATACCGGTTGCCATCATCTTTATCATGCTGCAAAAGCATTTTGTGTCCGGATTAACCGCTGGGGGAACAAAAGGGTAAGAGAATAAGGGGGAGAAAATAATGGCAAAGCTTGAAAAAACGTACGTTACTAAAGCGAAGTTTATGCTCCACGGAGGAGACTACAATCCTGATCAGTGGCTGGATCGGCCTGATATTTTAGCCGATGATATTAAGCTGATGAAGCTTTCTCATACGAATACGTTTTCTGTCGGCATTTTTGCATGGAGCGCGCTTGAGCCGGAAGAGGGCGTATATCAATTTGAATGGCTTGATGATATTTTTGAACGGATTCACAGCATAGGCGGCCGGGTCATATTAGCAACGCCAAGCGGAGCCCGTCCTGCCTGGCTGTCACAAACCTATCCTGAAGTGCTGCGGGTCAATGCCTCCCGCGTCAAACAGCTGCACGGCGGAAGGCACAACCACTGCCTTACATCTAAAGTCTACCGTGAAAAAACACGTCACATCAACCGGTTATTAGCAGAACGATACGGCAATCATCCGGCGCTGTTAATGTGGCATATTTCCAACGAATACGGAGGAGAGTGCCACTGCGACCAATGCCAGCATGCTTTCAGGGTGTGGCTGAAATCGAAATATGACAACAGCCTCAAGGCATTGAACCATGCGTGGTGGACTCCTTTTTGGAGCCATACATTTAATGATTGGTCACAAATTGAAAGCCCTTCGCCGATCGGTGAAAATGGCTTGCACGGTTTGAACTTAGACTGGCGCCGGTTCGTCACTGATCAAACGATTTCGTTTTATGAAAATGAAATCATCCCGCTGAAAGAACTGACGCCTGATATCCCTATCACAACGAACTTTATGGCTGACACACCGGATTTGATTCCGTATCAGGGCCTCGACTACAGCAAATTTGCGAAGCATGTCGATGTCATCAGCTGGGACGCTTATCCGGTCTGGCACAATGACTGGGAAAGCACAGCCGATTTGGCGATGAAGGCCGGCTTTATCAATGACATGTACCGCAGCCTAAAGCAGCAGCCTTTCTTATTAATGGAGTGTACGCCAAGCGCGGTCAATTGGCATAACGTCAATAAGGCGAAGCGCCCGGGCATGAATCTGCTGTCGTCTATGCAAATGATTGCCCACGGTTCAGACAGCGTACTCTATTTCCAATACCGTAAATCGCGCGGATCATCAGAAAAATTGCACGGGGCGATTGTTGATCATGATAATAGCCCGAAGAACCGGGTCTTTCAAGAAGTGGCCAAAGTCGGCGAAACATTAGAACAGCTTTCCGCGATTGTCGGAACGAATCGGCCCGCTGAAACTGCTATTTTATATGACTGGGAAAATCATTGGGCGCTCGAGGATGCTCAGGGTTTTGCGAAGGCGACAAAACGTTATGCGCAAACGCTTCAGCAGCATTACCGCACGTTCTGGGAACACGATATCCCTGTCGACGTCATCACAAAAGAACAAGATTTTTTATCATATAAACTGCTGATCGTCCCGATGCTTTATTTAATCAGCGAAGACACCATTTCCCGTTTAAAAGCGTTTACGGCTAATGGCGGCACCTTAGTCATGACATATATCAGCGGAATTGTGAACGAACATGACTTAACGTACACAGGCGGATGGCATCCGGATTTGCAAGCCATTTTCGGAATGGAGCCTCTTGAAACCGATACGCTGTACCCAAAGGATCGAAATGCTGTCAGTTATCGCAGCCAATCATATGAAATGAAGGATTATGCAACGGTGATTGATGTAAAGACGGCGTCTGCAGAAGCTTTGTATCAAGAAGATTTTTATGCGCGTACGCCAGCGGTGACAAGCCATCAATATCAGCGGGGCAAGGCGTATTTTATCGGTGCGCGTTTGGAGGATCAATTTCATCGGGATTTCTATGAAGGGCTGATCACAGACCTGTCTCTTTCTCCTGTTTTTCCGGTTCGGCACGGAAAAGGCGTCTCCGTACAAGCGAGGCAGGATCAGGATAATGATTACATTTTTGTAATGAATTTCACGGAAGAAAAACAGCTGGTCACGTTTAATCAGAGTGTGAAAGATATGATGACCGGAGAGATAGTATCTGGCGACCTGACGATGGAAAAATATGAAGTGAGAATCGTCGTAAACACACATTAGGCTGATGCCTCCGCTCGATATGGGCGGATTCTTTTTTATTGTATTTTGAAAGCGTTTACCAAGGAGTGAGAAGTGTCATGAAATGCAGCGTGAAAATGTTCTTTGCAGCTGCCATCGTGTGGAGTGTATTCAGTTCTACGGGATATGCCGCTGCCATTGGGGAGGAGAAACATGTGCCGAAGCCTCGGACAGAGGATCTTTTCGTTAAAAAAGTAGAGGGCATGAACAAGGACTTTATCAAAGGGGCAGATGTGTCCAGTGTTATTGCTTTAGAAAACAGCGGAGTCACCTTTTACAATACAAGCGGAAAACGCCAGGACATCTTTACAACCCTAAAACAAGCCGGCGTCAACTATGTTCGCGTCCGCATTTGGAATGATCCGTATGATTCACATGGCAGTGGATATGGAGGGGGAAACAATGATGTTCAAAAAGCCATTGAGATCGGAAAAAGAGCGACAGCGAATGGAATGAAGGTGCTGGCCGACTTTCATTATTCTGATTTCTGGGCCGATCCTGCGAAACAGAAGGCCCCCAAAGCTTGGGCGAATTTAAGCTTTGAAGCTAAAAAAACAAAGCTCTATGAGTATACGAAACAAAGCCTGCAAAAAATGATCAAGGAAGGCGTCGACATCGGCATGGTTCAGGTCGGAAATGAAACAACAGGGGCATTTGCGGGCGAAACCGATTGGGCGAAGATGAGTCAATTATTTAATGAAGGAAGCCGGGCGGTCAGAGAAACAGACCCAGGCATCTTGGTCGCGCTGCATTTTACCAATCCTGAAACAACTGGAAGGTATTCATTTATTGCAGAAACACTCCGCAAAAACAAAGTGGATTATGATGTGTTTGCCAGTTCTTATTATCCTTTCTGGCACGGCACATTGCAGAATTTGACCTCTGTGCTGAAGGCAGTTGCCGGGACGTACGGCAAAAAAGTCATGGTGGCGGAGACATCGTACACTTATACCGCTGAGGACGGTGATGGGCATGAAAATACAACGCCAAAAAGCGGGCAGACGCTGCCATATCCTATTTCCGTTCAAGGCCAGGCGAATGTGATAAGAGATGTGATGCAGGCCGTAGCGAATACAGGAACGGCGGGACTTGGCGTGTTCTATTGGGAGCCTGCGTGGATTCCAGTCGGGCCGAAAACACAGGTGGAGAAAAACAAAGTGTTATGGGAAACATTCGGTTCAGGATGGGCCTCGAGCTATGCCGCTGAATATGACCCAGAAGATGCCGGGAAGTGGTATGGGGGAAGTGCTGTGGATAACCAAGCTTTGTTTGATTTTAACGGACACCCGCTGCCTTCCTTGCAGGTATTTCAATATGCGGAGTCAGGCCATATTCCGAAAAAACGTTAAACAGAAAATCCTGAGATGTAACAAATCATTGTTGCGTCTCAGGGATCATTTTATGTCAAATCAACTAATATAAAACATTCGTCATCACTTTTATGATGGGCTTCCTTATGATCATGCAGGGATGTAAGAATTTGCTCTTTCAAGTCAGCGATAGGCAAATCGGGATGGTCCTTTAATAAATCAAATAAATAACATGACGCTGTAGGGTCCATCACGCCATCTGTATACAGCAGGAGCCTTCCGCCCTCCGTGTATGAAAGACTGCTTGACTGAAAGACTGTATCTTCAAACATCCCGATCGGAGGCGCGGTTGTATGCAGCGGATTTTGGGTTCCGCCGGCGCCCTGCCATAATGCCGGCGGATGCCCTGCATTGACATAATCAATTTTTTGCCGGGCTGTATCAATCTCGAGATAAATGGCTGTGCAATAATGTCTTGCTTCCTCATCATTTTGGAACAAGCTGTGAAGGTGGCGGTCTAATTCCTTCATGACTTTGCCGGGACTGAGACCTTGCGTGATCTGGCGCTGGAACAAAGGATGCAGAGACATCGTAATCAATGCAGATGAAATCCCATGCCCCATCACATCAAGAATAATAATGCCGTATCGATGTTCATCGATTTGATAAAATCCGTATAGATCACCCGATAATTCACTGGATGCTTTGTAATAAGCGTCAATCTGGATCTGGTCGTTTACAATCGGTTCAGTCAACGAGTTTTCCTGTGTTTTTCTGGCAAGCTCGAGCTCTCTTTTAGTGTTTAGTTTAAATTGCTGATTTTGTTTGTTGATCTCAAGAAGTTCTTCTTGTTTTGCCTTCAGCGCTTCCAAGGCCATTTCTAGCTCCGCATTGGCTTTCTGTTTGGCAAGCAAAGCTTCCTGAGCCGTGTTTCTGGCCATCAGCAGCTCATTTTCATATTCATTTCGCTTTCGCATCGGTATCAGAACACACTCGGTGACAGATAATCCGCCATCAGCTCTTGCAACAGCATTGACAAGGACGGGAATTTCTTTTCCATCTCTAGTTTGCAGAGAAATGTAGATTTCTTCAATGTGCTGCTCCAGTTTTAAAAGCGGCTCAAAATAGAGCTGGCAGAAAAGCTGTGCGGGAATTGTCAGGATCATATTCATATGCCGGCCGACAATCTCTTTCGGCTCATAATTCAGAATCTTGAGCAGGGTGCGGTTGACAGCTATGATTGAACCCTCTTCTGACAAAGTGAGGAAACCGCATGGTGCATCATTCAATTGTTTGTCCATTAAGAGGGTCACCTCTATCTCTTTCGTTCCTATATCACGAGCGCTTTCAAATAATCGCTGATCAGCTGGATCGTCTCTTCAGGATGGCTCATGTGGGGGCAATGCCCGCGAGCCTCCATTTGTTTCAGTGTACTATAAGGAAGATGCTTATGCATATACTCGCCTACTGCGGCCGGTGCGATGATATCGTCCGCGCATTGGAGAATCAGAGAGGGAACCGTTACCTTCGAAAGATTCTCCCGGTGATCAGAAAAAAACGCGGCTTTCGCGAATTGGCGGGCAATTACAGGGTCAGTAGAACAAAAACGGTTTTCAAGCTCTTCCCTGATTTCAGGCCGATCTGGCTGATTCAGAACGGTTGCTGCGAATACAGTTGCCCAGCCTATGTAATTTTTCTCCATCATCTCCAGCAAACCACGGAGCTGTTCCTCCTCAAATCCTCCGTAATACTCAGGCGGATCATTCAAATAGCAAGGAGAAGGCCCCACCATCACCAGATGGGAAAAAAGCGCCGGACGGCGGATGGAAGCAAGCATCCCAATCACAGCCCCGACAGAGTGCCCCACAAACACGGTGTCTTCCAGATCTAAAGCTTCACAAACATCAAGAACATCTTGGGCATAGCCTTCAAGTGTCTGGTAACGATCCGGGTCATATGCGTGCAAGTCTGAATGTCCCGAACCGACGTAATCAAATAAAATGACCCGATGATCTTCTTCGAAGGCCGGGGCCACGGCATTCCACACACTTTGATCACATCCAAAACCAGGTGCGAAAATGATAGATGTTTTGCCGCTTCCCTTCATCTTCACATCATTTCGAGACAAAATCGCATCGTTCATGATTGGCTCCTTTCAGCTGGAAAGTAAAATAAATTTCAATATGTATATCATAACACTCACGGTTTGAAGAGTGTGTCTTTCTATGAAAGTATATAGCAGTTTAAAAGAAAGAGGACATCCGGCATAGGCGAGCTGGAAAAATTGGAAGATGTAGAGGAGGGATGACCTAGACTTGAGAAAGAATATGACATTTGTCACCCACCATCATGACACCTCATACTAACATCATCTTCTCCGTCATTTTACAATCATTATAAGCTATCAGGAGGTGTTCATGTGATGAATGAGGCAGTATCAGTAAGCAATGTGACAAAACAATTCCAGCAAAAAACAGCTGTAAACAACATCAGCTTCAGCATTAAAAAAGGAGAAATTGCAGCCATTCTCGGGCCGAATGGGGCAGGGAAGACGACCGTTATCTCCATGATATTAGGATTGCTGAAACCAAGCGAGGGAGACATCAAACTATTTAACCGGGTTCCCGGTGATCAACAGGTGCGGGAAAAAATAGGGGTGATGCTGCAGGAAGTGAGCGTCATGCCTGGACTGAAGGTGTATGAAATCCTCGAGCTCTTCCGAAGCTATTATCCAAATCCATTATCTATGAAAGAACTCGTTTCGTTAACAGCACTCACAAAAGAAGACTTGAAAACGAGGGCAGAAAAATTATCCGGCGGACAAAAACGCCGTTTGAGCTTTGCTTTGGCTCTTGCCGGGAACCCCGAGCTGCTCATATTCGATGAACCGACAGTCGGAATGGACACATCATCAAGACATCGATTCTGGCAGACCATTCATGGGCTCGCGGACCAAGGAAAAACAATTATTTTTTCAACCCATTATTTACAGGAAGCAGATGATGCCGCGCGGCGAATCTTATTTTTTGCTGACGGACGGCTTGTGGCGGACGACTCGCCAATGCAAATCCGCTCAAGGATTCAAAAACAGTCTGTTTCCTTTACGCTGCATTCAGATGAATCATTGGAAAAGCTGTCTCGTCATCCGATCGTAGAGCGAGTGATCCAAAAGCAACAGAGAACCATCATCCAAACATCAAATACAGACAAAGTGTTAGCACTGATTTTTCAAGAAAACATACAAGCATGCGATATTCGAATTGAGCAAGGAACGCTCGATGAGGCATTTCGCCAGCTGGCTGACGGAAATAGGGAGGCGATGTGAGTGAATATGCTGCAAAAGCAAAGCGCAGCCGAAATGAAAAGGGTGCTTCGGAATAAGTATTTTGTGTTTTGGTCTCTGATGATGCCGATTGCCTTTTATTATCTCTTTACTAATGTAGTGAATACGGGCGCCTCTGATCAACGTGCATGGGACGCTCATTACTTAATGTCAATGACAGTCTTCAGCGTAATGGGATCCTCTATCATGACGCTTGGAATCCGTATGGTTCAAGAACGGTCGCAAGGCTGGACTGCCTTTATCCGCATTACGCCTCTTCCGGATCATATCTATTTATCAGCTCAGATGATCGGTCAAAGTGTGATTCACATCTTATCTATTACCGTCATTTTTCTTTGCGGCGCAATTATCAATGACATCGACTTGTCCCCGTTTGAATGGATCATGAGCGGACTGTGGATTTTGTTTGGCGCATTGCCGTTTTTAGCATTAGGCACACTAATCGGCCTTATGAGAAAAGTAGAAACAGCAGCTGGAATCAGTAATGTGCTTTACATGCTGCTGGCTTTAGGCGGAGGCATGTGGATGCCGTTTGAGGTTATGCCTGACATGATGCAGAATATTGGCCGGTGGCTTCCGTCTTATCATTTCGGGAACGGAGCGTGGGAACTTGTCCGGGGCGGGGGCCCATCATGGGAAAATATTCTGATACTAATCGCTTATTTGATGCTCTTCATGCTACTATCTAAGTATATAAGAAGAAAACAAGAAGCGGTGTAATACATGAAAATCTTAAGAACTATATTCCCTAAGCAATTCGGGTTTTTCCCTTATATCTTTCTGGTGTATACCATCATGCCGTTTCTTTCTTTATTGAGAGAAACAGGCGTCAAACAGGTGATTGGATATGGCATGCTGCTCTTTTTTGTCATGGCATATCGCCAGTTGTTCTGCAGCGCGGGCAGAGATTCATTTACGTATTGGCTTCTCGTGCAAATGGCGGTTATTTTCATCTATAGTGTGTTTTACAATATCACCTATATCTATTTAGGTTTTTTTCCGGCAAACTTTGTTGGTTATTACAAAGAGAAAACAAAGTTTAACCGTGCGTTCTGCGGTTTAATCTTTATGTTGCTTTTTCCGTGTTTTTATCAATTTCTCGCGAATTCGGTTTCGCTCCGGGAGCTTTTTTCTGTTCTCCCGTTTCTCGTCATCATGCTCATTTCTCCATTCGGCATCCGTTCTATGTTTCGGAGAATTGAACTTGAAACCCAACTTGCCCAAGCCAACGAACAGATAAAAGAACTCTCCAAAAGGGAGGAGCGTGTTCGAATCGCCCGTGATCTTCACGATACCCTCGGCCATACCCTGTCGCTCCTTACGTTAAAAAGCCAGCTGATTCAGCGGCTGGCAACATCTGATTCAGAACGGACCCGGCTTGAAGCAAAAGAAATGGAAATCAGTTCACGCGCCGCACTCAAGCAGGTTCGTGAGCTTGTTTCTGATATGAGAACGGCCACGATGGCGGAGGAACTCGCCAACATTCAGCACATATTAAGAACGGGGAACATTACCTTTCAATATGAAGGTGACGAAGACTTTTCAGCAATATCTCCCGTCACGCAAAATATTATCAGCATGTGTATGCGGGAAGCAGTGACCAATATCATCAAGCACAGCAAAGCAACCCACTGCGCCATCACCATTTCTCGGTTTGCTGACAAAATGAGAGTTGTGATACGGGATGACGGAAAGGGAGCGGCAAAGGAGAATACGTTTGGGAATGGCCTGCGGGGAATGGAAGAACGGCTGATGCTCATTGAAGGAGGATTAACGCTTTCAGCACAGAACGGAACGGTTTTGACACTGACGATTCCGCTTATTAAAAAAGCAGATTGATAGGAGGACGAAAAGAATGATTCGTCTGTTTATTGCTGAGGACCAGCGAATGCTTTTAGGCGCTCTGGGATCTCTGCTGGATTTAGAAGAGGATATGGAAGTCATCGGACAAGCACTAAACGGGGAAGAAGCGTTAAAAGCCATTCTGAAGCTGGAACCGGATGTATGCATCATGGACATTGAAATGCCGGTTCGAAGCGGGCTGGATGTGGCAGAGGAATTAATGCAAAAAGGCTGCGGCAGCAAGGTCATTATTTTAACCACTTTTGCCCGTCCCGGATATTTTGAACGCGCCGTCAAAGCCGGCGTACATGGCTATCTGCTGAAAGACGGCGAAATTGACGATTTGGCCGACGCCATCCGAAAGTGTGTAAAGGGAAAACGGGTCTTCAGCCCGGAGCTGACGTTTAATATGATGCGAGACGAAAATCCGCTCACCGTAAGAGAACAAGAAATTCTGCGGCTGGCGGCTTTAGGCAAGACAACAAAAGATATTACGCTCGAACTCTATTTATCACAAGGCACAGTCCGAAATTACATTTCAGAAATCATCCAAAAGCTCAATGCGAAAAATCGGACAGAAGCCGCCAGCATCGCTGAGGAAAAGGGCTGGATTTAACCATATGTTTTCAGCATCATGGCACTCCTGAGGGATCAGGGGTGTTTTTATAAGCCTGCAAATGAAATTATACCCAGAAAACCCTTTCCTTCCTTTGTCAGAATAGTGTACGATATTGATAGAAGTTGTTATGTTCAGGTCATCAGATGACCAGATCACATATTGGGGATGAAAGAGGGGTTCATCATGAAAGTCTCACTTTTTGTCACTTGTCTTGTTGATATGTTTCAAACAAATGTCGGAAAAGCAACGGTGGAACTGCTGGAGCGCCTTGGATGTGAGGTGGATTTTCCGGAGGGGCAGATCTGCTGCGGGCAGCCGGCTTATAACAGCGGCTATGTGAATGACGCCAAAAAAGCAATGAAACGGATGATCGAAACGTTTCAGGATTCAGAATATGTCGTCAGCCCTTCCGGTTCCTGCACCACGATGTTCAGGGAGTATCCGCACCTGTTTCAGAATGATCCGAAATGGGCCGACAAAGCGCAAAAGCTCGCGGATAAAACGTATGAACTGACTGATTTTATCGTGAACGTCCTTGGGATCGAAGATGTCGGCGCAAGCCTTCATACTAGAGCGACCTTACATACGTCGTGCCATATGACAAGGCTGCTCGGAGTTCGGGAGGAGCCGATGAAGCTTCTCAGCCATGTGAAGGGCTTAGAGTTCACAGCGCTTCCGGGGAAACACAACTGCTGCGGATTCGGAGGAACGTTCTCCGTCAAAATGGCGCAGATCTCTGAGCAGATGGTCGATGAAAAAGTCGCATGCGTGGAGGATACGGGAGCAGAGGTGCTGATCGGCGCTGACTGCGGCTGTTTGATGAATATCGGGGGGCGGCTTGACCGAAAAGACAAGAATGTCAAAGTGATGCACATCGCCGAAGTGCTCAACAGCAGATAAAACTGGATTCAGAGGGGGAAAGGATCATGGCGATGAAAATCGGTACTGACGCTTTCAATGAGCGGGTATCACAGGGGATCGATAATGAATTTATGAGGGGCGCTGTTTCAGGAGCGCAGGAACGTCTGCGGACACGGCGCCTTGAAGCAGCCGAAGAGCTGGGAAACTGGGAAGACTGGCGCTCGTTGTCAGAGGAAATCAGGAAGCATGTCCTTGAAAACCTCGATTTCTATCTCGGACAGCTTGCCGAAAATGTGGCGAAACGAGGCGGGCATGTTTATTTCGCGGAAACATCGGAAGAGGCGTCTTCTTATATCCGCGATGTCATTCAAAAGAAGAACGGGAAGAAAATCGTTAAATCAAAATCAATGGTTACAGAGGAAATCAATCTGAATGAGGTGCTGGAACAGGAAGGCTGTGAAGTCGTCGAAACCGACCTCGGCGAATATATTTTACAGATTGATGATCACGATCCGCCGTCACATATCGTAGCGCCCGCCCTTCATAAAAATAAAGAGCAAATACGCGATGTGTTTAAAGAAAGGCTGGATTATCAACATACAGAAAAACCGGAAGAGCTTGTGATGCATGCGCGCGCCATCCTCCGGGAAAAGTTTCTGGAAGCCGATATCGGCATTACCGGCTGTAACTTCGCCATCGCTGACTCGGGTTCTGTCAGCCTCGTGACCAATGAAGGAAATGGACGGCTTGTGAGCACCTTGCCGAAAACACAAATCACCGTGATGGGAATGGAGCGGATTGTCCCGTCATTTTCTGAATTTGAAGTGCTTGTCAGCATGCTGACAAGAAGTGCTGTCGGGCAGCGGCTGACAAGTTATATTACAGCACTGACAGGCCCGAAGCTGGAAGGGGAGGTGGACGGGCCGGAGGAATTCCATCTTGTCATTGTTGATAATGGCCGGTCCAACATTCTCGGAACGGAATTCCAGTCTGTGCTGCAATGTATCCGCTGTGCCGCCTGTATCAATGTCTGCCCCGTGTACCGCCATGTCGGCGGACACTCTTACGGCTCAATCTATTCGGGGCCGATCGGAGCGGTTTTATCGCCGCTGCTTGGCGGTTATGACGATTATAAGGAGCTGCCGTACGCATCTACACTTTGCGCGGCTTGTTCAGAAGCCTGCCCGGTCAAAATTCCGCTTCATGAGCTGCTCCTCAAGCATCGCCAGAACATCGTCGAAAAAGAAGGCAGGGCGCCGATCAGTGAAAAGCTTGCGATGAAAGCATTTGGGCTTGGCGCATCCTCTTTGCCGCTTTATAAAATGGGCTCAAAATGGGCGCCGGCCGCGATGACGCCTTTTACAGAGGGTGAAAAAATGTCGAAAGGACCCGGCCCGCTCAAAAGCTGGACACAGATCCGCGATTTCCCGGCACCGCATAAATCGAGATTCAGAGACTGGTTTACAGACAGAGAAACAAGTGAACGCACGAAGGAGGAACAGTGATGACGAAGGGAACCGTTCAGAATCAGGAGAGCTTTTTAAACCGGATCGCATCACGCCTTGGCCGTGAAAGAAGAACAGGAGGCGTGGCAGTCCCAGAGTGGGCGCATCAGCCGCAATATCAAACACTTGAAGGATACTCAGCGGATGACTTGGTCACAGTGCTCAAAAACCATTGCGTCAAAATCCATACAGAGCTGATTGAAACCGATTCAACCGGTCTCTGCGATGCCCTGCGCGAGCAAGTCAGCCGGTTTTCCGGAGGTCCTGTTATCCTTCCAAAGGACCCCCGCTTTGAAGCATACGGGCTAAAAAGCTTGCTCACCAAAGACTGGCCGAGCGATGGAACGCCGGTCTGGGAGTGGGATGCTGACAAAGGCGAAGAAAATATCAAAAAAGCGGAGCAAGCCAATGTAGGAATTACATTCAGTGAAATCACACTGGCCGAGTCGGGGACGGTTGTCCTCTTCTCCTCAAAAGATATCGGCCGGTCTGTCAGCCTTCTGCCGACGACCTATATTGCGATTGTGCCAAAGTCAAGCATTGTGCCGAGAATGACGCAAGCCAGTGATATCATCCGCCAAAATATTGCGGACGGCGTTACTGTTCCCTCCTGCATCAACTACATTACCGGACCGAGCAACTCAGCCGATATCGAAATGGATTTGGTCGTCGGGGTGCACGGACCTGTAAAAGCAGCATACATTCTCGTCTCTGACCGCTAACCTCAAAAGCCCGGCATATGCCGGGCTTTCAGCGTGTCGACAAACCCTCGCATTCGTTGTCAGGCAGCGTCCTGCTCAAACGCCTCTGTCACCGCATCCTGCGGAAGTCTGATTCAATGCTCATTCTTCCTAGACTTCAAAGGTTTTCAATCACGCTGAAAAAACTTCAACTTCCAATTGTTTGGCCGATGAGAAGAGTATGACTTGAAAAAGGAGGAAATGCGATGAAAAAATGGCTGATCGCAGCTGTTTCACTGGCGATTGCGATCATTCTGTTTATGTATTCAAACGCAGAAGCGAAAGCCGCTGGCATGACAGTAGGCTACACAACTCGGGATACGGACTCATACAATTCTCTTGTGAAATATCATACATACATGAATTCGATCGCCACAGATACGTTTGCGTTTGAAAAAAACGGACACATCATTGGCGATGCCCCAAGCAAGCAGCTGACTTATGCGAAAAAGAATAAAATCAAGACATGGGCTGTGATTTCAAATTATAATGACGCCATTTATGATTTTGACGGTGATTTAGCGAGCCGGGTCATGAGTAATAAAACAGCGAAAAAACGATTCACAGATCAGCTGATAGCACTGGCTAAAAAGCACTTATACTACGGTATCAATATCGATTTTGAAGCGGTGAATCCAGAAGACCGGTCCAAATATTCACGCTTCATTCAAGATGTCTCACAGGCGCTGAAAAAGAAACAGATCAAAACAATGGTTTCCGTTCCGGCCAAAAGCGCCGATGATCAAAACGATGACTGGAGCTGGCCGTATGATTATGCGAAAATCGGTCAATATGCCGATTATGTGCAAGTCATGACTTACGACGAACACGGCATTTGGGGCGAGCCGGGATCGGTGGCGAGCACAGGCTGGATCAAAAGCTCCCTGCAGTTTTCAGTTAAAAAGATCAAAGCCAATAAAGTCATCATGGGAATCCCTGCGTACGGCTATGACTGGGATGTGAAAGACGGAAGCGGCAGCACAATGAGAGCATGGAATGAACTCAAGCCCCTGATCAAAAAGCAGAAAGTAAAGCCGATATTCAACAAAAAATCAGGTTCGATGACGTTTTCTTACGTTGACAAAAAGCAGCATAAACATGTCGTGTGGTATGAAAATGAAAAAACCGTCCAAACGAAAAGCCATCTGGCAAAGCAATACAAAATAGCAGGTGTCTCAGTCTATGCATTAGGAAACGAGTCAGAATCCTTTTGGAAAGCCATTCAAAAAGGGGTAAAATAACCATTTCTTTTTTCTCTGAGGTTATTGACAGGGAAAAAAGAAGCACGTATATTATGTTAGTATATTCAGAACATAAAATTTCAGTTTTTCAGAAAACGAAAACACATAGATTGGGAGCAGTAAAAGAAGTAATCAGAAAAGAGAGCTGCGGGGCGGTGTGACGCAGCCTGATTTTTCTTTGAACTCGCCCGGGAGTGGTAAGACGAAACGGAATAGATTGAATATTCCCCATGTTTTAACGGCTAACCTTCGTTACAGGTCAAAAGCTGGATTCTTCATAAGAATCAACAAGAGTGGTACCGCGGTCAGCCTAAGGCTCGTCGTCTCTTTATCTATTAGATAAGAGGCGGCGGGCTTTTTTGTTTTTGAAAACGAGAAGGAGAGGTAGTAGAGGATGAAAAAAGACAATCAGACGTTAAAGCGCACGATGACGTCCCGCCATATTATGATGATGGCGCTGGGCGGAGCAATCGGCGCAGGTTTATTTAAAGGGAGCAGTTCGGCGATCGATGTGGCGGGGCCATCTGTCATTATCGCATACCTGCTCGGCGGTATTATTTTGCTGTTTATTATGCAGGGGCTCGCGGAAATGGCTGTGCGCAACCGAAACGCAAGAACCTTCCGGGATCTTGTCCAGCAGGTATTAGGAAATTACGCTGCTTATTTCTTGGACTGGATATACTGGAAAATGTGGGTGCTCAACATTGCGGCTGAAGCTGTTGTCGCTGCGATCTTTATTCAATATTGGCTGCCGGGCTGCCCGATTTGGGTCCTGGCATTAGGGATATCTCTTATTGTCACGGTTGTGAATTTGCTTTCTGTTAAAATCTTCGCCGAAACCGAATATTGGCTGGCGATGATCAAGATTACCGTTATTATTATTTTTATTATATTAGGATTGTTGCTCTTATTTGTATCATTCGGTGATCATACAGCTGCCGGGTTCTCAAACCTGACAGAGCACGGCGGATTTTTCCCGAACGGAGGCACAGGGCTGATTACGGCGATGCTAGTCGTGATCTACTCTTACGGCGGTACAGAAATTATTGGTGTAACGCTTGCTGAGACAAAAAATCCTGAAAAGGTTGTCCCGAAAGCTGTCCGCAGCACTCTAACACGGATTGTCACGTTCTATCTGCTGCCGTTTTTTATCATTGTCAGCCTGATTCCATGGAATCAAGTCAACTCCGTTCCGGAAAGTCCTTTCGTCATGGTCTTTAAAATGGTAGGCATTCCGGGTGCGGATCATATCATGAACGCAGTCATCCTGCTTGCGATCATTTCTTCAATGAATTCAGGTTTATACGGGTCGTCCCGCATTTTGTATACACAGGCAAGTGACGGAAGGCTCCCGAAAATCTTTTCGAAACTTTCATCGAAAAACGTACCGATGTTTGCGATTCTGATGTGCACTTCCTCCCTATATATTGGCGTATTGATTTCTCTGTTCGCGGGAAGCCAAACGTTTAATTACTTAATGGGGTCATTGGGATATACCGTATTATTCATCTGGCTGATCATCGGATTCGCCCATTTGAAATCAAGAAAATACCAAACAGAAACACCGGCTTATTATGTAAAGTTGTTCCCATACACGACATGGTTTGCGATTCTGGCATTACTCGCTATTCTGATTGGAGTCATTATGACAACGTCAATTGTGATGACCAGCATTACTGCGGCGATCTATCTTTTGATTACGATTGTGTATTTGATCAAAGGACGTAAGCATCAGTAAATAAGAAACCTCTTGTCACATCCGACAAGAGGTTTTTACTATTGTGCAGCCTTCTCTTTTACACCAATCGCCGCCGCTTTCTGTGCTTTTGATTTTGAATTCACGAGGCAGATACTCGTTACAATCAGCAGCAGCCCTGCCAAGAGGCTTAAGGTCAGCGGTTCATGCAGGAAAATGGAGCTGGCCACGATCGAAATGAGCGGAATCAAAAAAGTGTAGGAAGCGACCTTGCTTGCTTCCCCTGAACCGACAAGCGTAAAAAAGACAAGCCAGCCGAGTGCGATAACGAAGACAGAGATGAACAGCAGGCTGGTGATAAACGGAACTGTCCATTGTATCGCCGAAAAGCTTTCTGTCGAAAATCCGGATAAAAGCAGAAACACGCTTCCGATCGTCAGCTGCAAAGCGACCATCCAGATGGAATCGACGCGGCTGCCTGTTTTTTTCATAAATACTGTTCCTAACGCCCAGCTGAGTGCGGAGCCGAGGGCCAGCAGAACCCCAATGACAGAAATATGCCCGCCAAAACCCGCGGCGCTGATGACAGCTACTCCCGCAAAACCGAGGATCAGCCCGATCACTTTCATTGCAAACATCGATTCACCGAGCCACAGCCAAGAAAACACGCCCATCAGCACCGGCTGAAAGAAGACGATTGCGGAAAACAGACCGGCCGGAAGGTAATTCAGCCCGATCGTTTGCAGGCCATAGAATAACGTAATATTTAAAAATGCAGAAACAAGATAAATCGGCCACGTTTCTTTAAAACGCAATTTATGAATACGCGGCAGTGCGACAATGACTAATAAAATCCCGCCAATCAGCGTCCGGATGCCCGCGAACAATAGCGGCGGCGAATAGGAGAGCGCTGCTTTGGACAGCGGCCAATTGATGCCCCACATGATGACGAGAAAGGCGAGCAGGAGCGCTGTCCGCGTTTTTGAGAGCTGTTTCACTATTTCAATCACTCCTTGTAGAACTTTTCCATTATGATACTGTAGAATATAAGATAAATAAAATGAATCTTTTTTATAAGGAGCATAAGTAAATTGTTATGACTATTACACAATTAAGGGTTTTCGTGAAAATAGCTGAAACGGGAAGCTTTACAAAAGCGGGGCAGGCGCTGAACATGACACAGCCGGCTGTCAGCCATGCGATTTCTGCGATTGAAGCTGAACTTGACGTAAAGCTGATCATCCGTGACCGCCGGAATGGCCTGATGCTGACCGAGACAGGTAAAAAGATCTTAGTCCACATCAGAGAAGTCTTGAAAGGCGTTGAAAAAGTTGAGCAAGTCGCAGCCGCGGAAAAAGGGCTAGAACTGGGAACGGTCCATATCGGCACATTCTCAACTGCCTCGGCTTATTTTATGCCGAAGCTGATCAGTGAGTTTAAACAAAAATACCCGAAACTGGAACTCGTGCTGCACGAAGGAACTGTAAATGAAGTCAAGGAGTGGCTTCACACGCGAATGATAGATGTCGGCATTCTTCTGTATCCAACGGAGGAGATGGAGTACATTCATCTGAAAAAAGACAAAATGGCCGTCGTGCTCAGGGATGATCACCCGCTTTGCAGCCGTCCAGCCATTACGCTGAAAGATCTTGATCATGAACCGATAATCGTCTGTGACGGCGGCTATGAATCGCCTTTTAACCAGATGTTCAGGCAGGCGGGTGCTACGCTGAACGCCGCTTTCACAGTCTATAACATGAACACCTCGATCAGTATGGTCAGAGAGGGACTGGGCCTGGCGATTTTATCAGAAATGTCCATGTCGGGCATGCCGCTGCCGGAGCATGTGGTGACGCGGGATCTGGACCCGCAGGTGTACCGTGATGTGCAGCTCGCTGTTCCGTCGCTAAAGGACGCTTCTCTAGCGGCTAAACTATTCATTGATATGGCCCAGAACCTGTTTGGGGCAGAATAACGGGGCAAACCGTTCGTTTTAAATTGTTCGAATTTCATCGAATCAAATTCTTTTATTCCTGAAAGCAGTTGTGTTATGGTGTGAGAGAAGTCCTTTCATTCATACTTGACAGCTTGAGGCTGTTTACTGATAACACATTTGCAAAGGAGAACAATATGTCTAACAACCAACGCAAAGATACCTTGCTTTCTGTCTTGAATTTATCTCCGGTTGTTCAGGGAGGAACGGTTGCTGAATCATTCCGAAACAGCATGGACTTGGCGCGCCGTGCGGAGGAATGGGGCTATCATCGCTACTGGCTCGCTGAGCATCATAATATAGAAGGTGTCGCAAGCTCTGCCACCGCGGTTCTGATCGGCCATATTGCCGGCGGCACAAAGAAAATCCGTGTCGGTTCCGGCGGCATTATGCTGCCGAACCACTCTTCTCTAGTAATTGCCGAGCAATTCGGCACACTGGAAACGCTGTATCCCGGGCGGATTGATCTGGGGCTCGGACGTGCTCCGGGAACAGACCAATTGACAGCAAGAGCGCTTCGCAGAAACATCAACAGCGGTGAAGATTTCCCGGAACAATTAGAGGAACTGCGCAATTACTTTAAACCATCAGGAAATGTGCGGAATCAAGTCCGCGCTATTCCGGGAGAGGGCATAGATGTGCCGATTTGGCTGCTGGGCTCAAGCGGCTTCAGTGCCCGTCTCGCAGGCGAACTAGGCCTTCCGTTTGCATTCGCCGCTCATTTCTCGCCGGCGAATACAGTTCCAGCTTTAGAGCTGTACCGCAATTCGTTTACGCCGTCAGACGTGCTTGATGAACCGTATGCAATGGTAGGCGTCACCATTATCGCGGCAGATACAAACGAGAAAGCGCAGCACCTTGCGACTTCACATTATCAAAGATTTCTTGATCTCGTCCGCGGCACGCCGAACCAGTTGAAGCCGCCTGTAGAAGACATGGATCAAATCTGGAGTCCGTATGAAAAAGCGATGGTCAATGAACAGCTGAGCTCGACGATTGTCGGCGGTCCGGAAGAAGTGAAGGCGAAGCTTGAAGACTTTGTCAGAACGACACAGGCGGACGAAATAATGGTCAACTCAGAAACCTATGAACACGCAGACAGAATGCGTTCGTTTGAAATCATCGCAGACGTTTGGAAAAACAGATAACAGCCATAAAAAAAGCAATGCAGCGGGGAGACCCGTACATTGCTTTTTTATTCATTCCGTTTTCTGGCCGACTGGCGAATGACCAGCTCAGGCTCAAATATGACATCCTCTTGCTTCGGCTTTTTATGCTCTAAGCAGTCAATGACATATTTCGCAGCCGCTTTTCCTAGCACGGATTTTGGATGCTTCACAGAGGTTAATTTCACCTCGGAGATTTGCGCGAAATGGGAATCATCATATCCGACGATGGACATGTCCTCCGGCACCTTGATATCCATTTCCCGAAGCATATCAATCACTTTCAGTGCAATTTCATCATTATAGCAAAGAATAGCAGTCGGCATGTTTTTGCTGTTTTTCTCCAGCGTCTCTTTCACTTTCTCCAGCAGCTTCGATTCCTTTTCCTCGGTCGTAAATGTCACGATCATATCCGGTGAAGGGAATAACTCACGCTCCCGGTGCGCCTGTATAAACCCGTTCATCCGCTTCACACCTTGTGTGTCATCAGCTTTGAAAATACCCATCATATGCGTGTGGCCCAGAGAAAGCAAGTGCTCCGCCGCCATCATGCCGCCTTTCACATCATCCAAGGTAAAACTCGGTGCGGCAAGCTCGGCGTATGACGCGTTAATCATCGCAAAAGGAATGCCGTTTTTCTCTAAATTCAGATAGTAGCCGATATTGGGGGTTTGCAGGGCGCTTTTTGTCGGTTCCACAATAAGTCCGTCAATATGCTGTGACAGCAGATTTTCTAATCCTCTTCGTTCATTGTCCGGATTGTTGTTTGTGCTTGTCAAAAGCATAGAATATCCTTGCTCGCTTAAATAAGACTCGATTCCTCTAATGATGCTCGGGAAAATATAGTCTGATATGTAGGTTGTCAGAACGCCAATCGTTTTATTGGAATGCAGCGCTGACTTAGCAGAGCGTGAAGCGACAAAGGTTCCTCCGCCTTGCACGCTGTACAGCAGACCTTGTGATACGAGGTCTCCGATCGCTTTGCGAATGGTGTGCCGGCTGACGCCGAATTGCTGCATTAATTCGTTTTCGGTAGGGATCTTTTCATCGGGCAGAATTTTGCCTTGATTAATCCATGAACTGATTTCTTCTTTTACTTGGGCGTATTTTGGTAACATATCTATTCCTCCAAAATGTATACGGACAAATTTTAGTATATCACAGCGTTCTTTGTAATAAAACATTGACAGAAAATACAAACAGGATTATTCTATATTTGTACGTACTAATTAAATGAAATTTTCGTTAAATTTTAATAGAAGTACGTACAATTACAGAAGTAAATGTAAACGCTTTACTTAACATTCGGGAGGGCAGGGAAATGAAGAATACTCCAACTCAATTAGAACCAAATGCTCCTGTAACAAGAGGCCATTCAATGGGATTTGTCATTTTAATCTCATGCGCGGCGGGACTTGGCGGCTTACTGTACGGCTATGACACGGCAGTGATTTCAGGCGCCATCGGTTTTCTGAAAGATTTATACAGCCTCACTCCGTTTATGGAAGGACTCGTGATTTCCAGCATTATGATCGGAGGAGTTGCGGGCGTCGGGATATCCGGATTTTTAAGCGACAGGTTCGGCCGAAGAAAAATTTTAATGACAGCTGCTTTGTTATTTGCGATATCAGCCATCGTTTCAGCGTTATCACAAGACGTATCGACCTTAATCATTGCAAGGGTTATCGGAGGCCTCGGAATAGGGATGGGCTCATCACTCTCTGTTACGTATATTACAGAAGCGGCGCCGCCTGCCATACGCGGAAGCCTTTCTTCCTTATATCAGCTCTTTACGATATTGGGTATATCCGCTACGTACTTTATTAATCTCGCTGTGCAGCGGTCCGGAACATACGAATGGGGCGTGCACACCGGTTGGAGATGGATGCTCGCTTATGGAATGGTGCCGTCCGTGATCTTTTTCCTCGTATTGCTCGTCGTGCCGGAAAGCCCGAGATGGCTGGCGAAAGCGGGCAAAACAACAGAAGCGTTAAAGATACTGACACGTATTAATGGAGAAACAGTCGCAAAAGAAGAATTAAAGAACATTGAGAACTCTTTAAAAATAGAACAAATGGGGTCGCTGTCCCAGCTGTTCAAGCCGGGTCTCAGAAAGGCGCTTGTCATTGGAATCCTGCTGGCGTTGTTTAACCAAGTCATCGGCATGAACGCGATTACTTACTACGGGCCGGAAATCTTTAAAATGATGGGATACGGTCAAAACGCCGGATTTGTGGCAACCTGTATCGTCGGTGTTGTAGAAGTTATTTTTACCGTTATTGCGGTGTTGTTGATTGATAAAGTCGGACGAAAAAAATTGATGTCCATCGGATCTGCTTTTATGGCTATTTTTATGATCTTAATCGGAACGTCGTTCTACTTTCAGTTAACAAGCGGACTTATGCTGATCTTCTTTATTTTAGGTTTTGTGGCGGCATTTTGTGTATCTGTAGGGCCGATCACATGGATTATGATTTCTGAAATCTTCCCGAACCATCTGCGTGCGCGGGCCGCAGGCATTGCGACCATCTTTTTATGGGGAGCAAACTGGGCGATCGGACAGTTTGTACCGATGATGATCGACTCATTCGGACTCGCCTATACATTCTGGATTTTTGCGGTGATTAACATCCTTTGCTTCCTGTTTGTCGTTACGATCTGCCCGGAAACGAAGAACAAATCGCTCGAAGAAATTGAAAAGCTCTGGATAAAATGAAAACGCTTTAAAGGATCAGGCCCTTTCGATTGGAAGGGCTGTTTATGTTGGGATGCACCTTTTGGCGTTTTCTGTATAAGATAAAGATATATAGGAAAAAATATAGCTGGATAAACACCGCTGCATGAAAACTCTGCGAATATTGTCGATGAATTAGCTCTTAACAGTTGAATAAACAATTTCACCCTGTTAAAATAATTAAAGAAAGCAGAAGTAATTTTTTTTGGCTATGATGGGACGTTTTTTGTCATAGCGGGACATATAATGTCCAGCAAAAAAAGGAAGGAACGTTTGAGTCATGAACCAGTTAATACAAGCTCAAAAAAAATTATTGCCTGATCTTCTGCTCGTTATGCAAAAGAGGTTTGAAATCTTGCAGTATATCAGGCTGACGGAACCCATCGGGCGAAGAAGCCTGTCTGCCAGTCTCGAGATCAGCGAGCGTGTGTTGAGGGGCGAGGTTCAGTTTTTAAAGGAACAGAACCTGGTCGATATTAAAACAAACGGCATGACCTTGACAGAAGAGGGCTATGAACTGCTTTCGGTTTTGGAAGATACGATGAAAGATGTTTTAGGTTTGACTCTTTTGGAAAAGACATTAAAAGAACGTTTAAATCTAAAGGATGCCATTATCGTGTCCGGAGACAGTGATCAATCCCCATGGGTCAAAAAAGAAATGGGAAGAGCAGCTGTCGCATGTATGAAAAAAAGATTTTCAGGCAAAAATATCGTCGCTGTAACTGGCGGTACGACAATTGAAGCTGTGGCTGAAATGATGACGCCGGATTCTAAAAACCGCGAGCTTTTGTTTGTGCCTGCAAGAGGCGGTTTAGGCGAAGACGTGAAAAATCAGGCGAACACCATATGCGCGCATATGGCGGAAAAGGCTTCAGGCACTTACCGGCTTTTGTTTGTTCCGGGACAGCTGTCACAAGGCGCCTATTCATCTATTATTGAAGAGCCTTCTGTCAAAGAGGTGCTGAACACGATCAAATCGGCGAGTATGCTGGTTCACGGAATCGGTGAAGCTAAAACGATGGCTCAGCGGAGAAACACACCTTTAGAAGACTTAAAGAAAATAGATGATAATGACGCTGTCACAGAAGCGTTTGGCTACTATTTTAACGCGGACGGCGAAGTGGTCCACAAAGTGCATTCTGTCGGAATGCAGCTGGATGACATAGACGCCATCCCCGATATTATTGCGGTAGCGGGCGGATCATCAAAAGCCGGGGCGATCGAGGCTTACTTTAAAAAGCCCCGCGACACGGTTCTCGTCACAGACGAAGGGGCCGCAAAGAAGTTATTAAGGGATGAATAATCCCTCAATATAAATATCTCTCACTTATTTAAAGGAGGAAACAAATCATGGCAGTAAAAGTCGGTATTAACGGTTTTGGTCGTATTGGACGTAACGTATTCCGCGCAGCATTAAAAAATCCTGAAGTTGAGGTAGTAGCGGTTAACGATTTAACAGATGCTAACATGCTGGCTCACCTTTTACAATATGATTCTGTACACGGAAAATTAGACGCTGAAGTTTCAGTTGACGGTAACAACCTTGTTGTTAACGGCAAAACAATTGAAGTTTCTGCAGAACGCGATCCTGCTAAACTTAGCTGGGGCAAACAAGGCGTTGAAATCGTAGTTGAATCTACTGGTTTCTTCACAAAACGCGCAGACGCTGCGAAACACTTAGAAGCTGGAGCGAAAAAAGTAATCATCTCTGCTCCTGCTAACGAAGAAGATATCACAATCGTTATGGGTGTTAACGAAGATAAATACGATGCGGCTAACCACGATGTTATCTCTAACGCATCTTGCACAACAAACTGCCTAGCGCCGTTTGCAAAAGTACTTAACGATAAATTCGGCATCAAACGCGGTATGATGACAACTGTTCACTCTTACACGAACGATCAGCAAATCCTTGATCTTCCGCACAAAGACTACCGTCGTGCGCGTGCAGCAGCTGAAAACATCATCCCAACATCAACTGGTGCTGCTAAAGCAGTTTCTCTAGTTCTTCCTGAACTAAAAGGCAAACTGAACGGTGGAGCAATGCGTGTTCCAACTCCAAACGTTTCTCTAGTTGACTTGGTTGCTGAACTGAACCAAGAAGTAACAGCTGAAGATGTAAACGCAGCTCTTAAAGAAGCGGCTGAAGGAGATCTTAAAGGAATCCTTGGCTACAGCGAAGAGCCATTAGTTTCTGGCGACTACAACGGAAACAAAAACTCTTCTACAATCGATGCCCTTTCTACAATGGTTATGGAAGGCAGCATGGTAAAAGTAATCTCTTGGTACGATAACGAAAGCGGCTACTCTAACCGCGTTGTTGACCTTGCAGCTTACATCGCAAAAAAAGGTCTTTAATTTATAGCTGAAAAAAGGACCTGACTTGGTTCTTTTGAATAGAAGCGCTATAATGAAAGCGGACAAGGGAAGGGGACGGACTCCCTTTCCCTTTTTCCATGAAGACCGGCTTTCAGAAAACGCTCTGTGACAGAGAAACGGCCGCGTTTTTTGCAGCTTTGCCGGCGCTTTCGCCTAAGGCCGCTGCCCTGGCTTTTAGACGAACTGCCCTGTGCCGAAAAAGACTGTGATCTGCCCTAGCGGCGTTATCGCTTGACCAGACGGTTTCACGTTTTTCGTGCTGTATGCAAACCACTTTGAAGGAGGATCTCCTAGGCATGAATAAGAAAACTCTCAAAGACATCGACGTAAAAGGCAAAGTTGTATTCTGCCGCGTTGACTTTAACGTTCCAATGAAAGACGGGGAAGTAACAGACGATACACGTATCCGTGCTGCGCTTCCAACAATCAAACACCTTGCAGACCAAGGCGCGAAAGTCCTTCTCGCGAGCCACTTAGGCCGCCCGAAAGGCGAAGTGGTTGAGGAGCTTCGTTTAACTCCTGTCGCTGCACGTCTCGGCGAACTGCTTGGCAAAGAAGTGAAAAAAGCGGATGAAGCTTACGGCGATGCTGTAAAAGCACAAGTTTCCGACATGACGGACGGAGACGTTCTTGTATTGGAAAACGTACGCTTCTACCCTGGTGAAGAGAAAAATGATCCTGAGCTTGCAAAAGCATTTGCTGAGCTTGCAGATGTATATGTAAATGACGCATTTGGTGCTGCCCACCGTGCTCACGCATCTACAGCTGGAATTGCCGAGCATCTGCCAGCAGTTGCAGGTTTCTTAATGGAAAAAGAGCTTGATGTACTCGGAAAAGCGGTTTCTAACCCTGACCGCCCGTTCACGGCGATCATCGGCGGAGCGAAAGTAAAAGACAAAATTGGAGTGATCGAAAGTCTTCTTGATAAAGTGGACAACCTGATCATCGGCGGAGGTCTTGCTTATACATTCGTAAAAGCGCTTGGCTATGAAGTCGGTAATTCTCTTCTTGAAGAGGATAAAATCGAGCTTGCGAAGTCATTTATGGACCGCGCGAAAGAAAAAGGCGTGAACTTCTACATGCCTGAAGATGTACTCGTTGCAGATGATTTCTCTAACGATGCAAACGTGAAAATGGTGCCGATCTCTGAAATCCCTAGTGATTTAGAAGCAATCGACATCGGTACGAAAACACGCGAAACGTATGCTGACGTCATTAAAAACAGCAAACTTGTCGTGTGGAACGGACCGATGGGCGTATTCGAAATCGACTTGTTCGCACAAGGAACAAAAGCGGTTGCGGAAGCATTGGCAGAGGCGAAAGATACATACTCTGTCATCGGCGGAGGAGACTCAGCGGCAGCGGTTGAAAAATTCGGCCTTGCTGACAAAATGAGCCACATCTCAACAGGCGGCGGCGCGTCCCTTGAGTTTATGGAAGGCAAAGAGCTTCCAGGGGTAGCTGCACTGAACGATAAATAATCTTAAAACTGCTATAAGGAAGTGGAACAGATGAGAAAACCAATTATCGCCGGTAACTGGAAAATGAACAAAACACTCGGCGAAGCTGTCAGCTTCGTTGAAGAAGTAAAATCTTCCATTCCAGCAGCAGACAAAGCGGAAGCTGTTGTTTGCGCGCCAGCGCTTTTCTTAGAAAAGCTTACTTCTGCTGTTAAAGGCACTGACCTTAAAGTCGGCGCTCAAAACATGCACTTCGAGGAAAGCGGCGCGTTCACAGGCGAAATCAGCCCGGTTGCTCTAAAAGACCTTGGCGTTGACTACTGCGTCATCGGCCACTCTGAGCGCCGTGAAATGTTCGCTGAAACTGATGAAACAGTTAACAAAAAAGCACACGCTGCTTTCAAACACGGCATTGTGCCGATCATCTGTGTGGGTGAAACGCTTGAAGAGCGCGAAGCCGGAAAAACAAATGATCTTGTTGCTGACCAAGTGAAAAAAGGCCTTGCTGGTCTTTCTCAAGAACAAGTTGCTGCTTCTGTTATTGCGTATGAGCCAATCTGGGCAATCGGAACGGGCAAATCTTCTACAGCGAAAGATGCAAACGACGTGTGTGCGCACATCCGTAAAACCGTCGCTGAAAGCTTCAGCCAAGAAATTGCAGACCAGCTTCGCATCCAATATGGCGGAAGCGTAAAGCCTGCAAACATTAAAGAATATATGGCAGAGTCCGATATTGACGGTGCTTTGGTCGGCGGCGCGAGCCTTGAGCCACAGTCATTCGTTCAATTATTGGAGGAAGGTCAATATGAGTAAAAAACCAGCTGCACTCATCATTCTTGATGGGTTCGGATTACGAAACGAAACAGTAGGGAACGCAGTCGCTTTAGCGAAAAAACCGAATTTTGACCGCTACTGGAATCAGTATCCTCATCAAACATTGATTGCTTCAGGCGAGGCTGTAGGCCTTCCTGAAGGACAGATGGGGAACTCCGAAGTGGGTCACTTAAATATCGGCGCGGGCCGTATTGTGTATCAAAGCTTAACACGCGTAAATGTTGCCATTCGTGAGGGAGAGTTCGAACGCAACCAAACATTCCTTGACGCGATTAACAACGCGAAAGAAAACAACAAAGCCCTGCACCTGTTCGGCCTTTTATCAGACGGCGGCGTGCACAGCCACATCAATCATTTGTTCGCATTGTTAAAGCTTGCGAAAAATGAAGGGCTGACAAAGGTTTACATCCATGGTTTCCTTGATGGCCGTGATGTTGGTCCGCAAACAGCGAAGACGTACATTAAGCAGCTGAACGAACAAATCGAGGAAATCGGTGTCGGAGAAATCGCCAGCATTTCCGGGCGCTACTACTCAATGGACCGCGACAAACGCTGGGACCGTGTAGAAAAAGCGTACCGCGTAATGGCATACGGCGAAGGCCCGACCTACCGCAGTGCAATGGATGTTGTTGATGATTCATATGCGAACGGAATCTATGATGAATTCGTGATTCCATCCGTTATCACAAAAGAAAACGGTGAGCCTGTTGCGACAATCCAAGACGGCGATTCTGTGATTTTCTATAATTTCAGACCGGACCGCGCCATCCAGATTTCCAACACGTTCACAAACAAAGACTTCCGTGACTTCGATCGCGGCGAGAATTATCCGAAGAACCTGCATTTCGTCTGCCTGACTCACTTCAGTGAAACAGTTGACGGATATGTAGCGTTTAAACCGATAAATCTTGATAACACAGTCGGAGAAGTATTATCTCAACATGGATTAAAACAGCTTCGAATTGCAGAGACTGAAAAGTATCCGCATGTCACGTTCTTTATGAGCGGCGGCCGTGAAGCTGAATTCCCGGGTGAAGAGCGCATTCTCATCAACTCGCCGAAAGTTGCCACATATGACTTAAAGCCAGAAATGAGTGCGTATGAAGTGAAGGACGCGCTTGTCAAAGAAATTGAAGATGACAAGCATGACGCGATTATCCTTAACTTCGCAAACCCTGATATGGTCGGCCACTCCGGAATGGTTGAACCAACAATTAAAGCAATTGAAGCAGTGGACGAATGCTTAGGCGAAGTCGTTGACGCGATTATCGCTAAAGGCGGACACGCGATCATTACCGCTGATCACGGTAATGCTGACATTCTGATTACAGAATCAGGCGATCCGCACACTGCGCATACGACAAACCCAGTCCCTGTCATTGTGACGAAAGAAGGCATCACGCTGCGTGAAGGCGGAATCCTAGGCGACCTTGCACCAACGTTATTAGACCTTCTCGATGTTGAAAAACCGAAAGAAATGACAGGAACATCGTTAATTCAAAAATAATTTGAAATCAAAAGGAGAGACAAAACTCATGCCATACATTGTTGATGTTTATGCACGCGAAGTATTAGACTCCCGCGGCAACCCAACAGTTGAAGTTGAAGTATATACAGAAACAGGAGCTTTTGGCCGCGCATTAGTGCCAAGCGGAGCTTCTACAGGTGAATACGAAGCAGTTGAGCTTCGTGACGGCGACAAAGACCGTTACCTTGGAAAAGGCGTGTTAACAGCTGTTAACAACGTAAACGAAATCATTTCTCCAGAGCTTCTTGGCTTTGATGTAACTGAACAAAACGCTATTGATCAGCTTTTAATCGAGCTTGACGGTACTGAAAACAAAGGCAAACTTGGTGCGAACGCGATCCTTGGCGTATCTATGGCTTGTGCGCGCGCAGCTGCTGATTTCTTACAGATTCCTCTTTACCAATACCTTGGAGGATTCAACTCAAAAACGCTTCCTGTACCGATGATGAACATCGTCAACGGCGGAGAGCATGCTGACAACAACGTGGATATTCAAGAATTCATGATCATGCCTGTAGGTGCTCCTAACTTCCGTGAAGCACTTCGCATGGGCGCTCAAATCTTCCACAGCCTGAAATCAGTTCTTTCTGCTAAAGGAATGAACACAGCTGTAGGTGATGAAGGCGGATTTGCTCCAAACCTTGGTTCTAACGAAGAAGCGCTTCAAACAATCGTTGAAGCAATCGAAAAAGCCGGCTTCAAACCTGGCGAAGAAGTGAAGCTTGCAATGGATGCTGCATCTTCTGAGTTCTACAACAAAGAAGACGGCAAATACCATCTGTCTGGCGAAGGCGTTGTGAAAACGTCTGCTGAAATGGTTGACTGGTACGAAGAAATGGTTTCTAAATACCCAATCATCTCTATCGAAGACGGACTTGACGAAAACGACTGGGAAGGCCACAAGCTTCTTACTGAGCGTCTTGGCAACAAAGTTCAGCTTGTTGGTGACGATCTCTTCGTTACAAACACGAAAAAATTGGCTGAAGGCATCAAAAACGGCGTAGGCAACTCTATCCTGATCAAAGTAAACCAAATCGGTACATTGACTGAAACATTCGATGCGATCGAAATGGCGAAACGCGCAGGCTACACAGCTGTTATCTCTCACCGTTCTGGTGAAACAGAAGACAGCACAATCGCTGACATCGCTGTGGCAACAAATGCAGGACAAATCAAAACAGGTGCTCCGTCTCGTACGGACCGTGTTGCGAAATACAACCAGCTTCTTCGCATCGAAGATCAGTTGGCTGAAACTGCTCAATATCACGGTATTAACACTTTCTACAACTTGAACAAGTAATAAAATGACCGCCGAGATATCTCTCGGCGGCTTTTTTGTGCTTTTAGAGATCCAAATAAAGCCTCACCATATCACGGCATTGAATGCCGTTTTCAAAGATCTCCTCATCATAATGTCTGATAAAAAAATCATGGTCGATCGCCTGCAGGCGAAATCCGCATTTTTGATAAAGAGAAAGCTGATGGATGCTGGAATTTCCCGTGCCAATCTCAATCACCTTTGCCCCCATATGTTTTGCTTTTTCGATGGCATCGCGGATAAGCTGCTTGCCAATGCCCTGTTTTTGCATTGATTGTTTTACTGCGATGTTAACGATTTCTACGGTTTGCGGTCTAGTTGTGATCATCACGTATACACCAGCTAATTTACCCGATATATAAGCGGTGTAGCATTCTCCTCTGGCTAGGTATTCATCAACAATTTCTTTTGACGGATCGGCGAGCAGCAGAAGCTCGTACAGCGCATGATCATAGTTTTTCGCTTTTTGAATGGTGAGCTGTTGCATCATCATTCCACCTTTTCACATGTTTATAGAGATATTTTCATGATTTCCTCCAATTTCATACCATTCTATTATAAAATATGTAACATAGGAAATATGTACAAAATAGTGGATCATAAATAGGAGGAACGTCACATGTTTTGTAAGGAATGCGGTCAAAAAAATAAAGAAGGAGCCAAGTATTGTAAAGAATGCGGCACCCCGATCGGAGGGAGCAGCAGACAGGCACATAAAGAAACAGCAAGCGCTGCTGAAACGAGGCAGGCTCCGCGAAAACCAATCCCTAAGAAAACCATCGTGTTATGGAGCAGCATTGCCGCTGCGTGCGTTATATTATTCGCCGCCTATAAAACCGGAGCGTACTTTACTTCAAAGGATAGATTAGTCGACAAGTTTGAACAGGCTGTAAAGGATGAGGATCAAGATCAAATCGCGTCCCTCCTTACGCCGGTAAATGACAAGCTTAAACTGACTAAAAAGAATGTAGAACCGTTTCTTGCGTATTTGAAGGACCATCCTGACAAAAAAGATGAGCTTTTTGCATCGCTGCGTGCTGAAACAGTTCAAAAAGATATCGTATACGCGGAGAAAGACGGGAGAAGCTTGCTCGTATTTGACCATTATGATTTAAAGATAGCACCTGTTTACTTTGAAGTGACCAGCAATTATAAAAATGCCGATCTATATGTGAATAAAGAGGATGCCGGAACGGTAAAGAAAGCGGATCAAGCACAAACCCTCGGGCCGTACATTCCCGGCGAATATACCGTCTCTGCCAAACTGAAAAACGATGTCGTCGATCTCGTGAAAAAGGAAGACATTCAGGCTGTTGGCGATAACAGCTTTCGTGTTGATCTCTCATTGGAAGCAGACGATGTGACATTCAGCTTAGCGGATGACATCAAGAGCGGGAAGGGAGACTTGCTGATTAACGGCAAGTCGATTCATAAAGACCCGTTCAAATCCGTCACATACGGCCCTCTTCTGACAGACGGGTCCATGACGGCTGCGGTCGAAGCAGAGTTTCCGTGGGGAAAAACCAAAACAGCGGGCGTGCCAATCGACCATAAAGAAATGGAGATCACGTTAATTCCTGATCAAGACACACAGGAAACGATTATGAACACGATTGTCAAAACAACTAAACAGTATTCCAAAGCGCTATCAGATGGGAATACAGCCCAGATGACAGAGGCGAGCGCCAAATGGAAGGCACAGGCGAAGGATACCGTCGATTCTATGAAATACACGAATTCTTACTTAAAAGATAAATATTTAGAAACTGATTTTAATCTGGATACATTCGCTCTTTCTCAGAAAAACGACGGGACGTGGCAGGTATCAGTAAAAGGAAAAGAACTGCACCAGTCTTCTTCGTATAACGACTATACAAAATCCGAAATGACTGATGACAGTCCGAGTTACGAATATCTCCTTTCATATGATAAAAAACAGAAAAAGTGGATTTTTGAAGAAGCAGAATCAACATTCGAATCGGCCGGAACAAATATAAAGAAAATCAAAAATGATAAGCCGGAGACGTACGCGTCCGCCTGGGAAGGCTCGAAAAACAAAGACAGTGAAAGCTCTGCAAGCGGTAATGTGACAGATGAACAAGTGACATTATTTATGGGCAGTTATTTGCAAAGCCAGGCAGATGCGGTAAATCAAAATCAATTCTCGCTGATGGAAGACAGCCTTGAAAAAGGCAGTTCTCTTTATTCCGACCAGCAGCATCTCGTAACAAAATTAAATAAAGAGGGGACAACGGAAGACTTTAATAACTATGAAGTGAAAAGCTGGAGTCAAAATGGATCCGCGATCACGATTAAGACATATGAAGAATTCTATATCACAAAATCAGGCGGCAGTCCCAAACTGAGAACCTATAACTGGACCTACACAGGCACAGTGAAGAACGGAAGAATTTACTTAACGTCTATTCAATAAAAACAACCCCCATCACCAGCAGGTGATGGGGTTGTTTTTTAAAAGAATATGTAACGGAAAATCTCTTTCATATAGTGTTCGATCATAAGCTGGAATGTAACGCAGGTGATCAGATAAATCACAATCGTTGAGTAAATGATATCAATCTTTCCTTTATATGAATGCTGGTAACTGCTCAGCATCGCAGGAGGAATGGCGAAGAATGCGCCAATTAAACCAACGGCTAATATGGTAAAGCAAATGTCTGTATGCAATAAAAAGAATAAAAGGGCAAGAACCAAAATAGCTGTAAACGGAATGAGAAACGCGCCAAATCTGGAAAATGAATCTTTGAAAGATACTTGGTTTCCCGCGATTTTCAAGGCGAAAAAGATCAATGCATGCAAAAAGAAAAGAAACAGGGCAAAATAAATGGTTGGCTCTAAAAAGATTGCTGTAAAGCTTACGCTGCCGGGACCGTCTGAAAAAAGAATATAAAACATCAAAGGGGTCAGCAAACTGAACAGAACCATCGTAATAATCGCGCTGACCAGCTGTTCGCCGCCCGTTGTTTTACATTCCTGATAAGGGCGTTTCAGGACGGCCAAAACAAATGAACCGAACTGTTTTGCCGCTTGCTTTGCAGCGGCTCCAGTTTGAGCTGCCTGCTGCTGGCCTGACTGACCGGGGAGCGGTGATCCGCATTTCTCACAAAACTTTCCGCCATCTGTTTGATGGCCGCATTGAGGACAATACATAAAATAACTCCTTTACCTGTAATATAGGGAAAATAGACTAATAGTTTTATTATAAAAGAAAAATGTAGTAAAGTAACCAGTATTCATACAAAAATGCCACAAAAAAGACACGAGCCTAATAGAAGCCGTGTCTTTTTTATGCTAGTTATTAATATATTTCTCAAATACATCTCCAAAATCCTTAATATGATACTGCGAGCGAACGGATGTCAGCCAAGTGAAACCGAATTCGGTCAGCTCTTTATATTGCGTTTCAAGATTGACGTGTTCGGGGCGGGTGTGGTGAAGAATTGTCACGGCTTTATCCAAGCTTTGTTCCGCCTGATTGATTAAAATATCATTTTCATAAGTTGTTTCAGCAATCCGAAGCAGTGCTTTATATAGATCTTTTAACTTTTCAATTTGGTCTTTGTGCACATCGATGTCGAATTTTTCCGCGCCCAGTTTAAATTTAATCTCAACATCTAGATCGACTTTTCCCGCGGTTTCCAGAAAGACATCAGAAATTTTGAATTGAGAGTAAGGATAGCGTTTTAACGTTCGTTTTGAGGAAGTGGCGCGTTCGCCGTCTACATGGATCAGAGCTAGATTCGTAAAGCAGTATTCGTCTGCTTTCGTTTTAATCAAGAAATATATTTTTTCATTGTCTTCATGCATGACATAGTCATCAGCATCTGTCTTGTCATAATCCTGAGGTTCGATAATTTTTCCGATATCAGATAAGCCCAGTGCATCTGCTGCAATTTTTTTGAACATCTGTATACGTCCTTCCTAGTCAATTTGTCACTTCATTGTAGCATGGAGTGTTTCTGGCAGGCTACAAACGTTTTATACGTAACGGGCGGCATATTTCATTAATTATCTATTGAATGTCTCTCCTCATGATAAACATAAGGAAAGCAAGGGAAAAGCGGATAGGTCAGTCGCGCCTCTATCTAATCCGATTATCGCAGATGCCGTCACGAGTGTGCGTCATGATCCATAGCGCCAGGCTTAGCAACGTTATTCTTGATCTCGTTGTGATGGTCGGCATAGCCCCTTTTTTCACTATTCTTCTTTCATTGAATAGCAAACTCGGGAAAATAGAGATGAATGTCATTACCAGACTGATGGGATTCATCTTAGCGGAAGTGATGATCGGTGCAGGGCTGAAAGACATGTTTTCGATACATTCAAAAAGCAGTTCCCTTACTTGCGGGAGCTGCTTTCTATTGCTTTCGGCACGTATTGAAACACTTCTTCACTTTCAAAAAAATCAATTAAGCGGCTCACCCAGTCATAGTAATTGAGCCATTCTCTTAATTCATGTAATAGCTGGTTGACTTTCTCCTCAGTCTCAGGGGTAAGCCCGTCCTTTTGCAAAAGATCAGTCAGCTCCCGGTTTAATTTTTTATACAGTACTTTGTTTTTACTCACGACCTTAGTCCAGTTCGCCGCAAATAAAGAAATGAAGGTTTGATAATAATCCTGCTCAACGTCGTAAAGATCTTTTCTTACCCCTTTTTCAAACACCTTTTCGGCAATATTGGCATCAATCATTTCACGGACCACTTGGCTCATCCGTGTTTTGCTCATGCCTGTTGCCTCTGACAGCTCGCTTAACGTCATCGGTTTTCGATTCATATAAATAATCCCAAGCACACGTCCGACAGTGGAAGGCATGCCAAACGTCTGCATATTTTCGGCAATCTTCTCAATGAGATGCTCTTCAGCATGTTCAATGATGTCGAGAGCAGTTTTTTCCACAGCTGATCATCCCTTCAAATGGCAATTGATGGAGTCAATATATCATATTTCTGCCAGTTGTTGAAAATAGCTGAATGCAGAGAAAGAGGGAGGTATCCGGCGTAATTGTAAGAACTCCCTTTACGCCTTCGTCATAACAATAAATAATCTGTAAATAACATATAATTTCAACACATTATAAACTTTTTATTTTATAAAGTTCAAACTATAATAAAGGTTATACTTTTCAGAAAATTTATAAGGAACCTGCGGAGGTGCACGGATTGCTGAAATTGGAACAAGTGTCAAAAGTATATAAGGGCGGCAAAAAAGCTGTGAACTGCGTTGATTTAGATATTGCCAAAGGTGAGTTTGTCTGTTTTATCGGCCCGAGCGGCTGCGGAAAAACGACGACGATGAAAATGATCAACAGATTGATAGAGCCATCGTCAGGAAAGATCTTTATCGATGGAGAAAATATGATGGAACAGGACCCGGTAGAACTGAGGAGAAAAATCGGCTATGTCATTCAGCAGATTGGTTTGTTCCCTCACATGACCATCCAGCAGAATATCTCACTCGTGCCGAAACTGCTGAAATGGCCTGAAGAAAAACGGAAAGAACGGGCGAGAGAGCTGTTAAAGCTTGTGGATATGGGCCCGGAATATTTAGACCGTTATCCCCATGAGCTCAGCGGCGGACAGCAGCAAAGAATCGGAGTGCTGCGCGCACTGGCTGCGGAACCCCCTCTCATTTTAATGGATGAACCGTTCGGAGCGCTTGATCCGATTACACGTGATTCCCTTCAGGAAGAATTCAAAAAACTGCAGAGAACCTTAAACAAAACGATTGTGTTTGTCACACACGATATGGATGAAGCGATTAAGCTTGCTGACAGGATCGTGATTTTAAAAGCGGGCGAAATCGTTCAAGTCGGTACGCCTGATGAGATTCTCCGAAACCCGGCCAATGAATTTGTTGAAGAGTTTATCGGGAAAGAACGCCTGATCCAGTCAAGGCCGGATATCGAGCGGGTGGAGCAAATGATGAACAGAACGCCTGTGACGATATCAGCTGACAAAACGCTTTCCCAGGCGATTCAGCTGATGAGAGAAAAACGTGTCGATTCGCTGCTTGTTGTAGACAAACAAAATGTGCTGAAGGGCTATGTTGATGTGGAAATGATTGATCAAAACCGCAAAAAAGCGAGCGTCGTTGGCGAAGTATACCGCTCGGATATGTATACCGTACAAAAAGGGGCGCTTCTGCGCGATACGGTCCGTAAGATCCTGAAGCAGGGAATTAAATATGTTCCGGTGGTGGATGAACAGAACCATTTAGCTGGCATTGTGACAAGAGCGAGCCTTGTTGATATCGTGTACGATTCCATATGGGGCGAGGAAGACCAGCTCATGACGATCTGACCAGGGAAGGAGCTCTTTTAAGATGAATCAAATGATGACTTTTTTGCAAACGAATGGCGGAGAGCTGCTGTATAAAACAGGAGAGCATATATATATTTCACTCATTGCTGTTGTATTGGGAATTATCGTTGCGGTGCCGCTCGGCGTTGCACTTACTAGAATGAAAAAAGGCGCAGGCGCGATTATAGGTGTCGTCAACATTGTGCAAACCCTGCCGAGTTTGGCGATTTTAGCCTTTTTTATTCCGCTTCTCGGTGTAGGGAAAGTGCCTGCGATTGTCGCTTTATTTTTCTATTCGGTGCTGCCGATCCTGCGCAATACGTATACAGGCATCAAAGGTGTAAACAAAAATCTGCTGGAATCGGGAAAGGGGATCGGCATGACCGGCTGGGAGCAGATTCGGCTCGTCGAAATCCCGCTGGCGATTCCGATCATTATGGCGGGAATCCGTACGTCAACGATCTACTTAATCGGCTGGGCGACACTTGCGTCGTTTATCGGGGGCGGCGGTCTCGGTGACTACATTTTTATCGGCCTGAACCTGTATCAGCCTGAATATATCATTGGCGGCGCCGTCCCGGTCACGATCCTGGCGATTATCATTGATTATGTGCTGGCTGTGACAGAACGGAAGGTGACGCCGAAAGGACTGCAAGGGATGAAGGAAGTTTCGTAAGGAGTTGGCTCTGTTGAAAACGAAAAAAATCAAATGGCTAGGCGCGTTCGCTCTCGCCTTTGTCCTGCTGCTTGGCGGCTGTTCTCTGCCGGGACTTGGCGGCGCTTCAGACGATACGATCAAAATCGGGGCGCAAAGCATGACAGAATCAGAAATTTTAGCGAATATGATCGCGCAGCTTATTGAACATGATACCGATTTGAATACCGCTTTAGTGAAAAACCTCGGGTCCAACTATGTTCAGCACCAAGCGATGCTCGGCGGTGATGTTGATATTTCTGCCACGCGCTATTCCGGGACGGATTTAACAAGCACCCTCGGCAAGGAAGCGGAGAAAGACCCGGAAAAAGCGCTGAACATCGTGCAGAACGAATTTGAAAAGCGCTTTTCCTATAAATGGTTTGATTCCTATGGGTTTGAAAACACATATGCTTTTACCGTGACAAAAACGTTTGCGGAAAAGGAGCATCTCAACACCGTGTCTGACCTGAAAAAAAATGCTTCCCAATATAAACTGGGCGTCGACAATGCCTGGCTGAAACGAAAAGGCGACGGATATAAAGGCTTTGTCAGCACGTATGGCTTTGAATTCGGCACAACCTATCCGATGCAGATCGGGCTTGTCTATGACGCGGTGAAAAACGGGAAAATGGATGCTGTTCTTGCCTATTCAACGGATGGACGGATTAAAGCCTATGACCTGAAAATCTTAACAGACGATAAGCGGTTTTTCCCGCCGTATGACTGTTCACCGGTGATTCCGGAAAAGGTGCTCAAGGAGCATCCGGAGCTTGAAGGTGTGATCAATAAGCTGATTGGGCAAATCGATACGGAAACGATGCAGGAGCTTAACTATGAAGTGGATGGCAAGCTGAAGGAGCCGTCTGTCGTAGCAAAGGAATTTTTAGAGAAACATCATTATTTTGAATAAGAAAAGAGGCGGATCATATGGAAGTACTACAGCAGCTTGGCACCTACTATTCGCAAAACGGCGGTTACGTGCTGCAGGAGTTTTACCGCCATTTTCTGATGTCGGTGTACGGCGTTTTGTTTGCGGCCATTGTTGGAATTCCGCTCGGCATCCTGATCGCCAGATACAGAATGTTAAGCGGGTGGATTTTTGCGGTGACGAACGTCATTCAGACGATCCCGGCCCTCGCCATGCTGGCCGTGCTGATGCTTGTCATGGGACTGGGCGCTAATACGGTGATATTGTCATTATTTCTGTATTCTCTTTTGCCGATTATCAGGAATACGTATACAGGGATTATCAGCATTGAACACGCCTATCTTGAATCCGGAAAAGCGATGGGAATGACGAAATTTCAAGTGCTGCGGATGGTCGAGCTTCCGCTTGCGCTTTCTGTCATTATGGCCGGCCTCCGCACCGCGCTTGTCATCGCCATCGGCATTACGGCCATCGGGACATTTGTCGGTGCAGGCGGACTCGGGGACATCATCGTCAGGGGATCAAACGCAACAAACGGTACCGCGATTATATTGGCGGGCGCGATCCCCACGGCTCTGATGGCGGTGATTGCCGATTTGGTCATGGGCTGGCTTGAACGCGCGTTAAGCCCGATTAAAAAGAAGAAAAAACTGGCCGGCGCCGCATAAGAAAAAACGCCTTGTGGAAAAAACAGGGCGTTTTTTACGGCTTCGGCACATATTTAAAAATCTCTTCGCTCTCAAAAAACTCAATCAAACGGCCGAGCCAATGATAATAATCGAGCCATTCCTTTAATTCCTTCAGCAGCTCATTCACTTTTTCTTCCGCTTCAGGGGTAAGCTCTTCGTCCAAGATGCTGAGCAGCTCCCGATTGAGTTTTTTATGCATCATTTTATTTTTGCTGACGACTTTGCTCCAAGTGGCTGTAAACAGCGTGATAAACGTTTGGTAGTAATCTTGCTCCACCTCATATAAATCTTTTCGCACGCCCTTTTCAAATACCTTCTCGGCAATGTTGGCATCAAGCATTTCCCGCACAACCTGGCTCATGCGAGTTTTGCTCATGCCGGTCGCTTCAGACAATTCGGTCAGCGTCATCGGTTTTCGATTCATATAAATAATGCCCAGCACACGTCCGACCGTAGAGGGCATTCCAAATGCATGCATGTTTTCCGCGATTCTTTCTACTAAATGGTCTTCAGCTTGTTCAATGATCGTTAACGGATCTTTCTCCAACGGTTTCAATCCTTTCAGCTAACAATTCCGATGTCAATATACCACATTTTTGATACGGCGGAAATGCTGTAACAAGAGAATTTGGCAGGAAATTGGAGCAATAAGGAGATCATTGCAGGTCAATGGGGGTAAATCAGCATTTATACATACTTTATAAACAATATGAACAAATTGTAAACTTTTTATTTTATAAACTTTATTCTATAATGGGAAGCATTCAATTGTCTGAAAAATTAAATATAAACTGAACGAATTGAATAAATTTAATTTTGGAGGTGCGATGTTTGCTGACATTAGAAAATGTCTCGAAAACATACAAGGGCGGCAAAAAAGCCGTGAATAACGTGAATCTTAAGATTGCAAAAGGCGAATTTATCTGTTTCATCGGCCCGAGCGGCTGCGGAAAAACGACAACAATGAAAATGATTAACCGATTAATTGAGCCTTCCGCCGGCAAGATTTTCATTGACGGCGAAAACATCATGGAACAGGACCCTGTCGAGCTTAGGCGTAAGATCGGCTATGTCATTCAGCAGATCGGCCTGTTTCCGCATATGACCATTCAGCAGAACATCTCACTTGTTCCTAAACTGCTGAAATGGCCTGAACAGCAGCGGAAAGAGCGGGCGCGTGAACTTCTGAAATTGGTCGATATGGGACCGGAATATTTGGACCGTTACCCTCATGAATTAAGCGGGGGACAGCAGCAGCGAATTGGTGTATTACGGGCACTTGCCGCGGAGCCGCCGCTTATCTTAATGGATGAACCGTTTGGGGCGCTCGACCCGATTACGAGGGATTCCCTTCAGGAAGAATTTAAAAAACTGCAAAAAACCTTACATAAAACCATCGTATTTGTTACCCACGATATGGATGAAGCGATTAAACTGGCAGACCGGATTGTGATTTTGAGAGCGGGAGAAATCGTTCAAGTTGGAACGCCCGATGACATTTTGAGAAATCCGGCTGATGAATTTGTTGAAGAATTTATCGGCAAGGAGCGGCTGATCCAGTCATCCAGCCCTGATGTTGAACGGGTTGACCAGATTATGAACACGCAGCCCGTGACGATCACCGCGGATAAAACGCTTTCTGAATCGATTCAGCTGATGAGGCAGAAGCGTGTCGATTCTTTGCTTGTCGTCGATGACGGGCATGTTCTCCAAGGCTATGTGGATGTTGAAATCATTGATCAATGCCGGAAAAAAGCCAATCTTGTAGGAGAGGTTTTACATGAAGACCTTTACACCGTATTGGGCGGCACATTGCTGCGCGACACGGTCCGCAAAATTTTAAAACGGGGTGTCAAATATGTCCCTGTTGTGGATGAAGACCGGCGCTTAATCGGAATTGTGACGAGAGCGAGTCTGGTCGACATTGTGTATGACTCCCTTTGGGGAGAAGAAAAGCAGCTCACGGTGTTGTCATAGGGAGGCGATAAGTCATGCATCATATTGTTCAATTTTTGCAAACCAACGGGGGAGAGCTCCTTTATAAAACATATGAGCATATCACGATATCGCTCATTGCTGTCATCTTAGGCGTAATCGTTGCCGTACCCCTCGGGGTTGTGCTTACCAGAATGAAGAAGGGGGCCGGCGCGATTATCGGTATTGTCAATATCATTCAAACGCTGCCGAGTCTGGCGATTCTCGCTTTTTTTATTCCGCTCTTAGGTGTCGGGAAAGTTCCGGCTATTGTGGCCTTGTTTTTCTATTCCGTTCTGCCGATTCTGCGCAACACGTATACCGGCATTCGCGGCGTCAACAAAAATCTGCTCGAGTCTGGTAAAGGCATCGGAATGACGCCGGCTGAACAAGTCCGTTTGGTGGAACTGCCGCTTGCCGCACCTGTCATCATGGCGGGAATCAGAACATCGACGATTTACTTAATCGGCTGGGCTACGCTTGCTTCCTTTATCGGAGGCGGCGGATTGGGGGATTACATTTTTATCGGACTGAATTTATATCAGCCGGAATATATCATTGGCGGCGCGGTGCCCGTCACAATATTGGCGATTGTGATAGATTATGTGCTGGCGGTGGCTGAACGAAAACTGACACCTGCCGGCATGCAGAGATTGAAGGAAGTTTCATAAGGAGGCGGCTCATGAAAAGAAAATATCTTAAATGGATGATCGGTTTAACGCTCGCAGCAATGATGACGTTGAGCGGCTGTTCGCTTCCGGGCCTCAGCGCCGCTTCAGACCAGACCATTAAGATCGGCGCGCAAAGCATGAGCGAATCAGAAATCATCGCCAGCATGCTTGGCCAGATGATCGAACACTATACTGATCTGAAAACAACAACCATTAAAAATCTCGGTTCCAACGCGGTGCAGCAGCAGGCCTTAATGAACGGGGAAATTGACATCGCGGCCACAAGATATACCGGAGACGCGCTGACAGGCACGCTGAGAATGGAACCGGAAAAAGATCCGGACAAAGCGCTGGCGCTGACACAGCGGGAGTTTAAAAAAAGATACGATTTAAAATGGTATGATTCCTACGGGTTTGATAATACGTACGTCTTTACGGTCAGCCAACAGCTTGCGGATCAATATCACTTAGAAACCGTATCAGACGTTAAAAAATGGGCGCCGCAATTAAAGCTGGGCGTTGATAACTATTGGATGAAGCTGAAGGGGAACGGCTATAAGGATTTTACAAAAACCTACGGCATGGCATTCGGCGGCACGTATCCCATGCAGATCGGGCTTGTGTATGATGCGGCGAAAAACGGAAAAATGGACATTGTGCTTGCATATTCCACGGACGGAAGAATCAAGTCCTATGGGCTCAAAATGCTAAAGGATGATAAACAATTTTTCCCTCCGTACGACTGCTCTCCGGTTGTTCCGGAACATGTCCTGAAAGAACATCCTGAACTAGAAGGCATCATCCAGAAAATGATCGGGAAAATCGGCACAGCCACGATGCAGGAGCTTAACTACGAAGTCGACGGCAATCTAAAAGAACCGTCTGTTGTTGCCAAGGAATATTTAGAAAAGCATCACTACTTCGAATCGTGAAAGGGGGACGAAGCCAATGAACGTGCTTGAACAGTTAATGACGTACTATGCGCAAAACGGCAGCTACGTCATGGAAGAATTCGGCCGACACTTTCTCATGTCGGCTTACGGCGTCTTGTTTGCCGCTGCCGTCGGAGTTCCGGCCGGAATCCTTATTGCGCATTTTCGCCGCTTGTCAGCTTGGGTGTTTGCCGTAACAAACGTTATTCAGACAATCCCGGCGCTTGCCATGCTGGCCGTCTTGATGCTTGTTATGGGGCTCGGCGCAAACACCGTGATTGTATCATTATTTCTGTATTCCCTCCTGCCGATTATCCGAAACACGTACACAGGCATTGTCAGCATTGAACACGCCTACTTAGAATCGGGAAAAGCGATGGGCATGACGAAATTTCAGGTTCTCCGGATGGTTGAGCTCCCGCTGGCGCTTTCTGTCATTATGGCAGGCTTGCGCACGGCTCTCGTCATTGCCATCGGGATTACAGCGATCGGCACATTTGTCGGCGCCGGGGGTCTCGGGGATATGATCGTCCGCGGATCAAACGCGACAAACGGAACTGCGATTATTCTCGCCGGCGCGATCCCGACTGCGGTGATGGCGGTAGGAGCAGATTTGATAATGGCCTGGCTGGAGCGGGCATTAAGTCCGGTCAAGAAAAAAAGAACCAGAGCGAAACGCGTTCAAACAGCGGCATAGAATAGAAAAAGAGGCTTGGATGACTCCAGCCTCTTTTTTTATTTAAATTGTAAACTGATCCATTTTCTCATTAAGCTTCTTCGCCAGCTGCTCAAGCTCTTCGGCATTCTGGAGCACTTGATCCATGGAGTGGGCGGATTGCTCGGTAATCGAAAATGTTTCTTCAATCCCTGCGGCCGACTCTTCAGATACAGAAGCGATATTTTCAATCGATTGGTTGATGGTAATTGATTGGTTTGTTAACTGCTTCAGGCCATCTGTTACTTCTTTAATGCTGTCTGCAACGTGAGTGACGGATTGTTTGATATGCTGCATAGCCTGGCCGGTGTCTGTCAGGTTCGCTGTTCCTCTTTCGACTTCTGTAAAGCTGCTTTCTAAGTATTCAATGACGATGTGGATTTCCTGCTGTGTGCCGCCTACAATCCGGGTAATATCCTGCACGGAATCAGAAACGCCGTCAGCCAGCTTTCTGACCTCTTCTGCCACAACGGCGAAGCCTTTGCCGCTTTCTCCCGCGCGGGCAGCTTCAATGGCGGCGTTAAGTGAAAGCAAATTCGTTTGCTCGGCAATGCCGTTGATGACCTGAACGAGCTTGTTGATATCCTGAGAATGCTGCTCCAGCGACTTCACTTTATGAACGGCTTCCTGAACGATATGATGGATGGTTTTCATTTGCTGCAATGACGTATCCATATTTGTGTTTCCGCTTACCGCGAGTTCGAGAACGTTTTGAGACGTATCGCTGATGGTCATGCCATGATTATAGGCTTTATCAATGCTTTCGGTGAATTCATTCATCGACTCGGCAATCGTCACGGCGTCTTGGGCCTGCTGTTCAGAGCCCTCAGCCATTTCGTTCATCGTTTCGGTAATATGTTTACTGCCGGATCTCGTTTCATTTGTTGCGTTTGCCAGTACTTGTGAAGAAGAAAGAACCCGGCTTGAGATTTCTTTGGAGTATCCGACAATATCTCTCAGATTAACGACCATTTTTTGCAGCGCTTCGTTCAGATCGCCCAGCTCGTCTTTTGAGTTGAGCGGCTCCATGTCATTCGACAGATCTCCCTCGGCAATATGATTGGCAGACTCCTTCATGCGAATGATAGGCTTTACAATGTTTCGAGTGATATAAAGCCAGATGACAATACTGATAATAATCGAAGCTGCCAGAAGCAAAGCAGTGTAAATAAGTCCTTTATGATAGACGTCCTTCGTTTCTTTTACAGCTGTGTTGCTGCCTTCTTTATTAAAGTCAACAAGCTGAGTGAGTGATTTTTTCATCTCCTCAAAGCTGGCTTCAGTCTGAACCAATAAACCTCTTGCTTTGTCCATATCATTCGTGCGGCCGCTTTCTATAATTTGCGCATGAATATCAGTATAGGTGTTCACTTCAGTTTGAAGCTGCTCGAACAGCTTTTGCTCTTTATCATTTGAAATCGTTTTTTCGTAGCTGTCTAGCTTATGTTTGATGTCTTCAAGAATCTGATTCATTTCTTGATCAAGCGTATCCATTTTGCTTTTTTCTGTGTAAATCAGAAAATCCTTTTCTTTAGAAGATAGGTGTTCGGTCAAATAATTAACCGATGTAATTTCCTTGATGCCGTCAATCCATTTTGTGTTGATTTCATCTGTCTTTTGAATGATATGCTGCATATTAAAAGCGCCTATTCCGCCTACAAGTAAGTTGATCAGGATCAGTGTCAAAAATACCAGGCTGAATTTGCGGGAAATCGTCAGTCGCATATAGTGGTCTCCTTTAAAAACGTAATGTGTGGTTGTACTATATATCGGCTGAGAAATCGTTTTTTCACCTGAAAATGAAAAATAAAAAAACGGTCCTTCTCTCGTCTTTGAGATCAGAACCGTTTTAGCAATTAGTCAAGAAAGGAAGGGTCAATCCAATCCGTCGCCCATTTTGAAATCTCACCCAAAATGGGGGCTAACGCCTTTCCTTTATCGGTCAATGAATATTCGATGCGAACCGGAGTTTCCGGGATGACATCCCGCTTCACTACTCCTTCAAGCTCAAGTTCTTTCAGCCGTTCTGACAGAACTCTGCCGCTTAGATTTGGAAGTGCTGCTTCAATTTCGCTAAATCGCTGCGACCCGTTCAAGAGCTGAAATACGATCAAAGCGACCCAGCGTTTACTCAAGATGTCGACTGCTTTTTCAAATCTAGGACACATTTCTGATTGGTTCATACTTTTCACCTCGTCTGTCACTATTATAACGCAAATAACGAGGGAAGGTATGCAAGCGTGATTGATAAAATGCATGAAGAGAGAAACAGGGGATTATGAAGAGGAGGCGCGCTTTTTCGCTTCCGAAGCTAAAAAATCAAAGTACTTGCTGAGATTTTCAATATCCTGCTTTGAGAGAAGTTCCCATTTTTTGCTGTTGAAAATCGGGAGGTGCTCCGCTCCGCGAGTGACAGCCGTCTGGTAAATGTCATAAACGGACTGATAGCTTTCCGAAGCTTCGCGGATTTCTTCTGGAAAGGCCCGTATATGGCCTGCGGCAGCCATCAGGTTTTCGTAGGGCACTTTCAGTACGGCCGCCAGTTTTTTTATGGTTGCAGGTTTTGGCGTGCCCCGCTTGCCGTTTTCAATTTTTGAAATGGTGGCCGAGCTGATGCCTGAGTACACCGCAAGCTGATTCACTGTCAGTTTGCGGGCGCGGCGCAGCTCCCGTAATTGCTGTCCGAATGGTGACATGGTGATCGCCTCGCATTTCTATCAAGAGTTAGTCATCAGCTGACCGTTTTTTGGCTTCGTCTGAAATAAACGAAAAATAATGATCCAGCATGAGCAGGTCTTCTTTATTGAGATACTGCCACTTTTCAGTCTCAAGAAGAGCAAGGTTTTTCAAGTCATAGGCCTCTGCTTTTTCAAGCAGCTTGCACTTCGTTTCATAAGGAGCCCTTGCTTCATGTGCTTCTTCGATGTAACCAGCCTTATACATAAGCCCTTCATAAGGAATTTTTAAAGCCTCCGCCAGCTTTTTGATAGTGGCGGGTTTTGGAACGCCCCGTTTGCCGTTTTCGATTCTGGAGATGCCGGCCGCGCTTACGCCTGAATAAGTTGCCAGCTGGTTGACTGTTAATTTTCTCTCTTCACGCAATGCCCGCAATTGTTCGCCAAAGTTTTCCATATGTCTCACCCCGTCCCTCACTGTTACTCATATTTTAGTATGTTTATTGACTAAAGGGAATAGGTAGGCTGGAAATGTATTGACAAAAGTTAACATAAGCCGTAATGTAAAAGTATAGAAAAAAGTATTTTCAAGAACGGAAGGTGAGGAAAGTGCCAGTAGAAAAGATACAGATTAGACGTGATTATGTCTTGCAGTATATGGTCAATAACAATTATTCCCTTAACCAGCTTGCGCTGGAAATCGGAGTCTCACCCGCCACACTGAGTCGCGTGCTGAATGGAGAAAGACGGCCGGGACAGCTAGTGATCGGTAAAATGCTTCACTATTTTAATTTGAAATTCGAGGATCTTTTTTACTATGATTTTGTTGACAAAAGTCAATAGAAGGTAGGAAACACAAGGAGATACCGAGCGTTTTCTATCCTAAGAATGATGTGTCAGCACAAACCCTGTCACCAGTTCGTTGCATGTTTTCCATTGTTTTGTCGGCAGCTGATGCCCCTGATATTCCAATCTGAAAAATTCGGCATGGCTGCAAGCTTTGCGGTAATAGCCTGAGGCGGGGAAGGTCCAGTCCCGCAGGCCGCCAAACATAAACAGCATCGGCATGTGTAAATGAGGCAGCTGTTCAATGCAGTTGTAACGGAGTGAATCCTGATAATATTGATGCCAATGAGCCAGGTCTGCTTTTTTCATATGGCCTGTCAATATGGCTCGAAGCTCTTTGTTTTTTGTGTGGCTTGCGGCGAGGATGCGAATGAGTAAACCGGCGTTTTTCTCGAGCAGATACATCCCAGTCTTGTGAATTTTCTCCCCGATTACGTTATGAACAGCAGGATAAGCGCCGGACAGAACAAGATGCGACACTTTGTCCGGGCGGGTAAAGCCGATGTGCTGCGCGATTAAGCCGCCGGCGGAATACCCGAATAACACAGCCTTATCAATGTGCAGAGCATCCATGAATTGCACGATCTCGTTTGCGTAATAAGAAATAGAAGCTGGCTGATTCGCATGATCGCTGTCACCGTGGCCGCTTAAATCGGGAAAAATCACCCTGAAATGCTCGGAGAGAAGGCGCTGATAATAAAAAACCTTGCGTCCCATGCCTGGCGGGTGGATAAAAATGATCGGAATTCCCTGTCCATATTCCTCATAATAAAGATGTTTTCTGCTGGCTATGCTGATAAGGGGCATTATTTTTCTCCTTTTGACTTTTTATATGAATAGGGTAACCAAGATAAAACGCCTTATCCCGTCTTTTGGCGTCTGATACAGCGTGACATGCCAACCCTTTTCATGTAAAATAGAAGTAATGTAGGCCAGTGAGTCTGGAGGTGTATGGGATGCACGCGGTTTTGATTACCTTATTGGTTATCGTCAGCATTGCACTTATTATTGTCGTTTTGCTTCAATCCAGTAAAAGCGCCGGATTGTCTGGTGCGATTTCAGGCGGAGCGGAGCAGCTCTTCGGGAAACAAAAAGCAAGAGGTCTTGATTTGATTTTGCACCGCATCACGGTTGTGCTGGCAGTCTTGTTTTTCGTGTTAACGATTGCGCTTGCTTATATCCTATAGGGCAATGTTTGTATAAGGTCTGATGTGAAGTCAGGCCTTTTTCACGTTTCTGGCTGATAAATTCAGAGCGTTTTTTTCTGATCAAACTGTGGAAAACTAAAATGATCGTGCAGATAGAAAGGGAGACATGAGCATGAAAGTTGTGACACCAAAACCATTTACATTTAAAGGCGGAGACAAAGCGGTGCTGTTGCTGCATGGCTTTACAGGAAATACAGCGGATGTCAGAATGCTGGGACGTTACTTGAATGAACGGGGCTATACGTGCCACGCGCCTCAATATGAAGGACATGGCGTACCTCCTGAAGAACTTGTACATACGGGGCCTGAAGACTGGTGGAAAAACGTCATGGACGGCTATGAATACTTAAAATCTGAAGGCTATGAGAGCATTGCTGCCTGCGGACTGTCGCTTGGCGGGGTTTTTTCGCTAAAATTGGGTTACACTGTACCCATAAAGGGAATTGTCCCAATGTGCGCGCCAATGCATATTAAGAGTGAAGAGGTCATGTACCAGGGCGTCCTTTCATACGCTCGCAATTACAAAAAATTCGAGGGGAAAAGCCCGGAGCAAATTGAAGAGGAAATGCAGGAATTCGAAAAAACGCCGATGAACACGCTCAAGGCGTTGCAAGAATTAATTGCCGATGTACGGAACAATGTCGATATGATTTATTCACCGACATTTGTGGTACAGGCCCGACATGATCACATGATTAATACAGATAGCGCCAATATGATTTACAACGAAGTGGAAACCGATGATAAACAGCTGAAATGGTACGAGGAATCAGGCCATGTCATTACGCTGGACAAAGAACGTGACCTCGTCCATCAGGATGTGTATGAATTTTTAGAGAAGATCGATTGGTAATGAACAGGAGGTTGGATAATGGGAAAAGAAGCATTTATGGATAAGCTTCTCTCGTTTATGAAGGAAGAGGCGTACAAGCCTCTGACCGTTCAAGAACTTGAGGAGATGTTAAATATTACGGAAGCCGAGGAGTTTAAAGAGCTCGTTAAAGCGTTAGTCGCCTTGGAAGACAAAGGGCTTATCGTACGAACGAGAAGCGACCGCTACGGCATTCCGGAGAAGATGAATTTAATAAAAGGAAAGATTTCAGCGCATGCAAAAGGATTCGCCTTTTTGCTGCCTGAGGATACATCGTTAAGCGATGTGTTTATTCCGCCTAATGAGCTGAATACAGCAATGAACGGCGATATCGTCATGGTTCGGCTAAATTCACAGTCAAACGGCTCCAGACAGGAAGGAACCGTCATCCGCATTTTAGAAAGAGCGATTCAGCGGGTTGTCGGTACGTATACAGAAACAAGAAACTTCGGCTTTGTCATTCCGGACGACAAAAAAATTACGAGTGACATCTTTATCCCGAAAAATGGGAAAAACGGAGCAGCGGAGGGGCATAAGGTTGTTGTCAAGCTGACAAGCTATCCAGAAGGCCGCATGAACGCAGAGGGCGAGGTTGAAACCATTCTCGGCCATAAAAATGATCCGGGCATTGATATTTTATCGGTCATTCATAAGCACGGCCTGCCGGGAGAATTTCCTGCCGACGCCATGGAACAGGCATCAAGTACGCCTGACACCATTGACGAAAAAGATCTGAAAGATCGCCGTGATCTTCGTGACCAGGTGATTGTCACCATTGACGGGGCGGACGCGAAGGATTTGGATGATGCGGTTACCGTGACGAAGCTTGATGACGGAAGCTATAAGCTTGGCGTTCACATTGCCGATGTCAGCCATTACGTAACCGAAAACTCGCCGATTGACAAAGAAGCGCTTGAAAGAGGGACGAGTGTGTATTTGGTTGACCGTGTCATCCCGATGATTCCGCACAGACTGTCAAACGGCATCTGTTCCTTAAATCCAAAGGTTGACCGCTTGACACTTTCTTGTGAAATGACCATTAACAGCCAAGGGCAGGTCACGGAGCATGAGATCTTCCAAAGTGTCATCAAAACAACGGAAAGAATGACGTATTCAGATGTGAATCAAATTCTTGTTGACGATGATGAAGAGCTGAAACAAAAATACGAGCCTCTTGTTCCAATGTTTAAAGACATGGAGCGCCTGGCTCAAATTCTGCGCGATAAGCGGATGAACCGCGGCGCCGTTGATTTTGATTTCAAAGAAGCAAAGGTGCTTGTCGATGACGAAGGAGCGGTTAAAGACGTTGTCATCAGAGAACGCTCAGTCGCGGAGAAGCTGATTGAAGAATTTATGCTTGTGGCGAACGAAACGGTAGCGGAGCATTTCCATTGGATGAACGTACCGTTTATATATCGGATCCACGAAGAGCCGAACGCTGAAAAGCTGCAAAAGTTTTTGGAATTCGTGACGACATTTGGCTATGTCGTGAAAGGAACGGCGGGAGATATTCATCCGCGCGCGCTGCAAAGCGTTCTGGACGCTGTGCGTGACAAACCTGAAGAAACAGTGATATCCACTGTCATGCTCCGTTCGATGAAACAGGCGAAATACGACCCGCAAAGCTTAGGGCACTTCGGTCTGTCAACGGAATTCTATACACATTTCACATCGCCGATCCGCCGTTACCCGGACTTAATCGTCCACCGTCTGATCAGAACGTACTTAATCAACGGCAAAGTCGATGAAGCGACACAGGAAAAGTGGGCTGAACGCCTGCCGGATATCGCCGAACATACATCAACAATGGAGCGCCGGGCTGTTGACGCCGAGCGTGAAACGGATGATCTGAAAAAAGCGGAATACATGCTGGATAAAATCGGTGAAGAGTTTGACGGCATGATCAGCTCTGTAACAAACTTCGGAATGTTCGTCGAGCTGCCGAATACAATCGAAGGACTCGTGCATGTCAGCTTTATGACAGATGACTACTACCGCTTTGACGAGCAGCATTTTGCAATGATCGGCGAGCGGACAGGCAACGTCTTCCGCATTGGAGATGAAATCACGGTCAAGGTGGTCGATGTCAATAAAGACGAGCGCAATATTGATTTTGAAATCGTCGGCATGAAAGGCTCTCCGCGTCGTCCAAGGGAACTGGACAGCAGCCAGAGCAGAAAACGCGGAAAGCCTGCCAGAAAACGCGTCCAAAGCACCAATTCACCTGTTTCTCCAGCTCCATCTGAGGAAAAAGGGGAATGGTTCACGAAGCCGAAGCCGAAAAAGAAAAAACGCGGCTTTCAAAACGCGCCGAAACAGAAACGGAAAAAGAAGAAATAACAGCTCAACCAGCAAATAGGGCCGCTGCGCTCTATTTGCTTTCTTTCGGAAACAGCTTTTCATTGTAGAGGTACGTGACATTTGGTAAAATAGAGCGTATCGCAAAAGGTGAACAGTTTTTCCTTAGAGAGAGGAGGTTCTGGCATGCCAAAAGGGTCAGGAAAAGTATTATCTCAAAATAAGAAAGCCAATCACGATTATTTTATAGAAGAAACCTATGAAACAGGTATCGCATTGCAAGGAACCGAAATCAAATCGATTCGCGCCGGCCGCGTAAACCTTAAGGATTCCTTCGCCAAAATCGAACGGGGAGAAGTGTTTCTCCACAATATGCACGTCAGCCCGTATGAGCAGGGAAACCGTTATAACCACGATCCGCTTCGGACGAGAAAGCTGTTAATGCACCGCAAGGAGATTAATAAGCTGATCGGGCTAACAAAGGAAAAAGGCTATTCTCTCGTTCCGCTGAAGCTGTATTTAAAAAACGGCTTTGCCAAAGTGCTTCTCGGCCTTGGAAAAGGGAAGAAGAACTATGACAAACGGGAAGACCTGAAGCGGAAGGACGCGAAGCGGGAAATCGAAAGAGCGTTCAGAGACAGTCAAAAAGGCTTCTAAAGGCATCATGCTTGATTCAAAAATCAGGCCTGTGCTATACTGTGTACACGATCAGACCACAGCGCTATTCATTTGAAGGATTTGACAATTGAAAAGAGCCGTGATCATGTTATAATAAGACTGTAGCCAGTTTGAGTGAGAGCTTGATTATTTCTCCCGTATTTCCCTTATACCAAGGGGACGTTACGGATTCGACAGGGATGGATCGAGCTTGAGCTGCGAGCCGAGAGGCGATCTCGTAAACACGCACCTAAATATAACTGGCAAAACTAACAGTTTTAACCAAAACGTAGCATTAGCTGCCTAATAAGCGCAGCGAGCTCTTCCTGACATTGCCTATGTGTCTGTGAAGAGCACATCCAAGTAGGCTACGCTTGCGTTCCTGTCTGAGAACGTAAGAAGAGATGAACAGACTAGCTCTCGGAAGGCCCGCCCGCAGGCAAGAAGATGAGTGAAACCATAAATATGCAGGCTACGCTCGTAGACGCTTAAGTAATCGATGTTTCTGGACGTGGGTTCGACTCCCACCGTCTCCATACATACTTTGAAACCGCAGTGCTATCAAGGCTTTTAAAGCTTTCGAGGGCACTGCGGTTTTTTCGTACATTCAGTCAATTATACTGGTCGTTATGCTAAAAAGAACCAAAAACCCTAGCAGGAGTTTTATCATGAAACGCTTCAAAAAATTTGGTGCGTATAACTGGGCACTCCGTGATCAGGAGTAACCACAAATATCCTAAATTCCGAAACAAACTCAAACTTATTCCCTGTGTTTGGCTTTGCTAAAAAGAAAAAAGCCATCCTTCGCGGATGCCCTTTTTCTTGAAGACCGTGGACGCCGTCCACCACCTGTAAGGGGAACTCTTCTCCTTAACCCCATCATACAAACTCTCCCAGCCCCGGATCTGAAATCATCTCGGTTTGCCCAGACACTTTTTAAAATCTTGCTTATAATGACAAATTAGTTAAGTCTTTAACGGGCATTCAGCAGGAGTTTTAATAATGTGATAATCAATCGTATATTACATTTTTTCCTTCTTCACTTAACTTTTGTAAAGATGTAAGCATATGATTTATTTCTTCATCGGAATGCCTTTCCCATGAACCTAATTCAGCTACTATTTTCAAAGGAGATTTAGATCTATAAGAACGTGTTGGGTTTCCAGGGAATTTTTTGTCAGTTAAATTCGGATCATTTTCAAAATCGCCTAATGGTTCTACAATATAAATTCTCTCTTTTGAATTAGATCTTGCTAATTCAGCCCCCCATTTAGCAGCGTTTAATGTTCCAGTAAAATAGATATGGTTAGATTTTTTATCCTGATAATTGGATAAATACAACGGTTCGAGCAGGTCTCCAATTTTCAGTTCTGCTTTAGTGCCATGAAAAAACGGACCAGGATCTAAGACATTTTTTTTGTCATTCATATAGCCACATCCCTTATACTTTTAGACTTGCGTATAACAGTATAAGGCAGGACAAGAGCGAAAAAACAGTCTATAAATAATCCTTAGATAGGGTTATAATGTAAGTAGAGACTAAGATGTATTGGTTTGTGGTAACACTTTGGTAACAAAATCATAAAAAATTTTCACCATACTGAAAAAACTTCTATATCAACGTTTTGTAATGATTTTAAAACATAACCATATCAAGGCGATAGACTGCCACCGTCTCCATACATACTGACAATAAAGCAGAACCTCTCCCAAAAGGAGAGGTTTTTTATATATGATTGATTTCCATAAATTTCTGACGTATAATTTCGGTACCGATAAAGTTTTTTTGGTACCGAAGGCGAGGGGATTAATGTGGAAAAAAGGATTCTTGAGGAAACCATCCGGCTGATCAGGCAGAAAGGATTTTCATTTACGATGAATGATTTGGCAACAATGCTGGGAACGAGCAAGCGGACGCTCTATGCTCATTTTTCATCAAAAGACAAGCTTGCGGAAGCGGTTGTCGAGCAATTTATCGCAGAGATGAAGCAAATGGAAAGAGAAATCTATGAAAATGAAAGTTTAGACGTGCTTCAAAAAGTGAAAAAAATGCTGATCGGTCTTCCGCAGGGGATGGAAATGCTGAATATGGGATTATTAAGTGAACTGAAGAAATATCATTACGATGCGTGGCTTACATTAGACACGTTTATTAAGGAAGAATGGACGGTTGTCCTTGAATTATTAAATGAGTGCAAACAGCAAAAAAGAATCAGTAACATCAATCCGGACTTGTTTGTTCACATGTATATAGGGAGTATCAATCAAGTGTATGACCCCGAATATCCGCTCAAACACCAATTTTCGACAGGAGAGGTTCTTGAATCGATTGTAGATGTATTGTTTAACGGCATAACAGCTGATGGGGAGGCTGATGCTACGTGAATTGGGTGTTTCTATGCTTAGCGATTCTGTTTGAAGTTGCCGGGACGGTCAGCATGAAGCTATCGTCGGGATTTACAAAGCTTACTCCCAGTGTGCTGTTGATTTTCTTTTATGGCGGCAGTCTTTTCTTTCTGACGCTTACGCTAAAATCCATTAATGTATCTGTTGCTTATGCTGTATGGTCAGGGATGGGAATTGTCCTGATTACAGTCGTTGGTTTTTTATTTTTTCAAGAGAATGTTAGCGTCATGAAACTCATTTCAATCGGATTGATTATCGCTGGTGTTGTGTCTTTAAACCTGATCGAGCAAAGTGCCAAGTCTGAGCCGATACATAAAAGCGGGCAGTGCAAATGAGATATATGAAACTGTTTTTTCTCGTGACTGATATCGGTTTTATCTTGTACTGGCTGTCAGCAGGGTTTGCGCTGATACCGGAAAGCTTGGCTTTTAAACATCATGAAAATCCGTTTATGATCGCCTGGAACTGGTCCTTTTTTCCGCTGGATATTCTAATCTCTATCACAGGATTGTACAGCTTGTACTTGCAACGGAAGAACAGTACTGACTGGAAGTTGATGGCGCTGATTTCTCTTGTGCTGACCTGTTGTTCAGGCCTGCAGGCGATTTCATTCTGGACTTTCAGCCTGGACTTCGATCTTGTTTGGTGGGTGTTTAATGGGTATCTATTGATTTATCCTTTATTTTTTATTCATCTTCTCTTAAAGGAGGGTCATACAACAAAGCAGTGCTGACAGGCGCTGTTTTTATTTTGCAAAACCATTGTTTTCAGAAAAGTGAAACGATATAATATATAATATATTGCATATCAATTACCTGTCAGGAGGATGGACGTTGGCGACTCAAAAACAACGGATGTACGGTTTTTTTATGGTCATTGTCGGAGCTGCCTTTTGGGGATTGTCGGGAACGGCTGCCCAGCATTTGTTTGAAACAAGTGATGTGTCGGTGGAGTGGCTTGTCACCGTACGTTTGCTTTTATCAGGTCTGCTTCTGCTGATCATCATATCTGCCGGTAACAACAGACGTGCGGTGTGGGCGATATGGAAGGATCAAAAATCGGCTATCCAGCTGATTGTTTTCGGGATTGCAGGCATGCTGGGCGTTCAGTATACATTTTTAGCTTCAATCGGAACCGGAAATGCTGCTGTGGCTACGCTGCTACAGTATTTGGCGCCCGTTTTGATTATGATGTTTTTGCTTGTGACCAGAAAGAATTCCTTTCAGTTAGCGGATATTTGCGCGCTTGTGCTGGCTTTGGGAGGCACTTTTTTACTGCTGACCAATGGCAGCGTCAATCATTTAACCGTTTCGTCCTTGTCTATTATATGGGGGCTGCTTTCTGCCGCGGCTTTGGCCTTTTATACGCTTTACTCCAGCTCTCTTTTGAAAAACTGGGGATCTGCTCTCGTGATTGGCTGGGGAATGCTGATCGGAGGCATTGGCATGAGCTTTATCCATCCCCCATGGGACGTTGATATGCAGGGATGGACAGTGTCTGCGAGCTTATTAGTCGGTTTTATTGTGATCTTCGGAACGCTATTGGGTTTTTATATGTATTTGACCAGTTTGAAATATTTATTTCCGCAAGAAGCGAGCATGCTTGGGTGTACTGAGCCGGTTGCCGCAGTGGCATCCTCTATTCTGTGGCTCGGTGTGTCCTTCGGTTTATACCAAGCGCTAGGGGCGGCGTGTATTTTGGTGATGATTTTTGTTTTATCGCAAAAAAAGAGTGCCGGCAAACCAGCGGCGTTAAAAAAACAAACCAATATTCAGAGGTGATTCTTTTATGCCCATCCCGTCAAATATCTCGAAGCCTGTCAGACAAACTGCTAAAACGATTGCGTTGGAACAAATTCAAAAGTGGATTGTGGAAGGCATTCTTGCTCCCGGAGAAAAAATCAACGACGACGAGTTAGCGAAAGCGCTTGGCGTCAGCAGAACGCCAGTCAGAGAAGCTCTGCAATTATTGGCGGTGCAAGGTTTTGTTGAAATGTCACCGGGAAGAGAAACAAGAATCTCTCAAATTGAAAAAAACGATGTTTTCAAGGTGTATCCGCCAATGGCGGCTCTGCAATCCACCGCTGCCGAACTGGCTATCGAAAACATTCAGTCATCGCACTTGGAGGAGATGGCAGCGATCAATCAACAAATGAAGACGGCGATTGACCGAAATGAAATCTATGAAGCGCTTGAGCTTGATAAAGCGTTCCATGATGTCATGATTGATGCGGCCGATAATGAATATATCCGCAATTTCACATCTGTTCTTCATATGCATATTCTTCGACTCGAATATCTTTTTTTCAAATCGCCGCAAAATTCGATTGAAGAACATGAACAAATGATTCAGGCGTGTAAAGAGAAGGATCGGAAAAAAGCGGCCGAGCTGACATACAGCAACTGGATCAAGCCGATTCAGGATATTGCGGATAAATTGAGGTAAAGCAGGCAGAGACGGTACGGTCTCTGCCTGCTTTACGTTTTTGGGGCATGCTATAGCAGATAAACGAGAAGAGTTCCGTACATTCATAGAAAAAGATTTTAAACTGCTGGGGACAATCAAAGAACCATGCCAAGCATCGCATCTCTTCGGGGTTTCCTGTGCTGATCGGCGCATTGGCGGATCATACGGATTATGGTTTAACTGCAAGCATCGGGGGTTTTGTCATTAATTTATATGAGGACGTTTTTTAAACAAGTTGAGAAATCCGCTTTGATGAAAAGGATGCCGGCGGACAACAAGTGCCGCATGTTCTTATTACCCGAAGATCAGCAAAGAGCTCTCCGCCTGTATTTCAGCTTGCGGACAGCTTTTGAAAAGTAAGCTGTTTAAAAGGGTTAAATAATCTTTAATTCAAGATGTTTTACTTGAAAGTAATTTTCACTATCTCTATAATAAAGACTAAGAGAGACAGAATAATCATAATGCATCTGTATGATAATAATTGATGTGTGATTTTTAAAAACGAAAGGGCTGGTAAATATGGCAAAAGTATTATATATCACTGCTCACCCGCATGATGAAGCAACTTCTTACAGTATGGCAACAGGTCAAGCGTTCATCGAATCTTACAAAGAAGCGAACCCAAATGATGAAGTTGTACATATCGATTTGTACAAAGAAAATATCCCGCACATTGACGCGGATGTATTCAGCGGCTGGGGAAAGCTTCAGTCAGGCACAGGCTTTGAAGAGCTTTCTGAAAGTGAAAAAGCGAAAGTCGGCCGTCTGGGAGAGCTTAGCGATCAATTTGCATCTGCTGATAAGTACGTATTCGTGACTCCTTTATGGAACTTCTCATTCCCGCCAGTGATGAAAGCGTATCTTGATTCTGTAGCGGTTGCAGGAAAATCATTCAAATACACTGAACAAGGACCTATCGGCTTGTTAACTGATAAAAAAGCGATTCATATTCAAGCGCGCGGCGGCTACTATTCAGAGGGCCCTGCGGCTGAAATGGAAATGGGCCACCGTTACATCGGCATCATGATGAATTTCTTCGGCGTTCCATCCTTCGATGGTATTTTTGTAGAGGGACATAATGCCGAGCCTGATAAAGCACAGCAAATTAAAGAAGATGCGATCGCGCGTGCGAAAGAAGCAGGAAAAACATTCTAATGAAAAAGCCTCCCCTGATAAAAGGGGGAGGCTTTTGTTTATTGCTCCAGCATAATGGTCCGTTTTTCATCGCTGCTTTTCATCGCGGCTTCAATGATGCGGATGACATCAATACCTTCTTCAGCAGTGACAGGCAGCACGGCGCCTTCCCGTATGCTTTCCGCTATTTTGCGGTAATAGGTAAGGTAAGAGCCATTTACCGATGGAATGGTTTCTGTTTTTTTGTTCTCGCCATGAATGGTTGTCAGCTGTCCGTATAAAGCGGGGTCATCCGCACCCCAGCTGTCATCCTCCGGTTTGCTTCCCGCTCTGAGTGCGTCTTCCTGTGCATCGATTCCGTATTTGATAAAGCTGGAATGCTGTCCGTGGATTTGATAACGGGGGCCGTTTGCCGGAATGATCGATCCTCCGTAAAGAATGGCTTGGAGCTTGCCGTAATCCATTATCAAATGAAAATAGTCAACGGCTCCGGCGTTTTCACGCTGGGTCATCATGTTTGCCGTAACAGCTTTCGGCATTCCGAACAAATGGAGGGCCTGGTCTATGATGTGAGAGCCGAGATCATACAGCGTACCAGTGGCAACGCCTTCTTTTTCCCGCCACCGTGCTTGAACCTCAGGACTGTAGCGATCATAGGAGACTTGATATGTATTGATATCTTCAAGGGATCCATCAGCGATCAGTTTTTTTATCGTTAAAAAGTCGTTATCCCAGCGCCGATTATGATAGACACTTAACAATACGCCTTTTTCAACGGCAGCCTGCTTTAATTTTTCCCCTTCTTCAGCTGTCGCTGTCATCGGTTTTTCCATTACAACGTGTTTTCCGGCCTGAATGCATGCCATGGCATGCTCATAATGAAGGCCGCTCGGGGTGGTGACAATGACAAGTTCAATGGCCGGATCATTTGTCATTTCCTCAAGCTCATGCACAACTTCTGCATCCGGAAAATCCTGTTTCACTTCTTCTGTCCGCGATGTCATGACTTTACTGATGTGATACTCATCCAGAACAGCAAGCAGCGGCGCGTGAAAAACCGAACCAGACAGCCCGTACCCTAATACCCCAACCTTTATCGTATCCACTTTTCTTCTCTCCTTTAAAAGCGTTTTCATAAAAGGTATATACCCTTCTGATCAAATGGTAAAACCTAACTGATTCATTTTTTTGCCGCGTCAAGCTTAGACAACAGTTTGGACAATCAGTATAATGGGAATGAATATAAGAAACAGGGGTGTGCACATGGAGCATAACGAACATAAAACATTAAACCATAAAAGCTCAAAAGAAAAGGATCAAATTACAAACCGGCTGAAGCGGATAGAAGGCCAAGTCAGAGGTATTCAAAACATGGTGGAAAACGATAGGTATTGTGTAGATATTCTTGTGCAGATATCTGCTGTTCAAGCGGCGATGCAAAAGGTGGCTCTCCACTTGCTTGAGGACCACACCCATCATTGTGTAGCGGATGCCATCAAAAGCGGAGACGGGGACCAAGCCATTTCTGAGCTATTGGACGTATTTAAAAAGTTCACAAAATCATAAAGTCTTTTTATATTGTAATACCCTACGGGGGTATGGTAGCATAAAAATAGAAAGAACAAACAGGAGGAATTCATATGGACCAAAAAACATTGCAAGTTGAAGGAATGTCATGTCAGCACTGCGTCAAAGCAGTAGAAACGAGCGTGGGAGAACTGGATGGGGTCAGTGCTGTGCATGTCAATCTGGAAGCGGGAAAAGTCGATATTTCGTTTGATGCTGACAAAGTATCAGTCAAAGACATTGCGGATGCGATAGAAGATCAGGGCTATGATGTAGCCGATTGATTCAAGGTATCGCGCCTTTATGAAGGCGCGGTATTTCTTTCATTTTTATATACCCCCCTGGTGTATATAAAGGAGTGAGTATGTTGAGTGAACAAAAGGAAATTGCGATGCAGGTATCTGGTATGACCTGTGCGGCATGTGCCTCCAGAATTGAAAAAGGCCTCAAGCGGATGCCGGGTGTCACGGATGCCAATGTCAATATGGCAACGGAAACCTCAAATGTCACCTACGATCCTGCTGAAACAGGAGCTGCAGCGATTCAGGAAAAAATTGAAAAGCTGGGCTATCACGTCATAACAGAAAAAGCTGAATTCGATATTGAAGGCATGACGTGTGCGGCTTGCGCCAATCGGATTGAAAAGCGACTTAACAAAATAGAAGGCGTCACAAATGCTCCTGTAAACTTCGCTTTAGAAACGGTTGCGGTCGAGTACAATCCAAAAGAAGCGTCTGTCAGCGAGTTGAAAGAAGCGATAGATAAACTGGGATATAAGCTTAAGCTGAAAGGCGATGAACAACGGGATTCCGCAGCTTCTAAAAAGAAAGAAGAACGGAAGCAAACGGCGAGACTGATCTTTTCAGCGGTTCTATCGTTTCCGCTACTTTGGGCGATGGTGAGCCATTTTACATTTACCTCGTTCATTTGGGTGCCGGATATATTCCTTAATCCGTGGATGCAGTTTGCGCTGGCGACTCCAGTGCAGTTTCTGATCGGCTGGCCGTTTTATGCGGGTGCGTATAAGGCGCTCAGAAATAAAAGCGCCAATATGGATGTGTTGGTTGCGCTAGGAACGACGGCTGCTTATGCTTATAGCCTTTATATTACGATCCAAAGCCTCGGTTCCCATGGCCATACAGCCGGCCTTTACTATGAAACAAGCGCGATATTGCTGACGCTGATTTTGTTAGGGAAGCTGTTTGAAACAAAAGCAAAGGGCCGTTCTTCGGATGCCATTAAAAAGCTGATGAAGCTTCAAGCGAAAACAGCGACTGTCGTAAGAGACGGACAGGAGCAAATTATTCCGATAGACGAAGTGCTTGTCAATGACATTGTTTACGTCAAACCGGGCGAACGAATTCCTGTCGATGGAGAAGTGATTGAAGGCCGCTCGGCTGTAGATGAATCGATGATTACAGGAGAAAGCCTTCCAGTTGATAAAAATCCGGGTGACAGCGTGACAGGCGCAACCGTTAACTCAAATGGATTTCTGAAAATCAAAGCTGTCAATGTCGGAAAGGATACCGCGCTTTCTCATATCATTAAAATCGTCGAGGAAGCACAAGGGTCAAAAGCGCCGATCCAGCGTCTTGCTGATCAGATATCTGGCATTTTTGTCCCCATTGTATTGGGGATTGCCCTTCTCACTTTCCTCATTTGGTATATCTGGGCGGCTCCCGGTGATTTTGCAGCAGCGATCAGTAAGGTTATTGCAGTGCTCGTCATCGCCTGCCCTTGTGCGCTAGGCCTTGCCACTCCGACGAGCATTATGGCTGGATCTGGCCGCGCGGCTGAATTCGGGATTCTCTTTAAAGGCGGCGAACATTTAGAAAAAACACATCGTCTCGATACGATTGTTCTCGATAAAACCGGAACTGTGACAAACGGGAAGCCGCGATTGACAGATGCCATTCCATTCGGCCATTTTAAAGAAACAGAACTGCTTCAGTTTACGGCGGCAGCTGAAACGGGATCGGAGCATCCGCTCGGCGAAGCGATTGTTGCCGGCGTGAAAGGAAAAGGGCTTGAAATACCGAAGCTGAACAGCTTTGAAGCAAAGGTAGGAGCAGGCGTTTTGGCTGAAGCCGGAGGCAAAACCATTCTCGTCGGCACAAGAAAGTTAATGGAGAGCGAACAGATCGAACATGGGGATCTTCTTGCCCAAATGGAAGAACTTGAGGCAGAAGGGAAAACGGTTATGCTTGTCTCGATTGATGGTGAAGCCGCGGGGCTTGTAGCGGTTGCCGATACGATAAAAGATACGTCACGAGAGGCAGTGGCCCGTCTGAAAGCGTTAGGCTTGGATGTCATCATGATGACAGGTGACAATCGCAGAACTGCAGAAGCCATCGCGAAGGAAGCGGGAATTACGAGTGTCATTGCGGAAGTCCTTCCTGAACAAAAGGCGGCAGAAATTTCCCGCCTGCAAAAAGAAGGGCGCCAGACGGCCATGGTAGGCGACGGAATTAACGATGCGCCGGCGCTAGCTACAGCCGATATCGGCATGGCGATTGGAACAGGCACGGATATTGCCATGGAAACAGCGGACATTACGCTTATACGCGGCGATTTGAATAGCATTGCTGATGCAATCCGCATGAGCAGATTAACGATGAAAAACATTAAACAAAACTTATTCTGGGCGCTTGGCTATAACAGCCTCGGCATCCCGATCGCAGCGCTCGGATTTTTAGCGCCATGGATAGCGGGAGCAGCAATGGCATTCAGCTCCGTTTCCGTTGTTCTGAATGCGTTGCGTCTGCAAAAAGTAAAATAAATATGCCGGTTTTTCAGCTTATCGACAAACCCTCGCATTCGTTGTCAGGCCTGCGCGTTGGTGCTCAATGAAAGAATGGAACGGCGGCTAAATTCCAGACGTCCTGTCTAAAGGCCGCCGTCATCACATCCTGTGAAAGTCTGCTCCAATGCTCGTCCTTTCTAGATTTCAAGGGTGTTCAATCATGTTGTCAACAACCGAAAAACCGGCGATATGCCGGTTTTTGTTTATCATTGACACTTTCTTGGTAAAAGCCATATAATAAATGTAATCAATTATATGATTATATGCTCATATATATAATTTCGTTGCCGACACTCATTGATACGCTTGAAGAGGGAACCCTAAATCGGAAGGTAAGGTGAGACTAGTGAAACAGGAATACATTCTGGACGGTTTGGATTGCAGCAATTGTGCCCAAAAAATTGAAAACGGAGTTAAAGGCATAAAAGGCATTGACGGATGCGCGGTAAATTTTGCGGCAAGCACCTTGACTGTCTCAGCCGGTGGGAAAGAAGAGCAATGGGTCGCCAATAAGGTAGAGAAAAAAGTAAAATCAATCGATCCGCATGTAACAGTTCGCCAAAAGCATAAAAAGAAATCAGCTGAAGACGGCTATCGCAATCGAATGATCAATATGCTGATCAGAATGGCGGTTGCTGTCATTTTAGGAGCAGCGGCATATGTCGTTCATTCCGGAACAATCGAATTTTTCCTTTTCCTCGCTGCCTATTTGATCATCGGCGGTGATATTGTCATCCGGGCAATCAAAAACATCAGCCGCGGTCAGGTGTTTGATGAGCATTTCTTAATGGCCCTTGCCACAATCGGCGCTTTTCTGATTAAGCAATACCCTGAAGGCGTTGCCGTTATGCTGTTTTACCAAATCGGTGAGCTTTTTCAAGGAGCCGCGGTCAGCCGTTCCAGAAAATCAATCAGTGCGTTAATGGACATACGGCCTGATTACGCCAATGTCAAAACAGAGAACGGCATCGAACTGGTTTCTCCGGAGGACGTAAAGATAGGAGACATCATTGTGGTGAATCCCGGAGAAAGCATACCCCTTGACGGTAAGGTCGTACAAGGATCAGCGATGGTTGATACGTCTGCTTTGACAGGTGAGTCTGTTCCAAGAAAAGCTTCAGAAGGACAAGATGTGATGTCAGGCTTTATCAATCAAAACGGCGTTCTGCATATTGGAGTCACAAAGGGCTATCAGGAATCTGCAGTATCAAAAATATTAGATTTGGTTCAAAATGCGAGCAGCCGTAAAGCCCGGACAGAAAACTTTATCACGAAGTTTGCCAAGTATTATACACCTGCTGTCGTGATCATCGCGGTATTGCTGGCCTTTGTCCCGCCGCTGGTTATTCCCGGCGCCGCACTTTCCGATTGGGTGTACCGCGCGCTTATTTTCTTAGTGATTTCTTGTCCATGTGCGCTTGTTGTCTCTATACCGCTCGGTTTCTTCGGCGGAATCGGCGCAGCCTCTAAGGCCGGAGTGCTTGTGAAGGGAAGCAATTATTTAGAAGCCTTGAATCAAGTTAAATACGCGGTGTTTGATAAGACAGGAACATTAACAAAAGGCAGTTTTGAAGTGACAGAAATTAAACCCGCAGAAGGATTTACAAAGGAAAAATTACTTGAAGCGGCGGCATATGCTGAGCTTCATTCCCAGCATCCTATTGCTGAATCTGTGCGTAAAGCTTACGGAAAGACGCTTTCCTCTGACGCGATAGAGTCATATGAGGAAATATCCGGCCACGGCATTTTTGCAAAAGTAAACGGAACAGAAATCCTTGCTGGGAATCAGAAGCTCATGGAAAGAGAACAGATTAAAGGCGTCCCGGATCAAAAAGCAGGAACAATCGTACACATTGCTGTTGATCAACATTATGCCGGAGCAATCATCATAGCGGATGAAGCAAAAGAAGACGCGGCACAGGCGATTGCTGATCTGAAGTCGCTTGGAATCAAACAGACAATTATGCTGACAGGTGATTCAAAACAAACGGGAGAAGCCGTCGGAAAACAGCTTGGCATCGACGAGGTATATGCGGAGCTGCTGCCGCAGGATAAAGTCGCGCGGGTTGAAGCATTAGAAGCCAAGCTTTCGCCAAATGAAAAACTCATTTTTGTCGGTGACGGCATCAATGATACGCCGGTGCTTGCGCGCGCGGATATCGGAGCGGCCATGGGCGGCCTTGGCTCAGACGCCGCGGTAGAAGCAGCAGACGTCGTGCTGATGACAGATCAGCCTTCAAAAATAGCGGAAGCGATTCGGATTGCCAAACGGACACGGCGAATCGTGTGGCAAAACATCGGCTTTGCTTTAGGCGTGAAAGTGATCTTTCTCATTCTCGGAGCATTCGGAATTGCAACTATGTGGGAAGCGGTTTTCTCAGATGTCGGCGTTACGCTGCTCGCTGTGGCAAACGCCATGCGCGTTATGCGTCTCAAAAACAGGTAAATTGTCGGAGAGAATTCATTTTTTCGGGCTTTTCTTATCGGCGCTTGTCTTGTTAAAATAAAGAAGCGGGTCAATTGCGATCCGCTTCTTTTTTATAATTTTAAAACGATGAGGTGTCGGAGTGAAAAAGAAACAGCAGTCTTCTGCGAAATTCGCGGTCATCCTTACGGTTGTGGTTGTTGTCTTGTTAGCAGCCATTGTCATTATTAATAACAAAACGGAACAAGGCAATGAAGCGGTTTCCGGACAGCCGTCTATCAAAGGCCAGCCTGTGCTCGGCAAGGATGATGCACCGGTAACTGTAGTTGAATTCGGAGATTATAAATGTCCGTCTTGTAAAATGTTTAACAGTGACATCTTCCCAAAAATACAGAAAGACTTTATTGATAAGGGCGATGTGAAATTTTCATTCGTGAACGTCATGTTCCATGGAAAAGGTTCAATATTAGCGGCTCTTGCATCAGAAGAAGTATGGAAAGAAGATCCTGACTCTTTCTGGGCATTCCATGAAAAGCTGTTCGACAAACAGCCGGATACAGAACAGGAATGGGTAACCCCGGCCGTTCTCGGTGATGTTGCCAAAAGCACCACGAAGGTCAATCCTGAGACGCTCAAGGACAATCTTGATAAGGAAACATTCGCTTCCCAAGTGGAAAGAGATTCCGAACTTAATCAAAAAATGAACATAAAAGCAACCCCGACGATTTACGTCAATGATAAAGTGATCAAAAAATTTGCGGATTATGATGAAATCAAAGAAACGATAGAAAAAGAGCTGAAAGGGAAGTAAATCATATGAAAAATAGAATTGTATGTTTATATGCTTCTTGGGTTGTCGCTCTTACCGCTATGCTCGGCAGCCTGTATTTCAGTGAAATCAAAAAGTTCATTCCATGTGAACTGTGCTGGTACCAGCGTATCCTCATGTATCCGCTCGTCTTGATTTTAGGAATCGCCACCTTTCAAGGGGACACACGCGTGAAAAAATATGCGCTTCCGATGGCGATTATCGGGGCATTTATTTCGATTATGCATTACTTAGAGCAGAAAGTGCCGGGCTTTTCCGGCATTAAGCCGTGTGTAAGCGGCGTGCCGTGCTCAGGCCAATATATAAACTGGTTCGGTTTTATGACCATTCCATTTCTGGCCCTGATTGCTTTTATCCTGATTATTGTTTTTATGTGTCTGCTGAAAGGCGAAAAATCTGAATAACCAAAAAGCGTCCGCTTATGCCGGGCGTTTTTTTTATCTGTAAATGACAGCTCAATAGCGTTTGGTGTACTCCCTCTAAATTTATCTTTTTTTATCGTGAAAATGTTATTGATTTTACGCTTGAGCGATTATAAAATCTAGAGGTCGTCAGAAAATTTAACAAACATAAAGGGAGTCATCAGAATGGCTTGGGAGCTGCTCAGTGTGATTGGCATCATTGCGTTTGCAGTCAGCGGCGCAATTGTTGCGATGGAAGAGGAATATGATATTTTAGGAGTTTATATATTAGGGATTGTCACAGCTTTTGGAGGAGGAGCGATCCGCAATTTGCTGATCGGTGTTCCGGTGTCGGCATTATGGGAGCAGGGCGCGTACTTTCAAATCGCCCTCCTCTCCATTACGATTGTGTTTCTGTTTCCGAAGCTGCTGCTGAGGCATTGGAACAAGTGGGGCAACTTATCAGATGCGATCGGTCTCGCGGCCTTCGCCATCCAAGGCGCACTGTATGCCGTCAAAATGGGTCATCCGCTTAGTGCCGTTATCGTGGCTGCGGTCCTGACGGGAAGCGGCGGCGGAATCATTCGCGATCTTCTTGCCGGACGCAAACCGCTTGTGCTGAAAGCGGAAATTTATGCGGTCTGGGCGGCTCTCGGCGGTTTAATCGTCGGCTTGGGCTGGCTGGGAAACTCATTTGGCTTGTACGTTCTGTTTTTCGTGCTCGTTGTTTGCCGCGTTTGTTCCTATATGTTTAATTGGAAGCTGCCAAACCGTTCTTTTCGCTTAGATAACTAACATCATAAAAAAACCGATTTCAATTTGAAATCGGTTTTTTTGCATATAAATAACCCAAACCTTGATTGATATTGGGTAAATGTGCTAAGATTAATTGTATTTGCTTGTTTTTATCATATTTATAATATATATCCAATTTTATTTTACAGTATTTCATCTGAATTTGTCAACTATTTTCTGGAGGTGCCGTCCATGAATCAGCAGGATAAGGAATGGAAGGAAGAACAGTCAAGAATAGATGAGGTACTGCAGGAGCTCGGCCGAAAAGAGCGGTTTCTGGAAATGTCTGCAGGCGGGTTAAAGCATGATATTATCGGATTAAGAAAAAGCTTTTGGGAGGATGTTACGGTCAATCTTGATGATACCCATGAAGCGGTTGAAACGATGGCAAGCATTAAGCAGCAGGCGGAGCTGCTGTCTGATCGGGAACGAAATCATCGGCGTATGGATCAGCAGCTCAAACGAATTCATCAATTAAAAGCATCGCCTTATTTCGGCCGGGTTGATTTTATTGAAAACGGAGAGGAACAGGCAGAGCGAATTTATATCGGCTTAGCTTCTTGCATGGATGAGAAGGAAGAACACTTTCTGATCTATGACTGGAGGGCGCCGATATCCAGTATGTACTACAATTATTCCCCAGGAAAAGCGGAGTACGAAGTGCCCGGCGAAACGATAGAAGGCCAAATGGTGCTGAAACGCCAGTTTATCATTAAAAACGGCGCTCTCAAGGCAATGTTTAATACTGATATGACGATCGGTGATGAAATGCTGCAAGAGGTCTTGAGCCATCAATCTGATACCCAAATGAAAAACATCGTGTCTACAATTCAGAAAGAACAAAATCAGATTATCCGTAATGAAAAAAGCAAATTTCTGATCGTGCAGGGAGCAGCTGGCAGCGGGAAAACATCGGCAGCACTCCAGCGCGTCGCTTATTTGTTATACAGGTACCGCGGCGTTATTGATGCCGGACAAATCGTTTTATTTTCTCCAAACTTTTTATTTAACAGCTATGTCTCCTCTGTTTTGCCTGAGTTAGGGGAAGAGAATATGGAACAGGCGACGTTTCAGGAATATATCGAGCACCGGCTTGGCCGCAAGTTCCTATGTGAAAGCCCCTTTGATCAGCTCGAATATTGCCTGAGCGAATCAAAGAAAGGCGGTTTTCCGTCAAGGCTTACGGCAATCACATGGAAGGCGGGCTTATCTTTTCAGGAATTCATTGATGAATACGTAAGCCGGCTGTCCTCCGAAGGGATGATCTTTAAAAATATCGTCTTCCGCGGACAAAAACTGATTACAAAGGAACAAATTCAATCCTATTTTTACTCATTGGATCAACACCAGTCCATTCCGAACCGGATGGAGCAAACGGCAAAGTGGCTGCTGAGTGAACTTAATACATTTGAGAAAAAGGAACGGCGTAAGGATTGGGTCGTTCAGGAAGCTGAGCTGCTCGACAAAGAGGATTACCTGGACGTGTACAAAAAACTCCAGGAAAGGAAACAGTTCAGTGAGAGCACGTTTAACGATTATCAAAGAGAGCAGCAACTGCTTGCCGCCATCATTGTGAAAAAGGCGTTCAATCCGCTCAAACAGGCGGTCAGGCTCTTTGCGTTTCTGGATGTCAAACAGCTGTATTTGCATTTGTTTTCCAGCTGGGGAGGGAAATTTCAGCATGCGGAGACGGCAGCGATAGGAGCGCTGACCCGATCGGCATTTGCGGAAAATAAATTGCTCTATGAGGATGCGGCGCCGTTTCTTTATATGCAGGATTTGATCGAAGGCAGAAAGAAAAATACGAAGATCAAACATCTTTTTATCGACGAAGCTCAGGACTATTCACCGTTTCAGATGGCTTACATGAGAAGCATTTTTCCGGCCGCCAGCATGACAGTGCTCGGTGATATCAATCAGTCCATATACGCCCATACCATACATGGCGCAAAGTATATGGATGCGTGCTTTGAAGGTGAGCCGGCTGAATATATTCGTTTAAAGAGAACGTACAGATCGACAAGGCAGATTGTCGATCTAACAAAAGCGATGCTTCAGGACGGAGGGGACATTGAGCCTTTTAACAGAAACGGGGAAATGCCTCTCGTTTTCAAAACCGAAGGGCGTGAGGACCTTTGTCAAAAGCTCACGAAAGAAATGGAACGGCTCAAGAAGCAAGGGCATGAAACGATCGCCGTCATTTGCAAGACTGCCCAGGAATGCATACAGGCGCACGCTTACATAAGCGAATATATAGATATCCGGCTGATTCATAAAGAAAATCAAACATTTCAAAAGGGAGTTTGTGTCATTCCGGTTTATTTAGCGAAGGGAATTGAGTTTGACGCAGTCCTTGTCTATGATGCATCGGAAGAACATTATCAAACAGAGCACGACCGCAGGCTCTTATACACTGCCTGCACCCGGGCGATGCATATGCTGGCGGTGTTATATACAGGTAAGGCAAGTCCGTTTGTAACGGCCGTGCCGTCTCACTTATATCAGAATGCTGAGTGAAGAGAAGGGGAGCCTTCTCTTTTTAGCGTGCCGACAAACCCTCGCATTTGTTGTCAAGCGTGCGTATTGGTGCTCACTTGAAAAAAACTCAGCGGCTAAATGCTCGAGATCCTGCCCAAACGCCGCTGTCACCCCATCCTGCAGAAGTCTGCCCCAATGTACGTCCTTCCTAGAATTCAAGGGTTAAAGATGACAAAACCCTAAAGCTACGTTTATTTGTGTAGAGAAGGACGTCCTTCTCTTTTTCTATTTAAATGAAAGAAACAAAGCGGTTTTATCATTAGGAATCTTAATAGTTATCATCATGTAAATATATTTTACTTAAACCTAGTATTCCGGTAAAGTTCAATTAGATGCAATTTTCGATCAGTTTATAACTTTGTGAGGTGGATACGTTGCAACTTCAGGTAATGAACAGTCCGTTTAATCAGGAGCAGGCAGAGCTCCTTAACCGTCTTCTGCCAACTTTGACCGAATCTCAGAAAATCTGGCTGAGCGGATATTTATCCGCGCAATCCGTTCCCGCCCAAGAAACCGCGGGGGCCCCTGCGGCTATTGTGTCTGAAGAAGCGGCGGCACCGGTCGTTTCAAAAGAAGTGACCGTTCTTTATGGTTCACAGACGGGAAACGCACAGGGGCTTGCAGAAAATGCCGGCAAGCAGCTTGAGGAGCGCGGTTTTCAAGTCACTGTCTCATCCATGAGCGATTTTAAGCCGAATCAGCTGAAGAAAATCAACAATCTTTTGATCGTCGTCAGCACGCATGGTGAAGGCGAGCCGCCTGATAACGCGCTGTCGTTTCATGAATTTTTGCATGGAAGACGGGCGCCTAAGCTTGAAGACCTTCGTTTTTCAGTTTTGGCGCTTGGTGACAGCTCGTACGAATTTTTCTGCCAGACAGGGAAGGAATTTGATCAGCGCTTAGAAGAAATCGGCGGCAAACGAATTTCTCCGCGCGTTGATTGCGATCTTGACTATGATGAGCCGGCAGCTGAATGGCTTGAGGGTGTATTTGAGGGCTTAAGTGAAGCCGGGGGCGGAAGCGCCGCACCTGCGCAAGGAGCAGCTTCGCCTCAAATCGGTGAGTCTTCTTACTCCAGAACAAACCCGTTTCGGGCTGAAGTGTTAGAAAATTTAAATTTGAACGGCCGAGGATCAAATAAAGAAACACGCCATGTCGAGCTGTCTCTGGAAGGATCTGGCCTGACTTATGAGCCTGGTGACAGCCTCGGCGTCTATCCGGAAAACGATCCGGAGCTTGTTGAGCTGCTGCTTAAGGAAATGAATTGGGACCCCGAAGAAATTGTGACCCTTAATAAGCAAGGTGATGTACGCCCGCTTAAAGAAGCGCTGATTTCTCACTATGAAATCACTGTTCTCACAAAACCGCTTCTTGAACAGGCTGCCCAGCTGTCAGGGAGCGATGAGCTTAGAGAGCTTTTAGCCCCGGGAAATGAGGGGAACGTAAAAGCATATCTTGAAGGACGCGATTTGCTTGATCTCGTTCGTGATTATGGCCCGTTCAGCGTATCGGCGCAGGAGTTTGTTTCGATTCTGCGAAAAATGCCGGCCCGACTCTATTCAATCGCGAGCAGTTTATCCGCTAATCCGGATGAAGTACATGTAACGATCGGCGCAGTCCGCTACGATGCGCACGGCCGTGAACGAAAGGGCGTCTGCTCGATTTTATGCGCGGAGCGTCTGCAACCGGGAGACACACTGCCTGTTTATGTCCAGCATAATCAAAACTTTAAGCTTCCGAAAGATCCTGAAACACCGATTATCATGGTCGGCCCTGGGACAGGCGTCGCGCCGTTCCGTTCCTTTATGCAGGAGCGTGAGGAGACGGGAGTGGAAGGCAAAGCATGGATGTTTTTTGGCGATCAGCATTTTGTCACGGATTTCCTTTATCAGACAGAGTGGCAGAATTGGATCAAAGACGGTGTGCTGACAAAAATGGATGTGGCGTTCTCACGTGATACGGAAGAAAAAGTATATGTGCAGCACCGCATGCTTGAACAGAGTGCAGAATTGTTCGAATGGCTTCAAGAAGGCGCGGCTGTTTACATTTGCGGTGATGAAAAACACATGGCGCATGACGTCCATCACACATTACTTGACATTATCGAGAAAGAAGGCAATATGAGCCGCGAAGAAGCAGAAGCTTATCTTGCCGATATGCAGCAGCAAAAACGCTATCAGCGTGATGTATACTGATTTGACTTGAAAGGAGTTTTTCAACATGGTGACCAAAATCTTAAAAGCACCGGACGGCTCTCCAAGTGATGTTGAACGCATTAAAGAAGAAAGTGATTATTTGCGCGGCACACTGAAAGAAGTGATGCTGGACCGGATCAGTGCCGGAATTCCGGATGATGACAACCGCCTGATGAAACACCACGGCAGTTATTTGCAGGATGACCGTGACCTCCGCAATGAACGCCAAAAGCAAAAACTTGAACCGGCCTATCAGTTCATGCTGCGCGTACGTATGCCAGGAGGCGTCTCAACACCTGAACAATGGCTTGTCATGGATGACCTTTCCCAGAAATACGGGAACGGCACATTAAAACTGACGACACGTGAAACATTCCAAATGCACGGAATTCTGAAATGGAACATGAAGAAAACCATTCAGACGATCCACTCAGCTCTTTTGGATACGATCGCAGCCTGCGGAGACGTAAACCGCAACGTGATGTGCGCATCGAACCCTTATCAGTCTGAAATCCACTCAGAGGTATACGAGTGGTCTAAAAAATTAAGTGACGATCTGCTGCCGCGGACGAGAGCTTATCATGAAATCTGGCTTGATGAGGAAAAAGTGGCCGGCACGCCTGAGGAAGAAGTCGAGCCAATGTACGGCCCGCTCTATCTGCCGCGGAAATTTAAAATCGGTATTGCCGTCCCGCCATCTAATGATATAGACGTCTTTTCACAAGATCTCGGATTCATTGCGATTGTCGAAGATGGCGAACTGATCGGTTTTAACGTGGCAATCGGCGGCGGTATGGGAATGACGCATGGCGACACAGCGACATATCCGCAATTAGCCAAGGTGATCGGGTTCTGCCGTCCTGAGCAAATGTATGACGTTGCTGAAAAAACGATTACGATTCAGCGTGATTACGGAAACCGTTCTGTCCGCAAAAATGCGCGGTTCAAATACACCGTTGACCGCCTCGGTTTAGAAACTGTAAAAGAAGAATTGGAAAACCGTCTCGGCTGGAGCTTGGAAGAAGCAAAGGCGTATCATTTCGATCATAACGGCGACCGCTACGGCTGGGTGGAAGGCATTGAGGATAAATGGCATTTTACGCTGTTTGTCGAAGGCGGCCGTGTGACGGATTACGATCATTATAAACTGATGACAGGCTTGCGGGAAATCGCCAAAGTTCATACAGGCGAGTTCCGTCTGACATCCAATCAGAACTTGATTATTGCGAACGTTTCAAGCGACAAAAAAGATGAAATCAGTGCATTAATTGAGCAATACGGATTAACTGACGGCAAGCACCATTCAGCGCTCCGCCGCAGCTCTATGGCGTGTGTGTCGCTTCCGACCTGCGGATTGGCAATGGCTGAAGCAGAGCGTTATTTGCCGACCCTTTTAAATAAGGTTGAAAAGATCATTGACGAAAACGGCCTTCGTGATCAGGAAATCACCATTCGCATGACCGGGTGCCCGAACGGCTGTGCACGCCATGCACTCGGTGAGATTGGATTTATCGGAAAGGCGCCGGGCAAATATAATATGTATCTTGGTGCTGCATTTGATGGTAGCCGTTTAAGCAAAATGTACCGTGAAAACATCGGTGAAGAAGACATTTTAAGCGAGCTGCGCGTACTTCTTTCACGTTATGCGAAAGAACGCGAGGAAGGCGAGCACTTCGGTGACTTTGTCATTCGCGCAGGCATCATTAAAGCAACAACTGACGGCACGAATTTTCATAACTGATAAAGAAAGACGAGAGGCAGGGGTAGCTCCCTGTCTCTTTTTGCCTGAAATTTGCCCTGCTACAAAAAAAATTCACTATGAGCGTATCGTGAGAAATAATACCCTAAAAAGGGTATTATAAAAGAAGACAAGTGTGGAGGAAACTCGTGCCAACATCACATATCGGATGCAATGCCGTCCCAGCCTCAGCCTCTTTTAGACAAGCAGATCCATCGACTATCTCAGACGAAGGAGGTCATGTATTTGGACATATTTTTAGTTGTTCTCGTTTTATTAACGATTATTGCGATATCCAATATCGTGAACCGGTTTATTCCGTTTATTCCCGTGCCTCTGATTCAGGTGGCGCTTGGGATTCTTGCGGCCTCATTTCCACAGGGGCTTCATTTTGAATTAAACACCGAATTGTTTTTTGTTCTGTTTATCGCGCCTCTTCTATTTAATGATGGGAAGAGAACGCCGCGGGCGGAGCTTTGGAATTTACGCGCTCCGATTTTATTGCTCGCACTCGGCCTTGTATTTGCGACTGTGATTGTAGGTGGATACACGATTCACTGGATGATTCCTGCTATTCCGCTGGCAGCGGCTTTTGGACTTGCGGCCATTCTTTCACCGACTGATGTCGTCGCTGTCAGCGCATTATCAGGAAGAGTGAAAATGCCAAAAGGCATTCTTCGCCTGCTTGAAGGGGAGGGGCTGATGAATGACGCATCAGGTCTGGTGGCCTTTAAGTTTGCGATTGCGGCAGCAGTGACCGGTGCATTTTCATTAGCACAAGCGGCTGTCAGCTTTGTCTTTATTTCTCTTGGAGGCTTGCTGTGCGGGGTTGTCATTTCGTTCTTCATTATTCGATTCCGCCTCTTCCTGCGCCGTCTTGGCATGCAGGATGTCACAATGCATATGCTGATTCAAATTCTGACGCCGTTTGTGATTTATTTGGCAGCGGAAGAAATCGCCGTTTCCGGCATTTTAGCCGTTGTGGCGGGTGGAATCACCCATGCGGTTGAACAGGATCGTCTGGAATCAACGATGGCCAAACTGCAAATCGTCTCCTCGAGTACATGGAACATTATTTTATTTATTTTGAACGGTCTGGTCTTCGTTATTCTCGGAGCACAGATTCCGGACGTCATTTCCGTTATCTTTAATGACACCGCAGTTAGCAACATGAAGGTAATCAGTTATATCCTTGTGATCACATTTACGCTAATGCTCCTCAGATTTCTATGGGTGCTGTTCTTCTGGAACGGAAAATGGTTCTTTAATAAGGACCAGAACATTTATAAACCGGGTCTTCGTTCGACGCTGTTACTTTCGATTTCCGGTGTGCGCGGAGCTGTAACGCTTGCGGGCTCTTTCTCCATTCCGTATTTTCTGGAGGATGGCACACCGTTTCCGGAAAGAAATCTAATTCTCTTTTTGGCAGCCGGCGTCATTTTATGCACACTTGTCATTGCCGCCGTTGTGCTTCCCCTTCTGACTGAAAAGGAAGAAGAAGACGAAAAAAGAAATAAAAAGCTGCTGACGGCGAGACGCAAATTGATTAAAACAGCTCTCCAAACGATTAAAGAGGACATGAACGATACAAACAAAACAGCCTCTCTTGCGGTGATAGGCGAATACAACGAAAAGATGAAAAACCTTCGTTTTCAGCAATATACTTCATCTAATCGTATCAAAAAACAAGAGCGAAAAGTCCGGGCGCAAGCCATTATCGCTGAGCATGAGGCATTGATGAAAATGCTGGAACGGGGAGACATCCCGGAAGAAACAGTAAACGTACTGCAAGAACGGTTTAATGAATTAGAAATTTTGTATGGCAACCCATTTAAAGTCGGATTATCAAAAACAAGGCTCAAGCGGCTGATGTATTGGATTTTCTTCGATGAACATAAAAAGCCGGAGCTGCCGATTTTAAATGAAGCGGGATTGATACAGGCAACGAGAGTGAAAACGGCAAAAGCAGCAATTGAATATCTGGAAAAACATAAGACGGAAGAACATAAAGAAGTGTTTTTATCTGTCATTACGTTTTATAAACAGTTAATTTTCAGGCTGGAACACAGTCATCATGAGCTGAAATCAAGCGCCCAATTTGAAACTCAGAAGCTGGAAGTGAAGCTGAAGGCTGTGCAGGCGATCAGAAATGAAATTCAAACGCTCTTCGAAAAGCGAGAAATTTCTCGGGACATCTCCCATGAACTTCGCCAATACATTAATGATGTGGAAGCCGCCATGCTTGAAGGCGGCGAATAGATGCAGCAAAAAAGCTGGCGTTAGAGCGCCAGCTTTTTTCTATATTAGGGACGATGGAATTCGACAGTGCTGCCATCCCGGTCGAACCAGCCTCTGAAGGCCCAGTTGATCCAGCCGCCATCACCTTTGTTTGTAAAGGTTCCGTCTTCAAATACCCAAATGCCGTACGTAATGCCGTCGTAAACGGCTGAGCCGTAAAATTGCACACCGTTTAAGTGATCTTCATATTCCTGGCTTAAATTAAATACCATGACGTTGTATTTTTGGCCGGACGCGTAGAAGGAAGACTCCATGAGGTTTTTCACAAATCCATCTCGGTTCTGTGCGGATTTAATGGCATCGGCGATTTGGTTGGCAATTCCAAGTACATCCAGGTTGACGTTTAAACCTACCTCAGCGGCAGATGTTCCGGCTGTTGTTGCCTGGGAAATCTGCGCACCGGGATTTTCTTCAGCCGAAGCAAAGGACAAAGGGGCAATGGTCAAAGCGGCACCTAACGCAAGTGTCATCGGGATACGCATACGTTTCAATTTGGTTCCTCCTTTGTTTTGATTTGGTGACACTAATCGCATACCCTGCTTATTCCATTTATAATCTCAATATTGTTAAAATAGGAAAATAATAGTGTCACGCTTTGCCCTGCTGTGAAAAAAGAAGCAAAAAGCGGCTCTTAAGCGTATTATTGGTATCGCCTAAGAGGAGTGTGAGATAATATAGACGCTTACATTTCAGTGAAAGGGTGGATGTTCAAGTGCCAACAAGTTTAAAAGATACTGTAAAACTACATAACGGAGTTGAAATGCCTTGGTTCGGTCTTGGTGTTTTTAAAGTAGAAAACGGAAGTGAAGCGACTGAATCTGTGAAAGCTGCCATTAAAAACGGCTATCGCAGCATTGATACAGCAGCAATCTACAAAAATGAAGAAGGCGTTGGCATCGGGATTAAAGAATCCGGTGTGGCAAGAGAAGAGCTCTTCATTACCTCCAAAGTATGGAATGAAGATCAAGGCTACGAAACAACCCTTGCTGCCTTTGAAAAAAGCTTGGAAAGACTTCAGCTTGATTACTTAGATTTATATTTGATCCACTGGCCTGGCAAGGATAAATATAAAGATACATGGCGCGCGCTTGAAAAGCTGTACAAAGACGGCAAAATCCGCGCAATCGGCGTCAGCAACTTCCAAGTTCATCATTTAGAAGAGCTGTTGAAAGATGCTGAAATCAAACCGATGATCAACCAAGTGGAATATCACCCTCGTTTGACGCAAAAAGAATTAAGAGACTATTGTAAAAAACAAGGCATCCAGCTGGAAGCATGGTCTCCCCTCATGCAGGGACAGCTGCTGGATAACGAAGTGCTCGCACAGATTGCTGAAAAACACAATAAATCTGTGGCTCAAGTGATTTTGCGCTGGGATCTGCAGAATGAGGTTGTCACGATTCCAAAATCCATTAAAGAACACCGTATCATCGAAAACGCTGATATTTTTGATTTCGAATTGTCTCAAGAAGACATGGACAAAATTGACGCGTTAAACAAAGATGAGCGCGTCGGTCCAAATCCTGATGAGCTTCTGTTTTAATAAAAAACTCCCCGTGACGGGGAGTTTTTTAGTGTGGTTTTTTCTGTTGAATGAAAAACAGCATCAAAAAGGAAATGACAACAATACAGACGACCCAGGCCCAGGCAAGGGTGTTGTTCCCGGAATCCAATGCGACATAAATGGCCGTCGGCAGTGTTTGCGTAACACTGGGAATGTTTCCTGCAAACATCAGTGTTGCGCCGAATTCTCCGAGCGCCCGTGCAAGGCTGAGGATGCTTCCGGTCAGCAATGAAGGATAGGCGAGCGGGATGGAAATATGGATAAACACCTTCCATCTGCTGGCGCCGTCTACCATTGCAGCCCCCTGTATATCGGGATCAATGTCACCAAATCCAGTTTTGGCGGATTGATACATAAGCGGAAAGGCCACGACAGCCGAGGCGATCACAGCGGCCCACCAGGTGAAAATGACAGGCTGATGAAAGATCCACTCGATGGCTTGTCCGATGAAACTGTGCTTTCCGAAAATGACGATCAAGATAAAACCGACAACAGTGGGCGGAAGAACGAGCGGAAGCATAAAACATGTTTCGAGCGCCGTTTTTCCGAAAAATGATGCTCGCGACATCCGTGCTCCAGCCAGTGTTCCGAGAATAATGACAACAATTCCGGCAACTGCCGCCACCTGAAAGGAAAGCACAACAGGTGTAAAAAACGCTGAAACGCTTATACTACTCGGCAGTAAAACCATATTTTTCAAATACTTTCATTGCTTCATCAGATTGCAGGTAATCGTAAAATTCCTTCGCTTCCTTACGGTGTTTTGTATCGTTTACAATTCCTAATGGATAGACAATCGGGCTGTGTGTATTTGCTTTTGCCTCGTCAATGATTTTGACCTTTTTCGAGATCAGAGCATCAGTTTTATAAACAACGCCTGCGTCCACATTGCCTGTTTCTACATAAGAAAGGACTTGGCGAACGTCTTTTCCGTAAACGATCTTATCCTTCACATTGTCCCATAGAGAAAGCTTTGTCAGTGATTCTTTCCCGTAAGCTCCCGCCGGCACGGATTCCGGCGTTCCGAGGGCGATTTTTTCTGAATCCGCCAGATTGCTGAAGCTTGTCACAGGTGAATCGCCGTTTTTCGGCACGGCCAACACGATTTCATTGCCGACTAAATCGGTGCTGTCTTTTTTGGCGATATCCCCATCATCTACCAGCTTTTGAAATTTATCCTCAGCAGCTGAGAAGAAAAGATCTGCCCCCGCTCCTTGAGAAATCTGTTTTTGCAAGGCGCCGGATGAGCCATAGTTATCTTGGATTTTAATGTTTTGATGTTCTTTTTCATAGTTTTGTTGGATTTCCTCAAGCGCATCCTGTGCACTGGCGGCAGCTGAGATGGTTAACGTTACATTTTTCTCGCTATCCGATGAAGACTGGTTTGCGGAGCAGCCTGCTGTAAGCAGAATAGCGGTTAAGGCTGCTGTTAACATGGAATACTTTTTAAACATGATTGCACCCCTTATAATTAGTTATATCTAATTATAACTGATTATGTTTGGCTTATGTGGGTTTTTTTACATTCGACGAAAAGGTATAATAAAATAGGAGAGTGATGATGATGAATGAAACCTCTTCCTATACGATAGAAGAAGTTGCAGGTCTGCTGAAGGTATCAAAGCTGACCGTTTATGATTTGATTAAAAAAGGCGTGCTGCCTGCTTACCGTGTCGGAAGGCAGATGCGTGTGGATGAAGAAGATTTAAAGCAATATAAGATGAATATGAGAATGTCGCAGCCCATTTCTGCTGCCGAAGAGCCGAATCAGATGCAGGAGGCTGAGCCGGACTGCAGAAAGAATGTCATGATCAGCGGACAGGACATTTCGATGGATCTGCTCAGCAAGCATTTGGAGAATGTGATTCAGGAGACGCCGCTCCGTAAATACAAAGGAAGCTTAAACAGCCTGATTGATATGTATCAAGGCAAGTGTGACATTGTCAGCCTGCATTTGTATGATGCGGAAACCAGCCAGTATAATGCGCCTTATGTAAAACGGATTTTGTCAGGTGAACCGTTTTGTCTGATCAATGTCGTTCTCCGCAAAGCCGGACTGTATGTTCAAAAAGGGAATCCGAAAAACATTCAAGGCTGGGATGACTTAAGAAGGGCAGATATCCGGATCATCAACAGAGAAAAGGGTTCTGGCGCAAGAGTGCTGCTTGATGAACAGCTTGGCTTGCTCGGTGTGAAACCGGCTGATGTAAAAGGATACGGCGATATCGTGACCGATCATTACGCTGTCGCTTCACAAGTCTCAAGCGGACAGGCTGACGCGGGAATCGGGGCGCAGCACGCGGCACATATGGGCAGTGTTGATTTTATCCCGCTCATCGACGAACAATATGATATCGTCGTTTTGAAAAAACATGAGCAGCTGCTGAAAGCCGTGAAAGACATCTTGAATGCTGAGGAATACAAGGCGAATCTGTCTCATTTGAACGGCTATCAAACAAAACTCACCGGCAAAGTGATGTTGGAAACGTAAAAAATCCCTCAAAGAGGGATTTTTTTATTGAGTAAACCTGAGCAGGTCTCCGTTTAAAATTTTATCAGAGAGAGACAGCTCTTCGGTTGCTTTTTCTTTATATGGGAGGCACGCATCCTGATCTTCCAGCACGTCCCCTGTTTTTTGGCTGTAGCACGTGTTTTTCGTGTATACATAGTCGTTCGTAATAAAACTGCCGTTTCGCAGCACGGTGAATGGAGTGCGGTCGTTTGACAGCAAATCATTGCCAAATTGGATATCGCCTTTTGTCTCAATGCCGAGCAGATGCATCAGTGTCGGCTTGACGTCGACCTGCCCTCCGGCATCAGGGATGATTTCCGGCTTTTGATCTGTGATTCCCGGAATATGTATGATAAACGGCACTCGCTGGAGCTGAACGTTGTCATACGGCGTGATTTCATCTTTTCCTAAAAACTCGGCCATCGCCTCGTTATGGGCTTCAGAAATGCCATAATGATCTCCCATGAATACAATCATCGAATTTTCGTATAAGCCTTCGTCCTTCAGCTTTTTGATAAAACGCTTCAATGCCTCATCTTCATAGCGCACCGTAGTCACATAGCGGTTTAACAGGTCGCTGCTTGAATCGTATTCATCAATCAGCTGATCCTTTTCATCAATTTCAAACGGAAAATGGTTCGTTAACGTGATGAAACTGCTGTAAAACGGCTGCGGCAGGCTATTGAGCTTGCCGGCGGACTGCTCTAAAAATTCCTTATCCTTTAGGCCCCAGCTTGTCGATGTCCCGGGAGTGACGTGGAAATCATCAACATCAAAAAAGCGGTCAATCCCAAATGTATCGTACATCACATCTCGGTTCCAAAATGTTTTATGGTTGGCGTGAAAGACGGCTGAATAATAATCATATTGTTTCAGCGATTTGTACATCGTATGAAATTGATGATCGCTTTTCGTAAAAAAGACGGCCCCGCTAAGGGAGGGATACAGTGAGTTGGCGACGATGAATTCTGAGTCAGATGTTTTGCCTTGTTCTGTTTGCTGATAGAAATGATCGAAAGAATAGCTTTTTTGGATGAAATCATTCATAAACGGGGTGATTTCTTTTCCATTTACCTTTTCATTCAGAACAAAGCTTTGGGTCGATTCAAGCGTTACAAAGATGACGTTGCGCCCCTTTGCCAGCCCGAACTTGCTTTGATCAGGCTTGCTGTAATCAGCCTCTGTATAGTTTTTAATCGCAGTCATGCTGTCTTCATCGGCAAATGCCTTCGCGCTTATATTCACAGTCTGAGAAATCGTATCGTATATATGGAACTGAAACAGACCGATGCTTTTGACGAGCATTTCCCGGTCAAAGGAATGTGCCAAAAGCTTCGGCTGCTGTACTTCTGCAAGTGCCAGAGTACATAGAATCATGCCGCAGGAAGCTGCATAGTACCGTTTAATCGTGCGGGGGGCGGCTTTTGTCTGCGGGTTCTTCTCTTTACGGGCAATCAGCAGCAGACAAACCAAATCCGCAAACAGGGCGATAAACAGAGGGTTGAACAGTTCTTTTACACTGCTGCCCATATCGCTCATGTTACTGGCCTGAAACAAAACCGGAATGGTAATAAAATCGATATAAAAGCCGTAAAAAATCGTATTGGAGATCAAGATGACAGTCAGAACCAAATTGGCAATCAGCAAAAAAACCCGCTGCTTGTTATCTTTTAGAAACAGGCCAATCCCGAATAAAGGAAGGATAAAGCTGAGCGGATTGATCAGCAGTATCAGCTCCTCCGACAGAGAATCAATCTGCAAATCAAACCCGATTTTATAGATTACATACGTTTTGATCCACATGAATACGATCGAAATACATAAAAACCGCTGATTGTGAAAAAGGGTTCCTTTCATTAATATGACTCCTCACGTTTTCTTGATCATCTGCATGAAATGCTTCTTATGTAAAACCTACTAAAAATAGCCCGTTCAGACAAGTGTCAGCACTCACGTTTAAAACATGCGTCCATGAAACAGCATATAAAAGTAGTAACATGATGCAATTGTCAGGCCGGCTAACACAAGCTGCTCAGAAAAACTGCCTGTCTTCATATAAAATGGGAGCCTTACGCGAATCGTTGAAGGGAATAATAATTTAATTCCATTCACCGTCCAAGCGTCAAGAATCAAGTGACTCGCCATTCCGATCATCAGTCCGGTTGATATGTTTTTATCTGGAATATATGTGGCAGTGATAAAAAACATGATGAGCAGAAACAGCAGGCTGTGCGTAAACGTCCGATGGCCAAAAACGGAGCTGACGACTTTCGATAGGATAGGAAATCTTCTCCCGATTTTGCTTTGCGTGTGGCAGATATCGGGAATCAATGCCCCAACCGCGCCGGACGCTGTCATAAGCACAGGATCAAATCCATAATAATAAGCCGCTGCCGTACAAGAAGCGATGCCTCCCATGATGTGTGTTTTTCCTGTCATTTCTCGCTTCTCCTTTTATCTTTTGCAAAAATGTCTGAATTACAAATATATCAAGAGAATGTATGTTTGATCAACAGGACTTTGGACGATAAAAAATTTTTCGCATAATTTTTCAAGGAAAAAGGCATCTTAATCGTGTACCTATTTTCTAAAAGAGGTGATACGAATGGATTTCTTTAATAAAGATAAAGGAAAACGTTCTGAAAAAGAAAAAAACGTAATCCAGGGAGCTCTTGAAGATGCCGGTTCAGCTCTAAAAGATGATCCGCTTCAAGAAGCTGTGCAAAAAAAGAAAAACAATCGATAACCCATGCGGATAGGGCTTGGCTCTATCCGTATTTCCATCTGTTCCCTTTGACAGATCATCCTTTCTTTGATAACCTTCTGGGAGTAACTGAATTATTAAATCCTCACTCTTTCTCAGTGAGGTAGAGGTTGCGCGGATGATGAGTAGCACATGCCAGGCTGACAGGGGCTGTTTAACATGTGTAAAAGGCATCAGCGCCGAAGTGTGGAGAAAGCCGATCCTTCTCTATGCTGGGACTGTATCTGAATAAGTGCAGGACTGCCGCGTGCTTTTTCGCGGAGGGCTATCCGGAGATCAAGGGTGTGTGTTTCTTTAAGCATGGACTTTTGTTCAGGCTTTTTTGCGTTTACATGATCTCGGGGTCTGGTCCGTACAAAGAATCATGGAGGTACTGGAATGGAACAGACGAAAAAATGGGGTTTTTGGTTATTAACGGCGTTTGTCGTTGGAAATATGGTAGGATCGGGAATTTTCTCCTTGCCAAGCTCGCTTGCTTCAATCGCGAGTCCGCTTGGCGCCACGTCCGCTTGGCTTTTGACAGGTGCCGGCGTGCTGATGATTGCACTTGTCTTCGGGCATTTGTCCATCCGCAAGCCTGAACTGAAGGCGGGACCGCAAAGTTATGCAAGGGCGCTGTTCTCTGATCCGAAGAAAGGGAACGCTGCCGGTTTCACAATGGTGTGGGGCTACTGGGTGGCGAGCTGGATCAGTAACGTGGCGATTATCACAAGCCTCGCCGGTTACTTGACTTCGTTTTTCCCGATCTTGGTTGATAAACGTGAAATGTTTTCGCTCGGCGGGCAAGAGGTGACACTCGGCCAATTGCTGACGTTTGCAGTATGTACGATCTTGTTATGGGGCACGCACACGATTCTCGTTACTAGCATTAACGGTGCAAGTAAATTGAACTTTGTCACGACGCTTTCTAAAGTACTAGGTTTTGTTTTCTTTATCGTTGCCGGATTGTTTGTGTTTCAAACGGCATTATTCGATCATTTTTATTTTCCGGTTCAAGGAGAAAACGGCACAAGCATTGGAATTGGCGGCCAGGTGCATAACGCAGCGATTTCTACACTGTGGGCGTTTGTCGGAATTGAATCAGCAGTTATCCTATCCGGCCGTGCGCGCTCTCAGCGTGATGTGAAACGCGCGACAATTACCGGATTGCTGATTGCTTTGAGCATTTATATTATCGTGACTTTAATTACGATGGGTGTTCTGCCGCATGATAAGCTTGTCGGCTCTGAAAAGCCGTTCGTTGATGTGCTGTATGCGATTGTCGGAAACGCGGGAAGCGTGATTATGGCGCTATTGGCTATCCTTTGTTTATTCGGAACGATGCTCGGCTGGATTTTGCTTGGCTCTGAGGTTCCATATCAAGCCGCTAAAGCGGGAGATTTTCCGGCATTCTTTGCAAAAACGAATAAAAAGGGAAGTCCGATTATCGCATTAATGATTACAAACGTCATGTCACAGGTCTTCATCTTCTCGGTTATTTCCCGGACAATAAGTGACGCATTTACGTTTTTAACGACAGCGGCAACACTTGCGTATTTAATTCCGTATTTGGTATCTGCGATTTACAGCTTGAAGCTTGTCATCAAAGGTGAAACGTATGACCAGCTGAGAGGTTCCCGTGTAAAAGACGGATTAATCGCGATATTAGCGTGCGCATACTCATTGTTTGTCATCATAACAGGCACAGCGGATTTAACGACATTTACTCTCGGCATCGGTTTATTCTTTGTCGGCTTGATCGTTTATCCATTTGTTGTTAAAAAGTTCCGGAAAGCATAAACAAAAGACACCTGATTAGTTTCCATCAGGTGTCTTTTTTATAAAATCACAATTTGCCGTGTTAGCAATCCGATCGTTAAAACAGCTGAAAGGAAAGCAGAAATAGAAAGAAAAACCTTCACGGATAATCGAATATGCAAAAAGCGTTTTTTCAGCCTTTCCAGCAAACCAAACAGAACGAGCACTAAGATAAATACAAGAAGCACACTAGAAAAAGGTTTTCCGATATAGAGCCCGTTAAAAAAACTGATCGCGATGATGATGCAGCTAAATATGAATTGCGCAAGAAAATATCCGATGTGGTTCAAAATGAGCCGCTCCTTATAGATGTGCAAAAGAGCCGCGGGCAGGCGGCTCTTTTGTTTATTTTGTTAAGCTTTCCGTAATAAACTTCAGCTGGCCTTCTAATGAAATCGGATCAGAGAAATAGAAGCCAATAGGGTCAATCTTGTAGACACGGTCGTGTTTAACGGCGTCTAGGTTCTTCCAAATGGAGCTGTCAAATACGCCGCCATCGTCGCCGCCTGCTTGCCATGGACCCGCGAAAATATAATCTCCCGCGAAGTCAGGGAGCTTCTCTAATGAAATACTTGTATATCCGGGACCCTGATCAATGGCTTTTTCCTTTGTCAGCTTTGTAGCCTGCAAGCCAAGATCTTTGTAAATGATGCTTCCGCCTCTTCCGAAATCTTTACCGAATACGTAGATGTCTTTTCCATTCGTTTGCATAATGGAGACTGTTTTGTCACCGACAGCTTTTTTGATTTTTGTTTTAGCCGCCGCAACTTTTTTATCCCACTCAGTCAGCCATTTTTCTGCTTTATCTTCAGTTCCTGTCATTTTTGCGAATTCTTTCAGCTGCTCGATATTGTCAAGCTTATCGTATGTTACCGCGACAGTCGGCGCGATTTTTTGAAGCTTTTTAATATCAGCGCCTTGCGTTGTCCAGACGATAATCAAGTCAGGATTCAAATCAATGACTTTTTCAACGGAAGTACCGTCTCCGATGCTTGTAACGCCGTCGGTTTTTCCTTTGTAATAAGGGTTTTTAAATACATTCTCAGGCGCACCGACGACGTTGATGCCGAGTGTTTTGAAGTAGCCGTAGTAGCCGTCAGCCATGACAACCACCCGTTTAGGATGCTTAGGGATTTTCACATTTCCGTTTTCAGCCTTGTATGTAACGGTTTCTTCGTCTTTGGAATCAGAGGAAGAGCCTTTGCTTTCTGTGTTATTCCCGCAGGCTGCCAATGCTGCAATCAATAACACGGCAAAAAACGCGGCTCCGAGTTTCTTATATATAAGGGTCATATCTCATACCTTCTTTCCGAAAAATGGGTGATAAAGAGAATCATTATCAATGTGATTATACCATCGCAAGAGCCAGTTTACACGGTAATTTTGCAATTATATGCTCATTTTTGTTCAAAACGCTCTATTACAACAGCGCAAAAAAATGATATACTTGATCAGTAATTGATAATCATTATCATTATTGGAAAGGAAGTACGGCTGTTGAGTCAAAGTAAAAATATACAGACGATATCAGAAGAAAACCAATGGACGTCAAGGTCATTTGGCGCGGTCATTGTCCTTATTGCAGGGATGTGTTTACTATGCCTTGGCGCGCTTTTATCTATATCTCTCGGTGCTGCGGATATTCATTTGCGCACGGTGTGGGACGCCATCTTTCATTTTCAGCCGACAGAGACATCCCACCAAATCATACACGATCTTCGACTGCCGAGAACGGCTGCCGCCGCGCTTGTCGGCGCTTTGTTAGCAGTCTCGGGAGCGATCATGCAGGGGATGACGAGAAACCCTTTGGCAGAGCCTTCGATTATGGGAGTTACATCAGGCTCTGCGTTTGCCATTTCAATTGCATTTGCCTTTTTTCCCGGGCTTTCGACGATGGGGCTTGTGCTATGGTCCTTTGCAGGAGCGGGGCTGGGGGCATCAACAGTAATGGGGATTGGCATGTTTTCAAGGGGCGGACTTACGCCAGTAAAGTTTGCTCTGGCTGGATCGGCAGTTTCTTATTTCTTTACAGGCATTTCAACCGCCGTTGCAATCCGCTTTGATGTCGCTCAGGATATCAGTTTTTGGTATGCAGGCGGGGTAGCGGGTGTGAAATGGTCAGGTGTTCATCTCTTGCTTCTCGCAGGGGCGGTCGGTTTAACGCTTGCGTTTATCATCGCCCGGTCTGTGACAGTGTTAAGTCTCGGAGACGAGCTGGCGAAAGGGCTTGGACAATATACATCAGCGGTGAAACTGGTTGGCATGCTTGTCGTTGTGATTTTGACGGGAGCTGCGGTTTCCATTGCCGGCACCATCGCATTTATCGGGCTGATCATTCCGCATATTACCCGGTTTTTGGTGGGTGTGGATTATCGGTGGATTATTCCTTGCTCGGCGGTGCTTGGCGCCGTTTTGCTAGTTTTTGCTGACATTGCGGCAAGACTCGTCAACGCGCCCTTTGAAACGCCTGTCGGCGCGCTGACCTCTCTTATCGGTGTTCCCTTTTTCTTTTATTTGGCACGTCGGGAAAGGAGAGGGCTGTAATGAAAACAAAAACGAAAAAACCGCTCGCTGTGATGGTTGTGACCTTTCTGCTCATCGTGCTGGTCTTTTTTATCAGTTTAAATTTGGGCGTCATCAAAATTGCACCGCTTAAAACGCTTCAAGTCTTTTTCGGTCAAGGAACGGCGCGTGATGAACTTGTCTTATTTGAGTTCAGGCTGCCCCGGATCATCCTTTCTTTGCTCGTTGGGGCAGGAATCGCTGTTGCCGGCGCCATTTTGCAAAGCGTTTCTCAAAATGATCTGGCTGAGCCCGGCATTCTTGGAATTAACGCCGGCGGCTCGCTTGCTGTTGTGCTTTTTATATACTTTTTTCAAGGGTCAGCTTCAGATCTCAGCTTTTTCGGAACATTTATGCTGCCGTTCAGTGCTTTGGCTGGCGCATTTCTCGCCGCGCTTCTCATTTATCTTCTGGCTTGGAAAAAAGGCGTGACACCGATTCGGCTGATTTTAGTAGGTATTGGCGTGAATGCTGGTTTTAACGCTCTGTTGCTGATTTTTCAGCTCAAGATGGACCCTCATGATTTTATGCAGGCCGCGGTTTGGATATCCGGCTCGATATGGGGGGCGAACTGGAATATGATTTGGGCGATCCTTCCTTGGATTGTGATCTTGCTTCCGTTTACTTTATATAAGGCACGTTATTTGAACATTTTGCAGCTCGGAGACCAATTAGCGACGGGGCTGGGCACTGCTGTTGAAAGGGAAAGACGGATTCTCCTTCTGGCGGCGGTCACTCTTGCCGCTTCATGCGTGGCAGCTGCAGGGGGCATCGCGTTTCTCGGATTGATTGCGCCCCACGTGGCAAGAAGGCTTACCGGTCCGCGTCACCAGACGCTGATACCGGTCTCCGCCTTCATCGGCGCATTTCTGTTTTTGCTCGCTGATACGCTGGCGAGAAATGTATTGGCACCTTCGGAAATTCCGGTCGGACTTGTCATTTCCGTGCTAGGCGCGCCTTACTTTATTTATTTATTGATGAAAGCGAATTAGAGGAGGGGGCCGAATATGAATTCATTATCAACGGAACAGCTTGGAATCGGTTATGGTGACACGGTGATTGTAGAAGATTTAAATATCTCGATTCCTAAAGGGAAAATCACCACCTTAATTGGCCCGAATGGCTGCGGAAAATCAACAATATTAAAAACAATGTCCAGAATTATGCGTTCACATAAAGGTGCCGTCTATTTAAACGGCAAAGCCATTCATAAAATGTCTACAAAAGACATTGCGAAAGATATGGCGATTCTGCCGCAGACACCTGAAGCGCCAAGCGGTTTAACGGTGTATGAATTGGTGTCGTACGGCAGGTTTCCGCATCAATCAGGATTCGGCCGATTACATGATGAAGATCGCCGGATTATCAAATGGGCGCTTGAAGAAACAGGCATGGCTGAATACGCTGAACGGCCGATTGAGGCACTGTCAGGCGGACAGCGTCAGCGGGTGTGGATAGCCATGGCGCTTGCGCAAGGGACGGAACTGCTGCTGCTGGATGAACCTACAACGTACCTTGATCTCGCACACCAGCTTGAAATTCTGCAGCTGCTTGACAGGCTCAACAAAGAACAGGGGCGGACGATTTTAATGGTCATTCATGATCTGAACCACGCGGCCCGTTTTTCTCATTATATGATCGCGCTCAAAAACGGCACGGTTATCAAGGAGGGCGGCGCACTGGAGGTCATGACACCGGACATTTTGAAGCAGGTATTTCAGATTGATGCCGAAATCGTGACCGATCCCCGTACAAATAAACCTGTATGCTTGACCTATGACCTGATTAAAAATGAAAAAGCGCTTATTTCTGTGTAAGAAAAATCCCGGTTCAGAGCCGGGATTTTTTATTTTCAGCCGTGAAAATACAATTTTTCTATTTGATTCCTTCATTTCAATAAAAAGATTGCAAGTCTTTTTGAATTAATAGATAATATTGGTTATAATGTTTCGAAAATATTACATAGTTTACAGAAAGAGGAGATCGGTGTGTCCAAGAAGAAAAAATGGCTTATTGGCGGTGCGATATGTGCCGGTGTGCTTGTATTAGCTGGGATCGGCGCCGGCGGTGTTTACTTTTTTACCCACATCAACCAAGTTGCCGTATCGTCGGAGCCCTATGCAGAATCGGTAGCGGTATACATGGGAGGAGAGTCAGAATCAGGCCAAACGTTTTCTGGAAAGGTTGAACCTGAGAAGCAGCAGAAAGTATATATCGATTCTGAAAAAGGCAGCATTAAAAAAACATACGTCAAAGAAGGCGATCAGGTCAAAAAGGGCGATAAGCTTTTTGAGTATGAGGACGAGGATCATTCTGACGAAGTTGAACAAGCCAATTTGCAAATCGAAATGACAAACCTGCAAATCAGCCGCTTGCAAAAATCAATAACGGAAACGGAAAAACAGCTGAAAACGGCTGGAAAAGAAGAGAAATCACAGCTTCAAGATGAGCTTGATCAGGCCAATTTCGATTTGAAAACAAGCCAGCTTGAGCTGAAGCAGCATCAAAAAGAGCTGGCTGCCCTGACGAAAAACAAAGGTTCCAATGTCATAACAAGCAAGCATGACGGGATCGTTCAAAGCGTCAATCAGGATATCGCCGCCGGAGCAACGGGCGACCAGGCAGCAGGACCGTATATCCAGATTGTTTCGACGGGCAAATACCTAGTCAAAAGCCAAATCAACGAGCTGTTAATGGACACAATCAAAAAAGGCAGCAAAGTCAGAGTCACGCTGAAAACAGGCGGTGAAGGCGAGTGGAAAGGAAAGGTCACTTCGATCGGCAAGCTTCCAGCGGGAACAGGCGAGGGTGAGGAATCAGAAAGTTTTGCTGAAGAAGAAATGAACCCTCAATCCTCTAACTATCCTTTCACCGTTTTATTAGACAGCCATAAAGGTCTCGAAGTCGGCTATCATGTCAACATCGAAGTGATGAGTGATGAGGCTGACGCGGACACGATTAAGCTGCCTTCCGACATGGTCATTCAGGATGACGGAGAACCGTACGTGTGGAAAGCGGATGAGAAGCAGAAAGCGGTCAAGCAGCCTGTTGAAATCGGAGAGACTGATGAAAATGACATGGTGGAAATTAAGAGCGGCTTGACGCCGGAAGATTATGTGATCTATCCTGATCCCGCGGTCAAGGAAGGAAAGCAGGTTACAGTCAATGCTGACATTGAATAATATTTCGAAATCGTACAAGCTGGGAAAAGAAGAAGTTCCGATCTTAAAACATATTAATCTGACGGTCCAAGCTGGTGAGTTTCTAGCTATTATGGGGCCTTCCGGTTCTGGAAAGTCAACGCTAATGAATATCATCGGCTGTTTGGATAGGCCAACCTCCGGAACCTATACGCTTGATCAGATAGATATATTGAAAGGGAAAGACGGTGCCTTAGCCGAAATCCGCAACGAGTCAATCGGGTTTGTGTTTCAAACCTTTCATTTGCTGCCGCGTCTCACCGCACTGCAAAATGTCGAGCTGCCGATGATCTACAATAAAGTGAAGAAAAAAGAGAGAAGGCAGAGAGCCTATGAAGCGCTGGAAAAGGTCGGGCTGAAAAACAGGGTCTCCTACAAGCCTCCGAAGCTGTCCGGCGGGCAAAAGCAGCGGGTGGCGATAGCGAGAGCCCTAGTCAATCAGCCGAGGTTTATTTTAGCTGATGAACCGACCGGGGCGCTTGATACCAAATCAAGCGAACAAATTTTGTCGCTGTTTTCTGAATTGCATCAAGAAGGCAAGACCATTATTATGATTACCCATGACCCGGACGTTGCAAAAAAAGCTGACAGAACCGTTTTTATCAGAGATGGAGAATTGGTATTAGATGAGAGAGGGGATATCAGCCATGCTTGAACATATTCGAATCTCCTTTCAATCGATTTTCTCTCATAAACTTAGATCCATTCTGACAATGCTCGGTGTCATTATCGGCATAGCGGCAATTATCGCGATTGTATCGATGCTGAAGGGGCAAAGCGAACAATTAAAGCAAAGCATGATCGGCATGGGAAATAACGCGATCAATGTTGTCTACCAGCCGTCGGGCGGAGAAGAGGAGGGCGGCGGCTATCAGGTTTCGTATACGACTGCACCGCCTGTAGCTGACGAAACAGTAAAGGCGATTAAATCTGATCCTATGGTCAAAGGATTATCCTTATATTACTTGTCTGAAGGCGCGAGCGTCTTTCATTTGACAAACGTTTCGTACCCTCAGGTATACGGAGTTGACGGTGACTACTTTGATATGTTCCCAATCCGTATAACCGAAGGGAGAAAGCTGGCGGAAAACGAATTGAACAGCACACACCAAGTGGCGATGATCAATGAAGCTGCCAGAGATGAACTGTTTACAGACGGAGACGCTCTGCATAAAAGCATTGAGATGAATGGTGTGCCGTTTAAGGTCGCCGGTGTTTTCACAGAAAAAAAACAGCAGGAAAGCATGTTTGAAGGCGACTATGCGAACCCGGTTTTGTACATTCCGAAAAAAGTGTGGCCGCTCATTGAAGGATTTGACGCGCCGACACAGATTGCTGTGCAGGCTGATTCTTCTGAGCATATCCAAGAAGCCGGCGTAATGGCTGCTGATCTTTTAAACCAAGGACTGTCAGATGCTGAGTTGGAAAAAGCAGAGTATAGTGTGATGGATCTTCAGGAGATCGCGCAGGAAGTGGAGTCCTTTAATCAGTCATTTGCATTGCTGCTTGGCGGAATCGCCAGTATTTCACTTTTGGTCGGCGGTATCGGCGTCATGAACATCATGCTCGTTTCCGTCACGGAGCGCACGAGGGAAATCGGGATTAAGAAAGCGCTCGGTGCTAAGCGGCGTGTGATTTTATTTCAATTTTTAACTGAGGCGGTCGTGCTGACAAGCATTGGCGGCATACTTGGTGTGCTGGCGGGCTTCGGCATCGCTAAGCTGCTGACGGTCGTTTTTCCAATGCCTTTTATCGTCTCCGTTCCGGCTGTTGTCGGGGCACTCATCTTTTCAATGGCAGTCGGCATTATCTTCGGCTTGCTTCCTTCCATCAAGGCATCTAAGCTTCAGCCTGTAGACGCGCTGCGCTATGAATAAAAAGAACGCATCCATTTGGAATGCGTTCTTTTTTTAGGTGGGAAGGGCCGAATTGCATTTGTCTAAAATCAGAAAAACGGCTGCGACAATCATTTCTTCTGTGGTGGACAGCCAGATGTCGCTGATCATTTCGTCTGTCGTATGAGCAGTCATCCACAAAAACAGCAGCTGTACGATGCCGGCTAGAAGAATGAATAAGTGTTTGTCTGTCTTGAAAAATGTAAAGCTATGTATCATCAGGCGTTCAAATGGTTCTAAGAATAGGCCGAGGACAAGAAATAACAGGGCAAAAAGCAGGACGTGAGCCGCTGAGCGGTAGCTCGTTCCTGCTATGGAAAACAATATATAGATGACGGCAAAATAGGTCAACACCACTGCCGCCGCGGCCAAAAAGTATTTTATAGAGAGCCGCAATAATCGATTTGAAGACATTTGATGTTTCACTGGTTCATCTCCTTATAAAGGCCTGCAGAGAACGAGCGCTCTCTGCAGGCCGGCAGTTTTTTATTTACTGCATTTCTTTTTCACAACCGGATGTTTTTCTTTTGAAAGGATATCGGTAAAGTCTTTGCCTAATTCAAGATGCTGTTGAACAAGTGTCTCAGGAAGCATGGCAAGCCATTGGTTTAAAGATATATCGGCATAATGGTCGTCTTTGAAGATCTCTAAAAAGACTAGCGGTTCATCTCCAGTGTTTTCAACGTAATGCCCCATTGCAAACGGAACATATCCAACATCACCGGCTTGGTAGTCGAACGTTCTCGCATGGCCGTCAGATGCAAAAACGGTCATTCTTGCTTGGCCGGAGATGTAGTATTGCCATTCGTGCGTATTCGGATGCCAGTGCAGCTCTCTCATGGCGCCGGGTTCCACTGTTACGAGAGCGGATGCGATCGTTTTAGACACTTTGAAGTTTGTTGAATCTGCAATGTATACTTTTCCTCCCTCTGATTCAATTGGCTCTTGCTCAAGAAGACGATGGGTAAACGGATAAGGCGCTTCACCGTTCGGCCCTTCTACAATGTCATCTTTCAAATTTCCTGGGACAGGCTCTTCAAATATATATTTCTCTTCGCCTGGCAAATTGGCAATATCTTCTTTTGTTACGCCAAAGTTCGCAGCAATGACTTCCATAGGTGTATGGGCAAGCCAATCTGTCAGCTGGAACGTGCTGTTTTCAGAGAATGATCCATCGTCAAACACGAGCAGGAACTCAGCTCCTTCATCCAGCGCTTGAATAGAGTGCGGCAGGCCTGACGGGAAGTACCAAAGATCTCCTTCGCCTATATCATCAATAAAGCTGCGCCCTTGCTCATCCACAATCGTGACTCTTGCACGTCCGTAAATCATATAAGCCCATTCTGCTTCCTTATGCCAATGCAGCTCGCGAATGGCGCCAGGTTTCAGCCGCATATTGACAGATGCGAGGTTTTCTGAAATCGGCAGCTCACGTACGGTGACTTCACGGGCATATCCGCCTTTTTCTAATCGGTTGTGAGTATCAGAGAACGAAAACTTCATATTGCTTACGGTACCATGATCAGTCTCCGGCGGAACGAGCATATCAGGATTTTGGCGGTCTCTTTCAATATTGCGCGGGATTTTTACTGTTGCTCCTTTGTCTCCTCTGATTGGCTGCGGAATGTCGTTTTGTTTTTTCATGAAATGTTCCTCCCTTAATTTAAATGCGATAGCAGAAAGAGAAGGTGAAAGGCCTTTCGTTTTCCCTTCTGTCTTGTTAAGTGAAAAAAACCAGTGAAAAGTCAACTTCGATTGAAAATTAATTTTTTGCTTTCTGATCTTTTAGTTCTGTCATCAGTTCGATAAGCTGATCAAACTTTTTCTCAAATCGGGTCAGCAGATACATTGCAATCAGTGCAGGGAATCCCAGATTGCCGATCTGTTTTACGACTTCCTCTATAAAAACCTGATCCATGGAAAATACCTCCCTTCTTTTTTTGAAGTCATGTATGTAAGTGAAGGAAATCCAAGAAAACGTAAACTCGCGGCTGGCGTATTTAAGACAAGCGCCAGTCAGAAAGTAGTAGTTTACTTTTTTTTGCTTTCCTTCATTTAATTTAGTAGGGAGGCGGTTTGATGGACTATCAAGGTCTTTTGCGATCAAAATGTAAGGAGATAATGAAGCATCCCATCGTGAAGCATTTTTTGAGCAATCCTCAGCATTACCGTTTGTTCAAAAACGTAATGGAAAGCCCGAACGAAAAAGATGCAAAATCATTGGACGAGCAATTTAAACAATTTTATAAGGAAATCCGCATCGTCAAGTATATGAATTCAATGATTCGCATCTTTTCTATTGATTTTGATAAGCGGGTTCGCAAAAACCAAAAACGGTATCCGCTGACGGTCGATCATCCGGAAACGGGAGATCGGCTTCCTTCCGAAACAGGAAGCGATGCGTTTGAAGCATTTTTAGATATGCAGGATGACTTGAGCCAGCATGTTCATGATTATCAGCTCTACCAAGCGATCCAGAAGCTGACTGACAAACAAAAAAGCGTGCTGACGAAAGTCTATCTTCACGGTGCCACGATGCAAGAGATTGCCGATTCATTAGGGGAGTCACGGCAAAACATCTCCAACATTCATAAAAAAGGGCTTGAGAATATCAGAAAACAGCTAGCGGCTCAAAAAAAGGGGGAAAGTAAGCTGTGAACGGCGAGTTTGAACAAAAGAACCAAAAAGACGATAAATTTGACATTGAACATCTGATTGAATGCTTTTCACCGATGATCAGAAAAAAACTCAGCAATACGTCCTTTCAAGAAAGAGAAGATTTAGAGCAAGAGCTGAAGATCAAAATGTTTGAAAAGGCTGATATGCTTTTGTGCCAGGATGTTCCGGGGTTTTGGGAGTTTATTTTGTATATGGTAGACGAGAACTCATAACCATTTATCATCTGAAAATACGAGAAACGGGAACTGCCACGTTCCCGTTTTTTATTTGTCCTGTCAGGGGAAGACGACTCCTATTCAAAAATGCACCAAAAATAATCGATATAATGATAAGATGGAAAAAACAGTGACAGAAAGGAACATAGAAGTGGAAAATGCGTCAATTTTAATCGTAGACGATGAGAAAGCGATTGTGGATATGATCAAACGCGTTCTCGAAAAAGAAGGTTATCGAAATTTACTGGATGCGGCAAGCGCAGAAGCAGCGATTCCGGTTGTGAAGGCCAATAAGGTAGATTTGATCGTGCTGGATGTCATGATGGGCGGGATGTCCGGTTTTGAAGCCTGCACGCTGATCAGAGAGTATTCAGAGGCTCCGATTTTTTTCCTGACGGCAAGATCATCCGACGCGGACAAATTGTCGGGCTTTGCGGTTGGGGCTGATGACTATATCACAAAACCATTTAATCCGCTGGAATTAGCGGCGCGAATCAGAGCCCACCTCAAGCGCACATATCAGTCGAAAGAAACAAGTTCAAATCAAACCTATACATATGATTATTTTACATTTTCTCCGCAAAATGCCGAGCTGATTGTAGGCGGGAGTGCCGTCGCTTGTTCAGCCCAGCTTTTGCAGCTTTTGCAGTATTTTTGTGAACACCCTAATGTGGTGCTTTCCAAGGATCAAATTTATGAAAAAGTGTGGGGCTATCCTTCCTATGGCGACAACAATACCGTCATGGTTCATATTCGCAAGCTCAGGGAAAAAATTGAGCGCGATCCGAGCAATCCGGAGTATATTGTAACGGTTCGCGGTCTAGGATACCGTTTTATCCCGAATCCTGAAGGCAAGCGGTCATGAGGTTGAGATGGAAATTTTTGTTTCATTTTTTCGGGCAGATGCTGATTGTGATCCTGCTGCTCACGGTTATGCTGGTTGCATCGTTTTTCTATTTAGATTCGCGCTTTAGCGATGCGGAATCCAATTCAGGGCTGACGAAGGCAACGACCGACACACTTGAGGCATATCTCGATGTAAACGAAGACGGGGCATGGGAAGTGGATAATTTTCTGAAGAAATCTGTCGATAAACAGGACGGATGGATGCAAATCATTGATTCCAAAGGGAAAACCGCTTATTCCTACAGTGTGCCTAAAGACGTGCCAAACACCCATACCAAAAAAGAGCTTCTATCTATTTATAAAACCAAAAAGCTTAATCAGTATAAGGTGAATTATTGGGCCATCAATATTGAAGACAAGTCATACCTTTTGTTATCAGGCTGGAAATTAAAGAGCGAACAGCTGCTGGCTTCCATTGGAAAACGTGAACAAAAAATAGACGTTCCAGCACATTATAAGCCGAGTACCATCGACTATATTAAAAAGGAAAAAGGCTCCATTTACCTATTAGACAGCAATGGAAACATCCTTGACAGCGTCAACAGCACAAAAAGTGAAAGAAAAACGATGAACCAGCTGGAGCTGCTCAAATACAGCTCCAAACCTTGGAACTATAAGCGGGAAATTTCCGTTAAGATCCTTGATCAAGACAGATGGATGGTCGCTACGGTGCCGAACCCTGTCTACGTCACCGATCAGGAGTTTAACAAATCATTTCTGAAGGTTGTTCTAAAGGCGATGTTTCTGATCATGGGTGTTCTGTTCCTGTATATCATTTGGATGACAGTTTGGTATATGTTCCGATTCGGGCTGCCGATTTTTCACACGATTAAATGGCTGGTCAACCTATCAAAAGGGAAGCTCGAGGAACCGAAAAACCGGAGCGGCCTTCCTGTCAGCAAAAACAAAAAGGGGAAAATCAAACAGCCGTATCGCTTCTTCGGTGAGATTTTTGAATCCATGGATCAGCTGACTGAAACGCTGAGACGGGATAAGAGAAATAGAGAAAAAATCCAGGCGACAAGGGAAGAATGGATTGCCGGTTTGTCGCACGATTTAAAAACACCGCTCAGCAGCATTTACGGCTACAGCATGATGCTTGAGTCTAAGCAGTATGATTGGTCGCCGGAGGAAGTGAAAGAAATGGGGCAGGTTGTCAGGGAAAAATCTGAATACATGTCCAAGCTGATTGAAGACTTAAATTTAACGTATCGGCTGAAAAATGATGCCCTTCCAATTGAGAGAAATCTGACAAGCCTGATCCCGTTTTTTAAAAACGTTATTGAGGATTTTAAGAAAAATCCGTTTTCTGAAGGGTATGATATCTCCTTTGTATCTAAAGAAGAGCATATTGAATTTGCGCTTGATGAAGGGTGGTTCAGGCGTATATTAGAAAACCTCCTTGGAAATGCGGTGAAACACAACGACAAAGGAACAGAGATTCAGGTCATTCTGGAACGAACTAAAAATCATATTTCGTTGAAGGTTAAGGACAACGGGAAGGGAATGGATGAAGAAACGATCACCCATTTGTTTAACCGTTACTACAGAGGGACGAACACAAAAGATTCATCTGCCGGAACGGGCCTCGGACTCGCCATTGCCAAGGAGCTTGTCCATCTGCATCACGGGACGATTCACGTGAACAGCAGAATGAACATTGGAACGGTCATTACCATCCTTTTTAAAAAGCAATAAACATGTGGTTTGGCCGCCTCTTTGACGGGAATAACAATATATAGTCTTAAGCTAAAGAGGTGTAACACATGGATGCAGTATTGGAAGCGGACACTCGGGCAGTCATTGGTGAAGGCCCGCTATGGGATGAAGAAAACGGCCGTTTATATTGGGTTGATATCTTAGGGAGCGAGCTCCACATCTTCGACTCTGAAGAAAAAATCAACCGGTCGATCAAATTCAAGTCCTTTGTGACGGCGCTTGCGAAATATTCCAAGGATGAACTGATGATGACGATGAAAGATGGATTTTACCTGTATCATCTTCAGGATGACAGCTTGGAAAAGATCAAACAGCCGAACGATATGGATGAGAGCCTGCGTTTTAATGACGCGAAATGTGATCCGTGCGGAAGGCTTTGGGCGGGGACGACGAGCATGGAAGGCGAACAAAAACGGGCCTCGCTATACCGTTTGGATCAAGACGGCAGTCTCGTCAAAATCAAAGATCAAGTCTCCACCTCGAACGGTTTGGATTGGGACCGCGAGCGGAATTTAATGTATTACATCGACACGCCGACTCAGGAAATTGTTCGCTACAGGTTTGATCCTGAAAGCGGAAATGTCTCGAATCCAGAACCTGTCTATCGTTTTGATCAATCAGAAGGATTGCCGGACGGCATGACAATCGACCAAAACGGCATGCTGTGGGTGGCGCTGTTTGGCGGCAGCCGCGTTGTTCACATTGACCCGTTTCAGAAGAAAGAAATCGGTTCAATCACCGTTCCGGCTAAATATGTCACGTGCTGCGCGTTCGGCGGCAGAGACTTAAAAACCCTTTACATCACAACGGCAACGGAACAAATGACAGAAACAGAAAGATACGAGCAGCCTCACGCGGGAGGACTGTTTTCAGCAAAACTGGAAACAGGCGGATACCAGTCCGTTCCATTCGCTGGAGACGTATAAAAAAACGCATCCGAAACATGGATGCGTTTTTTGCATATTAGAGAGAACGGATAATGCCGCCTTCTACACGCTGTGCCGTACCGTTAATGGCGGATGCGGCGCCAGATGCAAGAAATACGATCGTGTTGGCGACTTCTTCTGCTGTCGCGTATCGCTGAATAAGAGAAGTCGGCTCATTGACTTTGAAATAGTCTTTGATGAATGTATCTGTATCCTGGCCGGCTGCCTGTGCGGCGCCCTCCATGTAGGATGCTACGCCCTCTGTCCAAGTAGGTCCCGGAAGCACTGAGTTGACCGTCACATTCGTGCCTTTGGTCATTTCAGCCATTCCTCTTGAAAGGCTGATCAGCGCCGTTTTTGTCATTGAGTACGGAATCATCGTTGGAAGCGGTTTGATGCCTGCTTCACTTGCGATATTTAAAATGCGGCCGCTGTTTTTGGCAAGCATTTTTGGAAGGAAGTGGCGGCTTGTCCGAACCGCGCTCATCACGTTCACTTCAAAATATTGATTCCACTCTTCATCTGTCACATCCGCAAAGTCTTTTACTTCGAAGAAACCAAGGTTGTTGACAAGGATATCGACATCACCGATTTCATTTACTTTTTCAATAAAAGCCGCTGCTTCATCTGTTTTTGACAAATCAGCAGCCGCGCCATGCACCGTTCCGTAGCCAGAAAGCTCTTCAACCGTGCGATTGACAGTCTCCTGTTTGCGTCCGTTGACAATGACTGCCGCACCCTCTTGCAGAAAGCTTTTTGCCGCGGCTTTCCCGATGCCGGACGTCGAGCCGGTGATGATGACAAGTTTGTCTTTTAGCTGTAAATCCATAAGATCATTCCTTTTCATTGATGATGGTATAAAGTATACAAGAACAAATTTAGTGTTTACGAGGATTTTGCTCCCATACACATAGCGGGGAAAAGTCATTCAGGACACATATACAAGCCTATCAGTCATATAGTATAATTACTCCGAAAAAAGGATACGAATGTCAAATAGGTGCCGGTCCGTGAACAACAGCCGGCTTAATAGGGAAACCGGTAAAAGCCGGTGCGGTCCCGCCACTGTAATTGGCCATAGCGCCAAGAGCCAGGATACCTGCCTGTTTGATCAGCACGAAATCTGCGAGGACAGATGATGTGTAAACAATAGGCTTTTTTGTGTTGTTTACAGCATCTTTACCATCGTAGAGATGCTTTTTTTAGTTCACTTAGGAGGAAAGATGATGAAAAAACTAGCCGGAATATGGACTGCGCTTCTGCTGGCTGCCGTTATGATAGCAGGCTGCGGCAATACGGCAGATCAGAAGGATTCCAAGGCAAAACAAAAGACGGAAGCGTTTCCTGTCACCATTGATGATGCGTCAAAGCAAGATGTGACCATCAAAAAGGAGCCGGAAACGATTGTTTCATTAATGCCGAGCAACACAGAAATCACATACGCTCTCGGTCTTGGTGAAAAAGTGGTCGGTGTCACCACAAACGATACATATCCAAAGGAAGTCAAAAAGGTTGAGAAGGTCGGAGATATGAATGTGAACGTTGAGAAAGTCATTTCTCTAAAGCCAGATCTCGTTCTTGCCCATGAGTCTTCCATGTCAGCGTCAGCGGATGCCATTAAACAGCTGAAGGACGCGGGCATAACCGTGCTGACTGTCAATGATGCGCAATCATTTTCCGAGGTCTACAAATCAATTGAAATGATCGGAGAAGCTGCCGGGACAGAGAAAAAAGCTGACCAGCTCGTGAAAAGCATGAAATCAGATTTGCAGGATATTCAAGAAAAAGCGAAAACCATTTCAAAAGACGAGGAGAAAAGCGTATTTATCGAGGTTTCTCCTGCTCCCGACATTTACACAACCGGAAAAGACACGTTTATGAATGAAATGCTCAATGTCATCCATGCTAAAAACGCAGCAGCGGACCAAACAGGCTGGGTGCAAATGACAGACGAGGCGATCGTAAAACTCAATCCTGATGCTATCGTTACAACAGACGGAGTGAAAGCGAAAGCAGTGGAAAAACGCGCTGGCTGGAGCGAAATCAATGCTGTGAAACATCATCGCGTGTATGATGTGGATCCTGATCTCGTGACACGTTCCGGTCCCCGTCTGATCGAAGGGGTCGAAGAACTTGCCGAAAGCATTTATCCGGATACGTTTAAGGAATAATCGTTTTGCCGCATATGTCATCGGTTTTTCATTTTTAGCAGTAAGCATCATCTTGGGAATTTCTTGCGGCAGCCTGCAAATTCCTATTCCCGCTATCCTTCGTGTCTTCTGGCATGAAGGCTTCGGCGGCTCAATCGGCCCTGATGACCCGATGTACACAAATATTATGATGAATATCAGACTGCCGAGAGTTGTGCTGGCCGCCCTTGTGGGGGCGGCTCTTTCTATCGCGGGGGCTGCTTTTCAGGGGCTGTTGAAAAATCCGCTTGCTGATCCCTACACGCTCGGTGTTTCATCCGGTGCTTCAGTCGGAGCGGTTGTGACCCTGTTCCTCGGCCTGCAGCTTCCTGTCATCGGAGGGTTTACACTCCCGGTTGTGAGTGTGGCCGCGGCACTTGCCACGATTGCGGCGGTTCTTTCCTTCAGCCGCCTCGTTCATGCTTCGATGTCTGTCTCCACCCTCATTTTGACCGGTGTCATCATCAACTCATTTTTGGGCGCGTTTATTTCTCTTATCATTGCCCTGACAGGAGACAACCTGCTGCCGATTGTGCATTGGCTGCTAGGCAGCGTCTCGATGAGAGGCTGGGGCTATGTTGTTCTGTTCCTCCCGTTTTTTCTTTTGGGAACCATTTTACTGATCATTAACGGAAGAGAGCTGAATGTGATGACATATGGAGAAGACAAAGCAAAGCTTCTCGGGGTCAGCGTTCAGCGGAGAAAAATGCTGATTTTAATAGCGGGCTCATTTTTGACGGGAAGCGCTGTGGCTGTATCCGGCACGATCGGCTTTGTCGGTCTTGTCATTCCGCATATCACAAGGCTTTTGTGGGGCACGGACCATCGGCATTTACTGCCGCTGTCCGCTTTGCTCGGAGCAGGTTTTCTCGTTTTGGCCGATCTGCTTTCCAGAACGATCATCGAGCCGGTTGAACTGCCGATTGGGATCATTACCTCCCTGGCGGGGGCGCCTGTTTTCGCCCTTATTTTAATTCGGCAGCACCGCGGGGGGAGAAGCTTATGATAAAAGCAGACGGGCTGTCAGGGGGCTATGGAGACACCGAGCTGATCGACAATGTCAGCTTAACAGTGGAGAAGGGTGAATTTCTCGGTATTCTCGGCCCTAATGGAAGCGGAAAAACTACGCTTTTGAACTTGCTGACAGGTACGCTGCGGGCCAAGGAGGGCAGCGTTTATCTGGCTGGCAAACCGCTGGCTGACTATAAACCGAAGGAACTGGCGCAAATGATGGCCGTCCTGCCGCAAAAAACGGATCAAGCCTTTACCTTTACCGTCAAAGAAACTGTAGCCTTCGGCAGATATCCATTTCAAACAGGGCTGTTCAGACAGCAGACTGACAAGGATGAAGCCATTGTACAGGAAGCAATGGAGCAAACAGGAGTGGCCGCTTTTGCGCAAAAATCGATCCGAGAACTAAGCGGAGGGGAACAGCAGCGGGTGTATTTGGCCCAAGCTTTGGCGCAGCAGCCGCGCATTTTATTTCTGGACGAGCCGACAAATTTTCTCGACCTGGCTTATCAAAAAGACCTGCTTGATCTCATCAAACGCCTGACAAGAGAAAATGGATTGGCGGCTGTCAGCGTTTTTCATGATCTGAACACCGCGAGCCTGTACTGTGATGAGCTCTTGTTTATGAAAAACGGTACAGCCATACCTAAGCAAAAACCGGAATATGCTGTCACAGAACATCACATAAAGGCCGTGTACAATACAGATGTCACCACATTGGTCCATCACAGCTCATCTAAACCGATGATTGCGATTCAGCCTGAACAAAACAGCGTGAAGCATAAACCTATCCCATTTGAAGCTTTGCTCCAAGCGGGGTGCGATGACATTTTTCTGCAGACAGAAATTCCGCTTCGTACCCTGTCCTCCGCGCCTGTCGGTGCAGGGTTTTCATGGAGCAGGACGCTGATCCATAAACTGCTGCCGGTTCAGACAGACCCTATAGAAGGGCTTACGGCCTACCTAGCAGAAAACGGTTTTCAGCTGGCGGAAACTTGTGCGATGGCTTCTTCGGGAAGGCTTGGCCGTTTCGTGTATCGAACGTATGAAGATGGAGAACTTTCCATTACGATATGCGTCATGTCCGGCTTTTCGATATGGATTTTGATCAACGGCTATGCGGCAGATCAATTCTTTGTCAAAGCTCTTATGGCTGCCGAAGCAGAACGGGTGAAAGTGTTAGGGGACAGACGGGCAGAGGGGGATATTCTCATCGCTGCGACACAAGCTCGTCAATCTGAAAACATAGATAAGCGGCTCGACCAATTGATACAGATCGGAACAGCTGAATGTGTAAAAGAAGCGGCAGAGCTGTTTGAATAAGTCTGTAAAGGAGACATATTGCATGAAACTATATACAAAAACAGGCGATAAGGGACAAACGAGCCTAGTTGGAGGCAGAACGGACAAGGACAGCCTTCGCGTCGAAAGCTACGGCACGATTGACGAACTGAACAGCTTTGTCGGGCTTGCTTTGGCAGAGCTTTCCGGGCAGCCCGGCTTTGAAGATGTGACAGCCGAGCTGCTCACCATCCAGCATGAGCTGTTTGACTGCGGAGGCGATTTGGCAATCGTCACAAAAAGAAAAGACTATACACTAAATGAAGAATCCGTTTCCTTTTTAGAAACGCGCATTGATGCCTATACAGCAGAAGCGCCAGAATTGAAGAAATTTATTCTTCCGGGCGGATCGAAGGGCGCTTCGCTTCTCCATGCGGCGCGCACCATTACAAGGCGGGCGGAACGCAGAGTGGCGGCGCTGATGAAATCGGAGGAGATCCATGAAACAGTGCTGCGTTATCTCAATCGTCTGTCTGATTATTTTTTTGCCGCCGCACGGGTAGTGAATGTGAGAAGCGGCATTGCCGATGTAGAATATGAAAGAAGTGCTATTGTATTTCGGGACCGAAACAGCAGCGAATCATAAAAAGAGAAAACGAAAGCCGGCGTGTTTCCATACATGCCGGCTTTTTTGTTTTTCATTCTGTCAATTACCCATTTTACGACAAAAAATGAACCTTATGAATTATTGACTGAAAAATGGAAAAGTGAGATATTGAAACAAATAGATGTAAAAAATAGGCAGTAGGGGGCTCTGATAGATGGTGAATTTAATTGAAAGTGATAGCATCTGGAAGAGAAATTTTAATTATCTTTTTTTCTCAAGAATAGTCAAGATATCCGGCGATATGTTCGCATTTAATTCGATATTATGGTTTTTAATTTATGACGGCAAAGGCGCGATCGGCACTGCATTATTGATTGCTGTCACTTTTTTGCCGGAAGCTGTGCTGGCGCCTGTGACGGGCCCTTTCATGAAGCAGAACACGCTGAAATTTTGGATGTACTTTTCAGACCTGACTAGGGCAGTGGTTGTCTTGATTATTCCTCTTTGTCATTTTGCGGGCTTTTCTCCGCTGTGGTTTGTCATGTCGCTTATGATTGTGCATTCTGCTACAGGGGCTGCCTACAATCCCGCCTCCATAGCTTTAATTCCCCAAATTGTAAATGAACAGGGCATTCAAAAAGCAAACGCTGTGCTGCAGTCCTCGGCTCAAATTGTCCGGCTCGGAGCTGTCACGTTATGCGGCGCTTTTCTTACATTTATCAGCCCTTCTTATACAATGCTTATCGCACTTGTTCTCTATTTGGTTTCTGGCTTTCTCGTCCTTTTCATTAAATATACTGCGGTTGAATCTCAATCAGAGTCTGCTGCCGTTACGCAGAGAGGCACATATATGGGCAGGCTGAAACGCGGGTTTACACTCGTCAGAAAACATCAGATTTTATATCCGCTCGCCATTTACTGTATCTTTATGAATTTCGCGGCTGCCCCTTGGGAAGCGCTCTCAGCCGTTTACGTTGCGGAAGATTTAAACGGTCAGCCGATCGTTTACTCGCTTTTAAAGGCCACTACCGCCGCAGGCGCGTTTTTATTGGGATTTGTGCTGGCGAAAGTCAAAGTAAACAGGTACGGTCTGCTATTCGTAACTGCCGGCATTATTGAAGGATTTGCTTTCTTTATTACCGGGATGAATACCTTTTTGCCGCTCGTCTTTCTCGCTGCGTTTACCTTTGGCGCCGCAGTCAGTGCTGTAAATGTTCCTGAGTACACGATTATCCAGACATCTGTGGATAGTGAGGATCAGCCGCAGGTCTACGCCGTTATACATATGATCTCAAATATTTCCATACCTGCCGGAGCTGTCATTTGCGGGTATGCTGCAAACGCCTTTGGTTCAGGACCTGTAATCGCTGTTGGAGGGGTTGTTGAAATTATTGCGGGTATCGGCATTTTGCTTTTTACAAAGCTGGCCAAAGCAGAACAGGCCGACCTGGTCAAAGAAAGGGAAGCAAGTGTTCATCTGTAAAGGGTTTTGAAACGCCATGCCTCGTGCATGGCGTTTTTTTGTGTCCATAGGTCTGGCACGAGATACGACTCCGGTCTTATATCAAAATCAATCTCTGATTCGTTTTGCGCAAATGCTAATTTGTTTAAGATGAAGACAAGGAAAACGAAAGGAGGATCTGCATGAAGATAAACAAGAGAACAATAGGCGGATTCTTATTAATTGTATTTGGGATCTCCGTCTTTTTTGGAGGAGGAAGCTTCGGCTTTATTATCCCGCTCGCCATCGGGAGCTTGATGACATACGCGGGAATCAAAAGGTTTGCTGCAGGAAAAACCATCACAGGAATGATCGTAGGCGGTATCGGAGCGATCATGCTCATCTGCTCACTTCCGTTTGTCGTCGGACTGGCGCTGGCGGCAGCTATGGTGTATTACGGCTGGAAGCTGATGAAAAACGGATCAGCTGATAACGGTGTATCATCTTTTGATCCGGAACCGGCTTCGGCTGCCTATCAATCTCACTTTGATGACGAATGGGAAGAATTTTTGAAGAAAAAATAATATCAGCATATGAGGAGGAATCAGGTATGGTATTAAAAAGAATCAGAGACATGTTTGTTGCGTCAGTTCATGAAGGTCTTGATAAAATGGAGAACCCAAAGGTGATGCTCAATCAATATGTCCGTGATATGGAAAGTGACATCGCAAAAGCAAAACAAACAATTGTAAAACAGCACACGATTGCCTATCAATTTAAGAAAAAATATGAAGAAGCAGCTGAGGTGGCTGGAAAACGCAAAAATCAGGCACAGCTCGCATTTGACGCAGGTGAAGAAGAACTTGCGAAAAAGGCACTGACTGAAATGAAATATTTAGAAGGGAAGGCGGCTGAGCATAAAGTGTCCTATGAACAAGCCAACAGTCAGCTGACGGATCTGAAAGAACAGCTGGCTGCACTTGAAACAAAGCTTCAGGACGTAAAGGATAAAAAACAAGCGCTGATTGCCCGAGCCAATGCCGCGAAAGCAAAAGAGCATATGAATACGACATTTGACAAGATTGACAGCGAAAGCGCGTATCGTGAATTTTTACGCATTGAAAATCGTATTGAGGAAATGGAAATCCGCGCGAATTATTCAAAGTCAGCAGAAGCCGGCACAGAACTCACACGAAAAGAATTCGCAGATGATGTGGAAGCGGAGATTGAAAACATGCGGGCGCTCTCGCTGCAAAAACAAGATCAGACATCACAAGCAGCAAATGAATAAGCGTGACGGGGAAGGATTTGCGGACAAGTCCTTCCCTTCCGCATGTATCAATTCACAGGCTTTTCTTTTATAATAGAATGAATGAGAAGGATGAAATCGAATGAAAAAAATGCTGGGCAAACTGTTGATCATGGCTGGTATTCTTATATTTTTCGGCGTCGTGGTAAAAGACGTGTTTGCAGCGGGCTTGGGGTTCGTAAGCGGCACTGAAGCCGATTCAGCCAGCGCATTGCCGGGGGATATCGACAGCGTGGTCATTCAGTCGGATCACAAGAATGTCCGGATCATAGCGGAAGAACGAAATGACATATCGGCAGGTATCTCAGGAAAATCGGGAAAGTTATTTGTCACTGAAAGCAAAAGGAAACTGGAGCTGACCGCAAAGGAAAAAGAATTTCAATTTTTGAATGGGTTTAACCGTTCTTTCCTTGTCGTCCGGATTCCATATGATTATAAAGGTGATCTGACGGTGCGGACCTCAAGCGGGGACATATCTGTGGACGGGAATCAGCGTCTTGCGCTTACTGAGCTGAACGCAGCATCTGCGAGCGGAGATATGAGAGTGACGGACGTCCGCCTTCAAGACATGAAAGTAAATGGATCGTCCGGCGATGTCACCATTTCCAATACGGTCTCCAAAACAGCCGGCATTGATTTAGCTTCAGGAGACGCGAATCTGGCTGATGTATCAGGCTCTCTTGATGTGAAGCTGACTTCAGGAAACTTAGATGCCGCACTGAAAAAGGTATCAGGTCCTGTATCTGTCACGCTGACAAGCGGTGATGCTGATCTGAGCCTTCCCGAAAACGGCAGCTTTACAGTCAAGGCTAAATCAGCGAGCGGGAGCGTCAGTTCGCCGTATTCATTTGCTGATACAGCACATAAAGATCATCATCACATTACAGGCTCGCAAGGAAGCGGCCGGCATCCAATTGATATCAAAACGGACAGCGGGGATCTAGTGATACGGTAGCACCAGGCAGAAGAAAGGAGGCGGACACCAGGAATGACAAAAAAACAGCTTCTCGGATTGATCATTGCTTTATTCGGCATCAGTATGTTTTTACAAATTATCGGAATAGGCGATCTGCTGTTTTGGCCGCTCTTTTTTCTGATTGCCGGCTATTTTTTGAAAAAATATTCCCGTGATTGGCTCGGCTCCGTCATGTACATCTTTGCCGCGTTTTTATTTTTGAAAAACCTCTTTAGCATCACCTTTAATTTATTCGGTTATGCGTTTGCCGCATTTCTGATTTACGCCGGGTACAGGCTTGTCAAAGGAAAGCCGATATTCGAACCGAATGAGAAACGGGTCGATCTCAATAAAAAAGAACGGCATAAGTCGGCAAAAGATGATAAACATCCCGACATGCGCAGCTTTTTTATCGGAGAGCTGCAAATGATGAAGCAGCCGTTTGACCTGAATGATCTCAATATCTCTGGTTTTATCGGTGATATTAAAATCGACTTGTCTAAAGCGATGATTCCCGAGGGAGAAAGTACAATTGTCATTAGCGGAGTCATTGGAAACGTTGATATTTATGTGCCATCAGACCTTGAAGTGGCTGTCAGCTCGGTCGTTTTTATCGGTGATATCAATCTGATCGGCTCGAAGAAAAGCGGATTAAGCACGAAGGTATATGCCGCGTCATCCGATTTCAGCGAGTCAAAGCGCCGGATCAAAGTGTCCGTTTCCTTATTTATCGGTGATGTGGATGTGAAGTACGTATGAGAAAAAAACTGCTTGCCAGTCTCCAGTGGCGTGCCATCCGTATGACTACGGGTATCAGTCTGTTCCTTTTTGCCTGCATGATCTCCTTTATGATGGTTTATTATCGGCTCGATCCGCTTGTTTTACTGTCGTCAAGCTGGTTTGGAATTCCGTTTATCCTGATATTGCTGCTGATCAGTGTGACGGTTGGCTTTGCCTCAGGGTATATGTACGGCAACCGGATGAAGACAAGGGTTGATACCTTGGTCGAATCGATTTTAACCTTTGAAAACGGCAATTTCGCTTATCGAATACCGCCGCTGGGAGATGATGAAATCGGCCTGGCCGCCGATCAGCTGAATGAAATGGCGAAGCGCGTGGAGCTTCAAGTCGCTTCCTTGCAGAAACTTTCCAATGAACGTGCGGAATGGCAGGCGCAAATGAAGAAGTCAGTCATCTCAGAAGAACGACAGCGATTGGCAAGAGATCTTCATGACGCAGTCAGCCAGCAGCTTTTTGCCATATCGATGATGACATCGGCTGTGTTGGAACACGTCAAAGATGCTGACGGTAAAACAGTCAAGCGGATCAAAATGGTCGAGCATATGGCGGGGGAAGCCCAAAATGAAATGAGGGCCCTGCTGCTCCATTTAAGGCCTGTTACCTTAGAAGGGAAAGGGCTGAAGGAGGGGCTTACGGAGCTTTTGGACGAGTTCCGGAAGAAACAGACGCTTGATATTGAGTGGGATATTCAGGACACCCCGATATCCAAGGGTGTTGAAGACCATTTGTTCAGAATCGTGCAGGAGGCTCTTTCAAATGTATTTAGGCATTCAAAAGCCTCAAAAGTTTCCGTGATTCTCGGCTTAAAGAACAATCAGCTCCGGCTCAAGGTCATTGATAATGGACAAGGCTTTAAAATGAATCAGGTGAAAGCATCCTCATACGGCTTAAACTCTATGAAAGAACGTGCAAGTGAAATCGGCGGGGTCGCCGAAGTGATCTCAGTCGAAGGAAAAGGCACACAAATCGAAGTGAAGGTTCCGATTTTCCCGGAAGAAAAAGGAGAGAACGAACGTGATTCGAGTATTATTGATTGATGATCATGAAATGGTCAGAATGGGGCTCGCGGCTTTTTTGGAGGCGCAGCCCGATATTGAAGTCATCGGCGAAGCGGCTGATGGCAGCGAAGGCGTGCGGCTTGCTGCTGAACTGTCGCCAGATGTCATTTTAATGGATCTTGTCATGGAGGGCATGGATGGCATTGAAGCCACAAAGCGAATTTGCCGGGAGCTCCCAGATCCGAAAATTATTGTGCTCACGAGCTTCATTGATGATGACAAAGTGTACCCGGTCATTGAAGCGGGCGCGCTCAGCTATCTATTGAAAACCTCAAAAGCGGCGGAAATCGCCGATGCCATCCGCGCCGCAAACAAGGGAGAGCCGATGCTGGAATCAAAAGTGGCGGGGAAAGTATTATCCCGGCTGCGCCACTCAGGTGAACACGCGCTCCCGCATGAATCACTGACAAAACGGGAGCTTGAAATTCTCTGCCTGGTCGCAGAAGGAAAAACAAACAAAGAAATTGGCGAGGAACTGTTTATCACCATTAAAACAGTCAAAACCCATATCACCAATATGTTATCAAAGCTCGATGTCAGCGACAGGACGCAAGCGGCCGTTTACGCGCATCGTCATCACCTCGTAAAATAGGTCATTTGTTATTTGCTCGCTCCTTTTGTCCCGAAGTCTCTGATCACCACATTGACCTTGTACTCGATTTCAGCCTTTGCAAAATAGTCATCCCATTTGGTTGAAATCTTTTTCCACTTGTGCGGATAATGGATTCTGACTTCGTTTCCTAAGTCGGTAGGATCGGCTTTTATATCCTTTTGGAGTGTGTTTACAAATCCCGTGACTGTTTTGTGTAACCTTTTAGCGAGGATGTTTTCAATTTCTTTAATATATGAATCCTTAAATGAATCTTCTTTCGGGTTCCAATCTTCAGACAGCCGGCCTTCGATGTTGCGGGTGACAGTGAATTTGAACGTTCCATCTTTGTACGCTGTCTTGATCTTTCGATTGCTTGAATAGACCTCGTAAGAAAAAAAGTAGCCGTCATGCTTCAAGTCGATGACACCGCCTTTGACTGTACCGGTAAATAAGTTCATGTTTTGCACCTGGCCCGGTGTTAGGTCCGCATGCCATAATCGATCTTTGATGATGGATGCCCCGGTAATCGCAAGTTTGCCGTTTTCTTTGCCGACATGAGGAATAGCAAAAGTATCGTCAGAGGTCAAGTGTGCTGAGACCTCTCCTAATGTAACGGGATCCATCATTCTGATCGTCACACTGTTATTCTCTGTCAGCTCATAAATGACATTGGATGCTGGATTTCCCTCATCAGTCATCTTCAGCAGATCTTTCGTTTTGCCGTCAGCGACAAACATATACGAGCTCCTTCTTGTACCATTATCTCTGACAAATTGATTAATGAGCGCGTCCATTCCTGTATGACCGTCAAGCAACTCTTTTGACAGCAGAATAACACGCAAATGCTGAGAAAAAGTAGGGTAGTTTTTCAATGCGGAAGTCCTCAGTATTTGATGAACGGTTTCCCCCTTTGTTGATACGAGTTTAGTCGGATCTGAGGATGAGCCTTCTTTCGTGCTGATTTTTTTAGGAACAAGAATTTGCTGTGTCAGCTCCAAATTCTTATCTTTCGGTTTGTCCAGACCTTCACCGACGATAAGGCTCAATTCCTCAATGTTCCTGCTGTCCCAGCAGCCGGTAAGCAGAAGGGTGCACACGAAAACAATTAGAACGCTTTTTATCATTTTTCTGTTAGCCTCCTTTTGAGCGCAACGATCAAAAACAGTATAAAGGGCAGTAAAAACAGAAAGACGAAAGTGTATCCGAGGTAATCGCTATACATCATGACCTGATTGGTGTCGCGCGGCCACAGGGAAAAATAATAGGTAACCGCACCGACAAGAATCAATCCTTTTTTGATAGATAAGCCAAACGTCTTTTTTAACCCGCTTGCAGCGAAATAACCGTAAATGACGAAGGTTGCGAAAAATTGAATGATCCAAACGATCAGTAAAAATGATTCAAACCGTTCGATGAATATGCCTTTTAGCTCAAAGGACTGAAAGAGAGAAATGGTGGGCCAGATTAACGTTTTAACCTCAGGCACAGTCAAAGCTCCGACAACAATGATGTACGTAATGATATATAAAGTAATCGGAATGAGAAATCCAATCGTCGCGTATCTGAATGTATATTTCCTTTTCTTCATATGCTCAGGAAGAAAAAGCATAATTTCCACCCCTAAAAAGGAGATGGAAACGATAGTAAGTGAATTGGCTATCGGAGCGAAGCCTTCGCCTAGTACAGGACGCAAATTATTGATATCAAAAATTTTAAAGCTGATACCGAATACAATCAGCAAAATAATGATCGTAACCATTAAATAAAACGGAAACAGCCGTGATACATCACTCAGGCCGCCGATCATTAAATAAACCCCGCAGCAGATAAACGTAATAATAATAATTTGAATCGGCGTTCTCTCTAACAAGAAAAATTTAACGATTTCGGCCATTGCCCGGGCTTCAAAGCTGGCCACACCAATAAAATAACAGCAAATCAAAAGGCCGATGATGCTGCCAATCCATTTCCCAAATCCTTCCCGTAAATACTCAAACAGAGAAGGGTAATGATGTTTTTTTTGAATGAGCGTATTTAAATAAATAAAAAAGATAAAAAAGGCACCTTCTAATATCAGCACGATCCAGCCGTCAGGAGTATTCGCCTTAGTGGTCAGCGCTCGCGGCAATGTTAAAAGACCGGCCCCGAGCATCGTATTCGCTATAATTGAAATTCCCTGGAAAGTATTAAGTTTCAGTGGAGTCTGTTTTTGGCTCATTTGGATTATTCGCCTCTTTTGGTTTGTTTTTAATTGGGAGACGGATAATGGAATCATCCGTATTTTTCAAACTGAAGAATCCGTTTGGAGAAAAATACGGAGATCCAAAGCTCGTTTGTCTCGTTAGGTGCGTATAAATCACAAGCATAAATAAAATAATCCCGTACAGCCCGAGCATAGCGGCGGAAAACATCGAAATAAAACGCAGCACCCGGAAAGAAAGCCCCATTCCGTATTGGGGAACGGTAAATGATGAAAGGGCAATGACGCTGACAACGATGACCATAATCGAACTGACGAGATTCGCCTCTACAGCCGCCTGTCCGATGACAACACCCCCGACAAGACCGATCGTTTGGCCAAGCGGATTCGGGAGGCGCAGCCCGGCTTCTCTCAGAAGCTCGATCGTCACTTCCATCAGCAGGGCTTCGAATATCGGCGGAAACGGCACGTTCTCCCTGTTTGCCGAAATCGTGACAGCAAGCGCTGTCGGCAGCAGCCCTTGGTGGAAGGACACGAGTGCGATATAAATCGATGACAAAAACAAGGTGATGAAGATAGAAGCGAAACGCAGCAATCGGATAAGAGATGCTGAGATCCAACGCTCATAGTAGTCATCCGGAGATTGCATCAGTACACCGAGAGAAACCGGGACCAGCAGCACAAATGGTGAACTGTCGACCAAAATGGCCACCCGGCCGTTATATAGGGCAGACGATACCTTGTCAGGTCTTTCCGTATTTTGAATCTGCGGAAACGGCGAATATTTATTATCTTCTATGATCTCCTCAAGCGTTCCGCTGTCCTGGATATCCTCCAGCTGGACATTTTTAAGCCGCGCTTTTACTTCTTTGATGACGGACTTTTTTGCTCTGCCTTCAATGTACATAATGGCCGCAGGCTTCATCTCGTTTTTGCCGATCATGATTTTTTTAGTGGTTAATTTCGGATGAGAGGTTCTTTGTCTGATCAAAGCGAGATTTGTATTGAGATCTTCCACAAACGCAACTTTTGGTCCGCGAACCACTTTTTCAGTTGTCGGCTCTGCCAGGCTTCTTGTTTTTTTCTTTCCTGTAGATAGAATATAGACATGATCCAATCCGTTAATAAATACAGCACAATTGCCGCTAAGAATAGACTTGACCGTTTTTTCCGCGGTTTTAACCGGTCTTGCGTCAAGTTGGTCAAGACGTTTTTTGACCTGATCAAGCGTGAGGGTCTCTTCATCTTTGATTAAGGTTTGCATCGATTCTGAAACCTGCTGCTGATCATTCAGTTCACTAAAATAGAGATAGTAAAAAACAAGCCCGTTGGAGAGCATTTTTTTGTTTTTTACGAGATCATCGTTTTCTTTTAATTTAGGAAGCACCAATGCTAAATTATCGTGTATATATTCCTTAAACTCTGTTTGTTCCAACGAGGTCACCTCTTGTCCAAAACCTTAGTAGAGGTTATCTTTTCCTGTTAAATAAATGATATACTGTGTTACAGTATTTCATGGAAGAAGTTTTTTTATGAAAGCGGAGGATACGAAGTGGCGCAGGTAAGACTCGCAGGAAAACAAGAAGAAATCGAACAGCTCATCAAATCTTTTGAAAAGAATTATGATGTCTCCTATACATCAAAGGAGTACGGCAGGACGAATCCAAAGTACAAATATTCAAAGGATTCCCGTGTATATCTTGAATTAAAATTAAAATCAGCCAAGATCGAAAAATAAAAAGGATTTTTTGTGTCACTGGCGAATTATCATCTATTGAAGCAACCGTTATGGAGGGATACATAAATGGAATACAGAATTGAACGAGACACCATGGGAGAAGTAAAAGTTCCTGCTGATAAATTCTGGGGTGCCCAAACACAGCGAAGCAAGGAGAACTTCAAGATCGGTTTTGAAAAAATGCCGATGCGTGTTGTGAAGGCGTTTGCAATATTAAAACGAAGCACAGCGCTCGCGAATAAACGCCTCGGCAATCTGGATGCGGAAAAAGCGGAAGCGATTGCAGCGGTTTGTGATGATGTGCTCAAAGGCAAATATGATGACAACTTCCCGCTTGTCGTATGGCAGACAGGAAGCGGCACACAAAGCAATATGAACATGAATGAAGTGGTAGCCAACCGTGCGACTGCTCTATTAAAAGAAAAGAATTCAGATCAAACGATTCATCCAAATGATGATGTGAACCGCAGCCAAAGCTCCAACGACACATTCCCGACAGCGATGCATGTGGCCGCTGTTTTGGCTGTTTACGAGCAGCTTGTGCCTGCGCTTGACCAGCTTCGCAATACATTGAATGAAAAAGCGAAAGCATACAACGATATTGTCAAAATCGGGCGCACGCACCTTCAGGATGCTACGCCTCTGACGCTCGGACAGGAAATCAGCGGATGGGTTTACATGCTGGATCGTTCGAAGGAAATGATGTTGGAAGCGACAGAAAAAATGCGTGCGCTGGCAATCGGGGGAACGGCTGTCGGAACGGGAATCAACGCTCACCCAGAGTTTGGAGAGCTTGTCTCAGAAGAGATCACAAAACTGACCGGCCAAACGTTCACCAGCTCGCCGAATAAATTCCACGCGCTGACAAGCCATGACGAAATCACTTATGCACATGGCGCATTAAAAGCGCTTGCGGCTGACTTAATGAAAATCGCGAACGATGTCAGATGGCTTGCGAGCGGACCTCGCTGCGGCATCGGGGAGATTGTCATCCCTGAAAATGAACCGGGCAGCTCCATTATGCCTGGTAAAGTCAACCCGACACAAAGTGAAGCATTGACAATGATCGCAGCGCAAATCATGGGGAACGATGCGACAATCGGCTTTGCGGCGAGTCAGGGGAACTTTGAACTGAACGTGTTTAAGCCTGTGATTATTTACAACTTCCTGCAGTCTGTGCAGCTGCTGAGTGACGGCATGAATTCCTTCCATGATAAATGTGCTGTCGGTATTGAGCCTGACAAAGAAACCATTCAGGAAAACCTGTCAAATTCATTAATGCTCGTTACGGCGCTGAATCCGCATATCGGATATGAAAACGCGGCGAAAATCGCCAAGCTCGCCCATAAAGAGGGATTGACGCTGAAAGAAGCGGCTTTGAAGCTTGAATTGCTGACAGAGGAGCAATTTAACGAAATGGTTAAGCCGGAAGATATGGTAAAACCAAAGGCGTAATAGAAAGAAAAAAACGGCTGCTGTTTAAGCAGCCGTTCTTCTAAATATACTGCTGTTTTAATAGATATTTAAGCTGCTCCGCATCTTTGGCGAGGGTTTCAGACTCCGTCAGATTATGGATCATCCCTTTTATGATCACCAGCTTCGGTGTTTTTTTCTTCATTTCTGCTTCAAGTATGTCCAAGCTCTCCGATAATTCAAGAGAGGAGTTTGTGTTTAAGCTGTTAATTTTGTCACGAAGGCTTTTCACAATCGATTCAGTCAGCGGGTCAGGCCGTCCGTGCGTAAGAGGCCCAAATAAAGAGCTTGCCTCTTCCAATGTGACGAAAGGCTTATCGTTTCGTTCAGACATGCCTTGTACCATATCATCAATTCTATTCATCATGATATCAGCTAATTGGTCAGGCTTCACAGTGTGGCCGAGCAGGATCATGCATTCCAGATAAATCTGGCTGATGCCCTCTATTAAGAAACAAAGCTCTGCAGTATACGGTTCTGCCTTTTTTCCGTAAATGTTCAGCAGGCTGTCGATATGAAATTGAAGTGAGGACTGGCGGACTTTTTTTGCGCATTGCTCCACTTCTGCTGTGTAAGGCAGAGAACCCTCCTTCATCTGCATGCCGATAAAATCCTTGTGTTCAAGGATGTTTTCATAGAGCACGGTCAGCTGTTTGCGGTAAGCTGTTCTGGGGCTGTCACCCTTCGTTTGTATATTTAAAATTCGGGTAAACGTTTTATCGTAATAGTAATTCAGCATAGACAGAAGAAGCGCTTCTTTCGAAGGAAAATAAATATAAAAAGCGCCTTTAGATATTTTGCAAGCTTTTGCGATTTCCTGAACTGATGTTGAGTTGTATCCTTTTTGGGCAAATAGTTTTAAGGCTGTTTCAATAATCAGCTTTTCTTTTTCCTTCAATGGTTCCACCCTTTCGGAGCCCGGAGGCTTGCATAGGATATGACCATATAGTCACATCTTCTGTTATAAAATTAACCTTATTGTAACTTGTTTTTTTATCATGTATTATTTATATTATAAATTGAGATGACCAAACGGTCAAAGCTCAAGCGAAAGGGTGAATCTAAAATGAGAGAATTGGACGAAATGATCAGCCGCTTGCGAAACAGAGGAATTAAAGTGGAAAAAGTCAAATATCCAAAGCAAACTTTGTCAGAGAAAAAATGGGTTCATCAATGTAAACAGCCGCTCAAAACAAAGTACAGAGATTTTAACGGCTATTCTTTCACATGAAAAAATAGACTGCAAAAAACATTTACAGTCTATTTAGGCACTGCTATTCGGTATGTTACACCCGTTTTGTCATTTTCAATTGAGATAGACGCCTGATGAAGAGTTAAAATTCGTTTTACGATGCTGAGACCAATGCCGAATTCGCCTTTCTTCCCCTTATTAAAAGGCTCATAGAGGCTGGAGAGCATCTCATCTTCAATATGCGGACCGTCATTTTTAATGGTGATCACGATATTCCGATCATCTTGTTTCATGCTGATTTCTATTTTTGCCGAAGCATAACGGATTTGATTTTCCAGAATATTCTCGAGAAGTTTATTCCATTGCTCCGGATCGCCCGGCATCAGAATGTCTTCCGCTACATTAATTTCCCACGATAATTCTTTTCGCGCCCACTTGAGTCTTTCAATGACTTCTTCTGTCACTTCCACGATACTGAACATATCGTATTGCACTTTTTGCTTCGCTAAATAATCCAGCTTCGTTAAATATAATAAATCCTTTATTTTTTTCTCCAGCTTAAGGGCTTCGCCTTCAATGACATCTACTGTATTTTCAAGGTCTCCTTTAGGAAAAATCCCATCTTTAATCGATTGCGTATAGCCTCTGATGACCATAACCGGCGTCTTTAAATCGTGAGAGATATTTTGCAATAGGGTTCTTTCTGTTTCGTCCTTTTGCACAAGCTTTTGGCGCATCTCTTCAATGGTATGGCCCAATTTGCCGATCTCATCTTTCCGATCCACTTTCACTGGGTCATCCCAATCCTGTTCGGAAATCCGTTTGACGTGCTTTTCAAATGACACGAGAGGCCTTGATAAATACTTCGCAAGCCAAATGGCCGGAATCCAGCTTAATAAAATGACAACAGCTATAATAAACAGAAGCTGTTTGAATAGGGTATAGGCCAAATCGTCCCGATAAGAATCAAGCGCGTAAGAGAGCATCATAGCTGATTGTCCATTGACGGAAAGCCCCTTTTTGATGACAAAAAATACTTTCTCTCCATTGACGTCTGCGCTGTACCGTTTCTTTTCGTCCTTCTGTTTATCGGCCAGCTTGTACACCTTATGGATAAACGAAGACGACAGAATGCTTAAATCCTTGTCTGAAGAAGATTTTTCATTTTCAGGCAAAAGCACGTGCTGCACGGAGCGGACGGTTGTCGGCGCCGTGGCTTCCTCGCTGTAATAGCGTCTTTCAATTGAACCAGGAAGACGGTACTCCGTCAGAACATGCTGCTCATTTTCAATCGTCGTATACGTTTCATTGGTGAAGAAATCGCGCAGCGTGTTTGAAAATAAAACAAGCAGCAAAATGGATATCGCTAACAGGATGCCGGATATGACAACCCATATTTGAAACGAGAGCGGCTTGTTTTTCATGATGTCATCATCCTGTAGCCGAACCCGTAAATCGTCTCCACCTTCAATTCAGGCATCTTTTTGCGCAGTCTCCGGACGAGGTCATCAACGACCCGGTCTGTTCCAAAGTAGTCATATCCCCATACTTTAACGAGAATATCCTCACGAGAGTATGGGTGTCCTTTATGATGGATAAATAACAGCAGCAGATCAAATTCCTTCGCCGTCAAATTGATGATATTTCCGTTTTCATCATAAACCTCGCGGGCGTCTTCTGAGACCCGATACGAGGAGACGGCGATTTCATGTTTTTGTATAGGCGGAGCGTCCTTATAAACGAGCTCCAGCAGCTTTTGTACACGTATAATCAGCTCCCGCGGCAGGAATGGCTTTGAAATATAGTCGTTGCTGCCAAGCTCTAAGCCAAGCACTCTGTCAATATCTGCATCTCGGGCGGAAATAAAAATAACAGGCACGTCAGGGTCTTTCGCTTTGATTTCTTTTATTAATGTATAGCCGTCGGTATCCGGCAGCATGATATCGAGAATCCACAGATGGGGAGACGGCGTCATTTTCTTTCTGGCGTCTTCACCTTTCGTAAAAGATGTAATGTTCCAGCCCTCATTCTCTAAATACTTCGTCAGCAGTTCATTGAGGTTATCCTCATCTTCAACTAGATAAATGGTGTATGACAAGGCTCTTCACATCCTTTCAACGTCATTATAAACTAGTTTTAACATACGGCAGGCGATTTTCATAATTTCACATATTCTTTTCATTTTTATCCCACAATGTTTGTTTATGATATGTATAAGGGAAGAAAGGAAGAAAAAGAGCGAGGAAGATGCAGGATGATCAAACATATTCTATTTTGGTGCTTTGCTTTTCTCCTCATCATTGGGACAATTGAACTTGTACATGCGATGAATATGTAACGATAAATGAAAAACCGTTAAAGGAGTGTAAGAACATGGATTATCGACGTGATGACCAAAACGATCAACATCAAACAGAATCTTCACATACAGAACATCAGGATACAGAAAACCGGCAGCAGATTAACCATCCTGAACAGGAATTGCTTGACGCGCCTGTTCCGTATGAAGCGGGACGGCAAGAAACGGCTTCCGCTTTAGAAATGGAAAAGACAGAAACGGCTGTGAAAAAAGAAAAGAAACGAAGAGCCGCATGGCTGAGCCCGATTTTAGGCGGGATTATCGGCGGGGGCCTGATGCTCGGGATCGCGCCTTATCTGCCGTCGGATCAAGATCAGACGACCGAGACCGCTTCCGCCAATAAACAGGTGCAGTCAGATAATTTTACAACGACACCAATCACGAACGCTTCAAACGTCGCGGATATGGTAGAGGATTTAGAGCCGACGATTGTCGGAATCTCAAATATCCAAACCTCGCAAAATAACACTTTCGGCACGGGAGGCGGTTCCAGCTCAGAAAGTGAAAGCGGAACCGGGTCAGGTGTTATTTTCAAAAAAGACAGCAATAAAGCGTATATCATTACAAATAACCATGTCGTTGAAGGCGCGAATAAGCTGACTGTCACGTTATACAACGGAGAAACAGAGACTGCCAAGCTTGTCGGCAGCGACGCCATTACTGATTTGGCTGTTCTGGAAATCAGCGGCAAAAACATCAAAAAAGTGGCGAGCTTCGGTGACTCTTCACAGCTTCGTACGGGAGAAAAAGTAATCGCCATCGGAAATCCGCTCGGACAGCAGTTTTCCGGTACGGTGACACAAGGCATCATCAGCGGATTGAACCGGACGATTGATGTGGATACCACACAAGGCACGGTGGAAATGAACGTGCTGCAAACTGACGCAGCGATCAATCCGGGGAACAGCGGAGGCCCATTAATCAATGCAAGCGGCCAGGTCATTGGCATCAACAGTTTGAAGGTGAGCGAAAGCGGCGTAGAGTCACTTGGATTTGCGATCCCGAGCAATGATGTCGAGCCGATTGTTGACAGTCTGCTGGAAAATGGAAAGGTAGATCGTCCGTTTTTAGGCGTGCAAATGATTGACATGTCACAAGTACCGGAAACGTATCAGGAAAATACGCTCGGCCTGTTTGGAGATCAATTGGGCAAAGGTGTTTATGTAAAAGAAGTTCAGGCAAATTCACCAGCGGCAAAAGCAGGTATTAAATCTGAGGATGTCATTGTCAAACTAAACGGTAAAGACGTGGAAAGCAGCGCGGATATCCGTCAGATCCTTTACAAAGACTTGAAAGTCGGAGATAAAACGACAATTCAAGTGCTGCGAAACGGAAAAACGAAAACCTTGAACGTGACACTGACCAAGCAGACAGAAAGCAGCTCAAGCTAGGAATAATCAAAAAGCTGAACCCGAAAAGGGTTCAGCTTTTTTTATCCTAAGTAAGCGGAAAGCATCCACACTTGTTTTTCAACTTCATCAATTAATCCGACAAATAAGTCCGCTGTGGCATTGTCTTGATTCTCTTCAGCCAGGCCGATCACGAATTTAGATTCGCTGCTGATTTGTTTGTAGTCTTTTACCAAGGCTTGTACCATGTCTGACGCTGATGTTTCGTTCCCGCCGTCTGTGATAGACGCATGCTCAGTGTACTCTTTCAATGTGGCAACAGGCTGGCCGCCGATCGCCAGCAGGCGTTCAGCAATGGTATCGAGTGTTTCCGCCGCATGGTCATACAGTTCTTCAAATTTTTCATGTAATGTAAAGAAATGCGGCCCTTTCACATACCAATGGAAACGGTGGAGCTTAGAGTATAAAAGAAACCAGTTTGATAATTGTGTGTTCATTGAATTCTCAACTAATGTTTGATTTGTTTTTGCGTTTTCAGTTTTCATAAGATAACGTCCTCCTTGTGATCTGTTAATTTAATTATACAAAATATTAATTAAAAATCAATACTAAATTATAATTATTATAATTTATATGAACTGAATAGTTTTTTCTTTAGGATAGACTCCCATGCAGACCAAGGAAAAAGCGATCGGAATAACAAGGTGAGCTTGATGCCTTTTCCGATCGGGTATCGCAATTTCTTTAGATGCTGTTTTGTTGCCAATTGATATATGAGGTCGGCAACCTCTTGAGGATCTCCGCTTTCATCTGCGTTTTTTTCAACGTAGGAAAGGATTTTTTTGTAGTATTGATGATAGGCTGAATCGTCAGCAGGCACCGACATATAATGTGATAATGAGGTTGACCAGATCGATGTCTTGTATGAGCCAGGCTCGACCAATACGGTTTGGATACCGAACGGAAGCAGCTCCGCACGCAGGCTCTCAGAAAAACCCTCCAATGCATGCTTGGAAGAGACATAAGGCGACAGCGCGGGGAATCCGGTCAGACCGCTGATGCTGCTCATGTTTATAATCTTTGCTCCGCTATGCTTTCTTATGTAAGGCAGAACGGTTTTTGTCACATGAATTACTCCGAAGACATTCGTTTCAAATTGTTGTTTGAAATGTTCCATCGGGACATCCTCGACAAATCCCCCGTAAGCCGTTCCTGCGTTGTTGACGAGAAGATCAATGGGAGCGTAAGCGCTAACGGCTTTTCCAAATGAGGCGATGGATTGCTCATCTGTGACATCGAGAGCGGTAATATGAATAGAATCAGCCACATTGTGTGCTGCGGCCAATTCCCGAAGCTCTTCTGCTTTCTCAGGCTGTCTTGTTGTGGCAATCACGAAAAATGACTTGGCGAGCTTTACGGCTGCCAGCTGGCCAAAGCCTTTTGACGCTCCTGTTACGATTGCGATTTTTTTATTCATCATAAACCTCCTCATGTAACTGCTACAGCTATTGTACAATCATGAACGGAAAATGACGCTTATAAAAGAATTTTTATACAATAAATCAGAATTATTCTATAATAAAACGAAAGAAGGAAAGGGGTTTTATGTTATGGCGCTGCAAGGGGTAGACCAAAGATGGGATCTTGATTCATTTTTTAAGGGCGGGAGCCAGTCAGAAGAATTCAAGGGATATATCGAAAAACTGTCACAAAGCCTGCGTGCATTTCAAGACATGACTGATGCGTTCCAGGTGCCCGAATCGTCTGAAGAGGCTGAAGCGCTGACGGCAATACTAGATGTATTCGAACAGGTATCCGTCAAGCTTCAGCAGGCCGGCGCTTTTGTCGCTTGTCTTCAGGCTCAAAATATCAGTGATCACAAGGCTAATGAGTATAAATCGCTGATGCATCAGCTTTCTGCAGATTTTCAGTCCTCTCTCGTCACATTAGATCATAAGCTTGTGGACATTGAACAAGACGTGTGGAATGAATTGTTAACAAAACCCGGATTATGCGATGTATCGTACATATTAAATGAAAGAAGACAGAGGGTTGCCGAAAAGCTCGGCCCCGGTAAAGAAAAACTGATTGGAAACCTTGCGGTGGACGGATATCACGCTTGGAGTGACTTATACAATATGGTTGTCGGGAAAATGACGATCCCGTATGAGGAAAATGGCGGGAACAAGCCATTGTCTGTCGGTCAGGCTGAAAATATGCTGGCTCATCAAGACCGTGCTGTCAGAAAAACAGTATATGAACGTTTGCATCAAGCGTGGAAAAGTAAGCAGGATATTTTTAGCAGCACGCTGAATCATTTGGCGGGATTCCGGCTTGAAACCTATCATGCGCGCGGCTGGGAGGATGTCCTGAAGGAGCCGCTGCAAATCAACAGGATGAAAAAAGAAACACTGGATACGATGTGGCAGGTCATCACTGAAAACAAGCAGCCGTTCGTTCAGTTTTTGAACCGCAAAGCATCCATGCTCGGCCTTGAAAAGCTCAGCTGGTACGATGTTGAGGCCCCAATCGGATCTGATGGAAAGGTTTATTCATATGATGAAGCCGCAAATGTCATTGTCAGCCAATTTTCCACGTTTGGCAAAAAACTGTCCGCTTTCACAGAAAAAGCGTTTCGGGACCGCTGGATAGAAGCGGAAGACAGAAGCGGAAAAAGAGTCGGCGGCTTTTGCACGAGCTTTCCGGACAGCGGGGAATCGCGGATTTTCATGACGTTTTCGGGAAGCGCCTCAAATGTATCAACGCTTGCCCATGAGCTCGGGCACGCGTTCCATCAGGAAGCGATGCTCAACGTCAGGCCGTTAAACCGATCCTACGCGATGAACGTAGCGGAAACGGCTTCAACGTTTGCCGAGATGATTGTGGCAGACGCGACTGTTCAGCAGGCGGAGACGAAGGAAGAAAAGCTTGTCCTTCTCGAGGATAAAGTGCAAAGAAGCGTTGCTTTCTTCATGAATATCCATGCCAGATTCCTATTCGAAACGAGGTTTCACGAAGAACGAAAGCGGGGAGCAGTACCGGCAGACCGTCTGAATGAGCTGATGGAGGAGGCGCAAAAAGAGGCATTCTGCAATGCGTTAGGAGAGTATCATCCGCTCTTTTGGGCGTCGAAGCTCCACTTTCATATCACGAGGGTGCCGTTTTACAATTTCCCTTATACGTTCGGTTATCTGTTTTCTCTCGGCATTTATGCGCTGGCGCTTGAAGAAAAAAACGTGTTCGAAGAGAAGTATATCGCGCTATTGCGAGATACGGCTTCTATGACCGTGGAGGATTTGGCGATGAAGCATTTGGGCGCTGACATTACGAAGCGCGATTTTTGGGAGAATGCCATCAAGCTGGCTGTGCGGGACGCGGAAATCTTTTTGCAAATGACTGAATCTTAAAGAAAAGCCGTGGCGTCATACGCCTCGGCTTTTTCAATTCTTCTCTGAATGAGGATTTCATTCTCGGGACATACCTAAAACAAATGGGATCCTACAGGGGGGGAAACATATGCATTTAATCAGAGCAGCCGGGGCTATTTGCCTCGCAGTGGTTCTGATTGCGGGCTGCCGTCTCAATGAAGACCAGCAGCAGGCAAAAGGAGAAAATACAGCCGTCACCCAACTGAAGTCTGTTCCTTACAGCGATTTCTCGCTTCGGGTGAGTTACGGGGATGGAGAGCATGATCGTTATGAAGGTGTATATTCAAAAAATGAAACTCGTGAAATAGCGGAAATACAGGATAAGCTCTCTGGCGTAAACCAGGAGGGGGAAGAAGCATTGGATGAGATGAAAATGATCCTGAGCGAGCTTTCCGTGACAGATCATATGGCTGAATCAGAAGTGATACACAGTGTGCTGGCAGCGTTTAATTTGGACAGCCATTATGACCATATCGACTTAAAACTAAAGCTGAAGAATGGCTCAATAAGAGAAATTAAGAAATAATCCTGTGATAAAAAACCCATAACCCCCAATTATGTCCAAAAAACTAATTGAAAATGATTTTCAAAGTCATTGTTTTCTGCTACAATGAGGGATATATGAGCATATCAAATGGCTGAATATCGAATCACTTGCATTGATGACAATTGACTTAACACGCATGTATATAGAAAACGTGCAATACATAGTGCTGCTAAAAAGCCAGCAAAAAGGAGCGGTTATGGGTATGAGTGCAATTTCTACAGAAACGCTGAGCTTAGGATACGGGGATGCCGTTATTATTGATGAGTTGAATTTAACCATTCCAAAAGGTGAAATTACCGTATTTATTGGCAGTAATGGCTGCGGAAAATCGACACTTTTACGTTCATTAGCGCGTCTGATGAAGCCGAGAGGCGGTTCAGTGCTGCTGGAAGGAAGAGCGATTGCCAAGCTTCCAACGAAGGAAGTCGCAAAAGAACTCGCTATCCTGCCGCAGGGTCCTTCGGCTCCAGAGGGGCTGACGGTGCACCAGCTGGTGAAGCAAGGAAGATATCCTTATCAAAACTGGCTGAAACAGTGGTCAAAAGAGGATGAGGCAGCAGTTGAGAGAGCGCTTAAAGCAACAAAACTTGAGGACATGGCTGACCGCGCCGTCGATTCTTTGTCAGGAGGACAGCGCCAGCGGGCTTGGATCGCAATGACGCTTGCACAGGAAACGGATATTATCCTTCTGGATGAGCCGACGACGTATTTGGACATGACGCACCAAATTGAAATTCTTGATTTGCTGTTTGAGCTGAATGAAAAGGAAGAGCGGACGATTGTTATGGTTCTCCATGACTTAAACTTGGCGTGCCGCTATGCGCATCATCTTGTGGCTATAAAAGATAAACAAATTTATGCTGAAGGCCGTCCGGAAGAAGTCATCACTTGTGATCTTGTGCAAAATGTGTTTTCTATGAACTGTCAGGTCACACAGGACCCGCTGTTCGGAACGCCTCTTTGCATCCCTCATGGCAGGGGCAGATGCATTGTCCGGGAAGCGGCTTTTACATCACATGGATAAATAAACGCCAGCGAAGGAGCTTTCACTTGAGAAAGCTCCTTGCTATTTTTTCGAAAGGAAGATGGAAAATGGAACAAAAACTTAAGGAACAGCTCGATGGATTGCTGGAGAAGTATACGGAGCTTCTGCTTGGTGAATCAAACAATGAGCTAAAAGAAGAAGTGAAGCAATGGATTTTGTACACGCATATAGCCAAAAGCATGCCGCCCCTAGCTAAGCATTGGAATGCGACATATCCTGACGCGAAGCAGGGCATTAAAGATGTCATTCAGCATATTAAGGAATTAAATGAAACGCATCGAAACAAATAATAATTAAAAAGCAGTCTGCCAATCACAGCAGACTGCTTTTTTGTGATGCTGCCGTTTGATCTGCCGCGAAGGAATCCATAAAAGTCCGCAGCGCGCTGCTGATAAACGAATCTTTTCGGACAATAAATTCTGTTTTCATCTGTCTGAGAGCTTCAGGCAGCGGGTACACGCGAATCGACCCTTCAGCCTCGTGTTTTTGCACAACCGTTCTTGGCAGCAACGAGATGCCAAGACCTGCTGTAACCCCGCCGATAATCGCTTCAAGCGTACCAAATTCCATAATAACCGGCTGTGTGACGCCGGCAGCGCGCAGCCATTTTTCAAGTGTTTCCCGATACGAACAGCCTGTGCTGTAAACGAGAATCGGCTTTGTGATGGCTTCCTCTGCATCGGATACGGAAGCTGCTGAAACAACCACTGGTTCTTCCTCAAATGCAGGATAGGACACGAGCTCGGGATGATTGCATTCACATCCGATAAAGGCGCCATCCAATTCATACCGGAGAACTTTATCAATGAGAAATTGTGTATGACCTGTTGTTAAAGACAGCTGGACGTTTGGATGTTCTTCATAATAAGAAGCCAGAAGCTTCGGAAGCCTTACCGCAGCGGTTGTCTGAGTGGAGCCGATCATAAGCGGCCCGCTTGGTTCGAGAGAGGATGAGAGCGCTTTAGATGCCTCATCCAGCAGGCCGATAATTTTATTGGCGTAGTCCAGCAGCAGCTTTCCGCTTGCAGAAAGTGTCATGCCCCGGTTATGGCGCAAAAACAGCATGGTGCCCAGCTCAGCTTCCAATTGCTGAATTCTGGCTGTGACATTCGATTGCACATAGCCAAGCTGCAGGGCTGCTTTCGTAATGGAGCCTTCACGGGCTACCATTTGAAACACACGTAAATCTCCGCTTTCCATTTTGAATTCCTCCGTTTGTTTGTTGCTATCAATCTGAGTGATAGCAAGTATCTTTAACAATCATTATACGTAACACCAAACCTGGATTACAATGGAATCAGCAAGATAATTTCATAAACAGCAAGGAGTGGCGGCAATGAATGTCATGAACAAAATAGCTCTCGTAACAGGGGGCGCAACAGGAATAGGAAGAGCAGCCAGCATAGAATTGGCAAAACGCGGAGCGGTTGTTGCGGTGAATTATTCACGTTCGCAATCCGAAGCGGAGGAAACAGTGGAAATGATTCGAAAAGATGGCGGGCAAGCCTTCTCCATACGAGCAGATGTATCAAAAAACAGCGAAGTGCAGGACATGGTTCACTCGATCGTAAAAACGCACGGCACGATTGATGTTTTAGTCAATAACGCCAGCATTACACGGCATATTCCAATGGATGATCTTGAAGCGGCGACAGAAGATGTCTGGGATGAGCTGTACGCTGTCAACGTGAAAGGGATGTTTTTCTGCGCGCGGGCAGTGGTTCCGTTCATGAAAAAAAGCAAGGCTGGAGCGATCGTGAATGTCGGCAGCATCGCAGGGTTAACCGGGGCGGGTTCATCTATGCCTTATGCAGTGTCAAAATCGGCGGTGCACGGTTTAACGAAATCATTGGCCCACGCCTTAGCGCCCGAAATCAGAGTGAGCGGTGTTGCACCGGGAGCTGTCGCAACGAGATGGTGGGCTGGCCGGGAAGAAAAAATGAAAAGCATGATCGGCGCTTTGCTGCTGCAGCGTATTGCTGAACCGGATGATGTCGCCAAATTGATCTGTTCGCTTGTTGAACAGGAATCACTTACAGGCCAAATCATCACAATTGACAGCGGACAGACGCTGTAAAGAGAGGAGATGCGGGGGATGCCATTTGTACAGATTCATTTACGGGCGGGAAGAAGTGAAGCGTGGCTTCAAAAACTAAGCAGGACCATCCATCAATCGATGATCGAAGAAATCAATGTGCCGGAAGATGACTATTTTCAAGTCATCAGGCAATATGAAAACAGTGAATTTTTTTATGATCCGTCTTATCTGCGGGTCGAGCGTACTGATGAACTGATATACATTCATTTTACGTTGAAAGATTCAAGAACAACTGAACAGAAAAAAGCGCTTTACCACTCAATCGCAAGCCGGATTCAATCCGGGCTTGGTGTAAGAAAAGAAGATGTGTTTATCATACTGGCCGGAAATCAGGATGAGGATTGGTCCTTCGGAAATGGAAGGGCTCAGATGATTGAATAAAAAACCCCGCGGGTTGGACCCGCGGGGCGCTCTATTAATGTGAAGGTGATTCAACGGCTTGTGCCGCTTTCTCTTTTACTTGTTCATCCGTTTTCTTATTCGATAGCTTGATAGGTTTTAAGAATAAGGTAAATACGGCTCCGACTGCGATAAAGATCAGGCCTGTATAAAACACGCTGTGGAGCGAATCCATCAACGATGTTTTTAAAATCGGCATAATATGGGATGAGAAAGCCGCAGGGATTTGTTTCAATGCGTCCGGACTGAACAGTGATTGCAGCAGCCCTTGCGGATTTGTATCAATCATACTCTTTAGCTGGTTGGCAAATGAGCTTGCCTGTGCCGGAAGTGAGTCTAAATATGGCACCAGTTTATCTGTTAATAAGTTTCCTGATCTCGCATTCATTACAGTTCCAAGCATGGTAATGCCGAATGTTCCTCCGATAGAACGGAAGAATTGGCTGGATGATGTGACAACCCCAAGCTCTTCTTTCGAAAAGCTTTCCTGTAAAGCCAGTGTCAGAATCGGCATAACCAGACCCATTCCCAGACCAATAATCGCCATATACGATGTAGCGACAAGCTTGCTCGTATCAAGACCCAAAGTCGTTAACAGCAGGAATCCTCCGGCCATAATCAGCATGCCTGTAATGATTTGCGGTTTAATGCCGATTTTGAAAACCAGCTGGCCGCCGATAATACTTGTAATAATCATTGAGATCATCATCGGTGTCATAATCGTGCCTGATTCAGACGCGCTTACACCGACAATTCCCTGCATAAAGAAAGGAACAAACGTAATTGCACCAAACATGCCGATACTCATAAAGAAACCGATCAAGTTTAAAAATGTAAACGTTCTGTTTTTAAATAGATACATTGGCAGGATCGGCTCTTTTGCTTTTGATTCTACGATAATAAAGCTGACAATGCCGATCAGCGCGAGTGCGAACAAGCCAAGAATCTGCCATGAACCCCACGCGTAATCTTTTCCGCCAAAACTTAAGGCGAGAAGGAGGCTGACAATCCCGACTATCATCGTGAAAATCCCAGCGATATCGAAGTTGATCGGACCAGTCTGCTGGCGGCCCTGCAACCCTCTGGCAATAAAAATAACCGCAATAATTCCGACTGGAAGGTTAATATAGAAAACCCATTTCCAGTTTAGCGAGTCTACAATCCAACCGCCGATTTGCGGTCCAATCACTGAAGCCAGCCCGTAAATCGCGCCAAAGACCCCTTGGAATTTAGCGCGCTGTTTTCCAGTGAACAAGTCACCGATGACAATCATCGCCATCGGCATCATAATGCCTCCGCCGATTCCCTGCAGTCCGCGGAAAATAATCAATTCTGTCATATTGTTGGCCATTCCGCACAAAGCGGAAGCTGCCATAAAAATAATCAAACCTGATACATAGACAATACGCCGTCCCAATAAATCGGCCAGTTTACCGGCAATCGGAACGACAGTTGTTGATGTTAACAAATATGCAGTTGTCAGCCAGGTCATCATGCTCAAACCGCCCAGATCACCGACAATTTTCGGCATGGCCGTTCCGACAATGGTACCGTCAAGAGCTGAAAAAAACATGGCAATAATTAAGCCTGTGATTAATAACGTCCGTTTTGATTGTTTGCCTTCATTACTCATTTCATCCGTTTCCTCTTTTCATGTTTTGCTTTTCAATCCGTTTCCGCTGCAGCCTGTGCGAGCTTTTCTGTAATACGCGCCGCCTGAAGCATTTCCTCCTCCGTCAAGAAGGAAAGGTATCGCGCCATAATGGCTTTTCTGCCTGCCAAAACCTCCTCGAACTTTCCGTCTCCTTCATCAGTCAGACTGATGTCAATCACTCGCCTGTCTTTTGTGTTGTGTGTTCTGGTGATGAGATTTTTTTGTTCAAGGCGATCTGCCATTAACGTCACAGCGCTTGGCTTGACCTCCATCCGCTCGGCGATTTCAGAAATTTTGAGGCTGCCGTGTTTTTTTAAGCTGGCCAGCACAAACAGCTGCGCTGGGGTAATTCCTTGTTTCTCCATGCTTTCCAGCATTTCAGGCTGTATCTTTTGAAAGAGCGCCTGAAGTGATAATTGAATATCGGACATTAACTGATCCGCACTCTTCATGTTCATTTCCCCTCTATTGCATAAACTGTATTTATATTTAAGATAGTAAAATAATTAATATATATTAAATATAAATAAGCGTTAATAAAAAGTCAACTAATTTCACATAAAAAAAGGATCGATGCCCTGAAACACATCGTATCCTTTTTGCTCATGTATTTTATTGCTGATAAGGAGATTGCTGCTGAATGGTCTGCTGGAATTTTTGGTAGGACTGCTGCAGCTTTTGGGCATCCTCCGCTTCGACAGAATACCATCCATATTGGAACATGAGGTCATACAGTTTTCTTTGCGTTTTTTGTGACTCATCAAAAATGGTTTGAATATCCTGATAGAGAGACTCATGGCTGAATTCGTTCAAGGCTGTACAATACGCAGTTGTCATATATTTTTCTGTTGTCAGCAGTTCGTTGACGAAATCTCTGTCATTCATCTCCGAAGTTGTCGGTACAGGTGTCTCCGGGTTGCTGATTTTCTGATTTTGCTGATTCATTCTGGCGCCTCCTTATTGGATGTAGCCGGACCGCTGTTGGCCTGGCTGCAGGTGCTTTAATATTCTTTGATAGTGGTCATGATGCATGTGTCCGACGCGGTCGAGTTCTTGTTTTAACGATTGATCCTGGCACTTTTGCGCCATGAAATGCGCTTTTTTCATCGCGAGCAAATTCCAGTTCAGCATGTCATTCAGATACAAATGATCTTTTGTCGAAATAACGGAAGGCGGCATTTGTGATTGCTGCTGATTATCCATTGTGATCCTCCTTTGGTTTTCTGTTCAATATATAGTTTCCTTTAGTCCGGGAGTTATATGCAGGTGTTTTGAAAATGGCGGCAGGAGGGAGTCGGATGTTGAGACATATATTTTTATTCTTATCTCAAAATAAAGCACTTACCAAGTTCGCAAAAGCATACGGGCCGCGGCTTGGAGCACGAAGGTTTGTCGCGGGGGATACAATTGAATCGGCGGTTAAGGCTGTCAAAAGGCTAAATAGATCCGGTTTGTGCGCAACAATTGATTATTTAGGCGAGTATGCAGCGTCAGAAAAAGAAGCGAAGCAAGTCGCAGAGGAATGCAAGAAAGCCATTCAAGCCATTGCCCAGCATCAATTGGACTCAGAGCTTTCACTCAAGCTGACTTCAATCGGGCTTGATCTTTCAGAAGAACTTGCCCTTTCTCATTTGCGTGCCATTCTATCCGCTGCGAGGCAATATGGTGTTGCTGTGACGATTGATATGGAAGACTATTCTCATTATGAACAGACACTCGCTATCTACAGGCAATGCAAACAGGAATTTGAAATGCTCGGCACGGTGATTCAGGCCTATTTGTACCGGGCGGCAGAAGATATCAGAAATATGCATGACTTAAAGCCGAATCTCAGACTTGTGAAAGGCGCTTATAAAGAATCTGCGGCTGTGGCATTCCCTGACAAAAAAGGAACAGACCTTCATTTTCAGAGTTTAATAAAACTGCAGCTGTTAAGCGGGAACTACACGGCTGTCGCCACACATGATGATGACATCATTGCGTTTACAAAACAGTTCGTGGGTGAACATCAGATCCCAGCGTCACAATTTGAGTTTCAAATGCTATATGGCATCAGGCTGGAGCGGCAGAAGGAACTGGCTAAGGAAGGGTACAGAATGCGAGTGTATGTCCCATATGGAACGGACTGGTTCAGCTACTTTATGAGAAGAATTGGCGAACGGCCTGCCAATGCAGTGTTTGTGCTGAAAGGAATTTTGAAAAAATGAAAGCAGCCGCGGGAAGCAGCTGCGTCATGATTGTTCCATGTTATGTTTTTTATATTGCTGATTTTGACTTGTCCGTTTTCCGCCGCCGTAATGCTGAGTCGGACCGGCATCACCTTTCACGCTCGCCGCGCTGACTGCCGCTGAAGACGGATCTTTTTTCTCTCGCACCATTCCCTTCACCTCCGGGTTTAAGTTGCCCGTCTTTTATAAGCTTCATGCAAAAAAATAACAAATTAGCTATTGAAGTCGAAGCGAAAATCTTTTAAGATGAAAGAAGAAACGGGTTTCATTTTTTTTGTTCAAAAAATGAATGATTATTCATTCAATGTTCAAGGGGGATATCTCATGCACAAACACATTCGGAAGGCAGCCGTTTTAGGATCGGGGGTAATGGGTTCCGGGATTGCTGCGCATTTGGCTAATATCGGCATTCCTGTCCTGCTGCTTGATATTGTGCCGAACGATTTGACAAAGGAAGAGGAAAAAAAGGGGCTGACGAAGGACAGTTCGGAGGTGCGCAGCAGGCTGAGCCGGCAGGCGATGAAAAAACTGCTGAAACAAAAGCCCGCTCCTCTCACATCAGCGGAAAATACCTCCTATATCACACCTGGCAATCTGGAGGATGATGCAGCAAAGCTGAAAGAAGCAGATTGGATTATTGAGGTCGTTGTCGAAAACCTTGAAGTCAAAAAGCAAATATTCGCTCTTGTAGATGAACATCGAAAGCCTGGCAGCATCGTCTCAAGCAACACCTCCGGCATATCAGTACAGGAGATGGCTGAAGGACGGTCGGATGATTTTAAAGCCCATTTTCTCGGAACACACTTTTTTAATCCCGCTCGCTATTTAAAGCTGCTAGAGGTCATTCCGATTAAGGAAACGAACCCTGATATTTTAAAGTTTATGACAGCCTTCGGTGAAAATGTCCTTGGTAAAGGCGTCGTCACAGCAAAAGACACACCGAACTTTATCGCAAACCGCATTGGAACGTACGGGCTTCTCGTCACAGTCCAAGAAATGCTGAAAGGCGGCTATCAGGTAGGGGAAGTCGATTCGGTCACAGGTCCGCTGATCGGCAGACCGAAAAGCGCAACCTTCAGAACGCTTGATGTTGTCGGACTCGATACATTCGCCCACGTCGCCCGAAATGTGTACGACAAAGCGGACGGAGACGAGAAAGAAGTATTCCGCCTGCCGGGTTTCATGAACGATATGCTGCAACAAGGGTGGATCGGAAGCAAGGCCGGCCAAGGCTTTTATAAAAAAGAAGGAAAAACGATTTATGAGCTTGACCCAGTGACGCTTACTTATGGCGAACGGACAAAAATGAAAACAGCGTCACTAGAAGCGGCAAAACAGGCAAAAGGAACAAAAGCCAAAATGAAAGCGCTTATTTACTCGGATGACAGAGCTGGCAGACTGCTGTGGAAAATCACATCTCAAACGCTGCTTTACTCAGCCGAACTGCTTGGGGAGATTGCCGATGATATTCATGCGATTGACCAAGCCATGAAGTGGGGATTCGGCTGGGAGCTGGGCCCGTTCGAGATGTGGGACGCCATCGGCCTCAGGCAGTCGGCGGAAAAGCTTGAACAGCTTGGAGCGAAAATGCCTGACTGGATCAAAGACATGCTGGACAAAGGAAATGAAACCTTCTACATCAGAGAAAATGGAACGGTATTTTATTATGACCGCGGCGAATATAGAGCTGTGAAAGAAAACAAAAAACGAATTCATTTACAAACGCTCAAGGAAACAAACGGCGTGATTGCGAAAAACAGCGGAGCAAGCCTGATCGACCTTGGAGATGATGTGGCCCTCCTTGAGTTTCATTCAAAAAGCAATGCGATCGGCCTCGATATCATTCAAATGATCAACAAAGCATTAGAGGAAACAGAGCGGAACTACAAAGGCCTTGTCATCGGCAACCAAGGGAAAAATTTCTGCGTTGGCGCCAATCTTGGCATGATCTTAATGGAAGTTCAAGATGACAATTTTCTGGAAGTCGATTTCGTGATACGCCGTTTCCAGGAGACGATGATGAAGATCAAATACAGTGCGAAACCGGTTGTCGCCGCTCCATTTGGCATGACGCTCGGCGGAGGAACCGAAGTATGCCTGCCGGCGGCGCGCATTCAAGCAGCAAGCGAAACCTATATGGGGCTTGTGGAATCCGGCGTCGGACTCATCCCGGGCGGAGGAGGAAACAAAGAGCTGTACATCAACCATCTCCGCCGCGCACCTGATCCGATGAATGCGGCAATGAAAACATTTGAAACGATTGCGATGGCGAAAGTGTCCGCTTCCGCCCAAGAGGCTCGTGAGATGACCATCTTAAAAGAAGCGGATCCCTTCAGCGTGAATCAGGACCACCTGCTGTACGATGCGAAGCAGCTTGCCGCATCTTTATACGATACAGGCTGGCGGCCGCCTGTAAAAGAAAAGGTCAAGGTGGCGGGAGAAACCGGTTATGCGGCACTCTTGCTTGGCGCGGAGCAAATGAAGCTGTCCGGTTATATATCAGAGCATGATTTCAAGATCGCGAAAAAACTTGCTTATGTCATTGCCGGCGGCCATGTGCCGTTCGGTACAGAGGTTGATGAAGAATATTTATTGGAGATCGAGAGAGAAGCGTTTTTGAGTTTGGCAGGAGAGGCGAAATCTCAAGCGAGAATGCAGCATATGCTTGTGAAAGGTAAACCTTTACGGAATTAGGAGGGAGCTTATGAAAGAGGCAGTCATTGTGTCAGGTGCAAGAACACCGGTTGGGAAAGCAAAGAAAGGATCGTTGGCCACCGTTCGCCCGGATGATTTGGGAGCGATTTGCGTAAAAGAAACACTGAAACGGGCAGGCGGCTACGAAGGCAATATTGACGACTTGATTATCGGCTGTGCGACACCTGAAGCGGAACAGGGGCTTAATATGGCCAGAAATATCGGCGCGCTTGCGGGGCTGCCGTACACGGTCCCGGCGGTCACAGTCAATCGCTACTGCTCTTCAGGCCTTCAGACCATCGCATATGCGGCAGAAAAAATTATGCTCGGCGCCTACGATACAGCGATCGCCGGCGGAGCAGAATCGATGTCGCAGGTACCGATGATGGGGCATGTGACCCGTCCGAACCTCGCATTGGCAGAAAAGGCGCCGGAGTATTACATGAGCATGGGCCACACAGCCGAGCAGGTCGCGAAAAAATACGGCGTTTCCCGCGAGGATCAGGATGCGTTTGCCGTTCGCAGCCACCAGAACGCGGCCAAAGCCCTTGCAGAGGGGAAATTTAAAGATGAGATTGTGCCCGTCGAAGTGACGGTGACAGAAGTCGGAGACAACCATAAGCCGCGGGAAAAACAGTTTGTCTTTTCCCAAGATGAAGGCGTTCGCCCGAAAACGACGACAGACATTTTATCAACATTGCGCCCGGCTTTTTCCGTTGATGGAACGGTTACTGCGGGCAACTCCTCGCAGACGAGTGACGGAGCGGCGGCAGTTATGCTGATGGACCGGGAAAAAGCGGATGCGCTGGGTTTGGCGCCGCTTGTGAAATTCCGTTCCTTTGCAGTAGGCGGCGTGCCTCCGGAAGTGATGGGCATCGGGCCGGTGGAAGCCATTCCGCGTGCTTTACAGCTAGCCGGGCTTCAACTGCAGGACATCGGCTTGTTTGAACTGAACGAAGCTTTTGCATCTCAAGCCATTCAAGTCATCAGAGAACTCGGTATTGACGAAGAAAAAGTGAATGTCAACGGGGGCGCAATCGCGCTTGGACACCCGCTTGGCTGTACAGGAACAAAGCTTACACTCTCACTGATTCATGAAATGAAACGGAGAAACGAGCAATTTGGAGTCGTCACAATGTGTATCGGCGGCGGGATGGGAGCGGCCGGTGTATTTGAATTATGCTAAAGGGGGAAAAATAAATGGCAAAAAAAGCGGCTGAAGTACAAAAAGGCGGCGGTTTCTTAATCGAGGATATCACATACGATCAAATGTATACACCGGAGGATTTCACTGACGAGCATAAAATGATTGCGAAAACAACAGAGGACTACATCGAGCAAGATGTGCTCCCTCATATAGATGACATCGAAAACCATCAATTCGAGCATTCCGTCAGGCTGTTAAAGAAAGCGGGCGAACTCGGGCTTCTTGGCGCCGATGTGCCGGAGGAGTACGGAGGGCTCGGTCTTGATAAAATCAGCTCGGCACTCATCACTGAAAAATTTTCGCGTGCGGGAAGCTTTTCGCTTTCTTATGGCGCGCATGTCGGCATTGGATCATTGCCGATCGTCTTTTTCGGGTCAGAAGAACAAAAGAAAACATATTTGCCCGGGCTCGCTTCAGGCGAAAAGATCGCGGCTTATGCACTGACTGAGCCGGGATCCGGATCTGATGCCCTTGGAGCAAAAACAACAGCCGTGCTGAATGAAGCGGGTACGCATTACGTGTTAAATGGGGAAAAACAGTGGATTACCAACTCTGCCTTTGCTGATGTATTTGTTGTTTACGCTAAGGTAGACGGCGAAAAGTTCTCAGCCTTTATTGTAGAAAAAGATTTCCCGGGTGTATCTACGGGTCCGGAAGAAAAGAAAATGGGGATCAAAGGGTCATCGACAAGAACCCTCCTTTTAGATCAAGCTGAAGTGCCAAAGGAAAACCTGCTTGGCGAAATCGGCAAAGGGCATGTTATCGCCTTTAATATTCTAAATATCGGCCGCTACAAGCTGGCGGTTGGTTCAATCGGCGCATCTAAGCGGGTGATCGAGCTGTCCGCGGCATACGCGAACCAGCGCCGCCAATTTAAAACGCCGATTGCGGGCTTTTCGCTGACACAGGAAAAAATCGCGACAATGGCATCAAGGCTGTACGCGATGGAAAGCTCTGTGTACAGAACCGTCGGGCTGTTTGAAGACAATATGAGCCAGTTTACGGCCGAAGATCTCAAGGACGGCCGCCAAATTGCCAAGTCGATTGCCGAATATGCCATCGAATGCTCTCTTAATAAGGTATTCGGCTCCGAGACGCTTGATTATATCGTTGATGAAGGCGTGCAGATTCATGGAGGCTACGGTTTTATGCAGGAGTACGAAGTGGAAAGAGCCTATAGGGATTCAAGGATCAATCGGATTTTTGAAGGGACAAACGAAATCAACCGGTTAATCGTGCCAAGCACCTTCCTGAAAAAAGCGCTTAAAGGCGAACTGCCTCTATTTGAAAAAGCGCAAACGCTGCAGGAAGAACTCATGATGCTTATGCCTGAAGAGCCTGGCAGCGGCGTTTTAGAGCAGGAGAAATATATTGTCAAACAAGCTAAAAAAATCGCGCTGTTCGCCGCCGGTCTCGCCGCGCAAAAATACGGGAAAGCCATCGATCGCGAACAGGAAATTCTCGTCAACGTCTCGGACATCGTCAACAATGTGTACGCGATGGAGTCAGCCGTGCTGAGAACGGAAAAGGCCATTGCCGCGCAAGGCGGAGAAAAAGCGGCGCAAAAGGTGCTGTATACTGAAATTTTCGTTCAGGAGGCCTTTAACGAAATTGAAGCGCACGCGAAGGAATCCCTCATCGCAATGGAAGAAGGAGATTCACTCCGCATGATGCTTTCCGCTCTGCGCAAGCTGACGCGCGTAACACCTAAAAACGTGATTCAGAAAAAACGCGAAGCGGCAGCGGGCGTTTTTGAGGCTGAAAAATATATTGTCTGATTGGCGAAGAGCTCCGCATGCGCGGAGCTCTCAGCGTGTCGACAAACCCTCGCATTCGTTGTCAGTCCTGCGCGTTGGTGCTCACGAATGACGAAAGGAACGGCGGCTAAATGCTTAGGCGTCCTGCCTAAACACCGCCGTCATCACATCCTGTGAAAGTCTGCCAATGCTCGTCCTTCCTAGACTACAAGGGTTTTCAATCACGCTGAATAGATGACAAAATCCTAAAACAAAACCCGTTTTAGGATTTTGTCAACAATTTGAGGGCTCCGCATGCGGAGCCCTTTCAAAGAAGCACTGTTTTAGGTTTTTAAAACAAACTGTGTTAAAATAACCTCGATTATTTTATTGAGGGGGAAGAAGATGTCGTTAACTTTTTACTGGTACCCTAAATGCGGAACGTGCCGCAAAGCAAAGAAATGGCTTGAAGAGCATGGAAAAGAAATCAACGAAATACATATTGCAGAGCAGCCTCCAAGCAAAGAAGAACTAAAAGCGCTTTATGAAAAAAGCGGACTGGATCTCAAAAAATTTTTCAACACGAGCGGCATGAAATACCGCGAGCTCAATCTCAAGGAAAAGCTGTATCACATGTCGGAGGACGAACAGCTTGAACTGCTGGCTTCAGACGGAATGCTGATCAAACGACCGCTTACAACAGACGGCGAAAAAGTGACAGCCGGTTTTAAAGAAGACCAATTTGAAGAAAACTGGGCTTAATGTCAATTTTTTTTGAAAAGTATGGTATCTTCTTATTATAGTGCTGTAAAAAATGGAGGGATTCAATTGAGCATACCTAAAGATTTGCGTTACTCAGGAGAACACGAGTGGGTAAAAGTTGAAGGAGAAAAAGCCAGAATCGGGATTACGCATTTTGCCCAGTCCGAGCTAGGCGATATCGTGTTTGTCGAACTTCCTGAAGTGGGCGCTGAAATCAAAGCGGACGAGCCATTCGGCAGTGTTGAATCCGTTAAAACGGTATCTGAGCTTTATGCGCCGATTAACGGAACTGTTGTGGAAATTAACGAAGATCTTGATGACAGTCCGGAATTCGTAAACGAATCTCCGTACGAAAAAGCATGGATGATCGTCGTTGAGCCGTCTGACGCTTCTGAAATTGAAAAACTGATGACAGCAGAGCAATACGAAGAGATGACACAGGAAGACTAAAGCAGGATAGCTGTAAAGGCAATTGGACACGCTAACGTTATGGGAGGTGTCCAATATGGCTTTCAGCAAACAAAAGCTCGATGTCACCAATGATGTGACAGGCCGCTTTCAACATGGCCGGCTCTCGTTATATCATGAAAATGAGAGGATCGGCCAAATGACAAGCATGAATGAATATGAGCTTAAGTCCGGTTATTCCTTTGAAAATGAGAAATTTTATAAGACAGCCGATGTGGTCTCGGGAAACGACGCAAAATATGTGGATTGTGACTACGAAAACGGCTGGTGTTAATGTTGGCGGTGAATTTCACTGCCTTCTTTTACAATCTGAACGTTTCAAATTTGACGCGGCAGGTGAAGAAGATGAAGATGGATGAGCTGGAAAAGGTTATGATTGTCGAAGGGAAATCAGATAAAGAGAAAATCGAAAGCGTCCTGGATGAACCGGTGCGCATTATCTGCACAAACGGAACAATCAGCCAGCTGAGGCTTGAGGAATTGGCTGACGAGCTTTATGATAAAGACGTCTATATATTAGTGGATGCTGACGAATCAGGCGAGAAATTGAGAAAACAACTGAAAAGAGAATTTAACGAAGCCTGCCATCTGCATATCGACAGAGCCTATAAAGAAGTGGCGGCTGCGCCCAGACACCACGTCGCCTCTGTATTGCTGCGCGCGAATCTGAATGTCCATACTATTTTTCTTGAAAGAAAGTCCCGAGGTGTATAGCATGAAAGAACTCCAGGAACACGAGCTTGAGCACATTGCTGATGATGTGTATCTTCTGTATTTATATACTCCGTTTTGCGGCACTTGCCAGCTTGCAAGCAAAATGCTGACAGTGGTGAAAGAAATGCTGCCTGATGTCGCCTTCTATCAAAACAATGTCAATTACTCTCCGACATTCGCAAAAGCCTATCAAATTGAAAGCGTCCCTTGTTTTCTGCTGTTTAAAGGAGGAAAAGTGGTTGAAAGAGGATATGCGTTTCATTCCGTTTCTTATTTATATGAGCTGATCAAACAAAAATCATCTTCCGCATCCCATTTATGACATATTTCTCAGCGCATTCCAATGAAATTGTCGTTCGTTTTATAAAGGGGTTCGTGCGCCAGAGAGAGAAATGTCTATGTATGACCAACAAATAGGAGGTTGTACATATGGAGAAAGCGGAAGTTTTGGAAGATGAGTATCAGCATCTGTTTTTAAAACCCCTTTTGAGCGCTTCAACATTGCTTATTACCTTCCAAGGAGAAACAGAAGCCTTAACCGTCTCAATAAACGAACAGGGAGAAATGAAAAAAATTTCTCCGCGCCAACCGTCCAACCTGACCTTTTACGGAAACCAATCCGAAATCATTCATTTATTGCACGGAGACATTTCCCTTCAGCATCTGATTCAGAGCGGAAGCCTAAAAGTCAAGGGGTCCTTCAGAGCCCTGTTAAAGCTTGAAGCGATTCTTTGGCTGACGAATGGTTTTTTTCAGAGGATTGTGAATAATTAAAAAATAGCAAATTATTATAATAGTAAAAGTTGACATCATTTATTTTATTGACATGCAATCATCCGCCATGCTATTCTACATTAAGAATTTCCGGACGAAAAAGACTATATATTTCTCTTATCAAGAGAGGTGGAGGGAAGTGCCCTATGAAGCCCGGCAACCATCAACACTGTTGAAATGGTGCCAATTCACACGAAGCGTTCAGCTTTGAAAGATGAGAGAAAGGCATTTTATATAAGCCTTTCTGCTCAAGTGTGCAGAAAGGTTTTTCTTTTGCAGAAAACCCCGGAAGATTTCTTAGAATAGTGTTAAGGCAGGTGATTGCTTTGATCAATCTTCAAGATGTTTCAAAAGTGTATAAGTCGAAACATGGAGATGTCAATGCTGTCCAAAATGTCTCGCTTTCCATTAAAAAAGGTGAGATTTTTGGAATTATAGGATATAGCGGAGCTGGTAAAAGTTCCTTAATCCGTCTGCTGAACGGCCTTGAGAAACCAACCTCAGGAACCGTGGAAGTGGCGGGAACCAAGATTAATGAAGTAAACGGACGCGGGTTAAGAAACGCACGCCATGACATCAGCATGATTTTCCAGCACTTCAATTTGCTTTGGTCGCGGACCGTCAGAGATAACATCATGTTTCCTCTGGAAATTGCCGGGGTGAAAAAGAGCGAGCGTATCAAGCGCGCCAATGAACTGATTAAACTGGTAGGTTTAGAAGGAAAAGAAAAATCTTATCCGTCTCAGCTGAGCGGCGGACAAAAGCAGCGTGTCGGAATCGCCAGAGCGCTCGCAAACAATCCGAAGGTTCTCCTTTGTGATGAAGCGACATCAGCACTAGATCCGCAAACGACAGATTCAATTTTGGATCTATTGTCCGATATTAATGATAGACTCGGTTTGACAATTGTGCTGATCACGCACGAAATGCATGTGATCCGCAAAATCTGCAACAGAGTCGCTGTCATGGAAAACGGAAAGGTTGTGGAAGAAGGCGAAGTTCTCGATGTCTTCAAAAACCCGAAGGAAGACATGACAAAACGGTTTGTTCAGCAGGTGACAGAGCCGGAAGAAACGAAAGAAACGCTTCAGCACCTTCTTGATGAAACAGCATCAGGAAAAATGGTTCAGCTCACATTTGTCGGTGATTCGGCTGAACAGCCTCTGATTACAGAGATGATCAGAAACTTTAATGTCAGCGTCAATATTCTGCAAGGGAAAATCTCGCAGACGAAGGATGGAGCCTACGGTTCACTGTTTATCCATATTGACGGAGACGAGGAAGAAGTGCAAAACGTGATCGGGTTTATTAATGACAAACAGGTGAAAGCAGAGGTGATCACGAATGTTTGAAAAATACTTCCCGAACGTTGATTTAACAGAATTGTGGAACGCGACATATGAAACCCTTTATATGACGCTGATCTCTTTGCTGTTTGCTTTTGTCATCGGGGTGATTCTCGGCTTGCTGCTCTTTTTGACAAGTAAAGGGAGCCTCTGGCAGAATAAAACGATCAACTCTGTGATTGCGGCCGTTGTCAACATATTCAGGTCGATTCCGTTCCTTATTTTAATTATTTTACTGCTAGGATTTACGAAGTTTTTGGTCGGCACGATCTTAGGGCCAAACGCCGCATTGCCGGCGCTGGTTATCGGCTCGGCACCGTTTTACGCGCGCCTTGCTGAAATCGCGCTCCGTGAGGTGGATAAAGGTGTTATTGAAGCCGCTAAATCAATGGGAGCTAAGACGTCTACGATTATTTTCAAAGTGCTGCTTCCGGAATCTATGCCGGCTCTTATTTCTGGTATCACGGTTACGGCGATCGCTTTGATCGGCTCAACGGCAATAGCCGGAGCCATCGGTTCAGGCGGCCTTGGAAACCTTGCGTACGTAGAAGGCTATCAGTCGAATAATACTGATGTGACCTTCGTTGCTACTGTGTTTATTTTAATCATCGTGTTTATTATTCAAATCATCGGTGATGTCATAACAAATATTATAGACAAACGATAAGGGAGGATTTACATTGAAAAAGCTATTTTTAGGTGCATTACTGCTTGTATTTGCAGGAGTTATGGCTGCCTGCGGTTCGAATAACGCCGAATCTGGTAAGAAAGAAATTGTCGTTGCTGCGACAAAAACACCGCATGCGGAAATTTTAAAAGAAGCTGAACCACTGTTGAAAGAAAAAGGCTACACGCTGAAAGTGAAAGTGCTTAGTGATTACAAGATGTACAACAAAGCTTTAGCTGATAAAGAAGTGGATGCGAACTACTTCCAGCACATTCCTTACCTTGACCAAGAAATGAAAGAAAACACAGATTACAAACTTGTGAATGCCGGTGCTGTTCACTTAGAGCCATTTGGTATTTACTCTAAAAAATACAAATCACTGAAAGACCTTCCAGACGGCGCGACCATTATCCTGACAAACAACGTCGCTGAACAAGGCCGTATGCTTGCAATGCTTGAAAATGCTGGATTAATCACACTTGATTCTAAAGTCGAAACAGTTGACGCAACATTGAAAGACATTAAGAAAAACCCGAAAAATCTTGAATTCAAAAAGGTAGCGCCTGAATTAACGGCAAAAGCATATGATAACAAAGAAGGAGACGCGGTCTTCATCAATGTAAACTATGCGATCCAAAGTAAATTAAATCCTAAAAAAGACGCGATTGAAGTGGAAGCAACGAAAAACAACCCATACGCTAACATCATCGCAGTAAGAAAAGGCGAAGAAGATTCTGACAAGATTAAAGCGTTGATGGAAGTTCTTCACTCTAAAAAGATCAAAGACTTCATCGAGAAAAAATACGACGGAGCTGTGCTTCCTGTATCTGAATAAGACTGAAACCCCGGATAAGAAATCCGGGGTTCAATTATTGACAAAGCCATAAAACGATATTCGTTTTATGGCTTTGTCATCTTTTCAGCGTGATTGAAAACCCTTGAAGTCTAGGAAGAACGAGCATTGGAGCAGAGCGAATGTTGTAATTCGTGAGCACCAACGCGGAGGTCTGACAACGAATGCGAGGGTTTGCTGACACGGTGAAACCCCGGATGAGAAATCCGGGGTTTTTTTCGGGTATTTTCCTAAAAGCTGTTCATAATAAAAAGGAATGTTAAACAGATGGAGGGATTTTCTTTGAATCAAGACAGAGGAAGCATGCAGGACGCGCTAAAACAATATAAATTAGGTCTAGGCACATTCGAACAAAAGATGCCGCTGATGGGGAGAAAGTTCAACGAGTTTACTGAACAATGCTTTGCCGGAAACTCACTGACTGAAAGAGAAAAACAGCTGATCGCCCTTGGAATCGCCATCAATGCCCAGGATGAATATTGTATGATCTATCATACAAAAGGCTGTCTGGATGAGGGAGCGACAGAAGAGAATATTCTCGAAGCTGTCAGTGTGGCAGCGGCGTTTGGAGGCGGAGCGGCTCTTAGCCAGGGTGTGACAGTTGTACAGCAGTGCATAGAGGAATTCGGAAACACCACGCATTAAGAGAAGGAATATTCCGAAAAACGATTCTCATTTGTTCTAAAAGGATGCTTTCGTCTCATCTGCCGCTATTTCAAGCCATATCCTTTTTGCGGCATCCATCAGAGCGCTGATACAATAGAAGCAAATAAATGAAGGGATTGATTCATTATTTGCAACAGCCAGGATAGACTGAACCTCGATTATACGTCAGAAATGGAAAAAGCGATGCAGCTGTCTCACGGAATTGGATACGAGGAATACGGACGCCGGCTGGAAACAAGAATGAAAGTAGAGCGGCAGAGAGAGCTTGATTATGCAAAGAGCAAGCGGATTTCTGCGGGAGCTTATTGAGAAAATCAATCTTCTAAAAAAGGGTGGGAATCCACTCTTTTTCTTTTTCAATCGCTTTAATAAAGTGCTGATCTTTGTTAAACTTGAGAAATGTGCAAGGCACGATAAAAAGTTGTATTTACTTTTCATTTGTTATAAAATTAGAATGAGAATAAAATGAGAATAATGATTATATATTTTTGGAGGTATAGATATGGCTGCTTCAACATTAACGATCAAAGGTCTTCACGTTGAAATCGAAGGGAAAGAGATCTTAAAGGGTGTAAACCTTGAAATAAAAGGCGGAGAGTTCCACGCAGTAATGGGACCGAACGGAACTGGTAAATCCACTCTTTCAGCTGCTATTATGGGGCACCCTAAATATGAAGTAACAAAAGGCAGCATCACGCTTGACGGCAAAGATGTACTGGAGATGGAAGTGGACGAGCGCGCGCAGGCGGGTTTATTCCTTGCGATGCAGTACCCTAGTGAAATCAGCGGTGTGACAAATGCCGACTTCCTTCGTTCAGCAATCAATTCGCGCAGAGAAGAAGGCGATGAAATTTCTCTCATGAAATTCATCCGCAAAATGGACGAAAACATGGAGTTCCTTGAAATGGACCCTGAAATGGCTCAGCGCTACCTTAACGAAGGCTTCTCCGGCGGAGAGAAAAAACGCAACGAAATCCTTCAATTAATGATGATTGAACCGAGAATCGCCATCCTTGATGAAATCGACTCAGGTCTTGACATTGATGCTCTGAAAGTTGTATCTAAAGGGATCAACAAAATGCGCAGCGAAAACTTCGGCTGCCTGATGATCACGCACTATCAGCGCCTGTTAAACTACATCACTCCGGATGTTGTTCACGTTATGATGCAAGGCCGCGTTGTAAAATCCGGCGGTGCAGAACTTGCACAGCGTCTCGAAGCAGAAGGTTATGACTGGATTAAACAAGAACTTGGTATTGAAGACGAAACTGTAGGCCAAGAAGCGTAAGCGTTAGGGGGATTAACATGACACTAGATACAAAACTATCCGTAGATCAGGAGTATCTCAAAAGCTTTTCCGAAAAGCATCAAGAACCTGCCTGGCTGAAAGACCTGCGCTTAAAGGCTCTTGAACAAGCTGAGGATCTGCCGATGCCGAAGCCTGACAAAACAAAAATCACAAAATGGAACTTCACGAATTTTGCGAAGCATACAGTTGATAACGAACCGCTTTCTTCATTGGAAGATTTGACTGATGAAGTAAAAGCGCTGATCGATGTTGAAAACGAAGATAAAACATTATACGTACAGCGTGACCAGACGCCGGCATACCTTTCTCTTTCTAAAGAATTGAAAGACAAAGGCGTCATCTTCACTGATATTCTGACTGCCGCACGCGAGCACAGCGACTTGGTGGAGAAATACTTTATGAAGGACGGCGTGAAGGTTGATGAGCATAAATTAACTGCGCTTCACGCGGCTCTTGTTAACGGAGGAGCATTCCTTTATGTTCCGAAAAATGTCCAGGTGGAGACGCCGGTTCAGGCTGTTTATGTCCACGAAAGCAACGATACGGCTCTCTTCAACCATGTGCTGATTGTGGCTGAAGATCACAGCTCTGTAACGTATGTTGAAAACTACATCAGCACTGTAAACCCGAAAGACGCTGTCTTCAATATGATCAGTGAGGTCATCACAGGTGATAATGCCAGCGTGACATACGGTGCGGTGGATAATCTGTCCAGCGGCGTGACAACTTATGTTAACCGCCGCGGTGCTGCGCGCGGGCGCGACAGCAAAATTGAGTGGGCTCTCGGTCTTATGAACGACGGCGACACGATCTCCGAAAACACAACAAACCTTTACGGTGACGGCACATACGGCGATACAAAAACGGTTGTTGTCGGTAGAGGAGAGCAAACACAAAACTTTACAACACAAATTATCCATTTCGGTAAAGCTTCAGAAGGATATATCTTAAAGCACGGTGTGATGAAGGATTCCGCTTCTTCTATCTTTAACGGAATCGGCAAAATCGAACATGGCGCTTCTAAAGCGAATGCGGAGCAAGAATCACGTGTGCTGATGCTCAGTGAAAAAGCACGCGGAGACGCAAACCCTATTCTTTTAATTGACGAAGACGATGTAACTGCAGGACATGCGGCATCTGTCGGCCGTGTGGACCCTATTCAGCTTTACTACCTGATGAGCCGCGGAATTGCGAAAGAAGAAGCAGAACGTTTAGTCATCTACGGATTCCTTGCGCCGGTAGTAAACGAACTTCCGATTGAGGGCGTTAAGAAACAATTGGTTTCTGTTATCGAAAGGAAAGTAAAGTAATGAATATCACGGATATTCGTGAACAGTTCCCGATCCTTCATCAGCAAGTGAACGGACATGATCTCGTTTATCTCGACAGCGCGGCGACTTCCCAAAAGCCGCGTGCTGTCATTGAAACACTGGATAAGTATTATAATCAATACAATTCCAATGTTCACCGGGGCGTCCATACACTTGGAACCAGAGCGACAGACGGTTATGAAGGAGCGCGTGAAAAAGTCCGCAAGTTTATTAACGCGAAGTCAATGGCTGAGATTATTTTCACAAAAGGCACGACCACAGCACTGAATATGGTGGCGTTAAGCTATGCGCGCGCCAACCTGAAACCGGGTGATGAAGTGGTCATCACCTACATGGAGCATCATGCGAATATCATTCCGTGGCAGCAGGCTGTCAAAGCGACTGGCGCCACATTAAAATATATTCCGCTGCAGGAAGACGGAACGATTTCTTTGGATGACGTAAGAACGACTGTCACAAGCAATACAAAGATTGTTGCAGTGTCCCATGTATCTAACGTTCTCGGTACGATCAACCCGATTAAAGACATGGCGAAAATCGCTCATGACAATGGGGCTGTTATTGTGGTGGACGGTGCGCAAAGCACGCCTCACATGAAAATTGACGTGCAGGATCTCGATTGCGACTTCTTTGCGCTTTCTTCCCATAAAATGTGCGGACCTACCGGTATTGGTGTGCTGTACGGAAAGAAAGCCCTGCTGGAAAACATGGAGCCTGCCGAATTCGGCGGTGAAATGATCGACTTTGTCGGGCTTTATGAATCAACTTGGAAAGAGCTTCCGTGGAAATTCGAAGCGGGTACGCCGATTATTGCAGGAGCAATCGGCCTTGGCGCCGCAATTGATTTTCTCGAGGAAATCGGTCTCGATGAGATTTCCCGCCACGAGCACAAGCTTGCAGCTTATGCGCTTGAACGCTTCCGCCAGCTTGACGGCGTAACGGTTTACGGGCCGGAAGAGCGTGCAGGGCTTGTCACATTTAATCTTGATGATGTTCATCCTCATGATGTGGCAACCGTACTTGATGCGGAAGGGATCGCTGTCAGAGCGGGCCATCACTGCGCGCAGCCGCTGATGAAATGGCTGGATGTAACTGCTACTGCAAGAGCAAGCTTTTATCTGTATAATACAGAGGAAGAGATTGATAAGCTTGTGGAAGCTCTTCAAAAGACAAAGGAGTATTTTACAAATGTCTTTTAATGCAAACTTAGATACATTGTACAGACAGGTGATTATGGATCATTACAAAAACCCGCGCAACAAAGGGGTTTTGAATGACAGCATCGTCGTGGATATGAACAATCCGACATGCGGCGACCGAATCAGGCTGACAATGAAGCTTGACGGAGACATCGTGGAAGATGCGAAATTTGAAGGGGAAGGCTGTTCCATTTCAATGGCATCCGCTTCGATGATGACTCAGGCGATTAAAGGGAAAGATATCGAAACAGCCCTTTCCATGTCTAAGATTTTCTCGGATATGATGCAAGGGAATGAATATGATGATTCTATAGATCTCGGGGATATTGAAGCTCTTCAAGGCGTTTCAAAATTCCCGGCCCGTATCAAATGTGCAACCCTGTCATGGAAAGCACTTGAAAAAGGAGTCGCAAAAGAAGAAGGCGGCAATTAAAAGGATTGGAGTGAAAATGGATGGCTAAAAAAATGCCTGATATTGGTGAATACAAGTATGGTTTTCACGACAAGGACGTTTCCATTTTCCGTTCAGAGCGCGGATTGACAAAAGAAATCGTAGAAGAAATTTCTCGCATGAAAGAAGAGCCTCAATGGATGCTTGATTTCCGCTTGAAATCACTTGAGCATTTCTACAACATGCCGATGCCTCAATGGGGCGGAGACTTAAACTCACTGAACTTTGACGAAATTACGTACTACGTAAAACCGTCTGAGCGTTCAGAGCGTTCTTGGGATGAAGTGCCTGACGAAATTAAGCAAACATTTGACAAACTTGGTATTCCTGAAGCTGAACAAAAATACCTTGCGGGTGTTTCTGCTCAGTACGAATCTGAGGTTGTATACCACAATATGAAAGAAGATCTTGAAGCGCAGGGCATCGTCTTTAAAGACACTGACAGCGCGCTGAAAGAAAACGAAGATATCTTCCGTGAGCACTGGGCAAAAGTGATCCCGCCGACTGATAACAAGTTTGCGGCGCTTAACTCAGCTGTTTGGTCCGGCGGATCTTTCATCTACGTGCCTAAAGGCGTGAAGGTTGAAACACCGCTTCAAGCTTACTTCCGTATCAACTCTGAAAACATGGGACAGTTCGAACGTACGCTGATCATCGTCGACGAAGAAGCAAGCGTTCATTATGTTGAAGGCTGTACTGCGCCTGTCTACACAACAAACTCACTTCACAGTGCGGTTGTTGAGATCATCGTGAAAAAAGGCGGCTACTGCCGTTATACAACGATCCAAAACTGGGCGAACAACGTTTACAACCTTGTAACGAAGCGTACGGTCTGTGAAGAAAACGCAACAATGGAATGGATCGACGGCAACATCGGTTCTAAACTGACAATGAAATATCCGGCTTGTATCCTAAAAGGCGAAGGCGCGCGCGGTATGACGCTTTCTATCGCTCTTGCGGGTAAAGGCCAGCATCAGGATGCGGGTGCGAAAATGGTTCACCTTGCACCAAACACATCATCCACAATCGTATCAAAATCGATTTCAAAACAAGGCGGAAAAGTAACATACCGCGGAATCGTCCACTTCGGACGCAAAGCGGAAGGCGCCCGTTCTAACATCGAGTGCGATACGCTCATTATGGATAACAAATCAACTTCTGACACCATTCCTTACAATGAAATCTTAAATGATAACATTTCATTGGAGCACGAAGCGAAAGTGTCTAAAGTATCTGAAGAGCAGCTCTTCTACTTGATGAGCCGCGGCATTTCCGAAGAAGAAGCGACAGAAATGATCGTCATGGGCTTCATCGAGCCATTCACAAAAGAGCTTCCAATGGAATACGCAGTTGAAATGAACCGTTTGATTAAGTTCGAAATGGAAGGTTCAATCGGTTAATTGTTTCATGAAAAAGGGCGTGACTGGTTTTCAGTTGCGTCCTTTTTGTATGCAGAAGAAAACCGCAGGCCGAGGGGCCGCGCGGTTTCTACTCTTCATTCTCCTGATTGATGACTTGCTTTACAGATGTACCGTTGTGAGATCCATTGTTCATCTCTCGTAATTGATTATAAGCCGTGTCAAATTCCTCTTTTGACATCTGCTTAGCCGCTAATGCAGAGCATAAAAGGGCAAAGGCGATCGGCATTGTATCAATGTGAATATCGATATGAACCTCTGAGTTGCCGCTATTTTTGATCGCGGATTCAGTAGCGGGCATGTCTTGAGCATGTCTGTTGATTGGAATAATATTTTCGTTCATTACTCATCCCCGTCTTGTGCCTGCGCCTGATCCTGATCAGTATTCACGTTGACCACGACTTTTGCATTACCGCTGTTTTGGACGTTTGCAACAGCTGCATCGCGTCTGTTTTCCTCATTTTCATGACGATTTTCGCTCATGGTATCATCCTTTCTCTATTGATAGTGACAGGATATTCGATAGGAGAGTAAAGAGATTGGACGGACTTCGCGGTTTTTCCCCATTAGGGCAAAAGGTCGAAGGAAAGCACTCGATTTGGTAAAATGAATAGAGATTATAATAGAAAAGGTGTTTGCATATGAAATCGTACATCATCGTCGGCGCAGGGATTCTCGGCGCGTCGGCTGCTTATCATCTTGTCAAATTGGGTGCCCGGGTCACGGTGATTGACCGGAAGGAACCTGGACAAGCGACTGATGCGGCGGCCGGGATCGTCTGTCCTTGGCTCTCACAGCGCCGCAATCAGGATTGGTATCGGCTTGCTAAGGGAGGAGCACGTTACTATAAAGATTTAATCCATCAATTGGAGGAAGACGGAGAAACGGACACAGGATATAAGCGTGTCGGTGCCATCAGTATTCATACTGATGCGTCAAAGCTTGATAAGATGGAGGAGCGGGCGTATAAGAGACGGGAGGATGCGCCGGAGATCGGCGGCATTACCCGCTTGTCCGCAAGTGAAACGAAAAAGCTGTTTCCGCTTTTAGCTGATGGCTATGAATCGGTTCATATCAGCGGTGCCGCCCGTGTGAACGGGAGAGCGCTGTGCCGGTCACTTTTAAGCGCTGCAGAGAAACGCGGCGCAAAGATCATCAAAGGAAATGCGTCCCTGCTTTTTGAAAACGGAACGGTCACCGGCGTGCAAACAGACACACAGCAGTTTGCGGCTGACGCTGTGATTGTGGCGGCGGGGGCATGGGCCAATGAATTGATGAAGCCTCTGGGCATTTATTTTCAAGTGTCCTTTCAGAAAGCGCAGATTATGCACTTTGAAATCCCGGGTGCCGATACCGGATCGTGGCCGGTGGTGATGCCGCCGAATGATCAGTATATTCTTTCGTTTGAGGACGGCAGAATTGTAGCAGGCGCCACCCATGAAAATGAGGCCGATCTAGATGATCTGCGTGTAACAGCCGGAGGACAGCATGAAGTCTTAAGCAAAGCGCTTGCAGTAGCGCCGGGCCTTGCTGACAGTACTACTACGGAAACAAGAGTGGGCTTCAGGCCGTTTACACCGGGATTTCTGCCGGTTGTCGGCGCTGTGCCGGATGTTCAAGGGCTTTACGCCGCTAACGGTTTAGGGGCCTCGGGATTAACGATGGGACCGTTCTTGGGTTCAGAGCTCGCAAAGCTAGTTCTCGGAAAGCAGACAGAAATAGACCTTAGCCCTTATAATCCAGCCGGAGCGTTGCATAATAAGTAAAAGCATAACAAACAAATCGTATAAAGCTGTTCTAGCTTTTCTTTTCTGTCTGTGTTAGCATTTATCTTTAATGAAGAAGAGGACGTGAACTGATTTTGATAAAAATTGATATACCCGCACCGAATGTCACCATCACCGAACGACAGCAGTCAGCTAATGATAACGAGCCGAAAATAAAGGCGATTTACGGATTCATCGACTTTCACCAGATACCAAGAGATAAAGGCGGCATCTTCATGTTTTATAACATTCACGATGAGCTGCTTTTTGTCGGCAAGGCTAGAAAGTTAAGACAAAGAATCAAGAAACATTTTGAAGACACTGTATCACCAATTAAAAAGCACAGAGACGAAGTATATAAAATTGAAGTATGTGTCGTCGAAGAACCTATGGATAGAGAAATTTACGAAACGTATATCATCAATACACAGCACTCGAAGTACAATATAGACAAGGTATTTTTTAAATAAGACGTCAGTCTGCGGATTGCACAACGAAGCCAGAGCTTATGTTAAGTTCTGGCTTTTGATTTGGACATTTTTCCATAGTATATCTAATTAAATTATTGAGAAATTTCAGAAAATAATATTGACAATCCTAACTCCGAACTTTAATATAACAATATATAATGTTATATAACGTTATATAATAAAAATAGGGAGTGAAGGATTTGAGTCAGGCCACAGCAAAAGTAAATCGTGAGGTTCAAGCTTTCTTGCAGGATTTGAAAGGGAAAACCATTGACCATGTATTTTTTGTCGCATGCGGAGGCTCTTCGGCCATTATGTATCCGAGTAAATATGTGTTTGACAGAGAGTCAAAATCAATCAACTCCGACCTTTACAGCTCGAACGAATTTATTCAACGCAACCCCGTTCAGCTTGGTGAAAAGTCTCTTGTCATTTTGTGTTCACACTCGGGAAATACCCCGGAAACAGTCAAAGCTGCTGCGTTTGCGAGGAGCAAAGGCGCACTTACGATTGCGATGACGTATAAGCCGGAGTCTCCTTTAGCGCAGAAAGCGCAATATGTTGCCCAGTACGAATGGGGTGATGAGGCACTGGCGATTAATACGAACTATGGCGTTCTGTACCAAATCGTTTTCGGCACCCTGCAAGTATTAGAAAACAATACGATCTTTGAACAAGCAATTGAAGGCTTAGATCAATTACAGGCTGTGTATGATGAAGCCCTGAAGCAGGAAGCTGACAACGCGCAGCAATTCGCAAAAGAACATGAAAAAGAAAGCATTATTTATACAATGGCAAGCGGTGCAAACTACGGTGTCGCTTACTCCTACAGCATCTGCATTCTCATGGAAATGCAATGGATTCATTCCCACGCCATTCATGCCGGAGAATATTTTCACGGACCGTTTGAAATTATTGATGAATCCGTGCCGTTTATCATCCTGCTCGGTTTAGATGAAACAAGGCCTCTTGAAGAGCGGGCGCTTACCTTCTCGAAAAAGTATGGCAAAAAGCTCACTGTGCTTGATGCCGCATCTTATGATTTCACTGCAATTGACGATTCAGTTAAAGGCTACCTTGCGCCGCTCGTTCTCAACCGTGTGCTGAGAAGCTATGCGGACGCGCTGGCAGAGGCGAGACATCATCCTTTATCTCATAGAAGATACATGTGGAAAGTTGAGTATTGATCTGAACATGCGGAACCATTATGCATTAGACTATAATGTTATATAACATTATAGTCTAATGTCCAGAGGAGGCCAACCCTTTGAAGAAAATGTTGTTGTTTTTGATCATTGCAGCTGTCAGTATGCTCACTATTGCGGGCTGTTCGAGCCAGGGCAGTTCAGCGGACGGAAAGGTGACATTGAAATTTTTCCACAGATGGCCGAAGGAACCGGAAAAAAGTTATTTTGAAGAGGTTGTTAAGGCATTTGAAAAAGAACATCCGGATATCGACATACAAATTGAAGCTGTTTTGAATGACTCTTATAAAGATAAAATTAAGGTTATGCTGGGAACCACCAGCCCTCCTGACATTTACTTCTCTTGGAGTGACGAATTTGCTTTTAAATTCATCAGAGGCAATAAGGCACTTGATCTTTCGTCCTACTACAAAAACGATACAGATTGGTCATCACAGCTCGTTCATTCGCAAGTTACACCATTTACTTATGAAAACAAGCAATATGGCGTGCCTTGGCAAATGGACGCTAAATCATTCTTCTATAATAAAGACATTTTTCAAAAGCTGAACCTTGATCCCCCGAAGACATGGGACGAATTCATCGATGTATCAAAGAAGCTGCAAGAAGGTGGCTACACACCGATCAGCTTCGGAACAAAGGCGACTTGGACAATCTCGCACTATATCGGTACGCTCAATCAGCGGATGGTTGATGAAAAAACGCGAGAAAAGGACTATAACGCCAAAACGGGTGAATTTACTGATGAAGGCTATGTAAAAGCACTTGAAAAGCTTCAGGAGCTGATGCCTTACTTCAATAAACATGTAAACTCCGTTGACCACGAATATGTGAGACAGCAATTTAAGAGTGGAAAGTCGGCGATGATATATGCGGAAACAGCGGAAATCAAGCTGGTTGAACCAGTGAATCTGGGGATGTTCCCATTCCCTGATATCAGCGGGCAAAAAGGATCATCAGAAGCGTTAACGGGAGCGTCGGAAGGGTTCATGATTGCCTCGAAAACAAAACATCCGAAGGAAGCAGTGGCATTTTTGCAGTTTCTGACGTCGAAAAAAATGGGTGAAAAGCTCGTCAAAGACGCCGGCAAATACAGTGCGGTGCAAGGAACGGCTACTGAAGAAAATTCTACAGCCATTCAGCGTGAAGCGGTTCGGCAAATTGTTGATGCCAAATCAATGGTGCCATGGTTTGATATGGATGTCGATGTTGAAATCGCAGATGCGTACTTAACGAGCGTCCAGCAAATGCTCGGCGGCGACATGACACCGGAGCAGGTGATGAAAGCCGTTCAAAAAGCAGCGAAGCAAGTGAGGGCGTCAGCTGAATAAATCAAAGAAAAGGTGAAACTTCGCACCTTTTCTTTTTATAAAGGAGATGAGATATCCTTGGTCAATCAGAATAAAATAATCCCCTATTTGTTTTTGGTGCCTGCTCTCGTTTTTTTACTTTTCGTTTATATCCCGATTTTTGAGAATGTCTTCCTCAGCCTGTTTCAATGGAGCTCTTTTTCTCCGGAAAAAACGTTTATCGGATTGAAAAACTATGTTGAATTATTTCATGATCCTGTCTTCTATCAGGCACTTACCAACAATGTGCTTTACGCAGTGATTTCTATTGTATGCCAGGTATTTGGCGGTTTGATTTTGGCGGCGGTGCTTGAGGATAAGCTGGTCAGAAAATGGTCGCCGTTTTTTCGCACCGTTTTCTTTTTGCCGGTTGTCATCTCAATGACGGTGATCGCGCTTTTGTTTGATTTTATTTACAACCCTGAGACGGGGCTTTTGAATCAGCTGCTTCAGGCGGTCGGTCTTGATCAGCTGACGAGGGCTTGGCTCGGTGATAACAATACGGCTATGCTGTCTGTCATTTTTGTGTCTCAATGGCAATCTGTCGGTTATATTGCGATGCTGTACATTGTGTCGATTCAAAAAATACCGGATGAACTGTATGAAGCGGCGCGTCTTGACGGCGCGGGAAAAATTCAGCAGTTTTTTCACATTACCATTCCCCAGACGAAAGAGATGTCTTTTGTTGCGGTGGTCATGACGCTGACCGGCGCCTTTACGGTATTTAATGAACCGTACATATTGACAGGCGGCGGGCCGGGAAACGCTTCTGAAGTCTTAAGCACGTTTTTATATAAAAGCGCCTTTACAAAGGATATGATGGGCTATGCATCAGCGATTGCCACCGTGGTGTTAATCATTACACTCACATTGTCGCTCATGCAAATGAAGCTCTTTAAAACCGGGAAGGAGGAGTAAGAGATGCTGTCTCAGAAGAAGACAGATTCGTTCAGATTGGAGCCTGTGCCTGACCGGCATATTGAGACGAAAAGAAAACCTAGACGGAAATGGTACATCGGAGAAACGTCTGTATGGATTTTCCTGTTTCTTTATCTGATTGCGATTGCCTATCCGCTTTTATGGATGGTGATGAGTGCTTTTAAAAACTCGGACGATATTTTTGAGCACAGCTGGTCGCTGCCGTCTTCGTGGCATCCGGAAAATTTTGTGTCCGCCTGGAATCAGGGGATTTCTTCTTACTTTATGAACAGTGTCATCGTCACGGCGCTTACGTGTGTAATCACTGTCTTGATCAGTGCATGGGCGGCGTACGGTCTTTCCCGGTTTGAGTTTAAAGGAAAAGGATTCTTTTTGGTGCTTTGTCTTGGCGGTTTGATGCTGACGCCGCAGGTCAGTCTTGTGCCGCTTTATTCTATTATTCAGTCGCTGGGGCTTTACAACACGTATTGGGCTTTGATCTTGCCGTATGCGGCTTATCGGATCCCGTTCACCATCATTTTGATCCGCTCTTATTTTCTTTCTATTTCTAAAGAATTGGAGGAGGCGGCTTATTTAGATGGGTGTACGAGTTTTGGTGTATTTTTCAGAATTTTCTTACCAATGAGTGTGCCGATTTTGGTGACATCCGGCATTTTGACGGCTTACCATACGTGGAATGAGTTTATGTTTGCGATTATTTTCATAGATGATGAGAATTTGCGGACCATTCCAGCGGGGCTGATGCAGTTCAGAGACGCGCTGCAGACGGATTGGGGCGTCCTGTTGGCGGGATTAACGATTTCAGCCGCGCCGATTGTGATTCTATTTTTATTGATGCAAAAATATTTTGTCCGCGGGATTGCAAGCGGAAGTGTAAAAGGATAAAGGAGGAAGCACAATGAAATTGATTGCGGTTGGAGATAATGTTGTCGATTACTATCAGGACCAAGAAACGTTCTACCCGGGAGGAAATGCCTTGAACGTCGCTGTGCTTGCCAAACGGCTCGGGCATGAGGCTTCCTATATCGGAATCGTCGGCAATGATGAAGCCGCGGCGCATCTGTTGAATGTACTGAAATTGGAGCAGGTCAACGCGGATTATATCCGCCAGGCGCACGGAGAAAACGGCATGGCGATTGTCACCCTTGATGAACAGGGGGAACGGATCTTTGTCAGATCAAATAAAGGCGGCATTCAGTCCCGGCTCCGTCTTGTGTTTCAGGAGAAAGATCTAGCCTTTGTCAGCGGGCATGATCTGCTGCATACAAGTGTGTACAGCAAGCTTGAGAACGACCTTCCGCAGCTGTGCGGCCTGATCCCGGTCTCCTTTGATTTTTCAACCAATCGGGAGGATGATTATTTGAGGAAGGTTTGTCCTTATGTGACGCATGCGTTTTTTTCAGGAAGTGATTTGAGTGAGTCGGAGTGCGGTGAGCTTGCCAAAGCAGCTCATGGGTACGGAGCTAAAATCGTTTGTATGACCCGCGGGGGCCAAGGAGCGATCTTGTCTGCGGGAGACCGAATCTATCATCAGCCGATTGTTGAAACTGATATAATAGATACACTTGGAGCGGGAGATTCTTTTATAGCGGGCTTTTTGACTGCTTTTTGCGAGAAGCGGGACATCACGCACGCTTTGCGCCAAGCGGCGGAAACGGCTGCGAGAACATGCGGCGTGTACGGGGCATTCGGCTACGGCCATCCTTTTCGCTTGGAGGATGGGGGAAGCAGTGAAAAAACGAGAATACTATAAGCAGTGTCTCGTTTTTTATGCCGATTATGTGTAGGGGCTGTTGATGGTAAAAGTGACACGGTTTGTGTGCATCAAAAACAGTGAGCAGTAGATTGGTTGGTCGTTTGATGTAAAAGCTGTTTTATCGATTTCAAACAGCGCATCCCCGATATCGCAATCCAGGTATTTGCTTTCCTCCTGCTGGGCATATACAACGTTTAATAGTTTCGTATTGTGAGCAGGAACAACTTGATACTGCTGCTTTAAAATATCATGCATGGACACGCCGTCAGCTATAAAGGTATCAATGCCGGGAAACAAATCGAGCGGATAATGCGTCACTTCAAAGGTGAGCGGCTGGTCATCGTTATATAAAATCCGTTTTAATTCAACGACAGGGCTCTCGGGATTGATTTGCAGCTTTTCGGCAATGGGTTTTGCCGCCGGAATGATTTCATGGGACAGCACCTGATGCTTCGGTTTTTTGCCGGTTGATTCCATAAATTCCGAGTAGCCGTTTACTGCGATTAGCTCCCGTTTTAATTTAGGGCTTTTAACGAACGTTCCCTTTCCTTGCTGCCTGATAAGATAGCCTTCTTCGACTAAATCGAGAATGGCTTTCCTGACGGTAATGCGGCTGACATGATATTTGCTGCAAAGCTCGCTTTCGGTAGGCAGCTTGGCGGTTGGGGAATATACGCCCTTTTTGATGTCATCGGTGATGATTTGTTTTAGCTGAATGTATAAAGGTGTAGAACTTCCGTTGTTTAACAAAAGGTAGCCTCCTTTGAACCTATTATTCATATTATAATGTATTATGACGTTATAATACAAATTTACATTTTTTATTTTAGAAATATAGCAAAAATGGGAATCGATTACTCTAAAAATAACAGAAAGACTGGGTTGTTTCCAGTGACGAAATAACAGATCAAAAGATAGGGGGAATGTCTGATGGCTTCATTAACATTTGAGCATGTCAAAAAAGTATATCACTCTCAATTAACGGTGAAGGACTTTGATTTAGATGTAAAGGATAAGGAGCTTTTGGTGCTGGTGGGGCCGTCAGGATGCGGAAAATCGACCACGCTGCGGATGGTGGCGGGACTGGAGAGCATCTCTGAAGGCCACCTCCTCATTGATGGGGAACGGGTCAATGATCTTCCGCCGAAAGAACGTGATATTGCGATGGTATTCCAAAACTACGCGCTTTATCCGCATATGACGGTTTTTGATAATATGGCGTTTGGATTAAAGCTCAGAAAGATGCCGAAACAGGAAATTACAGAGCGGGTTCATGCGGCAGCCAGAATTTTAGAGATTGAACATTTGCTGAAGAGAAAACCGAAGGCACTCTCCGGCGGGCAGCGGCAAAGGGTGGCGCTTGGCAGATCGATTGTGAGGGAGCCGAAGGTCTTTTTAATGGATGAGCCGCTTTCGAATCTGGACGCAAAGCTGAGAGTGACAATGCGGACAGAAATCAGCAAGCTGCACCAGCGTTTAGAGGCAACCGTCATTTATGTCACGCATGACCAGACCGAAGCGATGACGATGGGCGATCGGATTGTGGTGATGAATGAAGGGGAAATCCAGCAAGTGGCGAAACCTCATGACATTTATCATTACCCGGCGAATCTGTTTGTCGCAGGCTTCATCGGCTCCCCGGGAATGAACTTTCTGAAAGGCGTGATAGAAGAGCGGCATGGCGAGCTGTTTTTCATAAACCCTTCGATCCGGCTTCATATTCCTGAAGAAAAAGCGAAGCGGCTTAAGGAAAAGGGATATGCCGGAGAACAGATGATTGCCGGCGTAAGGCCAGAACATATGACACAATCGACGGGACATGATCAGTTGTTTGATGCAGTGTTTAAAGCGAAGGCGGAAGTGAATGAAAACTTGGGAGCGGAGCTGATTGTGCATGTCACGGCTGGGGACGAGCGGCTCACGGTCCGCATGGACGGAAACACGCGAATCGCCGCAGGCGATTCGATCCAGCTGGCGGTGAAAATGGATCAAGTCGTCTTTTTCGATGCGGAAACGGAAAAAGCTGTGTATTAAGAAAGGTGCTCCTGTTGCGGAGCACCTTTTTCTTACGGCCAAATGTCGTCGGCCCATTCAGGATGGTCGATAAAAGGATTGCGGTTGTGCTGATATTTCTCATAAATGATTTCATTTCTTTTCCGCTCGCGGTCGTCAACCGGATCCTGCCTATTCCATTCGAGGAGGACAGATTGTTTTCCGTGATAAGGGGCGGAGCCGTTGCCTGTTTTATCATTCAGTTCAAGATCAGGGTACCCGTCATTACCTTCGTAACGGACTGCCATGTAAAACAGCATGCGGGCGACATCGCCTTTCACATCATCGCGGGGCTCCCATGAGTCTCCGTCATAATAATTTCCGGGTGCTTTGGCATGTTCTGTGCCGCCGTTGTCAAAATCCATATTTCCTCTGGCGCTGTTGACTTGGACATCAGCCGGGCGCAAATGGTGAATGTCGGTGCCAGGCCCCTTGCTTGTGCCAAAATTACCATGGGATTTCGCCCAAACGTGCTCGCGGTTCCAATCGCCGACATTGCCGCCATTCAGGTTTTTCGACCGCGATTCATTCGTATAGAGCAGGATGACGTTATTTCGGTTTTTTGGGTCTTCATCGGTTTCTTTCAGCGCGTTCCATACTTCGCTGTATGACAGCGTCGTGTGTCCGCTGATGATGCGGTGCAGGGCGCTTTTTAGCGATTCACCTGACTTTCCTTCAGCCCCTTCATAATAGGTATCTGTGTCAGCGTAGGGTGCAGCGGGAGCGGCTAATGAGAGAAGCCCCCCGGTTTCTGAATAGGAAGAAGCCAATCGTTCATTCAGGCTCAGTGCGGTTTGCGTGCTTGCTGAGGCGGCGGGCGCAAACCATCCGGAAATCAGTAATACAAAGACGAGCGGCAGAAACCTTGCTATTTTGGTCATCACTTGCCCTCCTTTTATCAGATCATGTCTATTATCTAAAATTGAAATAAAGGATAGAAGTGTTATTTTGTATATTTTTCATTAAAATTGTAAATTAGTCCCTTTGGAGGAGGCGGATATCCACTGTTCCAATATCTTTAGGCCTCGTTTTTGCATATTGGCTCTCTACCTTATTGTGTTTTCTTTTGACTTTACATGAAAACAGCCCTGAGAGGTAGAGTATTTTCTGGCCGTTATGCTGCTGGATAGATATTGTGACTAAAAAATAAACGTTTTTTTGGTTAATCTGCCAATGAACTATCCGTGTTCCTCCTTCTATAATGAAGTCACCATAACGGCCAGAGGGGGGAGTACATGGAAAAGCAGAAGCTTTCAGTCAAAAACAGCATTACTGATTATATTGAATGGCTCGCCCAATACGGCACATCCGCGGACGGCGGCGTGACGAGGCTTTTGTATACAAACGAATGGATGGATGCGCAGCTTGCCGTGAAGGCGGAAATGTCGGCATTCGGGCTTGAAACAAGATTCGACGATGTCGGCAATGTGTTTGGAAGGCTTTCGGGCACCCAGTCTCCGGATGAGGTCATTTTAACCGGTTCACATATCGATACCGTCCTCAATGGAGGAAAGTATGACGGCGCCTATGGCGTTCTTGCGGCAATGCTCGCGATCAAGCAGCTCAAAGAAACGTACGGAGCACCGAAAAAAACACTTGAAGCGGTCTCCTTATGTGAGGAGGAGGGCAGCCGTTTTCCAATGACCTATTGGGGATCGGGGAATCTGACTGGTGTTTTTTCTGTACATGATGCAGAAGAACCGAGAGACGAATCAGGTGTTTCTCTGCAAACAGCGATGTATGAGTGCGGTTTTGGTAAAGGTGAGTATCAGGCAGCCTGCAGGACAGATATCAGCGCCTTTGTCGAGCTTCACATTGAACAGGGTCAGACATTGGAAATGTCAGGCCGGGATCTCGGCGTTGTGACAAGTATTGCGGGGCAGAGGCGATATCTCGTCACGCTGGAGGGGGAATGCAATCACGCGGGAACAACCTCTATGAAATGGCGCAAGGATCCCCTTGCAGCTAGCAGCCGTATCATTCATGAGCTGCTGCTGCGGTCGGATGAGCAGCCGGATGAGCTCCGTCTGACATGCGGGAAAATTACGGCGGAGCCCAATGTGGCCAATGTCATACCGGGCCGCGTGCAGTTTTCAATCGATATTCGCCATCAGCATCAGCACGTGCTGGAGCAATTTCATAATGACATGGCTGCTTTGATCAACGGCATTTGCCATCAAAAAGGGATTCGTGCCATAAATGATGAATATATGCGGATAGAGCCTGTGCCAATGGACGAAAGGCTGAAGGCTGCGGCTCTTGAATCAGCGGCAGAAAACGGTCTCAGCTGTGAAGAAATGGTGAGCGGAGCAGGGCATGACGCGCAAATGATCGGAAGACGCTATCCGGCTTGTATGCTGTTCGTGCCAAGCCGCGGCGGCATCAGCCACTCACCGAAGGAATATACCTCAGCCAGACAGCTTGAGAACGGCGTCCGCGCATTGGCTGATTTATTATACAGACTGGCTTACTGATAAAGGGAGGAATGGCTGTGTCAGGCAGAAAAGAATTATGCACCCCGTTAAGAACGATTATGACGCCGGGACCTGTGGAGGTCGATCCGCGTGTCTTAAGAGTGATGAGCACCCCGGTTGTCGGCCAATTCGATCCGGCGTTTACAGGTATCATGAATGAAACGATGGAAATGCTCCGGGAGCTGTTTCAAACGAAAAACCGCTGGGCATACCCGATTGACGGCACTTCACGGGCGGGAATCGAAGCGGTGCTGGCGAGTGTGATTGAGCCGGAAGATGATGTGCTCATCCCCATTTACGGGCGCTTCGGTTATTTGCTGACTGAAATTGCCGAGCGGTATGGAGCAAATGTTCATACGCTTGAGTGTGAGTGGGGAACGGTTTTTGACCCGCAGGACATCATACGGGAAATGAAAAAAGTGAAACCGAAAATCGTGGCGATGGTGCATGGGGAAACATCGACAGGGCGGGTTCACCCGCTGGAAGCAATCGGCGAAGCCTGCCGGGCCCAGGATGCATTGTTCATCGTCGATGCAGTTGCGACGATTGGCGGCTGCGAGGTCAAAGTCGATGATTGGAAGATTGACGCGGCCATCGGCGGCACGCAAAAGTGCTTGTCTGTTCCATCGGGAATGGCACCAATTACATATAATGAGCGGGTGGCGGATGTGATTGGGGCTCGAAAAAAGGTGGAGCGCGGGATTGCGACACAAGCTGACAGGGCAACGCTTTCGCGGAACCGGCCGATCACAAGCAATTATTTTGATTTGAGCCAGCTTGAGGATTATTGGAGTGAAAGACGGCTCAATCATCATACTGAAGCAACGACAATGCTGTACGCCTTGCGTGAGGGTGTCAGGCTGACACTTGAAGAAGGTCTTGAAGCCCGCTTTGAGCGGCATCGCCGCCATGAGGCTGCATTAGCAGCAGGGATTAAGGCAATGGGGCTGAAGCTTTTTGGAGATGACAGCTGCAAAATGCCTGTTGTCACCTGTGTAGAAATCCCCGGCGGCATTGACGGCGAGTCTGTCCGGCATATGCTTTTGGCGCAATTCGGCATCGAAATCGCCAGCTCATTCGGTCCGCTGGCGGGAAAAATCTGGAGAATCGGCACGATGGGCTACAGCTGCAGAAAAAAAAACGTGCTGTTCGTGCTTGCCGGGTTAGAGGCTGTGCTGCTGAGGCATGGCGCAGGGATCGAAGCAGGAAAAGCGCTCCAAGCGGCGCTTGATGTTTATGAAAACGCTGCCCGTCAAACAGCGGTATAAAGAAAAGCTTGCGGAATGCCGCAAGCTTTTTTAGCGATAAGATTTCGCTTTTTCTCCAATCTGTTTTCTTCGTTTGACTCTTTTTACAAATCGTCTTTCCCTGTGTTGCATTTTCTGACGAAGCATGAGTCATTTTTTCTTCCATCAGCTACTCTTTATACAAGTTACCTATAAAATCACGCTGAACTTGTTGTTTCTTCCAGCGATTTTTGAGAGAGGATGCAGCATTGGGAAATTTGCAGATAATATTAGATGCGCTCCGGGAAGATCGGGATGAGGCTGTGCTGGCGACAATTGTTCAAGTTGAAGGCTCCGCATATCGAAAAGCAGGTGCCTCTATGCTTTTTAAGAAAAATGGGGAACGGGTCGGCCTGCTGAGCGGCGGGTGTGGGGAAGAAGATTTTCGCCACAGAATCAGTGAGCTGGGAGACCAGCTGACGTCAGTGCTGATTCCCTATGACATGCGGGCGGAGGACGATATGTCCTGGGGCATGGGAGCCGGATGCAACGGCGTAATTCATATTCATGCGGAGCGAATCACTCAGGAAAAAAGGCGCACATTGATAGAGTTAGGGACTGCCTTCATTCAGGCAAAGCTGTCACAGCCGTTACGCAGCTTGACTCCTCCCATTATTTATTTTTGTCTGAGAACACGCATTTCGGGAACTGGCCGGACGCGCCTCTGCAAGACATTCAACGTACCGCTTCAACGCTTCATTTTTTTAAAGCCGGAATTCATTCGTGTGAAAAATTGATTTTTACAATAGTAAGATGATCAAGGGCATTCATTTACCTTTCCGACTCCAATACTAGACTCTGTATCCGGCAATCATTTTTTCTAAATCAGCCATATCACTTAGAGGTCTATGAAACGTGTCTAGCTACCGGCAATATTTTTTAAAGTATCTCGAATTATTCCTTTATTTCCTCCTTTTATCAATTACTAACACCAGCCAATAAGCCTATAAGACTCAAAACAATAGTTATAGCAAGGAAAGCCCAAACTAATGCAGCGAATGGAGTATTAATTCCCATACCTTCTTTCCATTTGGAAGTTCGGCTTGTTCTGAACTTTCCTAGCTGAGTACATAAAATTACATTTAACAATACTGATATGACAAGTGCTGTTACTAAATATAATAAATTCAAACCCATCAACCTTTCTTTTTAAGCTTTCCTCTAGTGTAATCGATAAACAGATATAGATTTCAAGTGTCTTTATTATGTTTTTTCAACTATAGATTATGACGTTGTTACAAAGAGTTTGATAAGAGGAGCAGCATGAAAAAGTTTGCGGTTTTTTTGCGGTCATACATATTTTTGGAAATGTTAGAATATTACATAAGAGAGTATATAAGGAGGGGTCTTGTGAATCCGGTTTTATCATCGTCAGAAGTTGGCGTTAAGATCAATGAATGGTATAAAATGATACGTCAATTTAGTGTCCCGGATGCAGAGATTTTAAAGGCTGAGGTGGAGCAGGAGATCAATCAGATGGAAGAAAATGAGTATTTGCTTATTTACTTCTCTCTTATGAAATTTCGGCATCAACTCATGCTAGATTATTTGGAACCCGTAACAACACGTATAAGACCAACTATTGACGAACTTCTTGAAAAAATTGAGGTTTCAAATAAAGGCATATCTGGCCTGTTGTCGTATTATTCTTTGTTTTTCCGAGGAATGTACGAGTTTGATAAAAAACAATACATGAAAGCTATCTACTATTATAGAGAAGCGGAGAAGCAGCTTATACATGTCCCTGATGAGATCGAAAGAGCAGAGTTTCATTTTAAGTTAGCTGAAGCATATTATGGTATGAAGCAAAGTCATGTGTCTATGCATCACGTTAAACAAGCGTTGGATATTTATAATCAATATGAACTTTATAAGGTGCGAAAAGTTCAGTGTATGTTTGTGATCTCAGGGAATTATACTGATTTTAAACGTTATGAGAAAAGCCAGCCGCATCTTGAAAAGGCATTAGAGTTATCTAAGGAATTGAATAACAAGAGGTTGATTAGTTCTGCGCTATATAATTTAGGCACGAATTTTGCGGACAGTGGCGATTACGAGCAAGCGGAAGTATTCATGAAGCAAGCTGTGGAGATAACAGAAAAAGAAAAGCTCTCAAACTTGCAACATTCTTTATTTTCCTATGCGAAAATCCTTTTTAAACAAGGGAAAATGAATGAAGCTATCCAAATAAGTAAGAAAGGGTTGTCGGCAGCTCTTTATCAAGGTGATGAACTGTTTGCGAAATTACAGAAATATTTAAAAGCTCTTTATGTCGATGCAGTAGATCAACATGGAGTGAATCAAACCATAGAGTACTTAGAAAAGAATAAGAACTATTCGTATGTTGAAGATATTGCTTTTGAGACTGCAGCTGCTTACGCAAACTCAAAAGAATTTGAAACATCCTATGTATATCATCAGAAAATGTTTCAGACTCAAACACAAATTCAAAGGGGAGAATGCCTGTATGACTTTTAAAAAGAAGGTATGCCTTATCCCTGAGGTTATTACTTGTTTTAGTATGTGGTTTCGGTACTGACTTTACAGAGAATCAAACCTAAAACACATTTCATATTGCTTCAGATCGTTTTCAAACCTGAAAAACGATGATTCCTATAATCCCTTCAAAACGGAGGGTCTTTTTTTATGTCTAAACACGAATTTAATACATATTTTCCTAGTTCAGAAACGTTCTCAGGTATGAGTCGTAATTACACAGCAAAAACGCCATAAAAACTTCTTATGGCGTCTGTCGAACAGGAGGTGCTCACACACGGAGGAGTTAGGCAAAGTTACACTTAATAACCACCGAAGAAAGAAGTTCCAACAATGATTAACAAAATGAATAGCACCACGATCAAAGCGAAGGAGCTGCCATATCCATTTGAGTAACCCATATTGCCACCTCCTTAGTGAGGATAGTATAAGATATGTCAAACGATCATTTTCGACATAGATTTAAGTCTAAAAAAGAGAAAATGAATATTTTGTCTAAAGGTGTAAGAGAGAACGCATAATCAATAACTATTAAACATGCAGCTATTGCCCTCAAATCATTTGTTTGAGGAAATTCAGCATCTGTCTGCTTTTTCTCGCAGGCCATTCGCCTGAAAAATTAATGATTGTATCAGATTGACCTATACTTTAGAATGACTAATTATATTCTGAAAATTTTATCAGGGGTGGTTATATGAAAACGATTGGTCTTATTGGCGGGATGAGTTGGGAATCTTCAGCTGAATATTATCGAATCATTAATGAGGAAATAAAAAAGAAATTAGGGGGACTGCATTCGGCGAAATGCCTTTTATACAGTGTTGATTTTAAGGAGATTGAACACTATCAGTCCGAAGGGGCTTGGGATCAAGCCGGTGCAGCTTTAGGGGAAGCTGCGAGATCATTAGAAAAAGCCGGTGCAGATTTTATAGTAATATGTACAAATACCATGCATAAAGTAATTGGCTATATCCAAGAAATGATCACTATCCCTATTTTACATATTGCAGATGCAACTGCCGATCAAATCACTAGACAAGGTATTCGTTCGGTAGGATTACTTGGTACTAAGTATACGATGGAACAAGATTTTTATAGATCACGTATTGAGTCTCACGATATCAATGTCATTGTGCCTAGTGATGAGGAAAGAGAATTAATCAATCATATTATTTATCAGGAACTATGTTTGGGGGAAATCAAACAGTCGTCCAGAAACATGTATAAGAAGATGATCAATCATTTGGTAGATCGGGGAGCAGAAGGGATTATTCTCGGATGCACTGAAATTGGTTTATTAGTAAAGGCAGAGGATTCTAAAGTGCCATTATTTGATACGGCTTTCATCCATGCTCAAACAGCAGTGAATACATCTCTTTCGATTTAGCTGTGTGTGTTGTCAAGTGAAAAAAGTGTCATCAAACAATGATTGAAACGCAAAAACAAATTCAAAGAGGAGAATGCCTGTATGAATTTAAAAAGGCGTAATCATTATTTTTGATGTTGTTTCACTTGACCGTAATCAAACGTGAAAAGTTTATAAAGTTCATATAGAAGCCCGCCTCATCGGCGGACTTCCTTTTCTAACTCCTCTTATACACCTGATAACCAAACGGCGACAGCAAAAGCCGGATGTGATAATCAGCGTCTGGATCTGCAAGTTGAAATCGGACGGTGACAATGGTTAAAAACGGCTGGTCTGCCATGCTCACTTTTTGACTCGCAAAATAATCCCGTGCATGGAACTCCATCACATACTCACCAGACTGCCGAGCATGACGGGAAGCCCGATGCCGATGTATGCGCCGCGCAAGGTTTGCAAAAGCGTCGCGGCGCCGCATGTTAACAGGTCAATCGCCAACAAGTAAGAAAGTTGTTCTGTTGTTAAGTTCAGCGCCCTGCCGACAAGCAGGGGCGCCATAATCGCACCTGCATACATGGCCAGCACATGCTGCAGGCCAAGAGAAAAAACCGCAAACGATTTTTGTTTCACCATAGTCCCTTCTTTTATATGTGAACTTTAGTAACATGATAGCGTGCCGATTGTCGGGTGTCCTTGGATACAGTAGCCGAAAAAGACAGGTGTTATTGCTGAAAGTGACGAAAATCGATTTAGTTTGTAAGAAAATATGACGGGTGTTAGCTGATCAGCCGCTGCATCCGCAAGGCAAGCCGCAAACGCATCGTCGTGTCAGGGTCTTTTAAGCTTTTGCCCAGCAGTTCCTCACATTTTTCAAGGCGGTAGATGACCGTATTCCGGTGAACGTACAGACGCTTTGCCGTCTCGGAAATTTGGCAGTGTGTCTCTAAATAGACGGACAGCGTATGAAGCAGGCTTTGATCCTCCTGCTGTTTTTCAGCGAGGCTTTGAAGTGTCGAGTGATAAAATTTCTTCAAATCCTCAACCGGGAGCAGGCGAAGAAGCTCAGGCACATCTTTGGCGTGATACACCTGAATAAACGCCGTGCTTCTTGACAAATGCCCTGATTGCAGGGCATCAGATGCCTCTGTGAAAGCGTCGGGAATATCAATGAGCTTTTGGCATATATTGCTGATGCCAAAGGACACAGTCCGTTTAAATTGAGCTTTGACTTGTGTTTGGAACTGCTCTAAAAAGCTGATCACTGAGGCGTGCATTTCACTCCAGCTGTCTGTCGCTTCGATCAGAATAATGCCGACATTTCCTTTAATAAAGAGATGGGGCGGAAACGGGAAGGCCGATAATTCGCCTTCAAGAAACTCGAATACGCTGTCGGAGGCGAGCTGATTTTCTGTAAAGCTGATCGATTCGTCATTTCGGTCGAGTTTTCCGGCGATGCACATATATTTTTGATCCCAGCGCAGCTTAAATTCCTTCGCCCGGTTTTTGATTTCCTCGTCTGAAGAAAATGACCGTTCAATAAAATTGCTGAAAAACTCATTGCGCGCCCGCCGCCCGTATTGCTTCAGCGCATTTTCCTTCAGCAGTTCAAAAGAAATCACGTTGGCCGCTTGTTCAATCGTGAGAACCAATCCTTTGTCGCCGGCCTGCACCATGTCAAGTATCAGCAGGTAGCCGCAGTTTTTTTCGTGATTATAAATAGGAAGGACAGAATAGGTTTTCTGGTCCGAGACCGCAGAGAAACAAGTGAAAAACGGCCCTGATATGGTATTCAGGGTTCCTTTCAGCTTTTCGGTTTCAAATGAAATCTGATGGGAAGCAGACAGCATTTTAGCATGCTGGTCAAGCAGCAGTACGGGAAGCTGAAGGAGGTCTGACACCTTTTTGAGGAGAGATTGCAGCCCTTTGCCGCTCATAATGTGGTTTGTGAATTTTTTGTGCGCGTAAATGGCTTGCCGCAGCTCGTTAGAACGCATATCGAGAATATGGCTGAGTGTGGCATTCACAATATCGCCGAGGCGGATGTGTTCGGGAAGCTCAATAATCGGGAACGCGTATGAATCGGCCAGCTCGATAATTTCCTTCGGGATATCCTCTAGGTAGCGTTTTGTTTTAATGCCTAGGCCCGCGCAGCCGCGTTTTGCCATTTGCTGAATCAGTTTTGATAACTGGTGCGGATGATCTTTCAGGTGATAGGCGGTGGTGACGAGCAATTCATTTTTATGCAGAAAGTCTGCGATATCCGGAGCATCCATCATATTGACATGCTGAACCTCTCTTTCTCCTCCTGCTTTTCCCGCGATTAAATGGGCGTTTTCATAAGCCGGTATTTTCATCACATCTAAAATATTCATAGCGCATTCTCCTTTTCTATAAAAACATTAGTTAAGATGAATAATTTTCAATAGAAATTCTAGCGGTTTTGCTGATGTAATACGATCATAGTAGCAGTAAACTATTCAAAATAGAACGGGTTGTGTGACATAAACTGACATAAAAAATCGTCATCCTGACATGGGGGGATCAGTATGAATTACGATATGGTGATAAAAGGTGCGAAAGCAGTTACGCCAAGTGGCGTGAAAGAAGCTGATATTGCAGTGCGAAACGGCATCATTGCCGAGATTGGATCTGCCATTGAAGCAGGCGGGACAGCTGTTGTACAGGCCAGCGGACAATATGTGTTTCCGGGTGCGGTAGACTGCCATGTTCATTTCAATGAACCGGGCAGAGAGGACTGGGAGGGGATTGAAACAGGTTCTCAAATGATGGCCGCAGGCGGCTGCACCACTTATTTTGATATGCCGCTCAATTGCATTCCATCAACCGTGACGGCAGAACATCTTCTCGCAAAAGCAGAACTCGGCAGGCAAAAATCAGCCGTGGATTTTGCGCTATGGGGCGGCCTCGTGCCCGGCCATATCGAGGACATCCGCCCAATGGCCGAGGCGGGAGCGATCGGGTTTAAAGCGTTTTTATCAAAATCAGGCACAGACGAGTTCACCTCTGTTGATGAACGGACATTGCTCAAAGGCATGGCAGAAATCGCGGCTGCAGGAAAAATTCTCGCTCTTCACGCGGAGAGTGACGCGATCACAAGCTATTTGCAGATGGTTTTGGCCAATAAAGGAAGGGTGGATGCGGATGCGTACGCCGCCTCCCGCCCGGAGGAAGCCGAAGCTGAAGCGGTGTATCGCACGATACAGTATGCGAAGGCGACGGGGTGTCCGGTTCATTTTGTCCATATCAGCACGGCGAAAGCGGTTCGGCTGATCAGGGAGGCGAAACAGGAAGGCCTTGATGTTTCGGTCGAAACATGCCCGCATTATCTCTTGTTCAGCCACGATGATTTACGTGAAAAGGGCTCTGCCGCAAAATGCGCGCCCCCGCTCCGTTCACCGCAATCAAAGGAGGCGCTGATCGAGGCGATCATTGCGGGGCATATTGACATGGTCTCCTCTGACCATTCTCCTTGCCGTCCGTCCTTAAAGCGGGAGGATAATTTGTTTTTATCATGGGGCGGAATCAGCGGCGGGCAGTTCACTTTATTAGGAATGCTGGAACTGGCGCTTGAGCATCAGATTCCGTTTGAAACCATCGCTGAATGGACAGCGGCAGCCCCTGCGAGACGATTCGGCCTGCAGCAAAAAGGGCGGCTTGAAGAGGGATGTGATGCGGATTTTGTCCTCGTCGGCATGGAGCCGTACACTGTCACGAGAGAATCGATGTTTGCAAAGCATAAGCTAAGCCTTTACGAAGGACATACATTTCCCTGCCGCATTTCGGCCACATACAGTAAAGGCCGGTGCGTGTACAGCGGCAGGGACAAAGCAGAAAGAGCAAATGACGGAGCCATGGTCGTTCCATCGTAAAAAACCCCGGCAGATTTTATGTTGCCGGGGTTTTTTCCTCTAGTTTTTCTTCAATAAAGTCCGCAGTATGTCTTACTCCATCTTCTTTTTTAATAAGAGCTGCAGCTTCAGAAGCCCGTTGAGAATACGTATGGTTGGAGACCAGTTCGTGGATTCTGGAAACGAAGGCTTCAACTGACATCTTTTTTTCTTTCAGAGGGGCAGCAGCCACTCCGATGTCTCGCATTTTTCTTGCCCAAAAAGGCTGATCCCCAGAGAATGGGCATATTATCATTGGTTTGCCAGCTTTCAATGCCGCGGCCGTAGTCCCGGCGCCACCATGATGAATGACTGCTCGTGATTGAGGAAAAATCCAGCTGTGAGGCATGGACCCTGCTGTGAAAATATGAGGTGAATCTGTTGTCCGGTTGATCCCGCTCGAGCCCGTCAGCAAAATGGCGCGCTGTCCGGTTTCTTTGAATGCTTGCTGAAGCATGTTCAGTATGTGATCCGGGTTTCGTAATGGCATACTGCTAAAACTAACGGTAAAAGGAGGCGGCCCCGCTTCTAAAAAATGCAACAGCTCAGGTGGAGGGGTCCAGGCATCTTCGTCTAAAAACCAGAATCCCTTCATTGAAACACGACCTTCCCATTGTTGGTCAAAGGGAATGATGGAAGGGCTGCATCCATACAGAATAGGAATATGCTTTCCATTCAGTACGGAATCATCCTTAAAAACAGAACGTTTACCAGACAGGCCGAGTGTCTCCTGTCTCCACTTGTTAACCAGCGAAAAAAATGATGCGGTTAATAATCGATTGATTTTAAAACTGGCCCTGTTAAGCGTTCCGCTCCGCATGACAAACGGTAAGACGGGATTTGTAAAATGGCGGGTGGGAGCTATAACAGGAACGGGGTGAGCGATAAAGGCGGGGATGTGCAGGGCTTCGGCAAGATCATAACCGCCAAATACTTTAGGATGATAAATGATTGCATCGGCATCTTGAGCGACCGTCCAAATATCGTCTAACATTTGTTCCATCATTGGGTAAATGACGGTTTTCAGTTGTCTGACGATTGATATCGGATTTCCTTTCAGCATGTTTTTCCCTTCTTCTGATTGCGTCAAATCTGCGTAATCGGCTCTGATGGCTGAAAAGGAGAGCCTGTTTTTCTCCGCTAGGTCTTTGAATGCGTCTTCAGTGCAAATCGTCACATGATGACCGCGTCTTGATAATTCTTTTCCCAATGCGATAAAAGGCTGTACATCGCCCCTCGTCCCGATCGTAAGTAGGTTGATTTTCATGATTCGCCTCCGGAATGTCATTCATTACCACTAATTTATCATACATAAGCACCTATCAGTTTTTAAAATGCAATCAACGTGGTATCTTTTTTGAAGGAGGCGGAGGCAATGGAACATATCAAATACATACTCAAGCAATCATGGTCGCGTCATACGAGCTCTAAATGGACGGAAGAATGCCCGTCGTCCGGCCAATGCGGTGTGACGGCTTTGGTGATACAGGATCAATTCGGCGGCGCCATTTATAAAACAAAAGTCGGTGAGAGCTGGCATTTTTATAACAGCATCAATGGCGTGATGTACGATTTTACGAGTGAACAGTTTCAGGCGCCTATTGACTATCAGCATATTCCTTCCTCAAGGGAAGAGGCGTTCTTAGATACGAATGAGGAACAATATCAGCATCTTTGTTCAGCGTTTTCCCGCTACATGAATAGCATTTCCGAGGAAACCTGAAAACACGTGTGATAAACTGGAAGAGAGGTGAATGATTGTGATTTATATCGGACTGACGGGATGGGGGGATCATGACAGCATCTATCCGCCGAAAACGGCCAGCCAGAAAAAATTGCAGGCCTATTCCTCCCATTTTCCGATCGTTGAATTAGACGCGAGCTTTTACGCGATTCAGCCGGCGCGAAATAATGAAAAGTGGGTGAAGGAAACGCCGGAAACCTTCCAATTTATCGTGAAAGCGTATCAGGGCATGACGGGGCATCAGCGCGGCGACATTCCCTTTGACTCAAAAGAGGAGATGTTTGACGCGTTTAAGGTGTCTTTAACGCCATATTTACATAGCAATAAGCTCGCCATGGTGCTGTTTCAATTTCCGCCGTGGTTTGACTGCAAGAAGGAGAATGTCGCTTATTTGAGATGGTGCAAGCACCAAATGGGCGATATCCCATGCGCGCTTGAATTCAGAAACCGCTCCTGGTTCTCGCCGCCATTTTATGAGCAGACGCTTTCATTTATGAAAGCGGAAGGCTGGATTCACAGTGTCTGTGATGAACCGCAAATCGGAGAAGGCAGCGTGCCGACTGTGCTGCGCGCGACCGATGAAAACAAAACGCTTGTCAGGTTTCACGGGCGCAACAAGCAGGGCTGGATGAAGCCTGATGGCGGGAAAAACTGGCGGGAGGTCAGGTACTTATACCGCTACAATCAGCAGGAGCTTGCGGATTGGAAAAACCACCTGAATGAATTACAGCAGCAATGTAAGGATGTTTTTGTCCTGTTCAATAACAATTCCGGCGGAGACGCCGCGGATAACGGCAAGCAGATGCTTGAACTGCTTGATATCGAGTATAGCGGACTTGCTCCGAGACAGCTCGATTTATTTTAGAAAAGAGGTTTTGTTTGATGTCGTTTGTGATTTTGGCCGTACTGGGATTAGTTGCAGGTACGGTAGGAAGCCTGATTGGGCTTGGCGGCGGAATTGTCATCGTTCCGTCTCTGATGTTTTTGAGCACAGTGACACCGCTGTATCAAGATGTGACGCCGCAGGTTGCGATTGGAACTTCGCTTTTGGTCATTATTTTTACGGGTCTTTCTTCAACTTTGGCTTATATTAAATATAAAACCGTTGATTATAAAAGCGGGCTCATATTTTTTATCGGTTCAGGGCCCGGCAGTATTCTCGGGGCTTACGTGTCAAAGCTGTTCAATTCAAACTCGTTTTCCATTTGGTTTGGCATTTTTATGATTCTTATTTCATTAACCTTAATGCTGAAAGCGAAAGCCCGGCCGGTCAACAAAGCTCATAAAGGAATGATTCGGACATTTCAGGATGAGGCTGGTGAGCCTTATACGTATTCATATCAGGCCCCTGTCGGCATTGCGATTGCTTTTGTTGTCGGCTTTTTAGGCGGGCTTTTCGGAATAGGCGGCGGATCGCTCATGGTTCCGGCGATGATGCTGTTATTCCTGTTTCCGCCGAAGGTTGCGGTGGCAACGTCCATGTTTATTATATTCCTGTCCTCAATGACAGGGTCTGTTTCACATATTATTTCCGGGCACGTCAATTGGCTGTACGCCCTCGCGCTTGTGCCCGGCGCTTGGATCGGCGGAAAGCTTGGCGCCGCCATCAACAGAAAAATGAAGACGAAAACGATCGTGATGATCATGCGGATCGTGTTGATTTTGATCGGCTGCCAGCTCATTTATGAAGGCATTTTCAGCTGAACGATTAGGGAGAGATAATATGAAAGAGAAGCTCCGCTTATATCATACCAATGATTTGCACAGCCATTTTGAAAACTGGCCGAAAATTGTAGATTATATCGAGCAGAAAAGAAAAAAGCGTCAATCAGACAGCGGAGAGACGCTCGTTTTTGATATTGGCGATCATCTTGATCGTTTTCATTTCGTGACAGAGGCGACTTTCGGAAAAGCGAATGTCGATCTCTTAAACCGTCTTCATATTGATGGAGCGACGATCGGCAATAACGAAGGGATCACGCTTCCGCATGAAGAGCTCGCTGCCTTATATCATCATGCTGAATTTCCCGTTATCGTCTCCAATCTATATGACAAAAACGGTAACCGTCCATCCTGGGCGGTTCCTTACCATATCAAATCATTGAAAAACGGTATGCACATTGCTATCTTAGGCGTATCCGTGCCGTATTATCCTGTCTATGACAAGCTGGGATGGACAGTAACTGATGCCCTTGAAAGCGTAAAGGAAACCATTCAGGAAGTGAAAGGGCAGGCCGACATCATCGTTCTGCTGTCGCATTTAGGCATTCTTGATGATCAGAAAGTGGCTGAAGCGGTCCCTGAGATTGATGTGATCCTCGAATCGCACACCCATCATTTGCTTGAAGATGGACAAGTGGTAAACGGCGTATTGCTTGCCAGCGCCGAGAAATACGGGCATTATGTCGGCTGTGTAGAAATCACAGTCGACAGCGTACAGCGAAGCATCATCAGCAAAACAGCGTCTGTGCAGAACATGGCGGAATGGACAGGAGAATCCGAAGAAACAAAAGCGTTTCTTCATGAAAAAGAACGTGAAGCCGAAGATAAGCTGTCCGACGCCGTTGCGGAGCTTGCGCAAGATGCTGAGGTGAAGTGGTTTGAAGAATCAGAGCTGCCTTTGCTTTTGGCATTCGCGCTAAAGGAATGGTGCGGGACGGACATGAGTATGGTGAATTCCGGTGTCATTCTCGGTCCGCTGAGAGAGGGCCCTGTGACGAAGCTGGATCTGCACCGCATCTGTCCCCATCCGATCAACCCGGTGGCTGTACGCCTGACGGGAGAAGAACTGAAAGAGACCATTGTCCATGCCGCTTCCGAACAAATGGAGCAGCTCCGGATCAAAGGGCTCGGCTTCCGCGGAGAAGTAATGGGGAAAATGGTGTATGCGGGTGTTGATGTAGAAACGAAACGGCTGGATGACGGGATCACGCATGTCACACGCGTCACGCTGAACGGGGAAGAGATTGATAAACATAAACAATACTCCGTTGCCGTGCTTGACATGTTTACGCTCGGCAGACTGTTCCCGATCATCCGCGACGCCCCAGAAAAAGAATATTTTATGCCGGAGTTTTTGCGGGATCTGCTCGCATGGAAGCTCGCGCAATAAGGAGGTCAGCCCACAACAAGCTCTGCCCTTCATCATAAAGTGATGAATGAAGGGAGAGGTTGACGTGGTAAATCTGACACCAATCATGATAGAAGGACAGCCTTTTACAGCTGTGACAGTGAAGCTTCCAAAAACAAATTTTATGGCGGTCACTAATGACCATGGATACATTATGTGCGGGGCGCTTGATGTGGCGCTGCTGAATGAAAAATTAAAGGAGCGGGGCATTGTGGCGGGGCGCGCAGTTGGGGTACGCACCATTGACCAGCTGTTAGACGCACCTTTAGAATCCGTCACGTACGCCGCGGAAGATCTCGGCATCCATGCCGGCATGAGCGGCAGAGAAGCGCTTTTAAAAATGGTGAAATAAAATAATTTGGCCCGGCTATTACTATGTCCCCTCTTACAAGCATACATTGTGATATGTAAGGGGGGATTTTCTTGCCAAGATATCGCGGCCCTTTTCGCAAGAGAGGACCTTTGCCTTTCCGGTACGTGCTGCTCTTGTCGGTTGCCTTTTTTATCCTTTCGACAACAGTCAGCCTCTGGATGATCAATGGCTCGATTAAACCTGTTTTAATGAGCATCGGCGAGATGGAAACGAAGCGTATAGCGACAGAGGTGATTCAGGATTCAATTGAGGATTATATGTCTGACAGTGAAAATATGAAAGATATGTTTCAAATGAATTCTGATGAAAACGGAAAATTAACGACAATCGATTTTAATACACAGGTTATAAACAGTGTGAAAACAAAAGTGACAAAGCAGCTTCAGGCTCATTTGAAAGAGATGGAAACCCACACCGGGCACAGCGGGGCCAGTGAGAATATAATGATCAACATTCCGCTGGGACAGGTAACAGGCAACAGTCTCCTCGGAAACCTGGGGCCAAAAATACCGGTCCGGTTCAATTTAATCGGTGACGCTTTTACAGATGTCAAAACCAAAATCAAGCCGTATGGCATTAATAATGCACTTATTGATATCAGCATCTTTGTCGAAATTAAAGTGAAGGTTATCATTCCGTTTGCAAGCAAAACCGCTGTCATCACAAATAACGTTCCTGTATCGATTAAAGCAGTACAGGGCGAAGTGCCGCAGTTTTATAACGGAAACGGCGGTACAGGTGTCACCCCATCTGTCCAGCTTCCAAGCAGCAAAGAAGAGGACGGTGCCGATTCGAAAAGTGAAAAAGGCAGTCAATAAGCCGCCTGTTTTAGAGGCGGCTTTTCGTTATTTCTTTTTTTTGTACTCATAACGCTCCCACGCTCTCAAATGCGGGTATGGATCAAACGACCATTCGGTTTTTCCGTTATCTTTATACATGCCGTAGTGAAGGTGCGGCGGGAACTTCCCGGCGGTTCCCGGCGGGCCGTATCCTGAGCTGCCGACTGACCCGATCACTTGGCCGGGCTCAACGATTTGCCCTGCTTTTATCCCTTTGGCAAAGCCATTAAGATGGGCAAAATAATGATACGTATTGTTAATGTCTCTGATGCCGATTCTCCATCCGCCAAAGCGGTTCCAGCCCTTCATTTCAACTACGCCGTAACAGGTGGATCTGACCGGAAGGCCGTAACGAGCAAAAATATCTGTGCCTTCATGAATCCGTCTCCCTCCGAAGCCGCGTGCATCTCCCCACGTGCTTCGATAGCTGTAATCGGTTCTGATCGGAAGCGGAAACGCATGCTCGTCCAGATCAATATGCCCGTAAGTTTTAAACAGCTTCATGAATTCAGAGATGATCCCCACCGTCTGGTCACGCCGGTAATAATTCCAAAGCCCGATGCGGATGTTGTTTTCATCTGTGCCATACGACAGCAAGTATTGGCTGAATGTATACAAAATATCGTCATCATTGCTGACCTCGGCTTTCCCGTCACCGTCACCATCCATACCGATTCCGTCAAACACTTTAATGCTCAACGGCGCATCGTCTTTCGGATTCGGGTTTTCAGGTCCGCTCCAGATTTCATCGGGTATATAGATGCTGATAATTCCCGCTTTGTCAGGCAGGTCTTTTCTGTTGCTTCGCACATTTTCCTCGTATTGATCTACTGCGGCGAGCGCATACCAAGGAATTTGCGTCACAGCCTCGACTTTATGATATAATTCCATCCGTTTCGACAGCACTGAATCAGAAAGCTTTTTTGCAAACGCAGAAGGCTCAAACGCAAACAAAAGGAGAAGAAGAGCGGATAACAAAACTTTCACAAAAATAATCTCCTTTCATATTGAATACACATAGTTTGCGGCAAGCCGGCTTAAAAATGTCAGTAATCATCTTCCCTTGTCGAGAAATTTTTCCTATGTTAAAGTGTCTAAAGAAAAGACTTTCTTTAGTTAGAAAAACATGATTTATGCTGCAGAAAAAAAACCTGCACCTTTCTCGTTTTCAGAATGTTTCGTGCCAGAAATTTGAGTATATTGGATATTGGAGATGATGGGAATTGGCAAAGAAAGACGAACACCTCAGAAAGCCCGAATGGCTCAAAATCAAATTAAATACAAATGAAAACTATACAGGGCTCAAAAAACTCATGCGGGAAAACAACCTGCATACCGTATGCGAAGAAGCTAAATGTCCGAATATTCATGAATGCTGGGCGGTCAGACGTACAGCGACATTTATGATTTTAGGTTCTGTTTGCACAAGAGCATGCCGTTTTTGTGCTGTCAAAACGGGCCTTCCAACTGAGCTTGATCTGCAAGAGCCGGAACGCGTAGCGGATTCTGTCGCCCTTATGAATCTGAAACACGCGGTCATTACGGCTGTTGCGCGTGACGACCAGAAAGACGGCGGAGCTGGCATTTTCGCGGAAACGGTCCGTGCGATCCGCAGAAAAAGCCCGTTCACGACAATTGAGGTGCTCCCGTCTGATATGGGCGGAAACTACGATAACCTGAAAACCTTGATGGATACACGCCCAGACATCCTGAATCACAATATCGAAACGGTTCGCCGCCTGACGCCAAGAATCCGCGCGCGCGCGACGTACGACCGTTCACTGGAATTTTTGCGCCGTGCGAAAGAAATGCAGCCTGATATTCCGACAAAATCAAGCATCATGATCGGACTCGGTGAAACGAAAGAGGAAATTATTGAAGTTATGGACGACCTCTTGGCAAACAACGTGGATATTATGGCAATCGGCCAATATCTGCAGCCGACGAAGAAACACTTGAAAGTCCAAAAATACTATCACCCTGACGAATTTGCAGAATTAAAGGAAATCGCGATGCAAAAAGGCTTCAGCCACTGTGAAGCCGGTCCGCTTGTCCGTTCATCTTACCATGCCGATGAACAGGTGAACGAAGCATCTAAAAAGCGCCAAGCACAAGCATAATGCCAAAACGCCAGATCATCTGGCGTTTTTGTCATTCCTATTGATTTTCATGTCCTGGCGGGTTTCTCCGTTGGCATTTTCATTCTCTGAGACAGGGCTTCCTTGCGGAGAGGTTTTCATTTCTTCAATCGTCCTCGACATGTTCTCTCTGATATTTCTGGAACCGGAGCCGATATGGCTGTCATTTTCGATGGACTGCATATGGTTTGGGTTATCGGAAATATACACATGATAGTATCGCGGAATCACTGAAGCGGCTGTTTTTTTCACCTGATCGGCCGTCAGCACGCGGTTTTTGGAATCGGTTTTGTATACGACAAGCGCTTCTTGATCGGTCACCAGCGTTGCAGCCTCTTGAATATGGGGGAGCTGAACCGTTAAACTTGATATCATGTGAGCGGTTTCTTTCCGGTTCATCACCGGTGCTTGCTGCTGTTCGCCATCGAATTGTTCTTTTTGATAGCGGACATAGCCAAATTGTTCGTTCTTATCATGCCGGTTAAAAGCCTCGTTGCGGTCAGACACATGAATGGGTCTGGTTTGATTCTGCGTCTGATTTTGGGCGTTTTGCTCGGCATTATCAAATCCTGCGCCTCCGCACCCGGATAAAAGCCCAGTCAACAGGCAGAGACTGACAGCAGTTCGTTTCATATATAAATCCCTCCTCATATGTAGGGTAGCCAAATCGCATGATTTATTCTTTAGCAATTGATGGGGACGGGGCAATGAATTATGATAGGAATGAGTGAAAAAGAGGTGAGATCATGATTCTTATTCAAAATGCCGAATTTGAATTGGTGCACAATTTCAAAGAAGGCTTCAACGAAGAGGCTTTTAAAGCCCGCTACTCCGATATTTTAAATAAATACGATTATATTGTGGGAGACTGGGGGTACGGTCAGCTCAGGCTCAAGGGCTTCTTTGACGACCAGAATCAAAAGGCAACCTTCGAAACGAAAATCAGCACACTAGATGAATACATTTACGAATACTGCAATTTCGGCTGTGCGTATTTTGTCTTGAAACGGATCAGAAAATAAACATACACAAAGGGGATGCTGTCATGTATTTTGTTGACAGAAACAAGATCGAGCAAACACTCGGGTTCTTTGAGCACCAGCTGGCGCTTTTTAACTCACAAAGAGATTGGCAGTCTGAAATCGAGAGACTGGCGCTTGATCGTATAGGCCATCTCTTAATCGAGTGCATTCTGGATACAGGCAATGACATGATTGACGGTTTTATTATGCGGGACCCGGGCAGCTATAATGACATTATGGACATACTTGTTGATGAAAAAGTTGTCACGGAAAAAGAGGGAACTGAGCTCAAGAAATTGATCGCCTACCGCAAAACATTGGTTCAGCAGTACCTGCTCGCTGACAGCGCCGAGCTTTACAGGCTGATCACGGCGCATCAGACAGCTCTTCAAGACTTCCCGAAACGGATCAGAAGCTACTTGGAAACAGAGCTTGGCCCTGTTTCCGCGTTTAAATAACAACTGGAAAGCCACAGGAGTGTTGGACATGAAAACATATAAAGGGTATTTAATTGATTTAGACGGAACAATGTACAATGGCACGGAAAAAATCGAGGAAGCGTGTGAATTTGTCAGAACGCTGAAAGCGCGCGGCGTTCCTTATCTTTTCGTGACAAACAACTCTTCGCGCACACCGAAGCAGGTGGCGGACAAGCTCGTGTCTTTTGATATTCCTGCAACGGAAGAGCAGGTCTTCACGACCAGCATGGCGACTGCCCAGCATATCGCCCAGCAGAAAAAAGACGCGTCTGTGTATGTGATCGGGGAAGAAGGAATCCGTCAGGCGATTGAAGAAAACGGCCTGACGTTTGGCGGGGAAAACGCGGATTTTGTCGTTGTTGGTATTGACCGTTCCATTACATACGAAAAATTTGCTGTCGGCTGCCTGGCCATCAGAAATGGCGCCCGCTTTATTTCCACAAACGGAGATATTGCGATCCCCACCGAAAGAGGCCTCCTGCCTGGAAACGGTTCGCTGACATCTGTATTAACCGTATCCACAGGCGTACAGCCGGTATTTATCGGCAAGCCGGAATCCATCATTATGGAGCAGGCGATGCGCGTTCTCGGAACGGATGTGTCCGAAACACTCATGGTCGGCGACAACTACGCGACGGACATTATGGCCGGCATTAACGCCGGTATGGATACGCTGCTTGTGCACACAGGCGTAACAAAAAGAGAGCATATGACAGACGATTTGGAAAAACCGGCTTACGCCATTGACTCACTGACTGAATGGATTCCATACATTTAAAAAAGGGCGCCCCAAAAGGGTGCCCTTATTCTGTGTGCCGCGCGCGGTGTGCGAGCCTGCTTGAGGCCGCCGCGGAAATCGCTCCGACGATGTCATCTAGAAAGGTATGGCATTCGCCGGTTGATTTATCATTCAAATGTTTAAGGATTCCGGGTTTTTCTTTATCGATGTAACCGTAGTTCGTAAACCCGATTGATCCGTAAATATTCACGATGGAAAATGCCAGAACTTCATCCACTCCATATAAACTTTCATCTGTTTCCAGCATCGTTTGCACTGGTTCAGACAGTTTTTTCTGCTCAGCAAGAACATCCAATTCAATGCCCGTTAAAATCGCGTTTTGCACCTCGCGTTTTGCGAGAACGCGATTGACGTTCAACGTGCATTCATCAATGTGTAAATCCGGATGATATTTTTTTTGCAGGAAAAAGACTAGCTCGGCAATGTCTGACACCTCAACGCCGCGCTCCTTCATCCGTGCTCTTGCTTTTGCTTCCATCTGGCTGATTTGTTCGTTTTCTGACATCAGTTTCACCCAATCTTTTTTACTAGTTTATACAAAATATTTGAGATGTTTACGACTTTTTCTTGCGTCTTCGTCGGATTAAAATATGTATTCATAATTCCGGACGTGTATGACTACGATGTGATGAGCCCTAATTCAATAGGCAGGTGATCATGGTGAAAGGCACAATAAAAGAAAAATATGGTATTCATATCAGACAGCTTTCCATGTATCAACACACATATCAATGCTTTCAGACACCGAATTCATTCTTTCTGATTGTCCCCGTTTCCCAATTCTCAGATACAGAGTTGGCGGAGCTTTATTACATGAGTCAGTATTTACAAGAACAAAGTGACCCATACGTTCCGATTTTTATCTTTACAAAACAAGGTGAGCTGACATTTGAACATGAGGGAAAAACGTACGCTCTGCTAAAAGCGGCACCACCTTATTCAAACCGGGCGTTCTCCATTGGGGCGGAACTGGCTGAATTTCACCGAAAAGGCAGAGGGTACCCGTATGAAGTGAAAGCAGCCGGAAGAATCGGCCAGTGGAAAGATTTGTGGGGAAAACGCATTGATCAGCTGGAAGTGTTTTGGCAGCGAAAGGTTCAAACTCCTCCGCACGAGCCATTCGACAAAAAAATGATCGAATCATTTCCATATTATTTAGGACTGTCAGAAAACGCGATACAATATTTAGTGGACACTGAGCTGGATGACAAACCCCAAGCCGCTGATTCTGGAACGATATGCCATCAGCGGATGGAAAGACATACGTGGTCATCCGAATCTTTGATCAGGATTCCTGCGGATTGGGTATTTGACCACGCTTCACGCGATTTGGCTGAGTATATGAGGCATACGTTTTTGCATCACAGACAAGATTTTAATCAGCAGGGCTTTCTCTTTTTACAGGAATACGAGAAAATCACACCGCTGTCTTCGTTTTCAAAACGTCTCCTGTACAGCCGTCTGCTCTTTCCGCTTCATTATTTTGAAATCGTGGAGAGCTACTACATGTCATCAGAATCAGAAAAGCATTATTATGAAGAGCAGCTTGACTTCATTCTGAATGATTGCGGACGCTATGAACAATTTCTTAATACAGCACAGGAATTCATGAATATGCGGGCGCAGAAGCCATTTGTTCCCCGCGTAAGCTGGCTCGGCAAAGGAAGCCGCGGATGAGGAGAAAATCTGACAAAAATAATTAGAAAATAAAGAATCTTGTCATATCAGTAGGTTAAGCGTTTACATTCGTAAAATTCAGCCTATTGCTATCTTGTCAAAACAAGAGCGGGCTTATATAATGTTTGTAACTTATATGTCTGTGTTGAGTTAACAATTGTCTTTTTTGAGAGGACAATTAAACGAAAGGTGGAGTTTTTTTGAAAGCGATTCGTGTAGGGCTTTTAGGTTTAGGTACCGTCGGAAGCGGTGTCGTTAAAATTATTCAAGACCATCAGGATAAGCTGATGCATCAAGTCGGCTGTCCGGTTACGATAAAAAAAGTGCTTGTAAAAGATCTAGAGAAAAAGAGAGAAGTAGACTTGCCGAAGGAAGTGCTCACGACAGAAGTGTATGATGTCATCGATGATCCAGATGTTGATGTCGTTATCGAGGTAATTGGCGGAGTGGAGCAGACAAAACAATATTTGGTCGATGCGCTCAGATCCAAAAAGCATGTTGTCACAGCAAACAAGGATTTAATGGCTGTGTACGGTTCCGAGCTGCTTGCGGAAGCGAAGGAAAATGGCTGTGACATCTACTTTGAAGCCAGTGTTGCCGGCGGGATTCCGATTCTGCGCACGTTAGAGGAAGGCCTCTCATCAGACCGGATTACAAAAATGATGGGGATCGTGAACGGAACAACGAACTTTATCTTAACAAAAATGATCAAAGAAAAAAGCCCTTACGAGGAAGTGCTCAAGGAAGCGCAGGATCTCGGTTTTGCCGAAGCTGATCCGACTTCAGACGTGGAAGGGCTTGACGCCGCAAGAAAAATGGCGATATTGGCGCGCCTCGGCTTCTCGATGAACGTGGATCTCGACGACGTCAAAGTAAAGGGAATCTCCCAAATTACAGACGAGGACATCAGCTTCAGCAAACGCCTCGGCTATACGATGAAGCTGATCGGGATTGCGCAGCGTGACGGCAGCAAAATTGAAGTCAGCGTACAGCCGACACTGCTTCCTGACCACCATCCGCTTTCTGCTGTGCATAATGAGTTTAACGCCGTTTACGTATACGGCGAGGCTGTCGGTGAGACGATGTTCTACGGACCGGGAGCCGGAAGCATGCCGACTGCGACATCCGTTGTTTCTGATCTTGTCGCCGTCATGAAAAATATGCGCCTCGGCGTAACCGGCAACAGCTTTGTTGGGCCGCAATACGAGAAAAACATGAAGTCTCCGTCAGACATTTACGCGCAGCAATTTTTAAGAATTCATGTTAAAGATCAGGTCGGTTCATTCTCGAAAATTACGTCTGTCTTCTCAGAACGGGGCGTGAGCTTTGAAAAGATCCTTCAGCTGCCGATTAAAGGCCATGATGAGTTAGCAGAAATCGTGATTGTCACGCACCATACATCAGAAGCTGATTTCAGTGATATCCTGCAAAACCTAAATGATTTGGAAGTCGTTCAAGAAGTCAAAAGCACATATCGTGTAGAAGGGAACGGTTGGAGTTAATGTGGAAAGGACTAATCCATCAATATAAAGAATTTTTACCTGTAACAGATCAAACACCGGCGCTTACTTTACATGAAGGAAACACACCTCTTATTTACCTGCCGAAGCTGTCTGAACAGCTGGGAATTGAACTTCATGTCAAAACGGAAGGCATCAATCCTACAGGGTCATTTAAAGACCGCGGAATGGTCATGGCTGTGGCGAAAGCAAAAGAAGAAGGCAACGACACGATTATGTGCGCGTCTACAGGAAACACTTCCGCTGCTGCGGCTGCATATGCAGCCCGCGCTAACATGAAATGCATCGTGATCATCCCGAACGGCAAAATCGCGTTTGGAAAACTGGCTCAAGCTGTCATGTACGGAGCTGAAATTATCGCTATTGACGGAAACTTTGACGATGCGCTTAAAATTGTCCGCTCCATCTGTGAGAAATCACCGATTGCCCTTGTCAACTCAGTTAATCCTTACCGTATTGAAGGCCAAAAAACAGCTGCCTTCGAAGTGTGCGAACAGCTGGGAGAAGCGCCGGATGTTTTGGCCATCCCGGTCGGAAACGCAGGAAACATTACGGCATACTGGAAGGGATTCAAGGAATATCATGAGAAAAACGGCACTGGCCTTCCGAAAATGCGCGGATTTGAAGCGGAAGGCGCGGCGGCAATTGTGCGCAATGAAGTAATTGAAAATCCGGAAACAATAGCGACAGCCATTCGTATCGGAAACCCTGCAAGCTGGGACAAAGCTGTAAAGGCAGCTGAGGAATCCAACGGGAAAATTGACGAAGTCACTGATGATGAAATCCTTCACGCGTATCAGCTGATCGCCCGTGAAGAAGGTGTGTTTGCAGAACCGGGTTCTTGCGCGTCTATCGCAGGAGTGTTGAAACAGGTGAAGTCCGGAGACATTCCGAAAGGCAGCAAGGTCGTCGCTGTTTTAACAGGAAACGGACTGAAAGATCCGAACACAGCGGTCGACATTTCAGAAATCAAGCCGGTCACATTGCCGACTGATGAAGACAGCATTCTTGAATATTTAAAAGGAGCGGCCCGTGTATGAACGAAGCCGGCATGCTGTTCACGGTCACTGTTCCCGGAAGCACGGCTAACCTAGGCCCGGGTTTTGATTCAGTCGGAATGGCGCTCAGCAGGTATTTGAAGCTGACCGTCTTTGGAAGCGACAAATGGTCTTTTGAAGCTGAAACAGAAACAGTCGCCGGAATTCCGGCGGGTACAGATAATCTGATCTATCAAGTGGCAAAACGGACAGCAGATTTGTACGGAAAAGAAATGCCGCCTGTCCATGTGAAGGTATGGAGCGATATCCCGCTCGCCCGCGGCCTTGGCAGCAGCGCCGCGGCGATTGTAGCGGCCATTGAACTGGCTGATGAATTATGCGGCTTAAAGCTGTCTGAAGCGGACAAGCTGCATTTAGCCAGCCTTGAAGAAGGACACCCGGATAATGCGGGCGCTTCTCTCGTTGGCGGGCTTGTCATCGGCCTGCATGAAGATGACGAGACACAAATGATCCGTGTCCCGGATGCTGACATTGACATTGTCGTTGTTATTCCTTTTTACGAGGTGCTGACAAGGGACGCAAGAGACGTGCTTCCGAAAGAGTTTCCGTATGCGGACGCTGTAAAAGCAAGTGCCGTCAGCAATTTGCTCGTTGCTGCGATCATGTCCAAGGATTGGCCGCTTGTCGGGAAAATCATGAAGAAGGATATGTTCCATCAGCCGTACAGGGCGATGCTTGTCCCCGAATTGTCAAAAGTAGAACACGTCGCCGAGATGAAGGGCGCATATGGAACGGCTCTCAGCGGAGCAGGCCCGACGATTCTCGTGATGACTGAAAAAGGAAAGGGAGCAAAGCTGAAAGAGCAGCTCACGCTTCATTTCCCTCATTGCGAAGTAGACGCTTTGACCGTTCCAAAAGAGGGAAGTATAATAGAGCGAAATCCTTTATATCAAGTAAAAAGTGTATAGAATATGCCAAGCGTTCCTCAGCGTCAGCGGAGGACGCTTTTTTTCTGCTGGAGATAAAGGAGTTTTTATTTAGAAAAACGAAATACATGTAAAAAGGAGGAGATGAATATGAAAAAGCTGATAACCGCAGAAGACATCACAGCGATTGTCTCTGTGACCGATCCTCAATACGCCCCAGACGGCAGCCGTGCCGCATACGTGCAGTCGCAAGTGAATCAAGAGAAAGATTCGTATACATCAAATATATGGGTCTATGAAACGAAAACCGGCAGGTCTGTTCCTTGGACATATGGAGAAAAGCAGAGTACGGACCCAAGATGGTCTCCGGACGGGCGTACGCTTGCCTTTATTTCTGATCGTGAAGACGATACAGCACAGCTCTATCTCATGAGCGCTGAAGGCGGAGAAGCGAGAAAGCTGACGAATATACCGTATGGCGTGTCAAAGCCGGTATGGTCCCCGGATGGCGAGTCGGTGCTTGTCACTGTCAGTTTGGGAGGGGAGGAAAGGATTGATGATCAAGAGAAAAAAGAGCCGGACAGCTTTGAACCTGTGGAAGTGCAAGGCCTTTCCTATAAACGGGACGGTAAAGGGCTGACAAGAGGTGCGTATGCCCAACTAGTGCTTGTCAACTTGAAGAGTGGCGAGGTAAAGCAGCTGACAAACCGCAAAGCTGATCACGGTGATCCTGCTTTTTCTCCTGATGGCAAATCGCTTGTTTTCTCAGCTGATCTGACGGAAGCGGATGATGCCAGCAAGCCGCATGACGTCTGCATGATGTCGCTCGAGACTGGGGATTTCAAGGTGATTACGTCTCATCGCGGCTCATTCGGACCAAGCTCATTTTCACCGGACGGAAGGTATCTTGCTTTGCTTGGGCATGAACAGGAATATCAGAATGCAACGCTCGAAAAGGCGTGGCTTTATGATCTCGAACAAGACCGCCTTACATGTCTGACTGAAATGCTTGACGTTCATTTAGCGGATGCGCTCATTGGAGATTCATTGATCGGAGGTGCCGAGCAGCGCCCGGTTTGGACAAAAGACAGCCAAGGGTTTTATGTCATCGGCACAGATCAAGGCAGTACGGGAATCTACTATATATCTATTGAAGGCCTTGTGTATCCGATTCGTATCGAAAAAGAGTACATCAATAGTTTTTCCATTTCACCTGACGAACAACACTTTATTGCGAGTGTGACAACGCCGGACAGACCGAGTGAGCTTTACAGCATCCCGCTTGGGCAGAAAGAGAAACGCCTGACTGGCGTGAATGACAAGTTTGTCGGCGAGCATACGATGTCAATACCTGAAGATATTCAATATGTCACAGAAGACGGCGTGACGGTGAACGGCTGGCTGATGAAGCCTGCACAGACTGAAGAGGAAACATCATATCCTCTTATTCTCAACATACACGGCGGTCCGCACATGATGTACGGGCATACATATTTTCATGAATTTCAAGTGCTGGCGGCGAAAGGATACGCGGTAGTGTATATCAATCCGAGAGGAAGCCACGGCTACGGCCAGGAATTCGTGAATGCCGTCAGAGGAGATTATGGAGGAAAGGATTATGAGGATGTGATGCAGGCAGTGGATGAGGCCATCAAACGAGATCCGCAGCTTGATCCTGAGCGGGTAGGTGTCACGGGCGGAAGCTATGGAGGCTTTATGACCAACTGGATCGTTGGACAGACGAATCGCTTTAAAGCCGCCGTCACCCAGCGTTCGATATCAAATTGGGTCAGCTTTCACGGCGTCAGTGATATCGGCTATTTCTTCACAGACTGGCAGCTTGAGCATGACATGTTTGCAGACACAGAAAAGCTCTGGGACCGTTCCCCTTTAAAATACGCAGCAAACGTGGAGACACCGCTATTGATTCTGCATGGCGAGCGAGATGACCGGTGCCCGATTGAGCAGGCGGAGCAACTATTTATCGCCTTGAAAAAAATGGGCAAGGACACCATGCTCGTCCGTTTTCCAAAAGCGTCGCACAATTTGTCACGCAGCGGACACCCGGGGCAGCGGATCAAGCGCCTAAATTATATCAGCTCATGGTTTGATCAATATCTCTAATAAAAAAGCCAGGCTGATCAAATATCAGCCTGGCTGCTTTATTAAAAGACTTGTTCTACTTCAACGACACCCGGCACTTCTTCAAGAAGAGCGCGTTCAATTCCGGCTTTCAGCGTAATTGTTGAACTTGGACAGCTGCCGCATGCGCCTAGAAGACGAAGCTTAACGATACCTTCATCTATGTCTACAAGCTCACAGTCACCGCCGTCACGAAGTAAAAACGGACGAAGTTTGTCCAGTACTTCCTGCACCTGTTCTTTCATTTCAACTTCAGTCATGACATTCGCTCCTTTCGTCATCATAAAACCATTATATTCAGTGTAACAATAAAAATCTATTGTTTAGTTTGAAAAGTTGCTTTCCCTATTATAGCACATTCAGACTTGAACACAAAAACGGTTTTTTTCTATCAAAACGTCTTTTGGCTCTGTATACTGAAAAGAAAGGACTACAGGGAGAAGGGGGCGTTTATCAGTGACAAAACCAGTCATGCTCAGCGTCTACGGCGCAGAAACCATTTGTGCAAGCTGTGTCAATATGCCGACAGCCAAAGATACGTACGAGTGGCTTGAGGCTGCGCTGAAAAGAAAATATCCAAATCAGCCTTTTGCGATGCAATATATCGATATTTATGAGCCGCCTGACAATAAACAAGAGAAAGAGCTTGCGGAAAAAATCAGAAATGATGAGTATTTTTATCCTCTTGTTCTCGTAGAAGACAAAATTGTCGGTGAAGGCAATCCGACATTAAAAGACGTCTATAAGGAAATGGAGAAGTATGGGTATACAGAAAACCGCTGACAAGATCAGCGGTTCCAGCGTGTGGACAAACCCTCGTATTCGTTGTCAAGCTTGTGCGTTGGTGCTCACGTGTTATGAAAGGAACGGCGGTTAAATGCTTAGGCGTCCTGCCTAAACACCGCCGTCATCACATCCTGTGAAAGTCCGCTCCAATGCTCGCCTTTCCTAGACTTCAAGGGTTTTCAAACACGCTGAAAAGATGAAACCGGCTAAAACTAAAACCGTTTCAGCCGTCTGTAATCATTAAAACCGCTGACAAGATCAGCGGGTCTTCTCTATCATTAACCGTTATGGTGTTTGTACATCCACAGCAAGCCGGATTTCAGCATGCGCGGAACACGGCCGATCAGCGGACGGTCAGCAACAAGGCCGAAGCCGGATTTTTTTCCAAGTGAGCCAAGAACGCCTTTCAGCTTAAACTGCGGCATTGACTCTGGAAGGGCTTCTCCATTCCAGCGTTTTTGCAAGATTTGGACAATCTGCTCTGCTTGAGCCTCTGCAAGCTGAGCGCTCGGTGCATGAGGAAGGCTGGCGCAATCACCGACAACGTACAAATGTTCATCACCGGGAAGATTGTGATGCGGCGTTAATACGATACGCCCTTGTGCATCCTTCTCCACATCTAAATTCCTGACGACTTTGTTCGGCTGTATGCCAGCGGTCCATACGATGGCGTCCGCAGAAATCGGATCATCGTGGTTATACACAACGCCTTCTTCTACTTTGGTGATATTTGCCCTGTTAATAATGCGGACACCGTGCTCTTCGAACCATTTTTGCACATATTTGCTCAAACGCTCGGGAAAGCTTGATAAAATGAGATCGCCGCGGTCAAACAAAATAATGTTCAGGTCGTCACGGCTTTCCCTCAATTCACTTGCAAGCTCAACGCCGCTTAAGCCCGCGCCGACAATGGCGACAGTGGCATTAGCGCTCAGGTTATTCAGCTTTTGATAAGTTTCTCGGGACTGGTCGATGGTTTGAATGCTATAGGTGAATTCAGGCGCTCCCGGCACGTTGTGATATTTATCCTCACAGCCGAGCCCGATCACGGCGTCATCGTAAGAAATCGGTTCACGATCATGGAACAGCACTTGTTTTTGTGCAATATCAATTGATGAGATATCTCCGTATTGGACATCCAGGCGAGGGTGCTCTGGGAATGACACTCTGATATGATGGTCAGAAATTGTGCCTGCGGCAAGGGCATAATATTCTGTTTTCAAGCAGTGATAAGGATTTCTGTCAATTAACGTGATTAAAACATCATCAGGCAGCTGGTTTGGCAATAAGCGATGAAGAACACGCATATTCCCGTAACCTCCGCCGATCAAGACCAATTTTTTCATTTGAATTCCCCTTTAATCCGAAGAGTATGATAGACACATTGAAGAAAATACGAACTATGTAAAATAACATCTAGAATTATATCGAATTTGATCTAAAATCACAATAATAGTTTGAAAATAACCTACAAATTAGCCTGAAAGCGCAAATTAGTAAAACGTTATTCTGGAAATGATATGTTGCGATAATAAATTTTGAAGAATCCATTGTCTTTGACGAATGGTGAAAAATTCGCGATAATGGACATATGTGAGGTGAAACCGCATGAATCCAATGATTGAATTTTGTGTCAGCAATCTGGCTCACGGCTCTCAGGAAGCCCGGGCGATTTTGGAGAAAGATCCAAACCTGGATGTCCTCGAATACGGCTGCTTAAGCTACTGCGGGAAATGCATGGAGTCGCTTTTCGCTCTTGTAAACGGAGAAGTCGTCATGGGTGAAACGCCTGCTGAGCTTGTTGAGAATATATATACATTTATTGAAGAAAACCCAATGTTTTGAAGAAAAGGGCCTGGACAGGCCCTTTTTATTTTGTCGTCCAAAAGAACTAAAAAAATGTGTAGACATCAAAAACGATTATTGTTATCGTATAAAAGATTTGTTTTAAATAAATGTTAAGAGGTGTAGGTGTATTCATGAGTGTTCTCTGGGGACTGCTGGGCGCAGTTGCGATCATTGCTATCGCGTTTTTATTTTCAGAAAAGAAAAGCAATATTAAAATAAGAACCGTCATCGTTGGTTTATGCATACAGGTGGCGTTTGGATACATCGTGTTAAAATGGGAAGCGGGACGCGCTGTTTTTTTATGGTTTTCAAGCCGTGTACAGCTTCTGATTGATTATGCGAATGAAGGCATCAGCTTTATTTTTGGACCGCTTCTAAAAGTCGGCGACAGTCCGGCATTTGCCTTAAGTGTACTGCCCGTTATCATTTTCTTCTCAGCACTGATTGCCGTTTTATATCACTTGAAAATCATGCAGCTCGTTTTCCGTGTCATCGGGGGCGGATTGTCGAAGCTTCTTGGGACAAGCAAAACGGAATCTCTTGCGGCTTCTGCTAATATTTTTGTGGGACAATCCGAATCTCCATTAGTGATCAGGCCCCTGATTGCCGGTCTGACGCGCTCTGAATTGTTCACGATTATGACGAGCGGTCTATCGGCTGTTGCGGGTTCAACCTTGTTTGGATACGCGCTTCTCGGTATCCCGATTGAATACTTGCTTGCGGCCAGCTTTATGGCTGCTCCGGCTGGCCTTGTCTTTGGTAAATTGATTATACCCGAAACAGAAAAGCCGCAAACCGTAAAAAGCGATTTCAAAATGGATGAAGGAGAAGGCGCAGCCAATGTCATTGACGCAGCTGCAAAGGGAGCGTCAACCGGACTGCAAATTGCCTTAAACGTCGGAGCGATGCTGCTTGCGTTCGTTGCATTAATCGCCGTAGTAAACGGTGTTCTTGGCGGAGTATTCGGCTTGTTCGGCTTAAAAGGTGTCACATTAGAATCCATTCTCGGCTATGTGTTTTCTCCAATCGCCTTTTTAATTGGCGTTCCTTGGCATGAAGCGTTGCAGGCAGGAAGTTATATCGGCCAGAAATTGGTGCTGAATGAGTTTGTCGCTTATTCTAACTTCGGTCCGCACATCGGTGAGTTTTCTAAGAAAACCGCTACGATTATCAGCTTCGCGTTATGCGGATTCGCCAATTTTTCATCAATTGCGATTATGCTTGGTACGCTTGGCGGTTTAGCGCCTAGCCGCCGTTCGGATATCGCGCGCCTCGGCCTGAAGGCTGTTCTTGCGGGAACATTAGCCAATCTGCTCAGCGCAGCCATTGCCGGCATGTTTATATAAACGATAAAAGCTCCTTGCGATTTGCAAGGAGCTTTTATGTATGAAAAACGGGGGATAATTATATTGTGTCCGTTTATAATAGCTTTTATACTAAGAAAAAGAAAAAAAGTTGGAGGCACCTATGAATTCATTTCGATTTACCAAAATGCACGGTCTGGGTAACAGCTATATCTATGTGAATCAATTTGAAGAGCAGCTCCCGGAAGAAAAACTGTCTGAGATTGCAATTCAGGTTTCTTCTGTTTATACAGGGATCGGTTCCGACGGAATGATCCTGATATGCCCTTCAGATCAAGCGCCTGTTAAAATGCGGATTTTTAATAATGACGGGTCTGAAGGGAAAAATTGCGGCAATGGTTTGCGTTGCGTCGCAAAATACGCGTATGAGCATAAGCTGGTTGAGGAAACATCTTTTCTGATTGAAACCCTCTCCGGGCTTGTGAGAGCGGAGGTTCAAGTTGAAAATGGGAAAGTGAATGTGGTTACTGTCGATATGGGCGAACCGCGCCTGACAAAAGCTGAGCTTCCGATGCTTGACGGCGGGGGAGAGCACACGATCAATGAAACGATGGCATTTGGTGAAGTTGAACTAACAGGCACTGCCGTTTCAATGGGAAATCCCCATATCGTTTTTCCGATCGCTGACATTGAACAGGCACCTCTGACGACACTAGGACCGGTGATTGAAAAAGATCCGAGATTTCCGGAAGGCGTCAATGTGGAATTCGTCGAAACCGTGAATGATCATGAGTTGCATTTCCGCGTCTGGGAACGGGGATCAGGTATTACTCAGGCATGCGGGACAGGAGCATGTGCAGCTGCGGTTGCATCTGTGTTAAACGGCGTATCAAAACGAAATCAGGACATCACGGTGCATTTAGCAGGCGGAGATTTGGTGATTAACTGGAAAGACAACGGCCATGTGATGATGACAGGGCCGGCTGAGACCGTTTGCGAGGGTGTCTATTTTTTGTAAAACACCTCGTTTGAGAATTGAACGAATCATGTTTATAATAAAAGACAACATCCGGTTTTTAAAAGGAGGTTCATAATGATGAGCAACCCGGTAACAATTACAGAAGCAGCTGCTTTGCATATAAAAGATATGATGAAAGAGCATGAAGAAGAAAACGCGCTTTTACGAGTAGGCGTAAAAGGCGGCGGCTGCAGCGGCCTTTCATACGGTATGGGCTTTGAACATGAAAAAGGTGAAAAAGACAGTGTATTTGAGGAACATGGCATCACTGTTCTCGTTGACAAGGACAGCCTTGATATCATGAACGGCACGATCATTGATTTTAAACAATCCATGCTTGGCGGCGGTTTCACCATCGACAACCCAAATGCCATCGCCTCATGCGGCTGCGGTTCTTCGTTTAGAACAGCGACGAATGCTGGTAAGCCTGAAGAGTGCTAATAACAGAAAACGCCAAGTCAAGCGGCGAACCGCTGACTTGGCGTTTTTTATTTTTAATACTTATCCCCATTAAAAATCGAATTCTTCACAATCACATAATCCACATTGCGGATCGCGTCAAGCTTCGTTCCACCTGCATAAGAAATAGAAGATTGCAGATCCTGTTCCATTTCAATCAGTGTATCCTTGATAGAGCCTTTATGCGCCACGTGCATTTTTTTGCCTTCTACATTTTTCTTTTCGCCTTTTTGGAATTCAGAGGCTGAGCCGAAGTACTCTTTGTAGAGCTCTCCGTCTTTTTCGATCGTTTGGCCTGGTGATTCTTCATGTCCGGCAAATAGTGAACCGATCATGACCATCGTTGCGCCGAATCTGATTGATTTTGCGATATCGCCATGTGTGCGGATGCCGCCATCTGCGATAATCGGTTTGCTGGCTGCTTTGGCGCACCAGCGCAGCGCCGCTAACTGCCAGCCACCTGTGCCGAAGCCGGTTTTGATTTTCGTAATACATACTTTTCCCGGACCGATGCCGACCTTAGTGGCATCCGCTCCCGCATTTTCAAGCTCTCTGACCGCTTCCGGCGTTCCGACATTGCCGGCAATGACAAAGCTGTCCGGCAAATGTTTTTTGAGATGCTGGATCATTTCGATAACGGCATTTGAATGACCGTGCGCAATGTCAATTGTCACGTAATCGGGAGTCAGGTTTTCTTCTGCCAGCTGGCGGACAAATTCATACTCCTCATCTTTGACGCCCACGCTGATAGAAGAGAATAATCCGCGTGCGTTCATATCTTTCATAAAATCAATTCGTGTTTCAGGCTCAAATCGGTGCATCACATAAAAGTAGCCATTTTCGGCTAATTGAATGGCTAGCTTTTCATCTATAATCGTCTGCATATTGGCAGGAACGACGGGCAATTTAAATGTGCGTCCGCCTAAACGTACGGATGTATCGCATTCTGAACGGCTGTTCACAATGCATTTTGCGGGAATTAGCTGAATATCTTCGTAATCAAATACGTTTTCCATGTTTTTCACTCCTAAAAACGAATATTTAAAAGAATAATAAATGAAATGTTCGCCTTGTATAATGTACTCTGTTTTATTTAGGATGTCAAACGTTTTTATTTGCTTACAGGTGTGGGCAAGCGCCGATGCTTGTCATGCACAGTGAGTTTGGGTATGATAGTTTTAACGAATGGTCTTAGGGTGCGGATCAAAACGCGAATCATATACGTTCAGCAAAGCTTGGTCGTTCAGCACCAGGCTTTCTTTATGACATGAACGTGTGAAAGGAGCGAATCAGATGACTCAAAATGAAGGAAAAACACCGAAGTCGCAAAAGATCCAAGATCGCATTATCATGGCAATGATCTGGATCGTCGCAGCCCTTGTGATTGCGCTGGTTATTGGAACTGCGATGAATTACATCAATATCTTCAAATAAAAAAGGAGCTGTGTCGCTGACACAAACTCCTTTTTTTATTATTTGTTTTCAAAAAGACTTGTTGAGTGAAGAGGCTGTACACGGGCTTTTGGATCCATGTAAGCTTTGGCGTTGTTCACTGCTGTCGGCGCCTCGCCGAAGCCGCTTGCGATCAGGTTGACTTTTCCTTCGTATGTGCAAATGTCACCTGCGGCAAAGAAGCCTTCGATGTTTGTTTCCATTGTTGATTTGACGACAATAGAATTTTTCTCGATGTCCAGACCCCAGTTTTTAATCGGTCCAAGAGATGAAACGAAACCGTAGTTGACGATTAAGTCATCAATTTCTAAAATCTCTTTGCGATCGCCTTTCACTTCTTCAAGCACTAGCTGTTCAATTTTGTCTTCCCCGATCAGCTCCGCAGGGACGAATGGTGTCAGGACATTAACCTTCGACGCATGAAGGTTTTCCACACTGTGCTCGTGCGCGCGGAACTTATCGCGGCGGTGAATGATGGATACTTCTTTTGCGATTGGCTCAAGCATAAGCGCCCAGTCAACCGCTGAATCTCCGCCGCCAAGGATCGCAACCCGTCTGCCGGCGAATTTTTGCAAATCGTCAACGAAGTAGTGAAGGTTTTTGCCTTCATACTGCTCTGCATTTTCAAGTTCCAGCTTTCTCGGTTTGAATGCGCCGTTTCCTGCAGTGATGATCACTGTTTTGGAGTAGTGGATTTCTTCATTTGTCACAAGCTTAAACACGCCGTCCGCTTGTTTTTCAACAGATTCAACCGCTTGCTCCAGACAAATGGTTTGGTCGAATTTCGCCATTTGCTCTTTTAGGTTATTGATAAGTTCTTGTGCGCGGATTTTCGGGAACCCCGCTACATCATATATATACTTTTCAGGGTATAGGGCGCTAAGCTGTCCGCCGAGTTGAGGCAGGCTTTCGATAATTTTGACGCTTGCCTGTCTCATTCCTCCGTAAAAAGCGGTGAATAAGCCGACCGGTCCCCCGCCTATAATGGTAATATCATAAACCGTTGTATCCTCTCGCATACGAAAATGGCCTCCTAAATGAAAATTGTTATTAATTATACCATATTGCCGTTCAAATTGACGAGTCAGCAGAAAAAATCGTAAGTGTATAAAGTGCGCATTCATTCTTGAAAAATTTTCCGTAGGCCGATACGATGATAACCAAATGAATTGATCTTTTTCTGAATGTTTCTTGGGCCAGTCGGATAAGTATGATAGTAGTTCTATGCGTAAGGACTTCACAAAAAACTTTTTAATATATTTCATAAAATCCCGCCAATAAGCTGAAGCTAACACAAATGATGATTTTATTATGCGTCTAACAAAAGCAAAAAAGAGAAGGTGGATGTGATGGCATTGAATAAGCCCAAAATCGTGATTTTAGGTGCAGGATATGGCGGATTGATGACGGTAACTAGGCTGACAAAGTTTGTCGGACCGAATGATGCTGATATTACGCTTGTCAATAAACACAATTATCATTATGAAACGACATGGATGCATGAAGCGAGCGCGGGTACGCTCCATCATGACCGCTGCCGTTATCAGATAAAAGATGTAATCAACCAGTCGCGGGTCAATTTTGTACAGGATACCGTAAAAGCAATCAAAATTGATGAGAAAAAAGTTGTGCTTGCGAATGGAGAGCTAAAGTACGATTATGTAGTCATCGGACTCGGAGCGGTGCCCGAGACGTTCGGTATTAAAGGTTTGAAAGAATATGCGTTTCCGATCGCTAACATCAACACGTCGCGCCTGCTGCGGGAACATATTGAGCTGCAGTTTGCGACTTACAATACGGAGGCGGAAAAACGGCCGGACAGGTTAACGATCGTTGTAGGCGGAGCCGGATTTACGGGGATTGAATTTCTCGGCGAGCTGACGGCCCGCGTGCCGGAGCTCTGCAAGGAGTATGACATTGACAGAAGCCTCGTACGAATCGTATGTGTGGAAGCCGCGCCGACCGTTTTGCCGGGCTTTGATCCTGAGCTTGTTGATTATGCCGTTCATTATCTTGAGGAAAACGGAGTTGAGTTTAAGATCGGCACCGCTGTGCAAGAATGTACACCGGAAGGAGTCAGAGTCGGGAAAAAAGATGAGGAACCAGAGCAAATCAAATCGCAAACCGTTGTATGGGCGGCAGGTGTCCGCGGCCATCCGATTGTAGAGGAAGCCGGTTTTGAAAATATGCGCGGCCGGGTCAAAGTCAATCCTGATCTTCGCGCACCCGGACATGACAATGTCTTTATTCTCGGCGACAGCTCACTGTTTATGAATGAAGATACAGAGCGCCCGTATCCGCCGACTGCGCAAATTGCGATGCAGCAGGGAATAACGGTTGCTAAAAACCTTGGCAGGCTCATTAAAGGCGGGGATCTTGAGGAATTCAAACCGGACATTAAGGGAACGGTGGCTTCTCTTGGCGAGCATAACGCGGTTGGGGTCGTGTATGGCAGAAAGATGAAAGGCACGCCGGCTTCGTTTATGAAAAAAGTCATCGATAACCGCTCGCTGTTTTTGATCGGCGGACTTGGACTGACGTTGAAAAAAGGCAAGTTTAAATTTTTCTAAAAACCCGCTTCCGCGGGTTTTCTTTATTAAAAAACGGCAAAATAAAAAGATAATAAGAGGAAAATGAATATGTTTCCGCTTACATGAAAAGATTTGTCACATGATCTAACTTTATTGTTGACAGCCTAATATGTTATATTATCAGAAAATTAAGAAAAAGGGTGATGATCAGATGAAAACTGCAACGACAACCGCTTCACATGCATGCCCATTTTGCTCAGGGAAAGGGTACTTTCAATTGATTCTCGGCGGTTCAGAGACTTGCCCATCTTGCCAGGGGACAGGAAAAGACAGTCATTCTTTTTCCAGCCGTTGACTTTATTTCAGCCCCCGCGTTACACTAAAAACAACGCAGGGGGTGGAATAGGTTGATTAGTCTGCCAGTCGTCATCATCTCAATTGTTCTGTTTTTTGTTTTGTTTTTTGGAATCGGTTTCTTATTAAACATGCTGCTGAGGATGTCTTGGATTATGGCTGTGATATATCCAATTGTATGCCTTTTCATTATCAGCAAGGAAAAGCTGATCAGCTATATCCAGTCGCCGGGAGAATCATTTGCTGGCCTGTTTCATCGTATCGTGTCATTAGCGGCTGCCGATGTGCTGATTTTAGCCAGCGGTTTGGCTGGCGCCGTCGTATCCGGTATCGCGATCAACATGCTTAGAAAAAGAGGATATCAAATGTTTTAAATGCCGCTTTCTTCCTAAAGAAAGCTTTTTTTTGTGCTTTGCTCATTCACCATATTGAATATTGCTCTCTCCAATTGGGAACAATGATTCGGAGGAGAGGTGGATGATGTTGAATATGATCAGACGTTTGCTGATGACCTGTTTATTTCTGCTTGCATTTGGCACGACACTTTTATCAGTGTCAGGAATCGAAGCGAAGGACTTGTCGAAATGGGTGCAGGAACATCAAGAAAAGCACTTGAAGCATGCAGGACTGACATTAAAAGCATTGCAGCTGAAAAAAACACAAACCATGTCCGCGGACAAGGATAAAACAAAACCGTTAGAAGAAGCTTTTGATTGGAACGAGTATCCGGTCCAAAAAGTAACAGCAACAGGCTACACGGCAGGAGCTGAATCGACGGGAAAAAAGCCCGGTGACCCATTATACGGGCTTACATATTCAGGTGTGAAAGTAAAACGGGATTTATACTCCACGGTTGCCGCTGATCCGTCCGTTTTCCCGATCGGCACGATTTTATTCATTCCGAACTACGGTCTTGGAGTTGTGGCAGACACAGGATCGGCTATTAAGGGAAACCGCCTTGATTTGTACTTTGAAACCGTCAAAGATGTGTACAATGAATGGGGCAAAAAAACCCTTGATGTATATGTGATTAAAAAGGGAACGGGAAAGGTCACTGAGGATGAGCTTGATAAGCTCAATGAAACGAAATCTTTGCAAGTATTCAGAAATCAATATAAAACAGTGAAAGAATAAAACGCTCCAGCCACCGCTGGAGCGTTTTTTACATAAATAAGTAAGCGAGTATCAATGTTAGTAAGATACCTGTTAAACCTCCGAAAAAAACCTCGATCGGCTGGTGTCCGAGAAGCTCCTTCAGCTTTTTTTGCTTTTCTTTTTCTTTGGCTTTCGGGAAGTCCTTTGCTTCATTCACGAAGCGGTTAAAATCAATGACAAGCTTATTGATGACTGTTGCCTGCTCACCGGCATGCCGTCTGACGCCAGTTGCGTCAAACATGGTAATGACGGCGAATATAGCGGAAACTGCAAATAGAGAGGAGCTTAGTCCATGCTCCAAGGCTACGGCTGTAGAAAGCGCGGTAACCGCTGCGGAGTGGGAGCTCGGCATGCCGCCTGTGCTTGTTACCAGCGTCCAGTCCAGTTTTCTGGATGCGATAAACTGTATGGGCACTTTGATGACCTGAGCAAAAACAATCGCGGCCAGGCTTGATAATAAAGGGAAATTTGTTAAAAGTTCCATTGGCGACATCCTTTCTATTTGAAAAAATCCTTCGTGTTTCAAAAGAAAAAAACAAGTCTTAGACTGTTGTTTGATAAAATAAGTGTAATGGAAAGAATGTTTTTCCTATTATACCATTGTTCATAACAAATACCCATTACGTTAGGAGTGTAAGCATATGTTTTATGCGATTCAGCAATTAGAGCATACGGAAACCCTTGTGGTTGGACTTTTTCAAAAAAGCCAGCTGTCAGGCAAAGCGCTGGAAATGGATGAAATGCTGGAAGGGCATCTGACACAGCTTTTGAAAGATGGTGATGTCTCTTCGAAACCAAATCAAGTATCAAAAGTATTCCCTCCATCCTCTGCGGGTATGAAACGAATTTATTTCGTTGGTCTGGGGAGAGAAGCCAATTATTCGTTTGAACAGGCGAAGGAATGTTTTGCCCATGTTTTTCAAGCGATTCATAAAGACCGGAAACAAGAAGCGGCTGTCCTGCTTGACACGTTTATTTCGGAAGACGTGCCTGCAGCCGATGCCGCGCATGCTTTAGCTGAGAGCTGCCTGCTTGCATCCTATGAGGTGCAGGATTATAAGCACAAATCAAATGAGCCGGACAAACAAATCGAAGCCGTGTACGCCGTCACAGATGAAGACACACAAGAAGTGCAGGCGGGACTTCGCGTCGGCCAGGCATACGGGCAAGGGGCAAATTCGGCTAGAACGCTAGTGAATATGCCGGGAAACATGCTGACAGCGACTGACCTCGCTTCTTATGCAGAAGAGCTTGCGGCGAAATATGATTTTGAGTGTGAGATATTGGAGAAATCAGAGATGGAAGAGCTCGGTATGGGCGGAATACTTGCTGTAAACCAAGGCTCGGCCGAACCCCCGAAAATGCTTGTTTTGAAGTATCAGGGCAAAAAGGAATGGGAAGATGTCGTCGGACTTGTCGGAAAAGGGATTACCTTTGACACAGGCGGCTACTCCATTAAAACGAAATCTGGAATTGTCGGCATGAAATCTGATATGGGAGGAGCAGCTGCGGTTCTTGGCGCAATGGAAACGATCGGAGAGCTTCGTCCCGAGCAAAACGTGCTGGCTGTCATTCCGTCAACCGATAACATGATCTCCGGCGGGGCGATGAAGCCCGATGATGTGATCGTATCATTAAGCGGAAAAACCATTGAAATCCTCAATACGGATGCTGAAGGAAGGCTTGTGCTTGCAGATGGCATTACATATGCGAAACAGCATGGGGCATCAGTTCTTGTGGATGTAGCTACGTTAACCGGCGGCGTTGTTGTGGCATTAGGGACAGAAACGACAGGAGCTATGACAAATGATCACAGCTTTTATCAGCAGGTAGCTGATGCTGCGGAAGAATGCGGAGAGGCGATCTGGCAGCTGCCGATAACAGAGAAGGATAAAAAACGTGTGAAAAGCAGCCAAATGGCGGATCTCAGCAATTCGCCGGGACGCGAAGGACATGCGATTATGGCAGGAACGTTTCTTGGTGAATTTGCCGAAGCAACGCCTTGGGTGCATCTTGATATTGCGGGCACGGCGACTTCAAATAAAGCAACCTGCTTCGGGCCGTCCGGGGCTACCGGCGTTATGGCCAGAACACTTGCCACACTGGCGGAGCGATTTACATTGGAAGAAGATAAAAGCGAATAATGATGGACCCCTGCTGCGGAATGCGGCGGGGATTTTTTCTTCCAAAATCTTTAGTTGACTAAAGTGTAGCGATTATGATACGATACGTTCGTACTTTATTTATCTACTACATTAGCAAACTAAAGGATTTTTATGGAGGGTTATCATGAATGCAGTCGTCATCGCAGTGCTGCTTATGCTTGTTTTAAGCCTGCTGCGTGTCAATATCGTTATCGCATTAATCATAGGGGCCCTTGCCGGCGGGTTAACAGGCGGGCTCGGGCTTGGAGAAACGGTTAAAGCTTTTACAGACGGGCTCGGCGGAAATGCCACCGTTGCAGTCAGCTACGCCATGCTTGGCGCGTTTGCTGCGGCTTTAACGAAAACAGGTCTTCCGGACGCAATGGTGGAAGCCTCCGTTAAATTGATCGGAAATAAAGAAGACACCCGCAAAAAAGCACTGTCCAAAGTGCTGATTGTTCTGATTATTTTAATCATATCTTGCTTTTCGCAAAACGTGGTTCCGGTTCACATCGCATTTATCCCGGTGCTGATTCCGCCGCTGTTGAAAATCTTTAATGAACTTGAAATGGACCGCCGTCTGATTGCGTGTGTGATTACATTCGGTTTAACGGCGCCTTATATCTTAGTGCCGGTCGGTTTCGGCCAAATCTTCCAAGGCATGCTCAAGGATAATGCAGAAGCTGCCGGATTAAACGTATCTCTCGGTGATATTCCTTACGCTTTAATGATCCCGGTTGCGGGTATGGTTGTAGGTTTGATTATCTCAATCATCGTCTTCCGTAAACCGAAAACATACGAAACAAAAGAAATATCTAGTACGAATGCTTCTCCATATACAAAAAAAAGCCTGGCCATCGCGGTTCTTGCCATCGCAGTGTCACTCGGCGTCCAGCTCTATTTATCTCAGACTTTGGGAGTAGAAGGGATGATTATGGGGGCGCTGGCAGGTCTGATCATTCTGTTTGTCAGCGGTGTGATGAAGCGTGATGAAGCGGACTCACTGATTACTGACGGAATGGTTTTAATGGCTTTTATCGGTTTTGTCATGCTCGTTGCAGCCGGGTTTTCAAATGTATTGACGAAAACCGGAGATGTAGAGTCACTGGTTAAAACAGCAGCTGGCATTATGGGGAACAGCCAGTTAGTGGGCGCATTGCTGATGCTGATTGTCGGTTTGTTCATTACAATGGGAATCGGTTCTTCTTTTGCGACGATTCCAGTTATCACAACGATCTTTGTGCCTCTTTGCATGCAGCTCGGCTTCAGCCCGATGGCAACGGTTGCGATTATCGGAACGGCTGCTGCGCTCGGTGATGCCGGATCACCTGCCAGCGACAGTACACTTGGACCGACTTCAGGTTTGAGTGCGGACGGCCAGCATCACCACATTTGGGACACTTGTGTGCCGACATTTTTATTTTATAATATTCCGCTTATCATCTTCGGCTGGATTGCGGCGATTGTTTTATAGGAAAAAGGCTCTCCTTTACTGGGGAGCCTTTTCTCGTTATGATAAAAAAACCGTCCAAGAGAATGATTTTTTACGTGGACGATATGTGATTTCTATTAAAGCCGGTTGCTTTTTGAATAGAGCGGTAGATCGCAGGTGCGATAAACGCCAGCACCACAGCCAGCGCCGTGTCTTTGACCATAAACCAAGTCATAAAGCCCCAAGCCGTGCCGTAGCTCACTGGCGTATGAATCCACAGCTTCAGCGCAAGATACATATAGGTAGTCCCGATGATATACATGATGGCGGTTCCGATAAGAGAAGCCATCAAAAATCGGATGTTGCTCGGCTGTATTTTGCGTTCTAAAAACCATCCAGCTGCATACGCCGCTGGGATGTATGAGAGAATAAATCCGCCGCTTTTTCCGGCAAACGGTGCGAAGCCCGCTGAAAATTGAGCAAACACAGGCGCTCCGGCCAATCCGACAAGCGCATATACAATCATGGCAATCCCTGCTCGTTTGCTGCCGAGCAACAAACCCGCCAAAATACAGAAGAATGGCTGCATTGAAAGCGGAATGCCGGCTACTTGTAAAAAGGGTGCCACTGATGTAATGTTGGCGCCGACAGCCATAAGTGCGGCGAACATGCCGATCAGCGCCATATCTCCAGCACGAAGTTTTTGTTGTTTCATTGTTGCTCCCCCTTAGGTTGACATACACAATCATAGAGTAATAAAGAACGGATATATTGTCAACATAAATTGAAATAAGGTTAACGAAAAGGAGGGCTCTATATGTATTTTGGAAAAACAAAACAGACTGACCAATCTGGGAGAGTGCCGCCAAATCAAAACGTCACAACCTCATTTCCTGTGCTTCATACTGGAAATGTCCCATATTACGAAGATATGACCAAATGGAATCTGCAAGTATATGGATTGGTTGACCAGCCGATGCTGTTGAGTTTCGAAGATGTTAAGGCCTTTTCTCAGTACGAATCGAAAAATGACATTCACTGTGTCACTGGCTGGTCAAGGCTTGATAATGTGTGGCAAGGCGTGCGGGCTCGAGATATAGCGGAAAAAGCGGGTGTTAAAGAAGAAGCGGGCTACGTCATTTTACATGCGGAAGAGGGCTGGACGACCAATCTCCCGCTTGATGATTTCATGGCTGAAACATCGCTCCTGGCTTATGCGCATAATGGCGAGCCTTTAACGCCTGAACACGGCTTCCCGCTGCGGGGCGTATTTCCGCATCTGTATTTTTGGAAAAGCGCCAAGTGGCTGCGCGGCATCCAATTTACGAAAGAGAATCACCCTGGCTTTTGGGAGCAGAACGGCTATCACATGAGAGGCGATCCTTGGCAAAATCAAAGATTTACATGGGATTAAGGTTCTATTTTAGGTAGGACAATCTGCATCTTTATCCGGTTTTTATTTCCATATAAATAGCCTTTAGGTACCTTATTTGATGAAGGTGCCTTTTTTAATTGGAAAAAAGTTGACTTTCTTTGGAAGAAAACCTATTATTTGAGTTGTCTAGTTGATAGTGAAAATCATTATCATATATTGCGATTTAGTTTAAGGAGAGGAATGTCGTACTGCATGAATGAGAAAACAACAGACAGAGTGAAAGGCGGGACGCAAAACGCATTTACCATTCCTGGGACGGAAGTGCGTATGATATCTTCACGCAATGAAAACCGTGCCTACCAAATTTTCATTTCGAAACCGAGTACCCCGCCGCCGCCCGCTGGTTATCCGGTTATTTATCTGCTGGATGCCAATTCTGTCTTTGGAACGATGGCGGAAGCTGTTCGAATACAGGGGCGCCGTCCTGAAAAAACCGGAGTGATCCCTGCTGTGATCGTCGGCATTGGCTATGAGACAGCAGAACCGTTCTCCTCAGCGCGTCACCGGGATTTTACAATGCCGACGGCTCAATCGAAGCTGCCGGAAAGACCCGACGGCAAAGAATGGCCGGAGCATGGCGGGGCAGAGGGCTTTTTCAGATTTATTGAGGAGGATCTAAAACCGGAGATAGAACGAGATTACCAGATTGACAGAAACAGACAAACGATCTTTGGGCACTCGCTTGGCGGTCTGTTCGTGCTGCAGGTGCTGTTAACAGCGCCGGATGCGTTTCAAACGTATGTCGCGGGAAGTCCGTCTATTCATTGGAATAAGCCATTTATTCTCGAGAAAACGGGCCATTTCGCCTCCCGCTTCAAGAACAACAATCAGCCTATCAATATCCTGCTTGCTGCAGGTGAATTGGAGCAGCATCATAAAAGCCGGATAAACGATAATGCGAGGGAGCTTTACGAACGGCTGGCCGCTTTATCTGAACAAGGCATGCGGGCAGAGTTTTGCGAGTTTTCAGGAGAAGGGCATATTTCGGTTCTTCCTGTTTTGGTCAGCAGGGCGCTGCGTTTTGCGCTTCATCCTGACGGACCGCATATGTCAATGGGCTGAGACATTCTCAGCCTCGCTTCTACATATAAAATATTCGTCATTGAAATTATATTTGACTGTCACATGACAATTGGATATGATTATTTTTATAATTGATAATGATAATCATTATCACTAAATTGTGCTTTTCTTTTCAAGGCACAGCAGTTTTTTTCGCTGGATGTCCGTCCGGCATAAGCGAAGAAAGGAATTGATGACATGAATGCAAAGGGTATAGAGGGCAAAATTGCTTTGATAACAGGAGCTGCCCAAGGGATAGGTGAAGCTGTTGCTAGGACGCTTGCCAGTCAAGGCGCACACATTGCGGCAGTTGATTATCATCCTGAAAAGCTGCAAAAGGTTGTGGACAGTCTTAAAGCAGATGGCTGCCATGCGGAAGCCTTTCCCGCGGATGTGAGAGACAGCGCGGCGATTGACGACATCACGGCCCGCATCGAACGTGAAATGGGGCCGATCGATATTTTGGTGAATGTAGCGGGTGTCCTTCGCCCGGGACTAATCCATACACTCAGTGATGAGGAATGGGAGGCCACGTTCTCAGTGAATTCGACCGGCGTGTTTAACGTCTCGCGTTCAGTCAGCAAATATATGATGGACCGGAGATCGGGTTCGATTGTAACGGTCGGATCGAATGCTGCCAGTGTGCCGAGGACATCAATGGCGGCATATGCCTCTTCAAAGGCTGCTGCTGTGATGTTTACGAAATGTCTTGGCCTTGAGCTTGCAGAATATCATATCCGCTGCAATATTGTATCTCCCGGATCAACCGAAACAGACATGCAGTGGTCATTATGGGCCGATGAAAATGGAGCTGAGCAAGTCATAAAAGGATCACTTGAGACATTTAAGACGGGAATCCCGCTCAAAAAAATGGCTCAGCCTTCGGATATTGCGGATGCCGTGCTCTTTTTGGTTTCTGACCAGGCGGGGCATATTACGATGCATAATTTATGTGTAGATGGCGGCGCGACCTTAGGCGTATAACTCATTTTAAAGGAGGTTCATGAGAATGTTGGAACAAAACGTTGTACCAGGAACAAAAGCGGAGCATTTGCTTCATGAGTATCAGCCGGGTTCTTTTTTCTTAGCTTCTCCCCATCGCGTGCTGTTAGCGAAAGGCATTAGTGAAATCGTACCGGAGGCAGAAGGGCACAACCAAATAGAAACCCTTTCCGGCCGTATTGCAGAGACGCTGCGTCAAGCAAAGCAGTCGGGGCAAAGCCGTCCGCTTGTTGTCGGAGCCGTTCCTTTTGATCATGTAAAAGCAGCTCGGCTTGTTGTTCCTGAAGAAGTGCGCTGGTCTGGACCGCTTCAATTTGATTATGCGGAGAAGGAGCAGCAGCCTGAGCATACATACCACATAGAGCCTGTTCCTGCACCGGAAGGGTATAAAAATGGTGTCGAACAAGGACTGGCGCGCATTGCCGATGGGACACTCAGCAAGATTGTCCTGTCCAGATCGCTGCATTTGACATCGTCTGAACCGATTCAGACGGATGAACTGCTTAGACATCTGGCGCAGCATAATACGCATGGCTACACGTTTGCCGCAGACGTGTCCAGACAAGCGGAAACGTCGTCGAGCCGAACTTTGCTCGGTGCAAGTCCGGAGCTTCTCGTTTCAAGAAGGGGAACTCAGGTCGTTTCCAATCCATTAGCCGGCTCAAGGCCTCGCAGTGATGATCCGGCTGAAGACCAGCGCCGGGCTGCCGAATTGCTTTCTTCCGCTAAGGATCTCCATGAGCATGCGGTTGTGGCTGACGCGGTTGCGGCAGCGCTCCGGCCTTTCTGCCGGACGCTGGATGTTCCGGAGAAACCTTCACTGATCAAAACGGAGACGATGTGGCATTTGTCCAGCGTGATTAAGGGAGAGCTGTCTGATCCGTCGGTGACCGCACTGGAATTGGCAGCGGCGCTCCACCCGACGCCGGCCGTCTGCGGAACACCGACTGATCTAGCAAGAGAAGCGATTCTCAGCATTGAACCGTTTGACCGCGGTTTCTTTACCGGCATGGTCGGCTGGTGTGATGACGCGGGTGACGGAGAATGGATCGTTACGATTCGTTGCGCAGAGGCAGAAGAACGCTCACTTCGCCTGTATGCAGGAGCAGGTGTTGTTGCCGGATCAAAACCAGAGGACGAGCTTCAGGAGACATCCGCGAAGTTTCAGACAATGCTGCGGGCAATGGGCGTGAATCATATATGATCAGAATGAATTGCTGGAGGGATACAACATGCTGAATGGATTTACTCCTTGGCCTGATGGGGTAGCTGAGACATATCGGAAGAATGGCTGCTGGGCCGGCGAGACGTTTGGAGATCTGTTAAGGGACAGGGCTGCCAAACATGGTGATCGCATTGCCATTACATGCGGAAACACCCATTGGAGCTATCAAGAGCTTGACACAAGGGTTGATCGTCTGGCTGCCGGATTTCAAAAGCTCGGCATTCAACAGATGGATCGTGTCGTAGTGCAGCTCCCGAATATCGCAGAGTTTTTTGAGGTCATTTTCGCGCTCTTCCGTTTGGGGGCGCTCCCAGTCTTTGCACTGCCTTCTCATCGAAGCAGTGAAATTACATATTTTTGCGAGTTTGCTGAAGCGGCTGCTTACATCATTCCAGACTCTTATTCCGGTTTTGACTACCGTTCACTTGCCAGACAGGTTCAAAGCAAGCTGCCGTCTTTGAAACACGTCATTGTCGCAGGTGAAGCAGAGGAATTTTTGCCGCTGAAGGGTTTGCATACAGAACCTGTGAAACGGCCTGAAGTCAGCTCTTCGGATGTGGCGTTCCTTCAGCTTTCTGGAGGAAGCACCGGCTTATCAAAACTGATCCCGCGGACTCACGATGACTACATATACAGTCTGCGGCGGAGTGCAGAGGTCTGCTGGCTCGATCACAGTACGGTGTACTTGGCAGCATTGCCGATGGCGCACAATTACCCGCTGAGCTCTCCCGGGGTTCTCGGCGTGTTGTATGCCGGAGGAAGAGTGGTATTATCTCCTTCTCCAAGTCCTGATGACGCGTTTCCTTTGATTGAACGGGCACAAGTCACGATTACCGCTCTTGTTCCGCCCCTTGCAATGGTATGGATGGATGCCGCATCTTCACGCGATGACGATTTATCCAGCCTTCAAGTGCTGCAGGTCGGCGGCGCCAAGTTCAGTGCTGAAGCTGCGCGCAAGGTTAAAGCTGTTTTCGGCTGCACGCTTCAGCAGGTGTTCGGAATGGCAGAGGGTCTCGTCAATTATACGAGATTGGATGACCCTGAGGAAGTCATTGTCACCACCCAGGGAAAACCGATGTCCCCATATGACGAAGTGCGTGTTTGGGATGATCAGGATCGTGACGTGAAACCTGGTGAAACAGGGCATCTGCTGACGCGGGGGCCGTATACGATTCGGGGTTACTATAAGGCAGAAGAGCATAATGCCGCTTCTTTTACTGAGGACGGTTTTTACCGCACGGGTGATATCGTCAGGCTGACAGCAGACGGCTATATTGTCGTTGAAGGCAGAGCGAAGGATCAAATTAACCGCGGGGGAGAAAAAGTGGCGGCTGAAGAAGTTGAAAATCATCTTCTGGCACATCCGGCTGTCCATGATGCCGCAATGGTCTCAATGCCTGACCAATTTCTTGGCGAAAGATCTTGTGTGTTCATTATTCCCCGGGATGAAGGGCTGAAAGCCGCAGAGCTTAAAGCTTTTTTGAGAGAGCGCGGACTGGCTGCATACAAAATCCCCGACCGCATTGAATTTGTCGAATCCTTCCCGCAGACAGGGGTAGGAAAAGTCAGCAAAAAAGCGCTTCGTGAAGCCATTGCCGAGAAGCTTCTTGCAGGTTCAAAAAAATAAAACAAACAACAAGTTGAGAGGAAGTGTTCAAATGGCTATACCTGCCATTCAGCCGTATCAAATGCCGACAGCGTCTGATATGCCGCAAAACAAAGTTTCATGGGTGCCTGATCCCAATCGGGCAGTCCTGTTAATACACGATATGCAAAACTATTTTGTCGATGCTTTCACAGCGGGAGCGTCTCCGGTAACAGAGCTTTCAGCGAATATACGCAAGCTGAAGGACCAATGTGCCCAGCTGGGGATTCCTGTTGTCTATACCGCGCAGCCGGGAAGCCAAAATCCGGCTGATCGGGCGCTGCTGACAGACTTTTGGGGTCCGGGATTAAACAGCGGCCCTTATGAGGAGAAAATTGTAAACGAGCTGTCACCGGATGATGATGATATCGTGCTGACAAAATGGAGATACAGCGCGTTTAAGAGAACGAATCTGCTTGAGATTATGCGAAAAGAGGGGCGCGATCAGCTGATCATTTCCGGGATTTACGCCCATATTGGCTGTCTCGTTACAGCATGTGAAGCATTTATGGAGGATATCGAAGCATTTTTTGTGGGAGATGCAGTTGCTGATTTTTCATTAGAAAAACATCAAATGGCGCTGGACTATGCGGCTGGGCGCTGCGCGTTTACCGTGATGGCCGACAGTCTTCTCGACCAGCTGAAGAATGCGCCTGAACCTGCTCAGAAAACGTCAGTGACGACTGGCAAAGCAGTGTTTACATGTGAGAATATCCGTAATCAAATCGCTGAGCTTCTTCAAGAAACACCTGAAGATATTGCAGATCAAGAGGATTTGCTCGACCGTGGGCTTGATTCGGTAAGGATCATGACATTAGTAGAACAATGGCGCCGCGAAGGAGCCGAGGTGACATTCGTGGAACTGGCTGAACGCCCGACGATCGAAGAATGGCAAAAATTGCTCACAACCCGCAGCCAGCAAGTGCTGCCAAACGCGGATTATTTATAAAGGGAGGGTAAACAAACGGATGCCTGATACAAAAGACCTTCAATATTCTTTGACCGGAGCGCAAACCGGCATATGGTTTGCTCAGCAGCTTGATCCGGACAATCCAATCTACAATACAGCGGAATATATAGAAATCAATGGACCAATCAATATTGCTCTTTTTGAAGAAGCTTTGCGGCACGTGATAAAGGAAGCGGAATCGCTGCATGTCCGCTTCGGTGAAAAGATGGATGGGCCTTGGCAAAAGATAAACCCGTCTCCGGATGTACAGCTGCACATCATTGACGTCAGCTCTGAGCCTGATCCGGAAAAAACAGCATTAAACTGGATGAAGACAGATTTGGCAAAGCCGATCGATTTAGGATATGACCCTTTGTTCAATGAAGCTCTGTTTATAGCCGGGCCTGATCGTTTCTTTTGGTATCAGCGCATTCACCATATTGCGATCGACGGCTTCGGCTTTTCCCTGATTGCCCAGCGCGTGGCAAGTACGTATGCCGCACTTATGAAAGGACAATCAACTGATGGCCGTTCCTTTGGGGCTCTCCAGGCCATATTGGAGGAGGATGCAGATTATCGCGGATCAGAGCAGTATGAGAAGGATCGTCAATTCTGGCTGGATCGTTTTGCTGATGGCCCTGAAGTTGTGAGTTTGGCTGATCGGGCCCCAAGAACATCTAACAGCTTTCTTCGTCATACGGCGTATTTGCCTCTATCTGATGTAAACGCGTTAAAAGAAGCGGCGCGCTATTTCTCAGGAAGCTGGCATGAAGTCGTGGTTGCAGTGTCGGCTGTTTATGTACACCGTATGACCGGCTCTGAGGATATTGTGCTCGGTCTGCCCATGATGGGACGGATAGGGTCCGCATCATTGAATGTGCCGGCTATGGTGATGAATCTTCTCCCGCTCCGGCTGTCTGTCAGCTCTTCGATGAGCTTTTCAGAGCTTATTCAGCAAATTTCCCGGGAAATCCGCAGTATCCGGCGACATCATAAGTATCGCCATGAAGAGCTTCGGCGCGATCTGAAATTGATAGGAGAAAACCATAGATTGTTTGGCCCGCAAATCAATCTCATGCCATTTGATTACGGTCTTGACTTTGCCGGGGCCCGAGGAACAACGCATAACCTTTCAGCCGGTCCTGTTGATGATCTATCAATCAATGTCTATGACAGAACGGACGGCAGCGGGTTGCGGATAGATGTTGATGCGAATCCAGAGGTGTACAGCGAGTTTGATATTCAACTTCATCAGCAGCGTATCCTGCAGCTGCTGCAAACGGCTTCAGCCGGGGAGGATATGCTGATTGGGCAAATGGAGCTTCTATTACCAGAGGAGAAAGAACAAGTCATTCGTGAATGGAATGAGACAGGAAAATCCGAGAAGCTGCTCAGCCTCCAGGACATGTTTGAGAAGCAGGCAATCCTTACGCCAAAGCGTATCGCTCTCCTATGTGATGACGTTCAAGTAAACTATCAAGAACTGAATGAGGAGGCAAACCGCCTCGCGCACCTTTTAATTGAAAAAGGTCTTGGTCCGGAGCAATTTGTCGCTTTGTCGCTGCCGCGTTCTCCGGAGATGGTAGCTTCGATGCTAGCTGTATTAAAGACTGGTGCGGCGTATCTTCCGCTTGATCCGGAGTTTCCAGCCGACCGAATTTCTTACATGCTCGAGGATGCGAAACCTTCATGCATCATAACGACTGAGGAAATAGCAGCCCGTCTCCCTGATGACATGGCAGTACCGCAGCTTGTGCTTGATCAGGCTGTTACACAGGAGGCTGTTAAACGCTATTCGCCTGACAATCCGAATATATCGGTTCCTCTTGCCCATCCTGCGTATATCATCTATACCTCAGGATCAACAGGAAGGCCGAAGGGTGTCGTTGTTACGCTGAAAAGCTTAAGCAATTTTCTGCTGTCCATGCAGGAGGCTTTTTCTCTGGGAGAAGAAGACAGACTGTTGGCTGTGACAACTGTCGCTTTTGATATTTCGGCATTGGAGTTATTTCTTCCGCTTATCAGCGGGGCGCAAATCGTGATCGCGAAGAAAGAAACGATTTGTGAGCCGCAGGCATTAGCTCAGATGATTGAATATTTTGATATCAATATCATGCAGGCGACACCGACACTATGGCATGCTTTAGTGACGAATGAACCAGAGAAACTTGGGGGGCTCAGAGTGCTTGTCGGAGGCGAAGCGCTGCCGAGCGGTCTTTTGCAGGCGCTTCAAGAGCTTCAGTGTCCAGTCACGAACTTATACGGCCCTACTGAAACAACAATTTGGTCTGCCGCAGCTTTTCTTGAAAAAGGGGTGAAGGGCGTTCCGCCGATTGGCAAACCGATTTGGAATACGCAGGTGTATGTGCTGGATAACGGCTTGCAGCCGGTGCCGCCGGGCGTTGTCGGAGAGCTTTATATTGCAGGAGACGGCTTGGCTAGAGGTTACTTCCGCCGGCCTGATTTAACGGCCGAACGTTTTGTCGCAGATCCATACGGACCGCCGGGGACTCGGATGTATCGAACCGGAGATCAGGCCCGCTGGCGAGCTGATGGGTCTTTGGATTATATCGGGCGGGCTGATCATCAAATCAAAATTCGCGGATTCCGAATTGAACTTGGAGAAATTGATGCCGTGCTTGCCAAGCATCCGGACATCGAACAGGCCGCTGTTGTCGTTCGGGAAGATCAGCCGGGAGACAAACGGTTAGTCGCATATATAGTCGCTGCTTCTGCTATTGACATTGCCGAGCTTCGCCGTTATGTGGGTGCCAGTCTTCCTGATTATATGGTGCCGGCGGCGTTTGTGGAGATGGACGAACTGCCATTAACACCGAATGGCAAGCTCGATCGAAAAGCACTGCCAGCGCCTGATTTTAGCACATCTGTCAGCGATCGGGGACCGCGGACCCCTCAGGAAGAGATATTGTGTGACTTGTTTGCCGAGGTTCTTGGTTTGGCCCGTGTCGGCATTGATGACAATTTCTTTGAGATGGGCGGTCACTCTCTTCTTGCGGCCCGTTTGATGAGCCGTATTCGCGAGGTAATGGGGGTCGAACTCGGTATCGCAAAGCTCTTTGACGAACCGACAGTCGCCGGACTTGCTGTACATCTCGATCAGGCGCAGAGTGCACGGCCCGCATTGCAGAGAGCCGAGCGGCCTGATAATATCCCGCTTTCTTTTGCTCAGCGACGGCTATGGTTCCTCCATTGCCTGGAAGGACCGAGCCCTACTTATAATATTCCGGTTGCTGTCCGTCTGACGGGTGAACTGGACCAAGAAGTGCTGAAAGCGGCACTATATGATCTCGTCTGCCGCCATGAAAGCCTTCGGACGATTTTCCCTGAATCACAAGGGACATCCTATCAGCATATTTTGGAGGCTGATCAAGCACGGCCTGATTTACATGTTACTGAAATTGCTGAGAAGGAGCTTTCTGAGCGGCTTGCCGAAGCTGTGCGCTACAGTTTTGATCTTGCAGCTGAACCTGCTTTTCGTGCAGAGCTTTTTGTCATCGGTCCTGACGAGTACGTGCTGCTTCTCCTCGTACATCATATTGTCGGGGACGGCTGGTCCTTAACGCCGCTGACCCGCGATCTTGGGGCGGCTTATGCGGCTCGCTGTCACGGAAGAGATCCCGAATGGGCGCCCCTTGCTGTGCAGTATGCAGACTATGCGCTTTGGCAGCAAGAACTGCTTGGAAGCGGGGATGATCCAAATAGTTTGATTGCCGGACAGCTTGATTTCTGGAAAGAAACCCTGAAGAATTTGCCTGATCAGCTTGAACTGCCAACCGATTATTCACGTCCGGCTGAGCCGAGTCATGATGGGGATACGATTCATTTTCGCATTGAGCCTGAGCTTCACAAGCGATTGCAGGAGCTGGCTCGTACAAATAGGGTGAGCCTGTTTATGGTGCTTCAATCCGGCCTGACCGCTTTATTGACAAGGCTCGGGGCGGGCACTGATATCCCGATCGGCAGTCCGATCGCGGGGCGGAATGATGATGCGCTGGGCGATCTTGTGGGGCTGTTTATCAATACATTGGTGCTCAGAACCGATACGTCCGGTGACCCCAGCTTCCGTCAGCTTCTTGACAGAGTGCGGGAAGTGAATCTGGCAGCTTATGAAAATCAGGACCTGCCGTTTGAGAGACTTGTAGAGGTGCTCAATCCGGCTCGTTCACGGGCGACGCATCCTTTATTCCAAATTATGCTTGCGTTCCAAAACACACCAGACGCTGAACTGCATCTTCCTGACATGGAAAGCAGCCTGCGGATCCACAGTGTCGGTTCTGCCAAGTTTGATGTGACGCTGGAAATCAGTGAAAACCGGCTTGCTGACGGGACACCAAACGGATTGGAGGGACTGCTCGAGTACAGCACTGATCTTTTCAAGCGGGAAACCGCTCAGGCTCTTGCTGACCGTCTGATGCGCCTGCTGGAGGCTGCCGAGTCTGATCCGGACCAGCAAATCGGAAATCTGGACATTCTTGCACCGGAGGAGCACAGCAGCATGGTGACAGATTGGAGAAGTGTTTCTGAAAAGATTCCGCACGCAAGTTTGCCGGAGCAGTTTGAGAAACAGGCAGCTTTAAGTCCAGATGCCATTGCTGTTGTTTATGAAGATCAGGCGCTAAGCTATGCAGAGCTGAATGAAAGAGCAAATCGGCTTGCCCGAATGCTGATCAGCGAAGGCGTCGGGCCGGAGCAATTTGTGGCATTAGCACTGCCCCGATCACTGGAGATGGCTGTCGGGCTATTAGCGGTGCTGAAAGCCGGCGCGGCTTATCTGCCTCTCGATCCGGACTATCCGGCTGACCGAATCGCTTTTATGCTGAAAGATGCACAGCCCGCGTTTATTATGACGAACACAAAAGTTGCGGAGCATATTCCGTCAGCGGAAAACGTGCCGAAAATCGTGTTGGATGATCCGGGACTGGAAGAGAAACTAAACACATACTCTGCTGAGAATCCGAATAATACGGATCGGATTCAGCCGCTTTCTCCTTTGAATACGGCGTATGTCATTTATACATCCGGTTCAACGGGAGTTCCAAAAGGTGTGATGATTCCTCATCAAAACGTAACGCGTTTATTTGCAGCGACCGACCACTGGTTCCATTTCAGCTCGGACGATATCTGGACCATGTTCCATTCCTATGCGTTTGACTTTTCGGTGTGGGAGATTTGGGGTCCTTTGCTGCACGGCGGACGTCTTGTGATCGTGCCCCATCATGTCAGCAGATCGCCGGAAGCGTTTCTGCGCCTGCTTGTCAAAGAAGGTGTGACCGTTCTGAATCAGACACCATCTGCTTTCTATCAATTGATGCAGGCGGAACGGGAGCAGGCGGATTTCGGACAGGCGCTCAGTCTGCGCTATGTCATTTTTGGCGGAGAAGCGCTGGAACTCAGCCGTTTAGAGGATTGGTATAATCGCCACCCTGAAAATAGACCGAAGCTGATCAATATGTATGGGATTACTGAAACGACTGTGCATGTGAGCTATATCGAATTAGACCGAAGCATTGCAGCTTTACGGGCAAACAGTTTGATCGGCTGCGGGATTCCCGATCTTGGTGTATATGTGCTGGACGAGCGCTTGCAGCCCGTTCCGCCGGGTGTTGCCGGAGAGCTGTATGTATCAGGAGCGGGATTAGCACGAGGCTATCTGGGACGGGCTGGTTTAACAGCGGAACGCTTCATAGCTGATCCATTCGGTCCTCCGGGCACTCGGATGTATCGCACTGGGGATGTGGCCCGCCTCCGCGCTGACGGTTCTCTCGACTATGTCGGCCGTGCCGATCACCAAGTGAAAATTCGAGGTTTCCGGATTGAACTTGGAGAAATTGAAGCCGCGCTAGTTCAGCATTCACAGCTTGAAGATGCGGCAGTGATCGTTCGTGAGGATCAGCCGGGAGATAAACGTTTGGCAGCTTATGTTATCCCTTCGAAAGAAACGTTTGATACAGCGGAACTGCGCAAATATGCTGCTGATAGACTGCCGGATTACATGGTGCCTTCCGCCTTTGTGACGATGAAAGAATTGCCGCTGACACCGAACGGAAAGCTTGACCGTAAAGCGCTGCCCGCTCCGGATTTCGCAGCGGCGGTGACAGGACGCGGACCGAGAACACCGCAGGAAGAAATCCTCTGTGACCTGTTTATGGAAGTGCTTCACTTGCCGCGTGTCGGTATTGATGACCGTTTCTTCGATTTAGGCGGACATTCCTTGCTTGCTGTTCAGCTGATGAGCCGCATTCGTGAAGCGCTCGGTGTTGAACTCAGCATCGGCAACCTATTTGAAGCACCGACTGTGGCCGGGCTTGCTGAAAGACTTGAGATGGGCACAAGCCAAAGCGCACTCGATGTTCTGCTGCCGCTCCGAACAAGCGGAGACAAGCTTCCTTTATTCTGTGTACATCCGGCAGGCGGACTCAGCTGGTGCTATGCTGGTTTGATGACCAATTTAGGAACAGATTATCCGATCTACGGCTTGCAAGCACGCGGAATCGGGGAGCGGGAGGAGCTTCCGAAATCGCTTGATGACATGGCTGCCGATTATATTGAACAAATCCGAACGGTCCAGCCGAAAGGCCCGTATCATCTGCTGGGCTGGTCCCTTGGCGGGAATGTTGTTCAAGCTATGGCCACCCAGCTGCAAAATCATGGAGAAGAAGTATCTCTACTAGTGATGCTGGACGCCTATCCGAACCACTTCCTTCCCATAAAAGAGGCGCCGGATGATGAGGAAGCGCTTATTGCTCTTCTGGCGTTAGGCGGGTACGATCCAGACAGCTTAGGGGACAAACCGCTTGATTTTGAAACGGCGATTGAGATTCTTCGCCGTGACGGCAGCGCGCTTGCGAGTCTGGATGAATCGGTCATTTTAAATCTGAAGAATACGTATGTCAATTCTGTCGGCATTTTAGGCTCATATAAGCCGAAAACCTTCCGTGGAAATGTCTTGTTTTTCAGATCAACAATCATACCTGAATGGTTTGATCCGATTGAACCGGATTCGTGGAAGCCTTATATTAACGGACACATTGAACAAATCGACATCGACTGCCGCCATAAAGATCTTTGTCAGCCTGCACCGCTCGCTCAAATCGGCAAGGTGCTCGCTGTCAAACTGGAAGAGATGAATAAATAAGGGGGGAAGAAAGAGATGGCAAATCCTTTTGAAAATCCGGATGGCACATATTTGGTGCTGATCAATGAAGAGGGCCAATATTCCCTATGGCCCGGATTTATAGATGTGCCGAGCGGCTGGACAGTCGTTCATGAGCAAAAAGGGCGTGAAGCTTGTCTGGACTATATCCAATCGCATTGGAGTGATATGAGGCCAAACAGCTTAAAGCCTGTTGGAAATGTGTAATAGTATAAAAAAGAGACTGCTTGCCGCAGTCTCTTTTGCTTCTAGACTTCAAGGGTTTTCAATCACGCTGAAAAGATGACAAAATCCTAAAACAAAAACCGTTTTAGGACTTTGTCTGCAATCTGAAAGAGACTGTCGCTGCAGTCTCTTTTTCTATCTTACGCAGACGTTTCGGTATGATCACAATCTTTGACCGGGTTTCCGTTTTCATCCGTACACCAAGATTGGGATAAAAATGCTAAAAACACAGCGGCCCATTGATCGGCAAATTGTATCAGAATGCCTCCGTCATGCCAAGCGCCGTTGTCTTTTTTCCAGCGGCTATCCATTGCATTCCCTTGATTCATATGGATATTGTGCATGCCGTTGGTCGGAGTAAAGCCGAATATTTTATCCGCAGCCTGCTCCGGCCCAAATTTTGAACCGAATATATAAACCGGCGCTTTCTCTTCTTGCGCTTTTTTCATATACGTTTCAATAAAATCATTTAAATCATTATCAGGCCCTGTGATTTCATGAGGCAAAGGTTTCATTCCCCGCGGATCAAACAAATTGCCCCGCACATAATCGAGCGCCACTTCACGGTTTGCCTCATTGATCTTTGTATATCCATACGGCATGTTCGGAAGGATGGTGATCGAGCTTGAATCAAACTGATCGTCAGCCATATACAATACTTCAGATTCCTCAGAGCTGGACATCACATTGATGGCGCACCTGTAATACGTATTCTCTTCACCGAGCACTTTGACTTGGAAATGGGGACTGTCATCATCTGTTTCCCGCTTCATGTCTAAGACAATGCCTTTTAAAACGCCATATTGTTGAACAGCCATATGAATCCTCCTTTATGATCAAGTTCATCGTTTTAGTTCGTGAAATGGTTCCTCTTTTCCTTTTAAAAATAAAAAAAGCCTGCAGAAAATCTTTCTGCAAGCTTAATGTGAATTAAGCACCCGCTACAGATGACTCATCCTGTAAAGCTTTCTCGGCAGGCACATACTCGTATCCTAAATCCTTTGCCACAGCCTCGTAGGTCACGTGTCCGTTTGCTGTGTTTAAACCAGCTCTCAGTGCCGCATTGTCTGCGAGCGCTTTTGCTGCTCCTTTGTTCGCGATTTGCAGCGCGTATGGAACAGTAACGTTCGTCAGCGCGATTGTTGATGTGCGAGGGACAGCGCCCGGCATGTTCGCCACAGCGTAGTGGACAACGCCGTGTTTTTCATATGTCGGCTGATCATGCGTGGTAATATGGTCGACAGTTTCGACGATGCCGCCTTGGTCGATCGCAACATCGACAATCACTGAACCAGGTTTCATTTGTTTTACCATTTCCTCGGTGACAAGAGTCGGAGCTTTAGCCCCCGGAATTAAGACCGCGCAAATGAGAAGATCCGCTTCTGCCACAGCATCTGCAATATTGACCGGGTTAGACATTAACGTTTTCATCTGATGGCCGAAAATGTCATCAAGCTGGCGCAGGCGGTCTGCGTTTAAGTCGATGATGGTCACGTCTGCACCAAGGCCGACAGCCATTTTCGCCGCGTTTGTGCCGACAGCGCCTCCTCCGATAATCGTTACTTTTCCGCGGGAAACGCCTGGCACTCCTGCAAGCAAAATGCCTTTTCCGCCCTTAGGTTTCTCTAAGAATTGAGCTCCGATTTGCGCTGCCATTCTGCCTGCGACCTCTGACATTGGCGTCAGAAGCGGCAATGTCCGGCCGTCACTAACTGTTTCATATGCGATCGCCGTAACGCCTTTATCTTTCAAGGCTTGCGCAAGCTTAGGCTCGGCGGCTAAATGAAGGTACGTAAACAGTACAAGTCCTTTGCGGAAGTAGACATATTCTTCCGGCAGCGGTTCTTTTACCTTCATGACCATTTCGGCGTCCCACACCTGTTTCGGCTCGGCAATGATTTCCGCTCCTGCTGATTCATAGCCTTCATTTTCAAATCCGCTTCCAAGGCCCGCGCCTGTTTCAACCAGCACCCGGTGGCCGTTTGAAATAAGCTGGGAAACGCCTCCAGGTGTTAGTGCGACACGGTTTTCATTGTTTTTTATCTCTTTAGGAACCCCTATGATCATATCTGTCTCCTCCTGTATACGTGATGTTTTTAGTGTAGAATGATTCTTTAGAAAATTCTTTGTTTGAATAAGAAAATAAAAAAACATGGATTTGTGAAATTTCACAAATCCATGTGCCGAAGCTTAATATCTAAATAGATGGTGAATTTTTGATTTACATTTTTCAAATCGATTTCAGCGATCTGGCTGATACGCTTGAGGCGGTAATTCAATGTATTAACATGTATATTTAACACCTTGGCAGCGGTATTCACGTTGCTGTCAGCTTCAATAAAACGTTCTAGCGTTTCTACCATATTTGACTGGTGATTCCGGTCATACTGTTCCAGTTTGGATAGCGAATAATTAAAATATCCCGTCTGCTTCCGTTTCTCATCTAAGACATCCAAGTATTGATAAATGCCTAGCTCAGAAAAGCTGAAAAAATGTTGGGTCTCTTCTGCGAACCGTTCCTTCGCTTTTAGAACGGACAATGCTTCCAGATACGAGCGGGAGACAAATGAAATAGAGTTGTATATTCCGCCAATAGCGATAGAAGCGCCTTCTATTTTATAACGTTCCTTCAGCTGTTTTTGTGTACTCAAAGCAAACTGTTTTAAATCTTGAAAAGGGTGTTCTGTTTTGGGAGCGGTTAAAATAATGAGTTCATTGGAATCTACGGTCGTCAGCAGCACGTGAACCTGCTGGGTCGTTTCCTGCAAATATTGCAGCTGCTGTTCGATTTTTTCCGTCAGTTCGCTGTTTATCCGGATGATCATCACGGAAAACTCAGAAGGGGCAACCATTCCAAGCTTGTGAAATCCATCCGCCATGTCATGTTCCTGATGAATGTGTCCGGTCAGCATTTTCCAGAAAAACTCTTGGCTTCGTTCTTCATTTTTCGTTTTTCTGATTTGGAGCTTGAGAAGCTTGTTTCTCACTGCTTTTGCCGCCATTTGCAACGTCATCAGATCATCGTCAGACAATGTTTTTTGGATCTCAAGCGCCCATATGAAGCCAAGCACTTGGCTGTTTTTCCAAATCGAAATGGCAACACGATTGCTTAGCCCGACATCATCTATTTGCTTTACTCTGATCGGCTGGTCCGTTTTTAAGAGAGCTGGAATCGTCCCGTCTTTCCACAACTTATTAATGACCTTCTCAGGTACTCTTCTGCCAATGATAGTAGACGTCCGGGCAGGGTCTGTGCAGTCGCTGTGTGTGCTGTAGGCAAGAAGCTTGTGGTTAACATCCTCTATGGTGATCGGGCACCGCAGCACGTCGCTGATATGATCAGCCACATCTTCAAGTCTGTCAAAACTGTATTTAAACGGATCATTCGGCATGGTCACAAATCTCCCTACTTTTCATGCTTGATTTCTCTTTGACATCTCATTATCTACCTTTTATTATGATTGTTGTTGTTTGTGAAAATCAACAACAAAGAGCGGAAGCCAAACAATAAAGTAAAAGGCATACTAGAGAAACGTCTTATATATGATTGGCAGAGTAATCGCCTGCAGTTTTGCGCCTTATATGATTGAAAGTTTATTCTTTTAAGAAGGTCATCGGAGGCGAGGATTAAGGAAAGAAAAAACTCAACCTTTCAGAAATGGTGCTGTAGCATCAAATTTTCTGAAAGGTTTTTTTTGGGAGTTGGAGAATCATTTGGGTCTTTTGGATTATTCGAAGAATGAAGAGAAGATTAAGAAAATGAACCTACTTGTTTAACAATATATGTCATTTTTAAGTGATCCGGGATAAACCATTGGACTCATTTTGTAAAATTAAAACATATTTGTTTGACTGTGCCGAAAAACTGTTTTTATAATAATGACGTTCTAAAAATAAGTGAATTAGCCCATATTTAGGCTGATGGCACAGGAGGTAATGAGGAATATGGCAGGATTAATTCGTGTCACACCCGAAGAGCTAAGAGCGATGGCGAAGCAATACGGCGTCGAAAGCCAAGAAGTATTAAATCAGGTTGATCGTTTAAACCGTATGATCTCTGATTTGAAAAGCATGTGGGAAGGTGCTTCAAGCGAAGCGTTCGCAGATCAATACGAGCAGCTCAAACCTTCATTTATCAAAATGTCAGATTTGCTTCAAGATGTGAATCAGCAGCTTGATCAAACAGCAAATACACTTGAGTCTACTGACCAAGACATCGCAAATCAAATCCGCGGATAACAGTATGAAAGGGAAGGAGCGCCTGATTCACCAGAAGACGGCGCTCTTTCTATGTAAGGGTGATCCTAAAATGTATATTGATATTACAATAGATTTGAAACATTATAACGGCAGTGTCTTTGATCTCAGATTGTCAGATTACCACCCGGTGAAAAAAGTAATTGATATTGCTTGGCAGGCTCAAAGCGTAGCTATACCTCCGCGCGAAGGGCACTGGATCAGAGTGGTTAATAAGGATACGGTGTTTTCCGGAGAATGCAAGCTGTCTGATTGCGGCATTACAAACGGAGACCGGCTTGAAATATTATGAAAGGATCTGGTTGAATGTCAGGTAAACAAAAATCATATTTAGAAAACCAATTAGAAGCTGTTGCCGAGAAAACAGATGCCGGCTATACATTTACCTTTCAGCGGGAAACAATAAAGCTTCTGGACGGTCTCGAAGCCAATGTGATCAAAGATGTAAATCCATTTTTTCATAAAGAGATCGCTGTGACGGATGATGAAGTAATCATCACAATCCAACCTCCTCCCTCCTATAAAGCATTCCGCTTCATGAAAGCTAAAGATAAAAAAAGCAAATGGCAGTTTGCCTATCAGCTTGTCCAAGCTATACAGCAGCACAATCTGTCGAGGCTGAATGTGATTGTCGCTCCTGAAAACATTGTATTCGATAAAGGGCTGACGCCTTATTTTCTCCATTATGGAGTAAAAGAAAGCATTCCTCCTTACGAGCATGATGAGGAAAGAGTGTGGCGGGAGCTGAAAGCGGCAGCGGCTTTGGCAGTTGACGGCGCTTTTGCATTTGAAGAATACCTGAAATTCAATGAAACGCTGACGTTCTCCGCAGAGGCTAAGGCGATATTGGATGCGGCGTCCTATGATGACCTGCTCGAGCTGATTCAAACCCATATCGATGAGCTCGAAGCCAAAGCGAAAACATACATACATATCCCGAGAAAGAAGTGGAACATCCAGCGATACATCGGCCTGGGACTCATTGTTTTGCTGGTACCGGCTCTTATTTATTCGATGTACGCCTTATTTTTCGCGCAGCCAAAGCACCAGGCGATAGTGGACAGCAACCGTGCTTTCTTAAACAAGCAGTACAGTGAGGTGATCAGCACGCTGTCGAAGTACGATGCGGAAAGCCTGCCGGAATCGGTGCAGTATCAGCTTGCTTATTCCTATGTAGAAATTGAAAAACAGCTTTTAGATTATCAACGAGATAATATTGAGAAGCTGGTGACATTGCAATCTGAACCGCAGCATTTCCTTTATTGGATTGATATTGGCAGAGGGGATTATAAAGAAGCGATCAGTATTGGACATAAGCTCGAGTATAACCCATACATTTGGCTTGGCCTTTATAAATATAAACAGCAGCTCTTAGCTGAGGATAGTAATGATGAAGCAACTCAAAAAGAACTTGATTCTGTAGACAGCGAACTTGATAAAGTGAATAAAGCTAACGCTGAACAGAAAAAAGAATCGAACACTGAGTCTTCAACAACTGGTACAACCGAACAACAAACACAAACAGACAAAGAAAAACAACAAGCTGAAGAAAAAGCGGCAGAAGAAAAAGCGACAAAAGAAGAACAAGCGAAGAAAGAAAAAGAAACAGAAAAGAAAGATGAGAAAAAAGATGACAAATAACGTGAGACATGAAGCGCGGGTCATCGGATGCTGCCGTTTGGCCGTTAGGGGGTTCGCCATTTGAGTCTATTATGGGTTTTTTACCAAAATAACGTTCAAAAACTGAAACTGTCTGACCTCCCGTCGTCCCATCCGGCGACCATTGGGCCTGATGTGAAGGATTCCATTACGATCGGCACCATTCCGTTTGAAAGCGGAGTGATTTCTCTTCAAAGAAAGGAATCTGAAGGCCAATACGAAGTTTTTCTGGGAAATGATGGTCTCGGCGTGATTGAGCCGGATACATCATTTTCTCTTCAAACGGATCAGCAGGATATACGCTTGATCTTGACGGGCAATGAGCCGGAGAAAACCGTTTATTTTACGGGGAATCGGGATGAAATCATATGTTCTTTAGAAAACCCGAATGCAGATATTTATCTGAATCCGCAAGATTTTGCTTTTGCAGAACAAAGCACGTTTTCGTTGCTTCGTGTCGGTCAAAGCTGGTCGGTTCAACCTGATAGCGGGACGGTCTTCTTGAACGGAGAGAAGATTAACGCCAATACACCGCTCCAGCCGGGAGATGAAATCTTCTGGAACTTTACGCAAATGAGAGTGACGGAACAAGACCTTTTAGAAGTTGTTCATTTTGCACCGTTTGAAACAGCATTAACAGAAACGGTCAAACCGAGCACAGAGATGCAGAAAAAATATCCGCAGTACAGAAGAACGCCGCGAATGGTGTACGACCTGCCGGATGACCGCGTGTCCTTCAGTTTTCCCTCTCAAGAGAGCGATCAAACCAACAGAGGTCTGTGGCTTGTCATCCTGCCGCCGCTTGTGATGCTGATCGTGATGGGCGTTGTCGCCATCATCCAGCCGCGCGGCATATTCATCCTCGTTTCTCTGGCGATGTTTATGATGACCCTCATTACCTCGACGGTGCAATATTTCCGCGATAAAAACCAACGGAAAAAACGCGAGGAAAAACGGGAACGTGTGTATAAGCTTTACTTAGACAACAAGCGGAAAGAACTTCAGGCGCTTTCTGAAAAGCAAAAGCAGGTTCTTGAGTTTCATTTCCCTTCGTTTGAACAAATGAAATACTTAACAAGTGAAATCAGTGACCGGATCTGGGAAAAATCACTTGAAAGCAAGGATTATCTCCAGCTGCGGATTGGGACGGGAACAGTCCCTTCAAGCTATGAAATCAATATGAGCGGCGGAGACTTGGCCAATCGTGATATCGATGACCTCATGGAGAAATCGCAGCACATGCAGCGTATCTATAAGGATATTCGCAATGCGCCGGTTACGGTCGATTTGGCGGAAGGTCCGATGGGGCTTGTCGGTAAAGCACAAATTGTGAAAAATGAGATTCACCAGCTGATCGGACAATTGTCGTTCTTCAACAGCTATCACGATTTGCGTTTCGTATTTATTTTTCATGAAGAAGAGTATAAAGACTGGGAGTGGATGAAGTGGCTGCCGCAATTTCAAATGCCCCATATTTATGCGAAAGGATTTATTTATAATGAGCAAACCCGAGATCAGCTCCTGTCTTCACTTTATGAATTGATCAGAGAGCGCGATCTCGAAGATGACAAAGAAAAATTGCAGTTCAAACCGCATTTTGTATTTGTCATCACGAATCAGCAGCTGATCTCAGAGCACGTCATTCTCGAATATTTAGAAGGACAGCATGAACATCTGGGCATCTCTACAATTGTTGCCGCGGAAACAAAGGAAAGCTTGTCGGAAAATATTACGACTCTTGTCCGCTACATCAATGAGCATGAAGGGGACATTTTAATACAAAAGAAAAAAGCGGTAAGGATTCCGTTCCGCCTCGATCATCATCAGCGCGGGGACAACGAACGGTTCTCACGCACGCTGCGGACGCTGAATCACCAGGTCGGCATTACGAATTCCATTCCGGAAACGGTATCGTTCCTGGAGCTTTTCCATGCGAAGGAAGTAAAGGAAGTCGGCATTCAGCAAAAATGGCAGACGAGTGAATCGGCGAAGTCGCTGTCAGTGCCGATCGGCTATAAGGGGAAAGATGACATTGTGTATCTGAACCTTCACGAAAAAGCCCACGGTCCGCACGGGCTGCTTGCGGGGACAACGGGGTCAGGAAAAAGTGAATTTCTCCAGACCTACATTTTGTCACTTGCGGTGCATTTTCACCCGCATGAAGCGGCTTTTTTATTAATTGACTATAAGGGCGGAGGAATGGCGCAGCCGTTTCGCAACATTCCTCATTTGCTCGGCACCATCACGAATATTGAAGGAAGCAAAAACTTCAGTATGCGTGCGCTTGCTTCGATTAAAAGCGAGCTGAAAAAAAGACAGCGCCTGTTTGATCAGTATCAAGTCAATCACATCAATGACTATACAAAGCTGTACAAGCAGGGGAAAGCAGAAGTGGCAATGCCTCACTTGTTCTTAATTTCTGATGAGTTCGCCGAGCTGAAAAGCGAGGAGCCTGATTTTATCAGGGAGCTTGTCAGTGCCGCGCGTATCGGGCGAAGTCTCGGCGTTCATTTGATTTTGGCGACACAGAAGCCGGGCGGCATCATTGATGACCAGATCTGGAGTAACTCGCGTTTTAAAGTAGCGCTGAAGGTTCAGGATGCCACCGACAGTAAAGAAATTTTGAAAAACAGCGATGCCGCAAACATTACCGTTACAGGACGCGGGTATTTGCAGGTCGGCAACAATGAAGTGTATGAGCTGTTCCAATCCGCTTGGAGCGGCGCGCCTTACTTAGAGGAAGTCTACGGCACAGAGGACGAAATCGCGATCGTCACGGATACGGGTCTGATCCCGCTTTCTGAAGTGGATACCGAAGATATCGCGAAAAAAGACGTTCAAACAGAAATCGAAGCTATAGTTGATGAAATTGAACGCATCCAAGATGAAATGGGAATCGAGAAGCTGTCAAGTCCATGGCTGCCGCCGCTCGCGGAACGTATCCCGCGCACTCTTTTCCCTTCAGACGAAAAAGATCATTTCCACTTTGCGTATGTTGATGAACCTGATCTGCAAAGACAGGCGCCAATTGCTTATAAGATGATGGAAGACGGAAATATCGGCATATTTGGCTCTTCCGGCTACGGAAAATCGATTGCAGCCGCAACGTTCCTGATGAGCTTTGCGGACGTATACACACCTGAAGAGCTTCATGTCTATATCTTTGATTTCGGAAACGGAACGCTTCTGCCATTAGCGAAGCTGCCGCATACCGCGGATTACTTCCTGATGGACCAATCACGAAAAATTGAAAAGTTCATGATTCGAATCAAGGAAGAAATTGACCGCCGTAAACGTCTGTTCAGGGAAAAAGAAATCAGCCACATTAAAATGTACAATGCGCTGAGCGAAGAAGAGCTTCCGTTCATTTTCATCACCATTGATAACTTTGACATCGTCAAGGATGAAATGCATGAGCTTGAAGCGGAGTTTGTCCAGCTTTCCAGAGACGGACAGAGCTTAGGCATTTACTTCATGATGACAGCAACGCGGGTTAATGCTGTCCGCCAGTCATTGTTAAATAACCTGAAAACCAAGGTTGTCCATTATCTCATGGATCAATCTGAGGGATATTCGATTTATGGACGGCCGAAGTTCAATCTTGAACCGATTCCGGGACGCGTCATCATCCAAAAGGAAGAGCTTTATTTCGCACAAATGTTCCTCCCTGTTGAAGCGGACGATGATATCGGCATGTTCAACGGGCTGAAAGCAGACGTTCAGAATCTTCAGGACCGTTTTGCTTCACTGGAGCAGCCGGCACCAATTCCGATGCTGCCTGAGAGCCTGTCGACGAAAGAATTTTCTCTCCGCTTCAAGCTGGAACGCAAGCCGTTATCTGTACCGATCGGGCTTCATGAAGAAACAGTCAGCCCAGTCTATTTTGATTTGGGCAAGCATAAACACTGCATGATTTTAGGCCAGACCCAGCGCGGGAAAACAAACGTCTTAAAAGTTATGCTTGAACATCTGATTGATGATGAAACCGAAATGATCGGCCTGTTTGACTCGATTGACCGCGGCTTATCCCATTATGCGAAGGAATCGGATGTCTCATACTTGGAAACGAAAGAAGATATTGAACAGTGGAGCGAAACAGCAGAAGGCATTTTCAAAACAAGAGAAGCCATGTATGTAGAAGCCGTCCGTCAGGGAGACGCGCAAAATCTGCAATTCTCACAAGTGGTGCTGATGATTGACGGAATTACGAGATTCCAACAGACGATTGATACGAGAATACAAGACCGTCTGGCAAACTTCATGAAATCATACGCGCATCTTGGCTTCAGCTTTATCCCGGGCGGAAATCACAGTGAATTCTCAAAAGGCTATGACTCCTTGACGACAGAGATGAAGCAAATCCGCCACGCCATTCTGCTGATGAAAAAATCTGAACAAAATGTCATTCCTCTCCCGTACCAAAGACAGGAGCCTGAGATTCAGCCGGGCTTCGGATATGTTGTGGAAAACGGGAAGGAGCAAAAAGTTCAAATTCCTTTATGTTCTGCTGAAAGGGAGAGTGCTAGATGACAGAACAACGAAAAAGCTTGATCAAGTTAATATCCGCCGTCATCATCGTTTTGCTGCTGCCGGTTTTGTTTTTCCGTTTTATCGGAGAAGACCCGGCGAAAAAAGTAGCCAATTCAACGCGGCAAATCGCGGTGGTGAACGAAGACACAGGTGTATTGAGTGAAGAGGTGAAGTCTGATGAAGAGGACAGTTCCGCCCAGTTCGGCAAAGAAGTAGCTGCCGTTCTGGGAGAACGCCCTGATTATTCGTGGACGGTCCTAAACCGAAGCGCGGCCGAGACAGGTCTCGCATCAAAGAAATACGATGCGATCGTCTACATTCCCTCAGATTTCTCAAAAAACATTTTGAGTTATGACAAAGATCATCCTCAAAAAGCAACACTCGAATTCAGCATTCAAGATAACCTGAATGCGGTCAACAAAGAAAAAGTGCAGCGCGAGCTTGAAGATGCGCAAAAGACAATGAATAAAAAAATGTCGGCTTTATATTGGAATTTTGTTTCACAAAAAGTGGACAACATCAGAGGAGAATTTGACAATATCGTCAATAAAGAATCTGAATTCCAAAATGTCATGTACAACTTTTACAAACCTAGCTCAAATGATTTAGCAGGTGAAATCAAACAGCAAAAAGACTTAATCGATGAGCTGAAAAAATCAATGAATGAAGCGCAAGGCACAACAAAAGAAAAAGCTTCAACAGCGGAAGAAGCCAAAAACACGCTGAAAGATTTCGTTGATACCGTTGAAAGATACAAAGAATATCAAGAAAATCAGAAAAAGCTGCTTTTGGCAGCCCAGGATTCTACTCACCAGCAAATCCAGACAGGCCTGGATGCCATTTCAGCGCAGCAAAAAGCCAATCAGTTCAGCGAACGCATGAGCGGACTGGCAACAGGAATCAGCCAAGCGAAAACACAGCTTGGGATTGCTGGTCTTGCGATGGATGAAGCTAAAAAGGCAAGGCAGGATCAAGTGCCATTGCAAGAAATGGGTATGGCGAGGATTCAGAGTGATTTAATTGATCAATTCCAAGCCCAATCAAGGCTAAATACGTTAAACAAAATTTATAAAAAGCTTAAAGATAAGCGTGCACTGTTACTTGTTCCAGACAGTCAAGGTCCTAGCAATGGCTCTAACGATGACAACCAGAACAATGATAAAGAGCCGGAGAACGTAGATCCTGAAGAACTAAAAATTGATCTTGAAAATCAGCGTGAATTAATGAAAAACATTGCAGCTGACATTCAAGACATTTCAGACAGTCTTAAGGAATCTGAAAAAGAGGATACGACGCCAGAAGAGCCTAAGACAGAGCCGGATACAAATTCCGGAAATAATGATGGAGACGGGTCGATTCCAAATGATCAAAATGATAATTCTGGAGAAGACAATAACAGCAGTGATACCGGAACGGACGGACAAACGGACGGCAACACTCAGGATCAAGACCAGCAGCCGGGTACAGACGGCCAGGATCAGAACGGCGATGCCACTAACGGCGAGTCAGACAGCGGACAAACCGAAACGGACACATCTGCCGAACAGACTGCTTCATCTGACTCAGCCCTTCAAATGATCCAGCTGGCAAATGAAGACGGAACCGGAGATTCAGGCGATACCGAAGGCGACGGCGGGACGACGCAGCCTGAGGACGAAGAACAAACCGGAAACGACGAGATTTCTGATATCGCAAAAGCAAAAGAACAGCTCAGCAAAGCGTCTGAGCGAATCAAGCAAATTGAAGAAGAGCTCAAAGAAAAAGAAACTGCCCATAACGAAGAGCTAGAAAAGAAATTAATAGAATTGCAAGAGAAAATAGACAACCTAGATGATGAAATAGTGAAATTGAAGAAAAAAGTAAATGATTTAGAAGATCAGTTAAAAGATATGCATTTACAGGTGTATGATAGTGGCATTTATAAAATGATTCTCGAGCTGGAAAATAAAGACCAGCTTCAATTTCAAGGTGACATTAACACAGTGAAAATCGATGATTTAATGGATTATTATAAATATCTATCGATATATGACTCTGTATTGTACGGTACTATTGATTATGATGCAAAGAATACTGTTCTCGCCGACCAGCAGGGCAACGTCAAATCAGTCCTGGCTCTCACACCGGAAGAATCAGCCAGCTGGGAAGACCTCAAAAACAATATGATGCAAACGGATGAAGACATTAACAGCTTCATCGACGGCATGACCAAATTTGCGGACGAGTACAGCGGCTTTATCCGTGACTCTCAAGCAGGTGTTCTCGACGAACTGACGAAAATCTCTGACAGCGCCGCCAAAGCGTCAGAACAGCTGGTAACAGGCACAACGCAAGAAGCAGCGACGTTCAGTAACGACGGGCTGTCTGGCACAATGGCACTGAGTGTCCAAGATACGGTCGGCCAGGAAGTGCTGCAAATGTCAGACATGATGGGGTCATTGTCTGATCGCCAGTCAGGCATTATTGATTACACAACCAACATGCAGCAAAGCGTGAATGATGTTCAGGCGAAAGCTGACACATTAAACAATAACTGGGGGAAAAATGTCGCCTCCACAAAGCTTGTCCGCAGTGACGTATATGGCATACTGGGAAATACATTAGTAGACGGGCAAAACAACGGCTATGTATATGATTACTTGGCGAATCCGCTTAAAATCAGCGGAGAGGTTCCGGAAGAAAAAACGCAGACGGTGCCGCCGGTTGTCATTCTAGTCATTGTATTGATCAGCAGTTTGTTAATCGGCTATTTCAGCTCGTATTACCAAAACGCGCCGCTTCTCGTCAAAGGAGCGTTATTCGGCATTCTGAACATCCTTGTCGGACTCATGATCAGCTTGTTCGGTTTGAATATTTATTCGCTGCCGGACGATCAGACGATCAAGTGGTCTGTATTTACGATTCTATTGCTGGTTGCAAGCTCTGCCTTCATCCGGGCGGCATTCAGATTCGGATCAATTTCTGGATGGGTTGCTTCAGCGGCGATGATTCTATTCTACGTCGCACCGCTTATTGATTTGATTATGCCGAACTTTACATTTGAAGATCCTGTTTCGAAAGTATTTATCGACATCCAGTACGGCACAGGGCACTTGTTTACAATGGGAATAACGGTTCTGCTGGTCATTACGGTGATTGCCGCGGCTCTGCCGCTTGTGATCCGGCTGATGGCGGAAAAAACAGCAGAAAGCGATGAAACATATGAAGCGTAATCGCAGTATGGAAAAGGGGATCATGATTTGTATGCTCTCCTTTTCCCTTTTCATACCCTCTGCCGCCGCTGCCGAAACTGAAGAAAATACAGATGTCGCGCCAAACCAATATGAGAAAAAAGACATCGAAATCGATACGAATTATTTGCATGAAGATTCCTACTATGAAGAGAAAACAGAACTGCCTGAGGAACAGAAGGATATTACCTTTGATAAGCCGGAGGACAAGGACGCCGAGCTGATTAAAGGTTTGTTTACATCAACAGATGCCGAAGAATCCAACACGATTGCGGCCCAGTCGAAACAGCTCGGGATTACGTTTGCTGAAAAACCGATCACAAAGACGTCATCCACGGAAACAAAGGAAGAAGAAGCAACATCTTCACTGCTGCTTCCGATTCTGTATGTCGTGCTGATTCTGCTCGGAATTGCAGGGATTGTGTTCCTCATCCCAAAAGTCACAGCGCAGGAGAACAAAAAGGTGTAGGCCGCGTGCTTGTGTTGTGCAAAAGCGGTACCGTACAATAGGAACGGGAGGAGGAGGTTTCCAATGGAACTTTATATCATCACCGGAGCGTCAAAAGGACTGGGAAAAGCCATTGCATTACAGGCTTTAGAGAAGGGCCATGAAGTCCATGCCTTATCCAGAACAAAAGCTGATATCTCTCATGATAAACTGACGCAGCATCAAATAGACCTCATCAATCTTGAAGAAGCTGAACAGCAATTTGAAACATTGCTTTCATCCATCAATCCAGATCGTTATTCAGGTATTACGCTGATCAATAACGCCGGAATGGTAACGCCGATCAAACGCGCCGGCGAAGCGTCTCGTGACGAGCTGCAGCGCCATTATCAGCTGAACCTGACAGCGCCCGTGCTTTTGAGTCAGCTGTTTACAAAACGGTTTGCTTTATACAGCGGCAAAAAGACGGTTGTCAACATTACGTCAGGCGCCGCCAAAAATCCATACAAAGGATGGAGCGCGTATTGCAGCTCAAAAGCCGGGCTTGACATGTTTACGAGGACATTCGGATTTGAACAAGAGGATGGAGAACTGCCGGTGAACATGATTTCTTTCTCACCAGGTGTGATGGACACTGAGATGCAAGCCGTCATCCGTTCTTCATCTAAAAAGGATTTCCACGACATTGAACGATTCCGGAAGTTAAATGAAACAGGAAGCCTTCGCAGTCCGGCCTTTATTGCCGGCACGCTTCTTTCTTTATTAGAAAAAGGGACGGAAAACGGACGCATTTACGATATAAAAGAGTTTTTGTAGAGCAGACATTTTCTGCTCTTTTTTTGATTAAAAAGGCAATCGCCCGCGCGTTTTGTTGAGCAGCCGCATATACTGACTGAAACGCTGCTTTTAGGGTATAACAATGATGATAAGCAGACAAAATGATGTGACATAAGAATTGAGTTTCTCTGCAAATTATGTTAGGATTCTAAAAATATCTAAAGGAGGGGTTTCCATGAGAAAGGTTACATTAATGGATGTTTTCACCCATCCAATTGCACAAAAATATATGCAACGCTCCGGTGTGGCACATGCGATTGCCTGCGCTTACCATGCGTACAGGCTGTCTATAAAAGCTGACATCAGCCCTGATTTAGCTGCGAAAGCGGCGCTGCTGCATGACATCGGCCATTATGAATGGTATACAGACGGCAAGTGGGATTATGAGAAATACAAAAGAAATGACATTCATGCCATTAAAGGGGCGGAACGGGCGCATAAGCTTCTGATTCGGCTTGGCGAGGAACCGAAAGCGGCAAAAGAGATTGCTCTTGCCATTTTGCTTCATACAGATTCCTATTTGCCTGAAGGCGAATTAGATAAAAACACGCTGCAGCAGATTGTCAAAAAAGCGGACGAACTTGATGAAGAGCCGGGCGGCCGACATCATTACCGCCAGATTGATTCTTCAACGGCACGTAAAAAAATAGAAAAGCTGGATCAATTAATCGACCAAACTCAGGCATCGACGATAAAGTCTGTATAAGTCCCGCTTGTTATACACGGAACAGCGCCAGCTTTCTTCGCTGTCTCCGCTTCACCGCCATTTCCTTTACACCCGCTTCCAAACATCTTCTCCTATAGTCTCCGCACCCCTTGGTTTTATCAGGAAAGCCTGTGTCATTATCCATAATAACGGCATAAGCTGAGATAAAACATAAAAAGGGGATTGAAGTATGGTCAACCAAGGTAGTCCGCAACTGGTCTCTTTAGTCGATCCTTATGTCTATCAGACCATTAAAAAGCTCATCGGCTCAAGGTTCATTATACAGACAGTACGAGATACGGTCAGAGGCAGACTGATCGATGTAAAACCTGACCATATCACAATTGAAGGAGCCCGAAATTCCGTTTGTTTGATCAGAATCCAGCACATGATTTCCGTCACGCCAGATTACAGTGAGCGGGTTTAAGTGCTTGCGCATGAAAAATAGGCGTACACCGTGACGTCCTATTTTTCAGTTAAGCGCTGCAAAAACGCACTGTGGTCCATCGTTTCGTCAAGATCAAATCCGGCAAATTCCTGATAGCGGGCATCTGAAAAACAAAAAGTAACGCCGTACACTGTATAATTGGAACGTACTGAAGCATGTTGACGGACACGAAAATGATAGCCGTCTGCATCTTTTACATATATCCGGGATGTTCCGGCAAACGGGGAACATAGCAAAGCTGTCTCACCAAAACATTCGAATCCGGCAATTATGCCGTCTAGGCCGATATCCAGCAGGATACAATCATTGACTTTAAGCGCCTCCGGCTGTAAATTCCCGCGCATATTCGGAGGAAGAAGGCGGATATACGCCAGTTCTGACTCTTTATCGTATGTCACGGCCTTCATCACCAACACTCCTTTCATCACATTAAGAGTTCTGATATGAGTTCATTTTTGTTACAATGATGGGTATAAGCCCTTTTATCTGACAAACAAAGAAAAACTAGGAGGAACAAAGCTTGTTGAAATCAAAAGTCCATTTTTGGACATTGCAGATTTTATTTGTTTTGCTGATTATTTATGTCGCAACAAAGGTTTCATTTGTGTTTCAGCCGTTTATTGTTTTTATCTCGACACTGTTTTTCCCGATGCTGATAGCGGGAATTTTGTATTTTATTTTTAATCCGGTCGTCCGCCTGCTTGAAAAAAAAATTCCGCGGACCTTATCCATTCTATTGATCTATTTACTATTTATCGGTTTGCTGGCCTTTGTTTCCGCGGCAGTCGGACCTGTCATTACGTCGCAAGTCACCGGGCTGTTTAACAATCTTCCTGATTATATAAAACAGATTCAGTCGCTGACAAACGATCTGTCCCATTCCCAATGGTTTACCTGGATGATGAACCAGGATTATGTATCAATATCAAAAATTGAACAGTCGTTGACAAGCTTTCTCCAAAATCTGCCGCAAAATATCACGTCCAGTTTATCTGCGGTGTTTGGCGTCGTGACAAATATCACGCTTGTTATTATCACGGTTCCATTTATCCTTTTTTATATGCTGAAAGACGGACACCGCTTTCCGCACCTGGCAGTGAAAATTCTTCCGGCTTCTTATCGGACAGAAGGCTTAAAGATTTTTAAAGATTTATCCGATACGCTTGCGGCTTATTTTCAGGGACAGCTGTTAATCTGTCTTTTTGTCGGAACAGCGTGTTTTATAGGCTACTTAATCGCCGGTGTTCCATACGCCCTGATTCTTGGGATTGTCATGGCGATTACCAACATCATTCCTTATGTCGGGCCTTTTCTCGGTGCTGCGCCGGCTGTCATTGTCGGTTTTATGGACTCGCCGGCCAAAGCGCTGTTCGCGATTATTGTGGTGGTCGTCGTTCAGCAGCTCGACGGTAATCTGCTGTCTCCTCTCGTGATCGGAAAGCGGCTCAATACGCATCCGCTTACGATTATTTTGCTGTTGATCGGAGCGGGGAGCTTCGGCGGCATTCTCGGCATGATTTTAGCGGTCCCGGTGTACGCGGTAGTGAAGGCATTCTTCCTGAATATTGTCCGCCTCATCAAACTGCGCCAGCGCTCACGCCTTGAAGAAAACGCGAAGCCCGCTGAATAGGCGGGCACCATTTGCGCCTCTTTGCATATGATGCTGTAAGTCAATGCGGAGGTGGGGAAATGCCTGCGATTGTAGGTCCGATTTATATTATGTCAATATCAGGTGATGCGGCGGCCAGTTTTGGAGATGTGTTTGCGATTTCACCGAAAAGCGTCGATCACTCAGGCGTGGGCTCGGGGGCGTTTCAGCTCGGTGATTTTGTGAGCATCAATAACCAAACGAGTAAAACGCTCTTCAAAGATGCCGATATCATTGATGAAACAGTTTCGTTTAACGGGTAACAGCCTTTTCAGGGGAGGCTGTTGCTTTTTTATTGTATAATATGGGTAGTCTTTGAATAGAGAGGTCATGTTTGATGAAAATAAGAAAAGCGAATATCAATACGCAAACCGGAATGATCACAGACGTGTATCTGCATGAAAACAGAAAAGAACTGCACACGCTTGTAGCGGTTCCGCAGCTGGAGTGGAGCACGATCATTTCTTATGAAGAAGATAAAGCAGCTCTGCCTGAACGCCTGGAAGCTTCTTTGCGCCGGCATACAGAGGAAGTAACGGCAGGTGAGCTGGCCAAAAAAATTATGCATTGGGTAACAGAAATGTAAGCGGCCCTTGAAAGTTTAGCTCCTGCCTGATCAGGTGATAATGAAGACAAACAAGACGGGAGGACGAGCTTTTGAGTGATGATAAAATGGATCTCTATTTGCAGCAAGGAATGTATGGGCCCTTGGAAACAAAACCTGACGAGCGCCACTTGTTTTTAGGCTCATTAAGGGAAAGAGTGCTTTTGGCACTGACGAAAGGACAGGTGCTCAGAAGCAAACCGTATGAAGAAGCGGAGCGTGCGCTCAAAAACAGCAAAAACATCACCCTTTTGATTAATGGAGAGCTTCAGTATCAGTCTTACTCTCCTTATATCCAAATGGCGAACCGGAACGGAGTGCACTTCAAGATCGTATCGGATCTTCAGTTTCATACGCCTCTAGGCCTTGTCATTGCGGCTGACACTGCTGTAAATCGTGAATTGATATATATTCAGGACGACATTTTTAACCGGTCAGTGCTGAAACCTTAAGAGACAAACGGATCGTTTGTCTTTTTATTCATGGCAATTCCCTTACAACTGGAGATAAGATATAATGTTCTCATACTGATGGCGGGGAGGCCAGCTATGAAAAAAGCACTTATTTGTATAGATTATACGAATGATTTTGTGGCGAGTGACGGAAAATTGACTTGCGGAGAGCCTGGCAGAATGATAGAAGAGGCGATTGTCAATTTGACTGAAGACTTCATCACAAACGGTGATTATGCCGTATTTGCAGTAGATTCTCATCATGAAGGGGATCAATATCACCCTGAAACCCGTCTTTTTCCTCCGCATAATATTAAAGGCACGGATGGAAAAGATCTGTACGGAAAGCTTTTGCCTCTATATCAGAAACATGAACATGAACCAAACGTATACTACATGGAAAAAACGAGATATTCTGCTTTTGCGGGTACTGATTTAGAGCTCAAACTCAGAGAGCGGCAGATTGGCGAACTGCATCTTGCCGGCGTCTGCACAGATATTTGTGTGTTGCATACAGCGGTTGACGCATACAACAAAGGGTTCCGGATTGTTGTGCATAAACAGGCTGTTGCCAGCTTTAATCAGGAGGGGCACACGTGGGCTCTTTCCCATTTTGCAAACAGCATCGGAGCGCAAGTGGCAGAGTAAGGAAGGGGAAAAACAGTGTTAGAGTATGGATTTAAAGATGACAGCCTGTCATTACATACAGACCTTTATCAAATCAATATGGCCGAAACCTACTGGAGGGACGGCATTCATGAAAAGAAAGCGATTTTTGAGCTTTTTTTCAGAAGGCTTCCGTTTGAAAATGGCTATGCGGTATTTGCGGGCTTGGAAAAAGCCATCGAATACTTGGAAAATTTCAAGTTTACGGATAGCGACCTGAATTATTTGCAGGAAGAACTCGGGTATCATGAAGATTTTATTGAATATTTGCGCGGTTTAACTTTTACAGGTTCACTTTATTCCATGAAAGAAGGAGAACTCGTTTTTAACAATGAGCCGATTATGAGGGTGGAAGCCCCCCTTGTAGAAGCGCAGCTGATTGAAACGGCTTTGCTCAACATTGTGAACTACCAAACATTAATCGCAACAAAGGCTGCTCGGATTAAAGGCGTCATCGGCGATGAAGTCGCGCTTGAATTTGGAACAAGACGGGCGCATGAAATGGATGCGGCCATGTGGGGAGCGAGAGCAGCCTTAATCGGCGGCTTCAGCGCGACAAGCAATGTAAGAGCCGGAAAGCGCTTTAATATCCCGGTCTCCGGCACTCATGCGCATGCGCTTGTGCAGGCCTACCGCGATGAATATACAGCTTTCAAAAAATACGCGGAAACGCATAAAGATTGCGTCTTCTTAGTAGACACGTATGACACGCTTCGTTCAGGCATGCCGAATGCGATTAAGGTTGCCAAGGAATTCGGAGACCGCATCAACTTTATTGGCATCCGCCTTGACAGCGGCGATTTGGCGTACCTGTCAAAAAAAGCCCGGAAAATGCTCGATGAAGCAGGATTTACAGACGCGAAAGTCATTGCGTCAAGTGACTTGGATGAGCATACCATTATGAATTTAAAGGCTCAGGGAGCGCGCATTGATGTCTGGGGTGTCGGTACGAAGCTGATTACAGCCTATGACCAGCCGGCTCTCGGCGCGGTTTACAAGCTTGTAGCCATTGAAGAAGACGGGAAACTGGTCGATACGATCAAAATTTCGTCTAATCCTGAAAAAGTGACGACACCGGGCAGAAAGAAAGTGTACCGTATTATCAATCAGTCCAATCATCATTCTGAAGGTGACTATATTGCGCTTTATGATGAGCAGGTGAATGATCAGAAGCGGCTCAGAATGTTCCACCCGGTTCATACATTCATCAGCAAATTTGTCACCAATTTTTATGCGAAGGATCTTCATGAGCTGATTTTTGAAAAGGGTATTCTTTGTTACCAAAACCCTGAGATATCAGACATACAGCAGTATGTACAGGATAACCTCAGCCTGCTGTGGGAGGAATATAAAAGAATCAGCAAGCCGGAAGAATATCCGGTTGATTTAAGCGAGGACTGCTGGAGCAATAAAATGCAACGGATTCACGAAGTGAAAAGCAGACTTGATGAAGAACTTGAATAAAAATAAAGAAAACTGGCCTTTCGTTCGCGAAGAGGCCAGTTTTCTTTATGAATATATTATTTTTCATGTTTAGACAATTTTCGTCAAATTATTTGATATACTTAAGAGTGAACGCCGCGCGTAGTGTAAGGGGGATAAATCAATGAGGGTGTTTGTTGCAAGACAGCCTATTTTTAATAGAAAAGAACAGGTTGTTGCTTATGAACTGCTGTATAGAGAAAGCGAAGAGAATGTCTATAGCGCTAAAGACGGCGACCAGGCAACAGCAGATTTGGTGATTAACAGCTTTTTAAACATCGGAATTGAGAAGCTGACGGAAGGGAAACGCTGTTTTGTTAATTTTACGGAAAGCCTGATGTTTTCGAATCTTCCCACCTCCTTTAATCCGAAGCAGCTTGTCATTGAAATCCTTGAAGATATACCAATCACGCCGGCCCTCATCTCAAGATGCAAAGAACTGAAAAAAATGGGGTATATGCTGGCGCTCGATGATTTTTATGCAATAAACCCGCAAAATGAAGACTTACTGGAAAAGCTCATGAGCTATATTGATATATTGAAAATTGATTTTCTTAAAACAACCCGAATGGAACGCAGAAAAATTTTGCAAACCTACGGCTGCAGAGGCTTGATCTTTTTAGCGGAAAAAGTTGAGACCAGAAAAGAATATAAACAGGCGGCCCAAGACGGCTTTCAATTATTTCAGGGCTATTTTTTCAGCGAGCCGCGCATCATCAGCGGGCATGATTTGTCGACTCATTTCTATTCATACTATGAACTGCTTAACGAATTGAGCAAAGAGCAGCCTAACATAAAGCGTGTGACAGAGTACATAGAGCGGGATTTATCACTGTCCTATCAAATCTTAAAATTTTTAAACTCATCCCACAGCCGTTTGAGCCAGAAAATTGAAAGCATTCAGCAGGCTATTATGCTGCTGGGATTTAATGAAATCAAACGGTGGATATACATTCTTTCCTTTAAGGATTTAAGCAGAAAAGGGCATTCCAGCAAGCACGAAATCATTAAGATTTCTTTGATGAGAGCAAAGCTTTGTGAACTGCTGGCGAGAAAAACAGCCCGGCCGCAGCCTGCTTCTTATATGCTGATCGGAATGTTTTCTCTCATAGACACCCTGCTGCATAGAGAAATAGAAGAGATTATTCAAGAATTGCCTTTAAAAGATGAAGTCGGAAAAGCGTTATTAGGCCATCAAAACGACTACTACCACATGCTTGAGCTTGTGAAATGTATTGAAAGCAACAACTGGGACACTCATACAGAATTAGGCAAAGAACTGGATAAAGAAGAAGCGTATGAGTGTTATCTTGAGGCTCTGGAGTGGTGTCATCATCTGATGGACGCAAAATGATTGCGGTCTTCTGACCACCGCAAAGCAAGAATCATTCGGCTTTGCGTCCCGATAAGGCTGATGTAAATGCCGTCGGGATTAAAGACCGCATCCACTTCATGCCGGACGCCCATTTGTTTGATCAGGCGCTTTACAGATTGTTTATCTGACTGCTCGGCTGCGGTCAGGATGCGGCGTGAGAGCTCCCGCGAGCCCGCAATGCGGCTGAGAACGAGCTGGGCATCCGCGAACATTCCTGCGGCCTGCTTCGCTGAACGGATAAAGGTATCTGTATTGCCGTCAGGAGCAGGCGGGCGGCGTATCTCATAAGGATAGGCGTAAAACCAAGGATAGTGATATTTCATGGGAGCACCTCACTCAAAAGGGATGTTTCTATATGTATAGATTTCTAATCGCCGAATATGACAAAGCGAAAGGCCACAACTTTAGCGTTGCGGTCTTTTCGGTGTTTGTCGGTCAGGATACGGCAAGAATCGCGTATTCAATTTTGAAAATACAGTACGGAGGACTATAGTCTTACTTAGTTAAAATGCGAAATGCGTTCAAATCAAGGGAAGTAAGAATCTTTCTCAATTCCAGCAGAAATATACGCTCCTTCACATAGAAATAAAGTCCCGTTCTCGTTGTGATTCCTTCGAGCATAAAGACCTATTGATATTTGCGGTGTCACGCAGGACTTTTTTGCATACTTTTCGGTGAAAAATAACCTGAAAGCAGATACACTATTAGTAACAGATCAAATACCTAGGACTCGTTCACCATACACAATTCATTGATCTTTCAAAAAAAGGAGTGTGGAAACGATGGAAAAGAAACTTGAAGAAGTAAAACAATTGTTATTCCGACTCGAACTTGATATTAAAGAAACGACAGATTCATTACGAAACATTAACAAAAGCATTGATCAGCTCGATAAATACAATTATGCAATGAAAATTTCGTGAAAAAGACTTGGAAACAAGTCTTTTTTTTCGTTCTGCATATACAAATAAAGGATAAAGTATTATATGATTGTTAAAAAACGAAAAACCTGCTGTCCTTTGGATAGCCCATTTAGTAAAATGGAAGGGGAGGGGGGAAGTCGTTATTGAGCAGATATGTTTAGATTCTGTCCGGATCAAGGAGAAAATGAAGGAGATTGTTAGCCAAAAAATAATGAATCATGACTTGGAACGATATCTTCAGAATTTTATTGAGTCTAAGGATACTTTTGAGTTTGCCGATTTGGCCCTTCATCATTATTTAGCTTTTAACGGTCAGGACAAAAAAGCAATCGAATTGCTAGCTGCCGGAATTGAATTGCTTATACTCTCATTCGATATTTATGATGACTTAGAGGATAAAGATAATAGAAATGCTGTATGGATGAAGATTGACTCGTCTATCGCTTTAAATGCAGTTACAGCTCTATACACCCTAAGTATACAAGTGATGTGCCAAGCTAGTCATGAACCAGAATTTTCACAAAAGATATTGAATTTTGCATTACAATCAATTCAAGGCCAGCACGATGATATTGTGAATGCCCCGAAAACTGAAGAAGCCTGTCTGGAAATGATTAAAAATAAATCAGGAGCGCTAACAGCACTGCCGTGTGTGATGGGGGTAATGCTGGCGACTGGCAAATACCATCCCATCGTTGCTTCTTATTCTTATGAACTTGGGATTATGTCGCAGATCGATAATGATTATAAAGGTTTGTTTTACTTAAATAACGATTTTGTTCAGAAAAAAAATACATTGGCATACTTATACTTAAAAAAACAATTTAATGATGCTTCAGTTGAGCTACTAAGTTTATATCAAAAACCCGAGGAATTTGTTTCTATTAATACGAAGGCTTTGAAACAAAAATTAACAGAAGCAGGCGTTATACAATATTTGCTGGTGATGAAACATTTATCTCTCCAGAAAATAAAAAAAGAAATGTCACAATTAAAATTAGAAGATGATAAAACTGAAAAATTATTGTCTGTTATGATTAAATAAGGAGGGGATGTATTATGCAAGAAATGGTAGGATACTTAATTAAATACCCAAATGTTTTAAGGGAAGTAATGGAAGGTAATGCTTGTTTATTGGGTGTTGATAAAGATCAATCTGAATGTATAATAAATGGTTTTAAAGGATTAGAAATTTATTCAATGATGGATTGGCACTATTGAGGGTTAAATGAAGTCTAGAACCAATAAAATTTCTGTATTGTTAGTTGTAATAAGTCTGTTATATGTTATTTATTTGACCTATATAAGCAATAATAATTTGTTAGTTGGAGCAGCTGTTTCGAAAGGGAATAACGGGGACGTTGTAATTACCAATGTAGATGAATATTCAATGGCATCATACAGCGGAATAGAAAAAGGGGATATCGTAAAGAGTATTAATAATCAAAAGATAAACACTAAAGAAATAAAAATGAATAAGCTTAAAAATGTAAGTTCAATGGTTGTTGAGAGAAATGGCAAGGATGTTGAGCTAAAGCTGACCTTATTTAATGATAAAAATTTTTCTACTTACTTAATACCGTTAATGTTTTATATTGTTTGTTTATTTTGTTGCCTATTTATATTAAAAATAAATGAATCGAAGGATTTACTATCTGCTTTAGTTTTAATTATATTTTTGTTATCTGCTGCTATTGCTTATATAAGCGCAGGAGTTTCTGTTAAAGGCGATCTACTATGCAGATGTATTATGGTGGTAACATTAATATCTGTACCGCTAAACTACCTTCTATTTCTTTATCATTATTTTAGAGAGTTAGGCACTACCTTATTTGATAAAAAAGTTTTCATTTTATATTTAGTACCGATCATAAATGTAGTGTGTGAAATGTTTCGTTCACATCTTTTCTTTCGTGATTATGTGCCTAAATTAAGTTTACTATCTTTTTTCTTTTTATTTATAATAGTAGTGATTTATTTCTGTATCATTTTAATTAAAAATAAAGATACTGAACAAGCGCATATTATTAAGGTCCTCACAGTTATTAATATCTTTTCTTTTGCACCTTTTTTGTGTTTATATTTGATACCTTATGTGTTTCTAAATGCGCACTATGTTTCTTCCTTTTTAGCAGCTTCTTTTATGATGTTAATACCTTTCTCCTTGGTATTTCAATTTATGACAAATAAAATCTATAATGTGGATTTTATTTTAAGCAGATTAAGATATTATGGCTTTTTAGCTTTAACGCCAACAATTATTCTAATCACTACAATTGAATTAATTAGTAGTCCTGATAGTGATTTTTATAGTGTTAAACTAACATTTTTAATTTATATTATCATGTTGGCGGTCTTTTATTATAAAGAAGTACTTGATTTCAGGTTTAGATTAAAAAGGGTCTCAGAAAAATTCAATTATCAAGATAGTATATATAAATTTACGCAGCTGATTAGAGATTCAACATTCCTGACTCAAGTATTTGAAGAACTGAAAAATACTATACTTGAGGTCTCTCTAGTTAGCCGAGCATATGTATATGAAGTTTCAGCAGACGGAAGTATTAAGCTATATGATGATGAGACCGTAAATTCATTCGAAAAAGTCTATCAAAAAGAATTTAGAAAAGTAACATCCGAAATAGGGAAAATAGTTGAATTCAATAAAGGTTTTGTCATGAAAATAGGTGAACGCGGCGGAAAATCATTTGTGATCCTTTGTTTATCTAAAATGAATACGCCCCGTCTCACACTTGAAGAACTTTCTTGGCTGAAAACCTTGGCGTTTTATACAAACGTATCGATCGAAAACGTTATGAAAATCGAAGAGCTGATGAGTCATTTAGAAGAAATAAAACAACAAGAATCAAACCCAGTTTGGCTCAAAAAACTCATGTACACCATCGAAGAAAAACAACGCTCTGATCTCGCCCGCGATCTCCACGACTCGGTTCTACAGGATTTGATTTCATTAAAACGTCAGTGCGAGCTGTTTTTGGCTGATTTTAAGAAGGATGATAGTCCGTGCCGGGAAGATGTGCAGGACAAGCTTGTACAGATGAATGAGCAGATGTCTGATGTGATTTCGATGACGAGGGAGACGTGTCATGAACTGCGGCCGCAGCTTCTGTATGATCTTGGGCTTGTGAAGGCGCTGTCCAAGCTGGTGGCTCAGCAGCAGGAACGGGTTCCGTTTCATATCCGTTTAAATACCGGCAGATTTACGGCTTCGCTTGATCTGGATTCGCAGCTGAATTTGTACCGGATCATTCAAGAGTTTCTGTCTAATGCGGTCAAGCACTCTCAGGCGACGGATGTGCTGATTATGCTCATCAGTATTCAAAACAGGATCGTTCTGCATTATGAGGACGATGGTGTAGGATTTGATCAAGAGAAAAATAATGAGCATTCCATGAGTATGGGGCTTTCCGGCATTAAAGAGAGAGTCAGGGCTTTAGATGGACGCCTTCGGATTGAAACAAGTGAAGGAAAGGGCTTTAAGGCTGATATTGAAATCGAATTGTAATGGTTTTATAACGGAAACGACTTGGCACAAGCCAAGTCTTTTTTATAAAATGGAAAAGAGTGAGTAAAAGGGAGGAAAACATGAAAAAGATACTAGTGATTGATGACCATCCGGCTGTCATGGAAGGCACCAAGACAATTTTGGAAACGGATTCGAATCTGTCTGTTGATTGTCTCAGTCCTGAACCGAGCGAACAGTTTATCAAACAGCATGATTTCTCGTCATATGATCTCATTTTAATGGATCTGAATTTAGGCGGCGAGATCAATGGGATGGAGCTTTCTAAACAGATTTTACAAGAGAATCCTCATTGTAAAATTATCGTGTATACCGGTTACGAGGTTGAGGATTATTTTGAGGAAGCGATTCGTGCGGGTCTGCACGGTGCCATCAGCAAAACGGAATCTAAAGAAAAGATCACCCAATACATATACCACGTACTCAACGGAGAAATTTTAGTCGATTTTGCTTACTTTAAACAGCTGATGACTCAGCAAAAAACAAAGCCGGCTCCTTCCTCTCAAAAAGAACAAGATGTGCTCACACCCAGAGAATGCCTGATTCTTCAAGAAGTTGAAAAGGGGTTTACAAACCAAGAAATCGCAGATGCGCTTCATTTGAGCAAGCGGTCCATCGAATACAGCTTGACATCGATTTTCAATAAGCTGAATGTCGGTTCCCGAACGGAAGCGGTTTTGATTGCGAAATCAGACGGTGTACTTTAAATAAGGGAGTTGGATAGAATGGACACGAAACACACATTGCTTGAAGCGCTTGGAATTAAGATTGTTGAAAACACAGCGGAACGATGCGTTGCGGTCATGCCGGTGGATCATCGGACGGTGCAGCCGTTCGGCTATTTGCATGGAGGCGCTTCAGTGGCGCTGGCAGAGACCGCGGCGAGCGCAGGCGCGCAAAATCTGATTGATCACACAACACAAGCTTGTGTCGGTTTGGAGATTAACGCCAATCATTTGAAACCCGTCAAGGAAGGAACGGTAAAGGCGGTAGCCGAGCCGGTTCATACAGGCAGAACGACGATTGTCTATCAAATTCACATTTATGACGAGCAAGAAAGGCTGATCTGTATATCCAGATGCACGCTGGCTGTCATCAAGAAATAAAAAAACAGCCGGAACTCTGCCTGTCCGGCTGCTTATTTTTTATAAGTAAGAATCCTCTTTGCGTTTAATCACAAAGTTTCTGATTCCGTTGTAGTCATCCTGTACACTTCTCTTATCAAGCTTGACGCCGGAGTTGTACGCGGCACGGCAGATCAAGTGTCCCCCGACAGGCGACGTAATAAAGATAAACAGAATCCCGAGCAGGATTTTAGCGGAAATGTTCCCCGTCACAAACCACAAATAGAAGAAGACACCGAGCAGAATCATATTGACGCCCAACGTTGAGCCTTTAGATGCAGCATGAGAGCGTGTAAACACATCGGGAAGGCGAAGTATCCCAAATGAAGCAACAAGGCATACAAGAGCGCCAAGCAAAATGAATACAGCCACAACGACCTTAGCGATTTCGATCATTTTCGATAATCTCTCCTTTCTCCAGGAATTTGGAAAATGCAATTGTTCCGATAAATGCTAAAATGCCCAGCAGCAAAATAATATCCAGAAACGCGTTTGTATTCAGCAAAATGGAGACAAGCGCCGTGATCGCAATCAGGTTGATGCCGATTGCATCCAGAGCCACTACCCGGTCAGGCACAGTCGGCCCTTTAATGACACGAATGACATACAAAAAGGTAGACACTGCCATAATGCCGAGCGCGAGTTGCAGGATCAGTGTAAACATCAGCGGCTCACCTCCTGTATGGCTTTTTCAAATGACTCACGAATATCAAAAATGGCTTTTTCCGCATCCTCAATATCCATCGCATGAATATAAAGTATCGTCTGGTCATCGGAAATATCCATCACCAAGGTTCCGGGCGTTAATGTAATGAGCAGGGAAAGCAGGGTAATTTCCCAATCCTTCGTCAGTTCAGTCTTAAAAGCGAAAATGCCCGGTTTGATATTCATTTTTGGCGATAAAATGGATTTCATTACACTGACGTTTGCAAGATACAGTTCCTTTAAAAAAATCAAAAAGAGTTTGATGATCGAAATCAGTTTCCATAGATAAAACTGGCGAGTAAAAAAGCGCCGGAAGAAAAACAGAGAGAGCATTCCCAGAATATAGCCTGTGATAAATCCTGCGGCGCTTGGACTATTGCTCAAGAACATCCAGCAAAAAGCGAGAAACACATTTAATAAAATTTGAAATGCCATGCGATCTACTCCTTCAAAACAGCTTCAATATATTTTTCCGGATTCAGCAACGTCTCGGCCGCTTGATCAACGTAAGGTGACACCCACTCTGTACCCAACCCGAAGAGAAGAGATAGTAAGAGAAAAAGAGCTGCCGGATAAAGAAGTCCTTTAGCTGTTTTATGATTTGGTTTCGGTGTCTCTTTTTCTTCGCCCCAAAACGCATGCATAAAGATCCTCAGTACAGAGTACAGTACGAGCAGACTCGAAAGCAGAATCAGCATGGAAATCGTAAATTCACCTTCTGCGAAGCCGCCCTCCGCAATTTTGAACTTGCCGATAAATCCGCTGAGAGGCGGGATGCCCGCGAGAGAAATCGCTGAAATGAAAAACATCCATCCGAGAAGTGGATAACGTTTGATCAGCCCGCCCATTTTGTGCAGGCTCGCTGTTCCAGTCAACGCAATCAGCGTGCCCGCCAGCATAAATAAAGCGCCTTTAATCAGCATATCGTGAATCAGATAATAAATCGCGCCTTGAATGGATGCGGGGGTATGGACTGCCACACCGAACAAAATCACGCCGACAGCTGTAATAATGTTGTAGATCACAATTTTCATGACATCCGCATAAGCGAGTGAACCGATAACACCGAAAATCACAGTCAGCGCCGCCAGCCAAATCATCAGCTGATGGGTAAAGGCTGCGTCGTGAATAAAAATTAATGTGAAAACCCTAGTAATCGCATATAAACCGACTTTTGTCAGCAAAGCGCCGAACAACGCGGAGATTGCCGCCGGAGGCGCGTAATAAGAGCCTGGAAGCCAAAAGTAGAGGGGGAAGATTCCGCCCTTCATGCCGAATACTAAAAGCAGCAGGACACCAATTACAGTGATCAGCCCGGTTTGTCCTGACTCGCTGATTTTCACACTTAGATCAGCCATGTTTAACGTTCCGGTTACAGCGTATAAATAGCCGACGCCAATGACAAACAGGGCAGACGATACGATATTAAACACAATATATTTAAGGGACTCCCGCAGCTGAATTTTTGTGCCGCCTAATACGATCAGCATATAGGAAGCGATAAGCAGAAGCTCAAAAAATACGTACATGTTAAATAAATCGCCTGTTAAAAACGCTCCGCTGACACCGGCAAGCAAAAACTGAACACCGGAGTAATAAAAGGAACGCTCCCGTTTTTCACCGACAGAACGGAAGGAATAAAGGACAACCAATAAACCGACGACCGCTGTTGTGAGAACGAGCAGGCTGGCGAATTGGTCTGCGGCCAGCACAATGCCGTACGGCGCTTTCCAGCCGCCCAAACTGAGTGTCTGGATGCCATTTGTAAAGACAGTCTGCACGAGTATGCAACTGATCACAATCCCGATTGCCGATGCCGCAGTGCTGAAGATCCGCATGAGCATAAGATTCTTCGTCATGAAAATCAGCAGAATGGCCGACAGGAGCGGGATCAGGATTGGCAAAATAACAAAATTATTCATGTTGATCATTTCCCCTCATTTGATCCATATCGTCCGTTTTCAATTCCTGATAAGCGCGGAAGGCCATGACGAGAAGGAATGATGTAACGCCAAATGAAATGACAATGGCTGTCAAAATCAGGGCTTGCGGAAGCGGATCGACAAATGATTTGACATGCTTGCTTAAAATCGGAGCGGCGCCTTCCTTTAATCCTCCCATAGTCAAAAGCATTAAATGAACGCCATGGCTCAAAAGTGCTGTTCCGATAATAACGCGGAGCAGGCTTTTCGAAAGCAGTAAATACGTGGCAGCCATAAAGATAATACCGGCTAAAACAGACATCAAGATTTCCATTATTCTTCCTCTCCAATCGTTTGAATAATGGTCATCGTAATGCCTACGACAACAAGATAAACCCCTAAATCAAATATCGTCGCCGTGGCGAGCTCCGTTTCTCCAAATATCAGCAGATGAAAGTGCCCGAATGTATGGCTTAAAAATGGAGCCCCGAATACAAAGGAACCAACGCCGGTTAATACAGCGAGCAGAAGCCCGGCTCCCGCCACGTAAATGAAATTAACCGGCAAAATCGCACGGACGGTTTTTAAATCATATGCCAGGAGCAACAGAACGATGGAAGCGGACGTGATCAGCCCGCCGACAAAGCCTCCTCCAGGCGCATTATGCCCTGATAAAAATAAATAGAAAGAGAAAAGCAAAATGATAAAGGATACAAGTTTTGTCACAGTTTGAAGAATTAAGTCATTTGTTTTTTGTTCATTCACCGCTTCTCCCCTCCTCTTTTACTTTTGTTTTAATCATGCTGTAGATGCCGAGAGCGGCAACGGCCAGCACCGTTATTTCAAACATTGTATCAAAGCCCCTGAAATCGACGAGGATGACGTTGACAACATTATCCCCTCCGCCGAGATCATGGCTGTGTTTTAAGAAGAAGGATGAAATGCTGTCTTTTGTCCGCTGGCTTGAAGAAGCGATGCCAAGCAGGGTAACGATAATGCCGACTCCTAAAGCAATGATAAAGTTCGTCAATCGGAACGTTCTCGTTTTCCTTTTCAGCCTCAATTGCGGCAGATGGTAGAAACAAAGCAGGAACAGCGCCACAGAAATGGTTTCAATGACAAGCTGAGTCAATGCTAAGTCCGGCGCTCTGAAAATCACAAAAAACAATGCGAGCGTATAACCGACCACACCAAGAGAGATAATCGCTGTCAATCTTGAACGGGCAAAAACAGTCGCCGCTGTGGCGCTGATCATGACAAGCGTCAGAATCATTTCGTATCCGCCGATTTCAGCCATGCCTTCTGTTGTGAATGAAAATCCGCCTTTGATCATCATAGCTCCGCCCATCAGAATGATGAAACCAGCGAAGATATACAGCAAATAATCCCTTAAAAAGCCGGTCATATATTGTCTAGTGACTCGGTAAGAGCCTTTTTCCATGAGAGCCAGAAGCTTATCGTATAACCGATTGAGTGTCAGTTTCGAAGGAAACAGTTTATAGAATCCTTTCCACTTATTCAATGTCACATATCCAAGGATGCCGAGAATAATGATGCCGGCTGTCATTTTCAATTCTGTTGTCGGCCCATGCCATTGTGTAATGTGCACATGGAATTTCTCGTGGCTGTCCAGCAGCGTCGGATAGATTGAGTTCATCGCCGGTTCAATCAAGCTGTACGACAATATATTCGGGAAAAAGAAGAGACTGACAACCAAAGCGGCAAGAATGACAGGTGCTACGAGCATGCCCGCAGGCGCTTCGTGAGCCGGTTTTTTAAGCTGCTCAGGCTGGTATTTTCCCCTGAACGTTTTAAACAGCAATTTCATGCTGTAGATAAATGTAAAGACGCTTCCGACCCAGGCGAGAACAGGGAATAGAATGCCCCATGTCTGCACGTTGAACAGATCGAAATGTGTCACGCGAAGCATGCTTGTGAAAAACATTTCTTTACTCAAAAATCCGTTAAACGGCGGAAGGCCGGCCATTGAAAATGTCCCGATTAAGGAAATGGTAAACGTAATCGGCATAATCGCCATCAAGCCGCCGAGCTTCCGGATATCCCGTGTGCCTGTTTCGTGATCGATAATGCCGACTGCCATAAACAAGCTTCCTTTAAAGGTAGCATGGTTGATTAAATGGAAAATGGCAGCCATGGCGGCAACTGTATAATATTCTGTATGGCCGTAATGAAGAGCCGCGGCACTGGCACCAAGCATGGAGATGATCATGCCGAGCTGGCTGACGGTTGAAAACGCCAAAATCGATTTTAAATCGGTTTGTTTCACGGCTTGGAAAGAACTCCAGACCATCGTAATGAGCCCGACGAGGGAAACGATCCAAAACCATTGAGCTGAAAAGGCGAAAATAGGACTGAACCTCGCAATGATATAAATGCCGGCTTTCACCATCGTAGCTGAATGAAGATAAGCGCTGACAGGCGTCGGAGCTTCCATTGCGTCAGGCAGCCAGATATAAAAAGGGAATTGCGCGGATTTCGTAAATGCCCCTAATAAAATGAGAATCATCGCCGGAATAAACAAGTCGTGGCCGGCAATTAATTGAACTTGATGGATCATCTCTCTAATACTGAAGGAATCCGTTATCAGATAGAGGAGAATAAATCCGCCGAGCATGCACAGCCCGCCGCTGACCGTAATCAAAAGTGATTTGGCTGCGCCGTAGCGCGACTTTTCACGCTTATACCAATAGCCGATCAGCAAAAAGGATGAAAGGCTGGTAAGCTCCCAAAACATATAGAGAACCATGACATTGTCTACAAGAACGACACCAAGCATAGCGCCCATGAACATCAATAAATAGACATAAAAGGGCCCAAGCTGTTCTTTTTCTTTTGATAAATAAAAAATGCTGTAAAGAGTGACCAAAGAGCCGATGCCTGTGATCAGCAAGGCGAATAACAATCCGAGGCCGTCTATATAAACGGTGAAATTAATGCCAAGTGAAGGAATCCACTCCAATACCGACCGCAATGTTTCTCCCGATTGTGTCATCCTGATCATTGGGAGAAAGTATATAAACAGCAAGACGGGCAGGATCAACACAAACCAGCCCGTGTGCACTCTTTTTGCGTATTTTGCCAAGATGGGAATGAAAAGAGCAAATAAAAAAGGCGATAAAATAGCAAAATGTAAGAGCTGCAAAGATAAGACCTCCTTTTTCTTGTTCTCAATTAAAAAATGCGCTATGTATCAATATACGGTCAAACGACCTAGTCCAAATTATATCGCACTTTTCTGCAAGCCGCCATGCTTCGAACTGCAAAATAGGATTTTATGAGTTCTTTTGACCTTAAAATAAGTCTAACAAAAATAAACCTATTTGTATATTTAAAATCATTCCTGCTCAAGCTGAATGTAAGGAGCTGGTCATGTGAAGAGAAAGGTTTTGATATGTTCGGGTTTATTCTGCACAGTATTTACGGGTGCATTCATTTTAAATCAATATGACGGGCGCAGCGGTACGGCGGCTAGTGATGAGTGGGAGCTGTATTTACTGGAGCACCACCTGTCAGCCAGAATGAGTGAGATGGAATCAAAGGATATGCCGTTTGCTCCCCGAGAGTATATTCGGATTGTGAACAGATAAAAAAAGAGTTCCGCATAGAACGGAACTCTCAGATTGTTGACAAAGTCCTAAAACGGTTTTCGTTTTAGGACTTTGTCATCTTGTCAGCGTGATTGAAAACCCTTGAAGTCTAGGAAGGGCGAGCATCGGAGCACAGCGAATGTTGGAATTCGTGAGCACCGACGCGCAGGCCTGACAACGAATGCGAGGGTTTGTCGACACGCTGACTGTTCCGCATAGAACGGAACTCTTTCTCTGTTTATGAAGTGAAAAAACGAAGCAGAACTGTCGCGCAAATGACTGTGCCTGCACCGCCGAGACGGGTGGAAATTTGGGCGAACGGCATAAGGCCCATTCTTCCTGACGCTGATAAAATCGCAACATCACCCGTTCCGCCGAGACCGCTGTGGCAGCAGGTCACGATTGCGGATTCAACCGGGTACATGTTCATCAGCTTGCCCACAAAATATCCAGAAGCAATCATTGCGACAACAACTGAAATACATATGATGACAAACGGAATAGAAATCACAGCCGCCACGTCATCTAACGGAATAAAGAGGACCCCGAGACCGACCATCAGCGGCCATGTAAAGCTGGACGAAACAAATTTATAAAGCTGGTAGGCGCCATCTTCCATTTTTTTCGGAAGAATATTCGCATACTTGACAGCCGCAGCTGAAATAATCATCAAGATCGCGCCCGGGATGAAGAGAAATTTCTCCAATAACCCGCCGAAAATAAAGAATGTACACGCGAGCAGAACACCGGCTCCCATCAGTTTAAAATCAATTTTTGCTTCGGCTTCTTTTTGATTGAAAATCTCATTTGCTTTTTTAGATTTGACAAGCCGTCCGTTTCCATTTAGATCTGGACGCTTATCGCCAAGCTTTTTCATTAAAGCTGCACAGATGATAGCAAAAACGTTTCCGATAATAGCGGCAGGAACCAGCTGAGACACATACACATCAGCGGATGAACCGAGTATTTGTGAATAGGCGATCGAAAGCGGTAAAATGCCTTCTCCTATTCCCCCGGCAATAATCGGAACAACGACAAAGAAAAAGGAATCATAGGCGCTGTAGCCAAAAATAAATCCGACAAGTATGCCGGCTGTAACCGCCGCGATCGTTCCCGCAACGAGTGGAACGAACATTCTGATAAAACCTTGTATTAAAACAGTTCTGTTCATTCCGAGAATACTTCCCACAACAAGACAAGCGATATAAAAATAAAGGAAGTTAGACGTTTTCATCAAATTGGTTACAGCGTCTATAGATGTTGGATTCAGCACATTGTAAAAGACTAAAAATGAAGGGACAAACAAAGATAAAATGGCAGGGCCGCCAATATCCTTCAATATCGGAATGCGCTGGCCGATGTCTCCAAGAAACACACCCAGAATCATGATGATAGCAAACCCGCCAAGCATATTTGCGGGCAGCTCATTGTAATACGCTGAAAGAATAATAATAACAGCTAATACTGTGTATAATGGCAAAGGAATCACACCGATTTCCCAAGTCCATATTTTTTGAAACAGGTTTTTCTCCTGTAGGTCTTTTTGTTCAGGTGAATTTACCCCTGATTTTGGAATTGCTCCCATGTCATACACCCCCATGTATTGTTTGTTACAGTCTACAAGAAAGCGTTAACACTTCATATTTTTTTAAGTTAAAAAACTGATAAACAATTAAATTAATGAGGACGTTTGGATTAGAAAAAATCCCTGAGAAGCGTCTTCCCAGGGAGAATGTTTTATCGTTTTCCTTTTATGCGAGGCACGCCCGGCATTAGCCAAGCGAGAATTGTTAAGAGATCAGAGTCATAGATATGTCTTTAGAGTGAGCCGTTGCTTTTATAACGGTTTAGTTAACGGCGCTTCAGAGTGAACAGTGCGTTTTCTTATAGATATTGCTTAATTCCGTTAAAGTTTCCTGTGTTGACGTTGTACTGAAACACAGGTCTTCCGATTGTTCCGTACGCCATTTCTACATTCAGAACCTGTATATCTTCAAGAAATTTCAAGTATTTTCGTATGGATACTTGAGAGATTTCTGTATGCTTTGCTAAGTCTTCTGTCGTAAAAGATTCATTTTCAAATGATTGGATACTGGACCAAATCAGATTCAGCGTGCTTTTTGTCAGGCCTTTAGGAAGCTGTACTTTTTCTGTTGCTTCTTTCTTTTGAAAAAGCTCGGCGTCCAGTTCTTTTTGGCTCATGTTGCGATGGGTTGAATAAACCTTTTGTTTCCGCCTGTAATCAGACAGGGCTGTTTGGAAACGTTCAAATTCAAACGGTTTGATTAAATAATCGACAGCGCCGTAACGAAGTGTTTTCTTGATCACGTCAAGCTCACTGGCCGCCGAGATCACAATCACGTCAACTGCTTCATTTTGTGCTCTCAGTTCCGTTAGCAGTTCCAGCCCGTTTTTACCCGGCATATAAATATCGAGCAAAATGAGGTCGATGTGATGCTCTCCTAAAATATGCAGAGCGCTTTGAAAGGAAGAGGCGATGCCTTTCAGCTGAAAGCCTTCTATTTGGCTTAAGTATCTTTTATTTAATTCACCCACCATGGGGTCATCTTCAACTATTAGTACATTAATCATGATTTTCCTCCTTCGGTTCGTACGGGACGCGAAGACTGAATGTCGTTCCTTCATTCTTTTCGCTTGTGAGAATCATTTGGCCCTTTAAATTTTCGATGCTTTGCTGTGTAAAAGAAAGGCCGAATCCCCGGTTCTTGCCCTTTGTTGAATAGCCTTGTTCAAACACTTTGGCTTGATCTTCTTCAGACATGCCTGCACCTGTATCGGTAATTTCAATGTCCAGTATGCTGTTATGAAAACGCATGGACATGGTGATTTGTTTTTTCGGCATATTGGCAACGGCGTCCAGCCCGTTGTTGATGAGATTTCCAATGATTGTAATGAGTTCATGAATGACTGAAGGGTCTGCCGCGTTCGGGATGACACCGCTGCATTCAATATCAAGATTTGCGCCCTGCTCCCGTATGAAGCTCTGTTTTCCAAGCAGAAAACCGGCCAGCACGGAGCTTTTGATATCATTTATAATTTCGCTTGTTTCTGACTTTTGCTGAATGGCAATATCTTTTATATAATCTTCAAGGTCGTCATACTCTTTCAGCTGGACGAGACCTAATATGACATGCAGTTTGTTCATAAATTCATGAGACTGCGCTCTCAGTGCGTTTGCATACATTTTAACACCGGAAAGCTGTTCAGCTAAGTGTTTTACCTCGGTTTTGTCACGAAATGTCGCAATCGCTCCGACGGTTTGTCCTTTCAGCTGGATGGGAACTTCATTAAACACAAGCTCCAGTCCGTTAATGCGGATGTCTCTGTCTTGAAGAGGTTTTTTTGTCTCAATGACCTTTTTCAGGCGGCTTTTCGGCAGAATGTCATTGACATCCTGATCGAAAGGATTTGTGTTGATGCCCATTTTCACGAATAGGCGCTTTGCTTCCGCATTGGCAAGTTTAATTTTGCCGTGTTCATCGACAGCGAGTATTCCTTCCTTTGTCGATTCCAGCATCGCACTTCGTTCTTCGAGAAGAGTCGCAATTTCATAAGGTTCAAGACCGTACATGATATTTTTCACCGTACGGGCAACGATAACAGCTCCGATCACACCGACGAAAATGCTGACGCAGATAATAAAGTAGAGCGGACGTAAGCTATGGCTGATAACTTCATCAATTTCATTTACGGTGATGCCGACCGCGACTGCACCGACTTGTTTTCCATTCCCCGCGTAGACAGGGACGAATGCCCTCTGTGATTTCCCGAGCGTGCCAGAGGCCGTGCTGATATGAACATGTCCTTTTAATGCTTCGGATTCATCGCCGCCCATGAATTTTTTTCCAATTTTGCTCGTGTCAGGATGGGTTTTGCGAATGCCGTTCATATCCATGACGACAACAAATTCCGTGCCGGTGATGTTCTGAACCCGTTTTGTGTAGCTTTGTAGTTCCTTCTGTTTTTCTCCGCTCTCTAAAGATACGGCTGTAATCGGCGCTTCGGCCACCATTTCAGCAGTCTGCAGCGCTGTGGTTTTTTCTTCATCTCTAACCCGTTGGGTGGTTTGGGCACCGACTGTGAAAAATGTAATGAGCAGTGCGATTAACACAACGATACAAACAAATATGGTGAGTCTGGTTTGCAATTTTAATGTTTTTTTCATATAAAACTTCCTTACGTTTTATGATTCCTGCGTACTACTTTACCCTCAAAATGCTGCTTTGTGAAGATTTGGGATCTTAATTCGTAAAAAGGAGAAAAAATGGAATAATTTATCTTGTCAATGCGTTTTAAGTCCTCCATAATAAATGAGGTAGATTATAGAAAGGGACTTTTTTATATGAAAAATACTTATTTGACAGGATACTTTCCGCTGATTGCGATCCTGCTTTTTAGTTCGTCTTTATCGATTTCCACTTCACTTTACGCGTTGAAGCTGCTGTCTTCTTTCGGAATGTATGATGGAATGCTTGACTATTTTTCAGAGAAAGGGATCAGGCTTGCGTTATTTGCCGCCTTTGCACTTTTATATTTTATGGTTCTGTCCGCTCTGAAATTAATTGCGAATACCGTGACCGAACTGTCATTGCTGTTTTTTGCTAATGATCCGGAAGGGAACAACCTGAAAACAATCAGAATGGGTTCCATGGTTTATTTAGGCGGCGGGATTTTATCCTTTGTGCTTTTGCAAAATGTCATCTGGATTGTTATCTGGTTTGCGGTCGTTACGCTTGTTTACTTTGTTTTTATCGTATACCGGATTTATCCAACGCTTTCTCTCATGTCATTAGTCGGATTCATTCTATTGGAACTGCTGTTTTGGTTTACCTTTGTTATCGGTATTCTGTTCATATTTATCAAGCTTTATAATAGCATAATGGCTAGCTTACCTGTGTAAGCTAGCCATTTTTTCGTTTATGGTAAAAATCTTTTTTTAATAGAAGGGGAGGGGAGCATACATTCATTTTTTTTGCCAAACCACTTATAGCGGTTTTTGGCAATGAAAGAATAGATCATATCTCTGACAGGTTTCGGCACTGCAAAAAACAGGACGAAGAGCCGCCATGGGCCTCGCAGATGTCTGAGAACCTTGATGGCTGCAGTTGATTTTGTGTATACTTGGCCGTCTTCAATAAAGACAAAACTGTCAAACTGATCAGTCGGGAGCCCGCTTTTTTTCAGCAGGCTCTGTCCTGTTTCCGACTGCAGCGATGTAAAAGAAATCAATCCGTCTGGATCACGTTTAATGATAAATTGCACGGCGCCATTGCATAAATTGCACACGCCGTCAAACAGCAAAACGCGATTTGGAATTTGTTCTGATGTCACGCCATATCCCCTCCGATCCTTTAATAAGCCGCTTGCAGCGTTCCTTTCCAGATGGAAAGCTGAGGACTGATGCTGTGAAGATATTCAACGCTGCTCGGTGTATCCTTTCCGACCCAGACACCCATTGTGTACGTATCTGTCAGGCCGACGAACCACATGTCGTGATAATCATTTGATGTTCCTGTTTTACCGCCAATGTAAGGCGCTTTAAAATATGCTTTTTTTCCTGTCCCGCTTTTCACAACGGAATTCATCAGTTTCTTCAACTGCATATTCGTGCGGACGCTGAATATTTGAGTCGGTTTCTCATTCCATTTATAAAGCGTTTTTCCTTTTAAGTCTGTCACCTTTGTAATCGCATGGCTCGGCATATAGCTTCCGCTGTTGCCGAATGTCGTATACGCCCTTGTCATCTCAAGAGGCGTCATACCGTTTGTAAACCCGCCAAGCGCCGCCGGGAGAAGGTAGTCGCTGTCGACAAGTTTGGCGAAATGGTACGGCTCGATATAACTGAATGCTTTTTGGATGCCCACACGATCCAGCATTCTAATGGCCGGTGTATTGTATGAATTTTTAAACGCAGTATCGATCGTCACTGTGCCGTACGTGCGGTTATTGTAGTTTTGCGGACAATAATCTCTGCTGCAAAACTTGCTGGCATCGATGGTGCTGCTTGCTGTCGCGCCGGTCTGTTCAATATAAGGCCCGTAATCAAGCAGCGGCTTAATGGATGAACCTGGCTGTCTGTATGCCTGATAGGCGCGGTTAAAATCATATTTTTGATAGTTTTTCCCGCCGGATAGAGCGATGATTTGATGCGTCTGGTGATTAATCACAGCCGCTCCGCCCTGAACGTTTGCATACGGGAGTTTGGAATTCATTTGTGCCACAACTTGATTTTGCATGTACGGATCAAGTGCGGTATAAATTTTTACGCCGTCTTTCATCAGTGTACTGACTTTTGCGGAGAGCTCGTTTTCTATCTTTTCTTTTTGTTTCCCTGACGCTTTTTGAAGCCGTTTATCAAAGCCTTCTGATTCAGACACTAGCTGAGTGAATTCATCACTGACGTAGGAAACGTAGTCCGGATATTTGTCTTCTCTCTTTTCAACATCCAGTTTGATTTTTTGTTTGACGGCTTTTTTGAGCTCTTTATCCGTAATGACCCCGGCATCTTTTAACCCTTTAAGCAAACGTTCTTGACGGCTTTTCGTGTAGTCAAAATGCTTGAGAGGATCATATAATGTAGGGTTATTAGGTATAGAGCAGATAAAAGCCATTTCACCTACTGTGAGAGACTTCAGCGGTTTGCTGAAATAGAATTCAGCCGCTGAACCGACGCCGTAAACCCCATTGTTGAAATAAATGGTATTTAAGTAAGCTTCAAGTATTTCATTTTTCGTATACTTTTTCTCTAGCTGATAGGAATACGCGAGCTCAGTCAGCTTGCGGCTGAAGGAGCGTTCGTGGCTCAAATACAAGTTTCTTGAAAGCTGCTGCGTGATGGTGCTGGCGCCTTGGTCAATTTTCTTGTCTTTTACATTAGAAGCGGTTGCCCGCACCATTCCCATAAAGTCAAAGCCTTTATGCTCGTAAAAATGCCGGTCCTCAGACGTTAAGAAAATCTGTTTGACTTCCTCGGGAATCTTGTCAAATGGAACGAGCACGCGGTTTTCATGATCGCTGACAATTTCCGAGACAAGGGAGCCGTCCCTGTCATACATGTAGCTGTTCTGAACGAGGCTGATATCTTTCAGATTAATATTTTTATCAAGCACCTGATCCAGGGACTTCATTTGTTTTACTTCTTTTCCGGAAGCGATAACTGTAAATGCAAACAATGGGATTATGCAAAGGAGCAAAATCCATCCGATTATTTTTCGTAACATGGTCACTCTCTTTTCTCCTAAATTCTAGCCATATCGTACCATTCTTTTGAGTTTACGAGAAGGTTAAATTTAGAAGATGCCTCAGTTTTTTCTGAGAATCAGCTTGCTTTGGCATAAGATTCCCTCCGGAACTTCTGCATCATCCAAAGCATGCACGCGCCGGCGAAAAAGAGAAACGCTGTGACATAAAAGACGGCCGAAATTGTAAAATGGCTCGATATGATTCCGCCGATAAGAGGCCCGAGCACGTTTCCTAAAAAGCGAAAGCTGACATTGTAGCCGAGGATTTCCCCTTGAATGCTGCCGGGAGCCTGAACGCGGATCGCTGCCGTAATGCATGGCAGCAAGCCGCCCATCGCCATTCCAAATAAAAATCTGAACACAAGGAGCACGCTGAGTGAGGACGCGAGCGCCTGCGGAATAAAAAAGAAAGAGGCAGCGAGTAAAAGTCCGATTAAAATGCGCCGGTGGCCGTAGCGGTCGCCCAGGTCGCCCCATTTTCTAGCCAGCAGCAAACTTCCGAGTCCCGTTGCTGAAAATGCCATGCCGGAGAAAAAGGCCAGATTAACAGGTCCGTGCAGCTCATTTACATATAGAGCGAGCAACGGCTGGATACTAAAATTGCCTGTTTGAATCAGCATGGTTAACAGCATCATGACCCAAAGCGCCGGCTGGTGAAAAATATAGGAGAACACTTCTTTTCTCGTGTATGTCTTACGTTTGGCTGTCTTCTCTGCAAGAGGCTGTTCTTTGACCCCAAATAACACGAGAAGAACAGATGAAAAAATCACAAAGGATGTGATAAAAAAGGTATACGTAAAGCCGAAACGATCAGCAAGCAAGCCTCCCAAAAGCGGGCCGAACAAGCTTCCGGACACTTGCCCCATTTGCAGCGTGCCGAGTGTTTTGCCGGCTGAGTTCTTCGGAGTCTGTGCCGAAATCATCGCAAGAGAGGTCGGAATAAATCCGGTTACAAGACCCATCGCCATACGCAGAAAAAACAATTGGTACACCGATGTAACAAAGCCCATGAATAAAATGCTGAGGGCAATGCCTGTTCCGGTTGCCATAAGGATTTTCTTGTATCCGTGTTTGTCTCCGAACCGCCCCCAAAACGGCGATACCAAAAACGCCATGAGAAATGTAATGCCGAACACATAGCCGCTCCATCTTTGCACAAAGCCGTTTGAAAAAGTGCTGAGCGTCTCAATGTATAAGGAGAGAAAAGGAACGATCATCGTTGTGCTGGCTGAGACAAAAAAGTTCGCCAGCCACACAATGACGAAGTTCTTCTTACGGTTAGAAATAACATCACCTTCTTATTATTTCGGGTTCCTTACCAATTATAAAGAAACGATTCACGATTTAAAAGAAACAAAGCGGCTGGGAAAATTCATTATTTTTAGAAAATGAAGAAAGGTCGAGAAGATGAATTGATATACTATAAAGATAGTATTTTCTGATCGGAGGAAAGGCAGGTGTAAAAAGGTGACGACAAACAGCTTACTCATTATTGATTTCGAATTTACGATGCCTGAGGGGAAGTACAGTCCGCAAAACTTTTTCCCGGAAATCATTGAAGCCGGAATTGTAAAGTCGGTTGATGATGAAGTAGTTGAGACGTTTTCTAGCTATGTCAGACCGAAAAAATTCCCGAAGCTGACGAAACGCTGCAAATCATTTTTAAAGATAACGCAAAAGCAGGTAGACGAGGGGATGAGGTTCGAGGATTTCATCCGTAAACTAAACGAACTGGACCCTGAGAAAAACAGCACAATTATTACGTGGGGAAACATGGACATGAAGGTACTGAAGCAAAACTGTATGTTTAACCATATTCCATTCCCTTTTAAGGGGGAAATGAGAGATTTATCGCTCGAATACAAAAACTTTTTTGGAGACCGGACACTGACGGGTTTGTGGAAAGCTGCCGAGGAGTATGGAGATGCCGGAACGGGCACCCATCATAAAGCGCTTGATGATGCCCTCACAGCACATAAGCTTTTTAAGCTTGTTGAACAGGATAAGCAGTATCTCGAAAAGCCAAAACCGCCGACAATCGGCGAAAGAATCGATTTATCCGAACTGTTCAAGCGCGCAACGTAAAAAACCCAATCTTTTGTCAGACTGGGTTACGGCCGGTTATAATACTCTTTTTCTAAAATATCCAGATTATTCAGGGAGCGCTTTGCCCACTCCGAACCATCCTCATTTAATTTGGCTCTCAGCTGTGCTGCCGCCTCCCGCAGAGACTCGTTATAATCTGGCACTTCACCGTCATAAGGCTTCACCATATGATGGGGGATGTTGGTCTGTTCACCGTATGCGAGCGCTTTTCTCTCATGAAAAAACGGCACATCCGCCTGTTTTGGATGATGAAGGTCTCCTTGAGCGGGATGGGTGAGAACCGCTTTGATTTTCACTAAATAATGCTGCGGCCTGCAAGCGGTGATTTCTCCTATGTATACACCTGTTTTATAAAATCCTTTAACGATAGAGCCTGTCTCAAACGTGCTCATTTGTCATCACCTCGCCTTTATTCTATTAAAGTTCCTCTCGATTTGCTAGTGAGGAAGGTTGGCGGGAAGTTTAATTGTTACGGTGGTGCCTCTTTGGAAACTGCTGTTAAACGAAATGGTCCCGTGATGATGTTCAATAATTGAAAAGGTAACGGAGAGCCCGAGCCCCGTTCCATTTGTTTTTAATGAATAATAAGGTTCGCCAAGTTTTTGCATCTGATGGTCTGTCATGCCGACCCCGTTATCTGAGATGTTTACCATAATCGTATGGCCACTTCCTTTGGCTGATATGTGAATCACTCCCTTCCCATGGGGAACCGCTTCAATGCTGTTTTTCATCAGGTTGATGACTGCCTGCTTCAGCTTTGTTGCGTCTCCATATATATAAAGGCCCGGCTCTGCTTCAGCCTCGACAGTTACAGACTTATAATTGGCATACGATACCATAAGGGAGCTTGTCTCTTTGATAAGCGCTGATAAATCAAAAACTTCTTTTTCGTACAATTGCTGTTTGGCCATATCGAGATAGTTTGTAATAATGCCTTGCGCCCGGTCAAGTTCTGACAGTACAAGCTTTTTGTAATCCGTACTCGATTGGTTTTGAAGGGTTTCGTCATTAAAAAGCAGCTGGACAAACCCGCGGACAACAGTCAGCGGATTTCTGACTTCATGAGCGACGCTCGCTGCCAGTTCACTCACAATCGTCATTTTTTCTGAATGGATCAGCTGTGAACGCAGGGCGATATTTTCGGCGATGCTTTCGATAATATAGATGCTTAAAAGAAGAACGCTGGAGCGGAACAGCCCTGAGACAGCCGCCTCATAAAGTAAAATTCCTGAATTTTGAAAATTTAAAATATTTAAGGCGGAAAAAATCAAGCTGGAGGCGAAAACCAAGAAGATCTCCGAGCAGCCGATCAATAAAGTCAGCATCAGCTTTCTCGCTTTGGACATGAATGGCCATTTTTTCTGAAATAAAATTGGGATGAGAATAAGAAAAGGCAGCAAAGTGAAAACAAACATTGCGGAAGGTTCATAAAACAGCAGTTCAAAACATAAGACAGATACGGCGACTGTAAGTCCGGAAGCAGTACTAATGTAAAATAAACAAATGATGATAGGAATCATCTGAAGGCCGTACTGTATGTAGTCCATTTCCCGAATAGGGAATACAATGCATAAGATGGAGGCGCCGCACGCGAACAACGTGACCAATACGCTGTTTATTTTTGGCACAAGGATCGCCGGCTTTCCGAGCCAAAACACTTGGTAAAGAAGAATAGGAAACAAAATAAAGCAGATATGCAGGAGGTAGTCTTTTAGAATTTCCATTCGTTGTGAAATCCTTTCATATAAAATATGAATCTATTATAACACTAAATATTAGAAGGGAAAAATAAAATTCCTTTATTAAGAACGCCTTTACGAATGAAGACGTAAAGGCGTTCAACAGTTATATTTACGCTAATGCCGCTTTGATGCGGCGCAGGCCGTCCTGCAAGGTTGCGAGAGAGCATCCCGCGTTCAGACGCATAAACCCTTCTCCGCCAGGCCCGTATTTCGTCCCTGGCTCTAAAATGATTTTTCCCTTTTTCAGCATCCTTTGCTGAAGCTCCGCGTCGGACAAGCCGTAAGCGCTGAAATCGAGCCAGATCAGGTATGATGCATCCGGTCTCATCATTTTAACTTTTGGGAGCTCGTTGCTCAAAAAGGCTTCTGCTTCGTTCATGTTTTTCTCAAGGTAAGAGATCAATTCATCGAGCCATGGCCCGCCTTTTGAATAAGCGGCTTCGATCGCAGTGACGGCAAACGCGTTCAGCCCGCCTAAACCGTTGCGCTGCAGGCTTGCGGAAAACTTGGCGCGCTTCAGCCGATCAGGAATAATGATGGCTGACGCCTGTAATCCGGCGATATTAAATGTTTTGCTTGGCGCAGCACATGTCACGGAAATCTCGGCGAAATCGTCAGAGAGAGAAGCGAACGGCGTATGTTTGTGACCGTACAGCATTAAATCGGAATGGATTTCATCTGATACAATTGTGACGCCGTGCTCAATACACAATTCGCCGAGCTTCAGTAAATCTTCCCGTCCCCATGAACGTCCTGACGGGTTATGAGGATTGCATAAAATGAACAATTTGACGCTTGGATCACTAAGTTTCGTCTCCAAATCTTCAAAATCTATTTCATATGCGCCTTCTTTTTCAAGCAGCGGATTATGTAAAACATGCCGGCCGTTTTTCTCAATCATATGGTAAAAGGGCGTATAAACAGGAGGCTGGACAACCACTTGATCTTCAGGTTCCGTGAAAGCTTGTACCGCCATGCTCAAAGCTGTGACAACGCCCGGGCTGAATGTAATGCTTTCCGGGTTTACCTTCCAGCCGTGCCTGCTTTGCATCCATCCGCACACAGCATTCTTCGTTTTTTGATCTGGAGCCGTATAACCGAAAATCCCGTGGCTGAGGCGCTCTTTTAATGCTTCAGTTATTGCTTCCGGCGCGCGGAAATCCATATCTGCCACCCACATCGGGAGTGCGTCTTCCACGCCGAATAATTCGCCTGTTTTGTCCCATTTGACCGATTGGGTGCCAAGGCGTTCTTCTCGTTTATCAAAGTTCATTCTGTTACCCCCTCATGTTGGTTTATTCATCTTAGCGTAACTATGATAAAATAAAACTCCAAATTTTATTATAAGCGGTGATCAATATGGAAGAAAGTCAAGCGGTCAGGGAAATGATCAAGATCATTGCCAAGTGGGACCCGTTTAAATATGGAGAAGAGTTTTACGAAACCGAGGCTGTTGATGTCGTACAGGCGGTCTATGATGAAGACGATCCCAACGTGCTGGCGAAAAGCATTCAGGGTATATTTGAAACTTCTTTTGAACAAACGCTGCCGATCGGCAGCTGCCGGGAAGTGGCTGGCCAGCTTTTATTCATTAAAAACAGCAGCTCCTGCACGCCTTAAAAAACCGGTATCAATCCGGTTTTTTTGTTATTTGATGAACTCCGCAATGTGTTCTGAAACGAATTCAGGCCGTTCCTCAGGCACCAGATGTCCGGTCTGGCCAAGTGAGTACAGCACGGAATCAGGCAAATCCCTGTGCAGCCGTTTACCAATCTCCACAGGGACAATTCGGTCCTCCTCGCCCCAAATCAATAGAGCAGGCTTGTTCATTTTCTTTAATTGCTCGGATTCTAAGTCTCCTTCTCTATGGCGGATAAACTTTGTCATGGCTCTGAAAATCTCCTCGTCTTGAAACGGCCTGCCATAGCCGTCAATCATCTCCTCATCAATCAGCGATTTGTCATGCACAACATTCAATAAATTTTTCACCACGCCTTCTTTCGAAAGCCAGCGCTTAATATAAAGATGAAAATACGGGAGGTGGGTCCCGAAAATGATCGTCGGGTGTGAACGTTTTAAATACCCTGAACTGCAGAGCAGTACAACCTTTGTAAAAAGCTCCGGCTTTTGCAGCGCAGCAGCCAGCGATATCTGCCCGCCCATAGAATGGCCGACAAGCGCAGCCTGTTTCACTTGCAAGTGTTCCAAAATCCTAATGACAAGCTTAGCGAGATTTTGATACGTATAGATAAAGGTTCTTGATTTTTCAGATTGGCCGAAAGGAGGCAAATCAAGTGCGATGATGTCGTACTTGTCCCGAAGCAGAGGGATTACTTTTCTGAAGCTGAAGGCAGACGATAAAAAACCGTGTACGCAGACAAGTGTTTGCCTGCCCGGATTTTGATAATGTTCGCAGTATACATTTACCCCATCGACTGTAAGCCGCCTTATTGGTGAAATCGCCTCCATTCGTGTCACTCCCTTTCATGTGATGTCTGTATTGTGCCCTGAAATTGTCAATTCTAGCGGAAGTTTCTCCTCGTTTTTTTCTTAGCATTCGTCAAAAAACGTGATATAATGTCATGAAGATTTCTTGACATTGCAAAGGTGTGAATTGAATGAAATTGACAGAAAAAGAAACAGAAATATTAGAAATTTTAGACGAAAACAGCCGCGCCGATTTCGAAACAATCGCAAAGATGGCGGGCATCCCTGTCAATGAAGTAAAAGCAATTATTGACAAACTGGAAAAAGAAAAGGTTATCATCGATTATTCCGCTATGATTGACTGGCGAAAAGTCGACGGACATGAAGGTGTCACAGCCATGATTGACGTCAAAGTAACGCCGAAGCGGGGAGTCGGTTTTGATGAAGTGGCGGAACGCATTTATCGATTCCAAGAGGTTGAATCAGTTTACCTGATGTCAGGCGTGTACGATTTATCTGTCGTGATTCGCGGTCATTCGATGTCTGACGTAGCGCGTTTTGTTTCAGATAAACTGTCAACCCTTGATTCAGTTGTATCGACAACCACTCATTTTATCCTGAAAAAATACAAGCATGACGGCAAAGTGTTTGAAACAGGAGACGACGACAAAAGAATCGTGGTGTCACCGTAAATGACTTCGTATTTATCTGACTATGTACAACAAATAAAACCGTCCGGCATCCGCAAATTCTTTGATTTGGCGGCAACGATGGAAGGCGTGATTTCTTTAGGCGTCGGCGAGCCTGATTTTGTTACTGCATGGAATGTACGCGAAGCAAGCATTCTTTCTCTTGAACAAGGATATACGTCGTACACAGCCAATGCCGGTTTATACTCATTGCGTGAGGAAATCAGCCGTTATTTGAGCAGCAGGTTTGATCTTCGCTATTCGCCAGACAATGAGCTCATTGTGACCGTAGGGGCGAGTCAGGCTTTGGATATTGCGATCCGCGCTATTGTGAATCCAGGTGAGGAAGTCATCATTCCTGAGCCGTGTTTTGTGGCGTACGATGCGCTCGTTTCTTTGGCAGGCGGCATTCCGGTTCATGTCCATACAACGGCAGACAAAGGATTTAAAGCGACGGCGGCGGATTTTGAAGCGGCTGTCACCGGAAAAACAAAAGCCATTCTCATCTGCTCGCCATCGAATCCGACAGGTTCGGTTTATTCGAAGGAAGAGCTGAATGAAATTGCGGAGTTTGCCAAAAAACATGACGTAATCGTCTTAGCCGATGAGATCTACGCGGAGCTGACATATGATGAGGAGTTCACAAGCATAGCGGCATTACCGGAAATGAAGGAACGGACGGTTGTCATCTCGGGCTTTTCAAAAGCGTTTGCGATGACGGGCTGGAGGCTCGGTTTTGCAGCAGCGCCACCTGTGCTTCGGGATGCAATGCTTAAAATTCACCAGTATGCCATGATGTGCGCGCCGGCAATGGCGCAGTTTGCCGCCTTGGAAGGCCTGAAGAACGGCATGGAAGATGTAGAAAAAATGAAAAAAAGTTATCGAAGAAGACGGAATTTGTTTGTGGAAACGCTCAATGAAATCGGCCTCAGCTGTCATCATCCAGGCGGCGCTTTCTATGCTTTTCCATCCATCAAAAGCACGGGGATGAGCTCGGAGCAGTTTGCCGAAGAGCTTCTGACACAGGAAAAAGTGGCTGTTGTTCCGGGAAGTGTGTTTGGTCCGAGCGGTGAAGGCTATATTCGCTGTTCATACGCAACCTCGATCGAGCAGCTTCAAGAAGCGTTAGTCAGAATGAAGCGCTTCCTGAACAAAACGACATAAAAAAAGATACGAACCTTTTGTTCGCATCCAATAAAAGGGGGGAATACTAGAAAGCCTTTGGTATTTGCAGTTTACCCCCTTTTCGCTATGCTTAAACCTTATTTTTTATAAAAGTTTTCTTTGCGGAAATAAAACATCTGTGATATAATTTTAAATTGCGTATAAACAGATATTTAATTTAACTTAGGAGTTGTTATGAATGGCAGCAAAATTTGAAGTGGGCAGTGTTTACACTGGTAAAGTTACAGGATTACAAGCGTATGGTGCGTTTGTTGCATTAGATGAAGAAACTCAAGGTTTAGTACACATTTCTGAAGTCACTCATGGTTTCGTAAAAGATATCAATGAGCACCTTTCAATTGGCGACGAAGTACAAGTAAAAGTACTTGCTGTTGACGAAGAAAAAGGAAAAATCAGCCTTTCAATTCGTGCGACACAATCTGCGCCTGAGAAAAAAGAAAGCAAACCAAGAAAACCTAAAGCTGCGCACGTAAGCGAAGAAGCTTCTGCACCACAAGGTTTCAACACATTAAAAGATAAGCTTGAAGAGTGGATCGAAATGTCCAACCGCAAAGACCTTATCAAAAAATAAGCATCAAAAAAGCACCGGACAGGAATGTTCGGTGCTTTTGATTTAATGCAAAGTCCCAAAACACTATGTTTTGGGACTTTTTCTCCTTTTTCAGCGTGATTGAAAACCTTTGAAGTCTAGGAAGGGCGAGCATTGGAGCACAGCGAATGTACAATCCCGTGAGCACCAACGCGCAGACCTGACAACGAATGCGAAGGTTTGTCAACTCGCTGAAGCACCGAAATGTCCGGTGATTTTTTATCCTATCGCATCTCAGGATTTGCTGCCTCTTCACGAGATGTTTGCTCGTTTGGCTTAAACAGCAGGCCGAGGTTGATTAATCCGGCGATTCCGACAAGTCCGTAAATGATACGGGAAAGGGCTGACCCTTGGCCGCCGAAGATGGCCGCTACTAAGTCAAATTGGAAAAATCCGATCAGTCCCCAGTTAATGGCGCCAATGATGGTTAAAACAAGACAAATTCTCTGGATCGTACTCATGTTTTGCAACCTCCTCCATGAATTATTAAAACAGTTATAGATTGTGACATATTGGAGAATCTATACATGCATTCTCCATATTGAGGGAAACTGTTCTGCCCTCGCCTATATGAGTTCTTTCCCAGCATGTTGCAATATCAAACCATACGATATGCCGCCCAGTGAGAGCTGATTGCTTTACATACAGTAAGGACATTCTGCATAATAAATAATCTAAGGAGGAGATGTCATGCAAAACTTTACATACTGGAATCCGACCAAATTAATTTTCGGGCGCGGGGAAGTGGAAAGACTGCCGGAGGAACTCAAACCTTACGGGAAAAACGTATTGCTTGTCTATGGAGGCGGAAGCATTAAACGCAGCGGCCTGTATGATCAAGTGATTGAACAGCTGAAAAAAGCCGGAGTGACCGTGCATGAATTAGCGGGCGTAGAACCGAATCCGCGTGTGTCGACTGTTAATAAGGGTGTCGCCCTTTGTAAACAACACAACATAGATTTCTTGCTGGCTGTCGGCGGCGGAAGTGTCATCGACTGTACAAAGGCGATTGCTGCAGGAGCGAAGTATGATGGTGATGCGTGGGATATCGTCACGAAAAAATACCAGCCGAAGGACGCTTTGCCATTCGGAACCGTATTGACTCTCGCTGCGACTGGTTCTGAAATGAACTCAGGCTCGGTTATTACAAACTGGGAAACAAAAGAAAAATACGGCTGGGGCAGCCCGCTTGTATTCCCTAAATTCTCGATTCTCGATCCGGTGAATACATTTACAGTCCCTAAAAATCACACGATCTACGGTATGGTTGACATGATGAGCCACGTTTTCGAACAATACTTCCATCATGCATCAAACACGCCATATCAGGACCGTATGTGTGAATCACTTCTGCGCACAGTCATTGAAACTGCGCCTAAACTGATCAATGATCTCGAAAATTACGAATTGCGTGAGACAATCCTGTACACAGGAACAATTGCGTTAAACGGCATGCTTTCTATGGGTGCAAGAGGGGATTGGGCAACTCATAATATTGAACATGCGGTATCAGCCGTTTATGATATTCCGCATGCCGGCGGACTGGCGATTCTGTTCCCGAACTGGATGAGACACACATTGTCTGAGAACCCTGCCCGCATGAAACAGCTTGCAGTTCGTGTGTTTGATGTTGAAGAAGCTGGTAAAACAGATGAAGAAATCGCACGTGAAGGTATCGATAAGCTGTCTGCGTTCTGGACAAGCCTTGGCGCTCCGAACCGTCTTGCTGATTACGATATTAATGATGAGCAGCTTGAGACAATTGCTGACAAGGCTATGGCTAATGGGACATTCGGCCAGTTTAAATCACTCAACAAAGAAGATGTGCTGGAAATTTTAAAAGCATCTCTATAAAACAAGGGGGAAGCAGCTGTTTGTCTGCTTCTCTTTTCTTTTTGTAAATTTATGCTACAATAGAAAATCTGTTTTTTAATCAGCGTCATTTGGAGGTTTCACAATGGAAAATTTCACTTATTATAATCCGACGAAGCTGATCTTCGGAAAAGGTCAGATTGAACAATTAAGAAAAGAATTAAAACAATATGGAAAGAATGTACTGCTTGTCTACGGCGGGGGCAGCATTAAACGCAACGGCCTGTATGATCAAGTCACAGGCATTTTAACAGAAGAAGGCGCAGTTTTTCATGAGCTGTCAGGTGTAGAGCCGAATCCGCGTCTTGCGACAGTGGAAAAAGGCATAGACCTATGCAGAGAGCATGACATTGATTTTCTGCTCGCTGTCGGCGGTGGAAGCGTTATTGACTGCACAAAAGCAATTGCTGCCGGTGTCAAATATGACGGTGACGCTTGGGATATTTTCAGCAAAAAAGCAACAGCAGAGGATGCGCTGCCATTCGGCACTGTTTTAACTCTTGCTGCGACAGGCTCTGAAATGAACCCTGATTCCGTCATTACAAACTGGGAAACAAACGAGAAATATGTATGGGGCAGCAATGTGACTCATCCGCGTTTCTCTATATTAGATCCTAAAAATACGTTCACTGTCCCAGAAAATCAAACCGTATACGGCATGGTTGACATGATGAGCCACGTATTTGAACAATACTTCCATAATGTTGAAAATACACCGCTTCAAGACAGAATGTGCTTTGCGGTTCTGCAGACGGTTATCGAAACAGCGCCTAAGCTTCTTGAAGATCTGGAGAACTACGAACATCGTGAAACGATTTTGTATGCAGGGACAATCGCTTTAAACGGCACGCTCCAGATGGGCTACTTCGGCGACTGGGCTTCTCATACAATGGAGCACGCCGTTTCAGCTGTGTATGATATTCCGCATGCGGGCGGACTGGCGATTCTGTTCCCGAACTGGATGAGATACACGCTTGATACAAATGTCGGCCGCTTTAAAAACCTCATGCTCAACATGTTTGCCATTGATACTGAAGGCAAAACAGATAAAGAAATCGCGCTTGAAGGCATCGACAGGCTGTCTGCATTCTGGACAAGCCTCGGCGCGCCTTCCCGCCTTGCCGATTACGATATCGGAGAAGATAAGCTTGAGCTGATTGCTGATATCGCAGCCAAAGAAATGGAACACGGCGGCTTCGGCAACTTCCAAAAGCTGAACAAAGATGACGTGCTCGCCATCCTGCGCGCGTCACTATAAACCTAGAGGGCGGAATCCAATCATTCCGCCCTTTCTTCTTCACTTGATTTCACAGATAAGTTCATATAAAGTGAAAGATGAAAACATTATACCGTTATGGAGGGACAAGCAATGACGCATGTACGCTTTGACTACTCAAAAGCGTTGACTTTCTTCAACGAACATGAACTTACATACCTGCGGGACTTTGTAAAAACAGCACACCATAATATTCATGAAAAAACAGGCGCTGGCAGTGATTTTCTAGGCTGGGTGGACCTCCCTGAACATTATGATAAAGAAGAATTCGCGCGCATCAAAAAAAGCGCGGAAAAAATCAAATCTGACTCTGATGTATTGCTTGTTGTCGGAATCGGCGGTTCTTACCTTGGGGCGCGGGCTGCGATTGAAGCGCTTAATCACGCGTTTTATAACACTTTGCCAAAAGCAAAACGCGGCAATCCGCAAGTTATTTTCATCGGAAACAACATCAGTTCATCTTATATGAGAGATGTCATGGATCTTCTTAAAGATGTGGACTTCTCTATAAATGTGATTTCTAAATCAGGTACGACAACTGAACCTGCAATCGCTTTCCGTATTTTCCGCAAGCTTCTTGAAGAGAAATACGGCAAAGAAGAAGCGAAAGCGCGGATTTACGCGACAACTGATAAAGAGCGCGGCGCATTAAAAACGCTTTCTGATGAAGAAGGCTTTGAAACATTTGTCATTCCTGATGATGTCGGCGGCCGTTATTCTGTATTAACAGCTGTTGGCCTCTTGCCGATTGCTGTCAGCGGCGTCAACATTGACGACATGATGAAAGGCGCACTGGATGCGAGCAAAGATTTTGCAGCATCTGAATTGGAAGAAAACCCTGCGTACCAATATGCGGTTGTTCGCAATGTACTTTATAATAAGGGCAAAACAATCGAAATGCTCATCAACTACGAGCCGGCGCTTCAATACTTTGCGGAATGGTGGAAGCAGCTGTTCGGAGAAAGTGAAGGGAAAGATGAGAAGGGCATTTATCCTTCTTCAGCTAACTATTCAACAGACCTTCATTCATTAGGCCAGTATGTACAAGAAGGCCGCAGAGATTTATTTGAAACGGTGCTGAATGTAGAGAAACCTAAACATGAGCTGACAATTGAAGAAGCCGATAACGATCTTGACGGCTTAAACTATTTAGCCGGAAAAACGGTCGATTTCGTTAACAAGAAAGCGTTCCAGGGCACAATGCTTGCCCATACAGACGGAAATGTTCCGAACTTAATCGTTAACATTCCTGAGCTGAACGCATATACTTTTGGATACCTTGTATATTTCTTCGAAAAAGCCTGCGCGATGAGCGGTTATCTCCTTGGCGTCAATCCATTTGACCAGCCTGGAGTAGAAGCGTATAAAGTCAATATGTTTGCGTTGCTTGGCAAACCTGGCTTTGAAGAGAAAAAAGCAGAGCTTGAAAAACGTCTGGAAGAGTAATGTGAGAAAGCTGACTGGCATGTGCCGGTCGGCTTTTTATAAAATCAGAAAGGTGCTGATGTTCATGAAACAAATGGTTAAACATCTCATCATTGCCGGTTTTTCTGCAACTGTTCTATGTCTCCTTATCTCCTTCGATTCCGTGTACACAGCGTTTTCTTCAAGCTATGGCGGTACGCTATTACACTTTTTCATCCACGCCTTTCTTCTTATTGGTTTGCCGCTTGCCCTTTTTACCGATGCGGTACACCGGATGATGCAATTAAAACGATCTCATACCCTGTTCACTAAATTAGGACTCTATGCAGCAGTTGTTTATCTTTCATGGGAATCGGCTGCAGGACTTGCAGCGGCAATGGCTGTTTACTTTTTAATTGAATGCGCTTTCTTTTCTGTTGGCCGTAAGAAAGAAACAACAACGATTTCCATGTAGTTCGCCTTTGAATGAAGTCTTGTTCGGCAGGACAGGATAAGTGAAAAAAGGGGCATTTTGATGATTACAATACCTTCCGCGATAGATGGGCAGTCTTTTCTGCTTCAAGAACTGGAACAAGTCATGAAGCCGCTCGGTTATGGAATAAACGGCGGCTGGGAATACGATCACGGCTACTTTGATTATAAAATTGATGATCAAGACGGCTATTTGTTTTTAAGGATACCCGTCAATGCGGTACAGGGTAGTCTCGATGAACGAGGGGCGGCCGTTCGGATCGGCACGCCATTTATGCTGAGGCAGGTGTTTCATTCGGGGCTTGACGACAATGCCGAGGGAGGTCCGTTTCAATCACTGTTTAATCAATTTTCCGAGCCGGAAAGGCGCGACGCGGAAATTGACCCTGCGTATTTAGATATCGGCGCCTCTCTTGTAAAAGAATTGGAGGATGTTCTGCTGCATTAGATCGCAAGAAATTGGTCTGTTTCGAGTACTTTATATGTAAGAGGAGGGGAAATCTCCAGCCCTTCCTCTTTTTGTACGCCGATAATTGTAGTGTTGTGATCAAGGAAATAGAGGACACACGTTTTGTAAGCGGCTCCCTTTAGATGATCAGGAACAGAAAGGAGCTTTACATGTTGATCTAGTGTCAGATTGATTCCATTCTGCTTAGACGGCTGTAATTTGACTTGGTAATGCTGCAGTATCGCTCGGCTGATAAATTCTGAAGTTCCGATGATTTGATTAGCGCCTGCCCGCTCCGCATTGGTGACAAAACGGTCAGTCAAAATCTCGACGATGCAGTAAGCAAGGGGGTTAAGCCCTTTAACAGATAAAAGAATCAACACTGACAGCATATCTGCTTCAGTTTCACTTTTATACTGATCGGCTGTAATCATGACGGATTCAGCTTCAGTAATATTGGCCCGTTTCAGTGTCTCATCATCTGCAGCATGGCCCCGTATGAAATGAAGGTTTTCGATAAGCGGGCCTTCTTTCAAAGATTCATCAATCAGCACTACCGTCTTGGAAGGATTCGCAAGCTGCAGCGCCTTCAGCAGCCGGTTAGTTTTTTCGTTCCATCCAATCAGAATAATGTGGCCCCGCCCTTTGTAAGCAACTTTTCCTTCAATGTAGCGGTGCTGTCTGCTGAATGCGGCCGCTGATAACGTGGCGAAATAGGCGGTGACAAAGCTTGCTCCAGTCAAAATCAGCAGTATTCCGGCTGCCTGTCCCAGCGGCGTGTGCGGCACATAGTCTCCATAGCCGACTGTCGAAACGGTAACAACAGCCCACCAAATACCTTCAAATACCGAAGTGAACTGTTTCGGCTCAAGTATATAAATGATTTGGCCGAACAAAAGAATCAGAAATAAAATAATAACCCCGATTCGGATAAATAACGGCCACCTGAGCCACGAAATAAATATCCGATTTGATTTCATTCTTTTTCTCCTTCTTCAGATAATGAGATGGATAAAATCTGTTTAATAATCGTGTTTAATTTCTCATTTAGTTTTTCCTGGCCGTACATATCCCGGGCCTGTTTCATCAAATCGGCTGTATCATCTTCAAGCTGAATAAGCGGCTCATCGATTTCCGAGTCATTATAAAGCTGGATAAATGCATCCAGCCCTTCATTCATTCGGTCGATTGCTGTGCTCAGCTGTTCCTTTTCCTCACTCGTCACTTTCATGGCTTCCATCACACCCGTGCTTTTTTCTAACAGTATGTCCCACTTCAGGTGATGTTTTTCAAAAAATGAACAAAACATATAAAAACGGGTTTCTCCATAAACTAAAGCAAAAAGGATGAAAAAGATGACGATCATTCAAAGAACGATCGTGGTTTTGATCGGAACCCAGCTTGCGGCATCCGCGGTGATTTTGTTTATTTTTGATTTGAATTCATATAATCACTTTTCCGGCGGCTTCTCCTGGCTTCATTTTTTGAAGAAGAATGTCGGCGGCTTTGCCTTTTATTTGTTTTCAGCAGGACTGTTCTTTCTGCTGATCGGAATGTGTGTCCCGAGCCGGAAGAAGAAGCGCATTTCTGTACACGAGAAAGAAAACTCATTAAAATAATCGTAACAAAGAAAGATTTGATCATAGAAAAAGGATGATGAAAAATGCTGTTTATATTTTTAACAATAGCCGCATTGGGATTGTCGTTTTGGGCACAATTTAAAGTGAAGAGCAACTTTCAAAAATATTCAAAAGTGGAAGCCTCAAGCGGACGTACAGGGGCAGAAACGGCAAGACGGATTTTAGATATAAACGGTCTTTACGACGTGCCGGTCGAACCGGTAAGAGGCACTTTAACAGACCATTACGACCCGACAAGACGGGTGGTGCGTTTATCTGAGCCGGTCTATTACGGCCGCTCAATTTCCGCCATCTCCGTAGCTTCCCATGAAGTCGGACACGCCTTGCAGCATCAGGAAGCATATGGTGCGCTTGTGCTGAGACATAAAATCTTCCCAGTCGTGAATTTTGCATCCGGTGTAGCTCCTTTTCTTTTCTTAGGAGGCATGCTTCTCGGCAGCCTTAATTTGATCGGGCTTGGCATCATTCTGTTTTCAGCCGCTGTCTTTTTCCAGCTGGTTACACTGCCTGTCGAATTTAATGCAAGTTCACGCGCGAAGCAAATTATTGTGTCAGAAGGATTCATCCGAAACACTGAAGAGAATGGGGTTAATAAAGTGCTGAGCGCTGCTGCCTTAACATATGTGGCCGCCGCCCTGGTTTCCCTGTTTGAGCTTCTTCGCTTTGTGATGATTTTCTTAAACGGTCGTAATGAGAATTAACGTTAAGGAGGTGGCCCCTTACCATTTATGGTAAGGGCTTTTTTTGCTTATTTTACAATTGGTCGCTATTTTTGTATTGGTTGGCATTACGGCTTTTTTCGTCGCAGCAGAATTTGCAATCGTCAAAATCAGAGGGTCAAAAATCAATCAGCTTATTGACAGTGGCGATAGCCGGGCGCTTGCCGCACACAAAATCATCTCCAATCTGGACGAGTATTTATCAGCCTGCCAGCTCGGGATTACCATTACAGCTCTCGGCCTTGGATGGCTAGGTGAACCGACATTTGAACGCATTCTTCATCCTTTATTTGAGATGACAGGCATCCCGGAACCGATGAACCACATTGTCACATTTATCATTGCATTTATCATCGTCACTTTTTTGCATGTGGTGCTGGGGGAGCTTGCCCCGAAAACGGTTTCCATTCAAAAGGCTGAAGCTGTCAGCTTATGGGTTGCAAAGCCCTTGATTTGGTTTTATAAAATCATGTTTCCGTTTATTAAAGCATTGAACGGCTCCGCAAGTTTTTTTGTGAAATTATTTGGCTTTCATTCTGTGAAGGAGCATGAGGTTGTCATCAGCGAGGAGGAACTGCGGCTGATCCTTTCAGAAAGCTATGAAAAAGGAGAAATCAATCAGTCTGAATTCCGCTATGTGAATAAGATTTTTGAATTTGACAACCGGGTAGCGAGAGAGATCATGATCCCGCGGACAGAAATTGCGGTCATCTCGCTGGAGCAGTCGCTTGAAGAAGCGATTCATCACATTATTAATGAACGGTATACACGCTACCCTGTCATCAAAGAAGACAAGGATCATATTTTAGGAATCATCAACAGCAAAGATATGTTTAAAGCCTATTTTCTCGGCAAGCCGATAAAGTTAAAGCAGATCATGAGGCCCGTGATCAGGGTTATCGAAAGCATCCCTGTTCAGCAGCTTTTGATCCGCATGCAGAAGGAGCGGATTCACATGGCGATTCTCGTAGACGAATACGGAGGAACGGCGGGGCTTGTCACTGTCGAGGATATTATCGAGGAAATCGTCGGGGACATCCGCGATGAATATGATCAGGATGAAACGCCGCACATTTTGAAAAAAGGCGAGCACCATTATGTGATGGATGGAAAAGCGCTAATAGACGAAGTGAACGATCTGCTCGACATTGCCATTGAAAATGAAGAAATTGATACGATCGCAGGCTGGCTTCTGACGCAAAAAATGGAGCTGAAAGCAGGGGATGTGATACACGCGGAGGGCTGCGAATTTAAAATTCGCGATGCAGAAGATCATCACATCCGTTTTGTAGAAATTAAAAAAACTGACTTTTTATAAAAAGCAGCCGAAGATTGAACGGCTGTTTTTTTTCTGAAAAAGCAATGCTGTAAAACCTTTTGTCTACATAAGATATATAGACCGGGACACTGAGGAAGGGAGTGGCTGTATGAAAAAGGCTTGGTGGAAGGAAGCGGTTGTGTACCAAATTTATCCCCGCAGTTTTAAAGATTCAAATGGCGACGGAATCGGGGATATTCAAGGTATCAGATCAAAGCTTTCCTACATAAAAGAGCTGGGCGCCGATGTCATCTGGATTTGCCCTTTGTATGATTCGCCCAATGCGGATAACGGCTATGATATCAGGGATTATAAAAACATATTAAGCGATTTCGGCACCATGGCTGATTTCGACGAGCTGCTCCATGACATTCATAAGCTGGGCATGAAGATGATAATGGATCTTGTCGTGAACCATACAAGTGACGAACACCCGTGGTTCATTGAATCCCGTTCATCCATACACTCGGAAAAACGCGACTGGTATATTTGGAAGGACGGCAAAAGCGGAAAAGCGCCAAATAATTGGGAAAGTATTTTCGGTGGGCCGGCTTGGGAGTATGATCAAAAGACAAGCCAGTATTATCTTCATCTTTTTGATCAAAAACAGCCTGATTTGAACTGGGAGAATGAAAAGGTGAGAAATGCCGTTTATGACATGGTGAATTGGTGGCTTGACAAAGGTATTGATGGATTTCGGGTCGATGCCATTACTCATATTAAGAAAAAAGAAGGGCTTCCCGATATGCCGAATCCAAAAGGATTGGATGTCGTTCCCTCTTTCCCCTATCACATGAATGTTGACGGCATAATGGATTTGTTAACAGAGCTGAAAGAAAACACATTTTCCCGCTATCCGATTATGACAGTCGGTGAGGCAAATGGTGTCTCTGCAAAGGAAGCGGATGATTGGGCTGGAGAAAAAAACGGCATCTTCAGCATGATTTTTCAATTTGAGCATCTCGGGCTGTGGGATGTAGAGGTCAATGAGAGCATTGATATCGTTTCCTTCAAACGAATTTTAACAGACTGGCAGGACAGTCTTGAAGGGATCGGCTGGAATGCTTTGTTTATGGAGAATCACGATCAGCCCCGTTCAGTTTCTGTGTGGGGAGACGACGGCGTGTATCTGAAAGAAAGTGCAAAAGCGCTTGCTGCTGTTTATTTTCTCATGAAGGGCACACCGTTTATTTATCAGGGACAGGAACTCGGCATGACGAACGTGGCGTTTCCGTCTATTGCTGACTATGATGATGTCGCAATGAAGCGCCTGTATGAAATAGAAAGGGCGAAAGGCGCTTCACACGAGGACGTGATGAAGATGGTCTGGAAAAAGGGACGGGACAATTCACGAACGCCGATGCAATGGAATGCTGATCCATACGCCGGATTCTCTGATGCCAAACCGTGGATCGGAATCAATGAAAATTACAAATGGCTGAATGCCGAGGCGCAAAAAAACGACCCAACATCCGTATACCACTTTTACAAAAGCTTGGTCAAGCTGCGCCAAACATACGATGTTTTTATCAACGGAATATACGAGCTCATTTTACCGGAAGATCAGCAAATCTTTGCGTATCTGCGAAAAAACGAGAGCGATACTGCCCTGATTACGGCCAACCTGACAGGAACGCCGGCCTTTTTCAAGCACGCCGGGCTGCCGTTGTCATCAGACGCACTTGTATTGTCAAATGTTGAAACAGAGCCGCATCAGCACATGACTTCAGTACTGTTAAAGCCATATGAAGCAAGGATATATGTATGGCGCTAACTCCAGCGAGAGACTGGAGTTTTTTGTTTTTATCACGTTTATGTGAGCGGCTTAACAGGAAAAAAAGAACACAGAACGAATTAGCAAATAGAGCGGATAAATGAAAGGAGAAACAAATGCTGAAAACATTGCAAATCAAAACGACCAAACGAGATGAAATGATTGAGATCACACGCGAGGCGGAAGCATTTCTTCAAGAAACAGGGGTGACGAGCGGCGCGGCGCTGATTTATTGTCCGCATACGACAGCGGGCATTACAATTAATGAAAATGCCGATCCAGACGTCAAAAAAGATATGCTCAGAAGGTTTGATGAGGTGTATCCGTGGGAGCACGAGCTGGACCGCCATATGGAGGGCAATACAGCTGCGCACATGAAATCGAGTACGGTCGGAGCCTCACAGCATGTCATTATTGAAAACGGCCGGCTGATTCTTGGAACGTGGCAGGGCATCTATTTCTGCGAATTCGACGGCCCTCGCCATCGAACATGCTATATCAAAATCATGGGGTAACAGGAGGGTTTTCATGACCGAATGGATGAAATTATTATCGCTGACAAAACCTGTAATTCAGGCGCCGATGGCAGGCGGGCTTGTCACGCCTGTCCTGGCAGCTGCTGTGTCAAATGAAGGTGCGCTTGGCAGCTTGGCGTCCGGATATCTCAGTTCCGACATGCTCGAAAAGCAAATCGTTGACATGCAGCAGCTGACTGACGGAGCATTTCAGGTGAATGTGTTTGTTCCGGAAAGCAGAAAAGAACCGGATGAGGGCAATATTCAAACTTGGAAAAACAGAATCCCGTTTGCCGAACAGGCCCCTCCATTTTCTTCAGAGGAAGAAGAATGGGAGGATTTCCATAAAAAAATAAGCATCATTCTCAAACACAATGTAAGAGCCTGTTCATTTACGTTCGGCATTCCGCCGGATGAAACCATTCAAGCGTTAAAGAAAAATGGCTGCTGTCTCATTGGTACGGCTACTGTCCCGCAGGAAGCCATCATGCTTGAAGAACGCGGAATGGACATCATCGTACTGCAAGGAAGCGAAGCGGGCGGCCATCGCGGTTCCTTTCTGCCGGTCAGCAGGGAAGCCGCACTAGGCCTCATGTCGCTGATTCCCCAGGCGGCAGATGCCGTTTCCGTTCCGGTTATCGCGGCAGGCGGAATTGCCGACCGGCGCGGCGTTCAAGCCGCTCATTGTCTCGGAGCCCAAGGCGTACAGGTTGGGACGCCATTTCTCATGTGTGAGCAATGCGAAGCATCAGAAACGTACAAAGGCGAGTTAAAAAGAGCGCGGGGAACAGACACGCGCTTGACCTCATTGTTTTCAGGTAAGCCTGCAAGGGGTATAGTCAATCAATGGATGAAAGAGCAGCAAGCTGAGGAGGCAAACGCGCTTCCTTATCCATTGCAAAACACGTTAACAAAGCCGATGAGAAAACAAGCAGCCAGAGAAAAAGATTCCGGGTACATGTCTCTGTGGGCCGGGCAATCTGTCGGCATGCTTAACGGGACCGCTGATGTGAAGTCACTGTTAGCCGAGCTTTGTCGAACGTAACTTGATAAATAGAGGTGACAGATGATGAACATTCTTCAATATTCTTATAAAAAAAGAGGGAAAATTGAGTTTGTATTTGAAGACTGGCCTCACTCAAAAGTTACAATGGCCCCTATCAAAGGCTACTATTTTGTCCGCTTTATCAAATGGAGCAGTCTAGATCCAATCGTGACAAGAAACGACCTTGAAAAAATGGAGTGGGCTGCGAACCAGTATTTAGGCACAGCCCCTTTTTATCGAAAACGAAAAGCGTTTGAAACCCCATCGTCCTGGAAATAGGCGATGGGGCTTTTTAGCGTACGATGCGGTAAAGAGACGGAACATCCAGTCTCGTCGCCTGAGACAGAAGATAAGCTGACTGTACGGCTCCTTTTTTTCGAAAAGAATTCAGCTTGTCGATAATTTGCTGTCCGCTTAAGATTCCAAGGCCATGGGCAAAAAATTTATCTTCTTCCAGTAAAATCACATTTTCGCCTCTCCATTGCGCTTTTTGCGGATCAAATTCAGGGTTTTTAAAATACAGACAATCTCCAAGGAAATAGTGATGGCCTGTTTCTGTGTATATGGGCAATTTCTCATAATGCCAGTCGTATAAAATAATTCTGTCAAAGCTGGCATCAAATTTTTCCTCTCCGATTGTATCGATCAAAGCCAAATAATAAATAACAACAATTGCGGTTGCGCATTCAAACGCGTAAAACGGGCCGTTTTCAGCAATGTCCCGAATCGCTTTTGAAGGCGGCATTCTGTATTTCAGCTCCAAGGCGCCTTCCGGTGAAACCCTCCAATACGCTGTATTTCCGTATGTTTTTAAAAAAGTGGCGAACTTCGCTCCGCTTTTGTGCAGCGTTTTTGCCGCTGCAACGATATTCATCCGCAGGTTCAGCTCAAACATCAGTTCGGCAATTGAATGATAATCAAACTGGACAGGCGTCTCAATCATCTCTTTTAACAGCGGATTCAAATGCTCATCAATCTGCCAGTTTTCAATATCTTGGGGACGGAGCAATTGTCCGGATACAATAATCATCTTTAGCCCCCCTTGTTTTTTATAAGATATGCAAAGGGCTTGGGCAATGAAAGCGAAAAACAGAAGACAGCTGAAAAAGAACTTCTTCCATTTTTATTTTAAAACTTTTTTAAGCAGCCGATATATACTGTATCAAACCCGAAGGAGAAACTGGACATGAAGACTTTTATCAATTGGCTGAAAAAACCGTCTATCTCAAGAAAATTAATCGTGTCATTTATTGCGATTCTTATTATCCCTATTCTAATATTGGAATTCAGTTCTTACCGAAGCGCCAGCGGCAAGCTTGATCAGGAAATTATGGGAAATGCGAAAAACAGTGTCGATACATTTAATACCACTGTTACAAATGACCTGGGAGCAAAAGCGAAAGGAGTCACTTTTTTTAGTGAATCTCTTAAAAGCTCCGCATTTAAAGGAAAGACTAATCAAGAAGAGCTCAAAGCGAAGTTTTCACAATATATCTCTATCAATGAAGGGGTAGCCAGAATTTATGGAGGCGCGGAAAACGGCACCTACATCCAAGCGCCCAATGAAAAATTGCCGGAAGGATACGATCCGAGACAACGCCCTTGGTACCAAGATGCGATGAAGGCCGGCGGTGAAATTGTTGTGACAGATCCTTACGTGGCAGCGAGTGACGGAAGCATGGTTATTACCATTGCCCAGGAGTTGAAGGATGGATCCGGCGTTGTCGCCATGGATATCACCATTGACAAATTGTTAGAACAGATGAAACAAATCAAGGTCGGCGAAGAAGGCTATGTGTTCATTGCGACGAAAAACAAAACCTACGTCGCTCATCAGAACCATAAGGCGGGGGAAAAGCTCTCAGGCGATTGGGTTGCCAAAATGTACGCCGATAACAGCGGTGATTTCAAGTACACTCTGAATAACGAAGATAAAAAGATGTCATATACAACAAATGAACTGACTGGATGGAAAATAGCCGGCACAATGTATATGGATGAAATCAAGGATGCCTCTAAATCTGTGCTGATCACAGGCATGATCGTGCTGATTGCTTCCATTGTGATAGGCGGGTTTTTAATTCTGTTTATCGTTCGATCGATTACAAAACCGTTAAAACGTCTCGTCCAATCATCGAAAACGATCAGCAGCGGGGATCTGACAGAAACGATCGACATCCGTTCGAAGGATGAGCTTGGAGAGCTTGGGGAAAGTTTCAATGAAATGGGACAATCTCTTCGCTCACTGATCAGCGCGATTCAAGACTCGGTGAACAATGTGGCCGCATCGTCCGAACAGCTTACCGCATCTGCCGGACAGACGAGCAAAGCCACCGAGAATATCACAATGGCGATTGAGCAGTTCTCAAACGGAAACGAGGAGCAAAGCGAAAAGGTTGAATCCAGCTCTCATCAGCTGAACTTAATGAATGGAGACCTTCAGCATGTCTCAGAAACATCATCAGACATTACAAAGGCGTCTATCCAATCAACGGAAATCGCCGGAACAGGTGAAAAGTTTGTCCAGCAGACAGTCGGGCAAATGAACTCGATTAATCAATCGGTTCAGCAGGCTGAAGCTGTGGTCAAAGGCTTAGAAGGAAAATCAAAAGACATCACAAGTATTTTGAGAGTCATCAACGGCATCGCTGACCAAACAAACTTGCTGGCATTAAACGCAGCCATTGAAGCGGCGCGTGCCGGGGAATCAGGACGCGGCTTCTCTGTCGTAGCGGAGGAAGTGCGCAAACTGGCTGTTCAATCAGCCGATTCAGCAAAAGAAATCGAAAAGCTGATCCAAGAAATCGTAGCAGAAATCGAAACCTCCCTTCACATGTTTAAAGAGGTCAATCAGGAAGTGCAGTCCGGACTTGTTGTCACAGACAATACAAAAGAAAGCTTTCAGAGCATTTTCAGCATGACAAACGAAATCGCGGGTAAATTGCAGACGATGAATTCCACCGTCGAACAGCTGTCGGACCGTTCAAAGCATGTTTCAACTGCCGTCAGCGACATTGCCGATGTGTCGAAAGAAAGCTCGGCAAGCATCCAAGACATTGCCGCCTCAGCTGAGGAGCAGCTTGCTTCTATGGAAGAAATCAGTTCATCAGCGACCACTCTAGCGCAGATGGCAGAAGAGCTTCGTGATCTGACAAAGCAATTCAAAATCGAATAAAAGAAGAAAAACAGCGCTTATTCAGGCGCTGTTTTTTCGTGCGGTAAATAATAAAAAAGTACTAGTGAACACAGTGAATTTAGAACTATTTTTCACTTTTTCCTTCATTTTCAATGTAATATAAAGGAATTTTATCCGATATAATTTGTAAATTATTGAAAGAGGGTTCGAAAAGAAATGAAAAAAACACTCACTACGATTCGCAGGTCATCAATTGCCAGGAGACTTATTATTTCTTTCCTGCTGATCTTAATTGTTCCTATTACCGCCCTTTCGGTAAGCGCTTATCAATCAGCAGTTGCCTCTCTTGATATCCAGATGACGCAAAGCGCAAAGGAAAACGTTCAAATATTAGATCATATCATTGATGATAAAATCAGCACGACTGAAAAAAGCCTCGCGTTTTTCAGCGATTGGGCGACAGCAGATAAATTTAAAGATAAAAAGAAAACAGAGCTAAAAAAGGAATTTAAACAATTTATCCAAATGAATGACAATGTCGCTGCGGTGTTTTCCAGCAGCAAAGACGGGGATTTCACACGTTATCCATACGCAGACATGCCGAGTGACTTTCGTGCTTTGGAACGAGACTGGTACAAAGAAGCGATAGCCAATAAAGGCAAAACAATCGTCACTGAACCTTATGAATCGATTTCCTCAGGAAAAATGGTCGTCACCATCGCCCGCCAGACGGAGGATGGATCAGGCGTTGTCGCCATTGATATGAAAATTGATGACCTGGTCACAACAGCGAAAGAAATCAATATCGGAAAAGAAGGTTATGCTTTTATCTTAAGCCAAAACAAAAAAGTCATCGCCTACTCCGGAGAAAAAGCGGGAACAGAGTTAAAAGGGGACTGGGTTGATAAACTCTACACGAATAAAAGCGGCGACTTTGAGTATACGTACAATGGCAAAGAGAAGAAAATGGTGTTTGCCACAAGCGAAACAACAGGCTGGAAAATCAGCGGCACGATGTATGCGGACGAGATCCACGATGCTGCAAGCAGAGTTCTGATCATGGCTTCAATCGTACTGGCGATTGCCATCGCAGCCGGAATGACGGCGATTTACTTTGTGATTCGGTCCATCACAAAGCCTTTGAGACACATTGTCGCATCAGCTGAAAAAATAAGTAAAGGCGATCTAACCGAAACAATAGAAATCAAATCAAAAGATGAACTTGGCGTTCTGAGCCAGAGCTTCAATCATATGGCACAATCGCTCCGCTCTCTCATTCAAGGAATCAAAGACTCGGTAGATCATGTTGCTTCATCATCAGAGGAACTGACTGCATCCGCCGACCAGACAAGCAAGGCAACTGAGAATATTACCATGGCCATTGAGCAATTTTCAAACGGCAGTGAGAGCCAAAGCGGTAAAATTGAGACGACAACCAAACAAATTAATGAAATGAACGATGGATTAGCTGAACTGGCGCAGGCTGCCGTGGTAATTACAGAAACATCCGCAGACTCGACAGAACTATCAAACAAGGGTGAGACACTCGTCCGGAAAACGGCCGGCCAAATGAATACGATTGATCACTCTGTGAAAGAAGCGGAACTAGTGGTGAAAGGGCTAGAAATCAAATCGAAGGATATCACGAATATTTTACGTGTCATTAACGGCATTGCGGATCAAACCAACCTTTTGGCTTTAAATGCCGCCATTGAAGCCGCAAGAGCCGGGGAATACGGACGAGGCTTCTCGGTCGTCGCTGAAGAAGTGAGGAAACTAGCGGTACAGTCAGCTGACTCGGCAAAAGAAATTGAAACACTGATCATCGATATTGTGAAAGAAATTCATACATCATTGGACGTACTCCAGTCTGTAAATAAAGAAGTTGAAACAGGGCTTGTCATCACGGATGAAACACAACAAAGCTTCAAAGATATTTCGCACATGACCAAAGAAATTGCTTCAACTCTGCAAAACATGAATGCGACGGTTGAGGAGCTGTCAGCGGGAGCTCAAGAAATTTCCGCTGCTTCAAATGATATCACAGCAATTTCTAAAGAAAGCTCAGACGGCATTCAGGATATCGCCGCTTCAGCCGAGGAACAGCTGGCATCCATGGAGGAGATCAGTTCATCAGCACAGACGCTTGAAAGAATGTCTGAAGAACTTCGTGACCTGACAAAACGATTTAAGGTGGATGAAAAACAGGTCTAAATAACTATATGATGATGGGTGATTAGTTACTTTTGTTAAATTTCTTCTTTTTTACTGTATATATTTACCCATTCCTGCCGATATGAAGGGTAGCATAAAAAAGGAGAAATGAATGATGAAAAAAATACTCCAACTCATAAAACAAAGATCAATTACACGGAAGCTTCTCGTTTCCTTTCTGTCGATCCTCATTATACCGGTTGTCATATTGGCGGCGATTGCGTATCAAACGGCAAGCAGCTCACTCGACAGACAGATGATGGGGAGCGCATTAGAAAATGTACAGCAGTTAAACGAAATTATCAATACCAGTATCGGAGAAAAAGAAGACAGCGCCGCTTACTTCAGCGAATGGCTGACAAAACAAAAATACGATGCAAAAAGCAATGCAAACATTAAAGAGAAATTCTCACAGTATATCAAAATCAATAAAGATATAGAATCTATTTATACGAGTGATAAAGACGGTCACTTTACCCGTTATCCGGATCTGCAGATGCCGAGCGATTATAATCCGGTTGAACGTGACTGGTACAAAAAAGCGGTTGCGAATAAAGGAAAAGTTGTTGTGACGGATCCTTATAAAACAGCCTCTACGAACACAATGGTTGTGACAATCGCCCAGCAGACAAAAGATGGTTCAGGCGTTATCGCAATCAACATGACGATTGAAAATCTGCTGAAAACAACCGAAAAAGTCAACATCGGCAAACATGGCTACGCATTTATTATGTCAAAGGACAAAACAGTTGTCGCCCATCCCAATAAAACCGCGGGAACTGAATTGAAAGGCGACTATCTTGAGAAGATGCTGAATGCCGATAAAGGCGATTTTCAATACACCATGGACGGCGATAAGAAAAAAATGGCCTTTGATACGAATAAGTTAACGGGATGGAAAATCGGGGGCACCATGTATTTGGATGAAATTCATGAGGCAGCCCAGCCGGTCCTTCACCTTGCTTTAATTGTCTTGGCTGCAGCTATTATCATAGGGATTATCGTCATGACATTTGTCATTCGGTCGATTACAACGCCGCTGAAACAGCTTGTGGGCTCCTCTAAGCGGATCAGCGAGGGAGATTTGACGGAAACCATTGATATCCGTTCAAAAGATGAATTGGGCGAACTCGGCAAAAGCTTTAATAATATGGCGTCGTCACTGCGTTCTCTCATACACGCCATCCAAGATTCAGTAGATAACGTTGCCGCTTCCTCTGAGGAGCTGACTGCATCAGCCGGACAAACGAGCAAAGCAACAGAGCATATTACATTGGCAATTGAACAATTTTCTAACGGCAATGAAAAACAAAACGAAAACATTGAAACGGCAGCAGAGCACATTTATCAAATGAATGACGGTTTGATAAATATGGCCCAAGCTTCTGAAGTCATCACAGATTCATCTGTTCAATCGACAGAAATCGCAAGCGAAGGCGGCAAGCTTGTTCATCAAACTGTCGGCCAAATGAACGTCATTGATAAGTCCGTTAAAGAAGCCGAACAAGTCGTACGCGGATTGGAAACGAAATCGAAAGATATCACCAATATTTTGCGTGTGATTAACGGCATCGCTGACCAGACGAACCTGCTGGCATTAAACGCAGCGATTGAAGCAGCGCGCGCAGGGGAATACGGCCGCGGCTTCTCCGTTGTAGCGGAAGAAGTGAGAAAACTGGCAGTTCAATCAGCAGATTCAGCAAAAGAGATTGAAGGATTAATCATCGAAATTGTGAAGGAAATCAATACATCTCTCGGCATGTTCCAGTCTGTCAATCAAGAGGTGCAGACAGGTCTGGATATTACAGATAAAACAGAAATGAGCTTTACTCGCATTTCTGAAATGACGAACCAAATCGCCGGCGAACTGCAAAACATGAGTGCGACGGTGCAGCAGCTTTCTGCCAGCTCCGAGGAAGTCTCGGGAGCGTCCGAGCACATTGCATCGATTTCAAAAGAAAGCTCAGCTCATATCCAAGATATCGCGGCGTCAGCCGAAGAGCAGCTTGCTTCGATGGAAGAAATCAGCTCGTCAGCAGAAACCCTTTCGTCTATGGCGGAAGAGCTTCGCGATATGACCAGTCGATTCAAAATTGAATAATAAGCCAAAACACCCAAGTCTCTGTGCTTGGGTGTTTTTTTTAGTTTTTTTATTAAACCTTTTATCCTGGTTTGACGATATTAGTTTTAGCTTAAAGGAGGAGTCAACAAGAATGGGAAAATTTACACAGTGGATCAAACAGCCATCAATCAGCAAACCGCTTATCGCTGCGTTTCTGGCAGTGCTTATTTTGCCGGTTGGGGTATTAGCATATTTCAGTTATCAATCAGCATGGAACGCACTAGACAGTGAACTGGCGAATAGTGCAATAGGGAACGTTGAAGAACTCAACAGCACGCTGCAAAACAAATTGAATCATAAGGTAACAGCACTTGATTATTACAGTGAGACGATCGATAAAAATTTATTGCAAGACAAAAATAAAGCCTCACTGAATGAGAAATTTAAGCAGTATACAACATTGAATACCGATGTAGGTGCCATCTATGCGGCTTCAGAAAATAAAAAGCTTTACAAATATCCTGAAGGCGGCGTGCCAAAGGGCTTTGATCCGACAGAGCGTGACTGGTACAAACAAGCCGTTGCAAAAAAAGGACAGGCTGTTTTCTCTGAGCCGTATACTGACAAAGCGACAGGGGATACCGTTATTACCATCTCAAAGCAAACAAAAGATGGTTCAGGGGTCATAGCGCTTGATTTAAATCTGGATGAAGTGCTATCCGCTTCACAGAGAATCAAAATCGGTAAAGAAGGCTTCGCGTTTATCACAACAGGAAACAAAAAATATATCGCCCACCCAACGATTAAGCCTGGAACCAATGGATCCGGCGATTGGACAAACGAAGTGTATTCCAAAGAAAAAGGGTCATTTCAATATACTTTTGAAGGCAAAGAAAAGAAAATGGCGTTTACGACCAATAAGCTGACAGGCTGGAAAATTGCGGGCACCTATTTTGTCAGTGAATTGCAAGATGCTTCAAGTCCGGTACTGAACACAGCCGTTATTATTCTATGCGTATCAATTGTGATCGGCGGCATACTTATTCTCTTTATTATCCGTGCCATCACCAAGCCGTTAAGAATACTGGTCTCAACATCTGCGAAAATCAGCAGCGGAGATCTGACAGAATCCATTGACATTCACTCGAAAAACGAGTTTGGGCAGCTTGGCAAAAGCTTTAACGAAATGTCTGCCTCATTGCGTTCTGTCATTGGTGTCATTCAAACGTCTGTAGAAAACGTGGCATCATCTTCTGAAGAGCTGACGGCAAGCGCGGCCCAGACGAGCAAGGCAACTGAACATATTACACTCGCCATTGAACAGTTCTCAGATGGCAACGAGGCGCAAAGCGAGAAACTGGAGACAAGCTCAGACCATCTTTCCCAAATGAACCACGGGATTTCAAAAGTGGCTCAGGCCTCTTCAACCATTACGAAGTCATCGATACAGTCCTCTGAGGCGGCGGGCAGCGGAGAGAAACTGGTCGAGCATACAGTCGGACAAATGAAAACAATCGACCAATCCGTTCAAAAAGCGGAAGCGGTTGTGAAGGGTCTTGAAACAAAATCGCAAGACATCACAAGCATCTTGAATGTGATTAACGGCATTGCTGATCAAACCAATTTGCTGGCATTAAATGCTGCGATTGAAGCAGCAAGAGCAGGTGAATACGGAAGAGGCTTCTCAGTAGTTGCGGAAGAGGTCAGAAAACTTGCCGTACAATCAGCAGGCTCCGCCAAGGAAATTGAAGGGTTAATTCAAGAGATTGTCAGAGAAATCAGCACTTCGCTGTCGATGTTCCAATCTGTGAATCATGAAGTGAAGGAAGGCTTGCAGATTACTGATCAAACAGCGGAAAGCTTTAAACAAATTTACGAGATGACAACCCAAATTTCCGGCGAATTGCAAAACCTGAACGCGACGGTTGAACAGCTGTCAGCAGGATCACAGGAAGTGTCAAGTGCGGTTGAAGACATTTCCGGAGTGGCGAAAGAAAGCTCAGCAGGCATTCAAGACATCGCAGCTTCGGCGGAAGAACAGCTTGCGTCCATGGAAGAAATCAGCTCATCAGCTGAGACGTTGGCAAACATGGCGGAAGAACTTCAGGACATCACGAAGAAATTTAAAATTGAATGATAATAATGGAAAGAGAAAGCGGCATCAGCTGCTTTCTCTTTTTATTAAAAAACAAAATAAACAAATATAATTCAAAAATAAACAAAGATCATATATAATGAAACCGGATACAAATAAAAGGGAACGGAGGAATATCAAATATGGTGAAACATGTATGGGATTCAGAGTATGCTGCACAGCTGCCGAAAGGTGTAGAAGAATTGGTGTACAGGTCCAATCTGATCGGATCCGATCGCACTGTCTGCAACTGGGGCGGCGGAAATACGTCTATGAAAACAACGGAAAAGGATTTCAGAGGCCGTGAAACAGAAGTGATGTGGGTGAAAGGAAGCGGCTCGGATTTGGCCACAATGAAAGCGCATAACTTTACCGGTTTGAAATTAGATGACATCCGCCCGCTGATTGAAAGGGATCAAATGTCAGATGAAGAAATGGTAGACTACTTGTCTCATTGTATGATAGACAGCAAACATCCCCGCCCTTCAATTGAAACGCTGTTACACGCTTTTCTGCCATACACTCATATTGACCATACCCATCCCGATGCGATTATCAGCATATGCTGCGCTGATAATGGAAAACAAATCGCTGAAGACATATACGGAAACCGGTTTGTATGGGTGCCATACGTACGCCCCGGATTTACTTTATCTAAAATGATCGCTGAAGGCGTAGCGAGCAATCCCGACGCTGAGCTTGTGTTAATGGAGAAACACGGCTTAGTCACTTGGGGAGAGACGTCTGAACAATGTTATGAAAAAACGATATCTATCATCCAAGAAGCCAAGCAGTACATTAATGGCCGTGTCAATCAACATGAGATATTCGGAGGCAAAAGATATCAGCCGCTGCCGGAAGATCAAAGAAAACAAATCTTGGCAGGCATCATGCCTGTAATCAGAGGCGTTGTAAGTGAAGAGAAGAAAATGATCCTTTCCTATGATGATCATGACGATGTCTTAGAATTTGTAAACAGTGTTCAAGCGCCATCGCTCTCGCAAATTGGTGCGGCATGCCCGGATCACCTTGTTCATACAAAGCGGGTTCCGCTGTACATTGAGTGGAATCCGGAAACTCAAGATGTGCATAAGCTGGCGGATCTGATCAAGTCAGGAGTCGAGCGTTTTTCATCAGATTATCAGGCTTACTTTACACGCCATCAGCAGGATGGAGATCAAATCTTCGAATCAGCCCCGCGGGTGATATTGATTCCTGGCATCGGAATGGTGAGTACGGGGAAAAGTGATGCCATGTCTAAAGTGAGCGGCGCTTTATACCGAAGGGCTATCGCTGTTATGAAAGGGTCAACAGCTCTGGGGCACTTTGTTTCTTTGAATGAAAATGAATCCTATCATGTCGAATATTGGCCGCTCGAATTATATAAGCTCACGCTGGCTCCGCCGGAAGCAGAATTTTCCCGTAAAGTAGCGTTCGTCACAGGAGGAGCCGGCGGAATCGGAAGTGCAGCATGCCGCCGCTTTGCAGCTGAAGGAGGGCACGTGATCGCAGCGGATCTTAATATAGAAGGCGCGCAGAAAATTGCCGGGGAAATAAACGATGCATACGGAGAAGGGCGGGCAATGGCTGTCAAAATGGACGTGACAAAGGAAGAGGAAGTAAAGTCAGCCTTTGAACAAGCGGCTCTTGCTTACGGCGGAATTGATATCGTCGTGAATAATGCCGGGCTGGCCACATCAAGCCCATTTGACGAAACAAGTTTAAAAGAATGGAATCTTAATATGAATGTATTAGGAACAGGCTACTTCCTTGTGGCACGTGAAGCGTTTAAACAAATGAAACAGCAAAACAGAGACGGAAGCATGGTGTTTGTCGGATCAAAAAATTCTGTTTATGCGGGCAAAAACGCCGCTGCCTATAGCTCGGTAAAAGCGCTTGAAACCCATTTGGCAAGGTGTATCGCAGCAGAAGGCGGAGAATATGGCATTCGGGTCAACTCCGTTTTGCCTGATGCGGTTCTTCAAGGATCGGCAATCTGGGGGTCAAGCTGGCGGGAGGAACGGGCCGCGGCGTATGGGATTGAACCAGAGCAGCTTGAGGAACATTATCGGAAACGCACAGCTCTGCTCGTCAATATTTACCCGCAGGACATTGCTGAAGCCATCGCATTCTTCGCTTCTTCTAAAGCCGGAAAAACCACGGGCTGCATGATCACGGTAGACGGCGGCGTCCCTGCTGCGTTCACGCGTTAGAAGTATGCTATGATAGAAAAACAATAAGACGGATTACGATATGAGGAAGGGCGTTACCAATGCTAGTAGCAGAACGGCAGCAAAAAATAGTGGAAATAGTGAATATGCGTTCAAGTATCCGCGTATCCGAATTAAGTGACATATTTTCTGTCACAGAAGAAACCATTCGGCGCGATCTTGAGAAGCTTGAGAGAGAACATAAACTGAGCCGGAGCCACGGAGGAGCGGTCAGTATTGAACAGCAGAAATCAGAAGTTCATTTTTCTGAACGGGAAATCACAAATGTCATAGAAAAAAAAGCCATTGCTCACGAAGCGGTCAAATATGTAAACAGCGGAGACCGAATCATTCTTGATGCAAGCACTACCGCCTGGTACATGGCGAAAATACTCCCGGATATTGAGCTCACCGTCATTACAAACTCAATGAAGGCAGCTATTGAACTCAGCAATAAAGAACACATCTCAGTCATTTCAACAGGAGGGATTTTGCTGGAAAAATCATTATCGTTTGCCGGACCGTTGGCTGAGCGTTCGCTTGAGACCTATCATGTCAATAAAACCTTTCTGTCCTGTAAAGGCTTTGATATCAACAACGGGATGAGTGACTCAAACGAGTGGCAGGCGCTGCTCAAAAAACGGATGATCGAAAGGTCTGATCAGACCATTTTGATGGCCGATTCAAGCAAATGGGGGAACCGTGAGTTTTCACATATTGCCTCGCTGCAGGATATCAGCCGCCTTATTACTGATTCTGGACTTGATCCGGTATCGGTAAAAGCGCTTGAAGACAAAGAGGTGAAAGTAACAGCTGTTCCCCTTCCGAAGAGAGGGTGAAAGAATGATTTATACTGCCATTGATATAGGCGCGTCAAGCGGGAGGGTCATGGTAGGTGAGCTGAAGGAAGGAAAGCTTGAAGTACAAGAGATTCACAGATTCGCTAACAGATTCATTCAAAGAGACGGACATTGCTATTGGGATATTGACCGTTTGCTAAAACAAATCCTGCAAGGGCTTCAAAAGGTCAAAGAGCTAGGGTATGAACGATGCACCGTCGGAATTGACACATGGGCGGTTGATTATGCCTTACTGGACGAAAAAGGAAACCGTTTGCGAGAAGTGATGTCCTACCGGGATAGAAGAACAGATCACACGATAGGCAAACTGGAACAAACCCTGTCAAAAGACACAATCTATCGAAAAACAGGAATACAATTTCAGCCTTTTAACACGATTTATCAATTGTATGAAGAAGACCGCGAGCTGCTGAAAACGACAGACAAAATGATGCTGGTTCCCGATTATTTAGGCTATTGTCTAACCGGAAAAGCGGTGACAGAAATCACAAATGCGTCGACAACACAGCTTCTCAATGTTTCAACCGGAAAGCTTGACCTTGAATTGCTCAAAGCCGTGTCTGTTCACGAACATCAATTTGCGCCGCTGACTGAACCGGGGTGTGAGCTCGGGATGCTGAGAAATGATTGGTTCCCGGATTATGACCTGCCGGCTTGCAAGGTGATAACAGTCGCAACGCATGACACTGCCTCGGCCGTCATCGCGGCGCCAGGCGTAAGCGATAGCTGGGCGTATATCAGCAGCGGAACATGGTCGTTAATCGGGGTTGAAAACAAAACGCCGATATTAACTCAACAGGCTTTGAAAAACAACTATACAAATGAACGCGGCGCAAACAGCACCATTCGCTTTCTTAAAAACATTATCGGCATGTGGGTGATACAAGAAGTAAAACAGCAATTACAAACGAATTACTCTTTTCAGCAGCTTGCAGAGGAAGGCCTAAAAACAGAACCATTCCAGCAATTTATCAACTTAAATGATGAACGTTTCCTGAATCCAGACAGCATGATAGAGGAAATCCAACATTATTGCAGAGAAACCCGCCAAAAGATCCCCCGTACTGCAGGTGAACTTGCCTGCTGCATCTACACCAATTTAGCCATCATCTATGCGATAGCCATCAAAGAGCTGGAAACGATCACGGAAAAACCGATTCAGAAGCTCCATATCATCGGCGGCGGAGCCCGGAATGATTTCTTAAATCAATTAACGGCAAACATGAGCGGAAAAGCGGTATACGCAGGGCCCATAGAGGCAACCGCCATCGGAAATCTGCTGATGCAAATGATTGCTGCCAAAGAAGTCAAAGACATAACAGCAGCTCGGCAAGCTGTCAGAGATTCCTTACCGATCAAAGTGTTTACACCTAAAGACATTGACAGAAGCACGATCATTCAGTCATTTCAGCAAACTGTTTTGAAAGCGCTATCTAAAAGGTGAAGAGGTGATCAGGTTTGAAAAGAAAAGCCAGTATCATGTTTGTCCGCCAAGACAAGTACGAGGAATACAAACAGCGGCATGATGACATTTGGCCAGAAATGGAAGAAGCACTCAAAGCTCACGGAGCGCACCATTATTCCATTTTTTTAGACGAGGAAACAGGCCGGTTATTTGCTTATTTAGAAATAGAAGATGAAGAAAAGTGGAGAAAGATGGCGGATACAGAAGTTTGCCGGAGATGGTGGAAATCGATGGCGCCATTCATGAAAACAAATCCAGATTTCAGTCCTGTTTCGATAGATCTTAAGGAAGTTTTTTATTTGGATTAAAAAAACGAAAAAGGGAGAGAGCCGCATGACCATAAAAGCCAATTATAACAATGCAAAACAGGCATATGAAAAATGGGGAATTGATGTTGAAGAGGCGCTTCGGCAATTAAAGCAAGTGCCCATTTCAATCCACTGCTGGCAGGGTGACGATATTGAAGGCTTTGAAGTAAATAAAGGCGAGCTTTCAGGCGGAATTGACGTGACCGGCAATTATCCCGGAAAAGCGCAAACCCCTGAAGAATTAAGAAGAGATTTGGAGAAGGCTCTTTCTCTCATTCCGGGAAAGCACCGCGTGAACCTGCATGCGATATACGCAGAAACAAACGGGGAAGCGGCAGAACGGGATGAATTGAAGCCGCATCATTTTGAAAACTGGGTGAAATGGGCGAAAGATCTCGGTCTCGGTTTAGATTTTAATCCGACCTTGTTTTCGCATGAGAAAGCGGCTGACGGACTCACCCTTTCACACCCCGACCCGAACGTCAGGGAATTTTGGATCAGGCATTGCATCGCGTGCCGCCGTATTGGGGAATACTTCGGGAAAGAACTAGGAACACCTTGCTTGACGAATATTTGGATTCCCGACGGCTATAAGGATATCCCGAGTGACAGGCTGACACCGCGTATAAGATTAAAAGAATCACTGGATCGGATCTTCGCAGTGGAGATCAGTGAACAACACAATCTTGATTCAGTCGAAAGCAAGCTGTTCGGACTTGGTTCCGAATCATATGTTGTCGGCTCTCATGAATTTTATTTGGCTTACGCTTTGACGAATCAAAAGCTTTGTTTGCTGGATACAGGCCATTATCACCCGACTGAAACGGTGTCAAACAAGATTTCGTCCATGCTGCTTTATACAGACAAACTCGCCTTGCACGTGTCCCGGCCCGTTCGCTGGGATAGCGACCATGTTGTGATTTTAGATGATGAATTGAGAGAAATCGCGCTTGAAATTGTACGCAATCAGGCTCTCGAGAAGGTAGCTATCGGTCTGGACTTTTTCGATGCCAGCATTAACCGTGTTGCCGCCTGGACCATCGGAACGAGAAATATGATCAAAGCTTTATTGTATGCATTGCTTCTCCCGAACGACTATTTAAAACAATTACAGGAAGAGGGCCGATTTACAGAAAGGCTGGCGCTGATGGAGGAATTTAAAACATATCCTTTCGGGGCCGTCTGGGATTCCTACTGTGAGCAAATGGGCGTGCCGGTAAAAGAGGAATGGCTCCATGACATAAAAAATTATGAACAACAGGTGCTTTTAAAAAGGAAGGCGTCTTCTCCGATTGTCTAATAAAAAATCCGCCGCGGCATTGGCACGCGGGCGGATTTTTTTACGCTTGATCAGCAGGGTATACAATCCCCATCTGCTTTCTTGCTTCTTCCATGATTTTGGCGGTGATCAAAGACCGTTCAAATGTATTGTCTTCAGATTCCGGCTTGTTCTCTTTTATGAGCGTGACAAATTCTTCTATTTCGTAGAACATCGCCGGTTTAGGATCATGAATCGAAATGTTTTCCAGACGGCCGTCTCGATAGCGGATTTCCACTCGTTCAGGCTGCTGAATTGTATCGATTACAATCGTCCCGTCTTCACCCTGAATTTCCGCCGGAGCATAGGAAGTAGAGATTTTAGAATGCATCAGAACGGCTTCGAACCCGTCGTAAGACAGAATGACGGTCCCCTCTCCATCTACTCCGGAAGATAAAGCATATCCGTTCGCCTTCACGTCCTGCGGTTCGCCAAATAGCACGACAGCAGGATAAATACAATAAACGCCGATATCCATTAATGACCCGTTGGAAAGCTCAGGCTTAAATGCGTTCAAGACGGTTCCGTTTCTAAACGCGTCATACCGTGAGGAGTACTGGCAGTAGCTTGCGGTAAATCTGCGGACGGTTCCGATTTTATGTAAGTGTTTCTTCAGCTCTTTGAAGTTTGGCAGGAAAGTGGTCTTCAGCGCTTCCATGAGGACAACGCCGTTTTCCTGAGCTGCTGTAATCATCTGTTCCGTTTCTTTCGTATTTGAAGCAAACGGCTTCTCGCAAAGCACATGCTTGCCATGGTTCATAAAGAGAACGGCCTGCTCCTTGTGAAGAGCATTGGGACTGGCTATGTATACAGCATCAAAGCAATCGCTTGCCGCCATTTCCTGTAGGTTTGAGAAGATGTGCTCAGCGCCGTGTTTAGCGGCAAACTCGGCAGCGCGTTCAACTGATCTCGAATAAACAGCTGTCAGCTGAACATCTTTTATTTCCGCTGCTGACTCAAGAAAGCGGTCTGTAATCCAGTTTGTTCCTACTATGGCAAAACGTATCATTCTTATCGCTCCTTTTGCATGATATAGCTAAATTATAGCTCAAAAAGGAGAAAAGCACATGATAGAACAAACCACATGCCAGCGATTAACGGTTTTTATTTTTCATTATAGGGACGATAGTGTACAATTTAATTAAACTATGTATGACGGAGGAACGATAGTGGAGATGTTGCAAACATGGAGCGGCAGATTTAAACAATTCTTCTTGGACAATAAGTTTGTTTTATTTTTGCTTGTGCTGCTGCTGATTGGTTTAAATATTCTCGTTTTTACAAAAACATCATTTATTTTCACCCCGATTATAGTTCTTCTCAAAACAATTTCACTGCCGATTATTTTAACAGGGATTGTTTTTTATCTGTTAAACCCAATCGTTGATTTCCTTGAGAGAAGAAGAGTAAGAAGAATCTATACGATTTTCCTGTTATATCTACTGATTATCGGACTGATCACGATCACGATCGTGTCCATCATCCCCTTTTTAAAAGAACAAATTATGAGTTTGATTGACAATATCCCGAGATATGTGGATATCGTTGAAAGTCAGACGAAACAGCTGATCGGCAGCAACTTCGTCAATCAGGCCCAGCAAACGATGAACATCAATATATCTGATCTTGCAACAAAGATTTCAGATCAGGCGGCTACGATTGTGAACAGTACTTTCACCGGTGTTGGGAATTTTATCGGTGCTCTGACTGAGGTTATTATTTCGATTGTCACGGTTCCGTTTATTCTTTTCTATTTATTAAAAGATGGAAAGAAGTTGCCGGTCTATATACTGAAGTTTGTGCCGACACGATTAAAAGAACAGACATACACAGTCTTAAGCGAAATGAATCATCGGTTAAGCTCTTATATCAGAGGCCAGATCATTGTCAGCTTCTGTATCGGGTTTTTGCTGTTTATCGGTTATTTGATTATCGGGCTGGATTATGCTTCATTGCTTGCCATCATTGCGGCTTGTACTAGCATCGTTCCGTATTTAGGGCCGACGATTGCCATTACGCCAGCGATTATCATCGCCATAGTGACATCACCGCTCATGCTGCTTAAGCTGGTGATCGTATGGACAATTGTTCAGCTGATCGAAGGGAAGCTGATCTCTCCACAAATTATGGGGAAAAACCTTCACATCCACCCCATTACGATTATTTTTCTGCTGTTAACAGCCGGTAAGCTGTTTGGTGTTGTTGGAATCATTCTTGCCATTCCGGGCTATGCAGTTGCTAAAGTCATTACGACACATTTATTTGACTGGTTTAAAATGCGGTCACATTTATACGACGAAGAAAAAAATGAAAATACGTCAGGGCATAAAGTGTGATTTTCGTTTATAGTTATATAAGACGGGCTTTCCATTTATGGAAAGCTTCCGTTATGTAAAAAATAAATGTCTAATGGGGAGAATCAAATCATGACTCTATGGGAATTGTTTGTAGCTGCCATCTTAGGGATCGTAGAAGGATTAACAGAGTACGCGCCGGTTTCTTCGACAGGACATATGATCATAGTAGACGATATCTGGCTTAAATCAAGCAATCTGATGTCAGAAGAAGCTGCCAACTCATTCAAAGTGGTGATTCAGCTTGGTTCTATTTTAGCAGTGGCCATCGTGTTTAAAGACCGGATTTTGAATTTGCTCGGCCTGAAAAAGAATATTACCAGCGACCAGAAGCAGGGACATAAATTAAGCATTGCACAAATTGCAGTCGGACTTGTGCCTGCAGCTGTTCTCGGCTTTTTGTTTGAGGATTACATTGATGAATATTTATTTTCTGTTCAAACTGTAGCCGTGGGTTTAATCGCCGGGGCAGTCCTGATGCTTTTTGCTGATTGGGTGAATAAACGGAAAGTTGCAACAGACACCCTCGACCGCATTTCCTATAAGCAGGCGATAGGAGTCGGCTTATTTCAATGTCTTGCCCTGTGGCCGGGTTTCTCGCGTTCCGGTTCAACCATTTCCGGAGGCGTTATTCTTGGATTGAACCATCGCGCGGCAGCCGACTTTACGTTTATTATGGCGATGCCGATCATGATGGGAGCAAGCTTTTTAAGCCTTGTGAAGCACTGGGACAGTTTAAGCTCGGATCTGTTGCCGTTTTTCATCGTCGGCTTTATCTGCGCCTTTGTTGTCGCGCTGTTTGTCGTCCGTTTCTTCTTAAAACTGATTAACAAAATCAAACTCGTCCCCTTTGCAATCTACCGAATCATCCTCGGTGTGATTTTACTTTTAATCATGATGTAAACCCAAAAATAAGGCTCTTCCGGAGCCTTATTTTTTCTGACATTTCAAGAGGGAACAGCTTGTTTTTCAAAAAAAAATCATCTATAATAAATATGACGTTACATACGGGGCCATAGCTCAGCTGGGAGAGCGCTACACTGGCAGTGTAGAGGTCAGGGGTTCGAGCCCCCTTGGCTCCATACCTTTAAACCCTTATTCTATAAGGGTTTTTTTGTTTGTTTTTGAGGAAAAGGTTCGTTCGCTGAACTTTTGTTGAACATGTCACGACAGGATTTTCCGGTGAACTTTAAAATGGTCGCCTGAGGGAGTAAGCAGGGACTCATAAGTGGAGTTTTAGCCCGCTTTGGCTCAAAATTACGATATCGGGCAAAAGCTGTTCAGGCTTTCGTTTTTATACTTGAAATTTCTGTAATTGACAAAACCTAATCGGTTAGGAATATATGATCACTTTTTCACATATTTAAATTAATATCATTTCCCATGATAGAGAGAGTATTAGAATGAAAGCTAATGGCATGCAAAATCTATTAGCTTCTTTTGTTTTTAAAAATGATGTGTTTCGTATGCATTTATAGGAAGGAATGACAACATGAAGACAAAACACTGTTGGATGATTTCTTTGCTCGCTGTTTTAGCTGTCGGGCTGGGATTAATGTCTAACACGGCATTGTCGCCAGTTCAAGGCCTTGTTCAGAAGACGATCGGAGGGACTTCAGATCAGTGAATCCAATAGTAATCGGCAATATGGCCTTTGCATTATTTTTGTCGGCAGGTCCGCTGCTGAGAAAAAAATTCGGCGCCTGTCCGATCTATCTAGCTCTGCAAGATTCTATGATGCTTCCTTATCATGATTTCTTTTGTCCTGAGTGTCCTGCTCAAACGCCGCTGTCACCGTATTCTGCGGAAGTCGGCTCCAATGTCGTCCTTCCTAGACTTCAAGGATTTTGTCAACAATCTGAACCATTTCTAGTGAAAAGGTTTTTTGTTTGCAATCTTTTCCCAACTTTCTGCCTAAAGAATTGAAAAATATTAGAAGTCAAAGTAAAATTCTAAAAGGTAGATTCTTTTACATTCGTAATCTTTTAACTCGAAGGAAGGTATTCATGGCCCGTAAAAAACTGAAAAAACGCAGACTCTTGATTACACTATTTTTCATTGTATCGATTCCGTTAGCCTTTTTTGTTTTAGCCACAACTTTATCAAAGCCGATTGAAACATCCAAAGAACCCGAAGAAATTGATGAACAGCAAGTATTTATTGACAGCCTGTCCGGGCATGCACAAATTCTGTATGAGAAATATCATGTCCTCCCCAGCATCACGATCGCTCAGGCCATTCTCGAATCTGACTGGGGGAACAGCGAGCTTGCTGCTCAGGCCAATAACCTTTTTGGTGTAAAAGGAAATTATAAAGGCCATCACGTCACGATGGAAACGGATGAATTTGAAAAAGGGGAAAGAAAAACCATTCGCGCAAAGTTTCGCAAATACAGCACGTTTTTTGAATCTATGGATGACCATGCCCAATTGTTTGTCCGCGGCACATCATGGAATAAAAAGAAGTATAAACCGGTGCTTGATGCTGGGGATTATAAGGAAGCGGCAACCGCCTTGCAAACAGCAGGATATGCTACAGATCCTGATTACGCTGACAAACTCAGCGCTATTGTGGAAAAATATGATTTAGATGCGTACGATGAGGTCAATCCATCCTTGAAATCTGTGGATTTCATCGGCTCCATTAAAGACAGTGCCGTTCAAGACGTATGGTCCAAGCCTTCTACTGATGAGCAGTCCATAAGACTTACCTCTGCCCAATCTTACATCGGAAAGGACATAAAGGTAGTATCTAAAAAGCAGAAGGGCCAGTCCGTATGGTACCAATTTCAAATCAATGATAAGCTCATCGGCTGGATTGACGATTCAGCTGTTGAAATAAAGGAAGCAACCTAAGCTGTTTTTACTGGTATTTTTATTTCTATGTTCCATTCAGGGGAATTTGAGGTATAATATTCCACGGAAGTTATCACTTATTGACTATGTTTTCAGGAGGAACAAAGATGCAGAAATATAGACGGAGAAACACGGTTGCTTTTACAGTATTAGCTTATTTCACTTTTTTTGCGGGAGTATTTTTGTTTAGTGTCGGACTCTATAATGCTGATAATCTGGAACTCAATGAAAAAGGCTATTATATTGCCGTTATGATACTTGTAGCGGTCGGTGCGATTCTTACACAAAAAGTGACCCGTGATAACGCAGAAGATAACGAAATCATCGCGGAGCAGGAAAAAAGACATAATCAATCTCATATCGAATCATAAAAAAAATCCGGCGCCTGCACGCCGGATTTTTTGCTATCACCCCGTAAACACCTCACCATCAGGATAACGAATATTTGATTTCTCTGTTTTCGCGAATGAAAACACGAACGTCAGAGGACCAATTCTTCCGATGAACATGATGACAATAATGATACATTTTCCCGCTTCTGTGAGTTCGGGAGTCAATCCCATTGATAGACCGACAGTACCGAATGCAGAAAAGGTTTCAAACACAATTTGAATAAACGGAGCCTGTTCTGTAATCGTTAGGGCGAAAATCCCTAAAAACACAATGAACAAGCCGGTGACGCTGACAGCTAGAGCTTTTATGATAATCGGGTATTTGATGGAGCGGCGGAAAATAACCGTTTCTTTTTTTCCTCGCAGATAAGCGATAACAGACATTAAAATCACGATGAACGTGGTCAGTTTAATACCGCTCGCTGTTGAAGCGCTGCCTGCTCCGATAAACATCAATAATAACGTAAATACAATCGTTCCTTCTCTCATACTCCCAATATCGAGGGAATTGAAGCCTGCGGTTCTCGGCGTTACAGCCTGAAAATAGGAAGCCCACAGTTTATCTCCTATATGCAGGTGGCCGAGCGTGCCGGGGTTGCTATACTCTAAAGTGAAAATCACCAGCATAGCAACTGCATTCAGAATCAATGTACCTGTAAGCATGAGCTTCGTATGTAAGGAAAAGGCTTTAAATCGCCGGTTTTTCATGATGTCAAACAGAACTGTAAATCCGATCCCTCCTGTAATAAACAAGCAAGTAATTACTATGTTAATTGTAGGATCTCCAACGAAGCTCATCAAGTTATCCGGCCACAACGAAAACCCGGCATTGTTAAAAGCAGATATTGCATGAAACAGACTGGCAAACAAGCCGAATGCCCAGCCATACTGGGGCACAAACCGGATGGATAAGATAAGAGCTGCTATCAGCTCAATACTGATCGAAAACAGGAACAGAACCTTGACAAGACCTACGACACCGCCGATTGTCGGCTGGTTTAAGGCTTCCTGAACCAGCATTCGTTCTTTTAATCCGATTTTCTTTCCTAATATCATGACGATCAAAACAGCAAAAGTCATAAATCCAAGCCCGCCGATCTGAATCAGGGCCATGATGACAGTTTGCCCGAAAAGTGTAAATTCTGTACCGGTATCGACAACTGCAAGCCCTGTTACAGTTGTCGCGGAAGCTGCAGTAAAAAGGGCATCGATCCATGACAATGGCTTCGCTGCAGAAATCGGGAGCTTTAACAGCACAGCCCCGCTGATAATGGTCAGAAAAAAACCAATTGCAAGCACTTGAGGTGGTGTAAAACGAACCCATTTGATTACTTTATCCTTTTGAAGTGTCACCTTTGTCTACATCCCTTCGTTTTCAAAACGTCTAATATCCTTTTTGTGCCCCATGATCACCAGGCAATCTTGTTCGTGAATGATGTCTCCAGGTGCTGGAGAAAGCCGGATATCTCCATGGTGTTTAATGGCAAGGATTGTACAGCCGTACTTCGCTCTTACATTCAGATCAGTAATTGATTTTGAATCAAGCTTGCGTGTTGCCAGCAGCTCGACAATACTGTACTCATCAGATAAATCAATGTAATTTAAAACGTTCTCATCAGAAAGGCTTTGTGCGATCTTGACGCCCATGTCCTTTTCAGGGTGAATGATACGGTCAGCGCCGATTTTTTCAAGCACCTTATGGTGATAATGGTTTTGAGCTTTGACCCAAATATTCGGGATGTCAAATTCCTTTAATAATAAGGTGGTCAGGGTACTTGCTTGAATATTCGCTCCGATCGCAACAACCACATATTCAAAATTGCGTATTCCTAACGATAGCAATTCGTTTTCTTCGGTGGCGTTGGCAATCACCGCATGAGTTGCGTAAGAAGCGTATGCATTTACCTTTTCTTCGTTGATATCAATTGCAAGGACCTCATGCCCCATTCTGTGCAGCTCTTTGCAAATGCTTCCGCCAAACCGGCCCAGCCCAATCACGGCAAATTGCTTATTTTTTATTTTTCCCAATGTTCATAACTCCCTTAGTAAAATTAACGTTTTTGAAGCAAAAAAGACCATCTCGAAGAATGGCCGTTAATAGACCTCCTCTCTGGATACGCCTACGAGGTTAGCTGTCGGATTAGGGATTCAGAGTACCCCCTCTTACTAAGTAAGATTCACCCCTAGGCTGTGAATAAAACAGCCAATCGTTGGTTCCCCCGTTCGTGTTTGATTAAGCGGTAAAAGAGACTTCTATGAAATTGAACACTCAAGAATTTACTCCTGTTTCTAGAGTTTGTCAATTTAAATTTTTATCAAGAAAAAAGATAATTGGAAATAGAGGGTAAAGGGGAGGTCAAAACACAAAAAAAAGACCGGCGTTAACCGGTCTTTATGTTTAGTTGCAGCCGCATGGCTGAGTCGGAGGAGTGCTGCGCTTAGCAACGTCAATACTGGCTTCTGCATAAAATTTATTTCCGATGCTCAATGATTTATTCTCCGCACGGAAAGTATATGTACCAGCGGCAGGAAGAGTTTTGTTATTCAGTTTTAATTTGAATTCGCCAGCTCCTAACAAATCAAGTGCCAGAGGAATTCTAACTGTTTTCCCGTTATTAAGGATCTGTGTTTCACGCAACGCACGCCCGTTCATTGTGTCTTTTGTATTTGCAGTAAATCCGCTTGGCAATGTAAATTCCATAACGCCAAGGCTGAGAAGCGTATTTGGACGGTATGTCAATTCGATATCGGAGAAAGACCATTCCGTTTTGCTGGTCCCTGTGATTGTTGCAAATAATGAAGCTGTTGACTGTGTTCTCATAGTAGACTCAGTATGAGCGGAAGTTGATTTAGATTCAGCCGCGAAAGAAGCTGTAGGTGCAGAAACGAGTAAACCGAGACTTAATGCACCAATTGCCAAAGAAGATAATAATTTACGTTTCATAATAAAATTCCCCCTTAAAAGTTATAAAATATACAGGCCTGCCCGCTTTTCACCTCCACTGAATGGCCAAATACAAATTTTACCTACATAAAATTAACATCAAATATTTTGGAAGTAAATGGGGTGTTTTTCCCGTATTTTTCAAATTTGTAGTAATTACATACAAACGAACAGAAAAACGCCCGGTTTCCCAGGCGTTTTCTTCTTTACTTTCTTTCGATTGGTATAAACTTAAAAATTTCCCCGCTCTGCACCGATTCAGCAAGCCGTTTCAGCCAATCATAGTAGGCTCTAGAGCTTTCCAGCTGCTCGTAAAGCTGCAGCGCTTCATTTTTGAGGTCTTCATTGAGGCCTTCCTTGTTTAAAACCTCTTGTAAATCAGCCTGGGCTTCCTCAATCGCTGCTACATTTACTTGAACTTCCCGCTCCCATTTAGGCGGAAAGAAATTCGTGAAAAATTTGAAAAAATCTTTTTCAGCTACAAATGTATGCTTGCGGATGCCCCGGTGAAAAGTTTTTTTCACCACATTTAAGTCCTGAAGTTTTTTGACACCTGTGCTCATGCTTGGCTTGCTCATTTGCAATTCCTCACGCATTTCGTCAAGCGTCATCTCATCCCGCATATACATCGTCCCATATAAAATCCCGACACTGCGGGTAATTCCGTAAAGATCCATCGTTTCAGCAATGGAGTCGATAACAAGATCCCGAGCCTGTTCTATAACTGCAAATTCTGGATTTTCATCCATACTGACCCTCTTTTCCTTTAGAGAATTAAATTCGTTAAGTTATTTCTTTATGTTCTTTATCTTAACGAAACATAAAGAAAAGTCAAAAAGAAAAATCAAAATGGGGCTTTGACAGTTTAAAAACCATATGTTAGATTAAGGTTGTTAAAAACATTAAATTTTTATTTAACAAACTTTATTTACGTCAAGGAGGCTTATATGAGTCAAACATTATACATTGACGGTGAATGGATCAGCGCCGAAAAAGAGCAGATCCGCAACATTATCAACCCATTTAATCAAGAAGAAATTGCAACCGTAAGCGAGGGAGGGCGAGAGGACGCCATCAAGGCGATCGAAGCCGCGCGAAGAGCCTTTGACAAAGGAGAATGGTCATCTCTATCCGGGCTTGAACGCGGGAAAATTGTTCTGAAAATTGCGGAATTAATTAGACGTGATCTTGATGAGCTGGCTGAACTTGAATCTCTTGATACAGGAAAAACACTCGAAGAAAGTAAGGCCGATATGGACGATATCGCCAATGTATTTCAATATTACGCCGGATTGGCAGACAAAGATGGCGGAGAGATCATTTCTTCTCCGATCCCTGATTCAGAGAGCAAAATCATCAGAGAGCCAATCGGGGTTTGCGGCCAGATTACTCCATGGAATTATCCGCTCCTGCAAGCGAGCTGGAAAATCGCGCCTGCACTGGCTGCAGGAAATACGATCGTCATGAAGCCGAGTGAGATCACGCCGCTAACGACAATCAAAGTGTTCAAGCTGATGGAAGAAGCGGGTGTTCCAAAAGGTGTCGCAAATCTCGTCCTTGGACCGGGAGCAACAGTGGGCGACGAGCTTGCCGCAAACAAAGACGTCGATTTGGTTTCGTTTACAGGGGGAATCGAAACAGGCAAAAAAATCATGCGGGCGGCAAGCGGAAACGTCAAAAAAATCGCACTTGAATTGGGCGGGAAAAATCCAAATATCGTTTTCAAGGACGCAGATTTAGAAGTTGCGGTCGATCAGGCATTAAACGCTGTATTTTTCCATGCCGGCCAAGTATGCTCCGCCGGTTCCCGCTTGCTTGTTGAAGATGCTATTTACGATCAATTTTTAGCAGAGCTTGTCAAACGGGCAAAACGCATAAAACTCGGAAATGGTTTTGACGCAGAGACACAAAGCGGTCCGCTTATTTCTGCAGAGCATAGGGCAAAGGTAGAAAAATATGTAGAGATCGGAATAGAAGAAGGCGCGAAGCTCGAGACAGGCGGCAAACGTCCGGAAGACCCTGCGCTGCAAAACGGCTTTTTCTATGAACCTACTATTTTCTCAAACTGTAAATCGGATATGAGAATAGTTCAGGAAGAGGTATTCGGTCCTGTATTGACCGTCGAAACCTTCAGCTCGGAAGATGAGGTAATCGCGCTTGCGAATGATACCATCTATGGCTTGGCCGGAGCGGTATGGTCTAAAGATATTGAAAAGTGTGAACGCGTAGCAGCCCGTTTGAGAATGGGAACGGTTTGGATTAACGATTTCCATCCGTATTTTGCGCAGGCGCCATGGGGCGGCTATAAGCAGTCCGGATTCGGACGCGAGCTTGGAAAAATAGGCCTTGAAGAATATACAGAAGTCAAACATGTGTATCGCAATACAAAACCGGCAGCGGTTAATTGGTTCAATTCATAAGAGGGAGAGATTATAATGACATTAAATATGAAAGTAGAAAGCATGCACAAATTCCACACATTTGAAATTCCGACTGTGATTAAGCACGGAATCGGAGCCGTCAAGCATACGGGAGAAGAAATAGCTGCGCTGGGCGTTTCGAAAGCACTCCTTGTCACAGACCCTGGGATTTATAAAGCCGGCGTCGTTGACCCTGTAATCGAATCACTAAAAGGAGCGGGCATTGAAGTTGTGCTCTTTAATAAAGTAGAGCCAAACCCGCCTGTCCGTCTTGTGAATGAAGGGTCTGAGCTATACAAAAAAGAGAACTGTAATGGTTTAGTGGCAGTCGGAGGCGGAAGCTCCATGGACACAGCGAAAGCAATTGGAGTAGAAGCAACACACGAAGGAAGCGTACTTGATTATGAAGCGGCAGATGGAAAAAAACCGCTGGAAAACCGGATCCCTCCGCTGACAACAATTCCAACAACAGCCGGAACAGGTTCAGAAGTAACTCAATGGGCTGTTATCACGGATGAAGAAAGAGAATTCAAGTTCAACACGGGCGGTCCGCTGATCGCAGCGCACCTGACCATTATTGATCCTGAGCTTCATATTTCAATGCCTCCGCATGTAACAGCCATGACGGGAATTGATGCGCTTGCTCATGCCATTGAGTGCTATACAATGAAATTTGCTCAGCCAATCACGGATGCAGTTGCCTTAATGGCGATTGAATATGCCGCTCATTACATTAAAAGAGCATTTGCTGACGGAGAGGATCTGGAAGCAAGATACGGAATGGCGCAGGCTGCGATGCTTGCAGGTCTTTCTTACGGCAGTGAATCAGCGGGCGCGGCTCATGCGATGAGCCAAACGCTTGGCGGCATTATTCCAGTCGCTCACGGTCAATGTGTGGCTGCGATGATGGGTCCTGTCATGGAATACAACTGGAAGGGCTATCCTGAGAAATTTGCACGTATTGCAAAAGCGTTCGGTATTGATACTAGCAATATGACAACAGAAGAAGCTGCGAAAGCATCTGTCAATTGGATGTATGACCTGGTCGGAGACTTAGAAGTACCGACTTTAGAAGAGCAGGGAGTATCGCCTGATATGATCGAACGCTTGTCAAAAGAAGCAATGAAAGATCCGCAAACCTACGGAAACCCTAGAGACTTAAATGAAAAAGCATACAATTGGATCTACAAGCGCTGTTTTAACCTTACACCTAAAACTGTATAATCAGATGTCCCGCTCCTTTACAGAGCGGGATTTTTTTGGATAATGAAACATAAATGGACATGTTAAAGAAGAAGGAAGGTGCCGAATGATGTGGAAGCGTATGACTGCAAAAACAGAAGGCTTGTATATCGCAGATACAGAAAGTTTCGTAACAAAGCGAATGGACAAGCTCGATATTGATTATGGCGGCATCCCCGGTGACTTGCATTTTGGACTGACCAAAAAAGCGGGAGCCAGAGAACCAATGTTTTCAAGGGGGACCGAAATTTTCAACCGCAGACAAATTTCAATTGTTTCAATAGAGGAATGTGATGAGTTGGCTTTAAAAATGGGAGTGTCGAGTATTTTGCCGGAATGGCTCGGGGCGAATATCGCAGTCAGCGGAATACACGATTTCACTTCATTAAAAGAAGGGAGCCGGCTCATTTTTCCAAGCGGTGCCGCTTTGCTATGTGAGGGAGAAAATGATCCGTGTATCCAGCCGGGTGAAGTCATTCAGTCTTATTATCCGGACAAGCCGAAGCTGGCGCCGGCTTTCGTCCGCCACGCATTGGGCATAAGAGGAATTGTCTGTATTGTGGAGAGACCGGGCGCTGTTTACGCAGGCGATGAAATCGAAGTTTATTCCTATCATAGAAAAGTCAAACGAAAAGCAGAAAGGGTCTGAATAATCAGGCCCTTCCCACTTTTTCTTTAATTTCTTTAATCTGGCTGAGATGCCGTTTTTCGTGGTGACCGATAAAATCGATCCACTGTCTGACAGTCAGCTCCTGAAACACAGGATGCGGAAGCACTCTCTCAAAATCTTCTTCTTTTAGCGAGGCAATTGCAGCTGTCAGCTGTTCTCTCACCACGTCAAGCTCGCGTTTCATTTGGCTGCCTGAAATAAAATCATGCTCAGGCTCTAGGTGACTCGGAGCTTTCCGCTTATTGTTTCTGTCCTGTGCAACCTCAAGCGTTTTTTCTTCAACTTCTTTAACAGGAGCTTCCTTTACACGCTCCTTCAGCATTTGTTGTGCGGCCATATCGATTTTTTTCAAATGATCAAGAACTTCCCTTATACTCCATTCTTCAGCAGAAGGCTTTTGATTCAGCTTTTCATCAGAAAGTCTTTTTACTTCGTTCCACGTCTCTAATCTGGCTTCATTAAAGATACTCATCATATCTCCTCCTAAAATGACATTACCATATATATAAGCAATTATCATTTATAAAGCACTTCGAAACGGGTGTTTTATCTAAAAATTTCGAAACCTTTTTTCGTTATGTCTCGTATAAATGGTAACGGCAGCCGTTCACCAATGCATTGATGAAGAAAGGATGAGGAATTTGGAGTTGTTTGGCGTACCTATACAAACGATTTATCTTTATACGCTTATTATTGCGGGCAGTCTTACGCTATTATTTTTATTTTTCGGAGATGTATTTGCAGGACTGTCAGAAGGCATTCCGTTTCTTAATCCAACATTGGTGCTCGCGTTTTTCACATGTTTTTCAGCAGGCGGGTATATAGGCGAGCTCATATTGCCCCTGTCCAGCCTGTTGACCGCTCTTTTCTCTTGCATCCTTTCGCTCATTCTGGTGATATTGCTTCACATTTTTGTTCTGGTACCATTATCATCCGCAGAGGAATCATTGGCTTATAAAGAAGATGATCTAAGAGGGAGAATCGGTAAAGTGATTACAGCTGTTCCTGTTGACGGGTTTGGTGAAGTGGTCATTGAAGGGATAGGCGGCACCATCTCGAAGTCAGCGGTCAGCTTTGAGAATCAGCAGATCAGTTACGGAACAACGGTTTTGGTCGTAGATATCGACAACGGAGTTCTTTCGGTTACTCCGCATGAATCTATTTAAAACAAGGAGGAATGTGAAATGACTATGCCGATCATTATTGTCATCGGAGTTGTATTCTTTTTATTAATTGCACTGTTAGCCGTTTTTATCACAAAGTATCGTACGGCAGGGCCTGACGAAGCGTTAATCGTAACGGGGAGCTATCTTGGTAATAAAAATGTTCATGTCGATGAAGGGGGCAACCGTCTTAAAATCGTTCGCGGCGGAGGAACCTTTGTCCTTCCCGTCTTCCAGCAGGCAGAGCCGCTAAGCCTATTATCAAGCAAACTTGATGTTTCGACACCTGAAGTCTATACAGAACAAGGAGTACCTGTAATGGCTGATGGAACTGCGATTATTAAAATAGGCGGTTCTATAGGGGAAATCGCTACAGCGGCCGAACAATTTTTAGGAAAATCAAAAGATGACCGGGAGCAGGAAGCGCGTGAGGTTTTAGAAGGCCATCTTCGTTCCATTCTCGGCTCAATGACAGTCGAAGAAATTTATAAAAACAGAGAAAAATTCTCTCAAGAGGTGCAGCGTGTCGCTTCACAGGATCTCGCAAAAATGGGGCTTGTGATTGTCTCCTTTACCATTAAAGATGTACGTGATAAAAACGGTTATCTTGAATCATTAGGGAAACCGAGAATTGCTCAAGTAAAACGTGATGCTGATATCGCAACAGCAGAGGCTGATAAAGAAACCCGGATTAAGCGGGCGGAAGCCGATAAAGATGCGAAAAAATCAGAACTTGAACGGGCGACGGAAATCGCTGAAGCTGAAAAAACCAATCAGCTCAAAATGGCTGAATACCGCAGAGAACAAGATACGGCAAAAGCGAATGCCGATCAGGCATATGATTTAGAGACTGCCAGAGCGCGCAAGCAAGTCACAGAGCAGGAAATGCAGGTTAAAATTATCGAACGCCAAAAACAAATAGAACTAGAAGAAAAAGAAATTCTTCGCCGTGAACGCCAATACGACTCAGAGGTAAAGAAAAAAGCAGATGCAGACCGTTATTCTGTCGAGCAGTCCGCAGCAGCTGAGAAAGCCAAGCAGCTCGCGGAAGCCGATGCCAAGAAGTATAGTATAGAAGCAATGGCGAAGGCAGAGGCGGAAAAAGTCAGAATTGACGGACTTGCAAAAGCAGAAGCTGAAAAAGCGAAAGGGGAAACAGAAGCTGAGGTTATCCGTCTAAAAGGTCTTGCAGAAGCGGAAGCAAAAGAGAAAATTGCCGCTGCCTTTGAACAGTACGGCCAGGCTGCGATTTTCGATATGATTGTAAAAATGCTTCCGGAATACGCGAAACAAGCAGCGGCACCTCTTTCAAATATTGATAAAATCACTGTTGTTGATACAGGGGGAAGCGGTGAATCAAGCGGCGCCAACAAAGTAACCAGCTATGCGACAAACTTAATGTCAAGCCTTCAAGAAAGCTTAAAAGCATCATCGGGAATTGACGTGAAAGAAATGATTGAGAACTTTTCAGGAAAAGGAAACGTAAAACAAAGCATAAACGAATTAACAAATGAAATAAAAGAAGCAAAAGAAGTCCAAACACGAGAAGAATGACTAAGGAAAGGATAGAACCAGATGGTAACTGTACGAGAAGCAAAGTTAGAAGATATAAAGGACATTGCAAAAGTGCATGTCGACAGTTGGAGGACAACATATCGCGGAATTGTCCCGGCTGAATACTTAAACAGTCTGAACTACAAGGAATTTGAAGACAAATGGAAAAGCCGTTCGTTAAAGGGGTTATTTGTGGCTCAGGATGAAAAAGATTCAATATTCGGCTTTGCTTCATTTGGTCCTATTCGCTCTGAACAAGAAGGCTATGACAGCGAGCTATATGCTATTTACCTTTTAGAAAAGTATCAGCGGCAAGGTGCAGGCAGGGCACTCTTAGCAAAAGGAGCAGAGTTTTTGCTTCATCAGGGCTTTTCGAGCATGTTTGTTTGGGTAATTGAGCAAAACCCCTCGATTACATTTTATCAGTCCTATTCGCCTGAAAGAGAAGCGGAGGACAGCTTTGAAATTGCCGGAGAAAGACTGAAAGAAATTGGTTTTGGCTGGCCGGATCTTTCTGCTTTGAAAACGATTCTTAACAGGTAAAAAAACAACCCCCAGCGGATTCCGCTGGGGGTTGTCACGTTAAGCTTTGTCAGTTTTGAGCAAACGCGGTGCTGTCATAAATAACAAACAAAGGACAATTGTACAAATGATGAATGAAGGAACCATATAAGTTGCATTATAAGTTAAAGAATAAATCCATACCGGCGTTCCTTTTGGAGCATAGCTGCCGAAAAACACAGCCCCTGAAACGACATGCGCGGCATAGCGCAGGAAACTGCCGATAAAAACTGCGCTGACAACTGAAACAATCAATTTCCCTTTTGTTTTTGCTGCAGCTGCTTTGCGGACAGTATAAGCGAAACAGCCGCTTATTCCAATTGCTGTGAACGCGATAATATAATCTAGGAAAAGCTGTATAGGATGTTGTGCGAATAAGTTTCCGATCGCTATCTGAACTAGACCTGTCAGCAGACCGGTAGTAAGGCCTGCTTTAACACCCCACCGAAACGAAATCAAAAAGATCGGTATCATCATGATGGAGACCGAGCCACCTTGAGGCATTCTAAGAAACATTCCTGAGACGATGTCTAAAATAACAGCAGCCGCAGTCATAATTGCAATTTCTATAAGGCGAACCAGTTGCTTAGATTGATTCATAAAAATCCCCTTCCATCGATAGACAACCCAAAAGGACAACAAAAAAGCAGCACGCGGAAGGATGAGAAAAGTTCCACGCACTGCTTTACGATCTGCAATTCATTTGACTTTGCCACATCCCTACGCCAGCGTTAACTAACAGGTTCAAAGGGTCAGAACGAAACCGCTCACTCTCAGCTTTAATGCTCCCCTTGTGGTCATCAATATTTAATTCGTTTCTACTATACAAGAAAAAGAAAAAAACAACAAGATCATTCTACTGATGTAGATGTTCTTTTAATATAGTTATATGATAAATACACGATAGATGACATGAGGAGGATTATAGTTTATTTATTTTATAGAATTTTTTTCGTCAAAACTATTGCAATAAATAAATACAGATGTTATATTATTAAACGTCGCTGATGAACAGCGGACAAAACAAGAAGCTTCAAAACAATTTAAAAAAAGTTGTTGACAATAAAGAAGTGAAATGTTATATTGGTAAAGTTGCTTCGTTGAGAGGCAATGGATGATCTTTGAAAACTAAACAAGACAAAACGTACCTGTTAATTCATTTTTATAAATCGCACAGCGATGTGCGTAGTCAGGGGCCTGCACGATGCAGGTCATGCAGATGTTGTCACAGGAA
>NZ_JBAIZV010000003.1:0-845228 GCF_036765095.1 Bacillus sp. 0209A
CGCCGTATGGGGCGCAAGCGGTTCACCTCCGGCGAATACACGCTTCAGGCTTGTCCCGTCACCCAACGATTCCATTTCCGCTTGACCCAGAAAGCTGTTCAGCATAGCCGGAATAAAATGAACCGTCGTCACTTTTTCCCGATGAATGGATTTGACGATCAATGCCGGGTCTTTCTCCCAGCCGGGCGGAAGCAGATAAGCCGAAGCGCCGGAAAGCGCCCACCAAAACAGCTGCCAGACAGATGCATCAAAGGAAAAAGAGGTTTTCACCATGACAATGTCCTCTTCCTGAAGCGGAAATTGATGCTGCATACCGGTCAGAAAGGAAACAGCCTGGCGGTGCTCAACGGCTACTCCTTTTGGCTGTCCGGTGGAGCCTGACGTATAGATGACATAGGCGAGAGAACCGCTGTCAGCGGGAGCAAACATATGACTTTCTGCTTTTTCGTTCGCAAGAGATGCTATGTTAACTTCAAGTGTCTCTCCGGAGAAGTTCGGTGCGGAACATCTCGGCTGCGTCAGCAAGAGAGCTGCGCCGCTGTCTTTCAGCATGTAGCTCAGCCGCTCCTCTGGATATGCAGGATCAAGCGGCAAATACGCCCCGCCTGCTTTCAATACGGCAAGTACAGCTATCAGCATGTCAGGTGACCGCTCAGACAGGACACCGACGATGCTTTCCTTGGTGACGCCGCGTGCCGCGAGGCGCGCGGACAGCCGGCTGGCATACATGTCAAGCTCAGCATATGTCAGCGAACCGCCGGAAAAACGGATGGCTGGCCGCTCCGGTGTGCAAGCCGCCTGTCGTTCAAACAGCCCGTGAAGGGTTGGGGCTTTAGGCACAATAGCTTCTGTCTTGTTAAACTCATTCAATAATTTTTGTTTTTCTCTTACATTGGTCATATCTAATTCTTTTATGAAACTGTGCGGATGTTGAAGGGCGTTTTCCAGCAACGTAAGCAGATGGTGCTGTATTCGTTTAATATCTTCAAGAGAAAATAAGATATTTTGATAGTCGAAATTTAAATGTATGGTTCCGTTGTCTATCCGTTCCTGTATTTGAACAGAAAGCTCGTTCGCGGTGGATCCGCTGAAATAAAGCGCCGTTTCATAGTCAAAACCGTCTGCTTTGTGCCATTGGAGCGGCTGATACTGCATAGATATACCGATAAGGTTGTGTAATTCTTTCCGGTCTTTTCTTAATTCATTCACCAGCAAATTATAAGGAAACCGTTGATGACGCATAACGGAAAGCTGTTCCCTGCCTACTCTGTGGACAAAGGAAAGAAAATCTTCATCAGGATCAACCGTTATTCTGATGGGAAGAGAACTGACAAACATGCCGAGCATTTCTTTTTCAGCCTTTGACCCTCTGTTGCCATAGTAGGTGCCAATGGCAAGATCTGTTTTAGAGGTGATCCGGCTGATGCATATGTAAAATGAAGCCATAAATAAGGAAATGATATTGATCTTTTGTTCTTCGCAAAAGATTCGAATCGTTTGCCCTAGATGAGGTGAAAGTGTGATGGTATCTCTGGATGCGGATGTGCTCTGTTTTTGTAAGGACGTCTGGCCGGCTAACGAATGGTATTCCGGCGGCTGCTGAAAGGTTTGACTCCAAAATAAACGGTCCTTTGCAAAACGTGAAGATTGTAGATATTGACTCTCTTTTTCGATGTAGCTCAAGTAAGAAGGTTGAGGCTGATCGGGTAAAGGATCTTGCTTTTTTATTTTTTGATAAAGGTCTATAATTTGATTTCCCATCACATTTAAGGAGATGCCGTCCATTATAATATGATGGAATTTCGCAAACAGCCAAACCTCATGAGTGTGGATTCTTAGGAGATGAAATTGATAAAGGGGCGAGTTGAACAGTTTAAATGGGATTCTCGCTTGATCTTGTATCCATTGCTCTATTTCTATCATTTCAACATTTGAAAAATCTATTATTCCAAGTGAAGTATATTGATATTCAGTAAGATACAGGCGCGGTTCAAGCTCCTCTCCTTCTAGCAGTTGAAACCTAATGGCGTCATTGCGGGAGATGGAATGATTCAACGCTTCCTCTAGGTCATCAAGATCAATATTGCCTCTGAATTTCACACAGGCCGTGAGATTGCAAATGCCGGTGCCTGGCTCCAGCAATTCGGTAAACCACACTCTCCTTTGGGCATGGGTTAAAGAATAAGTATGTTCGCTCAACGGATTCCCTCCAGTTCTTTATAATAAGAGGATAAGAAAAAAGCAGAAAAATGACGATAAAAGTAATTATATGACTATATAATCCTTATATGGACTATATTAACGGATTTTTTTTAAAGTACAATGAAAAATATTAAATTTTTATAACATTTTTTTGAATATAGTATTATTTCTTTAGGTTAATTTTCTTTTTTTATCATTTTTTTGAACATTAAGTGATAAAAGTACCGTTTTATGTCAGGTCTTACATACTGTTTTTGATCATTTATGGGAGACATAAAAAACCTGTTTTCGCTTGGAAAACAGGTCTGCCGCTATTATTGATTTGCTAAGATGACAGCGATTTGATCCTCAATATCTTTTCCATCCTCGTCATCAATCAATCCGTTTAGAAGAATAGAGAAAACAAGGGTTTTTCCGCTCTTGGTTTCTGCGTACCCGGATAGAGAGCTGACCGTACTTAGCGATCCGGTTTTTGCCCTTATTTTTCCTTGTGCAGGAGTGTCGTTCATGCGGTTTCTCAGCGTTCCGCCTATCATTCTGTCACTATTGCCCGCAACAGGCAGAGAATTTAGATACGCTGAGAACCATTTTTCATCTTGAATGTCATATAACAGCTTTGAGATTTGGTCGGAGGATACAGCATTAATATGAGAGACTCCTGATCCGTCTCTTAAGACCAGTGATTTGGAATCAACACCACATTCCAGAAGCGTACTGTTTAATACTTCGAGCCCCTTTTCCCAGCTCCCTTCTCCTTTTTCCGCTTTCCCCATCTCTTTTACGAGCACTTCGGCATGTCCATTATTGCTTAGTTTCAAAAACGGAACAAATAGTTTTGACAAAGGCATTGAACGATGAGAGATTAACACGTCTGAGGAACCGGTCGTATTGCCCCTCATGACGTTCCCTTTTACAGTAATCCCTTGTTTTTTTAGTGCTTGCTTAAATAAATCTAAAGCATATCCAGACGGCTCCCAGACAGCAATCCATTCCTTTGTCTTGCTTGCGTCAACCGGTACGCTACCCTCAATTGTGATCGTGTTTGTCCCATGCTTTCTTTCGATCGTGAGGTCCTTCTTTTGACCATCCGCAGCCGTTTCAGCATTGTTCTTAATCGTTACATAATCCGTTTTCGGAGATACAGAAACGGCAGGCTTTTCCCCTTCTTTTTTACCCGGGGTGACCTCTACAATCACAGTGCCTGCATCATAGTCTTCATTTGGAGACACTGTTAAAGCGGAAATTTGAGCGCCGTAATACGTGTATTCATCACTCCACGGTAAATCAGGTGATAATCGCTTGTCATTATACCACGTATCATCACCAATCAGATTGCCTTTAATCACTTTCACGCCGGACTGTTTCAATTGCTCAGCCATTTCTTCAAAATCAGCTGGTAAAAGTGTCGGATCCCCCTTCCCTTTCAAATAAAGGTTTCCATTCAGTTTTTTTCCTTTGAGGATGCCGTCTGTCCGGACCTCGGTTGTAAAGGAATAGTCCTCGCCAAGAACAGTAAGTGCCGCGGCCGCAGTCAAAAGCTTCAGAGAAGAGGCGGGCCTCATTCGGACGTCTCCTGAATGCTCATATAGAACAGCGCCTGTATCTGCAGAGCGAACGGTGATGCCGGCCATTGCGCCTTCGAGTGCAGGATGATCAGCTAAAACCTTATCGATCTGCCCGGCAAGTGCATCGTGTTTATCAGCCGCTTGCGCAGCCTGATGCATATAAGGCACCGAAGCAACGACGAATAGCAACAAAATAGCAACATATAGCTTTATGCTTTTTTTCATTATTTACCCCGCCTCTCTGCGCCTCATCATAGGTTATTGATGATTCAGTTCAATGGTGATACTGCTTTTGGCTGTCGTTTTTTCTCCCGGCTCCAGCACTTGTAAACCAGTGAGCGATGAAGGCAAATCAAGATTCACTGCGTTTGTCACCCATGTGTAAGGTTCAGGGCATAAATACCCTTGTTTTGCGTCCGCATTGTATACAACCCAATGTTTAAATTGTTCATCTGCCTGATATATAATGCTTAGATGTGCATGCTGATGATAAATGACTGCCTGATTTTCTCCGCCTCTTTTCTGATAAGCAGATAAAAAGACATCATCCAACTGCTTGTGGCGCAAATCCATCCCTTCATGCAAGTCTTCTTTATTCGGTACATCCATCAGCTTCCCAGTCGGCAGCAGGCGTTCATTCAACGACCATTGCTGATCGGCTGTCAGGGAGAATAACGAGCTTTCTTCCGGAAAAACAAATGTAGTATGATAACCGATCCCCCAAGGAAACGCTTCCTTTCCTTTGTTCATGACCGTTGCATGTTTAAATAGAGTATTCCCCTTTAGCGTATATGTCATCCGAACGACGGTATGATGAGGAAATTGCTTATATACATGGGGAAGCTCTGAAAGATCAATTTCCGTTTCAACGATCACTTCTTCATCAGTTTGCTTCATGGTCACTACGTTCCACTTTTCCTGATAAAGAAACCCGTGAAGATGGTTGTGTTTATCTTTTTCGTTGATATCAAGATGATACGTTCTGCCCCGGAAACTGAATGTGCCGTCACTTATCCGGTTAGGCGGAAACAGGATCGGAATTCCATACAATGTTGGTGTGTGGCGGAAGTTTTCTGCTGTTTCTGGTTCTCGCAAAAGCTGGATCTTTGTTGTTTTGTCCACGAGAGAAATGACGTTGCTCCCCCACTCGGGAACAACAATTATTTCTATATGCTCGTTGCCCGCTTTGATGGCAGGTGTTGCTAAATACGTAATCTTCTCAATGTAGTTTGACATGTAACTCAACCTCTCCTTGATTCATTGCTTGTATAAGAATTCAATGTACTGTGCCATATTTCCTCCATTTGATGTTCTCTCGATCAAATAAAAACACACCGTTCAACATTTGAACGGTGTGTTTCGTGAGTCTATTGGATGAGACGTGTAATTTGTTTCTTTTTCCACACGAATTGATAATACCCATAAATCAACAACAAGCTGACAGCAAACGCAGCCGGATAGCCAACCCAGACGCCGAGTATCTCGAGTTTTGTGTAGTGGGAAAATACGAATGCAACAGGCACCTCTACTCCCCAGATGGCGAAAATACTAATAACGGTCGGCCATAAAACCGTTCCGCTTGCGCGCATCGCCGCAGAAAAAATTTGGGCATTTCCAAACAGCAAATAGCTCCACAATGTAATCATCAAGAGACGATGCGCGATGTAAAGTGTGTCTTTCTCGGTTAAAAATAACGCTAAAATCTGCTGTGAAAACACATAGATCAGAATGATCAATACGCCGCCAATAATATAATTCAGCCAAATTCCGACGCGAATGACCTGCTTCAAGCGGTCAAACTCGTTCGCTCCGATCGATTGCGCGGCGAAAATAGACACCGCAATGCCGAGGCTGACGGCCGGCATTTGCACGTAGCTGGCTACCTGGTTGACCACGCCATATGCAGCTGTCGCATCAGAGCCGTAGTGGTTGACGAATGAAATAACCGCTATCTCTGATAATGAGACGAGAATCATATTGATGCTTGATGGAATCCCAAGGCGCAGCAGGAGAGCCAGCAGTTCCTTATCCATTTTCAAATAGCGCCGCACCGTTTTATCAAATTGCAGCGGATGGTTTCGTTTTCGCAAATACACCATTAAAACGAGAAATGTCGCAATCGTGGAGATGACGGTAGCATATGCGGATCCGTATATGCCCAGTTTCGGAAAACCGAACATACCAAGGATTAAGACGGGCAAAAGCGCTATGTTGATGACCGTGCTCACAATCAGCGTATAAAACGGTGTCTTAGAATCCCCTGTTCCGCGCAAAAATGTTGTATACGCAAAATATAAAAACATAAACGGCATAGCGTAAAATAAAATACGTGCATAGCTGGCGCTGACATGAATAACATTTTCAGGTGTACCCATTAAACGAAGAATATCCAAGGTAAAGATACTGCCGATGACGGCTAACACAACCCCTAATAAAAACGTAAACGTGAGCGTCGTTCCGACAACAGCCTTTAACCGTTCCTCATTCTTCGCCCCGTAGGCTTGTCCGATCAGGATCGAACTTCCTGAACCGATTCCAATTGTAAATGAGATTAAAAGAAAAAATAACGGGAAAAAGGATGATACAGCTGCAACCGCATCAACACCAAGCCATCTGCCTACAGCCATCATCCCGACTAACTGGCCTATTGATTGCAGCACGTTGCTTAGCAGAAGCGGCACTAAAAAGAGTGACATAGACCGCCAGACAGATGGATTGCTTTTCTTCTGGGTTACAAGTTGTTCTTGTGATGTTTCCATATTGAAGGACTCCTTTATTTGAATTCGTTTGTAAACATGTCCCCATTCTTTTGACAAAAACAGGATATGCAACATGTTATTATTCATCACTGTCCATATGAAACCCTTCCCGTTTCTTCTAATTTTACACATCTTTTTAGCTTATGAAGAATAAACTAGCAAGTAACAGTCTATTTCTTTGTGAGTAAAAGAACAAAAAATAATTTATGCAAAAGTATTGTAATCTATACGTAATTATTGTAACATTTGTAATATAAGAGAAAGAGATTTTGAAGGAGTGGACCACAATGAAAAAATGTCTTCTATTTCTAACAACGATTGCACTTATTCTGTCATTAAGCACAAATGCATTTGCGAAACATACATCAGGCGATTTATCACAAAAACAAGCTCTGGAGCTGGCATTATCAGCAAGAGAACACTTTTGGAACACAATGAGCGGGCACAATCCAAAAGCAAAAAAAGCAGTTTGCCCATCAGGCACATTCGAGTATCAAAATCTTCAATATGTGTACATGTGCAGTGATCTAGGCACTAAAGCAAAAGCAGTGAATTACTTAACTCCTATTTTTACAAAAACAGCAATCGAAAAAGGCTTTAAAGATTATCATTTCACTGTTTCTAAAGGAAAACTTGCGGTTCCAATCGGCGATGGAGATAATCTTTTGAACTGGAAAAAATCAACTGCTAAACTGATCTCTAAAAAAGGCGGCGCAGTCACATACGAATTTACTGTTCCTGCTTTAGATGGGTCACCTGCAGCGAAACGAAAAGTGACATTTGTAAAAGAAAATAAAAAATGGAAAGTTACTCAATTTGACGCAGTAATATAAGAAAAACGCCCGGCATAAGCGGGCGTTTTTTATTTGAAATAAAGAAAGACAACAGACGAGTAGTCCATTGTCTTATTGTCATATAACGCTCTAGGAGAGATTCGAACTCCCGACCTGCAGTTTAGGAAACTGCTGCACTATCCGCTGTGCTACTAGAGCTTTTGTATTTATATAGTAGCTCTGATGATCAATATTTTCAAGCCGTTTGTATTAAAGCCCTCCAAAAACCTTATACGCGGCCCTTGTCGTATCTTCATCTATACCGATATACCGCATTGTAATCGAGGGTGATGAATGATTCAGTATTCTCTGCAGCTCGGCGATATCTTTTGTCCGCTGATAAAAATGATAGCCAAACGTTTTCCGGAGCGTATGCGTCCCTATCTCCTCAAGTCCGCATGCCGCGGCGGCCTCTCTTAAAATTCTGTAGGCCTGAATCCGGGAAATCGGCTTTCTGGTTCGGACAGATTTAAAAAGATATTCGTTTTCCTTCATATCTTTCGTATACTCGTATATTTCCTGTTTCAGCGATTCTAAAATAAGAATCTTTCTTTTCTTTTTCGTTTTGCTTTCAGTCGCCCATAAATGATCCTTATTTTTAACGTCCTTCACTTGCAACGGCAGAATATCAGAAATACGGAGCGCGCTGTTGATGCCGAAAATAAACAGAAAGTAATCCCGCTTGTTTTTGTTGAGCAGATACCGTTTTACATCTTGAATTTTTTCTAAACTGCGAATCGGCTGTACAATATGCATCAAAAAAACTCCTTAAAAACAGTTATGTAACGTTTTGAGGTCTATGTTACTATTATAGCTGAAAAATGTTGAATGTCAAAGTGCGGCGGCATTTATGTAACATAATATACATAGTGTTACATAAGCAGGTAAGGAAACTTTCAAACTCCCCCTTCCTATAAAACAGCATTTAAATCCTCATATAAAGCTTTCAACCTCTTCGATACTTATCACTCTAGGTGTTGTCAAAAAACCTCTTAAAACAAAATCTGACGCTTCTGTTTTTCTGACTCACCCAAAAAAATATACAAAAAAAGACACAATATGAAATTGCGTCCTAATCCTCATCCTTTACATCAATATCTTCCGGGATCGGTTCATTTAATATTTCCAGCACGAGTGCTTTGTAATTCTCCAGCTGTTCAAGATGCGTTTTGAACTGTCCCTTATAAATCAAAAATTGCTCACCGTCATGAACGGCCCTGATGTTTCCTTCGAGCACCAAACTTTTAATATAATCCTCTGAAAGATTTGCATATTCAGCTGTTTCTTTAATCGTTAAATACATATAGCAGTCCTTTCTTAATCCGTATACTGATTCTAATATAGCACATGGCTCATAACAATTTAAGAGTATATAGGGTTCTTGGTGCAAAATTAAAAGAGAATAAAGCACATAGATTTCTAACAAAATCGTAACTTATGCTGCAAGTCGAAATAATTGATGGATGAATTCTTTTGTATAGCTTCTACTCCAGAAAGGATGGATCTAAGCTGCGCAAAACATTTGAACCCTAGCATAGAACGGATTCGCGCCTTTATAAAGCGATAATCGTTATTCAAGTACTTTTTGTTGTCTAAGTTGCATATCCCCAGGTTGCTTTTTTCTTTCTGTTCAATTGCCGTAGGATAAGCAGAGTTCTTATCGACTGTTATCAAACGTGAAAGACCGCCGTATGATGCCAACCTGTGGGAGTATGATCATATTTGTACTCCCCGATTCCACTAAACCATATCGTTTCATGTCGATGGTCTTGTGATATAGGGAATCGTCTTCAAACCTTTGATGTAGTTGAGTTCGGCTAAAGATGCTATATGTCTGATCAGACAAGTTGTATGTTTGCGAAGCCTCGTTCAAGTTCCAGCAGTCGCGTTTTCATTTCCATTCCGCCGCGATAGCCCGTCAGCGATCCATTTTTGCCGATAACACGATGGCATGGAACAGTAATGAGGATCGGATTCGTTCCAATGGCCCTCCCAACGGCCCGAACCGCAGTCGGTTTTTGAATTTGTTGAGCAATATCCGAGTAGGAGCAAGTTTGACCGTACGGAATATCACATAGTGCCTTCCATACGGCTTCCTGAAAAGGTGTGCCGCGATAAAAGATTGGAATGGTGAACCGATTGAGCTTGCCTTGAAAATAATGAACAAGCTCATCTGCAAAAGATTGCAATTTTTCGTCATCTCGAATCAGGTCGTTTCCAGGCAAATAATGATTTGCCCATTTCACCAATTCTTCGAATGGCTGATTTTGTGATCCGACAAAACATAGACCATCATTTGTTGCGGCAATGTACATCTTCCAGTTTTCATAAGAAAACAAGGACCAATAGAGAGAACTGCTTTTTTTAGCTCCCATTCGAAAAAGCCTCCTTCAGTGTTGTTTTTGCCGTCTACGGTAAGCTTCCGGCGTTTGTCCGGTTTTCCTCTTAAACAGCGTGATAAAATATGATGTATTGGAAAGTCCGATAGACTCACCAACTTTAGAAACTGGGGCATCACACGTAGTCAATAACATTTTCGCCTTTTCTATTCGAACATGCTGGATGTAGTCCACTGGGGTCATGCCTTTGAGTTTTTTAAAGGTTCTATGCAAGTGATAAGGGGTACCATGACTCAGAAACGCAAGGACTTCGAGCGTCAACTTTTCATCACAGTGGCTATCCACATATTCGGTTATGAAAGCAATCCACTCCTCATCGGGCAATCTTTGCCCTGTTGGCTTGCACCGTTTACAAGGACGAAAATGTGCGGCTAGTGCCTGATCAGCAGTTTCAAAAAAGCCAATGTTTTCTCTTTTGGGTACTCTTGATTTGCAAGAAGGGCGACAAAAAATCCCTGTTGTTTTCACTGCATAAAAAAATCGGCCGTCATAAGAAGCATTATTATCAACAACAGCCTGCCATTGTTCATCAGAAACAGGGGCAGGTAGAATTGGACTGTCACATTCTGGTTGTTGATTAGTTCGGTTTGAATTCGTTTTCCAATCGTATGTCATTTTGAATCACCTCTAGCTTCAGTATAAACCCGGAAACCCTCAAAGCAACTTATTGAAAGCATTTTAGAATGTAACAGCAAGATAACGAAATGACAATGACGAGTTGTTATGTAATCATACATAGTCTGATTCATATAATTGGAGAGGTTCAAAAATCTGTGGAGCCCAGGTATCAGGTCTGAGGTTTGAATTCACCTCGTCACCGGAGCCATATTTTTTGGAAGAGTGGAAAGTGTAGAGAGCGAGCCCTTCAAGATCAATTGCTGCGAACCAATGCTTCATATTATAATTAATGCTATAAGATGTGAAATATAGTCTATATGAAAAAGCTGAACGAAGGTGAATTTCGAGAGGGCTAATGCCGTATATATGGCCTTTAAGTTGGGAACACATCAATTTCTTAGGAGAATACAAGTTTGAGGGATTACATTCAACAAGTTTATATCCCTTACGTCCTTTAAGTAAATAAAGAGCCGAATTTGCTTAGCGTGGGTTTTTCTGAAATGCTGGCGGCATGGCTCATAACAATATAATCATTTTCGCACAGAAAAACGGGTGAATGTTCTATATAATATACCATTTGTCACTTGTGAAAACGCTGTAAGTTTTTTACGCTAAGATTGTAACATAATAGCTTGATATAGGAGGGAGAACATGAAAAGAACGTGGAACGTCTGTTTAACAGCTTTGCTTAGTGTTCTGTTAGTCGCCGGAAGTGCCCCTTTTCACGCGGAAGCTAAAAAGCCGCCCAAAAGCTACGATGAGTACAAACAAGTAGATGTAGGGAAAGACGGCATGGTTGCCACCGCGCATCCTCTCGCTTCGGAAATCGGTGCTGATGTGCTGAAAAAAGGAGGAAATGCCATTGACGCAGCGGTCGCCATTCAATTTGCACTCAATGTAACAGAGCCGATGATGTCAGGTATTGGCGGCGGCGGTTTTATGATGGTGTATGACGGAAAAACTAAGGATACAACGATCATTGACAGCCGCGAACGTGCTCCAGCAGGCGCAACGCCCGAAATGTTTCTCGATGAAGACGGGAAAGCGATTCCTTTCTCTGAACGTGTGACAAAAGGTACTGCCGTCGGTGTTCCGGGTACGCTGAAAGGGCTGGAAGAAGCTCTGGATAAATGGGGAACCCGTTCAATGAAGAAATTAATTTCCCCTTCTATTAAACTCGCTGAAAAAGGCTTTCCGATTGATTCTGTGTTAGCAGATGCCATTTCCAATTATCAGGAAAAGCTAGAGCGTACTGCCGCAAAAGATGTATTTTTGCCAAATGGCGAGCCGCTTAAAGAAGGCGATACATTGATTCAAAAGGATTTGGCAAAAACGTTTAAGCTCATTCGCTCAAAAGGCACTAACGCTTTTTATAAAGGAAAATTTGCCAAAGCACTTTCTGACACAGTGCAGGATTTCGGCGGATCAATGACGGAAAAAGATTTAGAAAATTACGACATTACAATCGATGAACCCATTTGGGGAGACTATCAAGGCTATCAAATCGCCACTACCCCTCCTCCAAGCTCTGGCGGTATTTTCTTATTGCAAATGCTGAACATACTTGATGATTTTAACCTTTCACAATACGATGTCCGCTCATGGGAAAAATATCAACTACTTGCTGAAACGATGCATTTGTCTTATGCGGACCGTGCATCTTACGCAGGTGATCCCGAATTTGTAAATGTTCCCCTTAAAGGCCTGCTTCACCCCGATTATATTAAAGAACGCCAGCAACTTATCAGCCTAGACCAAGTGAATAAAAAACCGAAAGCCGGTGACCCTTGGAAATACCAAGAAGGATCCGCAAACTATAAGCAAGTCGAACAGCCAGAAGACAAAGTAGACGGCCAAACAACACACTTTACAGTTGCCGACCGCTGGGGAAATGTTGTTTCCTATACAACGACAATTGAGCAGCTATTCGGAACGGGTATTATGGTCCCTGATTACGGCGTCATTTTAAACAATGAACTAACGGATTTTGATGCGGTTCCAGGCGGAGCTAACGAAGTTCAGCCGAACAAACGGCCTTTAAGCAGCATGACCCCGACGATTTTATTTAAGGATGACAAACCTGTCCTCACCGTCGGATCTCCTGGCGGGGCCACCATTATTTCATCCGTATTGCAAACCATCCTCTATCACATTGAATACGGCATGGAATTAAAAGCAGCTGTTGAAGAGCCGAGAATTTATACAAACAAGATGAGTTCCTACCGTTACGAAGACGGAGTTCCTGAAGAAGTCCTCAGCAAACTAAACGGCATGGGCCACAAATTCGGCAAAAGCCCGGTAGACATCGGAAACGTACAAAGCATTTCTATTGACCATGAAAACGGCACCTTTAAAGGCGTAGCTGATTCAAGCAGAAACGGCGCGGCGATCGGCATTAATTTAAAATGTAAATAAAAAGAAAAAACTGTACTCGTTTTAAACGGGTACAGTTTTTTTGTCTGCAGACTTTATATAATACGCTTCAGTGATACCTGATAAAAATCTCGAAATGCCAAAAGGATGCCGACTTTCTCGGAAATTGCCTGTGCTCTATGTTCAGCTTATGGAGGTAACAGACTTCATCTTTTCATTTCGATTACCTCATCAATAAATCTCTGAAACGCACTCGTCATAAAAAAGTCTTTTCTGTATATAAATACGATCTCTAAATCTTGATACGCTTCGGGAAGCTGACGAGTATATACATTCGTACGATCAACAGCTGATTTCGGAAGCAGGGCCGTTCCCAACCCGGCGGATACTCCTCTTATAATGGCTTCCAATGTGCCAAACTCTATGATTTTTTGATTTTGAATGCCTGCTTCCTCCAGCAATCTTTTGACCCTGTCACGATGAGAACAGCCAGCTCCAAAAAAGAGCATCGGCTGCCGAAGCATGTCTTCTGCCGTCCCTTCCCGTGATGAAATCAAAACCAATTCATCACGGGAAACAGGGATTTGTCTGACGTCTGAGTGCTCAACCGGTCCGTATACAAAAGCGCCATCAACTGTATGATCAAGAACCTGTTGAATCAAATTGTGCGTATCAGCTGTATTGACTGATAAATCAACTTCAGGAAAACGATTGAGGAAGCAGGCCGCATGCTCAGGCAGATGTGTTACAGCTGTTGTTTCCAACGAACCGATCCGCAAAGGTCCTTTTGGATGCAGGCTCATCTGTGCCGATTTTTCAGCTTCGTCTAACAGTGCTAATACTTGATCAGCATATTGCAAAAGATTTTCTCCGGCAGCGGTCAGCTTCATCCCCCGATTCGTTCGATGAAACAGCCTGGTATTCAAATCTTCCTCAAGGTTATGTATTCTGGCTGTCACATTCGATTGAACATAATTCAGTTTCTGGGCTGCCTTCGTTATGCTTCCTTCGCGGGCAACAGCCCGAAAAATCTTTAAATCTCTGCTTTCCATAGGAATTCACCTTCTAGCTATGATAAAAAGTGATATCGGCTATCATTTTTGTTCATTTTACTTGAAGAAAACCGCTATGTAAAATAGGTGAAGATATGAAAATACAATTCAATGAGGAGGCAGACAGCATGAAGGCTGTAATTCACAACGGAAAAGCCGGACTTCTGGGGGTATCGTTTCAAGACGTTCCATCAAAACAGCCCGGATACGGCGAGGTAAAGGTAAAATTAAAATCTGCAGGTCTAAACCATCGCGACCTGTTTCTTATGAAAAACAACTCTGAACAAGATCCTCATGTGACACTGGGGTCTGACGGCGCGGGTATCATTGAAGAGGTCGGTGAAGGCGTGAAAAACGTTGCAGTTCAAACTGAAGTGATTATTTTCCCGACACTGAACTGGAATTTGACAGAAAATGTACCGTCTGTTCCGGAGATTCTGGGAGGCCCTTCTGACGGAACACTTGCTGAATATGTGATCATCCCTTCACAAAACGCGATCAAAAAACCTTCTTATTTATCCTGGGAAGAAGCAGGCGTTTTACCTTTATCTGCTTTAACCGCTTATCGGGCCCTTTTCACAAAAGCCCAATTGAAAAAAGGCGAGCATCTATTGATACCTGGCATCGGCAGCGGTGTTGCAACCTATGCGCTCTTCATGGCTAAAGCGATCGGGGCGACAGTAAGCGTGACCTCCCGCAGTGAGAAGAAAAGAAAAAAAGCGCTGCAATTAGGTGCTGATTACGCATTTGATAGCTACAGCAATTGGGATGAACATTTGCATGGAGAAAAGGTTGATGTGGTTCTTGACAGTATAGGCCCCGCCCTCTTTTCGGAATATTTCCGCCATGTAAAACCGAACGGCCGTATTGTCAGCTTTGGGGCAAGTTCAGGTGATGTTCTCAGTTTTCCGATGCGTTCTTTATTCTTTCCTCAGATCAATGTATTGGGAACCTCGATGGGAAGCTGCGAAGAATTTCACGATATGCTCACTTTCATTGAAAAACACCAGCTGCGTCCTGTACTTGACAGCACATATCCTTTAGAAAGAGCATGTGAAGCATATACCAGAATGCAGGAAGGCAGACAGTTTGGGAATATCGGAATCGTAATGAAATAAAAAAGAAACCGGCTGTTCAAACAGACCGGTTTCTCTTATATGATAATCCCCTTTATTTACGGAAGAACTGAACTCCCCATTAAATATCGATCCACTTCGCGCGCCACTTCACGGCCCTCATTAATCGCCCATACGATTAAGCTTTGACCTCTTCTTGCATCCCCTGCGGCAAATACGCCATCGATATTTGTTTGATAATCCCCATATGTTGCGCTGATTTTGTTATTTACAGAATCAACACCAAACTGTTTCAACAGCGGCTGTTCTGTACCTTCAAAGCCGATAGCAATGAAAACAAGCTGAGCAGGCCATACTTTTTCCGTTCCAGGCAGCTCGCGGAACTCGTATTTTCCATGCTCATTTTTCACTTTTTCCATTTGAATGGTATGCAGTTCTTTCAACTTGCCATTTTTATCCGCAACCAATTTTTTCGTTTGAATCGAGTATTCTCTCGGATCTCTTCCGAATTTTGCTTCCGCTTCTTCATACGCGTATTCGAGTGTAAAAACGTGCGGCTGTTCAGGCCACATATTGTCATTCGTGCGGGCTGGCGGAAGTTTCGGGTGTTTGCCGAATTGGTGCACGCTTTTGGCTTTTTGCCGCAGAGCAGTGGCCACACAGTCAGCTCCTGTATCTCCGCCTCCGATTACAATGACATCTTTCCCTTTGGCATCAATGAATTGCTTGTCTTTAAAGTTAGAATCTAAATAGCTTTTTGTTGCGAGTGTCAGGTAGTCCATCGCGTAATGGACTCCTTTTGAGTCGCGTCCTTCAATTAATAGATCCCGCTGTTTTTGAGCGCCTGTGCACAGAATCACAGCATCAAATTGCTCCTTCAGCTCATCAGCTGTAATGTCAACGCCGATTTCTGTGTTCGTGACAAAATCAATTCCTTCTTGCGTCAGCAATTTAACCCGGCGTTCTACAATGCCCTTCTCAAGCTTCATGTTCGGAATACCGTATGTTAAAAGACCGCCCGCTCTGTCTGAGCGTTCAAAAACAGTGACGGAATGTCCCGCTTGATTCAGCTGGTCAGCACTCGCCAGTCCGGCTGGGCCCGACCCGACAACGGCCACTTTTTTGCCTGTTCGTTTTTTAGGAATTTTAGGCTGAATCCAGCCGTTCTCAAATCCTTTGTCGATTATGGACCGCTCTATGTTTTTAATTGATACCGCCGGGTCAGAAATCGCTAATGTACATGATCCTTCACAAGGAGCGGGACATACCCGCCCTGTGAATTCAGGAAAGTTGTTTGTTTTCAAAAGACGCTCCAATGCTTCTTTCCATCTGCCCCGGTAGACAAGATCATTCCACTCAGGAATCAAGTTGTAAATCGGACAGCCGGATGTAAATCCGTTAATGTCCGCACCGATCTGGCAAAACGGTGTGCCGCAATCCATACACCGCGCCCCTTGCCGTTTCGATGCTTCTTCTGAAAAAGGAGCAGAATATTCTTTCCAATCCTTTAAGCGAGTGAGAGGGTCCCGCTCAGCAGGTTTTTCTCGTTTGATTTCCATAAATCCAGTTGGCTTCCCCATATTCCTCTCCCCTTTCTTACTGTACTACCGCTTGTTTTTGTCCCGCTGACGCTGTATTCTGCTTTGGTTTCGTGTTGGCTTCAAATGCATACATGACAGCTTCTTCATCTGATAAACCTGCAGCTTTTTGCTCTTCGATGCTTGCGAGCATTTGTTTATAGTTTTTCGGAATGACTTTGACGAATTTGTTCACGCTGTCTTCCCATTGGTCTAACAGGTCTGCCGCTTTTTTGCTGTTTGTATAAGCAGTATGTTTTTCAAGCATTGCTTTGACTTGCTGGATTTCTTTCTCATTCACTAATGATTCAAATAAAATCATCTCGAGGTTGCATTTGCGTTTAAACGCTTTTGCATCTTCGGCCAATACATAAGCGATTCCGCCGGACATACCTGCCGCGAAGTTTTTGCCTACATCACCGAGAACGACAACACTGCCGCCAGTCATGTATTCACAGCCATGATCGCCGATACCTTCTACAACCACGTTCACACCGCTGTTCCGAACAGCAAAGCGTTCACCAGCACGTCCGTTAATATAAGCTTCCCCGCTTGTCGCGCCGTAGAACGCCACGTTGCCGATAATGACATTGTCATCTGACGCGGAATTGAATTCTTCCGGTGACTTGACGATGATTTTTCCGCCAGAAAGCCCTTTTCCGACATAATCATTTGAGTCTCCGTCCAAATAAAGCGTCATCCCTTTAGGAACAAAGGCTCCAAAGCTTTGTCCGGCTGATCCGGTAAACTGCAGCTTGATCGTATCTTCCCGAAGCCCTTCTTCTCCATAACGTTTCGAAATTTCACTGCCTGTGATCGTTCCGGCTACACGGTTTGTATTGTTAATTTCGAGAGAAACATCCGCTTCTTTTCCAGACTCGATAGCTTCTTGGACGGCCGGGAGAATCGCTGTAATATCTAGTGATTCATCAATTTTATGATTTTGCGGCGATTGGAACGTCCGTACGCCTTCAGGCTGATAAAGCAGGGTAGACAAATCAAGTTGGCTTGCCTTCCAATGCCTCTTCGCCCGTTCACTCACATTGAGTACGTCAGTGCGGCCAATCATTTCATCAAATGTCTTGAAGCCTAACGCAGCCATATACTCACGAACTTCTTCAGCAATGAACAGCATATAGTTCACAATATGATCAGGATCTCCCATGAACTTTTTACGAAGTTCTGGATTTTGTGTCGCTACCCCGACAGGACATGTATCCAAGTGGCAGGCACGCATCATGACACAACCGAGTACAACTAACGGAGCCGTTGCGAAACCGAATTCTTCGGCACCAAGCAAAGCAGCCATAATAACATCACGGCCCGTCATGAGCTTTCCGTCTGTTTCTAATACAACACGTTCACGAAGTCCGTTCAGCATTAATGTTTGATGTGCTTCTGCGAGGCCAAGCTCCCACGGAAGCCCTGTATGTTTAATACTGGTTTTCGGAGAGGCGCCTGTACCACCGTCGTAACCGCTGATTACAATGACATCGGCAGTCGCTTTGGCGACACCTGCAGCGATTGTCCCTACGCCTGCCTTTGATACCAGCTTCACGCTGATTCTTGCGTCTCGGTTGGCATTTTTCAAATCGTGAATCAACTGGGCTAAATCCTCAATCGAATAAATGTCATGGTGCGGCGGAGGTGAGATTAATCCGACACCAGGCGTTGACCCGCGGACATCGGCAACCCAAGGATAGACCTTGTTGCCAGGCAGCTGTCCGCCTTCACCCGGTTTAGCACCCTGCGCCATTTTAATTTGCAGCTCATCTGCATTGACAAGGTAATGACTCTTGACACCGAAACGTCCGGATGCAATTTGTTTGATCGCGCTTCTTCTGTCATCGCCGTTTTCATCTGGAACAAAACGTTTTGGATCTTCTCCGCCTTCACCGCTGTTGCTTTTTCCGCCAAGACGGTTCATTGCGATCGCTAAAGCTTCGTGCGCTTCCTTACTCAAGGATCCAAATGACATCGCACCCGTTTTAAAGCGTTTGACAATCGATTCAGCGGATTCGACTTCCTCCAATTTCAGCGGCTTGCCGTTTCCCCCAAATGCGAACAAGTTCCGTAAAAATCCGATGCGTTCTTCATCTGCCGCTTTTGTATACTGCTTAAACAAATTGTAATCATTTCTGCGGCACGCCCATTGTAAGGTGTGAATCGTTTTCGGGTTAAACGCGTGATGCTCTCCGCCGTTTCTCCATTGGAAGTCACTTCCCGGTTCAAGCGTATTGCTGTAATCATCCTGATACGCTTCCCGGTGGCGGCGCTGCGCCTCTTCGGCAATTGTTTTCAAGTCGATGCCGCCGAGCTGTGATGCTGTTCCTGTGAAATAGCGGTCAATCACATCATGGCTGATACCTACCGCCTCAAAGATTTGGGCGCCTCTGTAGCTTTGTACAGTTGAAATCCCCATCTTGGACATGACTTTGACGACACCTTCAGTAATGCTTTTTCCATATTTGCTGACCGCTTCTTCATAGCTGATATCCAAACGGCCTTCATCAATTTCCTGCTTGTAGGTCGCATAAGCGAGATAAGGGTTTATCGCATCCGCACCATAACCGATTAGTGATGCGAAGTGATGCACTTCACGCGCTTCTCCTGATTCCACAATAATGCTGACTTTCGTACGCAGCCCTTTGCGGATTAAATGCTGATGCAGCGCGCTGACTGCCAGAAGCGGCGGAATGGGTGTCAGGCGTTCGTTCATCTTTTTATCTGATAAAATTAATAGGCTTACGCCTTGGCTGATAGCTTTCTCAGCCTGTGTGAACATGTCCTTTAATCCGCGTTCAAGATCCTCTGAAAACAGCACGTCGATTTTTTGGCTTTTTAAATCAGGATGAACGATCGTTTTCAATGCGTAAAATTGTTCATTAGATAAAACAGGTGTATACAATTTAATCCGGCGAACGTTTCGTTCACTCGGGTGAAGAAGATCGCCTTCTGCGCCGAGCCAAGTCATTGTAGAAGTTACAAGCTGCTCACGAATCGCGTCGATTGGCGGGTTCGTTACTTGTGCAAACAGCTGCTTAAAGTAGTTAAACAGTGATTGCGCGCGGTCTGACAGGACAGCAAGCGGCGAGTCATTCCCCATTGAACCGAGAGGATCTTTGCCTTCTTTAATGACAGGAATTAAATATTTTTGGATATCTTCATATGTGTATCCGAATGCCTTCTGACGAGTAAGAAGATCTGTAAACTGTTCTTCCTCTCTTGTTTCCGGATCAGGGTTCACTTGGACAAGCTCTTCTTCAAGCCACTTTTGGTACGGGTACTCAGTTGCAATTTCTGTTTTGACTTCTTCATCAGAGATAATACGGCCTTCTTCCAGGTCGATTAAAAGCATTTTTCCAGGTTCAAGGCGATTTTTATATAAAACGTTTTCCTGTTCTACTTCAATAACGCCTACTTCAGATGAGAAAATAATATAATCATCTTTGGTTACATAATAACGCGCCGGACGGAGACCATTCCGGTCAAGGACCGCACCGATTTGTTTACCGTCAGTAAATGAAATGGCTGTCGGTCCGTCCCAAGGCTCCATCAAAGAACTATGGTATTCATAAAACGCTCTTTTTTCCTTAGACATATGCGTATTTTCCGTCCACGGCTCAGGAATGAGCATCATTGCTGTATGCGCCGGTTTGCGTCCAGCCATCACAAAAAATTCAAATGCGTTATCCAAAATGGAAGAGTCACTGCCGTCAGCATTCAAAATCGGCAGAATCTTGTTCAAGTCCTCTCCAAAGTTTTCAGACACAAATTGCTGCTCACGCGCTCGCATCCAGTTGATGTTTCCGCGAAGGGTGTTGATTTCACCGTTGTGAACCAGATAGCGGTTTGGATGCGCTCTTTCCCATGTAGGGAATGTGTTGGTGCTGAAGCGTGAATGAACAAGCGAAAAAGCAGAAACGAACGCTTCATCTTGCAAATCAGAATAAAACGCATCAACTTGTTCAGGTGTTAAAAGGCCTTTGTAAACAATGGTCTGGCTTGAAAGACTGGCAAAATAAAAATCAAGACCTTCCGTTATTCCCCAGTTTTCAGCCTGTTTACGAATGACATACAATTTTCGTTCAAAAGACAAGTTATCCTTCAGATCAGAACTTGCACCGATAAATACCTGACGGACAAACGGACAGCTTTTTTGCGCTACTGTTCCGATTTTTCCGACATTTACAGGTACAGTTCTCCATCCAAGAACGGCTTGGCCTTCTTGTTCAATCAGTGCATTGATCTGCTTTTCGATTTTTTTTCTTTCTTCTTCCTTCTGTGAGAAAAAGACCATTCCTACCCCGTAACGCCCTTTTTCCGGCAGATTGATGTCTTTGCACTCTTTTCTAAAGAAAGCATCAGGGATTTGAACCAGTAAGCCGGCACCGTCTCCTGTATCCGGATCACTGCCTTGGCCTCCTCTGTGGTCTAGCTGACAAAGCATCTTAAGCCCTTGTTTGACGATGTCATGAGTCGCTTTGCCCTTTAAGTGCGCGTATAGTCCGATTCCGCATGCATCATGTTCAAATTCAGGACGGTAGAGACCTTGAGCTTTCGGCATTTGATTGTACGTCATAATTCCTCTCCCCCGATCAATTTCCGATAATACCGGTCATAAAATCTAACACTCTATAATCATTGTAGGTTTTCAAAACGATATAAACAATATATAATTTAGATCAAAAGAATCTCAAAATGAGATAGATGGATGTGAGATAAACATGGAGCTGCGCCAACTGCGTTATTTTACGGAGGTGGCTGAAAGAGAACACGTTTCAGAAGCCGCCGATCATTTGCATGTGGCCCAATCAGCAATCAGCAGACAAATTGCAAATCTTGAAGAAGAATTAAATGTGACTTTATTTGAGCGTGAAGGGAGAAATATCAAACTCACGCCAATCGGGAAAGAATTTTTGATTCATGTGAAAACGGCGATGAAAGCCATCGAATATGCGAAAGAACAAATTGATGAGTATCTCGACCCGCATCGCGGAACGGTAAAGATTGGTTTTCCTACAAGCCTCGCAAGCCAGCTTTTGCCGACTGTCATTTCAGCATTTAAAGAAGAATATCCGCACGTCGAATTTTTGCTGCGCCAAGGCTCCTATAAGTTTCTGATTGAAGCTGTCAGAAACCGCGATATTGATTTGGCCTTATTAGGGCCGGTGCCGACGAATTTTCCTGACATAACAGGAAACATTTTATTCACAGAAAAAATTTACGCGCTTGTTCCATTAAATCATCCGCTTGCCAAACAAAAAACGGTTCAGTTAATCGATTTACGAAACGACCAATTTGTATTGTTCCCGGAAGGATTTGTGCTTAGAAAAATGGCGATTGATGCTTGCAAACAAGCCGGCTTTGCTCCTCTTGTTTCTACGGAGGGTGAGGATTTGGATGCCATCAAGGGATTGGTTTCCGCTGGAATGGGCGTTACTCTCCTGCCGGAAAGCACATTTGCTGAAACGACACCTCGTTTTACTGTGAAGATTCCAATTGAGTTCCCTCAAGTGAAACGGACTGTCGGAATTATTAAACCGAAAAACAGAGAACTTGCGCCGTCTGCGAATGACTTTTATGAGTTTGTTATTCAATTCTTCTCTAAGCTGGAGCAGTATCAATAAAAAATCAACCCGAGCTTCGATAAAGAAGCTTCGGGTTTTTTTGCTTTGGTAAATGTTTTTAATTAATAGACAGGTAAAGATAAATCAACATGGCACACAAATGCTTCCTGATCAATGACCGCTTTGTTCATCAGCTCTTTTTTCTTGTCGGGTTCTTGAAGCTGTACAGAAGAATAATTGACGATTCCGAGCCCGATTTCTGCCCCTTGCGAATCCATCAGCCTGACAACTGATCCGTTTTTGAATTTTCCTTTAATCTCCTGTACACCGTCCAGATATAAACTCGATTGCCCGTTTGTTATTTTTCGTGAATAATCATCTGATAAAATCATTTCACCTTCAGGACCGGAATTAAAAGCGATCCACTGCTCCTTACGATTCAACGGAAGCGTTCCCTCAGCTTCAAAATAGGTGCCTTCCGCCTCTTCATGAACGGCTTGATATAAAATATCATCAGCATCTGCCTGACCAAGAAATCCTTTAATGCCGGATGCCATTACAATTTTAAACGCATCAAGCTTGGAGCGCATGCCGCCGGTACCGACGTCGCTTCCAGTGTCACCTGCGCATGCTTCGATATCGGGCGTTATCTCATTCACCAGCTTCATCCTTTTCGCTTCTGGATTTGTGCGCGGATTGCCGTCATATAATCCGTCGATATCTGATAAAATCACAAGCATATTCGCATCGATTAATCCCGCGACTTTTGCTGCAAGCGTATCATTGTCGCCAAACTTGAGCCGATTGACGGTAACTGTATCATTTTCGTTTATAATCGGGATGATGCCGCGTTCAAGCAGTACATTCATTGTATTCCGGACATTATTATATCGATATTCATCAGAAAAATCGCTTCTCGTAATTAAAATTTGGGATGCAACATAACCATGCGCCAAAAACAGCTTTGAATATGCTTCCATCAGCAGGCCCTGCCCGATTGAAGCCGATGCTTGTTTTTCGGGAAGCTTCTCGGGTCTTTGGATAAATCCGAGTTTTCGATATCCCGCCGCCACTGCTCCTGACGAAACCAAAATGACTTCATAGCCGGCGTCTTTTAATTTGACGACCTGGTCGACCAATGCTTCTAATTTCCGAATGCTGATTTCTCCATGAAGACTTGTTAATGAACTGCTTCCAATCTTCACAACGACTCTTTTCATGTTTATATCTGCCGTCACTTTACCACTCCTGACAGCGGGGCCGCTGTTTTTTCGATATTGTCGCTGATTTCCTTTGATCGCTCAGCCGCATGTTTAATCGCTTGAGAAATCGCTTCTCCGCCGCCGCTCTGTTTCAAGGCTTGCAGCCCGGCAGCTGTCGTTCCGTTCGGCGACGTGATATTGTCTCTTAAGACCTCAGGCTGTTCTCCTGTTTCCATGAGCATTTTTGCGGCACCCAAAAGCGTCTGTGCGCCGATGCTTCGCGACAACTGTTTATCAAGGCCCGCTTCCTCGCCTGTCTTCTCAATGAATTCCATTAAATAATAAAAATACGCGGGTCCGCTGCCGGCAATTCCGGTGAATATGTCCATTTGATCTTCTTCGATTGTATAGACTTCACCCATGCATCCGAGCAATGATTCGGCCAGAATTTTCAGGTCTCCTGTCACATGCTCGCCAAGCGCAAGGGCCGTTGCAGAAGCGCCGATCATACTGGATGTATTGGGCATCACTCTGACAACCGGCTGTTGATTAAGCAATGATTGTTCAATAAAAGAGGTGGTTATGCCGGCAAGGACCGACAATATTAATTGATGGGGTTGAATACGTGATTTTAGTGATGACAGAGCGCTTTCGGCGTCTTTTGGCTTCATTGCCAACACGAGCACATCCATGTCTTCAATACATAATTCATTCGGTGCAGCGCCTTTGATTCCATATTGAAGTTCAAGTTCAGCTAATCGCTCTGTATTGCTGCGGTTTGTAACGCAGATGTTCTGTTTCGGGATTTTGTTGGCACGAACGATACCTGATATCATTCCTTCCGCCATAGATCCTGCTCCTATAAAGGCTACTTTTTTTTGATCAAAGATCGGTAACATCTCCTTTGTTCGCTTTTTTGTTCGCATTTTCACACGTTTAAAATGTTACCACGTGAGGAAATGTTGTCAAGTAAGAAGGTCATCATTGATTTGTATTGTTTCTTTTCGACAAATATGTATACTGTAAAGCAAAAACACCCAATGGACACTGCTTAGCCGGGTGTTTGTTTATCTTAAAAGTTATCTGAGAGCGCTTTTTCAATCAATTTTTTACAGCGATCCAGCTCAACCTTCAGCTGTTTTTTATATAGTTTGGCAGCTTCGTAATCTTTAAATTGATAGAGGACGACTTCTTGGAGCTTAGCCCCTTCTTTTTTTACTTTGATCTGCTTTAATATCCCGTCATCAAGAAGCTCGTGCAAAGACCGGTAAACTTCTGTATGATTTGGCTTAAAACCAATCTCTTTAAATTCAGACCGAAGCACTTCAAGCAGCTTTAAGCCGTAAAGTCTCTCTTGCTCTGTCATTGTGATCATATATAGTTTCAAAAATGCGCGCTGTTTGACTAAAAAGCCAGTTGAGCTCCTTTTTTCCTCTTTCATCATAGGCACTCCCTTCTTCTGTCACTGAAAATACGATGTACTAAATATTCAATTTATTCTTTTGTTTTCCTTCTTTATATTAAAGACTGATATTGCAGAAATCTTATATATAGTGTTTATAAGTGGAGCGGACTAACAAATTTATATGAATATTTAGTACATAGTTTTTTTAGTTCTATTATAACAGATTTTCACTGTTATCATCAAATTAAAATGAATAAAACGATTTTGCTGTTAACCATTTATTAACGCGGATGATATCAAACAAAAAAAGCCTGTCGAAAGACAAGCTTCACATTTTTACGGATTAGTTGACCATAATCCTGCTGTTTTAATAAAAATTCGCGGATCTAATTTCAATTGTGCCACCATGTATTCAGCAAGATCCTCTGGCTGCATCACCTTTTCAGGATTACCGTCTGTTAAATTCAATTCAATAGACATATCACTAGCGACAGTGCTTGGTGTTAACGCGCTCACTCTGATATTATGCTTTCTCACTTCTTGCATAAGAGACTCTGTTAATCCGAGAACCGCAAATTTAGAAGCGCTGTAAGCACTTGTCACAGCTGCTCCTCTTTGGCCCGCTGTAGACGAAATATTAATGATGTCTCCGGCTTTGCGTTCGATCATTTCCGGAAGCACCGCGCGAGTGACATGGTACACACCCATCAGGTTGACTTGTATAATATTTTCCCACTCATCAGCTGACAGATCTAAGAAGCCGCCAAATTTGCTGATTCCGGCGTTATTAATGAGGATATCGATATCACCGAGCTGTTCCTTCACTTGAGCTACAGCATGGCTAACCTGCTCTGCATCTTTTACATCCGCAGCGGCAAATGCAGCTTTTACACCAAGCTCTTTTACTTCTTCTGCCACTTTTTCAACATTTTCGGCAGTCCGGCCGATTAACCCGATATTCACGCCTTCTTTCGCAAGCGCAAGAGCTGTAGCGCGGCCGATTCCTCTGCCTCCGCCCGTGATAAGAGCAGTTTTATTTTGTAAACTTTGCAATTGAAGCACCCTTTCTTTGTTTACATATGTACGATACCACATTATAAGTACAAAAGATCCAATACGCAAATCAAACGTACTGAGCAAATATGATGTCTTTTGATTAAAAAAGCGAAATTAGGGTAATGACATAAGAAAAGGAGTGAACATATGGTTATTGTTTATATCAGTCTCGCAGTATTAGCTATTTCTATCATTTTCTTAGGGATTAATGTGATTCAAAACAAGAAAAAAATAGATCCTGCACTAAAGGAGCTCACCTCTGTTACGCACGCTATGCAAAGACAAGTCAATGGATTAAAAATCGAGGCGCAGCTGCTGACACAAAAACAAAAGAAGATTCAGCAGGATGTCCAAATGAAAAAAAACGCCTTTCAGCAGACAGCAGCTGAAGTGAAAGAAGTTCCTCAAGCAGTCAAAGAGGTGTGGCAGGCACGACATTTTAATAACAGATAAAGATGAATGGTATCCCGTTGTTACGATCAGAATGGACAATGGGATATCATTTTTTTGAGGAGGCTTACACATGATTGTAAACCGCAGCTGCTTAGAAGCGTTCACAGAGAAACTCCATACTCTTCCTCCTTCTCTTACAAAGTCCGATTGACTTACTGCTCACCCAGCACAGCCTCCGGAACTTTTTATTTTCTGCCTTCATGGCTTCTCCCATCCATCAGGCGTGAACGGCCATCGTTTGAAACAGTTTAGCAAAAACAAAGAGCAATTAAAAAGACAAATTCATTCCTTTGCTTCCTCAGTTTTGAATTCATTATAGAAAAGAGGAAATAAAAGGGATATGATAAACAAAAACACAAACTTGGGGAGTGGTTGAATGTTTCCTGTGTTAGAAACGGATCGGCTTACACTTAGGCAAATCACAGATCAAGATGCAAAAGCTATTTTTGCTTGTTTTTCAAACCATGGAGTGACACGCTATTACGGACTTGAAAACATGGAATCTATAGAAGAGGCTACTTCAATGGTTCAAACGTTTGCCGCTCTTTATCAAGAAAAACGCGGTATACGGTGGGGAATGGAAAGAAGAGACACCAAAGAATTAATCGGAACAATCGGCTTTCACGCTTTGGCTATAAAGCACAGGCGTGCAGAGATCGGTTATGAAATCATCCCGGCGCATTGGCGAAACGGATTTGCATCAGAAGCCATTTCAGAGGCTGTATCCTACGGGTTTGCTTGCCTTGGCCTGACGCGTATTAGCGCAGTTGTATTTACCCAAAATGAAGCATCAAATCGGCTGCTCATAAAAATGGGATTCGAAAAAGAAGGCGTCTTAAGTCAGTACATGTATCAAAATGGAATCCCTTATGATACAAATGTATATTCTATTTTAAAATCAAGCGAATGAACGAACATTCTCTTGATCTGTATGTACATTCTCTTCTCTTTAAAATGTCCGATTCATGACCTGCACAAGTTATGACACCTTAATTCTCGATCACCACCTTCCGGATTTTAACAAAAAACAAAGAGATGCATAGCTTCCTATGCATCTCTTGTTCTTTCTCCCCTATTCATAAATTCCTTTATTGACCCTTTTTCTTGTAATAAAACCTCCAAGGAAACAAAACACAGCTGACCACATCAAAATATAGACAACCAGAGTTTTATATTCCCACACTGTATGCCCCATTTCTACCCCGTGAATGAAAGTCATATACGCTTTTTGCGGCAGTATCGCACAAAGGCCATTCAATAATGGATGATGCGGAGCAAACGAAATAAAACAGCCTGACAATACACACGTGACCACACTGATACCGCTTGCCATCAAACTGATGTTTCGCTCCATCACTGAAGCCATAAAGATAGCGAATGCTGTTGCAAGCACTGTAAGAATACCCAGTAACCCAGCAAGAATATCCAAACGGAAACCAATTTCAGCATGAAAGAGTACATTTGTAATCACGATGGCCAAGTAAGTGGGTATGTATAAACATAAAAACGTAAAGATAAACTGAACAAGCAAATATTTCCCCACATGTACGGGAGACACTAAAATCCTTCTGAAGGTTTTGAGCATCCGATCTTCTGGATATAACGAAGCTAATGCCACACCTTGCATCAAGACAAGCATTACGGTAAAGCCTAATATATTCGTTCCTGTTCCCCGTTCAGTCCTTAAATCATCCTCTCCCCGGTAGCTGCCTGGCATTTTGCCAGTCTCAAAAAATTGCTGAATCTTTTTTTGATCCGCTTTGCTTTTCAAAGTGGTCACTTTGTATTCGCGTTGATTTTTTTCAACGATAGCCGCATATTTCCCTAACACCAGATCAGAAAACTTCGGCTTCTGATGCACCGCCACCACTCTAAATGCAGAATCACTCGGCATATACTGGACGTCGCCCTGCTCTGTTACAAAAGCGATTGTTTCTTTGAAAACCGGCTTACCGGAAAACATAATCGCAACGCCAATCATCAGAGGGATGATGATCACTGCAAGGATGATAATGGCTTTTTTGGTGAGGATTCGCTCCCACCTGTTTTGAAATAAACTCAGCATACATATCCCTCCGGCTTAAATACAACATGCGAAACGGCAATACAAATGATTGAAGCAAATAATAATCCTGACAAAACAGGCAGCAGCATACTGAAATCGTGATCATAAATGAGGCGAAATGAACATTCTGTTACCCATTTAACCGGAGAAAAAAGTGATATGTTATTGACTGTATCTCCAAATCTGTGAATCCCGAAAAATACACCGCCAAAGAAAACAAAAAAAGCTATCGGAATTTGCATGATCCCGTTCGCCTGTTCTTCATTTTTGAACAAACAGCAAAACATTGTACCAAAACAGCAGCCAAAAAATAAAAATACATACAATAAGAGCATGAAATACGACAGGTACTGTCCTCCAAAGTTCAAATCGAAAATTGTTTGGGCAATCAACACATTCACACTGTACACGATGACACTGAATATCCAGGTTGAGAGTAATTTAGAAAAATAAAAACTAGTTGTCGAAACTGGCGCATACACAATGCGAATATTCGCTTTCTTCACCTTTTCCTCCATAAACGTATTAGAGGCCGTCATCGCGATCAAAGCCGCGGCGAAAATCACCATATTCACTCCGTAATAATCGTACGAACTGACACCGTCGGCTCCAAAGCTGTTTTTCGTCACAAAGCCCATGACCATAATGAGAACGAAAGGAAAAGCCGTATTGGCAATCACAAGAACCGGATTCCTTACAATATTCATAAAATCGAATGTTATCAATTTTAACAAACTCATTTTGCTCACCTAATCTCTTAAATTTCTTCCCGTCAGCTCTAAAAATACTGTTTCTAACGACGCCTCTTGTTTGTTCATGCTTAGGATGCTACAGCCTTGGGCACTCAATTCTGCTATGATCTCACTCAGGTGATCCTGGTTTTGCTGAACGGTCACTTTTAGTTGATGGTCAGAGAAATCCACTTCTGTCACTCCTTTGATTTCCCTAATTGAGTTTTTATTTAATGGCTGAACATGCGCCAACTGAAAAGCATATATTATTTCTTTATTCACTTCTCTGTATAACTCTTCTTTTGTTCCATTGGCTATGATTTTCCCTTCATTCATGATGATAATGCGATCTGAAATGGCCTCGACTTCTTCCATATAGTGTGTCGAGTAAATAATGCTCGCACCTCTTGTTCTCAGCTCTTTTATTGATTCTAAAATGTGATGCCGGGATTGCGGATCGATTCCTACGGTGGGCTCATCCATGATAATCAATTTCGGCTGATGGGCAATGGCACACGCAATGTTTAATCTTCTTTTCATCCCGCCCGAAAACGTCTTAGGCTTGTCATCTTTCCGGTCATATAGCTGTACGAGCTCCAAAGCCTCTTTTACCCGGGCTTTCAGTTCTTCTCCTTTAAGAGAATAAAGACTCGCAAAAAAACGAACATTCTTCTCTGCGGAAATCTCCTCATAAATCGCGATATCTTGAGGAACAATTCCGATGCCTTTCTTCATTTCCTTTGACCTTTTTTTTACATTATGGCCCAATATCGTAACGTTTCCGGAACTGGCCGACAATACCCCGGATAATATATGAATGGCAGTGCTTTTTCCTGCACCATTTGGACCTAGTAAGCCGAGAACTTCCCCCTCTCTCACTTCAAACGAAATCCCATCTACCGCCGTTTTGTTTCCATACTGCATTTTCAACTCTTTTACTGCCGCCACGTTGTTCATACATTTCTCCTTTTTACTTTCTCCGTTTTGCGAATTCCTGCAATAAATTTGTTTTCAAATGATCCCGGTCTTGTTCAATGTCAAAATCAGCAACGTCTTCTTCAAAACCATCCTGTTCTTCTCCATCAAAACTGTATAGCTTCTTCAATAAAATCCATAATGTTTCCAGCTCTTCTGTAGAAAACCCTTTAAATAGATCTGCCATAAAGTACACCGCTTTTTCACCGCATGCCTCTGTGACACGTTTTCCTGAATCGGTAATCTTCACATTAACAGCTCGCTTGTCGCGTTTACTTGGTACAGTGGTGACATAACCTTTTTTTTCAATACCGCTGACAAGCCTGTTGATGTTTTGTTTTGAAGTGCCTAATTTTTTTGCAATGTTGTTGAATGTCGTTTCCTCTTCTGGTAAATGCATGATGGCAACCATCGTCATAAATTGTCTTGACGTTAAGCTCTCATAATAATCATCCCCGATTGATTGAATTTTGTTTAAAACAGAAAAAAGTGTAGCGTAAGACTGCTGCATTAAAAATAAATCTTTCAATTCTTTAGAATAATCCACGATGCCCCTCCTAAAAAGACATTATATTGTCTTTAACACCATAACATTTCTCTGTATATTGTCAACATGTTGTCTAATATTTTTCAGTGAAGTTCTACATCTCTCTCGACAATTCAGAAGCATTTCGTATCGGAGATCCTTGCATTACCGAACAAATGACGAAAAGCGCCCCTGTAACAGGGTGCTTTCTGATTAAGAAGCATATTGAGGAGACGTTTCCTCCTGTACTGCTTTTTCCTCAGGTATATGAATGCATTTCGTCCTTCTTCGTTGTACGGAACTGTAACCAAAACATCCTTTTCATCAATCCTCCCCATAAAAAAATCTCTTTCCGAAGATGGAAAGAGATTCATATAGGCACGCCCTGTTACAGTCAGACGCCGGTATAAACCTTGCTTTCTTATCCTTCAAGCTGACGCTTGCTGGAATTGGCACAATAATGTGACCGAGGTTTCATAGGGCCAGTCCCTCCGCCTCTCTTGATAGAGAATGTAGAGTATGTCATTTTCAGAATGAAGAATTCGTGTATCATAAAGAAGTCTCAGATTGGATGTGAATCACATTTTTCAGAATTGACGTTATCATCCAAAATGTTATAATTCTTACAAAATATCTAAGAGAGGAACTGGGCCATGAAATCTTTCGCCACACAACAAAACGGCATTTTCAAATCGGTTTGCTCGCTGGACTGCCCGGATCAGTGCGGATTGTTAATACATAAAAAAGACGGGAAAATTGTGAAAGTGCAAGGTGATCCCGATCATCCTGTGACCGCCGGAAACATATGCAACAAAGTTCGAAACATGACAGAGCGCATCTATGATGAAAAGCGGCTGACGACACCGCTCAAACGAACAGGTGCGAAAGGCGGGGCAACATTTGAACCGATTTCTTGGGAGGAGGCGATCGATACCATCACCTCACGCTGGAAACAGCTGATTGATAAAGAGGGAGCTGAAAGCATACTTCCTTACAGCTTTTACGGAAATATGGGCAAATTAACAGCTGAAGGAATGGACCGCCGCTTCTTTTATCGTCTGGGCTCAAGCCAGCTTGAACGGACGATTTGCAGCAAAGCGGGATCTGAGGGCTATAAATATACAATGGGTATAAGTGCGGGGACCGATCCCGAGGAAACCATTCATACGAAACTATTTATTTTTTGGGGAATCAACGCGGTCAGCACAAACATGCACCAAATCACAATTGCCCAAAAAGCTCGAAAACAAGGGGCCAAAATTGTCGTGATTGATGTGCATAAAAATCAAACAGGGCGTCTCGCAGATTGGTTTATTCCTATAAAACCCGGAACCGACAGCGCACTGGCCCTTGGCATCATGCACATTTTATTTAAAGAAAACCTTCATGATGAAGCGTTTTTGTCTGAATACACGGTCGGCTATGAAGAGCTCCGTGAACACGTGAAACAGTATGATCCGGAAAAGGTATCGCTGATCACCGGTGTCAGCACCGACGATATATACCAGCTGTCAAGAATGTACGGCGAAACCTCCCCTTCTTTTATCAGAATCGGAAACGGACTCCAGCATCATGATAACGGCGGGATGATTGTACGGACGATTGCCTGTCTTCCGGCGATCACCGGCCAATGGCTCCACACAGGGGGCGGCGCAATAAAACATAACAGCGGCATTTTAGAATATAACACGAATGCCTTGCAGCGGCCTGATTTACTGAAAGGGCGAACGCCGAGATCGTTTAATATGAATCAGCTTGGCAAAGTGCTTTTGGAACCAGATCCGCCTATTCGCTCTCTTTTTATTTACGGGACGAATCCTGCCGTTGTCGCGCCAGAAGCGAACAAAGTCAGGCAGGGCTTACTACGGGAAGACTTGTTTACTGTGGTTCATGATTTGTTTTTGACGGAAACGGCTGCATATGCGGACATTGTACTGCCTGCGACATCAGCTTTTGAAAATACTGATTTTTATACTTCCTACTGGCATCATTACATTCAGCTTCAGCAGCCGGTGATTGAGAGATATGGAGAAAGCAAATCAAACACTGAGGTATTCCGATTACTGGCTGAAGCAATGGGATTCACAGACCAGGAGCTCAAAGATTCAGATGAAGAATTAATCCGTCAGGCGCTTGACCATCCAGATAATCCGTATTTGGCGGAGATTGATTACGATTCACTAAGTAAGCATTCATTTATGAAAGCGAAACGCGAAAAGCCGCTGTTTCCATCCGAACTTCCGACTCCAAGCGGAAAAATAGAATTATATTCAGAAAAAATGATGCAAGACGGTTTCCCGGCTTTACCGACACATACGCCTCTTGCAAGCGATGACGAACATCCGTTTATGTATGTTCCGGGGCCAAACCATAATTTCTTAAACTCAACGTTTTCCAACAATGCAAAGCACATTAAGCTTGAAAAGACGCCAAAGCTCTTTATTAACATAACTGATGCTGAAAAATACGGAATCGTTGATGGAGACCCTGTACGAATTTGGAACAGCCGGGGAGAATGTGAACTGGCCGCTGCAGTCGGAGAACAAGTGCTGCCAGGTGTCGTAGTCAGCCAAGGATTATGGGCGGATGAACCGGGAAAAAAACAACTCGTCAACGCGCTTACCCCAGACCGCTTATCCGATATGGGCGGCGGCGCAACCTTTTTTTCAGGCCGCGTGCAAATAGAAAAGGCTTAAAAGAAACCGTCAGAGCACATTCTGGCGGTTTTTTGGTTAAAAAATGAAACCTGGCGTATGCTCAGCTCGTATAACCTAACATCGACATAATGGAGGCATGCATATGGACGTTTTTTTAGGAATAGGTATTGCTTTGGCTGGATATTTTATCGGTGAAGGTTTAAAGCAAATGAATCATCCAAAAGCTTATGAAAAAAGTGATACCTTGCTTATAAAAGAACGAGATATTTACTATTACATTGGATATTTTTTAGGAATAACGACAGCAGAGGCAAAACAGTTAGCCGGAGACACGAAAGACCTTCCTTACATTGAAGTAAACGGAAAAAGGTATGTACAAAAACATTTGTTAAAAGATTGGACATTCACTTTAGTTGAGAAACATCAGGGTGAATAAAACAAAACTTGAGGAGAGCGAGATTCATTAGACACGCTCTTCTCAGTTCAGCTGTATAGACAGCTTTCTCTCATTTCATACATCTTTCATCATATTTATCTTCAATTTCTCCTCTTATAATAAGTAAGAATCCACTCATCAAAACATTTATTTAGGCATTGATATCATTTTTTACACAGTGTCTCTCCTTTTTAAAATTTGAACCTGATTCACTTTAGACACCGATGAGCTGTACACGTTTATAAAGGATCAGAGAATCCCAAAACCAGTAAATCACTGCAGATGCGAGACATACAGCGATAAAAGCAAAAATCCCAAACAGAACAAAACCATATAATAAAGCAAGTGCTCCTGTGAATAAGGCGATCATCGGCATGCGATAACTGATGAATGAAAGAATAAAATCCGAAAAACAAACTAAGGAAAGGCTGGATAGCCCTGACGTCACAAAATGATATGATGCGTTTTTGTTCTTTTTTTCTCCTTCTATTACTCAGCAGTTCCCCACCTTTATACAGGCTATTCATATACAGTACTAACGAAAGGTTTCAAAAATGACCTTTGCCTATATTAAAAAATACGACTGGCATGAAATTGACTCTCTTGCCTAAATGAGAAAGAGTCAACGAAAAAAAGCGAATGAATACATACCTAACAGACAGAATAAGAAGAGTTGATCATTCAACATTTTTCATAAAGGGGTGAAAACAATGAGTAAAAAAGGAATTCAAAATTCAAGTATTGAACAAATAAGAAATGACCATGAGACTGAGACAGCTTTTAAAGCAGATGATCCTAAAAAACATGGTTCTGATCCTAAAAGAACAAGATAAGTTTTTGCATGAATCCCGTATGACACGATAAAATTTCAACAATCTGGAGTGAGTAAAGTGACGCAAAAAAATGGAGCAGACAGACCGGATGACTACAAAAGATATTCTTCATTAGACAAGGAGTATGATTTTCAGCAGTCTTTAAACGCAGGTGATAAGACAGAGAATGTAAAAACTGAAAACCACACTCATAATAAAGAAAACATAAATGACACCACGGAAGTTGCTGGAAGATATTTCGAACCTTCCGATTATAAAGGAACCACGCAATTGGAAAAAGGATTGGCTGAAACTCATGAACAAGTCAGTGATGACTATTTTGAAGGAACTATTGATCAAAATTTGGAGTAGTCATTCAAACGGAGCTAACTTTAAAAAGCACGTCAGCTCCGTTTGAAAAAACAATCACAATGAAAATGACGATCCCAAAATCAGCTCCCTCATAAACATAAAACCCCACCGAATAAGATGGGGTTTAAAGAAATGCAACCTAATTAATATTTAAAACGATTAATGACGGTTTGAAGTTCTTCCGCCAACTGAGATAGAGATTCAGCAGCATAGGAGATTTCCTCCATTGAATTGAGCTGTTCCTGTGATGACTTCGCAACCGCTTCTGTATTTGCTGACGTTTCCTTTGTGCCAGCGGCCAATGTATGAACTGTATGCTGAATCACTTCAACGCCGGATGTAAGCTGTTGAGTTGCCGCTGCCACTTCTTGTATTTGCGAAGCGACTTGTTCCACAAGGTTCAATATTTCATTGAAATTCCCTGTTGTCTCTTGAGAAAGAACAATACCTGAGCTTACATTTTCTTGAACAACTTTGATATTATTCACCGTTTCAACTGATTCATTTTGGATGGTTGTTACCACCGATTGGATGTGATTGGCAGATTTATTTGTTTCATCGGCCAATTTCCGAACTTCTTCGGCCACCACAGCAAAACCTTTTCCTTGCTCTCCGGCTCTGGCCGCCTCGATCGCTGCATTCAAGGCCAACAAATTTGTCTGCTCGGATATATTTGTGATAAGCGAAGAAATATCACTGATTTCTGCTGTGCTTGATACCAATGCCTGCAAACCATTGCCGGCTGAATCTACAGATGTATCAATGAACTTCATCTGCTCTAACATTTTGTTAACGGATTTAGACCCTATTTCAGCTTTATCTCTCATCGAAGAAGAAAGATCCGCTATGTTACCTGTATTTGAAGCAACAGATGAGAGACTGTCTAATAATTCACTAATGGATTCCGCACTTTTTTCTGTCATTGAGCTTTGTTTTACATTGCTGTCTGCAGCCATCTGCATGGCTCCGGAAATATGCTCAGAAGTTGATTTTGATTCTTCCGCGCTTGCCGATAATTCTTCGGAAGATGCGGCAACTTGTTCAGATGAACTGCTGATCTGCTTCACAATTTGTGTTAATGATTGGGTAAAAGAATTGAAAGATTGAGCAAGCTGACCAAATTCGTCTTTATTTTTCACAATGACTTTTTTAGTTAAATCAGCGTCTCCGTGGGCAATTTCCTCCAGCTGCTTATTCATGCTTCTCAATGGCACCATAATAGACTTTAACAGCAATAAACTTAAAACAATGCCTAACATAATTGATATCCCTGTGACAATGCCGATGAACCATTGACTCATTTCCCCATTGGCGCGTATTTCACCTTTTAGATCCTCGACCTCTTGATCCAGATGGTCAGAAAGCTTATCGACAGCCGGATCTAGGACTTCTTTTCTTAACGTTCTTTCTTCTCCAAAATGGATGGTTTCTGCTTTTTTAGGATCCGAAGAGTAGGCTTTTACCACTTGCTGATTTAAAGCTCTATACTGAGTGAAACTTGTCTTAATGTCTTCAATATTTGATTGATCATTCTCTTCATCAACCAAGTCATTGACCCGATCAAGGCTATTTAAGACATCGTCTGCTTTTTCCTTCATTCCCTCGTCATATTCTTTGTCTCCGGTAATCAGAAAGCCTCTTTCATCATTTGATAAACCGGTCAATCGATATTGGATGTGTTTCATTTCTTTTTGGAATTCCATTTTGTCTTTAAGTTCTTCATTCTTTTTCACAGTAGAAGAAATCATAAAAACTGAGGAGCCTCCAATTCCAATGATTGAAATAACTAATATTGATATAATCCCCAGCAATTTTGTTTTCACTTTCATGTGTCGATTCCCTTTCTGCACTATGTAATGTTCGAGCATTTAAGTGTAATTCACTTACACCCATGTCAATAATATCGACAGGTTTAATAAAGTTTATAGTGCTATCAGCATGATGAACAATCCAATTTTTTGCATATCTGGACATGGCAGAAAAACCGTGCGAGACATCTGCTGCCTTGTCTACTTAGGTATTTCAAATTGTTCTTTTTCACTGCTTTTATTAAGGCATACTAAAAAAGGCTTTTCCGATTTCAAATAGACTGAACAGGCTGTTCTTTCGAAAATATAATGACAATACACAGCTATTTGAAGGAGGAAACGTCAAATGGGGATCATCAATGGAAAAGAATTCATTGACCGATTGAATAAACTAGAAAACGAAGTATGGTATGATGGCGAAAAAATAGCGGGGCATATTTCCGATCATCCTGCATTTAAAGGGATCATCAGAACGAAAAGCTCGCTTTATGATTTGCAAACGAAGGATGAGGTCATGAATGAAATGACTTATTGCCTTCCTGGAGAACATGATCCTATCGGTCTCTCTTACCTTCAGCCTAAAACCAAGAGTGATTTGAGAAAAAGAAGGAACATGATTGAACATTGGGCCAGACATACTCACGGGATGATGGGGAGAAGTCCTGATTACATGAATACAGTTATGATGAGCTTTGCATCTTCAGCAGAGCTTTTAAGAGGTAAAGAGAATTGCTTTCCGGAACATATACTAGACGTGTATAAGCAAGCTGCTAAGCATGATCTTTCCTTTACCCATACTTTCATTACGCCCCAAGTGAACCGGTCACAGTCTTATTTAGAGATCAGCGAAAAACCGATATCTGCTAAAGTTATCGATAGAACTGAAAAAGGCTTAATTATACAAGGCGCACGTCTTCTTGCAACCCAAGGCGGGTTAACAGATGAAATTCTGGTTTTTTCGGCACCTAAATTTTTCTTTGAAACAGATGAAGCTTATGCTTTTTCGATACCCTCTAATACAAAAGGCCTCAAATTCATCACACGAGAATCATTTGTAGTAAGCGAATCTGCCTTTAATCATCCCTTAAGCTCAAGATATGAAGAAATGGATTCAATCGTTGTTTTTGATCACGTGTTAGTGCCATGGGATCGTGTGTTTTTTTATGATAATGTGGAAGCAGCTAAAGATTTTATGACAAAAAGCTCCTTTCATGCCTTTACCTTTCACCAGGTCGCGATTAGGCAAATGATCAAAATTGAATTTCTATTAGGAGTCGCGCAGCTGCTGGTCGAGACGATTAATGTTTCTGAATATCAGCATATACAAGAAAAACTCTCTGAGATCATTGTGGGAGTGGAAACCATTAAAGCACTCATTGACAAATCAGAAAATGACGCTCAGTTAGATGAGTGCGGCTATATGCGTCCCAGTTTGATCCCGCTTCAAGTCGTCAGTACGGTCATTTCTACTCTATATCCCCGATTAACGGAAATCATTCAATTAATTGGGGCTAGCGGAATGGTGACGCTGCCGACAGAAAATGCGTTTAACTCAGAGATACGGGAAGATCTTGACCAATACCTCCAAGCAAACAATGCAAATGCTGAAGAGCGTGTGAGAATTTTCCGTTTGGCGTGGGATTTAACCATGAGTTCATTCGGAACAAGGCAAACTCACTACGAAAGATACTTTTTCGGAGATCCGATTCGGATTTCAAGCAGACTGTATACCAGTTATCCAATGCAGCAGCAAGTAAACATGATTAAAAAATTTTTATATGCAGATGCTGAGGATTGATAACTATTTATATTAAAAATGAAAAAACAGCGGGAAAAGGTCCGCTGTTTCGTATTTTTCATTCAGGAAACTGTACATGGCCCGGTACTGTATATGCATTGGACGTTCCGCTTTCAGGCAGCTTCGGAATGGTGTCTTTCACAACCTTTCCGCGGATGTCCGTCATTCTGACTTTGAGAGAGCCTGTCCCTACATTGGTACTGACAAAATGGTTATAGTCCATTTTTTCCATGTTGACCCACTTTCCATCTTTAGCATATTCCATTTTCATAACAGGATACTTGTGATTTCTGACTTGGATTGCAGCCCACCACCTGCTGCTTCCTTCTTTGATCCTGTACGTGAAATTCCCTGTGATTGGGGCTTTGACAACACGCCATTTGATATTGATTTTTCCATCTTTCATATTGCCGATTTTACGGAAAGCATTAGGTGACAGATCAAGAGCTCCCTGAGCGCCTTCAGGATACAGATCGGTAACGTAGACCATTGTTTTTCCTTTTGGCCCCTCGACTTCCAAATAAGAGCCTGCGAGTGCCGCTTTCACTCCCCCGTAATTGAGATCTGCCGGATTGATTGCAGCAATCTCCATATCGGAAGGAATGGGATCCAGCAGGAAAGCTCCTCCTGAATAACCCGACCCTGTATACGTTGCATAGCCTTCATGCAGGTCGTCATATGCCGCCGAAGCTTGCGGGGAAAAACAAAGGATCATCAACAAAACCACGCTAACAAATGCACTGATTTTCTTTTTCATACATGACCTCCTCAATCCAGACTTTAAATGAGAATCATTATCATTATAAGACTCAATCCATCTGGTTTGAAAGAGGAAATAGATTCATAGATGGTTTTCATACATAATCACTATCATTCCTATATCAAAGGAAGCGTTTTATGAAAAAACCAATACGAATGAATGAGTATGCACATCAGCCGAATTTCTTATTTTATTTACTGAGCAAAATTCGCATAGCAAAAAAGGACATGAAACGCGTTTTTGGCCCGATAACAGTATGAGGAAAAGTTATTTTTCCCCGCTCAGTTTCAACTTAGCTGTCATCATGATGCCAAATATCAGCACGATCGGAACCCAAATAATGATGTCATAAAAATCAGGCTCAGCGAAAGCCACAATAATAGCCCCCACACAATATAAGATAATAGCCAGCGCTCTTAACACAGCATCTCTTAAAAATGTCTTCTTCTGCTTCTTAAAAAACAAACGGCCGGACAAATCCTCTAAAAGAGAAGCCAGTGTTCCCGTCAACACAGTTGAAGAAATACCTGCGATCCCCAGCTTTTTAGCTGCTATTGTTTGAATCCCCATCGATATGCTCATGAGAATAATAAGGATGTATACAGGAACAAAAGCCGAATAAAAAGAAAGACAAGCAAAGACAAACAAAATGAATGCTTCAAGCGCAAGCGCTTTTGTCACCGCAGTAGGCCACAGGGTATTTTCTGCCTTTCCGACCATCAGTGTTGAAATAATCACGCCACATATAAATCCGATTAGCGCGGTCAAAGAATTAAAAACTGTGACCTCAAGGGATTTGCCGATCGCTAACCCCAACAATACAATATTTCCAGTCATATTCGCTGTAAACACATGCCCCAGACTTAAATATCCGATTACATCCACGATTCCAGCTGTTAAACATAAAAGTGAAAGCAAGGTGTTTCGATAAGCTGCTGCAGTCAACGATGTATCAATCCCTTCTTCTATTTCAATTAATAGTATGTCTTTTAACGAAATCTGTTTATTTTGAAATAACCCGGCTTTAATTAGGAAGATAGAACCTATTATTCCATTCCATTAACTGTAATAATAATCTCCGCAAGGAAATTTATTAATTGAAAGGGGCAAATTATGCTGAAACGATTTTGTTTATGGTTCGCCGTGTTTAGTTTGTTTTTGGTTCTCTTGCCTGGAAAAGCGTTTGGAGCTGTCGATTTTCCAAACACCTCAACGAATGGCCTTTTAGGATTTGCCGGAAATGCTAAAAATGAAAAAGGCATTTCTAAAGCGAGCACAACGGGCGGAAAAAACGGCCAGATTGTTTACATTCAAAACGTTAATGATTTAAAAAACCATCTAGGAGGATCAACTCCGAAAATTTTAGTTCTTCAGAATGATCTTTCCGCATCTTCGAAAACAACAGTCACCATTGGCTCAAATAAAACACTCGTAGGCTCTTACGCGAAAAAAACGCTGAAAAATATTTATTTAACAACTTCATCTGCTTCTGGAAACGTCATTTTTCAAAATCTGACGTTTGAACACAGTCCGCAGATTAACGGAAATAATGATATCCAGCTTTATTTAGATTCCGGCATCAACTATTGGATTGACCACGTCACATTTTCGGGCCACAGCTATAGCGCAAGCGGAAGTGATTTGGACAAGCTCCTGTATATCGGAAAATCAGCAGATTATATCACAATCAGCAACTCAAAATTCGCGAATCATAAATACGGTTTGATTTTGGGATACCCTGACGATTCACAGCATCAATATGACGGCTATCCCCACATGACAATCGCCAATAATTATTTTGAGAATTTGTATGTAAGAGGCCCGGGCCTCATGAGATACGGATACTTTCATGTTAAAAACAATTACAGCAACAACTTTAACCAAGCGATTACCATTGCCACAAAAGCAAAAATATATTCCGAATATAACTACTTTGGGAAAGGCAGTGAAAAAGGCGGAATCCTCGATGACAAGGGCACTGGCTATTTCAAGGATACAGGCAGCTACCCGTCTTTAAACAAGCAAACCTCTCCGCTTACTTCCTGGAATCCCGGATCTAACTATAGCTACCGTGTCCAAACGCCGCAGTATACAAAAGAATTTGTCACGAAATATGCCGGATCACAGAGCACAACACTGGTATTTGGCTACTGACACAAAAGAGGCCTGCGAAAAAAACGCCGAGCCTCTTTTTTACTTATAGGCCGATCTTGTTGCACTTCAATCAAGCCCAGAGCCGGTCAAACCATTCTTATCAAAAAGTGTATTGTCTTTTTCACAATCACTTCTCAATCAATTTTCTTATTATACCAGTTTATCGCAAGTAAAAAGAATAAATCGAATCGGATCATACTAAGTTTCAAAATCGGTTTTCTATTTACATATCATTTAGTTTTTTATCATCTATAAACTAGACCGCCATCAGTTAATATGGCTTGACCGGTAATGTAATCAGAGGCATCTGAAGCTAAGAATGACACTAGATTAGCAACATCCTCGGGGGTTTGATATCTTTTCAGGGCTATTTCCGAAGAAAATTTTTCAAAAGCTTCCCCTGGCTGCAGGTCATCACTGTGTTTTACCATTTCTTCATCAATTCTGTCCCACATTTTTGTTTTTGCGACTCCGGGGCAATAAGCATTCACCGTTATTTTATACTTTGCCAGCTCTTTAGCAGCTGTATGTGTAAAAGACTTCACCGCATGCTTCGTCGCTGAATATGTGCCCAGCATTTCAAATGACTCGTGACCAGCTATACTGCATGCGTTAATGATTTTCCCCTTTGTTTTTTGTTTCATGAACTGATCAGCGGCTGCTTGAGTGCCAAAGACAACTCCATTCACGTTAACCTGAAACAATCTATTCAGTTGTTCTTCTGTGATTTCCAAAAATGGAGAAACAGCTTCAATACCCGCATTGTTTACAAAAACATCTAAGCGGCCAAACTGATCTGCTGCTTCTTTAACCAAATTGAATTGGTCTTCACGCTTCGATACATCCCCTCTAACCCCAATCACATGAAAGTGTTTCTCTTTGAAATCTGAAACCGTTTCATTCAGCAGTGCTCCATTGATATCATGCAGCACTACACGAAAACCATCTTTACATAGTCTTTCTGCGATGCCTCTCCCTAATCCGCCTGCTGAACCTGTAACTATCGCTGTCTTGGACATAAACATTCCCCTTTCGCAATAAGTTAACATGACTATATCTTTATTTTAACAAATCAATAACTCTCCGCATCATTTAAAAGGCTGATACAAAAAAACAGTTTCTATATGTAGAAATTGCTGTTATAATTTCTAACCCACATTGCTTTCTGATTTGGTTCCGGTTGTCCATACCAGAGACGCTTTCTTATTTGCTTGTTCATTGTATTCTTGAGACTCCAACTCATTACAAAAAGGCCAAGTTTTAAACCGGCCTTTACATTCAATCTTTTATTAGAATTCGTACAACTCATCAACTGATAACCGTATAAATCTTTAACTTTCCCATCCCCACAATTTTCACCAATATAAGCTTTAACAATAAGTCTTTATAATCTATTCCTGCATTTTGTTATGAAAATGCCGTATTAATCTACTGACTAATCCAGCATGATACATTATGAATTTATCTAAACCATGCCTTTTCTAAATGATTCATGAAATTAGGATCATTAAAAGGGACATTTGCTTTACCGAAATCCGTTGTATTCAAAGCATTCCTCGCTGCCGGCGTTAAGTTTTCCCACCCAATTAATGGCTGAGTGCCCCCTACTTAATCACTAATATGCAATTCATGGTTTAAGGGCCATGTGCTGTCGTATGCAATTAACGGATGTGTATCCTTCATATTTCTTTCATTTGGCTGAACATTCGTGAATTTTCCGTGCCCGGAGTATGCGATAGATAAAACTTTTGGATTTTGATTAGACGGATTGTCGACCCAAACTACAATTCCTTCCCAGTCATGTCTATGCCCCAACCTCGGAGAAGCCTCATCCTTTGGAAAATACCAAGAATACATGATTGCCCACACGCCATTGTACCAAGTTGAACGTGAATAAACTTGTCCGGTATGTTTGCTGCAATCTCCTTCAGGCGCTCCAGTCGGCTGTAACCCGCCACTTGTATTGCCTTGTGCATCTACTGTCGGAGAGGGTACACAGCCGCTATAAACCTTCAAATACGGCTGGAACTTTTTTTCGGCTTTTTGAGAAATAGTAGTTGGGGCAACTTCATCGAAACCTACTACTTTGTCATGATCAATGACAGCAGCATCAACTGTTGGAACTAAGCTGATAAAAACGAGAAATGACATCAAAACAGCAAACGCAATTTTCTTCATTTCACTTTCCTCCTTATCGCATTAGTTATGTAAAACCCAAACTGCCAAGTCATTATACAATGGTGAAATCCCCATTCAATCAAATTTACAGAATCGATACGATTATTCATCATTCTTTACCTTCAAAGCAGCCTGAAGAACAATTTTGGTTTTTATTTTCATGTATCCAGCCCAATTTTCATCATTAGTAAACTCACCTAAAAATCATTCACTTGAGCTTCTTGAAGCACAGAATGATGTAGTGTAAGCTTCTATAATAGGATTTTGTGAAGGAGTTTCATCACTTAGTGCCAATGTATTTTTATTATAATGAAAATTTAGTACATAGATTAGTTAGTACATTTTATAGGATCAAAAAACACCCCTTCATATCCTAGGTCAGAGGTGTTGAATAAAACTTATTTCGTTTTAACACTTCTCAGAAAAACACTTCTGTTCTCTGTGGCAGTTGTCAGCATCGTGGCATTTTCATTAAGCCGTCGAACTAATGCTTCTTTAGCTTTTCCTTCATTTAAGTTAGTAGCCCGAATAACAAAAGTCCCGACTTAACATTTACTGCTAGTTGATTGTGTTAAGTAAACTCCTTAATTATTTTTCAGATTTGTCAGAAAAATAACCGAACCACATTATACTAATGACGCCGGCAGCACCTAAAATTGTCATTATGATATAAGCCCATGTGGGTAAATTCATACATTTCCCCTCCTAAGAATTAAATCAAGGAATCTCTATCTTCAATTCAGGTCTTCTTCTTTCTTATTCTTGTCCAGTTTAATACTTATAAAAATGTTGATGATTGCAGCTGGGAGATATAAAAACCCTACTCCCAGAGTGCCTAATATTGTACTTACAATTATGATGTAACTTTTTGTCATCACTTAATAAGAAGTGTAATTAATCCAGCTAAAACACCTGCAAACCAAGCATTGCCAACAGCATAAGAATCATCAAGAACTCCTATCCATTGGCCAAAGATTGAGATTCCAACAGCAGTCAAACTGGATAGAAAAAGTTAATGATTTCATTTTCCCCCTCCTTAAACAGCTATTCTCATTTTATGTATTTGAACAGCTATTGAATATATAAAAGATTGAATTGAACCACGTCTTTCGGTAAACAAGCCACTTCCAAAGTGATTCAAGGATTGGAACATTGAGAATTGCTGCTCGTCTTCATCAAGTCGGCTATCTTTAATACCATGATTTCTTATGTAATTTCATTTCTTCTGTTTGTTTTTTCTCCCCGGTCTTCCACTCCACTTTAACTACTAGATCGTGTCCTATTACTTCCTCTTCAGGCATAAAATCAAAGGTAGCGATGTGGTCTTCCATATAACCTCCATCTGGCATTTCTTCACCTTTATACTCTGATAAATCATAATCTTCTCTGTCATCATATTTTTTACCATCTATGTATAAAGTGATTTTTTCAACAACAGTTCTTTTTTCGTCCTTCTTACTTCCCTGCCAGTACAAATTCAAAAAGTAATTAGGACCAATTGAAGTCTTATCTGATTTTTCAAGGTTAGAAACCCATATTCCGCTTTTTCCGCTGCCCTCATATTTTACTTTGTTTTCTGACATTATTACAAAGATTGATACGATGCAGATCACCAAAAATACAGTCATCAGCAATAGCCATTTTTTATTGTTCTTTTTTCTCATGTTTTTCCTCACTTCCCTCATTCTTTTAGTAGAAAATGCGATCAAAATGTTACAGATAATTAAAAAGAGCAAGTGAGCCAACAGAGGGTTGCTCTAAACTTTTTAAACTTCAATTAAAGGAAAGTTAAAACTTATAACATGCTTTAAATGCATGTTTTGTTTCATTAAGTCAATAACCTTCAAAATTATTACATTAATCCCTAAGATTATGATAGTATCTTTATGAGATATTTTCGAATACTGCGAGTGAAAGTGTTGATGAATTAGCTTACTTAGCCGCAAAAAGTTTTGAAACAATAGGTGCTTTTGAAGAGGCTGCAAGCTTTTGGGCTGAACAGAAAATGAATCAGGTGAGGGAATCTTATGAAAAAAATAGTGCTTTGCGTGTCTATTTTAAACTGTGATTTTAAGTGGAGCAGCTTTAACGCAATTGAGTACAGATTCACCATCTAGCATCTAGCATCCAAGTTGCTGAAAGGCCGGTCGGAGGTTAAGGAGAAGAGCATTCTATATAGCCCGCCTCATGAGAGTGGGCTTAGTATTTTTCCATTACTCCAAGCTTCCTACACCTTAAGGCAACATTAAGTTCGCTAACAATAGCTTGTTGAATAATTTTTATACTTATTTTATCCTTATGATTCAATGATAAGTGCCTATTAGTATATAATTAGATCAATGAATTCTTATCAGCAGAACCACAAAATAGCAAGGTATTACCATTAATTTCCAACAGATAAAAGAGGGACTAATTTGAGAGAAAAATTATATTCATGTTTAATTTGCGGATATAAAGGATTAAGTCAAAGTCCTTTGTATAAAGGCGAGTATCAAAAAACGTTTGACATTTGTCCATGTTGCGATTTTGAGTTTGGCTACAGTGAGGACCATGATGTAAGATTAGGCTTTATTGTCACTCCGGATCATTTAATTGAGGCTGCATTTCAATTGTATCGCAAACAATGGATTGAGTCCGGGATGAAAATTGCTCATCCTGAAGATATTCCAGAAGATTTAAAAAATGGTGGTTGTTTAAAATTTGAAGTTCTGTTGAAACAACTGAAAAACCTAAATCTTGACATAGAGAATTTTGAAATTAACGGCTTTCATGATTAACTGAGGTGCTTTTTTGGTTTTTCAAAGGTGTAACAGTCTTTATCTTTACAATGTCAAGCTAAAATGCGCAGGAAGTGATTCAACTGCTTGTTCATTTCAATACTTTTCTATTCGTATTCAATAAAGACTTTGTGATCGCCAACAAACATTTCACTTCCATCAGATAAGTGTATCCAAAAAGCCTCCTCTGGTTCTTCTCTATAGTCAAAAATTGCAGTAACTTTGATGTTTGACTCATCTTTGATTGGTTTTCCAACTGATATTTTCGTTTTTTCCTCTGGCAAAGTAATGGATTTAATCATCAAAACCTTCCCATCTTATCAGTTTTACTCTCCCTCTTCCCTTTCCTTTCCTTTCTCCGCAGTATGCTTAATGCTGATTCATCTCATCTATATAAGAAAAGAAATATGAATATTCTATTTCAATGACTGACAAATTTTATAATAAGATGCTTTAACGCCTAATTAACGCCATCTTCAGTGAATTTAAAGGTCTGTTTTAAATTGCGTCCTTCTTGCCCTTTTTGCGTCCAGATTATAACAATTTCTAATTCAGAGGCTTTATCTGCCAGCATAAAATGCTTGAACCTCAACGGCGATCCATCGTTTAAACTTTCAGCTAACGTTTTAGCATCATCTATTTGTTTTACACAATTTTCATCGGGGCATCCAAAAAGTGAAAACCTTGTGATTGAATCAGGATCATTTCTATACAATTGCACATCCACCGTAGCTGCTTCTTTCCCAATATTGTTGACTTCCAAGGAATAAACATTATATTTCCCTTTCTTAGGTGCCGCAAATTCCTTTGCATTTTTTGCTTCACTTACTTCTACTGACCACTGTTCCGTTTTTTGTGTAATCGGCAACACCGTAAAAGTAAGAGCGTGCGCATTTGATTGAACAAAAGTAAACGCAAATAATATTACATATAAGAAAAATAATACCTTCTTCACTTCATTTATCCCTCCATTCGCTTGTCCAATAATAGTATCCTATTGCCGCTCGGCATTTATTTCTTTCGGTATTTGAGATGGCGCTTTAGGGACTTTTCTCAGTTTGTTATTGATCATATCAGAAGAGTACAACGTAACAATCATACTCCCTCCATACCGTTTTGCCCGAATTAATATTGGCTGGTTATATTGGTTTTTAAAGAGAAAGTCTGGACCTCCCCAGCTTACTGTCGCATCACGTCCGGACGGAACATATGGTACGCTTCTTGAATGAGAATAGCGCTGAACGATTCGCATCCCCGCACGATCGACTGCATTAAATAGTGTTGAAGATACCTGGCAAATTCCTCCGCCTACACCTTCAGACAACTCACCTTTAACGATAATGGGCGCACTCTTGTATCCTTTGTCTTGAGTTCTCATCCCAACAACTTGATTAAACGAAAACGTCTCATTAGGGAAAACAACATGATTGTCAATCGCTTTTGCAGAAAGAGAAATATTGTGTGAACGGCTTTTATTGTTCGAATTAAAATACGTTACGTACTGACCGAGCTGATGTGTACTGATGTGAGCAAGCAGCTCGCTGTCAACTTTCGGATATATGTTCAATTCCGGCACTTCTACCTTGGAGGGGCCATGGCCATAGAAATAGGCATAAAACTTTTCCTTAAACGCCTGTTGATAAAGTCTGTAACCAACCCTGCCAGGGACAATGCTTCCCTGTTCGTTAAGCACAGCATTAGCCGGCTCCCGGTAAATTTCCTGATCCAGCTGTTCGATCAATTTACGGTATTTTTCATGGTCAATCATTGGAGTACCAGGAAGAGGCATTGTAAAGTTTTCACGGGTAACAGTAGCTATCGTCCGCCCTTGCTGTGTGACTGTTAAGCTGTCAGGCGGCTCGCTCGGTTGAGCCAATAATAAAAGGCCAGTGATCCAAATTTGTATCATAAGTCGGTTTACCTCCCGACCATTAGTATGGGCATCAGCTTATTCTTTGATGTATTTCTCCTATCGCTTGTTTGAATATTTAGATGTTGATTCGCTTATTTTTGAGTAATAGAAAAACCACATAAGTGAGCTATAACTTTAATTGTTCTCTGGTTCAATTCGCTGCCAAGTTAAAAATAGACTAAAATGATAAAGATGTAATAACAACAATAAAATAATCTAACTTAATATTTTTTTATTGTAAAACGATAAATATCGTGTTAAATTCAAAATGACAACAAATCAGTGAGGTGCTTTTTATGAATCGAGTCTCAACACTCTTTTTAAAGATTGCCGTAATTCTTATCGGACTTCCGATTCTTGCTTTGTGCATTTTTGCGGTGCCGAAGATAGCCAATTATGCAGCGGAATTAGTTCCAAATATCGCTTATATCAAATATCTCGTTTTCATCTATTTGTATGTAACGGCGATTCCTTTTTACTTTGCTCTTTATCAAGCGTTCAAACTTTTAAGCTATATTGACAAGAACAAAGCTTTCTCAAACATTTCTGTAAGATCTTTAAAGAATATAAAATACTGTGCGGTCACAATCAGTATCTTGTATGCAGCAGGCATGCCGATCTTTTATCTGATGGCCGAGATAGACGACGCCCCGGGTATCATAGTCATCGGATTGGTCATTATTTTTGCTTCAATGGTGATTGCAGTCTTTGCTGCTGTTCTTCAAAAACTGTTAAAAGAAGCGATTGATATAAAATCAGAAAATGACTTAACGGTCTGAGGTGATGAACATGGCAATTATTATCAATATTGATGTGATGCTTGCTAAAAGGAAAATGAGCGTAACAGAGCTTTCGGAGAGAGTCGGCATCACGATGGCTAATCTTTCGATATTGAAAAACGGAAAAGCAAAGGCCATTCGATTATCAACTTTAGAAGCGATTTGTAAGGCTTTAGAATGCCAGCCTGGAGATATTTTGGAATACCGAAGTGATGAAGATACACAAGATTCATAAAGAGGACACGGTGACACTATGGACGTAACGCTATATCCATCTATGCGTGCCTTACATATAATCAGAAAAAAAGTTTGGAGGCACATATCATGAGAGCGTTAAAACAACTCTTTCATTTTGGCTGGGAACAGGCCCTTTCGTGTTTGTTTCCTGTCGTTATTTTTGCCTCTTTGGCTATCACACAAATCATCCCTCTTCCCTTCTTGCCGCGGTATGATTGGCTGCTCATCATTTGCGTTTTCATGCAGGGGCTGATGGTGCGTTCCGGGCTTGAAACACGAGATGAATTAAAAGTAATCACCTTGTTCCACCTTATTGGGCTTGTTCTTGAACTTTTCAAAGTCCATATGGGCTCCTGGTCTTATCCAGAAGAAGGATATTCCAAAATGTTCGGGGTGCCTTTGTATAGCGGCTTTATGTACGCAAGTGTGGCCAGTTATCTTTGCCAGGCGTGGAGAAGGCTTAAGGTTGAACTGGTGAAGTGGCCGCCGTTTTTTGCAGTTGTCCCGCTTGCCGCTGCGATTTATTTGAATTTTTTTACCCACCATTATTCAATTGACATACGCTGGTGGTTATCTGGACTTGTCATCATTGTCTTTTGGAAAACATGGGTCATATACGAGGTGAATGGAACTCATTACCGTATGCCGCTTGCACTTTCTTTTGTGCTCATTGGATTTTTTATATGGATAGCGGAAAATATCGCAACGTTTTTTGGGGCTTGGACATATCCAAACCAAACCGAGGCATGGAGTCTTGTTCACCTAGGAAAGGTGAGTTCATGGCTTTTGTTAGTGATTGTTAGCTTTCTTATCGTAGCGACGTTAAAACAAGTTAAGGAACAGAATCCCACAAAGACAGAGATTGATGAACCTTTTTTAGGTTGAAGTTCTCCTAGCGTATAAAGTACCAAATAAAATGAAAAAGCAACGTTCGAATTGTTGCTTTTTTCTTTTTTTAAACTCTACCGATGAGTATTCATTTTCCTCTAGGGTTAGATCATAGAATAATTGTGGAGAAATCGTCTTTGGCCATCCTTTAAGAACATCAATAAAGTCTTCGAACACTTTTTATAAAACGTCTTAAACTAAGAGTTTTTATGCTCCTCTTCTAGACTAGAATCACCTTATTACGTCTGCGGATTCAGATGACGACTGTTTTCAATATCTTGATAAACTCATGCGCCGCCGGCGTTATTTCATCAAATGAGTGCGCGATGACGCCAATATCACGGGTAATCCGGGGAATGATGTCTTTTTTGATCAATTGATGCGGAACAGATGAAAGTGTAAAGTTTGAAATAATGCCTATGCCCAAGTTATTTTTGACCATATTGATCAAGGTTTCGGCATTTTGCACAGTCAAGTTTTCCTTTAATTCAATATGGTGCTGCTGAAACGTATTTGACATTGCAATTTCATGACCGCCTTTGCAAAAAATAAGGTCATCTTGATATGTGTTGAGGTCGACATGCTTTTCCTGTTTTAATTCATCATCTTGCGGAGGGATGACCGCCACCATATAGTCGTTACGTAATAGTTGATAGTCAAACGGGTCAAATGGAGATGCCGCGATCCCAATATCAACCGTCCGATCCTCGACCCACCCTTTGATTTGATCAGAGGTCCCCTCGACCAATTCTATGCGGATCAGCGGGTAGTTTGATCTGAATGCCGCAATCGCCTGCGGCATGATATTTGTTGAAACAGCAGGAAATGAACCGATTTTCACCTTCCCGCTTAACAGCTTGTTTTCCCTGTTGGCTACTTGATATATTTTGCTTTCAATCCCCTTCATTTGCCTCGCCAGCAGCAAAATTTCCTTTCCGACGTCAGTCAGCATTAAACCATGATGTTTATCCCTGATCAATAATTTGAGCTGGAGCGAGTTTTCGAGGTTTTTTATCGCTTTGCTTACCGCCGGCTGAGAGATGAACAATTCTTTTGCCGCTTCTGTAATGTTCAATTTCTCCCCGACTTTTATAAATATGTGAAGATGGTTCATATTCATAACTATTTGGTTATACCCCCAATAATAAAAATGTATTTCAGTTATATACAAATGTAACATATGATAGAAACCAGCACGATATTTAAACAAGAAAGGCGGCTTATTAATGGTAAAAGTCATGCTGGGAATCATATCTGTCACACTTATTTGGGGCTATACTTGGGTTGCGATGAAAGTAGGAATTCATGACATTCCCCCGCTTTTATTTTCAGCATTACGTCTGTTCATCGGGGCGGTTCCTTTATTTCTCATTCTCTTCATTCAAAGAAAAAAACTTTCAATTGGAAAACAATATGTCAAAAGCTATATCGTCATGAGCCTGCTGATGGGCCTGGGCTATATGGGGATCTTAACGTATGGAATGCAGTTTGTCGATTCAGGGAAAACCTCTGTTTTGGTGTATACGATGCCTATATTTGTTACGGTGATCAGCCATTTTACATTAAACGAGAAAATGAATGTATATAAAACGATCGGGCTGATAAGCGGCTTCTCCGGACTTTTATTCATTTTTGGAAAAGAAATGCTAAATGTCGATCAAAGTGCTTTATTTGGAGAACTGTGCGTCCTTGCGGCAGCGCTTAGCTGGGGAATTGCGAATGTGTTTAGCAAGCTTCAATTCAAGCATATCGATATCATTCATATGAATGCCTGGCATCTACTGATGGGAGCCGTCATGTTGTTGATGTTTTCCTTTATATTGGAGCCGGTCCATTCAGCCGAGTGGTCATATCAGGCGGTTTGGTCATTGCTGTTTAATGGTTTGCTTTCTACAGGCTTTACATTTGTCGTATGGTTTTGGGTGCTCAATCAAATCGAAGCGTCAAAAGCATCCATGGCATTAATGTTCGTCCCAGTTTTGGCTCTATTCTTTGGATGGTTGCAATTGCACGAACAGATCACCATGTACATCATCATCGGCGCACTGCTGATATGCTGCGGCATTTTTATGAACACATTTAAATTATCACGACAGAAAGTGTGATTTTTGTTGACCTCGTATGATAGGAGACGGCTGTTATGAGTGCGTCTTCTAGAATCCTGACTGCAGTCTATTAAACAATGAAAAAAGCTAATGTCTGCATGTGAGACATTAGCTTTAATGGCTGGCGTTTAGGTTGGTGAGCAAGCCACTTGCAGGCAGCTTTACTTGTAAAACCGGGTTGCTTTTTGTAATACAATTGCATAGTGCTTATACTTCGGCAGAATTCAAATAATAATTGCTTATGTATGAACAATTTTCCCACCTTGAATTTTTCCAGCTAGCGAAAAAGGATTTTTTTATCTAAAAAGCCTTAAATACTGAATTAAAGAAAAACATCAAGATAATGATGGCTAGTACAATAACAATCTCAAAAGTATGTGAACTGCTATCTTCCTTTTCTTGTTCAGTCTTCTCCCTCATTTGTTCCCTATATGTTCTTTGTATTTCATCCTTTTTCTTATCCATCTTACTCGACCCCCTTCAAAGTAAAGCCAAGCAATTCTGAATTAATAAAAATCAATTATCATCTTTCAACTTCATTTTTTTTGTGAAAGGTAATTGAAATCACTGTTGCTAATATTGTTAAGCTTGATGTCTTTGTTTATCTCTAGTGCATATGGTTTAATGAAGTCCACAATAGGTGTCATATCAAAAGGAAAATCAAAGTCCAGCAACTCAGAATTGGTTTTATATACGTGTTCTTTAATAAAGAAGTGACAATCTGGTTTCATGTTTAACAGGCCATCTATAAAAGAAAAGGTATCAGCTGTAAAGTCATCAAGATATCTTTCTTCAGTGAATGCAATGACCTGAAGAAAGTTGGAGGAACCCTCGTATTCATTTTCATCCTCTATACCAATTAAAACTGGATTATCACACAGCTTTTCTTTTCTTTTTGAATCAACAATTAAGATATAACCGTAAATGTTTGAAGTTTTTTTTTGTAGTACCTGAAAAAACTCGACTTCATTTGTTCTAAAAAGCCTGTAAAATTTTAAATCCATATAAACCTCACTCTTCATATGATGATTTCATTTCTACTCTCTAACCCTGCTCATTCGTTTTTTCTTCTTTTACCTTCTTGTTTAACTTGAAGCCAATCAAGACATTGATAATCGCAGCTGGAAAATATAACATTCCCGCACCCATTATTCCTAACGCAGTACTCGAGCCGACGATAAACGACTGCACTTCTGTACTTCTCGACTTTAGACTAAGTAACACAAGAATTCCCGCTAAGATACCTATAAACCGAGCAACACCTGGTATGAAGAAATCGGTTAAAATTCCAAAAAATTGTCCCATGGCCGATAACAGGATTCCCAGAATACTGGAAATTACAACTAGTTTTTTTATGACTTGTCACCCCTTTTTTAAATCCTTTTCTTTTCAACAAATCCTTCAGCACAATACTTTTCAGTTCACCATCTCTTTCTATACAATACAATTCAACACCTTTTTAATGGCCACATTTGATTTTCCCTTTCTTACTTCACTTGTACATTACACTTCGGTTTAAGCTCACTTCCTGCTATTATCATCTTCTAAGCGCCATGAAGGTAGTTAGTCAAATAAGGTGAACTCTTGCGTGAGCGCCGGCGATTCGGGATTAAAAACAACATTTTTAAATTCATGGTCTTTTTGTTTTACATTTTTTAAAATACTTCTTTTATCTTGATTCCTTAGTCTCTCCAAGGACAGTGCATAACGTGTTAAGCTTTTAATAAAAACTTTGCAAGGAGTGGTTCTTTGCTTAAAGCTTCAAAATTTTTCATTTCATGTGTAGCTTTAATACTGTGCGTGTATTCATTATATAATCAAAGTGTTTTCCTCTTAACCTCTCTCCAAGTACTAGTTGCACTTCTCTTTGTTTTAATGGGGGTGGAGGCACTTTTAAAAAAACAAACGAGTTCTGCGTATTTTTTGTTCGGATCAGCGGCCATTATACTTGTTGTGAACGTAGTTAAATACATGATTTAACTTAGAATGTTCTAATTCCGCAGAAATATAGAGCCCCTGAATCAATAATGAAGGCAGCTACAATGCTCTTTATGTAATACTTTGCTCGCTTTTAATTTTTTCTTAAAATAGTTGAGTATGCCCTAGTTTACTCCTCCAATATTTAAAATTAAAACCGGTTTTATTTGTTTCCATTTTTCGGAAACGTTATTATCAAAGACATAATCCGTTTGAAACTTCCCATTAGTGATAATTGTTGCATGTATTTCAAAGAAAAAATGATGTATTTAAAAAATTTAAGATTTTCATGACGATCCCTCCGTTCTGTTTAGCTTTATGATATTGTGAAGTTGTTTTAAATTGGGAATGTTGTTTTATACTCAAAAACTTCAGCTGCAAGCAGATGCATCGTGTACCCAGCATTCTTTTGAAAGTCCATGCGAATAAACCTAATACAGTTAACACTAAGATGATCTCAACAATTGTTAAAATAGACATTTTTACTCCTTACTGTTTACCTCGACACTTGCCGTCCAAACACTTGCGCTCTAAAATTAGACGAATAATATTAACAACGAATGAGCAAGAAATAAGAATAGAATGGAAAACTCATTTTACATATCCATATTCTCATTAATAAAGGTTAACATTTTCACAGTAAACATTTATATCCTATTGTGTATAAACTGTATTTTTGTTTCTATTAAACACCTTCGCCGTTTCTCTTATTCTTACGCCAACAGCGAGCTATTACTGCTGGTATTAATAGCAGAGTACCGACAAAAAGCAACATACAAAAGATGACAAACAGTGCTCCTGTACCCGGCATAATTTCTTCGTAGGTTATAAAGCGTTCCTCCCCCTGCAGGACGAAAAACCGAGAATTTTCGAGAAAAGCTAGATGAAAGGCGATAGATGTCCATAAACTTCCTGTTACAATACGCAAAAGTTGAAGGATGAATCCAAAAGATAACAATAAAATGATGTAATCTAATGTGATAGCTGGTGATTCAATTCCTGCTATATATTGCAAACCACCTACAGTTATAGGTGCAAGCACAAATAGGATCGGCTGCAGGAATAAAGCTATAAAACAGTTAAACCGCCTGTTTAGAGCGTAGTACACCGCACCTCGAAAAGTTAATTCCTCTGGAAAAGCTTCATAAAAGAAAGCGATTATCATATTTAAGAGCAATACTGTAACCAAATGACCAGAGAAGTGAAATCGTGTAATGTTGATCCACCCTAATAAATGAGCGATAGCAAATCCAGATCCAGAAAGAATAATCACATACATTGCTCCCATAATGGCTTTCGGAATGGCTTGCCGCCACCCAGACAGTCCGAGAGAGCAGAATGGTCTACTAGAAAACCGTTTAAGAATAATGTAGAGCAACGGGACAGTAACTAGTGTCACTAAGCCTGCTTGGATACCTTGCTGCAAGAGCTTGGAAGCTCCTGCCTGGCGTGCCATTGAACCGACAAAAGTTGCAAAAAACAGCGCAAAAACGAACGTTCCCCAGCTGAAAAAAACAGCCGCCAGCCATTTAAGATGATTGTTTTGTTTTCCGTTTTGGATTTGATGAAATTGCATTTTCATCCCCCTTTCACAGCATGAACAGCATCAAACAAGAAAGCAAATTGAGCAGTCGATCATTAGCTTTCTTATTACAATACGTTCCAGATGCTGTTATTGTTTCAAATATTTGAATCACCCTGCTTCCATTGTATCGCTTTCTTCCATCATAAAAAAATGCCCCATCATTTCTGGAGCATTGGTACTGATTCTATCAATCTATTGTATTCATTAACTCGAAGAAGTGTTCTGGTTTTTGGGTCTTATTTAACTCATACCATGAATGCAATGTTTCTGGTGCAAATACATCTAATTTTTTCAGTACTTCCATCGCAAATTCCAGGGGAGCTATTCCTGATGCGGTGACCAAATTCTCATCAGATACTGCAGGTCCCATCTCATAAAATGCTTCTCCTTTATAATGAGGACAGACCATTTTCAAATACGATAAATCATTGCTTGTATGCTTTCTAGAGTCTAAGTATCCATAATTCGCGAGGCCCTCGGTTGCACCACAAATGGCAGCAACAATCGTGCCAAGTTGTAAAGCTTCGCCAACTTTTTTTAAGATCGGTTGATGAATATCTTCTCCCCAAGTATTCCCTCCGGGTAAAATCAGAAGATCTTCACTCTCAAACGTACACTTATCAAGGATAATATCTGGTTTTATGCTCAGCCCTCCCATCGTCTTTATCATTTCTTTATGAGCCCCTACTGTAACTACTTTTAGAGGCGCTACATCTTTTTTAAAGTATCTCCCTGAGTTTAGTTCAGCAATTAAATAGCCATATTCCCAGTCTGACATTGTATGAAATACATAGAGATAAACTTTTTTCGTTTGCATCTATTACACTCCCATCACAGTTGATCAAGCCCATGTAGATGACTTTCGTGCCATCCTTTTAAATAATGCCCTATGGTGGAAATATATGCAATTATAAAAATCTGCTACGCTTGCCCTATGATCAATGATGTAACATTTCACATAAGGCTAACCTTTAAAATAGGTGTTTTTCTATTTTGTTCCCCCTTCTACCCTCAATGCCTTCTTAACTTATAAAAAAACAGAAAACAAGATGAATGAAAAGGGTTTTGTTAAACTAACAGTCATGGGGAACATTTCATTGGAAATATATCGATTTTACTCTTATTTTGAAATATGTATTGGACTTTATGTTTAAGCCTTACTGGTTTTAAACCCTCTTACGGATCAACGCATGCTGAAGCAAAAGCTATAGGAGAAACAAAAATGCCAAGCCGTATAACTACTATAAAATTTGTTCAGCTTGAGAAATGATTTGATGCTATGCTTGGCGTTGTAATTGACACAGGTATAAACAAGGCTATCGCCTATCGGCCAAATGAACGGTTTGCTTAAGCATCAACCTATAAAGTTCTAGCCGCAGCTGCTGCCCTGAAGAAAAACTTAATTGACAAAGACGATCTTGTTACATATTCTCCAATCACAGAAAAACACGTGGATACAGGCAGCTGCTATTCGTTACAGCGATAATACTGCTGGGAACATATTGTTGCAACAACTTGGCGGCCCTAAAGGTTTCGAAAAGTCACTGAAGCAGATTGGGATCATGTAACCAAGGCAAATCGATTCGAGACGGATCTAAATCTGCAGTTCCTGGGGATATTCGTGATACAAGCACCGCAAAAGTACTAGCAACCGACCTTAAAACTTTCACAGTGGGACAACAATCTCACGACTGACAAGCCCTGACCTTAACTGATTGGATGCTTCGAACTCGATTCCCAATATTTCGTCCCGTTAAAAGACACTAACATGTCAAACCATATCTCAAAATTGGAATCTAAGTTAACTGCATCTTCAATATTATCAATTGAATCTAGATATAACATATAATCTAATCCTTTTCTTGATCTGTTTGTGTCAATGACATATCTCCCATCATAATGATATCCAATTAAGACGTATCCCTCGGGGAAATTTTGGACTTCATTGTAATCAATAATTCCTTCTGTGCAAAGTAATTCAATACCGTCAAACATTTCCATCCCATTATGTTGTAACAAAAACTCTTTATAATCATTAGGGTTTTTAAATAGACTTTTCGAGTACACTTCTATTAAGGTAAAAAAATATCGGCAGATGCACCAACATCTAACCGATCTGTAATAGAATAACTCCTTAAAAGCTTCACAGCATCCCATTTGATTCTGGAACTTCCATACTCAAACACTTTGTATTCTCTCGGTTCCGTTACATCTTCAGTCGTTGTTACAGTCAACACTTTACTAACTAGTAATGGCTTACCTGATACACTAATCGCTTTTCCCGTATAGCTATATCTATTGTTAGCTATTAAAACCGTATCGGTATACACTGTACTAGATGCATTGGCAAATTTTCTCATTATCTCTGTAAACCTCATATTCTTGTCCACTATCAACTGGATCTGACCACATTAATTCAATAGTATTTGCCGTTACTTTTGAGGCATTAAGATTTGTTGGATGGAGGTTCAACATCATCGTGTGAGGTTTACATCAATTACGTTATAAAAGGCATTAGAGGTGTCCGCAACATCCCACACCCCTAGAATGACATGATAACCACTGCGATCAGTTGGTACATAAATCTTATGAGATAGATTCGTATCGGCCCTTGAACCATCGTGATCAACAGTACCAATTAATTCAAACTCATCTCTTGTTAAAGGTTTGTTTGGATTCCAATCTTTCTTGGTTATATAATAGTGCCACTTTGTTGTTGCGTGAGGAGCAGTATAGTGCCAAGTAAAGGTGTTTAGACCCCCACGTATGTTTTGTTTTACCCAATGATCTGCAGTCTGCCTGTCTAACCCAAAATCAATTTGACCCGATCCTCCATTTGCTGATGCAATTTTCCCATCTGGTGGACCCGCTGATGGAAACCCTTTTGGTCCTTCTACCGATTGAGGATTATCAACTACGGAACCATATTTTTGAGTAGCTGCAGTCCAACCAATTATTTGTTTTTCTAATGATCCCATGTACGCTCGACTAGCAGGTTCTTTTATATACCCGTGTGCAGATACATCCCCTGCAAATAAAGTAGCACCAATACCTAGAACAGCAGTTAGAACAGCACCTTTAATAAAACTCTTCATTATTAACTCATTCCTCCCTTTGTTGTAAAATTTTTCTCTTTCCTACTATAATAATTCATTACATGTGAGGTAATCTCCTTCTTTATTTTTGATCACGTGAAATTTAAAGAACTTCATGTTCCCTCAGCTCCTTTGTTCTTCAGCTTATTGACAAACACTCTTTTCATACAGCTTCCATTTTAGTTACAGATACCGAAACACTTTATCAATCTCTTTTTGATCTTTTTAGCAACGCTATAAAACACATATCATCTCAATATCATTTAACCTGCCGCTCAATATTGGTTCTGTATATTTTCAAAGTAATCTTGTATTGAATTTTTAATAAAACAATGCAACTTGAATCAAAAACTGCAGCTGGCTTCTTTACTTTGTTATGTTCTTTCTCCTGAATCGTCTCTAATTTCAGAATCCTTGCAAAAAAAGAATCCATTCTGCAATTCAACATTCGGCTTCATTGTCATTTAGTTTGATTTTGATTTTGATTTTGATTTCATGTATTTTAAATGTAAATTTGAAATACAGTCTTGACGTTTATTTAAGAATGTCTCGATGCCTATTTTCATTGGATCATTCTTGCCTAAAATTTTGTTCTGTTTAACTAAACGTGGCACTATAATTGAACTATAGGTTAATAGAAAGAAAACAAAATATTATAAGGAGGAATTTTGTGTTTCAAACCTTAAATCATTTTTTAAAATCTTGGGAGTTCGAAGCCGATGCAACACAGAAAATACTAAATAGTCTAACTGATGAATCACTTAAACAGGAAATAACTTCAGAAAATTGGACTTTAGGCCGTATTGCTTGGCATACTGTTGCTGCCATTCGCATCATTACCTCAAACACAGACTTAACGTTTCATGCCCCAGCTGAAGATTATCCTGTTCCTACTTCGGCGCAGTTTATAGCAGACAGTTATCATCAAGCCAGTAATGCATTTGTAGAGGCATTAAAAACCCAATGGACTGACTATACACTCCAAGAACGTATCAACTTTATTGGGCAACAATTGCCGAATGGTTCACTTTTGATGTTTTTAATTCAACATCAAAATCACCATCGAGGACAAATGACTGTTCTTATGAGACAAGCAGGGTTAAGTGTTCCAGGTATTTATGGTCCAGCAAAAGAGGAATGGACAAAATTTGGTTTGGAACCCCCGCAAATGTAATATAAAGAAATTAACCAAGCATGTTTTGATCATTCTTATTTCAAAACATGTTCTTTTCTTTTGTTCATTTATCAATGTTGTTATTAACATAAATTTGATTAATTTTTATTTCAAACCTAGACTAACTAAATAATATTGCCTGCGTGATCAGGATTATTCGACTTCATCCATTTTTGGTTAAGATCAGCTTTTCCCATTGTTTACACTTTATTTGACCCCACATTATTTTATCCATATTTTTCACATCTCTTTTCTGATTAAAATTATTGTTTTATTGAGATTCCTCATAAAAAAAAAAGCGCTCTGCTTTCTGCTGCAGGTGCGCTTCATCTCTCAATATATGAGCATATATCATCATTCCAGATTATTTGGACTTCATAACTCTGTCTTATAGTTGCTGAATCTTTGTTAAAAACTTCTACCTGCTCAACCTTTAAAAACTAAGACGGTATGCCGCCAATATAATTACAACATTAACTAAGAAATTCCTATAACATTGTTCTTCGGGTTTGCATATGAAGGGCTAATTTAGTCCTCAAGCGAATCCTACAAAGAATGATCTCCCCGGCATATAACTTATCCCGTCATAAGCGAATTGTCATGGTATAGGATGTATATTTTGTTTGTATCGCCAATGTTGCTGCATTCAATAAAAGAACTTTTGTTGAAGAGGTAAGACTTATAAATTATTAATAGTTTATTTCCACTCTTCTTCTAAAATAGCGTAATAATATTCATCCCACCATTCATTGCCTTTGGGAATACATTTTTTAAAAAAGCCTTCTCTTCTCATACCGATTTTCTCCATAACTCGGTATGATGGAATATTCTCAGGCTGACATGTAGCTATAATCCTATGTAAGTTCATTTCTTTAAATCCATATTCCAAGATAGCTTGTGCTGCTTCAGAAGCGTACCCTCTATTTTGATAATTTGGATTAAACACCCACCCAATCTCATATGTATGTTCACCAAAATACTTATAAAAAACAATATGACCTATAAGATAATCTTCATCTATTAGTACTACAGGAAATTTTTCAGCTTTATCACCTTTGTTTTTATTTACAAATTCTTTAGCATCTTCTTCAGTAAAAACCCCTTCTGGTATATACTTCATAACATGAATATCTGATGTATACTCATATACAGCTTGCCAATCATTTAATTCAAATTCACGTATCAATAACCTTTTTGTTGTTATATGCATTAAAGTGACTCCCATCAAAAGTACTTAAACTTAATGTTTATTTCGATATTAAGACAACAATAACCTCTTTAAATACTATCCTTATTCAACAACTCAAAGAATTACTGACCAGTGAACAGGCCATGGGATATGATTCATCACAATAAAAGCCCCGCTCGAGCTATCAGTAAGCCTTATCGGCTTACGAGGGACTTAAATCATTCACGTAAATTCATTAAACATCTAAAGAATTAACACATTTTTCAAGAACAAATCTGTAAAAAGGAATCAACCGGAACTGATGAAAAGCTTTTTTATTTAGAGATTTACGAGATGTATTCTTGGATCTTCAGCTATCATAAAAAGTACCGAGCCTGTTTTGATTCGAAAATCTTTTTTAAGTTCAGAGATGCAGCTAACACTACACTTCCCTGTCTCTCCGTATTCCCTACAACAGCAAGTTCATAAATAAAAAATAGACCTCCCTTGAGTTAGGAATCTTCAAGGGTTAGGTCTACACAGATTGACCATTGAGCAAGCTCTTTGATGGGTAGCTTTTTGTACAAAGCCGGGGTATTGCCGTCCCTCGGTCTTTTTATTTTGTGCATTTCCAACAATTGTTTTGCTTACTGGGATTACCTTTATCCTATTTATCCTTGTCCGATCATCAAAAGGTAACCTTCCAATTAGCAGTCAACCGGAATAATATTGATGTTCTTCAGATAAATCCTCATATTTCAGTTCCTCTTCAAGTTCTTCATGGCTAAATAAATGAATTCCTCTACCTCTAGGTGTTTAATTTGATACTTCGCTTCGAAGTTTTGAAGTTCCTTAAGAGTTGCTTTGTTCATCTAAGAGACTTTTTGAAATATTTACAGTCTTATAACAAAATTAGTCAATATATGTCTCCCCATTTTGTTCTTTTAATGAGAATAAATGTTCGTTTTGGCGTTCCAATTCCAAAAGATATGAACAGAACGTGATAGGCGTCCTTTTCACTGAATATAATGCCATAAATTCAAAAAAGAGGTGCCTCCGAAAAATGAATTCTCTCACGAATGATGACATGGTGAAGATTATTAGAAACGGACTTAGCGCATCACATCATCCAAAGCATATTATTGTTGTGGGAGCCGGATTGGCCGGGCTTGTATCAGCATCTTTGCTGAAAAATGCCGGTCACAGAGTAACGATTCTTGAAGCGAGCGGAAGAGCAGGCGGCCGTGTCTGCACGTTGAGATCTCCCTTTAGTGATGGTTTGTACTTTAATGTTGGTCCGATGCGCATTCCGAATATCCATATGTTAACCTTAGAATATATAAAAAAATTCAGGCTGCCAACAAATGTATTTATCAACAAAAGCCAAATGGACATCATTTACACGAACGGAATTAAAACACGTCTCCATCTTTTTGAACGAAATCCTCAGATATTAAGATACCCCGTTGCACCAAACGAACAAGGGAAAACCGCGGAAGAGCTGATGCTTTCTGTATTGCAGCCTATTCTGCATTTTATTAATCAAAATCCAGAGAGAAATTGGCGGATTGTTGAAGAACAATACAAAAATGACTCGTTAAGCTCTTTTTTAAACACATATTTTTCATATGGCGCGATCGATATGATAGGAATCCTTTTGGATATGGAAGCGTATATGGGTATGTCCCTTGTTGAAGTGTTACGGGAATCCATCTTTTTCACTTCACCAACTCACTTCTATGAAAAAACAGGCAGAATGGATCGGCTTCCTCACGCGTTTCTTCCTCAACTAAAAACAGATATTCTATACCATCAAAAAATGATGAAAATTTCTCAAAATGAGCACAGCGTTACGGTCCATTGTCAGCATCAACAAACAGCAGAGCATGTAGCGTTCACAGCTGATCTTGCTATTGTAACCATTCCTTTTTCAACATTGCGATTTGTCAAAGTCGAACCATACCATTCTTTTTCCTACTATAAACGGCGGGCAATCCGCGAACTGAACTATATAAGCGCAACCAAAATCGGCATAGAGTTTAAAAGCGATTTTGGGAAAAAGCCGGGCAGCGCGGCGGGCAATCTATTACTGATCTTCCGATTCGATTTTCGTATTATCCAAGCACTGGTATTGGAGCAAATAGACATGCTGTCGTTCTGGCGAGTTATACATGGGCAGATGAGGCACTGATGTGGGACAGTCTTTCAGAAAGAGAGCGTATTCAGTATACTTTACTGAATTTATCAGAGATATATGGCGATATTGTATGGTCTGAATTTGTGTCCGGCGCTTCTTTTAGCTGGAGTCAGAATCCTTATTCTGCGGGGGCCTTTACAGCTATGGAACCCGGACAAGAATTAGAACTGTACCCCTATATCCCTGTTCCTGAGGGAAGAATCCATTTCGCTGGAGAACATGCCTCACTCACTCATGCGTGGATGCAAGGGGCGATTGAATCTGGAATCCGTGCCGCTTATGAAGTTAATCGTTTATCTTAGATCCTGCTCTGTGTTAAATCTTGTTGTCTATAACAAAGTAACCCTTGCATTCCTTCACCTGCCATGCTATTTCATATAGCGATGAGCTGAATTGTGTAAGCCGATGTACATGCCCTTTGCGGCGCACACGAATGTGGCGTGTCAAAAGAGGTACTACAAAGCTTTACACAGCGAAGTTCATCGCTTTTTTTATTTGGTCAGGTCACAGGTGAGGTCACGCATTTAACAATAAATCCATCTTATCTGCTGCTTCTAATTGCATTGATTGAAGTGCGTGACTATATATTCCTAATGTTTGTTTAATAATTATTTACCATATCCGAGGCATATATTGGGATTCCAACTAAAAGACCGTCGATTATTAGTAACTCACAATAATAACAATGATTATAAAAATTCTTAAGGAACGATCAGCAGCCCGTTAGCTACCCCTGATTAAAGATGATCTGTTACCACACTGTTACGTTAGAACTTCCACTACTTTGATATCCCTCTGTCGCTAAGACTTGGTAAGACCAATTACTACCCAGATTCATTCCATGACTCTTCCATGCGTTAACATGATTGCTGAAAGTGATTGTAGCGTTGCTTCCAGTAGGTCTCTTCGACTGGCGAACACTCCAATACTGTGTAAAAGTAGTGTTTTCGCCATCAATGGAAGGAGCATTATAACGTGTCGTTGTATATATGTCATATACACCCCCATCACTGTATACCGTACCTTTATACGTTCCAGTAGGTCTATAAGTACCCCATGAATCCACTACATAATATTCTATGAGAGGTGATCGCGTCCAACCATATAAAGTCAAATATCCATTGCCTTTCGGCGCCCAAACGCCAGCGTTATAGTTTATTGTCCTAAATGGAGAACCTGTAGTCCAACCTTTACCAACAACAAAATTACCGGTATTAGACCAATTCACACTGTAATTTCCGCCAGACCCATTGACAGCGTTTACTATTCCGCCCCCATCCGTCCAATTTTGCCAGTAGTCTGTGCTAGCTGCGGAGGCGGTTGCCGAAAACAAGCTTATACTCATTAAAGCTGCCGTTAATCCAACTAAGAAATTCTTTTTAAACTTAAACATATGTTACCTCCTATAATATTTTTTCTGACTTTGACATGAGGTAGCACTCGTATATATTTAAAACATTCTTAATTACTAACGCCAAAGCTTTTGATCGTTCCCTTCAATATAATACCATGAATTCACGAGTGAATATTATGACTATTTGTAATTTAATTACAAAGGACTAAAATTACATTATAGGTAGTCTTGTTCCACCATAGCCTTATCATTTTTCGTAGAATCGCAATTCTTGTTTCTAATCTGATGGAATAATATCTGTAATTAATCCCCATTCGAACCATTTATCACAAAGAAAATAAACATTAGAGATTGTGAAGTCATTGTAGCTTCTCCAGATGGTGCTCCTGACTTTGAAGCTGTAATGGAACGTTTTATGTCCAAAAAATCAGCCCATAAGATTGTTTACTCTGTCTTCGATGTTATCTTCAAAGACGGTCAGTTAATTGCCTCTAAGTCGTTCATTTGCCTTGGCCAAAGAAAAAACTTAGAGGCAATCGTACTCAATAAAGCTGACTCCCCTTATGAAATTAATAAACGTTCTCATAATTGGCTGAAAGTGATCAATTATGATTATACTGAAGTTCTCATAACCAGCTACAATGGAGCTGCAGCTGGGTTTATGTAATTCATTCCACATGAAGAACGAAGTAAGTCCACTCTATGAAACAAGTAAAGTCTGAATTGTAGAATTTTTCCGTTTTTACACATATTAAATATCGACAATCATTCAAATGATTTAATAATTGAATGGCTCTGTTAAATTTTAATGTTGATAAATACGCAAAAATAAAAGGAAGCCCTAGTAAACAGAGTTTCCTTCAATCTTGTTTATGTAACGCACCCGATTCCGGAACAGTTTACTGTCTTATATAAGACGGTTCTCTAAGGATTCGATTGCCTGTTTTAATGCAGTTAAGCGACGCTCATTTAATGTTTTTTGAGAACTGCCTTCTTTTGCTTTTGCTAATTGTTTTTCAATAGATGGAATGATATCTTGTAGAACTTCTTTAGAAGTCAATATGATTTCTTGCTCATAGCAAAAATCTTCACCATTCCAAGTACCTTTTAGGCTTTCTAAACCAATTTTTACTGCGCTTAGTCTCTTTTTGACAAGGGTTGTGTTTGAACCTTTTTCTGTCGTGCTTTTATAAGCATTTGAAAGTTTACTAAAAGTTGACCTCAAGGATTCAATAGATAAATCTTGGATTTCTTGGCTAACAGTCTTCATATTCAACCCTCACTTTTCGTTTTGCTCGTTATCAATATATTGTGAATTTTTAACGACAAGGGGATTTATGTATAGTATAATATTTCCTGTACATTAAGTTTGCTCACTCTAGGGAGTCTTGCTCATCCCCTATGAAAGGGGGTGAGGCTATGTCAACATTCCAGGCATTAATGCTAATGCTTGCATTCGGGTCATTTATAATTGCCCTGTTGACGTATATAAATAAAAAATAGACCTCCCTTGAGCTTAGACACCTGAAGGGCTAGGTCTATCTAGAACGACATCTGAGCAAGCCCTTTGATGGGCAGCTTTTTGTACATGCCGGGGTGTTGGCGCACCTCGGTCTTTTTATTTTATGCATTTCCTTAAATCAAAATACAAAAAATAATTATATAATTGTATCATTACCCTAATTATAACCATATAGAAATGGTATTTGCAATACTATTGCTTTATGGTTAAAACCATTATTTTATTTAGATTGAGGATATAGGTTCGACAAGCAACAATACTTTGGTATTGTGTTAATCGTATCATCAGCCCTATCTTCACTAAGCCCACAGTACAGCTACTCAGGGACAACAACTTTCAAAAAGTGAGATTAAGCAAACAGTTATTTTAAGTCAAAAGCGAGCCTCCATCAAACCTAGCGCATCTTTATGAGTTTCCAAAGTATATAAGCACCAAGAGATAATAAGCCAACACCTAGCAAAAAAGTTAAAATCAAAGCACCAAAGAAATAAAATCCTCCCATGAATCTCACTCCTTTTTCAGTATCATGCCATCAATGACCTTGATACCTTAATGTATATCATATGAGCTCAGATTCAATAAGTTTCGGCCTTATTTGTAATACTTTTGCTTAATTTTCCCAGTCTTCATCCTCATCCCAGCCATCTTTCGCTTCCTGAATCTTATTATAAAAAAATTCAATAAAGCTGTCTGCAACAGTATCTTGATAACCAATTACCCTATCCCATTCAACTACAGGGCATTCTCCGTCTTTCATTTTATTCGTATCTAGACAGTAAGCAAAATAATCAACATCTTCAATAACTACAAGTCCATCAGTAAGGCCATAGTGTTCTCTATATTCCTTAGTTTTATTTACAACTGATGCATGATCAAAGTTGTAGCCTAAAACTAGAACACCGAATAAACCCCCTGCACCGTATTTTTCTAAAAACCATTTATAGCTATTGGGAAGATCGCTTTGTAGAGTTTCTTCAATGCGAACAATGTTTCCATGACTTGTGCCATCTGTAAATATAGCATTTTGTTTATTTTCATTAATAAAGTTTTCAACCTTCGAATAAATCATTTAAACACCTCAATTCCCATTCTCAAATTGTTTCGCTCTCCACTTCCAATATCTCTTTCTAAAGCTTTCGTATTGGGCCTTTAAAACCTTATCATTTCTAAAACTTTTACCATCAGACTTAAGCTTATGAATGACATCACTATATTTTGTATGTAAACTGTTCGGGATTTCAAGCATTGGGCCAGGTTCTTCTTGAATCAAGTGATGTAAATTAATCTGTGTGCCATCTTTTGCATAAGGGGCATTCCCGTTTTTCATTAGTTGAAGATTTGTAACGCCGAATTCCGTTTTTTGATTAATATCTATATCTTTCATAGTATACACTCTTCGGCTTACATCTTTAACTTCCCCCTTCGCCTTTACCTTCCCCTTTATTTCATACGCTTCATACTTTTCTTTATTTAACCATGGTGGATTAATCTTTTGTCCAGTAAACGGCTTTCTTGTTCCATCTGGTAATTTCTTCGCATTAGTCAAAAGTTCATTCTTAAGGTTTTGGCTATCAACCACATTGTATGGTACGTTATCTGCTAGAGCAAGCTTATACTTAGGATTGTAAGGTAGTAAATCTGGAATCTTAACGTCCTTCATTTTCTTCCCTGCTTGGCTTGCTTTGTTTATTACTTTGCCCGCTGCATCTGCTTTGTTAATGGCTCCTGCACCTTTGGTTCCAAAAACAGCTACAGCCACTGAACCAATTGCATACGTCACCCATCTGGATCTAGAATAGGCATCTCCATTCACCATATCTTTTTGATACGATTCTTCAATTGCTGCTGAAACAGCATCATATGTTTTCACTGGGTGAATAACTGCATTGCCTAGTGCTAACAAGGTTTCTCCTGGATCGGTGATGAAGTCCCATATGCCGGTTACAGTGTCTTTACCAACATCATATAAACCTACTCCTACACCTTTTACGATATCCCAGGTGATTTCTCCTGCCCCTTCTAGCTGCTTTGCTTGTTCGATTTGCACCGCAAGCTGAACTTGAGCTGGCTCAAGATTCTCGTAGCCTACTTTCTTAGCGATCTCTAAATACTCATCAGGATCAGACACACCATCATTAAGTTTTTTCTTTAATTCTTTGATTTCTCGTTCTTTTGCTTCTTCTTTTTTCACGCTTAAATAAGATTCAGAATGCTTCTCAATATCGCCTTTTTTCTTATGTATGTCACTTTCTCTATACGCTTTGGCGTTATATTGAATCGGGGTGGCGTTTCTCCCTTTGCCTGTTGATTCCTGCAGCTTTTTAAAATCTTGCTGAATGAATTGTTCGTTAGGCTCTGTTTCAGCGTATTCTGTTTTTAAATCCTCATCAAGCTTGTTTAGCTTATCAATTGTTTTTTCACGTTTGTCATCTGCAGAAGAAAGTTTGTCTTTGAAGTCTTCTGTTGAGAATATTTCAAGGGGAAGAATATCATTGATGTCGTTTAAGATGTCTTTCATCGCTTTCTTTTGTTCAGACATAATGGATTTTGATTTTGTATAAGCGTTCACCAACTCATGCTCTAGAAAAGATTCTTCTATGTAAGCATCTGACAACTTTGCTTCTTCAAGTTTTGCAGAAACGCTGCTTAAAAAAGCAATTTTCATATCAATTAAATCAATCCATTGATCGGTAACACCGACATGATCATGATAAAATGCTTTAATGTTGTTAGCACCCTTACCTGAAAACTCGCTGTCATCTAAGTCAGCTACGGACTTAAACGCTTTTTTGAGCTTCACCATTTGTGACCTTAGTTCCTTGAACTCTTTGGTTCTTTTATCCGCTTCAGAGAGTAATGAATCAGCTTCAAAAACCTTCATATCATTCTCCTTTCACGCTTACTCCATATAAATTTTACCACAAATCCCCATGTTAGCACCTAACACACAACCAATTAACCTAGGAATTTAGAACTTTAAATGTTTCTTAACTCTCTAAAAATCAATTGTTATTTTTTAGGTCATTTGATATGTCCCTGTCTGGAAGAGGGATAATATGTAATTATTTTCAACAATTTAACACTCGTTAATTGTTCATTTGTTATGTAACACAGAAAAAGGAGATGATTGTTTATGAAAAAGTTGTTAAAATGCTTTGGATTAACCGCTCTAACTGTTGTGTTACTTCTTTCTGGACTCTTCACACATGAAAAGAAAGTAGCTGCAAGTGAATCATCTAACAAAACAAGCATCCAAGGAATCGACCTTACCCAACGTATTTCTTCAGTTAATGGAATAAAGCAAAAAACTGAAGGATCAAAACAACCCATTTCAGACGCTTCTAATAAGCTAACTCAAATAGCAAAAAAAGAAGGACTTGAAGTTGAAAACTCATACCAAACTTATATTGCATATGGTAAAAAAGATGGCAAAATTTCAACTGGACAAGTCACTTCTGACAGTCAGCGTATAGGAATACAGAAAAGCTCAAAAAGTGTTGTTTACCTAAGCCATACTTTTTTAGGTGGGAAAGTGAACAAAGTTATTCATGGAGTAGAGATTTCAAAAGTCGTTGGGGTTCGGCCTGCCACACTTGAAGTTCAACAAGCACTATGTAAAAGTGGCTACTATAACAAGCAATTTACGTGTCCACATGTTATTAGAAAAACCTTTGTTGGGGGACAGATTAAGAAAGGGGCAGAAGTACATCAGCTTCTTAACGTTGACTATACTTCTTTTTGGAAATATTCAGGTAGTGCCATTGCAACATGGGCAGGAAAACCTCCTACGCTTCGAACTCTAACATGGACTGAAGGTTTGTACTTAACCAATAAAAAAGGTACTTTCTTTCCTGTTTATACAGATAAACAATTAGGCTTAGACTTGCTTGCACCTGCGAACGTTTAAGAAAGTTAAGAAAAAAGTTGACTGGGGAAATAAAGAAAGAAAAGCATACCGAGCATGGTATGAGAAAAAATATGGGAAAAAGACTTGGGCAAAGTTTGAAATACACCATCAATTACCTAGAGAATATGGTGGCGGTAACTCCACTAGCAATTTAATTCCATTAGATAGCGCATTTCATAGAAGTGAAGTTAATCCTTGGTGGAGAGCGTATTAATAAACAAGAGACTCCTAATCATAGGGAGTCTCTTCTAAATCCATATTTTCATAATACAGCTTAACATCTTTGTTTATTTCCCAATATTTAAATCCATTAGAGCTTACCAACCGGTCTAACCAAATTTCAAAATTTGGAGCAACCTCAATAGCTTCATCGAAATGATCAATCGCATCCAAATAAAACATAAAGTCAAGACCCTTTTCATACCGTTTAGTATCAATTACATAACGGCCATCAAAATGATACCCAATTAAAAAACAATTTTCAGGAAGATCTTCTGTTTCATTGTATTCCAAAACATCTTCAATACTAAGTATTTCAACCCCATCAAAAAACTTCATTCCATTATGTAGAGCTAGGAATTCTTCATAATCCTTGGGTAGACTTACATTGAAATGTGATTTTAGTTTTCTAATTTCTTCTTCTGTTGCAGGTTCATTAAATTCAAATGTGGCGTCTTCTAATACGAAACCACCTGGTTGAATCATTGGAAAAATGCCGTACTTAGAAACAGCTTCTTTAATACCAGCAAGTGTCATATGAATAAGTTTGCCTTCTTCCATATCCTATCCCCCTAACAACAATTAACTAGATTTCACCATGTTATGATACACAAGGAAAGCATTACTATAGGACATTAATTGGTTATTAGGAAACAATTTTACTCATAATTGAAGCAGCATTAGTCGTGAACAAAATGTAAGTGTTATTTGCTGTTTTAATCACTACCCTATCCGTAGAGCCATAAGGAAAACCTATCCTTACTGCGCTTTTTCCCTCTCCCCCATAGCTTGGATCAAGAAAAACATCATTGATTTCTCTGATTGGAATTTCGATTTTGGATAGCTGCCAATTGATAATTAAGTTTTCATTTGTTTTTTCAACGTTGATTCCCAGCATAAAACATTCCCCTTTTGACTATGAATTCAGTAAAATTTTAACATACGCCAGAAAGTCTTAAAGAGAAATGCAATGATATTAAGGAAAAATTAAATTCACAATAACCGCATTCACTTTGAGCCTATCGTTGGCAGCTTGTAGCTCAAATGATGCTGAAAAAGTACGCACAGAAAAAGAAATTCAACAAGTCTGGAGAAATTTCCATTCAAGCTGTGCCACCATCAACAAAATAAAAGGTTGTAGATCGTTTTAGAGGGAACCCTAAGAACATAGACACAGCAGCTGAATTATAGCAAGAATTTCTATATGTTTACCTAGTCTTAAATATTCCTGGGCTGGTATATTCGCTCAAGCTGTTTTTGGAACATCCTATCACAAAAAAACAACTCGTTATTACTCAATACTAATATGAATATGTACTATCTACAATGACAGTAAATATAGCAAAATAAGATACGAATAAAAAATTACAAAGTTACCCTTGCATTCCTTCACCCGCTATGCTATATTCATATAGCGATGAGCTGAATTGTGTAAGCCGATGTACATGCCCTTTGCGGCGCACACGAATGTGGCGTGTGGTGCATCGCCTCAATACGCAAAGACGTTTGCCTTAGGCAAACGTCTTTTTTATGTTATCCGATTTTTGTGCCGTTTGGGACAGGCTGATCCGGCTTCAGCAGGACGACGTCACTCTGGCCGGGAATCCCGCCAAGGACCAGCACTTCCGATTTAAATCCGGCAATCCGGCGCGGCGGAAAGTTGATGACTGCTATGATTTGCTTGTTGATGAGATCTTCCGGGTGGTAACGCTTCGTAATTTGCGCACTCGATTGTTTCATGCCGATGTCTGCTCCAAAATCAATCACAAGCTTAATCGCCGGGACTCTTGCTTCAGGAAATTCTTCCGCTTTTACAATAGTGCCTGTTCTGATATCCAATTTCTCAAAGTCCTCAATGACTGCCATATCAATAACTCCTTTTTCTCCTATTATAAAAGAGCTTTCTAAGGCTCGTTTAACCATAGAGCCATCATTTTTTATCCAAATATAAGGTGCATCGATACAGCCGGGGCGGCATGCCTGTACTTTTTGTAAACCACCTTGTGAATGAAGAGAGATTTTGAAAGCCCAGCGCTTCGCTCACGACAGTAAGGGTTTCCTTTTTCTCCATCAGCATTCGTTTCGCTTCCTCGAGACGAAGATTGGCAATATAGGTCTGCGGAGACTGCCCCGTCTGCTTCTTGAACCAGCTTGAATAGTAAGCTGGGTGGTAATGCTCGATTTCTGCCAGCTTCTTAATCGTCAGCCGCTCAGATAAATGGTTGTGAATGTAGGCAATTGAGGCGTATGTATGGGATTGCAGCTTTTCTTTTATGTATTGAACAAGCATATGCAGTGAGTTCGCGGTGCCGGCCTTTTCTTCCTCAGTAAGCAAGTACCTGATCGAAGACCAGAATGGATCGAGCGCAGCTTCAATTCCCGATCCTGCACGATACTCGTTAATTTTCATCGTATGAAGCGGAACATCCAGTACAAGACATTCATTTCTGCCGATTGACCGGAAACGATGCTCGCACTCAGGCGGGATATATAAAAAATGATCCGGCTTTAATTTCACCTCGCGTCCCTCTGTCTCAAGATCAAGACACCCTTCAAGCGGAAAAAGCAATTGGCTGTATTTATGCTGATGTGAATGATAAAGGCGTGTATATGTCCGTTTTTCGCAAATTATGTCTTGAAGCAAGTCCATCAGCAATCCCCTCCTTTGATCATCTTTTGATCCGGTAATGGTGTTCTGATATAGGAAAAAATCCGATTTTTTCATATAAAGAAACTGCCGCCAGACTTTCTTTCAGCACTTGCAAATAGATGTGCTTGACTCCGTTATTGATTGCCCATTCAGTCAATGCCCTGGTCACTTGAACTCCTGCCCCTTTTACTCTTTGCTCCTTGGCTATAACGATGTTACTGAGTCCCCCGTAGCCATCAATAACAGAAGCCGTTCCAAGCGCTGTCAGGTTCCCTTGGTCATACACCGCGGCATGCGCGAAAATATGTGTGTAGCCTTGGTGCCGCTCCGGCGAAAATCCTTCTAATTAAATAAATGTATCAATCCAAATGGGCGACGGCTCTTGTTCCCACTTGTATGTAAATCGGCTGTTTTCATCTGTATGGCTCATGATGTCCCGGCACAATGCTGTCATTTGAAAGCACTCGTCTGCCTTTTCATACCCGCTGTCTGCAATCCCTTTCGGAGATGCATGGCTGATTTAAAAACAAACGGGCAAGCCTAAGCATTTATAAAAATGCTCGGCTGCTTACCGGAAATCTCCTTCAGGCATTTCCGCTGATGTCCACACGCTGTTCGCCCTTTTGGTTACGCCAAAGTTCGCTCTGAGGAGCCATTGTCCCATGCTTTTCTGAATTTAAGACCGCCATGATGCTGCCGCTAACTGCTCAATTTTGTGAATGTCCTGTCTCTCCCCTATGTATACTCCTATGATATTATACAATATTCAGAAATATAAGACATCTATTAAATAGTTTACATAATGTTTTTATTGTTCATTAATAATCCTGACAAAAACGTCCGAATTGAAAATGACAGGCTTTCTGAAATATCCTCTTCACGTTCAAATGCTTCTTTTGCGATCAAAGCCGTAAAGCCATGCAACAGGCTTCTTAGCCCCCTTGTCGCGTGAATCGCAGTCTTTTCGTTTGCATAGCCGTTTTCATTGAGCAGCTTCGAGACAAGCTGGACAATATGATCTGAGACAATTTCCATCCTTTTGTCCTGAACCTTGAGCAAAGCTGCTTCATAATATCCGGGATTTTCAACTGCAAAATCCACATATGCATGAGCTAAAGAAAGCATAGCGGAATCACCCTTTTGTTCTGTTACGGAGTCTGCCATATGATCTAAAAGCTTCGTCAGCCCGCTGACAGCGAGCTCTGTTCTGATCGCTTGCAGCCCGTTGATATGATTATACAGCGACGGAGGGCGTACATTCATTTTTTTAGACAGTGCGGCAAGTGTGACACTATTCAAGCCCTCTTGATCGGCAATCTCCGCTGCGGCGTCTACAATCATTTTTTGGCTCAATCCAATTCTCGGTGACATGTTCATCATCCTTTCTTTGCTTTTTGGATCGCCTGGCGCATCCGTTCTGCGGGTGACCTAAGGAAATTCCCATGTCCGACAGCGAGACAGGAAGGCGACTTGTCGGCGAGCGATTGAGCGCTTTTAATGGCTTCCTCCTTATTCCATGTGGCGAAAGCGGGAAAAGGAAACGCCCATTTCATCTGGCCTGATACAGCGATTCCTCCGCGCAATTGGAACGCATCTCCAGCTATGATAGTGCCGTTTCTCGTATCAAGAAATGACATGCTGCCCGGTGTATGGCCTGGTGTAGGAATAGCGAGCAGTGAACCTATTGTTTCACCGCCTGTCAGCAGATGGTGAGGCTTTGTTTGCACGTGTTTCGGAATACCTCCTTTTATAGGTGTCTGCGGCTCATCATGACGCAGCGATGTGTCGCCTTGCATCAGGAAAGAATCCCGTTCTGAGATCATCACCTTTGCGTGAGGAAATGCTTGTGTCAATGCATCCAGTGATCCGACATGATCACCATGGGCATGGGTCAGTAAAATATGCTGAAGCGGTTTTCCCAGCTGATTTACAGCTTGAATGATTCCTTTATAGCTGCCCGGCAGTGCGGCATCAATCAGGGTGACTTCGTTTTCTTCCTCTACTAAATAGCAATTGACCGGAAATAATCTCGGAAAAAAAGTCAGCTGCCAAACCGTTTGGTACTGAGTAACTCTCATCTTTTCATTCCCCCTAATAAAACTAATGGTGTTAGTTTTATTATTAACTAACACCATTAGTTTATCAAGAGTTATTATTTATTTATGGCTACATAAATATTAACCTGCGCTCGGTGAGGTACTGCTGCACTTTGATCATACACCTCAAAGTCACCTGTAAATGTACGCAGATAACGCTTATCCCAAGCCCAAATCTCCTTCCACGTTTCAAGCACAACCTCTTCAATAGGGCCGATTCTGGAAGTGAATACAGCATAAGCGGAAGCCGGCAGATCAATGTTTTCATATGGTTCTGGAAGAGTTCGGCTGTCCTCCTGAAACGTTCCGACTGAAAACGTGTAAAACCCATTCGTCTCCTGCTCGTAATTGGAATATAAGGCGATAATGCTTTGATCTTTTTCAGCCTCTGAGAAAAGAATGCTCATATCCTGCTGCCAGAATTGATCCCACAGTGCCGGGATCCGCCTTTCTTCCGTCATTTCCAATGCATTGCTTGTCTGCCGTGAAAGTCCGGCAAACCGTTTCTGTTTTAAGTGTGTCATATGTGAAAAACTCATACGATCCCTCCTTTTTACTTAGATTATAAAAAAAGAAACCTGACAGCAGTATGTCAGGTTTCATATACTTTTTGCATCTGATTAAGGGTATCTTTTACTTTTTCCCGTATATGAAGAGGTTCCAGAATCTCAATATCCTTTCCAAACTGCAGCAAAAAACCGATCAGCCATTGATCTTCAGGAAGAGAAATCACGGCCCGGCAGTTCTCAACTTCATCACAATGAAGAACATCATATCCGAACCATTCACGTATGCGCTGACGTGCTGCCGGCTGAACAAGAATGACCAGTTCAGTTAAACGGTCCTTTTGGTACCAGTTCTTATCCCACGGCAAAGTCTCCAGCTGAATGTCTTTTCTGGTGAATGATTGATATAAAATGGTCAGATCTTTCATTCGGTTCAGTTTAAAAAAGCGAAAATCGTTTCTAACTAGACAATAGGCATATAAATACCAGTGCCCCGCCTTGCAAACCAAAGTGTAAGGTTCCGTTTCACGAAGAAGTGTTTCCCCGCTTGCGTTTGTATATGTAAATGATACCGTCGACAATCGATCAATGGCGGCACTGATTTTCTCACGAAGCGCCTTTTGATCCTCAGTTCGGCCCCAAGCCGTCATGTCAATAAACCATTTTTCTGTTTGGTGCTTAAATGCTTCAGCAGATTGCTCCGGTATGAGGTGCTTGATTTTTTGATAAGCTGTGCTGTGAGAAACAGGTTCGTACATAGATGAGACACTCTGCAAAGCAGAAGCAATCGCAAATAGTTCCTCCTCTTTCAGCCACTCTCTCTCAAGCCGATACGTTTCCATAATGCCAATTCCGCCCCCGGAGCCCTGTGAGGTCACAATCGGAATACCAGCCCTATTGATCGTATCAATATCACGGTAAATTGTTCTGACGGATACTTCAAACATCTCAGCAAGTTCAGCGGCCTGCACTTGTTTTTTGCTGATTAATAACACAACAATTGCTAACAAACGTTCCAGTTTCATTTTGTGCACCTTTTCTTCTATTGTTTTCCAGAGAAATTAATCATAACATTTTTATAACGCTTGGGCATATCTATTATGCGGCCCAAAGAACCTCCGCATATGTTATGAAAACAGGGGTTTCCCCTTCTTTTTTGTGTTCAGTATTGTTTTCAGCTACTATTTTGAACCGGATAAGCATACACTTCTCAACGGAGGGGATTTCACATCATGCATCTTACACTTCAGAGCATTTATCCTGCCATGATTATTATCTTTTTTCTGTATAAAAAAATTAAAAGGTCTATTGGATATCAGCCGCTGAAGCCTCGCTGGCTGTTTACCCGTATGATTCTTTTCTCACTGTTTGCTTTTGGTCTTTCGATCTTCAGCGTCATTCACCCTTTTTTATATGGATATCTCATTTTCGGCATTCTTGGCGGCTGGCTCCTTGTCTTTTTCGCCAAGAAAAATATCTCCTTTGAAAAACGCAGAGGAAAAATCTATTTTCGCACTCATATTTGGGTAGAAATGATTCTTTTAACCTTATTTCTATCAAGATTTCTTTATCGAGTGACAGAGCTCTATCTTACCTCGCCTGATCTAAACAGCCTTGAATCGTACAGTCAGTCAATCGGAACAGATCCTCTGACAATTGGCGTCTTTTTTCTGATAGCTGTTTATTATATCGGGTTTTCCTCTTTTGTCATTAAGCTCAGCAGAAACGAACTCGATCAGAACAGACGCAATAAAGAAAAAGACATCCTTGCCCGCTAGCAGCGATTAAGCAAGGATATCTTTTTTAATCATGTTGTGTATGATGGATCATTTGCTGAAGAACATCTAAAACGTGTTCATCCTCCGGAGAGTAGTAAATGGATGTTCCTTCTCTGCGCGATTTGACAAGCCGGAGATTTTTTAAGAATCTGAGCTGGTGGGAGACAGTAGATTGCAGTAAATTCAGCTTTTCCGCAATTCCGTTTACAGCATGTTCACCCTGGGATAATAAATGGAGAATCCTGATTCTGGTAGGATCAGAAAGCGCTTTGAATGTTTGTGCGACTAGAAACAGCGTTTCCTCGTCCAGATCAGCAGCTGTCCGGTCCGTTTCTCTAAATTCAGTCATCTGTATCACCTTTCTTTATTCGTAGTTTTATCTTATAACAAATGTGCTTGGGTGCAAACCAGTCCACTTGTATTCCAATTCAATCTCATAGTTTAAATTTATGTTTCAAATCAGGTTTTTACTTGGTCTGATATACCGTTCTGTGTCATAATAAAAAGGTCATATTGCTTCAAACATTAAGGGTGAAACACAGTGAAGAAAAAGAGAAAAGGCTGTTTCGCTGCTGCGGGTTTTATAATGATTTTTGTCTTTGTCACCGCCTCTTTTTTGTTGATGTTGCTTTTTTTCAACCGGGATTTAATCAAAAAACTTCCGATCGATACAAAAACGATTGTTTTGGAACGTTTAACCGATTATAAACCGCTGGTGGAAGACGAGCTTGAAAATCAAGGACTCTCTCATTATACATCACTCATACTTGGCATGATGTATCAGGAGTCAAAAGGAAAAGGCAATGATCCCATGCAGTCCTCTGAATCTCTGGGGTTAAAACGCAATGAGATAACAGACCCTCAACTCAGTGTTAAACAAGGCATCAAGCAATTTACCCTCATGTACAAGACCGGTAAGGAAAAAGATGTGGATTTGGATACCATTATTCAAAGCTATAACATGGGGGCAGGTTACATTGATTTTGTAGCTGATCATGGAGGCGCGCATACTGAGGAATTGGCAAAACAATACTCCGAGCAGCAAGTCAAAAAAAATCCCGATTTGTATACTTGCGGGGGAAATGTGAATAATTTCCGCTATCCGTATTGCTACGGTGATTACACGTATGCAGAAAAAGTAAAAGAAAAAACAAAAACTGTTGAAGAATCTTTACAGGTTGCAACACTTGAAACTATGGAATCAAAGGCTCATGAATAGGAGTCTATCAATTTATTGGCAAAAGCCCAACTGATTTGGGCTTTTGCCATATTTACAAGCGCAAAAAAAGCCATACTCAGTATGGCTTTTAATAATACGGTGATATCATCAGATATACTACAACGCCTGTAAGGCTTACATACAGCCACAGAGGCATTGTCCATCTGGCTATTTTTTTATGGCGCTCCACCTGCATGCTGAAGCCTCTGATTAGTGTAAATAGCGCAAGCGGCACAATGATTGCAGAAAGGAAGATATGCGTAATTAAGATAAAGAAGTAAATCGAACGTATAATACCTTCTCCGCCATACAGCGTATTCTCTGCAATCGAATGGTAAACAACATAACAAATCAAAAATAGTAATGTTGTTGTGAAAGCGGCTAAAATAAAGCGTTTATGAGCTTTAATATTTTTCTGTTTAATCATAATCAGCGCGGCCAATAAGAAGATAAACGTAAAGCTGTTGAATATCGCATTCAGCATAGGCAAAATGTGAATATTCGCATGGCTGAACTGATCTAATTTAGGCATAAAAAACAGCACTGCGATTAAACCGTTAATCAGAACTGTCAGCGTAAGGACAATCCCCGTATAATTTTTCGGTTTATTTTCTGTTTGATTCATTTGATGACCTCTCCTATTTGTACTGGCTATCCAAATCGTATGCAAATTCGAAGAGGTTGTCAACGTTTTCGTATGCTTCGTCAGAAATTAGACACACTTCAAAGGCCGGCGGCTTGTAGCCCCGGCCCTGTTCGGTTCACGCCTCTTTGATTAAATGCTCAATGGCCTTATGTTCATTTTCATTCAGAAGGTTCTTTTGAATTTTCGAATGAATCGGTTTATTCATATGCTGATCCAAAATATCCGCTGTTTCTTTATCACCGGCGATGACCATTCGTTCCCATCTTTTCGCGGCCGCTTTTTGATCAAGGTTGGCAGCCAGCCGCTTATACAGTCTTGTCTGGTTCTCTGTTACATGTTCCCTCATTCGGTCCTCTTCAAACGGTACCGCTTTTTTTGCAGAGGAATGGCGATTCTCCCACGACTCATTGATGATATCATACTCATAATGCTCAACCGCCTCAATTTCACCTAATACTGTTTCAATAATTTTCACTTCATGCTGCTGAGTTAAAATAAACGCCGTACTTGGGTACGTTTGGCGTAACCCTTTTAGCTGGTCCAGAACAGCTGTTTCTTCCCAGTAAAATCTTGTTTCTACAGGGATTTGAAGCTTAATTGGTTCCCATATACCGCTATCGGAAACAAAAAACACGAGACTGCGGGGCATGTCTTTACCCATTTCATTGAGGTGTTGCTCAATTTTCGTTCTGATACCTTGCAGACACTTCTCTTCCTCTGGATCACTTGCTGCCAAATACTCTTTTAATCGGCCGAATCCTGACTTTAGGGCAATCTTCCATTCTCCCCCCTGCTGCTCTGGATCTCTCATGTCTGTATTAAGATATAGGGAGAGAATTTTATCGGGCGGTTCCAATTGGACATACTTTAATTTCTTAATCAATGAATCAATCGCCATTCCGATTCCTCCTTTTTCACAGGTTAGTTTTCTTTTTCCTCTCTTAAAAACGATCAAACCTTACTTTGCGCTAATTTCTAGTAATATTCGTTTTATTATTTACAATGCTCCTTTCATCTAATACAATTGGTAACTGTGTTTCTAAGCTGATTTCTGAAAGGAGTTTGATCTTGTTTACTGTTAAAGAAAAAAATCGCGAAGAACTTGAAGAAGAACTGAATGATTTAGAATTTCAAATTTACCGCATGCAGGAGAATATGAAGGATCTATCTAAAGATGCCAAAGTGCTTGGTATTGATCAATCGAAACATGAAGAGTGGTTGATTGTTTCCTCGATTGATGATGGCCAAACATGCAAAATTATGCTTACTGATTGTAAAACGGCTTACAGAGGAAAAGGCAATTTTTCACTTGTAGCGTCTTACAAGGATGATGCCATTCATATCGGGGACATAAAAGGCCCTCCGAATCACGGGTTTGGTTCCATTTGCATGAAATATTTAAAAGATATCGCCAGAGACCACAATATTCCGAAAGTCACAGGCGACATTGCCAAGCGTGATTGGAATCATGTAGACCGGCTGATTCATTTTTATGAAAAACATCAATTCCAAGTATGCGTCGATCATGATACACAATCAGGCAGCATTAAGTGGGTCGATTTGTAAAGAAGTCTGGAAGAATGAGCCAAGATATGCTGTAATGGTATAAAACCATTAATGGAGGGTGCTATGATCGCCGCAAAGTTGAAAAAGGGAGACGAAATCCGGATCGTGTCTCCCGCGACCAGCATGTCTAAATTATCAAATGAAGCAAAAATTCAAGCAAAAACCACATTAGAACGCTTAGGTTATCGAGTAACCATCGCTGAACACGCAAATGAATGTAACGAATTTGATTCATCCTCTATCGAATCAAGAGTTCATGATCTGCACGCTGCCTTTTTCGATCCAGGTGTCAAAGCGATTTTAACAACACTTGGAGGTTTCAATTCAAATCAGCTGCTGCGCTATCTTGATTTCGAAAAAATCAAACAGCATCCAAAAATTCTGTGCGGCTATTCCGATATAACGGCCCTCGGCAACGCCATTTATCAAAAAACGGGTCTTGTTACGTATTCAGGTCCCCATTTTTCAACATTCGCAATGAAAAAAGGACTCGAATATACAAAAGAGTATTTTCTTTCTTGCTGCGCTTCGGACGACCCGTTTCAGATTCATCCTTCGAGCGAATGGAGCGATGACCGCTGGTATTTGGATCAAGAAAACAGGCACTTTTATCCTCATAACGGCCCTGTTGTGATTCAAGAGGGTTATGCGGAAGGCACTTTGATTGGCGGAAACCTATGCACGCTTAATTTGCTGCAGGGAACGGAGTATTTTCCAGAAACAGAAAATACGATTTTATTGATAGAAGATGATTATATGTCAGACATCCACATGTTTGACCGCGATCTGCAATCACTCATCCACCTCCCCGCTTTTTCTCATGTGAAAGCGATTTTAATCGGCAGATTTCAAAAAGCATCAAATGTATCAATAGAGCAGGTAACAGCCATGATTAAAACAAAAAAAGAATTATCCGGCCTCCCAATCATCGCAAATATAAATGCCGGACACACCTCACCAATTGCCACGTTTCCTATAGGGGGAACATGCAGGGTTGAAGCTGTTGCGGGTACATCACGAATATGGATCGACAAACATTAATCAGCTTGTAAATTTTTTTACAAGCTTTTTTAGTGCAAACAGTTATGCAAGCCGCACGAGGAGCCATGACAAATGTCATATATGATGCATGATGTGTGCTACTACAAAACCCTTCTCTGATTAGCGTATACTTAACCGAGACACACAATGAGAGGATACTTACTATGACTGAACAAACCATTGCACATAAACAAAAACAGCTGACAAAGCAAGTCGCTGCTTTTGCTAAACCCGAAACAAAAAACAGCCTGATTCAGCTTTTGAACACGTTTATCCCTTTCTTCGGACTGTGGTTTCTTGCTTATTTCAGCCTCAATGTCTCCTATCTCCTTACGATAGCATTAACAGTAATTGCCGCAGGATTTTTGACGAGAATTTTTATCATATTCCATGACTGCTGCCATCAATCATTTTTCAAACAAAAGCGCTTTAACCATATTCTCGGTTTTGTGACCGGTGTCCTGACTTTATTTCCTTATCTTCAATGGCAGCATAGCCATTCGATTCATCATGCGACAAGCAGCAATCTGGATAAACGCGGGACAGGAGACATCTGGATGTTAACAGTAAACGAATATAAAGCTGCATCTACACGAACAAAGCTTGCATATAGGCTTTATAGAAATCCGTTTATCATGTTTATTCTCGGACCGATTTATGTTTTTCTGATTACTAACCGTTTTAACAAAAAAGGCGCAAGACGTAAAGAACGTGTAAACACATATCTTACGAATGTGGCAATTGTAGCGTTGGCTGCTGCTTGCTGTCTGATCTTTGGCTGGCAATCGTTTTTACTGGTGCAGGGCCCTATTTTTCTGATTTCAGGTTCAATCGGGGTTTGGCTGTTTTATGTGCAGCATACCTTTGAAGATTCTTATTTTGAAGCAGATGAAAACTGGAGCTATGTCCAGGCAGCTGTGGAAGGCAGTTCATTTTATCAACTCCCGAAACTGCTTCAATGGCTCACAGGCAATATCGGGTACCACCATGTTCACCATTTGAGTCCAAAGGTGCCTAACTATAAGCTTGAAGTTGCTCATAAACATCACGAACCATTGAAAAACGTACCGACAATTACCTTAAAAACAAGTCTGCAGTCACTTGGATTCCGCCTTTGGGATGAAGATAAAAAACAATTTGTATCATTTCGGGATATCAAACATATCCCTTCCAGCCCTCCGCCTGATTCAACAGAAAAACAGAAACTGCGGAACGCCTGATGATGAAGGAGGTCTTCTCTTATACACAAGAAGGCTTCCTTTTTATTGTTCAAGGGTGCATTCTGGCTTTCGCAATGATAAAGTTACATATAAGATGAAAAGCTGAAAATGAGGGAATATCATGATTAAAAAACATTTTACATTTCAAAAACTAAGCGGGATTACGCCTTATATATGGACGATATTTTTCATCCTTCCCTTCTACTTTATATGGCAATCATCATCTACATTTGTTATCATCATCGGCATCATTTTGACGCTTTTATTTTTTTCGATATATAGATTTGCTTTTGTCTCAAAAGGCTGGGCCATTTATTTGTGGGCGTTTTTATTAATCGGCATTTCAACAGCCTCCATTACGCTGTTCAGTTATATTTATTTTGCTTTTTTTATCGCTTATTTTATTGGAAACATAAAAGAACGTGTCCCTTTTCATATTTTATATTACGTCCATTTAATAAGCGCTGCCGTCGCAGCCAATTTCAGCCTCGTATTAAAAAAAGAATTCTTTCTGACTCAAATTCCTTTTGTCGTCATTACCCTCATCAGCGCGATTTTATTGCCGTTCAGTATTAGAAGCCGCAAAGAACGCGAACGACTCGAAGAAAAACTCGAGAATGCAAATGAACGGATTGCTGACCTGGTGAAATTAGAAGAGCGGCAGCGAATTGCCCGTGACCTCCACGATACACTTGGGCAAAAGCTTTCTCTAATCGGTTTAAAAAGCGACTTGGCGAGAAAATTGATATACAAAGACCCTGAACAAGCAACACGTGAACTAAAAAGCGTTCAGCAAACTGCGAGAACTTCTTTAAATGAAGTCAGAAAAATCGTATCTTCCATGAAAGGCATCCGGCTAAAGGATGAAATCATAAACATCAAACAAATTCTTGAAGCAGCCGGCATTACGTTTATCTACGAGGAAGATCAATTGCCGGATAATATCTCATTGCTTAATGAAAACATATTAAGCATGTGCTTAAAGGAAGCTGTCACTAATGTCGTCAAACACAGTCAGGCTAAGACCTGCCGAGTCGACATTCAACAGCTCTGGAAGGAAGTTGTCATTACAGTGACTGACGATGGAACGTTTCAAGGTGAAGAGAAGTACTTTTCAAAAGGACATGGCCTGCTTGGCATGAGAGAACGGCTTGAATTTGCAAACGGGAGCCTACACATTGATACAAAAAACGGCACCAAGCTTACCATGTCAATTCCTAATAACTCAAAATAAACAAAAAAGGATGGCTTACATGATTAGTATATTTATTGCGGAAGATCAGCAAATGCTCTTGGGCGCTTTAGGATCACTTCTGAATTTAGAAGACGATATGGAAGTTGTCGGCAAAGGTACAAACGGTCAAGATGCTGTTGATTTTGTCAAAAAACATCAGCCTGATGTATGCATTATGGACATTGAAATGCCCGGAAAAACGGGGCTTGAAGCTGCTGAGGAGTTAAAGGACACAGGCTGTAACATTATTATCCTAACCACTTTTACCAGACCCGGCTACTTTCAGAGAGCCATTAAAGCCGGCGTTAAGGGCTATTTGTTAAAAGACAGTCCGAGCGAAGAGCTCGCGAGCGCCATCCGAAGCGTCATGAACGGAAAACGCATCTATGCACCTGAGCTGATGGAGGACATATACAGCGAGGCTAACCCTCTTACAGACAGAGAAAAAGAAGTGCTCGAACTTGTGGCTGACGGTAAAAACACAAAAGAAATCGCTCAGGAACTCAGCATCAAAAGCGGGACGGTGCGAAATTATATCTCAATGATTCTAGACAAACTTGAAGTGAAAAACCGAATAGAAGCCATTACCCGGTCAAAGGAAAAAGGCTGGTTTAAATAAAAAGGATCTTGGCAGGTGCCAAGATCCTTTTTGCTAACCCGCAATTCCCCATGGTGAAAACACAAGGTACGTCGCCGCAACTAAAATCAGAATGATACAGGACGCCAGCTTTACGTGCTTCCAAGGTGTTATATCCACTTGCGGGTTGTGATCGAGCTTATAGTCCGTTTCCCTGGGATACAGCTTTCCTGTCAGAAGCATCACAGCCACTGAAAATGGAAAGAGTACGGCAAGGATGTATAGAAAATGAATGTGCCCTAAATAGATTTTTGATAAGCCATATAAAACAATATGGGCTGGTATTGCTATTTTCACAGCTAAAGCCGGCACTTTTTTTGTAAAGAAGCCAATGACGATCGCTGCTAATATCGGAACATTAAAAAATCCGAACATCTCTTGAAGATAGTTGTACAGCCCTGATGGCGCATATAAAATAAAGGGTGCGATGACAATCGATACCAGCCCGAGAACCGCGACAAAAATCCGCCCTGTTTTGACCAGCTCAGCTTCATTTGCATGAGGCTTAAAGACCGGTTTGTATATGTCCAGAGTAAACAACGTAATGGTACTGTTCAGAGAGCCGTTAAACGAGCTTAAAATCGCTCCGAATAAAATAGCGGCGAATACACCGGTAAGCGATGCCGGCAATAAATCGACGATCAGCCGGGGATATACACTGTCAGCATTTTTAATGCCGCCTCCATATAAATGAAAGGCAATCACTCCGGGGACGACTAAATAAAACACACCAATAAGTTTAAAGAAACCTGCTAAAAGAGCGCCCTTTTGTCCTTCAGCTAGATTTTTCGCTCCTAATGTCCGCTGAACAATCGCTTGGTTAACAGCCCAATAAAAGAGATTATTCACTAATAGTCCTGTTAAAATCGTCGGCCACGGCACATCTGCCGAATTGCTGATATCAATTGAATTGAGTTTGTCTGTATGTAAAGCCGTCAGCTGTGCAACTCCGCCCCCAAAGCTGCCTTGTCCGACTGCAAGAACTCCTAATATCACAATAAAAAAACCGCCTAAAATTAATCCGATTCCGTATATGGCATCTGCTGATGCAGCAGCTTTCAATCCGCCAAAAAAGATATAACAGCAGCTCGTTACGCCAATGATTAAGGATATCAGCAAAACAGCCATAAATGTGCTGATGCCAAATGTATCTGTAATGCGGAAGACTTGATTTAACACGAGAGCGCCTGAATACAGTACTGTCGGCAGGAATGAAACAGCGTAGCCGATGATAAGCAGCACCGAAACGATCTGTCTTGTTCTTTGATCAAACCGCTTCTCTAGAAAATCAGGTATGGTAGTAATTCCTGTTTTTAAATAACGAGGCAAAAAGACAAGCGCCAGAAAAATTAACGCAAGCGGCGCACTCGCTTCCCATGACATCGCTGTCATAGACCCTGCATAGCTTTGTCCATTTAACCCAACCATCTGCTCTGTTGATAAATTGGTTAACAGCAGCGAGCTTCCGATATATAACGCAGTCAGACTTCTTCCTCCGAGAAAATATCCATCGGACGATTGCAAGTTAACCTCCTTTGTTCTCCGCCATGAAAATAGAAATATCCCGATATTGATAACCAGAAAAGATACAATAATCCAAAGCAACAGTCAGCAACTCCTTCTGCAAAATAGTTAGATGATAGGGACATATACCATCTACCCATTTTTCACACGCGAAAAACATCAGGACCGCTTTTCTTTTATCAGCATAAGATAGAAACATCTTTACACAGAACGAAAAAAAGACACAAGCCAAAAGCTCGCGTCTTTTATCACAATCTATATGATTAGTTTAAGATTTTTACACTTACAGTTTTGACGCCCCAATTGGATGCATCACTTTTATTTGGTACAAATACATCGATTTTGTTACCTTTAATAGCGCCGCCAGTATCTCCTGCTGTTGCTTCACCGTAGCCTTCAACATAGACTTTAGAACCTAGAGGAATCACATTAGGATCAACCGCGATAACTTTCGCGTTCGGGTTCTTATTTAAGTCAATGCCTGTTGCTGTAACGCCGGAAATGCCGCCGTCGTTAGCAGTGTAAGCAGTAGCAGTAACTGTTAGTTCTTTTGAAGCTTCTTGATGATTTGTATTTGATTGAACAGCCTTTTCTTCTGTAGGAACAGAAGTTTCTGCTGCAGCCTTTGTTTCTTGTTTTGGTTGTTGTTGAACTGTTTCTTGTTTAGGTTGCTCTTTTTGCACAGCTTCTTGTTTTGTTTGAGTTTGAGGTGCGCTTGTTTGCGTATTCTCAGTAACTGCGTTTGCTGCTGTTGCCTGACCTTTTACTGAAAGTGTTGATCCAGCATAGATCATGTCAGAGCTTAGGTTATTCCAAACTTTCAGGTTGTTGACTGTCGTTCCGAATTGTTGAGCAATCTTTGTCAGCGTGTCTCCCGCTTTAATTGTATATTGCCCAGTAGTGGTTGTTTCTTCTGAAGAAATGGTCAGTTTTTCTCCTGTAATGATTTTATCAGAAGTTAACTTGTTCCATTCTTTTAAGTCCTTTAGGTTCACTCCGTTTTTCTGAGAGATTCCCCAGAGCGTATCACCCTTTTGCACCGTGATTTCTTTTGCAGAAGCGTGAGCTCCGAATGCAGTTGATGAAAGTGCAGCAACTGCTACAAAGGACATAATCGTCTTCTTCATAAGTAAATCCTCCCTTGTTAGCTTTTTATTGGCGGCTAACAGGTGCTATCGTAACACACGTAAATGTCAAATCAATAACAAAAAGATATGATTTAGATTACAGTTCCTTTACATGAAGGATTTCTCTCGGCTGGAAAGACTTGCTGAACCCCTGATATAATAGGCTTCGCAAGTCTTTTTAATCTGAGGCAAAATAGAGAAAATAAAATGAGTTTTTTATATAAAAAAAGATTGATTTTCTGTTTTTTTAGTCTGTCACCCTTGCATAAGCTTGTATTTCTTGTAAAAAAAGCCGGCCGTATTTTGCTCTTTTTTGTTCTCCGACTCCTTTTATAGACAAAAGTTCCTCGTCATTTACGGGCTGTTTGCCCGACATTTCTTTTAACGTTTGGTCAGAGAAAACAACAAAAGGCGGAACACCCTGCTCTGCCGCAATATCTTTGCGAACCATGCGCAGACGCTCAAACAGCTCATCATTTTCAGTAATCGCTGCCGCTTTTAATGCTTCTTTTCTTGTGACTGATAATTCCCCTCTCAGTACATTCCTTCCTTTACTGCTGACTAAAAGAGTCGGAAACGTTCCGTCTGACATCCTAATGAAATCGTCAGAAATAAGAAATTCGATAAAGTCACTGATTTCCCCTACTGATTGGTGTTTTAATATCCCGTATGTTGAGAGATCGGTAAAGCCGTTTTCAAGAACTTTTTTATTTCTAGATCCGGCCAGCACCTGTGCAACCATCGTCTTGCCAAACCGTTCTTTCATGCGAATGATACACGATAAGACCATTTGCGCCTCTCGTGTCACGTCATGGGCCGTTCTAGTATCAGTACAGTTTCCGCACTGTCCACACGCATCAGGCTCCTTTTCTCCAAAATACATAAGGATAAAACGCTGCAGACAATCTTCCGTGTGACAATAGTCGACCATTTGTCTCAGCTTTTTCAAATCCTGCTTTTGTTTCTCTTCATGCTCTGATTGTTCTATTAAAAAACGCTGTACCATAATATCCTGCGGTGAAAACAGGAGAACACATTCACTTTCAAGACCGTCCCGCCCAGCTCGTCCAGCCTCTTGATAATAGCTTTCCATATCTTTCGGAATTTGGGCATGCAGCACAAATCTAATATTGGATTTATCAATGCCCATTCCAAAAGCAGAGGTTGCCACCATAACCTGCAGCTCATCATTAAGAAATCTTTCCTGCTGCTCTTTTCTCACATCGTCAGCCAAGCCCCCGTGATACCGCCCTGCACTGATCTGATTTCGTTTCAGTTTCTCATAAATCCGATCAGCTTCTTTTCTGGTCGCTGTATAGACAATGCCTGCTTCATGTTTGTTGTTTTGCACATATTCATCAATAAAACGATCTTTATTTTCTCCTTTTGCTACTTTAAACGTTAAATTGTCTCGAGAAAATCCGGTATATACCGTATGATCTTTTTGAATATGCAGCTGTTTGCAGATATCCTCATGAACTTCGGGTGTGGCCGTTGCTGTTAATGCTATGATGACAGGTTTGTCATGTAATTCTCGGAATAATATTTCAATATTTCTGTAGCTTGGCCTGAAATCGTGTCCCCATTGAGAAATACAGTGAGCCTCATCTATTGCGACTAAAGGAACATCAATGCCCTGCAAAATCCGAATAAACTCTGTAGATGTTAATCGCTCCGGTGTAATGTAAAAAAGCTTATAAGCCCCTTCTTTGAGCCCGTTCAGCCTCTCATATATTTCCTGATTAGATTGTGTGCTGTTAATGTAGGCAGCATTAATTCCCGCTTCTTCTAACGCATCGACTTGATCCTTCATCAAGGAAATCAACGGCGAAATGACGATCGTTGTCCCTTCAAACATCAGGGCCGGAATTTGATAGCAAATCGATTTGCCTCCTCCCGTCGGCATAATGCAGGCCGTGTTTTGCCTCGCTTCCGTCACCGAGCGGATCGCTTCCTCTTGGCCGCTGCGAAGCTTTTCATAGCCAAAATAATGGGCCAGAAGGGATTGGGCTCTATGTAACATAACGTGTAAACCTCGCTTTTTCTTGAATTTCTCCCATCATATCATAAAAAAGTGCTCTTCATTTTTTTCAAACAGAAACTGAATTTTCACGATATCAAGCTTTTTTAGATAAAATAAAAAGCCATTTCCAAAAAGGAAATGGCTTTCGCTACGTCTTGCCGTATGCAAGTAAGAAAGTTTTAAACCACCACTCCTCAAAGTGGGTGTTTGCAGAAGCGTTCCTGTCGTCCTCTACAATGGAGGCGTGACATTCCGGCTTCGATATAAAACTCCCTATTACAGCTTAAAGGTTAAAACTTAATTAACAATACGCACAAAGTAGCTTCTTTTATATAGTACACCATCAGCTGATTTTTATCAAGGGGCCAGAACAATTGTTCAGAAAAACTTTTTCCAGCGATTAAAACTGCTTTTTCGCTATTATATATGACAATTTGACAAAGACAAAATATATTACAATAAAAAAACAGCCTTTTTCGCTAAGAGGAATGATCACTTTCTTCTATATAATGTGTAAACAAAAAACTCCTATCACAACGATAGGAGTTTTGGCATAATTAGAATTTTGCAGCAAGATCTTTTGCTTCTTGTAAACCTTTTTCAACGATTTCTTGTGCTTGATCAGGCGCTGCGTTATGTCCTTCGATGACAACTGTGTGCAAGTCTTGAACACCCCAGAAACCAAGAACTGTTTTCATGAAGTTTAATGACATTTCAAGTGCAGCCATTGGTCCTTCAGAATAAACACCGCCGCGCGCGTTAAGAAGCGCAACTTTTTTGCCGCCCATTAAACCAACTGGCCCTTCTTGTGTGTATTTGAATGTAACGCCTGCACGAGACAGGTAATCAACATAAGTATGAAGCACTGCCGGCACTGTGAAGTTCCAAAGTGGGAATGCGAAAACAACTTTGTCAGCTTTTACAAACTGATTCAGATATTTGTCAGCAATTGCTGCTTGTTTTTTCTCTTCTTCTGTCATTTCCATTCCTTGACCTGCTTTAAATGTTCCGTTAATCATATCTCTTCCAAGGTAAGGAAGGTTTTCTTTATGAAGATCTAATTCAACCACTTCATCCGCAGGGTTGTTTTCTTTATAAGCAGCTAAGAAAGCTTCGTAAAGTTTAGTTGAAACGCCTTCTTCAGCTGTACGGTCGCTTGTTTTTACAAATAATACTGTAGACATTTGTATTCCTCCCGGTAAACTTTTTATATTTACTTACTAATAGTATGTTACTTTCTTTTTCACTAGAAGTCAAACACTTTATTTTAAATATGAGATTTCTCCCCAAAAAAAAGCAAGTACATCTACTATCGGTGTACTTGCTTGCCATTTTCACTTCGAATCTTGTTCCCGATCCAAAATTTCATACGTCTGAGAGCTTTTTTGATCAACTGTTTCTTCATTGGATAGATCTTTTATCTGTTCGTGAAACTCTCTTTCAAATGACGGAGCATCTGTCTCCAAATCATCCTCCGCATCAGCTTGAGCTTCAACTGTCATTCTTGCATAGGGAACAGCTTCAAGCCTTTCATAAGGAATGTCTTGGCCAGTTTTTTCACATACTCCGTACGTTCCGTCTTTCATTTTTTGTAACGCATGGTTGACCTCTTCCAACAGCTCCCGGTCAATTTCTCTCACCGTTTGGTCTGTCATCCGATCTGTGACGAGCGTGCCGTGATCTCCCATATGGTTGTCAATTCCATTGGAAAGCTCCCCCACTTCTTCCGTCATTGATTTTGTTTCCTTTTTTTCGCCAGACATTTCTTTTTGCATATCGAGCAATTTATGGTAGAGATGCTGTGTTTGTTCTTTTGTCAGTGCCATGTGTATCCTCTCCTTTCTATCCTGATTCCCGTTTTGCCGCCTGTCAAACATGGGAACTTTGATAGAAAGTTGAGCTGCTGCTTTTTTGAACAAATCGTAATCGCAGGCGGTAATGATATTTCAGGTATTCTCTTTTTGCGGTACACAGTATGTGCACTCTGCTCTGTTTTTATATAAAAAAAGCCTAACCATTTTTGAACGGCTGGCTCATCAAATATTCAGCTGCACAAGTGCTTTGTCAGCACCGCTTGAACTTCGCTTAAATCGGTGTCTTTTGCAAATTCTAATTCAAAGGTTTTGCTTCTTGTCATCAACAATAATCCAGTGTCGGGATCAAACATGCCCGCTTCTTGGATCGCAAAGCTTTCAATTGTTTTATATGGGAGAAATACACGAACCTTCTTTTTAGAAAACATCTTATTGTCAAAGAAAATGATCCGTTTATTTGTAAAGCAAATTTGATCAACTCGGAGCTTATAAATCGATTCTATTCTTTCCCCTTCAACAAGCAAAGCTTCAAGCTTCTTTGCGTCTGTTGATCTGCTAACAGAAAAAATACCCAATGAAGAACCCCTCTTTCTGCATTTATCTAATTGTTTTAACATTCATTACATAAAAATAAGTCCTTTATCCCTATATAAGAATACGACATAGAAGACATTTAAACCATTACGAACAGATTACATTTTTCAAATTTTTGATTTGTTTTCCGTCTTTTAAGCTGTTGCATCAAGTAATACGCACGTACAAAGAAAAAAGTTTCAATATTCAGCAGTATTTTTTGAAAAATTGGTTTTTTACGTTTTCTTGAATTTTGTTTTATTTTTCCTGTTTTAACCATAAAAAAAAACCGCAGCCAAACTGCGGTTTTATATTTCATTAAATTTTCTGCTCATATTTTTAGGATTCAGGCATTAAACCTCTTCGAAGTATTCTTTATAATAGCCGCCGACTTTATTCGTATTGTCGATCACAAACAGAAACTCCTCTGTTTCATTTTTCACTTCATATTCTTTTCCCGGAGTTAAAACGCGGTTCACGATATATTTTTTTGCGTTTGTCTGCACACATTTCACCTTTTTGATTGTTTCTTTTTCAAGCCAATTGTTATGAATCATAAATGAAATCTCCTTTACTGATCTATAAGCTTATTGTAGCTTTTTTCTTTTATAAATTGCAATATCGGTTATTCATTGATTTTGACTTGTTTTCTATTATAGAATGTTTGTATACGCTTACTCTTACAGCAAATGTCATATCTTCTTTCTGCTATTGAATCAAGGAATCCATGTGCTATCACCAAGAATCTCAAAACAGACCATAAAAAATGACTGGAGGTTTGTTACGAATGAGTTCTTTAACGATGCAAGTGACGAAAAGGCTGGAGACATTTTTACAGGGAACAAAGAAGCTTTATATTGACGGAAAGTTTGTTCCGAGTGCCTCAGGGGCAACCTTTGACACTCCCAACCCGGCGACCGGCGAAACCTTGATGACGCTGTATGAAGCCCAGGCTGCGGATGTAGACAAAGCGGTTAAAGCTGCCCGCAAAGCCTTTGACCAAGGCGAATGGAGAACCATGTCTCCAGCTTCAAGAAGCAGACTGATGTATAAGCTGGCAGACTTAATGGAAGAACATAAAACTGAGCTTGCTCAGCTTGAAACGCTTGATAACGGGAAACCGATAAATGAAACGACGAATGGAGATATTCCGCTGGCTATTGAGCATATGCGCTATTACGCCGGCTGGTGTACAAAAATAACAGGACAGACGATCCCGGTTTCCGGCGCCTATTTTAATTATACGCGCCATGATCCTGTCGGCGTCGTCGGCCAGATCATTCCATGGAATTTCCCGCTCCTGATGGCGATGTGGAAAATGGGTGCGGCTCTTGCGACAGGCTGTACAATCGTGCTCAAACCGGCTGAACAGACACCGCTTTCAGCTCTTTATTTGGCAGAATTAATTGACAAAGCCGGCTTCCCGGACGGTGTCATTAATATCATTCCGGGATTCGGTGAAGATGCGGGAGAAACGCTGACGAACCATGAGGCGGTTGATAAAATTGCCTTTACCGGTTCCACTGAAATCGGAAAGAAAATTATGGCCACCGCTGCGAAAAGCATTAAGCGGGTTACATTGGAGCTGGGCGGAAAATCACCTAATATTCTTCTGCCGGATGCCAATTTGAAAAAAGCCATCCCAGGCGCTTTAAACGGTGTGATGTTTAACCAAGGCCAAGTCTGCTGTGCGGGGTCGCGTGTGTTCATTCATAAAGACCAATATGATGAAGTTATTGATGAGATGGTGTCCTATGCTGAATCACTCCGCCAAGGAGCGGGACTTCATAAGGATACACAAATCGGGCCTCTCGTGAGCAAGGAACAGCACGAACGGGTTCTTTCCTACATTCAAAAAGGAAAAGACGAAGGAGCAAAAGCAGTGACTGGCGGAAGCTGTCCTTTTGAAGAAGGGTATTTTGTCGCACCGACAGTGTTTGCGAATGTTGAAGACGAGATGACGATCGCAAAAGAAGAAATTTTCGGACCGGTGCTGACTGCGATTCCGTATGAAACAGTCGATGAAGTCATTGACCGAGCGAATCATTCAGAATATGGACTTGCGGCCGGACTGTGGACAGAGAATGTCAAGCATGCCCACTATATCGCGGACCGTCTTCAAGCGGGAACCGTCTGGGTGAACTGCTATAATGTGTTTGACGCGGCGTCTCCGTTTGGCGGTTATAAACAGTCAGGGCTCGGACGAGAAATGGGATCATATGCCTTAGATAACTACACAGAAGTCAAAAGCGTATGGATTAATCTCGAAGACTAACATGCATGTCAAAAAAACTGCTGCCAGCCAGCAGTTTTTTTTCTTTCTGTAATGGCGGCAAAAGACGCTGAATATATATGCTTCTGAAGGAGTTGAGCGTGATGAGCACACTTCAGAAGAAAGTGAGGCGTTTTCAAAATAAAACCGTTTCAGAGTTAAAAGACAGGCAAAATGCTGATGGTTCGTGGACATTTTGCTTTGAAGGACCAATCATGACAAATTCCTTTTTTATTTTGCTCCTCACCTCACTTGATGATGGTGACCATGAAAAAGAACTGATATCAGCGCTTGCAGCCGGCATTCGTGAAAAACAGCAACCCGACGGCACATTCATCCATTATCCCGATGAAACGAACGGAAATCTAACGGCTACAGTCCAAGGATATGTCGGAATGCTGGCTTCAGGATGTTTTCACAGATCTGACCCGCACATGAGAAAAGCAGAACAATTTATCATCGCCCATGGCGGACTGAGGCAGGTTCATTTCATGACAAAATGGATGCTTGCCGCCAACGGGCTCTATCCTTGGCCTGTGTTGTATTTACCATTATCGCTCATGGCGCTTCCCCCAACATTACCGGTTCATTTCTATCAATTCAGCGCCTATGCCCGAATTCATTTTGCTCCTATGGCTGTAACACTTAATCAGCGATTTGTTCTTAAAAACCGCAATATCCCATCTCTTCGCCATCTCGATCCGCACATGACAAAAAACCCTTTCACTTGGCTTCGATCTGATGCTTTTGAAGAAAGAGATCTCACATCTATTTCGTCACATTGGAAACGTATTTTTCATGCACCCTTTGCTTTTCAGCAGCTAGGCTTACAGACGGCTAAAACATATATGCTGGACCGAATCGAAAAAGACGGAACATTATACAGCTATGCGAGCGCAACCATATTTATGGTTTACAGCCTTCTGTCGCTTGGTATGTCGCGCCACTCTCATGTCATCAGAAAGGCATTGAAAGGCCTTAAATCGCTAGTGACAGAGTGCAGCGGGATTCCTTATCTGGAAAACTCTACTTCCACTGTTTGGGACACTGCTCTGATCAGCTATGCCCTTCAAAAAAACGGCGTGGCCGAAACAGACGGCCCTATTACAAAAGCAGCTGCCTTTTTGCTAGACCGCCAACATACCAAAGTAGCGGATTGGTCTGTCAAAAATCCGGATGCAAATCCCGGCGGCTGGGGATTTTCAAACATCAATACAAACAACCCTGACTGTGACGACACTGCAGCCGCATTAAAAGCGATTCCCCGCAGTTATTCCCCTTCAGCTTGGGAGCGAGGAGTGTCTTGGCTTTTATCGATGCAAAACAATGACGGCGGATTTTCAGCTTTTGAGAAAAATGTGAACCATCCTCTGATCCGCCTTCTCCCGCTTGAATCCGCTGAGGACGCGGCAGTTGACCCTTCAACCGCCGACCTTACCGGACGTGTGCTGCACTTTTTAGGCGAGAAAGCAGGCTTCACAGAAAAACATCAACATATTCAGCGCGCAGTGAACTGGCTTTTCGAACATCAAGAACAAAATGGGTCATGGTACGGGAGATGGGGTGTTTGCTACATATACGGCACATGGGCTGCTCTTACGGGTCTGCATGCCTGCGGGATTGACCGGAAGCACCCTGCTATACAAAAGGCCCTGCGCTGGCTCAAATCCATACAGCTAGATGACGGCAGCTGGGGAGAATCCTGCAAAAGCGCCGAAGTCAAAACGTACGTCCCGCGTAATAGAGGAACCATTGTACAGACAGCCTGGGCTTTAGACGCTTTGCTCACATCCGAAAACCCCGAACACCCATCTGTGGTGAAAGGTATGCAATATCTTACTGACAGCAGTTCTCATGGCGCCGATAACCTGGTGTATCCAACAGGGATCGGATTACCAAAGCAATTTTATATCCGCTATCACAGTTATCCATATGTATTCTCTTTGCTGGCTGTCGGGAAATATTTGAATTCTATTGAAAAGGAGACAATAAATGAAACGTGAATCTTATCAAACAGAGATGTTCAATTGGTGTGAAGCCCTTAAGGACCAGATTCAAAAGCGAGGAGAGCTTGATCAGTTTGAAGATCAAATCGACAAGATGATAGCAGCACTGGAAGATGACCAAACAACAGAAGAAGATTGGTATAAGCAGGCTGCTGCTCTTTATCGGGATATTACAGAATCAGCGGATGCAAGTGAAAGACGCGCATATGTCCCTATAGGGAAACATGTGCTTCCAAAGCTTCCGTACAAATATTCCGCCTTAGAACCTTATATTTCACGCGACATTATGTTCCTTCATCATACGAAGCATCACCAAAGCTATGTTGACGGTCTGAATAAAGCAGAAACAGAACTTAAAAAAGCAAGAGCGACAAAGAATTATGACTTGATCACTCATTGGGAAAGAGAGCTTGCATTCCATGGAGCAGGCCATTATTTACACAGTATTTTCTGGTTTTCGATGCATCCAAACGGAAAACGGCGTCCTACAGGAGCATTGTTCCAAATGATTGATCTTTCATTTGGAAGCTATTCCGCTTTTAAAGAACATTTTACTCAGGCCGCAAAAAAAGTGGAGGGTGTCGGCTGGGCCATCCTGGTCTGGGCGCCTCGATCGGGACGGCTGGAGATTTTAACGGCAGAAAAGCACCAGCTCTTCAGCCAATGGGATGTGATTCCTCTTTTAGCGCTTGACGTATGGGAACATGCCTACTATTTGCAATATAAAAATGACCGGGCGAGCTATGTCGACCACTGGTGGAATGTCATGGATTGGCGTGAGGCAGAAAAACGTTTTGAACAGGCAAAAGAAGTCGTTTGGAAACTCTATTAAAAAAAGCCCCCTTTTCCTGGGGGCTTCGTGTTTTAAAAAATGCCTAACACATGCAAAAATACGATGATGATGGCAACAGGAGATAGATAACGAATGAGCAGCAGCCAAACTGCAAACCACTTTCGTTTAAGGTTGGAACCGCTTTTCAGCTCGTCAAACAAATCCTGTTTCGGTATTTTTAACGGGACAAATATAGAAATCAATAACGCGCCTAACGGCATTAAAATATTGCTCACAAGATAGTCGGCAGCATCAAAAATGGACAAGTGAAAAATAGTAACGTCACTTAATACACCGTATGATAGTGCAGACGGCACACCGACAATAAAAATGGCAATTCCGCCTAACCAAGCGAATCGTTTTCTCTTATTGACATCGCCTTTAGAAAGCACTGCGACTAAAATTTCCAACATTGAAAAAGCGGATGTCAGTGCCGCGAATAAAAATAGAATTAAAAATGCTAATAAAAAGATAATTCCGAACGGCATTTGATTAAACACAGTCGGCAGCACGTTAAATAACAAAACCGGCCCTTGGTCTGGTTTGAGGCCGAATGAAAATACAGCTGGAAAAATCGCAATTCCGGCCATTACAGCAACAAGCATGTTCAATACCGTTACTGATACAGCAGATTGCACAAGATTTTCCTGTTTCTCTAAATAAGAGCTATACGTTACCATGACAGATACGCCGACACTTAATAAGAAAAAGGATTGGCCCATCGCATATAAAATCGTATTAGCGTCAATTGCTGTTATGTCGGGCATCAAGAAAAACTTGAGCCCTTCCATGGCGCCATCAAGTGTAACGGAGCGCACCATTAATATGACAAATAATATAAAAAGCGCCGGCATTAACACTTGGCTGGCTTTTTCAATTCCGCTGCTTACCCCTTTGGCAACAACTAAAATGGTGATCACCATAAAGAGCAGCTGACCTCCTACAGCTAAATAAGGATTTGAAATTGTACTTGCAAATATCGTATCAAAACCAGATGTTTGCGATAATCCGCCAGTGAAGCCTTTTGTAATATAAATTAAAATCCACCCGCCGACGACGCTGTAGAAAGATAAAAGAATAAAACACGTCGCCATGCCTAAATAACCGATCCAATGCCACTTCGTTCCCGGAGCAAGTGTTTTATAGGATTGAACGGCATCTTTCTGTGTTTTTCTGCCTATGATGAATTCACCAAACAATAAAGGCAGTCCGATTAAAACCGTAAATAAAATAAAAATAAGTAAAAATGCGCCTCCTCCGCCGGTTCCCGCTACATATGGAAATTTCCATATCGCGCCAAGCCCGATAGCTGATCCTGCCGCGGCCAAAATAAAGCCGAGCTTCGAAGACCATTGATTCGCTTCCTTCACCCTATCACTCCTAATTTTATCAAACCATTATAAAGATTCATTGTAAGAATATCTTCCTATATAGTCAAGAACATTTTCGTTAGTTTACATAATATATTTATCGTCATCTATAAAAAGACATTTCAACTACTGATATTGAATTATTCAGAAAATTAATTATAATAAGAGGATGCTTGAAAATCCGTCCAGAATTTTTGCTGAATTTCTTGATCAATATGTTAGGAGTGTTTTTATGGGTATTATTAGAAAAGTAAGTCATTTCGCGGGACAAACCTTTGGCATATGGGTCATTGTTTTTGCCGTGCTGGGATTTTCTTTCCCGTCTTTTTTTACATGGATCAGTTCTTATATTACGATTCTTCTTGGCATTATCATGTTTGGAATGGGACTTACACTGCAAGCCGATGATTTCAAAGAGCTGCTCAGAAAACCTTGGCATGTCATGGTTGGGGTGGTTATACAGTATACCATCATGCCGCTTATTGCTTTCGGCCTGGCAGTTGGACTGCATCTTTCAGCAGAAATCGCAGTGGGTGTTATTCTTGTCGGCTGCTGTCCTGGCGGCACAGCCTCTAATGTCATGACTTTTTTAGCAAAAGGAAATACGGCCCTTTCTGTTGCTGTTACAACAATTTCTACCTTGTTGGCACCTGTTTTAACACCGGTTTTGATTATGCTGTTTGCCAAGGAGTGGCTTCCTGTCTCATCGGGGTCTTTGTTTATTTCAATCTTGCAGGCTGTTTTATTTCCGATCATTGCAGGCGTGATCGTCAAAATGTTTTTCAGAAAACAAGTGGCAAAAACCATACATGCCCTTCCGCTTGTTTCTGTCATTGGCATCGTTGCGATTGTCTCAGCTGTCGTCAGCGGCAACCGGGAAAATCTGCTTCAATCAGGGCTGCTCATTTTTTCTGTTGTCATTCTGCATAACGGTATCGGTTATGTGCTTGGATTTCTTTGCGCAAAGCTGTTAAAAATGGATTATCCATCTCAAAAAGCGATTGCAATCGAAGTCGGCATGCAAAATTCAGGACTTGGGGCGGCACTTGCCACGGCTCATTTCGCGCCGCTATCAGCCGTACCTAGCGCGATGTTCAGTGTGTGGCATAACCTTTCAGGTTCTATGCTTGCAACCTACTGGTCAAAAAAAGCGAAAAAGAAACAAATAGCATCTAGCAGCAATCTGTCTCTTTAAATACAGATCAAAAAAGGTACATCACGATGAAGTGATGTACCTTCTTTTATTATCCCTCTAATAAAAGCTGTTCAGGATCTTCCAGTAGATTTTTAATTGTCACTAGGAAACCAACCGCTTCTTTACCGTCTACAATCCGGTGATCGTAAGATAAAGCGATATACATCATCGGACGGTTTTCGAAACGCTCTTCATCAATTGCGACAGGTCGCAGCTGAATCTTATGCATGCCCAGTATACCGACTTGAGGGCTGTTTAAAATCGGAGTCGACATCAGTGAACCGAAAGTACCTCCGTTTGTAATGGTGAAAGAGCCCCCCTGAAGCTCGCTAAGGGTTAATTTATTATTTCTTGCTTTTTTCGCAAGCTCGCCGATTTCTTTCTCGATTCCTGCAAATGTCAGGCGGTCCGCATCCCGTACAACCGGAACGACAAGGCCTTCATTAGCCGCAACAGCAATCCCGATATCATAGAACTTCTTAACGATCAGCTCATCGCCTTGAATTTCCGCGTTCAGCAGCGGATATTTTTTCAGCGCAGCGACAACCGCTTTGGTGAAGAAAGACATAAAGCCGAGTTTCACTTCATTTTGCTCAAAGAATTGATCTTTGCGGCGTTTTCTGAGATTCATGACAGCCGTCATGTCTACTTCATTAAATGTAGTCAGCATTGCGGATGTTTGCTGTACCTCTACAAGGCGTTTTGCAATCGTTTGTCTGCGGCGTGACATTTTTTGCACATCGACAGGTTTGTCAAAGCTTTGCTGTGCTTTTTGAGCCTGAGGCTGCTGTTTTTGCTGAGAAGCCGGTTTTAATGCCGGTTTTTCGTACGCTTCGACATCCTGTTTGCGCACTCTTCCAAGCGGATCTCCCGTTGGAACCTGAGACAGGTCAATTCCTTTTTCTCTTGCCAGCTTACGGGCTGAAGGAGAAGCGATCGTTCTTGACTTTGCTTCGGTTTGCGCTTCCTCGCTCACCTCTTGCGCCGCTGGTTCAGCCTGCTTCTCTTCTTCCTTGCTTTCAGCTTTCTCTGAAGGAGCAGGGGCAGAACTTTCACCCGCGCCTTCTGAAATCGTACCGATAATTTCTCCGACCTGGACGGTATCACCCGAATCTTTCAATACCTCTTGAAGTACACCCGATTCTTCTGCTGTCAATTCAACATTTACTTTATCCGTTTCTAGTTCAAGCAGATATTCACCCTGTTCTACATAATCACCAGGCTGCTTTAACCATTGGGCTATTGTTCCTTCTGAGATTGATTCTGCTAATTCAGGTACCTTAATTTCCGCCATTTTTTCATTTCCCCCTTAGTTTTTGCGAGTCAAGCTATCAGATACAATACGTTCCTGTTCTTTTTTATGAACTGTCGGATCTCCCTCTGCAGGGCTGGATCGTCTTCTTCGTCCAATATATTGAACGCTTACTCCCTTTGGTGCAATTTCTGTCAAATACGGGCTGATATAACTCCAAGCCCCCATGTTCTGCGGTTCTTCCTGCACCCAAACGATTTCTTTCAGGTTCGGAAGTTTTGCAAGTAATTCTTTGACTCCTTTTGCCGGGAATGGATACAGCTGTTCAATTCTCGCAATGTGAAGCCATTCTTTACCGTCTTCTAACTTATTAAAATGGTCGCTGATGTCTATGGACACTTTACCGCTGGATAATACAAGTCTGGTTACTTTTTCATAGTCATGAGAAAGTCCGGACTGTTCGTAAACAGGCTGGAAGCGGCTTTCGCTCAGCTCCTGCACTTCGGAAACTGTATTCGGATTACGAAGAAGGCTTTTCGGCGTCATAATAACGAGCGGTCTGATTTCTTCACGAAGCAGCATTTTAGCCTGTCTTCTAAGTATATGGAAATATTGTCCGGCGCTTGTCAGGTTGGCAACCGTCCAGTTGTTTTCCGCGGCAAGCTGCAGGAACCGTTCGATTCTTCCGCTTGAGTGCTCAGGCCCCTGTCCTTCGTAACCGTGCGGAAGCAGCATGACTAATCCGGATTTTTGACCCCATTTCGCGCGGCCGGCCGAAATGAATTGGTCAAAATACACTTGAGCAGCGTTGGCAAAATCTCCATACTGCGCTTCCCATAATACAAGCGTCTCCGGTGAATGCACGTTATAGCCGTATTCAAAACCGAGAACCGATCCTTCAGACAGCGGGCTGTTATGAACTGCAAAAGATGTACCACAGTCTGATAAGTTATGAAGCGGCACAAACTCTTCACCCGTCTCACTGTCATGAAGCACTAGGTTTCTTTGGGCAAACGTTCCTCGCTCGGAATCCTGCCCTGTTAAACGAATCGGTGTTCCGTCTTTCAAAATTGAAGCAAACGCGAGTGATTCAGCCAAAGACCATTCCACTTTTCTGTCATCATCGAACGCCTTGGCGCGTCTTTCTAAAATGCGCTTAAGCTTGCCGAAAACGTTAAATGACTCCGGCCAGTTGACCAATTCGCCATTCAGCTTGCGGAGCACATCAAAATCAATGGATGTGTCCACATCAGGAAAACCGTTTGAAACAGGCTCTGGAAGTTCAATCTCACAGGCGGTTTGTTCCTTTTTAGCCGGCACTTTCTGATAAGCATCCTCAATACGCTTCGTTACTGATTTTTCGATGTTTTGTACAACATCATTGTCAAGCACGCCTTCATTCACAAGCTTTTCGGCGAAAATTTGTTTGGCAGTCGGATGTTTTCTGACAGCATCATACAGCATCGGCTGAGTAGTTGATGGCTCATCCATTTCGTTGTGCCCATAACGTCTGTACCCGATCAAGTCAATCAGAAAGTCCTTGTTGAATGTTTTTCGGTATTCCACCGCAAACTTAACAGCTGAAAGACAGGCTTCAGGATCGTCCGCATTAACGTGGACAATTGGGATTTCATAGCCCTTCGCCAGGTCACTGGCATATTTTGTTGATCTTGATTCAGCGCTTTCTGTCGTGAATCCGATCATGTTATTGGCGATAATATGAATCGCACCGCCTACTTGATACCCTTTTAAAGAGCTTAAATTCAATGTTTCAGCGACAATTCCTTCCCCAGGGAATGCTGCGTCTCCATGAATTAAAATGGCAAGCGATTTTGTTTCGTCCTGAACCGGGTATCCGCTTTGTGTTCTCGTTTCCTGTGCCGCTCTTGTGCTGCCTTCAACAATCGGATTGATAAATTCCAAGTGGCTCGGGTTGTTTGCTAACGTAATGCGCGCTGATTTTGTTGCAGCGTCTTGAAGCTCCCGATTCGCCCCCAGATGGTATTTGACATCGCCTGTCCATCCGTAGCTGATTCCGATTGAGCCCTCAGACGGGACAAGATCTTTGTTCGGCGCATGCTGGAATTCGGAGAAAATAATTTCATACGGTTTTCCGAGCACATGTGCCAAGACATTCAGGCGCCCCCTGTGCGCCATCCCAATGTTGACACTCGTCGTTCCTGATTTGACAGATTGTGCAATAATGTCATCCAACACTGGAACAAGAGCGTCCAAACCCTCAATGGAAAAGCGCTTCTGTCCGACGAATGTGCGGTGCAAAAACTGCTCGAAACCCTCTACTTCTGTCAGTCTTTCCAGCACAGCCGACAGCTTTTCAGCTGAGTTCTTCTGGAACAGCTCACCGGATTCAATCATCTTTGTCAGCCACTCGCGCTCTTTGAAGTCATGCACATGGTCAAATTCAAATGAGATGGTTCTTTTATACGTATTTCGTAAATACTGAATGGCTTCTAAACCGTTCGTAATGTTTTTAGGAGCGTCTTTGCAAATCACTGACGCAGGTATTGCTTTTATTTCCTCTTCTGTTAGCCCGTAATCGGATAATGGAAAGAGTTCACTCTTTTTCCCATCCTTTCTGAGCGGATTGACGGAAGCGTTTAAATGGCCATAGGTTCGGATATCTTCTGCAAGTCTGACTGCGGCTGCGATCTTTTGAATCAGATCGGCTGTAACACGTCCCTTTTCTTCTGTTCCCGAGGCCTCTTTTATATCGTTTGGCGGAGCACCAAGCTCGTCGAACATTTCCTTTAGATCCGGATCAATGCTGTTCGGATCCTGGGTATACTGATCGTAAAGCTCCAGCGCATAGCCGAGGTTCGGACCGTAAAAATCTTCCCAATTCATTCGTTGTTTCATACTATTTTGAAACATTTGAATATTACCCCCAACTTAGATAATCAAGTGATTGATTCACTATCTTAAAATAACTTTCGAACGCTGTGTCCAAAATTATGTAATAAAAACGCTTCCAACGATATTTTACCACTGTTTGCAATTTGATTCTACCTTGATTGTTCACAAAATAGTAAAAATCCTTTATAAAAAACCAAAAATTTAATCATTTGAAAAAAGAAACACCAAAAAACATAGGATCAAGAGCTATCCTATGCTTTTATGGAGCAGTTTTTTCAGCAGCGGATACAGAACATCCGGGAGCTGATCGACATCCGGGACAAATATACTGAATTTTCCGTACATATCCTGAATGGTCTTCATTTGTGATTCTTCTATTTCTGTGTTGGAGAGAAAAACATTTATGACTTCTATCCCTCTTTTTCGCGCTTCAATCACCGCTTCACTAGTATCGACAATTCCGTTTTGTTCATAGCCAAACGCGGCCGGCTCTCCATCTGAGAAAACAATCAAGAACTTTTGAGACTCGCTGCGCTGCAGCATTTTTTTCGTCATCTGCCGGATCGCATAGCCGTCACGGTTATCTTCTTCAGGCTCAAGCTGCAAAATTGCCGGCCCCGCCTCTTGTCTTAATGATGTTTGAAACGGAATAACCGTATTGAAATAGTTTGGCTGGCTTGTTTCAGACGCATCATTTGTGTCCTCCCAAAAACCGACAATCTGATGCGGAACCGCTACGGATTTTAACGCTTCGTGAAACAGCACGATTCCCCGCTTTGTCTCGTCCATTTTGTCGAACATGCTGGCTGAACAGTCGACCAGCAACGTGAAAACTGCGTCAATTTCTGAAGAAGGTTCCTGCTTTTTGTAGAAAAGACGCGGATTTCGCTCAGTAAAGTAACGGAGAAGCTTATTGTTCAGCCTTCCGGCATGAAGGTCTGTTCTCGGCAATGTTTTTTTATGCTCCAGCGTTTTTTGAATCATTTGTTTCAAACGCTTTTGATACGATTCAATCGTTTTTGCCTGCTGTTTATAAGAAATCCCTTCTTCACTGGTTGCCGGCTGCGGTTCTTTGTAAATCGGAAATGCGTATTTATTTTCTTTGCCGTCAGCCATGCCCGCTCCGTTCGGCTGGTCTTTCTGGGACTCCAGCGCTTCCAGCTGGGAATAGTCTTTCCGTTTTGTTTGTCTGGCTGATCCTTGGACAGAGCCAAGGGCTTGATCTCCATCATCGCCTTCTCTTGAAGCATCTTTTCCTAAATCTGATTTAGCGCCATGTTCAATATCAAATTGAAGGAAGCTTTTAGACGGGGCTTCTGTTTCTCGGTGCCACGTCGGCATTTCTTCTTCATGAATATCCTCATCACCGTTTGACTTTTTCGGAAGCGTGAGGTCATCACTCAGCTTAGGCGCTTTTTTCTCTTCCTCAAATAACGGTTGTTCTGCAGCTATTGCGTAATCAAGCTCAGGCAAAAAGAAGTAGGTGTTCAGCATGTCTTTATCGAGCACCTCTTCAAGCCCGTCCATGAGGTTTTCAACAATTTTCAGAACCTGCCGTGTCGAATCTGCTTCATACACGCGCAGGAGCTGCTGTTCAATAAACGGGCGCATCAGATCGATATCTTCACGCATGGACGGAAGGGTTTCGAGCGGTGATTTCGCTGTTAGCTTGACATAGATCGCGCAAAAGAGGGCATCCGTAAAAATGCTTCGTTCCAAATTCAAGGTCAGCTGGGTGGAGAAGTGTTTTCTGTACATATCTTTTCGCTTTGCAAATACATGTTTCGTACCCGGACGCTCGTGCTTGATGCATTCTTCAATTCTGATGTCTTCAAGCAGCATAAACAGCTGCTTAGCAAAGCTTTTGAACGTCAGATGCTGATGAATATCATCCAAAAAGTTCGCAAACTCTTGCAGCGAGCTATATCTCGTTCCGACCGAACGCAGGTAGACGTCGCTTTTCAGACCCGCTTCCATGTCCTCAGCTGCCCTGTCTTTCCAAAAATGACTCATATAAATTTTCTTTTCAAATGGATTGTAATACGACTGGACGCCATACTCCACTTCTACCGCTTCACTCTTGGTGAGTGTTTTGGCCAAATCAGTGAGCATCATAAATAAAAACGAATCAATTGTGCTGTCGTTAAATTTGATAAATTTCATCGCAGCTCCCTCATTCAAACAGAGTTTCTGCGATATTTCGGACGGCCGCCTTTTCCCGGTCATCATCAAGCTTCTCTACAATTCCCCGTTCAATGGCGCGACGCGGCGGAATATAAGCGGCTAAATCACATGTATCAATTAACGCTCTGATGGATGCAGCTTCTTCAGATACCTGTCCGTTATTGGCCTGGACGATCAGGTCAGAGGAAAGCGTGATAAACCGGTCAATAAGCTTCTCATCTTTCAGGGCTGACTGAGACGTGAGCACTTGTTTCAGTAGCTCGCCTTTGATATAAGGAACGTCAATGATGACAAAACGGTTTTTCAAAGCTTCATTCAGCGGAACAGTTCCAACATAGCCTTCATTGATGGCTGCAATGACTCCGAAGCCGCCTTTAGCCCGTATGACCTCGCCCGTAAACGGATTTGTCATCATTTTTCTGTAATCTAATACACCGTTTAATATGGGAAGTGTTTCGGGCTTTGCCATATTGATTTCATCTATATAAAGAAAATGGCCTTCTTTCATGGCTTTTGTGACAGGCCCAGAAACAAACTCGATCGTTGCCTGGCCAGATTGATTTTCAATCGTTTTATACCCGACTAAGGCTTCAGCATCCAAGTCCACTGAACAGTTGACACTGTGCATCGGTTTATGAAAATAGCTGGACAATGTTTCTGCCAGCTTTGTTTTCCCTGAGCCTGTAGGCCCTTTCAGCAAGACATTTTTCCCCATGGCTAATGCAATGATGGCGTCGAATAAAATGGCTTCATCCTCCGCCTCATAGCCTGACGTCCCGATGAGCGACTGAAACTCTGGGGAAATCGGCTGGTCTTTATATAATAAAAGCTTTTTTTGTATCTCTTCCGGCAATGTTAAGTGCTGTAATTGAGTTGTCATAGTCAGGTTCCCTTTCCTATTCATATTCCATTAACGAGTATACTAAAAAAGCCCCTGTATGCTCAATACAAAAGGGCTTGGATGATTTTACTGTTTCTCGTTATGGCCGGAAAGGGCTCCGCAGACAATACGCGCACCTGAATTTCCGCTTGGATTCGTCAAATAATCGTCGGCATGTTCATGAATAATAAACGCACTCCCATCATGATCGAGAATATTTAGCTTACTTCCTTTTTTCAGTGAGGTGTCCGGCGCATTCATAATGACATCTACTTTTCCATCGGCACCGACTTCAAGGTTCGGCAGATCTCCGGCATGATACCCCATCGGATTGTTGAAGCCGTGTTCTTTGTTCAGCGGATTAAAGTGTCCTCCCGCTGATTCAAAATCCGGCCTGACACATGAACCTTTCTCATGAATATGAAAACCGAGTGAAGCGCCGGGCCGCAGGCTGTTTGCGGAAATGTGAATATCGAGTCCTTCGTCATCTGATTCTTTGATTTCTATAAAACCGACTGCTTTGCCTTCTCGATTAACCAGCTGGACATGATGACCAAACGCTGACGTTTCAATCACTTCTTTTTCCGGCACCCGCTTAGGAGGGTCCTGAGGGTTTTTTTGTCCGCATCCCGCAAATCCCAGTGCCGTCAGCATCATAAACAGCAAGAGACGGTGCATACTGTCTCCCCCTTGTTTTTTCTAACAGTGTGGTCAATCATTGTCTGATCTAAACAAAAAAGCCTATAAAAAGGCTTTTTGTCATACTCATTTTTAAAAATAGCTTCTTGCGCCCAAGTAGCGCTGTTTCCAATATGAATTGCTGAGATTGGAAATGTCGACGCCCGATGAGCTTGCATGAATAAAGTCTCCGCCGCCCAGGTAAATCCCCATATGAGAAGGACCGGATTTATATGTGGTAAAGAAGACAAAATCGCCTACTGACGGCTGGCTGACTTGTTGCATCACATTCCAATACCCTGCCGTACTTAATCTTGACACCGATGATACTTTATTAATGAGGTAATAAATATAACCGCTGCAATCAAAACCGGCAGGCGTGTTTCCGCCCCATCGGTATGGCACCCCGACATATTTTTTCGCTTCTGTTATCATTCTGTCAATCTTCGACCCTATTTGAATGTTTGATCCCGAGTTGTCTTTTGGCGCGGTATGATTTGAATTGTTAGATTTTGATGTCCCCGAAATCGTCAGAACCTGTCCGATTTGCAAGACATCAGATGATAAATGGTTTTTTTCACGGATGCTTTGCACCGTAACTCCGTGCTGATTCGCGATTTTCCACAGCGAATCGCCTGCTTTCACCTTGTATGTAGCTGTTTTTGAAGAATTGGAATTTGACGGTTTCTTGGAACCGCTGTTTCCGCTCTTGGACGAGCTGCTCCCTTTTATTTTGAGTACCTGTTTAGGGTACAGCGTATCTGATGTTAAGCCATTTAATGTTTTCAATTCAGCTACTGTCATATGTAAGCTGTTAGCGATTTTCCACAGTGAGTCACCAAGCTTAACTGTATATGTACTTTTTGACGAGCCTGAAGAATTGGAACCGCTGTTTTTTTTCGATCCGTTTGAGCCGCTTGAACTGCTTGTCCCTCTGATCTTAAGCTTTTGTCCGGGGCGAATCAGGTCACTTGTCAGGCTGTTTACACTTTTAAGCTCAGAAACACTCATTTTATGATTTTTAGCGATCATCCATAACGAATCACCATATGCAACTGTGTATGTTGACGTTTTGCTTGAGTTTGATGGGGATGTCGCGCTTTTCTTGCTGCTCTTAGGAATCTTAAGGCTTTGTCCGGCATAAATCACCGTTGATTTCAATTTGTTTTCGGATTTCAGAGCTGATATTGTCGTATCGTACTGGCGGGAAAGTTTCCAAAGAGAGTCACCGTTTTTCACTTTAATCGTTTTTGCTTCCGCGGGTGCTGCGGCCATCGATGACCCAACAACTGCGGAAACAGCCAAGCCGGCTACAATCTTCTTTTTCATTCATTCAACCTCCTAAACTGTTTATGCGCAAAAAACAGCTAGTATTTTCTTTCCAAAAATGGCATGCATCAGTTTTATCGTCACTTTTTCAGCAAGTTAAACCCTTTTCAAACAATTGGCAGCAATTTCAGCATCGTTCGACCTTTACACTTTCAAACAAACACCTAATATTTTACTTTAGTTGCATCTGCTTTTCGAAAGTCTAAGGAACTATTTAAGCGAGGGGTATAAATGATGGTTTTCTATTGGTGAATGGAGCAGATTTTCCTCCTTTCTTGTCTGTTTTTCCTATCAATTCTCTATCGGCTTGTCAAATCCCTTCCTCTGCATTCTCAGGAAAAAATAAAAAGCCTGTTCTTTGAATAAGAACAGGCTTTTTATACTATGCGTTAGCTGATTGCGTTTTGTGTTTCACAAATTCAAGAATACTGTCGGCCGCTTTTTTAGAACCGCCTGCCGCTTTGAGTGATTGTCCAATTTCTTTTGCCTTTTCAGCATACACAGGATTATTCATCACTTCTTGAATCGTTTCTTTCAGAAGGCTTTCAGATAATTGTTCTTTTTTCAGCACTTTTCCTGCGCCGACTTTTTCCACTTGATTTGCGACGATAGGCTGGTCTCCTCCCATCGGAATAACAACGAGCGGGGTTTCAAAATACAAACCTTCACTTGTGCTGTTCATTCCGCCGTGAGTCACAAATAAACTGGCTCTTTTCAGGATCTCAAGCTGAGGGACATACGGGCGTACAATGAAATTCTTCGGAATGTCGTTTAACTCACTTGTTTTCATATGCTTGCCGATGGAAAGCACGACTTTACCCTCAAAGTCTTTACATACCTCAAGGCATTGATTAAAAAACTGCTTTTGATTGTTAAAAATGGTTCCCATTGAAATTAACAGCACGTTTTCATTGTCAATCTGATCAAATGGGAAATCATTGTTTCCGGCTCTTTCCGTAATTGAAGGACCGACAAATACATAACGATCGCCAAATTGCTCAGCCAGTGGCTGAAATTCCGTTGATGTGAAGACAATTGTCAAGTCCCCATCTGCTAAAAAAACGTCAAATGGCTTCTTGATCTCTGCTTGAAAATCAGCATTTAATGTTTCTGCAAGCTGCTGATAAGATTCATAATGAGGAGAATCTTCAAGTGACTCTTTCATGTACGCTCCCATCATTTGCTTAGCAAATTCCTCATTCATTGCAAAGGTTGTACACAATGAAAATTTTGGCAGCTTCAGCAAGTCTGCAATGATTTTACCGGCGAGAAGATGGTGATCATATATGACATAGTCATACGATTCGTGTTTGACTTCATCATAAATATGAGTGACGATATCAATACTGCCTTTCAAAAAGGCGCAGGTCATTTCTGTGAAATCTCTTTCTTCATCTCCGGTTGCGTTTTTTCCGAAGTAATCTTCCCGAAAATCAAGGTACTCACGAAACTCAACATCAAGCGCCGCAATTTTTTCTTTGTATTCCTTCACTGCATAGTAAGTGATATGTTCTCCCCGGGATTTCAGCTCCTTCATTACACCGATAGAAGGATTTATATGCCCTTCACCGGGAAAACCGATCATCAATACATTAGCCATGCGGCAACACCCTTCCTTTAAAATGTATGTCATATTTTTTATACGATACTACAAATACAAAATCAGGTAAAGTGTTTAACCTAATTAATATTAATCATATATAACTTTTCTACCAGTTTATATTTTCTACCTTCAAGAAAAAAGCATTCAGCTTGAAGTGAATGCTTTAAAAAAGGTCCGAATTCAGTCATATTGACTCACGATAGGATGCATCATCAGGCCCTTTTATTTATTTTACGTTCTTGGCGAAATTAACGGATATAATACACCGTCTTTGGCAAACGACATCTTCCCTGTCTCTTCTGAAACAACGAGCACAAGCGCATCCGTATACCCCGACATTCCAAGAGCCGCGCGGTGCCTGGTTCCCAGATGGACATCCACTTCCTTTGTTGTCAGCGGGAGCACATTAGCTGCTGACACAAGTTTGTTTTCCCTCACTAATAAAGCGCCGTCATGAAGAGGATTTCCGGGATAAAAGATACTCTCAATTAATGAAGCGCTGATCTCTGCATAAAGGGAAGTTCCTTTTTGAATAAAATGTTCAACCGGGTCCGCTCTTTCAATGACAATTAAAGCACCGTGCTTATGTTCCGATAAGGCTTTAATCGCCTTGGCCAGCTCGATAAATGCCGGCGTAAATTGCTCAATGTATGATTGCAAATAAAAGGATGATGCGATGCCCTGCATATCCTGAAAAATGTGTCCCAATTCATCCAATTCACAAAGAAGGCACTGATCTTTTTCGTGAAGTGTTTTTAAAATGAGCGACGCATCAACTAATATTTCCTCTAAGTATACTTGTATTTTTCCCTTAAATGCATTTTCCGGCATGTGTTCATAACGCATAGTCCTTCATCTCCTTTTCAAATTTCCACCTTTTCACGCATGCTTATCTTATTGATGCACATTCTATTGGTAAAGGAGGGATGTAAAGAATGGAAATCGAAAGAATCATTCAGTATATTTGCACCTTTTTAGGCGTGATTTCGCTTTCTTTTATTTATGCCCAAATGTTTAGAAAAACGAAGCCGACAAAAAAAGAATAGGTCCGGCGTTCATTGCTTTTTATACATAAAATGTTATAATTTCTCTCGTTATGAAAAAGAAACGGAGATCAATGTATGAAAGAAACTCGAAACGCACGGCAAAAGACCAAACAGCTTTTGCACATTTTCATTCCCATATTCATTACCCAGGTGGGGCTTTCTCTTATGACTTTTTTAGATACGGTGATGTCAGGGAAAGTCAGCCCCGCTGATTTAGCCGGCGTCGCCATTGGCTCAAGTTTTTGGACTCCTGTTTATACAGGACTTGCAGGTATTTTAATGGCGGTTACGCCGATTGTCGCTCAGTTATTAGGCGCTGAAAAAAAACAGAAGATTCCTTTTACTGTTTTACAGGCTGTATATGTGGCTGCGCTTCTTAGCATCGCCGTTTTAGCGATTGGGTATGCTGCAGTTGACCTTATTCTTGGCCGATTACACCTTGAGGCTCAAGTGCATGAGGTTGCCAAACATTTTTTAGGCTTTTTATCACTGGGAATTCTCCCTTTATTTGTTTACACCGTTTTGAGATCATTCATTGACTCATTAGGGAAAACAAGAGTCACAATGATGATTACACTCAGTTCTCTTCCGATCAATTTTGTATTGAATTACATATTCATCTTCGGGAAATTCGGGCTGCCGGCACTTGGCGGCGCCGGCGCCGGACTAGCGTCCGCGCTTACATATTGGTGTATCTGCATCATCAGCTTCTTCATTATTCATAAAACCGCGCCGTTTTCCGAATATGGAGTTTTCCTTACTATGTATACATTCTCTTGGAAAGCATGCAAAAATCTGCTCAAAATCGGTCTGCCTATTGGATTCGCCGTGTTTTTTGAAACAAGCATTTTCGCAGCTGTCACGCTTCTGATGAGCCATTTTCATACAGTGACCATCGCGTCCCACCAGGCAGCCATGAACTTTGCTTCGCTTTTATATATGCTGCCGCTCAGCGTGTCCATGGCTTTAACGATTGTTGTCGGCTTTGAAGCCGGTGCAGCCCGTTTTAAGGATGCACGCTCATATAGCTTGATCGGCATCATGATGGCGATCGGCTTTTCTTTATTGACTGGAGCCTGTATCCTTTTATTCAAAGAGCAAATTGCCGGCTTGTACACGTCTGACCCCGATGTACTCCGGCTGACACAGCACTTTTTAATTTATGCGCTGTTTTTTCAGCTTTCCGATGCTGTTGCCGCACCGATCCAGGGTGCGCTCAGGGGGTATAAAGATGTGAACTATACGCTTGCGGCCGCTTTTGTTTCTTACTGGGTCATTGGCCTACCTGTCGGTTATACGGTCGGTACGTTTACAAGCCTTGGCGCATTCGGCTATTGGATCGGGTTAATTGCAGGACTCGCCGCCGGAGCAGTTGGACTGTTTTTCAGGCTGGTTAACCTGCAAAAACGTTATTCGCAAAAACAATACATTTAAAAGAGGTGATATACATGGCAAAAAACATGAAATTATACGAATATCTTTCTCAGCATGCGGAGACGATCAGTTCAATGTGGTATGAAACCATTGAGGAGACTGATCCAAACTCCATATATGCATCAGCAGACCCTGATGTCATTCAGAATTTAAAGAGCCAGAATCTTGCCTTCAACTATAAGATAAACCGTATATTTATAGATGATGAAGAGGTGTACCTGCCTATACTGAAAGAATGGGCTTTTGAAGTAACACAGGATCACGAGCATTTAAAGACTCCTATCCACTATATTATCCGGGAGTTTGTCAGAGTGAGAGATTTATATGTTTCCTATGTGAAAGAATTTGTCCATATCAATCAGGACACTGTGAAAGGCGAAGAAGCTGAAGACCTGTATCATTCCCTTATAAAAGCGTTTGATCTTGTGATTCATATTTTTATAGAAGAAATGTACAAAAACACAAGCCTCCAGCTTCAGGCCCAAAAAGACATGATTACGGAATTGAGCGCGCCGGTCATCGTGCTTTTTCACAGCGTCGGGCTTCTGCCTTTAATCGGAGATATTGATACTGTCCGCGCAAAACTGATTATGGAAAACACCCTGCATCAATGTGCGGAGAAAAAGGTGACGCAGCTGTATATTGATTTATCAGGGGTAGCTGTTATTGATACAATGGTTGCCCACCAGCTGTTCAGTCTGATTGAGGCGCTGCGCTTAATCGGCGTATCATCAACTTTGTCGGGAATCCGTCCGGAAATTGCGCAAACCGCGGTTCAGCTAGGTTTGTCTTTCGAAGATATTTCTTTGAGATCAACCCTCGCGCAAGTGATTGCTTCGGACTTAAAACTAAAAAAGGTATAAGGCTTAAGGCCTTATACCTTTTTGATTAATCATTCCATTGATACGTCCAATATACTTCTTCTTCAAACCATGTTGCCATAACAGGTTCATTGTTTTTCAATTTTTCTTCAAGCTCTCTAAGCATGCCTTCTGTTTGAGTTCGGTGAGCTCTTAACGCATTCAATTTAATATCAGCTACTTCTTTGATATCAAGTACGACATCAGCTTCGCCGAGAACTTCTTCTCTATTGCGTGTAATCGCCATGCAGAGTGTGCGCGGACGGTCTTCTTTCTTTTTGCGGTACAACGCACGAATGACCGCTTCCCCGCATGCATCATGGTCAGGGTGCACACCGTGTTCAGGATAAAAAGTGACAATTAAACTTGGTTTTACATCATCTATGATCCCTTCCATGATATCAGCTAAATACTCATCGTCCTCAAATTCGAGCGTTTTGTCACGGAGCCCAAGCATCCGAAGGTCATTGATATCCATTTCTTTGCAAGCGTTAATGAGCTCTTGTTTTCTTAGCAGCGGCAACGTCTCCCGATTCGCGAAAAATGGATCGCCCATATTTCTGCCCATTTCACCTAAAGTGGCGCACGCGTACGTAACGGGAATGTCTTTTTTTCTGTTTAAGGCAATCAGGCCTGCCACTCCGTATGATTCGTCATCAGGGTGAGGCAGGATTACAAGTACGTGTTCTTTCATTATTTTTCACCCTTTTCTTTAAACTGTGAACGGTTTTTCACTGATTTGCAGAGAAATAGCCAGTTTACCGCCCGGCAGGTGTCCCGCCATTAATAAACGGTTTTCTTCATCCACAGTGTATTCAGTCAAGCCTTCAGCATAAATCCAGCCTTCTTCTGTTTTTAAGCCAATACGGTAAGGTCCGCTGCCTTTGATTTTTGCCTGATGATAGGTGACTTTTGCATTGCGGATGTATGCAACAACCGTCATGTTTTGTTCATTTAAGTGCGCTGAATAAGAACCGGTTGTGGTTTCTAAATGGATATATACAGGGCGGTCCGCATATCGTTCTAAAGATGCTTGCACATCTTCTTTTATGATTGCTTTCATGATTGCTCCCCTCTTTCTTCTTTTAAATGCTCTGCACGTTCTGTATGTAATTTGATCAGCTGATATTTCACAGCCGGTTCGAGCTGTGAATTCACAATGCGGTGGATCGCAGCATAAAATTTTTCGAGCATCGGTTTCCGGAGTCTCGGATGTGTTCGTTTATCCAAGAGCTCTAGGTCAATCGCCGCTGCTACAGCTTCTGGGGCATCACTTGCGAGAGATCGGTTGTTCCAAAGTGAAGCGTAGGCTTTCACTATCTCTTTATCATTGTCCATCGTCTCGCTCCTTTATGTCTTACATACATGAAATGATTATACATAATATATGCTTCAGCTGAAAAGCCAAAGGCCTCAATGGCTTTTTGATGCCCGTTTCCAATTTATTTGTGAAAACGTAAACAAGAGCAAAGCAGCCCATATACAGCTGAATGTAAAAGCCTTCGAAATTGAAAACGGCTCATGATAAACAAACAGCCCGATCAGCAAGGTAATGGTCGGTGCGATATATTGTAAGATGCCGACATGGTACAGCGGCAGCCGTTTAGCTCCTTCCGCAAACAATAATAGCGGCAAAGCCGTCAACACACCGGCAAAAAAGAGAAGCATCCAAGTCCCGCCGCTTCCCGCACCCGCGGGATGGATATGGCCGCTCAGCAGCAAATACCCCAAAGCAATCGGCATAATCATGAATGTTTCCAGCGTTAAACCAATAGCGCTTGACAGGCTTGTTCTTTTTTTGCTGAACCCGTACAGCCCGAAGCTGAATGCGAGCAGAAGCGCAACATAAGGAATGGAGCCGTATTGGAATGCTGAGATGATAACGCCGGCCGCCGCAATCGAAACCGCCATCAGTTGCAGGCGATTCAGCTTTTCCTTTAAAAATAAAATACCGAGGAGCACGGATACAAGCGGATTAATGTAATAGCCAAGACTAGCCTCAAGCAAAAAGCCATGGTTGACGGCCCATATGTATACAAACCAGTTAATCGAAATCAGGATGGAAGCGAGAAGTAAAGAAAGGATGCCGCCCTTGTTTTTCAAAGTGCGCAGCTCCTGCCACCCCGTTTTCCATTGACGCAGGAAAAAAAGCACGATACACATAAAAACAAAAGACCATATGATACGGTGAGCCAAAATATCAAGTGCCGGCAGCTGTTCGAGAAGCTTCCAATAAAGCGGAAACAGCCCCCACATGATAAAGGAAACGGCTGTGAAGAGAACACCTTTTTTAGTTTCTGAATATTGCATTGATATCCCTGCCTTTCTTTAGAGCATCTTAGATTATATCACGTGAAAGATCGGGTGGGCATATACTATTTTGTCCGTGAAGAAAGGGTGTGACGACGATGTTTGAGTGGAACAAGTACTTTCCTTTCCACAATCAATTTTCCAAGGAAGCATTAAAAAAAGCAGATCCAAAAGAAGTTGAAACATATGTAAATCGTGTAATGGAAAGTGTGTTCGGCAGTGATCATGCGGCGCAATTTCCTTTCCGCGATCCTCTCCCCAAAAAAGACCAGCCCGCCAAGTCTGACGCTAAACCTGATATCGATCTATTTGAAACAACAGACCATGTGTTTGTAAAGGTGCCAATCAGTGAAAGCCAGCTGGAACAGGTGAAAATTAAACACACTTCTCACGCATTAATGATAGAAAATTTCCCGAATCTGGACCATCCCAAAAAGATAAACCTGCCTTGTTTAGTCAAACGCAAAGGAACAAAAGCCGTCTATAAGGACGGCCTTCTGGAAGTGATGTTTCAGAAGCAGCATGACTACAATATGTCCGAGGTAGAAATCATTCGATAAAAAACGGCCTGCACCGATGCAGGCCGTTTTTGTTAATAGAAACCGGGGTATCCGCCGTATGGCACGCCGGCACCAAAACCGTACGGTGCGCCTCCGTAACCGTAAGGGCCAGGTGGATAAGCATAGGGACGAGGATAGTTAAACAGAGCACTCCCGAGAAAGCCGCCTAATAAACCGCCGACTAAAGGAGCGCCAAACAAGAAAGGACTTCGCGCCGGGTATCCGGCTGGACCTGGATTCCCGCGATAATAGGAATGAGGGTACATGATTTTTCCTCCTTTATGTCTGCCTATATGTAAGATATTCAACAAAGAAGAAAAACGATTGGGCTAAGACCTGAATCTAGGTATTGTTACATCACAAGCTCTGCCAATAACACACAGCCAAGCCCTGTTACTGAGAGAACTGTTGTAAGCAGCGGTCAAGCTTGAAATTTCTTTCATGCTCAAACCGAAAAATCCCTTCACCTCCAAAATCCAGCATCTTTTACATGACATGCGATGACATCCCGCTCCTGTTTGCAGTGCCATTAATGCCGGATTTACACTGCCCGCCCCCATAAGCTGCCATTCCCGCTTCAATTGAAAGAACGATTGTATTGATATCCATCCCAAGTCCGATGGCTACTAAAAATAAAACTACAATAAGTGAGACAAACGGATTTCATTTTACTTTCATAATGAGAAATAACAGAATCAGCACTCCAGGAAGAAAGCGCTTTCACTAATAACTAAAAAAATGTTTTGGCGATATGATTATTATCTTTTGGTTAAATGACATATTCAAACTAATCTCCTAATCTATGTTTTGTCAATCATACTATGAGTTTTCCTCAATCCCCTTTCACCTATCCAAATGATTTTTAGTTATATGTTGATTAACTTTTGGTTATATGTTATGTTTTTTTCAAGTTAGCCCAGTCTTTATATCTACTCATTGTCTGGAAGCAAACATGTGAAAACAGACAGACACAACTTCACAAGAGGAGGAAATTCACATGCCATTATTACGTTTTGATTTAATTGAAGGCCGTGATGAAAAAGCATTGCAATTGTTATTAGATACTGCTCACCAAGCGATGGTCGAAGCGTTCGGTGTTCCGGAAAGAGACCGTTATCAAATTGTCCATCAGCATCCGGCAAACGAGCTTATCATCCAGGACACAGGATTAGGATTTCAAAGAAGCAAGGATCTGGTCATTATCAGTATGACAAGCAAAACAAGAACAGAAAGCCAAAAGGAAAAATTGTATGCCCTGCTGGCTGAAAAGCTAGAAGCAGAATGCGGCATTTCCCCAGAAGATTTAATGGTTTCAATTACCGAAAATGGTGACGCCGACTGGAGTTTCGGTCTTGGTGAGGCGCAATTTTCGAATGGAAAACTATAAGATAATGAAAATGGCATAAAGTTTGCATGTAACAACCGGCTGCTCCATAGCAAAAAAGAGAGAGTTTCATCAGATACTCTCTCTTTTATTCACTCATTTCTTTTTTATAAAAGCGGAAATCACCAAGAAGAGGTATAGCGAAGTAATCCAAATGTGGTTGATGGAGCCTGGCTTCCCTTTTTTAAAATCCAGTTTCGATCCCAATGTAATTCCAATGGAAGCTGGTTGGGTTTTGAGCGTAAATATAAAATTCAGGCAGATAGAGTTCCGCTTTACTGATGTGCAAAACGAGATAAAACATCATCCCCATTAATCATAGGTTAGCTGCTAATAACTTTGTCACGCAATGATCATTTCCTATTTTTGTATATCATCTTCATATTAACCTTTTGCAAATCTGCAAAAGCTTATTCTAACGAATATAAAAAGTCATGTAAACGGCACGAACCGCCCCTCATATGACTTTTTCATTGAACATAGGGTCTTTCCTGGATGCCTCTTTCCTTATTTCTCTTCTTCGCACACTGTTTCACCGGGCTCGCAAAATTGATCGGCCCACGCCTGCATCTCTTGGAATACAGCTTGAAGCGCTGTTCCTTTTTCAGTCAGCGTATAAATGACTTTGACTGGCGTTTCAGGAAGAACCTGCCGTTCGACAATCTCGTTTTGTTCAAGCTCCTTAAGGCGCTCCGCCAGCATTTTTTGGCTGATCATCGGTATTGTTTCCGTTATCTCTTTAAAGCGTTTCGGCCCATCCATTAGCACATGGATGATCAGACCGTTCCATCTTTTTCCCAGCAATGAGAAAGCAGATTCCATTTTAGGGCACATAGTATTTCCCACAAGTCCTCATCCCTTCATCTATTGTTTGACATGTATTCGATGATCCATTACAATAATCTTTCAAGTTACATTTAGTAAGTTTCTAACTTTTCTATTATCATACCACGTTTATCCGAAGGAGGAAACACTATGACGAATACTCTGGATGTTTTAAAAGCACGTGCATCCGTAAAGGAATATGATACAAATGCCCCTATCTCTAAAGAGGAGCTGACTGAGCTATTGGACCTTGCCATTAAAGCGCCTTCAGCTTGGAACCTTCAGCATTGGCATTTCACAGTATTCCACAGCGATGAAGCAAAAGCGGCGCTTCTTCCTGTAGCCTATAATCAAAAACAAATCGTTGAGTCTTCTGCTGTTGTTGCCATTTTAGGCGATTTAAAGGCAAATGAAAACGGTGAAGAAGTATACGCTGAATTGGCAAACCAAGGCTATATTTCAGATGAAATCAAACAAACATTGCTCGGCCAAATTAACGGTGCCTACCAAAACGAGCAATTCGCTCGTGATTCCGCTTTCTTAAATGCTTCTTTAGCCGCTATGCAGCTTATGATTGCCGCAAAAGCAAAAGGTTATGATACTTGCGCAATCGGCGGATTTAACAAAGAGCAGTTCCAAAAGCAATTTGATATCAGTGAGCGCTTTGTTCCGGTTATGCTTATTTCAATCGGCAAAGCAGTAAAACCTGCCCATCAAAGCAACCGCTTGCCGCTTTCAAAAGTGTCAACTTGGCTGTAAGGATATGAAAAACCTTAGTCCGAATGACGGACTAAGGTTTTTTTATACAATCGCATCTTTGTACCATTCGCGAGCCTGTTCAGCTTCATGCTGCGTCAGCTGATGACCCCCACCCTGCCAGAAAACGGAGGCTGATGCCCCGCTGTCACGTAAATAGCGGTGAAGCTCTTCTGATTCTTCCTTCGTGCAGAGAGGGTCGTATTTCCCGGCACCGATAAAAACAGGGAGTCCCGTCATATCAGGCAGCTCGATACCGCGAATCGGAACCATCGGATGATGGAGAATGGCCCCTTTTAAGACATCTTTATAATGGAAAAGCAGGCTTGCCGCAATATTTGCGCCGTTTGAATAACCGACCGCAATCACTCGGCCGCGATCAAATTGATGCGTTTCTGCAGCCTCGTCGATAAAATCTTTCAATTCTCTTGTCCGCTCCACGAGGTCCTTTTCATCAAAGACACCTTCACTCAGACGTTTGAAAAATCGCGGCATTCCATTTTCAAGCACAGATCCTCTGACACCAAGCAAATGGGCATGAGGGTCTATAAACCGTCCCAATGAAAGCAGATCGTGCTCATTTCCGCCGGTGCCATGCAGCAGCAGCAGTACGTTGTCAGATGTCCCTTTTTCATAAATATGCTTCATCGTAAATTCCCCCTTTTAAAGTTCAGGCAACATGTCTGTTAACTGTTGTCTATGTTTCTCCAGCCATTCAGGCAGTTTCAATGAGGTCCCCAGCTCAGCAAACGTTTCATCTGTCATAAAACCCGGTTCATCTGTGGCGATTTCAAATAAGATACCGCCTTTCTCCCTGAAATAAACGGATGTAAAGTATTCTCTGTCAAGGATTTCTGACGAATGCTGTGACGTGATGCAATCCTTCTGTTTTTATTTTCCCACTCCTATTTATCTCGATTTCGAGATATTTATTATTTTAAACCTTTATTAAGCAGGATGCAAATGATGTGTATTGATTAAATAATTCAAAAAATCATTTTTTTCTAATAATTTCTTGTGATCTTTTCTTACAACTGCTATTATAGTGAGAATTATCATGTTTCAGGAGGAAAGTAAATGGTTAAAAAAGCACTTATTGTTATTCTCATTCTTTTGCCATTCGTTCAGCTTGCGCTATTGCCGCTTGTGAATCGAATTGAACCGATTATGTTCGGCCTTCCGTTTTTCCACCTTTGGCTGCTATTGTGGATTATCATTACGCCGTTATGCTCGTTTGGCATTTACCAAATGCAAAAAAAAGATGGAGGGCTTGAATAATGCAAGGGAATCTCACTGCACTTCTCATTACAGCTGTTATCGTTTTATCCGTTGTCTGTATCGGATTTCTCGCCGGAAGAGACAAATCCTCACGCGCCTCGGTGGAAGAATGGTCTGTCGGAGGCAGACGCTTCGGCGGCCTTCTCGTCTGGTTTTTAGTAGGCGCCGACCTTTATACGGCATATACTTTCTTAGGGTTAACCAGTACGGCATTTACGGGTGGAAGTGTTGCGTTTTTCGCCATTCCTTATTCTGTTTTGGCCTACTTTATCGCCTACTTCTTCCTGCCGAAACTTTGGAAAGTTGCGAAAACTCATAAATTAACAACACTGGCGGATTACGCCCGGGAACGGTTTGACAGTAAGCTTTTGGCAAGCCTTGTTGCCATTGTCGGTGTGCTTATGCTTATTCCGTACATATGCCTTCAGCTGAGCGGCATTCAAGATACACTTCAGGTTGCCGGCACCGGATTTATTAACGTAAAATTCGTTGTGATCATCTCATTTATTCTTGTTGCTCTTTACACATTCTTCAGCGGGATTAAAGGGCCTACATTTACAGCCATCATTAAAGACATTCTAGTGTGGGTCATTATGCTGTTTATGGTAGTGTCTCTCCCTCTCATTCATTTCAACGGCTGGACGCCGATGATTGACACGTTAGTGAAGGAAGCGCCGCAAATGCTGACGATACCGGCAGAAGGGCCAAAAGGCATTCCTTGGTTTATCACAGCGTCTATTGTTTCCGCCCTGGCACTTTTTATGTGGGCACATGCAGCAACAGGTGTTTTTACAGCGAAAAGCGCCGATGCAGTAAGAAAAAACAGCATGTTTTTGCCGCTTTATAATATTGTGTTAATTTTGGTCATTTTTCTTGGCTTTATCGCCTTCCTTGTCCTGCCGGAAGATACAGATCCAAGACTGGCGCTCCTGCATTTGATTCAAACATCTTACGGCGGGGTGGCACAAGGTTTTGCATATGCCACTATTGCTCTTGCTTCATTGATTCCTTGTTCCATCATGGCAATCGGGGCATCAAATTTATTTGCCAATAACCTATATCGGGATTTGATTCATCCGAATGTGTCCCAAAGCAAGCTCACCCTTGTCACACGTTCAATGGTGTTTGTTGTTATCGGCCTTGCACTTCTGTTTGGAATGCTGTTCCCGACTGCCCTAGTGACACTCCAGCTGTTAGGCGTATCCGGCATGGTGCAAATCTTCCCGGCGATTGCTGTCAGTCTATTCTGGAAACAACAAACGAAAGAAGCGACGGTTATCGGATTATTAGCCGGTCTTGCGGTAACGTTTATTGTGTATACCACTCAATCTGCACATGGCATTTATGAAGGATTCTGGGGATTATCAGCCAATATCATCGCTGTGGTGATTCTCAATCCGCTGTTCGCCAAAAAGGCAGGGTCCAATCCTGTTATTGAGGGGTTATTTGGTAAAAAACAAGCGCCTAATCCAAATCAGAGGGGCGCATAAAAAACCCCCTGCGCGGCAGCCGTGCAGGGGGTTTTTTACATTTCTTTTTTCAGAGTTTCAATTGCTTTCTCCATTTGCGTATCATTATTTGACAGCTTCTTTTGAAGTTCTGTCATTAATTTCGTTGTTGTATCGCCAGTCAATACGCCTGTTTCTTTTAGCTTCTCTTTTTGCTGGAACTGTTTGACGACAGATACAAAATCCTGATTATACGTACTGTTAATCTTTACCTTGTAGCCAAGTGCTTTGAACATTTGCTGAGCCACTTTGACGTTTGTGCCTGAATCACCGGATTTATACGTTTTATCCGCGTCCAAATACGGGAGCTTCGCGTAATCAGGCAGCTCTGCTTTCATCTGGGGCTTGATCCCCTTTTTGTGAATCCATTCACCGTCAGCAGTCAGCCATTTGGCGACTGTCAGTTTGACGGTAGAGCCATCATCATATTCTTTTGCTGTCTGTACCGTGCCTTTGCCAAAGGTCGTTTCCCCGATTAACGGTATGCCTGACGATTCATGAAGGGCAGCGGCCATAATTTCCGCGGCGCTGGCTGTGCCGTCATTTATTAAAACGACGGTAGGCTTGGTCACTGTTCGTTCTTTTTCGGCCTTCATCACTTCTTTAGAACCGTTTTTATATTGAACCTGCATGATGTTTTTTCCTTTATCAATGAACAGGTTGCTCATTGTAATCGCCTGCTCCATTAAACCACCCGGGTTGCCCCTCAAGTCTAAAATAAAGCCTTTGGCGCCTTTTTTCTCTAAACTATCAATGGCATTTGTCAGCTCTTTAGCAGTTGTTTCAGAGAAAGAAGTAATTTGGATTTCGCCGATTTTGTTGTCTTTCATCTCGGAATAGACGGTCTCTACAGGAATGGTATCGCGCTTAATGGAAAGATCGATATGTCCGACTCCCGCTCTATTCAGCTCAAGCTTCACTTTTGTGCCCTTTTTTCCGCGGATTAAAGCGACGGCTTCATTTACATTCATGCCTTTGACGCTTTTTCCGTTCACCTTAAGGATTTGGTCCTTCGGTTTGATTCCGGCTTTTTCAGCAGGTGAACCTTTAATTGGCGACACAATAAGGATTTCACCGTCTTTCTCCTCTACTTGTGCTCCGATCCCTTCAAAGGATGCAGAAATTGTTTCGTCGAATGATTTTGCTTCCTCTTGATCCATATATGTGGAATACGGATCATCCAGAGATTCAATCATTCCTTTAATTGCTCCGTCTACTAATTTTTCATCATCTGTCTTTTGGTAGTAATCACTTTTGATTTGCTCATACGCTTTATTTAACTTGTCGAACTGGCTGTCTCCCGCGCTAATTGATTTCTGGCCCAGGATACTGGAATTGCCCGTAATAAATAAAGTAAGCGCCGAAGCGACAACCGCAGTGATCAGCACAATAAAAAACAGTTTAAATTGCCGTTTCAATTAAACACCACCTTTTTCTTCTTACATTATTATCATGGACGAATTCTTATTCGTCAACTCGGAGCAAAAATGAAAGAGAAACGCCCTTCTTTCGCTTTTCATAAACCTATGTCTTTATACGACATATGATAAAGAAAAAGGAGGATTCGAGATTGAGCCGATATTTAGAAATGCTGTCCTTATTCGGTGTCGCAGGAGCTCATCCAGGCGGGCTGGCTTTTTCAAAAGCGGTCTTGCAAAAAGCTGCGCCCTCCCCCGATCAGCCGATTCTTGATGCCGGATGCGGAACAGGACAAACAGCGGCTTATTTAGGACATTTGCTGTATCCTGTAACAGTTGTTGATAAAGACCCTATCATGCTTGAGAAAGCGAAAAAAAGATTTGCAAATGAAGGGCTTGCCATCCCTTCATATCAGGCGGAGTTGGAACACCTCCCGTTTTCTTCCGAGTCCTTTTCATGCGTTTTGTCAGAGTCAGTCCTCAGTTTTTCCCATCTGTCATCCTCTCTTCAGGAGATTTCAAGAGTATTGAAGCCCGGCGGGATGCTGATTGGTATTGAAGCAGCTTTAAAAAAACCGATGCCACCTGCAGAAAAAAAGCGAATGATGGATTTCTACGGTTTTACTGACTTACATGAAGAAGCCAAGTGGCATAAACTCCTAAGGAGTTATGGCTTTCAAAAAACGGAAGCGATGTCACTTCTTCCCGACGACATGGAATTTGAACCAACCACTGAAATGGATTTATCGCAAACGATTGCTCCTATCTATTACGATACGCTTCAAACACATTATGAACTTATGCAGATCTATAGTGAGTACATGGGTCATTGTATCTTTATCGCGAATAAGTAAAACGGCGTATCACCCCCTGTTTTCGTCCAACCTTTTTATCCTATCTATCATATGCTGATAGAAAGTCAGTATAGGAGGGAAACAATATTGGAGAGATATTACCATCTTTGCAGAAACCATCAAGGTAAAGACGTCAGAATTACAGAGAGAGGCGGGAGAGTTCACGTCGGCAGAATTACCCGTGTAACAAGAGACAGAGTTTATATCGCTCCTCCTGTCGGTGCAGGGCCTAGAGGTTTCGGTTACGGCTATTGGGGCGGCTATTGGGGATACGGAGCAGCTTACGGTATTTCCCTCGGTTTAATTACAGGAGTGGCTCTGGCTGGTTTATTCTTCTGGTAAGCATAGAATCATTGTCTGACCAAATGCTAGATTCACCAGACACAATGAAGCCCGCTTACCAATTGTAAGCGGGCTTTCTCTTTTAGATTTTCTTCACTTTTTCAAAGTACTCTTCCAGCGTTAAATCATTGTCGTGGATGTCCTTTGCGGCCTTTTTGCCTACATAACGCAGATGCCATGGCTCATATTCATATTTTGTGATATCTTCTTTATTTTTAGGATAGCGAATGATAAAACCATATTTATAAGCATTGTCTTGCACCCATTTTCCGTCGGACGTGCTTCCGAACGCTTCATTTATCTGAAAGCCATTACTCCGGCTCGAGATGTCCATCGCCAGGCCTGTTTGGTGCTCGCTTTCACCCGGGTAAGCGACCGCTTCTCTTGCCTTCTTTTCCCCTTTTAGGTTTACTTCATTGTTAAAAATGACTTTCTGTCTGTCATACGCACGGTACCCCGAGACAGCTGCCAGTTCATAGCCTTCCTTTTTCGCAGCATCGAACATCGTTTTTAATGCGTCGGCCGCTTCCTTTCTGATGTAACGTTTTTGAATCTTTTCTTCAAAAGAAAACTCTACATCAGGTATAACAAGATCGCTAGGTTCATAGTTTTCAGGCAATGCGTATTGTTTATTGACAAGGGCGAGGATGTTTTCTGGATTTTGAATGGTTTCCAAACCGTCTACTTGTTTAATATCATTGAAATATTTGCTTTCCAATGAAAACTCACTGTCCTGAGTGTTTGCTTTTTTGCTGTCAGCTGTTTTTTGTTCTGTTTGCTTCGTTTCTGCTGTGGTTTTCGTATCCTTTTGAGCATCTCCGTTCGATATGCTGCAGCCGGCTCCGACGATTGCCGTTACACTCAGAGCGGCAGCCAGTGAGAACCATTTACCGGACTTTTTCATTTACATTACCTTCCTTTTATTAATCGTTTCCGCATTCATAAAGAAGAGGCTGCCGGCACCCAGCACGCCTCTTGATTTATTTTACTGTGATACGGAATGTAAAGCCACTTCTATCATATCATGAAATGTGGTTTGACGCTCTTCCGCTGTCGTTTCTTCTCCTGTTAATACGTGATCACTCACGGTGAGAATTGACAGCGCTTTTCTTCCGTGCTTCGCTGCTAATGTATACAATGCAGTCGTTTCCATCTCTACGCCCAGCACACCGTATTTTGCAAGCTTTTCGATTTGCGAATCGTCGTTGTAGAACTGGTCAGCTGTAAATACGCTTCCTACACTCACCGGCACGCCTTTATCCTTTGCGGCATCATAAGCATTTTTTAAAAGTTCGAAATCGGCGCAAGGCGCATAATCGATGCTTCCGAAAGCGACTCTGTTCATTTGTGAATCAGTGGAGGAGGTCATAGCCAAAATGACGTCCCGCACTTTGACATCTTTACGGATAGCGCCGCAAGAACCTACTCTTATTAGATTTTGCACATCGTAGCTTTGCATTAATTCATTCACATAAATTGAAATAGACGGAACGCCCATTCCCGTTCCCTGCACGGAGATTTTTTTGCCTTTATATGTACCTGTAAATCCATACATGCCTCTGACTTCATTGTAGCATTCTACATTTTCAAGATACGTTTCAGCAATAAATTTTGCTCTGAGAGGATCTCCCGGCAAAAGCACTGTATCCGCAATCTGTCCTTTTTCAGCACCTATATGTACACTCATCTCATATCCTCCTAAATCTAAATTATCATCCAGTCCGTTCATTTTACAACGAATGTCATGATGAAACAAACTTCAGCATTGATTATAAAGGAATATGGCGCAAAAAGAAATGTTCCGAGACCGTTTGGGCACTTCCTGAGAAAAACGGGATAATCGAGGTGTTTATTTGAAAACCTAACCGCAGGAAGGAGGGATGAGACATGGGTAAAAAACAGCGCAATCGGATCACCGGCCAAAAAAAGAACAATCACATACCTGCAAAAGATGTCATTGCAGCTGAAGAGGCGCACGAGAAAGAGTATTCCGCTGCCAAACGCAAGCCTTAAACTGCAGAAAACTGCGGGTTTCCGCAGTTTTCTTTTTGTTATGTCGTCTGCACAATCAGACGATTGATTTTCCTCCATCCGGCGGGAAGCAGTTTGTAATATGTTTTCCCTTTTCTGCCTTCATCAATCAGAATCACGTCTCCTGTGGCCACAAATCTCGCGTCATAATCACTTGGAACGGTGTCAAATACATTAAACAAAGAGAATGCTCTTTTCAGCACGTCTTGATGATCGCTCCCGTTCAGTTCAGTTCGATAGACGGCTCTGTAGCCCTTTTTTTCGCCAAACCGGGGTGTTTGAAATATTGTCACGTCATAGGAACAAGACTTCTTTTTGAACACGGATAACATCATCAAGATCCCCTCCCTTTTATTTCTTTAACATATTGGCGTTTTTGCCCGGTTTTCCTTTCTCTATTTTTGTCGAAACCGCTTAATCTTTTCGTCAAAACCTTTTACTAGGAAAAACAGAAGCAGGCCGAGACTAAAGCCTCCTAACACGTCAGAGACAAAATGCACCCCCAGATAGACTCTGCTTATGCCGACCAAAACAGTGATCACGCCTGCTATGGTATATACCATTTTTTTATGTTTGGACAAAAACGGGAGGTGCTTCACTAAAAAATAGGCAATGACAGGATAAACATAGGCAGCATTCATGGAGTGGCCGCTCGGAAAGCTGAAGGATGATTCATGAACCAGCGGTGCAAAATCAGGCCTCACTCGTTCAATCCATTCTTTTAAGACTTTATTTAACAGCCGACCTGCACCGAATACCAAGAACATCAATAGGCCGTCCCATGTTTTTCTGTAAAAAAACAGGCCCGCTCCAATGATCAGGATAAAAGGGAGGAGAAAAGAAGAAGCACCAAGGTGCGTGATCCCTGTCATGACCTCATTAAGCCATGGCTGACGGATCAAAATAGCCGCCCTGCTTATCGCTTCATCTGCAGATTGAACAGCATTTGTATGAATGGCCGCAGCTAAAAAAAGAAAAATAAGAAACAAGCTAACAGGCTTGTACAACATTTTAACCACCTCGATTTTCACAGAAGTCATAGAACATGAATAATAAAACCGGAGCTGACCACTCCGGTTTTAAGCCTCAATCATCTTCATCCAGCTCTTCATCTATCATACATTTTTCTATCAAATAATCAAAGGTAATGTCAGCGATTTCAAACAGCTCATCCTCACTAGGTATGTAGCCCCTCCGCGCAAGCTCTCTGTAAAAAAATTCAGCGATTTCTTCCGTATCAATCACAAGATCTATTTCTTTCATCTCCGTACCGCCTCCTTTTTTATGTTTTATGAAAAAACAGGCTGAATTATACCCAGTGTTCTAAACAATTCTTTCAGTCATATACATTGAATAAAAAAACAAGCCATGGGAGGCTGACACTATGATGTCTAAAATGATGGAAGCACTGGACGGAGACAGATTTGATATCTTAATGGAAAAAACGCTCAAAGGAATGACGCATGTGATGATTTGGGGCTGTCTGCCTTATTTTTTATATGTCTTAATCCGTATGTTCTCAAACTAACTGAAATGCTCTTTTAAACTTTCCAGAACAAACATCATCATATCTTTATATTCTTCATCTCGAAACATTTCGTACAGAATCTTGTAGTCATTATAAATATCCAGAAGCTCATCAACAATTGATACAGCAAGGATGTGAAGGGTATCTTGATCTTCATCATCGCCTTCAAACTGAAGAAGAGCAGACGATGCGATATCTTCGCCGATCTCATGGCCAGTTTCTCCGACATAGTGGACAAACAACATCTGGTGTACAAACTGGTCCATTTCATATTTTCTCAGCACCAGTGTGAGATCCTCTTCCTCCGTTTCAAGCCACTCTCCATCCTTTAAACGGGTCAGCTCATAAATGATATCTTCCCAGCCATCTTCTAAATATCTCCAAATTTCTGTTCTGTGACCGATAATGCGAAAGAGTTCTTTTCCATAATCTTTCACATAAACGACGTCCCCAATAAGGAATTCATACTCAATATCAAGCTTTTCCATGTCGACAATGACACCCTCATAATCTTTGTACAGCTGAATGGACGATTCAAAGTATAAGACTTCATTATGATTGACTTCATAAAGATAGTGTTTATCAATTTGGTGTACTTTAGTGACGGTGCCGACTGTTCCATACATAATGACGACTACGATATCCCCTACTTGGAATTTCGGTTTATTTTGCTTCATGGTGTCTCCCCCTCGCCGCAACATTTCTCATACGCTATCGTATGCCGGGTGACGCCAATTCGCATGGGCATGAAAACCAAAGGAAATATCCAATTATGGTGTGGATGAGGACATAAAAAAAATCCGCAATGATCTGCGGATAAACAGCTGCTATCTGCCGTGCACTTCAGCCTCGTATTGATCCCAAGCTTCATCAAACGTTGCCATCGTGTGCAGGTAATCAGCGCTTAGCTCCAAATATGAACTGATCTCATGATAATCGGTTGAGGTTTTCGGAAAGCTGTGATCCTCATACGCCTGATTGGCAAATTCACTGATGCTGTCCTGCGGCTTCGGCTGTCTGTATTTTAATAAATAGTGATAAAAGGATTTCATGGGTTTCCCCTCCTGATGTCTGTCTTTTGTTGTTCTATTATACAGTTCAAGTGTAAAATTACAACAAAAGAATACCGAAACATCGTTTAGGAGAAGTCAAAATAGTTGCGTTTCAGAATCCTTTCTGTCTCCATGAGCTGCTGATACGCCAGACTTCCAGGCAGGTTTTTGGTTTGAATCAAAAGCAGCTGATCCTCAATCTCCTTTATTGTGGTTTCCTCCTGATAGGTCATCCCGCAGGAAGCACACACCATGGCTGGTGTGTCAGTCAGCTCTATGGCTCTTGTTCCGTCAGGGAGCTCCCAGTACACCGTGTTCCTGCCGGGTACTGCTTCAAGCTCTCCGCACCAATCGCATGTTTTCATGAAGAATCCCCTCCGTTTTCAGCCTCTTTCTGTTTTTTCTGCTGCGCCAAAAATTTCTTTTCTTTTAGCTGATCTCTTTTCTCACGCCTATCTTTTAACGTTTCATGCTCCGGATTCGCTGTGAACGTCTCTCTCCTCTTGATTCTGGCCACGTTTTCCGGTGTAAATGAAACCTCTTTGTCAGCAAAAATAGCACTCAGCCCGATCGGCTCCTTTTTGTCAGCGGTTTCAGGGAAAACGGACTCAAAATAAGCGTCAGCCTGGTTAGGGATATAATTCTCCGGTTCTGGATATGACGTAATCACACCTTCAAAATTTCTTAAGATGACTTTGTCAGGGCTTTGCGACAATACATAGTTTGGCTGCAGGGCGATTTTACCTCCGCCGCCTGGTGCGTCAACGACAAAGGTCGGAACCGCATAGCCTGAGGTATGACCTCTCAGCCCTTCAATGATCTCCAAACCTTTGGAAACGGGAGCTCTGAAATGCCCGATGCCCTCTGATAGATCACATTGATAAATATAATAAGGACGGACTCTGATTTTCACCAAGTCGTGCATGAGCTTTTTCATAATTGGAACCGAGTCATTAATACCGGCTAGCACCACGGCCTGATTTCCGACCGGCACGCCTGCGTTCACCAGCTTTTCACAGGCCTCAACGGATTCCTCTGTCATCTCGATGCTTGTGTTAAAATGGGTGTTCAGCCAGACTGGATGATATTTTTTCAATATCTCGCACAGATGATCGGTAATGCGCTGCGGAAAGACGACCGGCGCCCTTGTTCCGATTCTAATTACTTCCAGATGCGGGATGCTGCGCAGCTCCTTTAAAATGTATTCTAAAATTTGGTCATTGATCAAAAGCCCGTCACCGCCAGAAATTAAACAATCGCGGATTTCAGGTGTTTCCCTGATATAAGCAATCGCAGCATCTAGCTGTTTTTTAGGAACTCCCATTCCGATTTGTCCGGAAAAACGCCTTCTTGTGCAGTAGCGGCAGTACATGGAACATTGATTCGTGACAAGAAACAGCACACGATCGGGATAGCGGTGTGTCAGACCGGGTACCGGTGAATCTTCATCCTCATGGAGCGGATCTTCCAGATCGTATTTTGTTTTGTGCATTTCTTCAGAAAGCGGTACAGACTGCATACGGACCGGGCATCTCGGATTATCGGGGTCCATTAAAGAAGCATAGTAAGGTGTAATATTTAAGGGGATCGTTTTGGTAGAAATTCTGACGCCTTCCTCTTCATCCTCGGTCAAGTTAATCACTTTTTTTAAATCATCTACTGTTCTTACCGTATGTGTCAGCTGCCAAAGCCAATCGTTCCATTTCTCTTCCGGAACGTCCTTCCATAACTCGATCTCCTTCCAATGCCGTTTCGGTTTATACCATTTGCTTGCCAAATGAATTCCTCCTCGTGCATTATTTGTCTTACAGGTGCTTGCTCCAAATATTCATGTTTTCAAGACCTTCGGCTATATAGCAATTATTGATCAGCCTTCCGCCATACTGATAACCAGAATGGTACAACACAGCATTCATCCCAAAAGACGCAGCACGGGCGAGAGAAAATACGTGAAAGATTTCCTTCTCGGCCATTTCTTTTTCTAATTCCTCGATTAATAAACTTGTCAGCGAATGGCCCCGATATTCCGGAAGCACAGCGCAGTCGGTCATTTCTGCATGCCCAAGCTCTGGATTCATGTCTGCGCTTGCTGCGCTGATCAGGCGGTCATGATCAAACATGACATAATACATCGTATTTTCATTCATCGTCTTTTCAATATATGCGGGATCAAAAACCGGGGTCGGGTACGTACGAAATACTTTTTTATACAGCATCGAAAGCTGGTACATGTCATTTGTTTCTGCTTTTCTCATTGTAAAGGATGGCCTGTTTTCAGTGCGGGGGTGAGGTGCTGTGCGATATAAGGCTTCGATCATCTCCTGTTCCTTTATATAAGAATCTGTTTGACTCCGTTTTTCTGTGAGGTAACGGACCATGACACAAGCCGGATGGCCGAGATAATAGCCCTTTAAATAACCCTCCGGCGCAAATAATTGTTTGGCAAGCACAGCCACATCATGCTGTTTCGTATAGATGATAATTTTTTCCGCGTCCTCTTCTTTTGCCGCCGCCACGATATCAGGCAGGGCCTTCTCTATGGCTCCGTCATAACGAACGACTCTCATTCGTTTATTAAAGCTGTCATGGTCCAGAACTGCTGTGACACCGTTACTCTTTATCGACTTGAGCATCCTCATTCTCCCCCTCCCCGCCTGTATAAAGCCCGCACCAATCCATAACAAAAAGTGCAATAATTTTAGCAGATTCTAGCATGGCTTCAATCTCAATGTATTCATTTGCCTGATGAGCTGTTTTTGTTTCCCCAGGCCCGAAGACAATCACTGGCGTATCGCCTGCATGGTATAAAAGCCCTCCGTCCGTTCCCCATGGCGAGGCTTCGATGATGGGCTCTGTCTGTTTCATTTTTTGATAAGCTGATTGCAGTACTGAAATTAAAGGGTGATCATCAGGTAAATCATTCGGGAGCCATTGAGCGCCGAACCACTCTACTGTAATCGGATGGCGTTTAAACCATTCATCACGGTAATCTAAATCCTTCAGCCAGTTTTCCAATTCAAGTTTAACTGCTTCTGGTTTTTCATAGGGCGCAATTCCGCATCTCCCTTCTATGACGACACGGTCTGCAACTGAAGATGGCCATGCGCCGCCTGAGATGGTGCCGATATTCACCGGTACCGGTATTGGGACATGATCATACAGCGGATCTGAGATTCTCGCATTGCGGACTTTTTCCAGCTCCTGTATGGCTGTGATCACATGCATGCTTTTTTCAATCGCACTTACCCCTTCATAGCGTGTGCCTCCATGTGCCGCTAATCCCTTCACTGTGATCCGAAACCACATCGACCCCTGCTGCTTGATAAAAAGTTTCATATTCGTCGGTTCCGGAATCAGCGCCCCGTCAGCCCGATACCCTCTCATGATGGCAGACAGTGTTCCCGCGCCGCCGCACTCTTCATCTACAACGCTTTGAAACAATACATCTCCCTTCAATTTAACATTGCAGGCGTGCAGGGCTTCTAAAGCAAAAAGAAGGGCTGTATTGCCGCCCTTCATATCCGTTGAGCCGCGGCCGTATATTTTACCGTTTTCTTCGACAGCTTGAAACGGTTCATACTTCCAATCCTTCACGCTTCCTTCAGGCACAACATCGATATGACCGTTTAAAATCAGCGACCGGCCCCCGCCCGCTCCCGTTTTTTTTGCAACGATATTCGGACTCTCGTCAAAATCGGAACGGTCTGATTTAAAATAGGGATGCTGTTTTAATTGCTTTAGGCTTGGCTCCCACACGTCAATGTCCATTTGAAATTGCCGCAGCTTCTCAAGCACAACAGCTTGGGCGTTAAATTCTGAGCCCAATGTGCTTTTTTCTCCAATCAGCCTTTTGAGAAGACGAATGGCTTTGGCCGAATGCTGATCGAGCCACCCGATTACTTTTCTCTCAATGTCTTGCATCCTCATTCCCCCTTTAAGAAAAAGGCATATCTATTTTGATTTCAGCTTCAGTCAGCCTCGTCACCTCGTCGATTGTCGAGCCATTCATCAGCTCTTTTAATATGAAATGATGGGCTCCGACTTCAAGAACCGCTTTTTCAGTAATGATCAAATTTACACAGCCTGCTGCAGTTAACGGAAGCGTGCATGTTTCTGTTAATTTAGGCCTTCCCTTTTGATCTGTATGACTCATGACGACAACCACTTTTTTCGCTTTTTGGGCCAGTTCCATCGCTCCGCCCATGCCCGGCACCTTTTTTCCCGGGACAAGCCAATTAGCCAAATCGCCTGACTGGCTCACCTGCAGGGCGCCTAAAATCGTAATGTCAATTTTGCCTCTTCTGATCATCGCAAAAGACATCGTTGTATCAAAATAAGAAGCACCTTTTACAGCTCGGACAGGAAATCCCGCTGCGTTGCATAAATGTTCATCCTCTTTTCCCTTTTCAGGGCTGTCACCAATGCCAAGCACACCGTTTTCAGCCTGCAGCATGACCTGCATGTCAGGCGGCAAAAAGTTCGGCACCAAGGATGGGATGCCGATACCGAGATTTACAATCATGCCCGGCTTGATTTCAGAAGCGGCCCGTTTTGCGATTTGTTCTCGCTCTGCTATTCCCAAGCCCATTTCCACTTCACTCCTTCGCTTCTCACAACCCCCTCGACAAAAACCCCCGGTGTGACAATCATTTCTTCTGAAATCTCCCCCATCGGGACGATACGCTCAGCTTCGACAAAGGTTCTACTTGCGGCCATTGCCATAAGCGGATTCATGTTCCGCGCTGTTTTGTCATACGTTAAATTGCCGAATTCATCCGCAATGTGCGCATTGATAAATGCAAAATCTGCCGTCAGCGCCTCTTCAACCAAATATCGCTTTCCAGCCACAGACACAATGTCCTTTTTTTCATAAACCATTTGATTCGCAATCCCGATGTCAGTTAAAATCCCGCCGAGTCCCGCTCCGCCGGCGCGAATTCGTTCTGCAAGCGTTCCTTGGGGTGAAAATTGAACCTCTAACGTCCCGTCTGTCATCTGTTTTCCCGCTATAGGATTAGAACCAATATGCGATGCAATCAGGGTTTTGACTCGCTGATTGACTATAAGCGGGCCGATCCCTATTTTCGGAAAGCCGGCATCATTGCAAATGACAGTTAAATCCGTTACACCGCTGTCCAATATAGCTTCAATCAATGAAGGAGGCGAGCCGACTCCGCCAAAACCGCCAAACATTAGGACCGACCCGTCCTGAACACCTGAAATTGCTGTTTCGACGCTGATTGTTTTTTGAAATGGCGTCATTTAATTTCAATCCCTTTTCAGTTTTTTTTCGACCGCTGCAACTGTTTCTGAAAAAATTGATATGAGCTCTTCAGCCTCGCCGTCTGACATGGTAAAAGGCGGAGCAATAATGACAGCATCTCCTTCCCCGCTGTCAATTCCCGCTTTGGCAGGATAAACAATTAGTCCGCGTTTTTTCGCTTCGCCGACAATACGCTGGGTAACCGCCTGCTCTGGCGAAAAAACGTTCTTCGTGTTCTTGTCTGCTACAAATTCAACGCCTAATAGCAGTCCTTTTCCGCGAACATCACCAATGATGCCGCTTTGAGACGCTGCCTCAACAAGCTTCTTTTTCAGTACAGCTCCCTTTTTTTCTGATTGCTTGATCAAGCCGCGCTTTAATACATACCGCAAAACTTCCAGAGCGGCTTTGGCTGAATAGGGATGTGCACTGTATGTGTGGCCGCTCATAATCACACCTGAACCTTGTTTTATCGTTTCAATAATAGAATCAGATACAACAGCAGCGGCAATAGGCGCATACCCCGCACCTAGCCCCTTCCCCAGTACAGCAATATCAGGAACGGTGCGCCAATGCTCTGTCGCGAGCATCCTTCCTGTTCTTCCAAGCCCTGTCATCACTTCGTCTGCAATAAAGAGCACTTCGTGTGTGCGGCATACCTCACTTAATCTCTCATAATATCCCGGAGGCGGGGTGATCGCTGCACCTGCGGCACCAATAATAGGCTCAGCCACAAAGCCGGCGATAAATTGGCTTCCGATTCTTTTAATCGCAGTTTCCAGTTCATCAGCGGCAGTCTGAACAAAGTCTTCATCCGTTCCATGATTCCGCCGATACACATGAGGAGCTGAAATAGCGGGATAGCGTTCAATGAGATGGGTGAACCGGTATCTCCTTTCATAAAAACCAGACAATGAAAGCGCTCCCAAAGTTATTCCGTGGTAACTGCTCCACCGAGACAAAAAGATGGATTTTTGTGTTTGCTTTTTTTCCTGCCAATATTGAATGGCGATTTTCATCGCTGTTTCTATGGCTTCTGATCCGCTGTTGACAAAAAAAGACCAATTCACATCTCCCGGCAGCTCCTGCGCCAAGAGAGCGGCTAATTGCTCGGCAGGCTCGCTTGTAAACTGTGAGCGGTAAGCAAAAGACACTTGATCTAGCTGTTCTTTCAGTCTCTCAGTCACATCACGAACCCCGTGGCCGATATTGCATGTCACCGCACCTGATGAGCCGTCAAGATATCTTTTTCCGGTCTGATCATAAACATATAAACCCTTCGCATAACTGACAACCGGATAGGCCGAACTAAGCTCCGGCTTAATCAAATAACTGCTCATGCTCCCACCTCAACAAACCTTTTAACATATTATATGAGTGTCCAAATTGCGGCATGACGTCCCCGCAAAAACTTTTCACACAAAAAAGAGCCTTCCTTAATATAGAAAGGCTCTTTTGGAATTTCGCCCTCTAGCAAATAAAAGCGGCTCCGACAATAATTAATAAAATGAACAAGACAACAATCAATACAAACGTATTTGTCCCGCAGCCAAATCCGTAACCGTATCCAGGGTATCTATGCATGCTGTTTTCATCCTTTCTTATCACGATATACGGCATTTTATGCGGGCCAAGTCCCAAATGGTTTGTGCAAACGCCTATTTCATGTAAGGAAATAATGAAAAACAGTATGCACCCGCTCATATTTTTTAAACGTCAGCTTTTCGTAAAAACGGGTTGCACCGTCAGTGCTTGTAGCCACTAAATAGGCTGCTTCCATTCCTAGTGATTTGGCAATGGACAGCATTTCTTTCACTAAGATACTGCCATAGCCCTTTCTTTGAAACTGATCCAAAATGGCGACTTCTTCAATTTTAGCCGTTTTTTCTTGCGGATGAATGAACAGCTCTCCGCATCCAATGGGAATCTTCTGTGATCGGTCGCTGTAACAAACAACAAGGATGATCGTCCCCGCTTCATAAAAGGGATATTTTCTTTTTAATTTTTGTTCAGCGATCGCTTCCCCAATATAAATGGAATCATAAATTTTCATGATAGAAGATCCATCGCTGAGGCTTTTTGCCGTTCCCCATGCCGTTAACGGATGTCCCATCTGCCCTTTCCAGTCACTAAGCTTCATGTCATACAACAGCTCATCCTCGACAACAAACCCGCTTTTGACAAGCGATTGCTTCAAACCGAGCGGAAAAACATGCTGAGGCGACGCTTTTAAATGGAGATAATTCGCATTAAGCAGCTTTGGTACGGATGGCAAAAAGTCCAGTAACCGCCGCTCTAACGGAAACGTATCATGAAGCTGAACAAAGTTATGAGAAAAAATTTGCGGAAGCTTCGGATCTTTATATACGCTGTAATGATCAAACGATGCCGATTCAGACGTTAACAATATATATTGCTGTTCCGTTTTTGAATAATGTCCTGTCATGAACGTCTCCTTTTTATGACCTATGCTTTTACTCAATTGCAATATTCAAATTCTTTATAATCTCATCGTACACTGGATAAAACGGCTTTCCAATTGGAAATTGCTGAATATTTCGGAAAGAAGCGGAGATTGGCTTATGATGTAAAAAGAATTTCCTTACTACTTGTTCACGAATCGGATGAAAAACGCCGTTAAGAAACAAAAACGGCTCGCGTTCTATGAAATAAAGCCTTCGGCCAGGCGGATTTTCGATCAAACCAGATCGTTCCCGCGTAATTGGCAGCCCTTCCGGCAGCGCCTCCAGTTCTTCTTTTTCAATGGTCAATATTTCTTTTCTTTTAAATTGATAAAACTGAAAAGCATACTGACCCAAAATGCGTCTTTTTTTTCCGGCTTCGATATAGAATATTGCAGGATGACCAGCTTCCTTTACTAAAATATAATTCGGAATCTTTAAAATGTTTCCAATTTTATATTGGAATAAATACGGGTCTGGAACGGCCACAGTCCGATTTAGATACAACGAATCCCACCTTTCCCCGACAGGATGCCTCACACCCTGATCAATAAAATATACGTTTTGACCTGAACCCTTTACAAAAGATCCGTCAATCAAATCGGCGGGCAGAAACCGATACGCATTTTGAAATGAATCGGGGGTTTTATAGGTTGTATCTAATACTTCATTTATCGGCAGAAATGGAGCAAAGTTGTTGATTCTGTCCCAAAAAATTGAGTCGCCATGATTCCAATGCTTCATATCATCGTCCCAATAGCTTCCATATATATGGTGAATACGATCAAGTAATGAACGGCGATGCATAACTGAGCAATGATCGACTTGAAAAGCGGCCTGATGAAGCACTTCATTGGCATTTCTATAGAAATGGGAGATTTCCTCTCCCCTTTCGTTTACTTGTACAACTTTTTGTTTTGAATAAACAGCCTGCGCCTCAGGATTATGTGAAAACATCTGCACCATACGGCTCAGCCGCTCAGGATGATACACAGTGTCATCAGTGAGATAGGAAATGTAATCGCCGCTGGTAAATGGGAGCGCGGTGTTAATTAATGTGGCATAACGGGTTGTTTTAAATCGAGCTGCGGGATCTACGAAACTGTTTTCATAACGAATGCGAGGGTCACGAAGGTACTTGTGAACCACCGCAGTTATTTCTTCATTAGAATGATCATCCATGATAAAAAGCTCCCAGAGATCATACGTTTGCTTTATGACGCTTTCGATCGCTTTTTGCAGATAAGCAGGTTTGTTATAACTCGTTAAAATAATGGACACTTTCTCTCCCATCTATACAGCCCCCTGTTGCAAACATAAAAACGGCTCCGCACAAGCAGAGCCTCTGTCATCATTTAAAAAGCATCCCAGCTTACAATACTTGAGAGCGCGACATGAGATCTCGTATGATTTAACGGGTTTTGAAAATAACCAAATCAGTCAGAACCTCTTTTACGATGACGTTTTGAAGCGTATCTCCATTCAACAGATGAAATGTTGATACCGGTACGCCAAGCTCTTTTACAAATACGAGCTGGCGTACTGAGATCAGATGGATTTGCTTCAGTAGCCGATTGACGAATGAGCAAAATCAGCAAAAGCGAAATAAAATGCAGTTCATCTTGATTCGCGTGTTTCTCTCAATCTAAACAATCGCTGACCTTTATACTCTCTGTTTCACAATATGAACTGACTTCGATTTATGGTATAGGCTATATCCACTCTTTTAAAAAATCAGCATTTTGCTTAAATATATGAAAAATAGGTCAGGTACGGCGTTCGACTCATACCAAATGGCAGCCATAAGAATATGATTAACGTGAGTTCACTATTGAATAGGAGGTGTATGTGATGAGCTCTGAAAATGCCCAATTAAAAAAGGATTTGATTAAGAGCCTTTTAAGCCCTTTATTCTCAACAGAAGGAGGAGTAAACGTGGATAATAATCTTAAAGAATTGCTTGAAGCTGCGATCGATCAAAAAGTAGATCAAAGTGAAATGATTACGGCTGAATCTACTTCCCTTCCGGCAAGATGGATTTTTGCCAGAATTACGCCAGGCACTACGATCAGCATTGTGACTGATTCGGGTGATATGATCGGTCCGGTTGTCTTCGTTGCTTTCGACCAAATTCACGGTATCGTATTTGTAACACAGGAAAGCTCCGTTACCCCGGAAGGCCAAGCTACAACATTAATTGATGTAGACAAAGTAGAAAGTGTTACGTTCTTTTCATAAGATCTGATGAAAGTTTTGTATATCCAGTCGGGATACGGAGGAATATACAGATATTTTGACCGTTGGGCTGAAGAATGTTTTCTGAATACTCATACAGAGTACATGTCTGCAGATACACTGGAAGCAGAATCTCTAATAAAGGCTGAAAAGTTCCAGCCGGACTTCGCACTCATGATGGTCGGAGACCGTGTTCCTCACGACTGGCTGACCTGGTTAAAGGATAAGGGTATTCCTGTGTTTGTTTGGCTGACCGAAGACCCATTTTATATTGATATCAGCCTTCGGGTGATAAAGCACGCTGACGCCATATTAACGATTGAACAAAATGCCGCTCTTTATTATCGGGAGCTCGGCTGCCAGAACGTCTACTATGTTCCGATTCCAGTTAATCATCGGCTGTTTAAAAAAATGGACACAGAACATTCTTTTCATTCAAATCTGCTTATCATCGGCTATCCTTATCCTAATCGGGTTCAGCTTATGAAAGAAGCGGTACATCTGCCTTTCACCGTTCGGGTAATCGGAAAGGAATGGAGAAAATACCTGCCTAAAAAAGTGCTCAAACAGCCGCATATTGATATCGTCAGCACATGGGTTCCACCCGAACAGGCCGTTCATTATTATAACGGGGCAGATATCGTGATCAATGCGCATCGCCCCTATCATTTTGCTTTCAATAAAAATAATATCCGCATCAAAAACGCCAGTTTTAATAACCGGACGTTTGATATCGCTGCATGCGAAGCATTTCAATTAACAGATTTACCCGCGGCACATCCTTTTTCATCCTTTATTTCTTATCACAGCACCAACGACTTTAAGGAAAAAGCCGCTTTCTATATCAACCATCCTGAGGAACGGCAAAAAGCTGCAGCATCCAATTACAAAGAGACCGTACCCGCCCTTACGTTTGATGAGCTTCCTGCAAAACTAAAGGCGATTCATCTGGCGCTTACTTGAAAAATCGTTCATTGTTATGAACGATTTTTTCATTCACAGAAAAAAGCAGCTGAATGAGCTGCTTTTTTTAGCCGTCAGAACGGTCCCTCATCTTCCTCGGATTCACCTGTTTATGAAGGTCAGGCTTTTCGCCTAGATGCTTTGCTATCTGTTTCCACGACACCATTTTGAAATTTTGATTGACGGCTTGTCCATTGTCAATATTTTCACCGTCCTGAGCGACAAAAATCCCGTACGGATATTTTGGGCCAAGTCCGAAACCGAGAACATCAATACCGTCCGTATCACTAGTACCGTCTATCTTTTCGCCATCTGCAATGTCAAAGTTGGCTACATAGCGATTGCTTCCCTGCCGTTCATACATTGCATAGCTGTTATTCCCTTGACTTGAGGCCATGAGATATCCTTTGCCGTCTGGCGCATAATAGATCGTCAGTCCTTCAATATCAGCTGTCAAACGTTCTCCTGTCGCACGGTCGACAACCTGCCCCTTTGATCCTCCGTCTGGCTCAGCATTAAATTTCCAGATGGCTTCGTTTTCCTCTGCTATATACAGGTTCCCGTACTCATCATCCGCAACAAGGCCTTCAGTCTGAGAATTCAATTTAAATTCACGCACTTTTTTCCCTGTTACATAACCCTTTCCATTGTCAACAATTTCATACTGCTCAAATTCTCCTTGTTTGCCTGTCACTAATGCGTAAAATGCTCCTGTTTTCTGGCTGTGATACAGGCTGAAGCCGTATACCTCAGAAATATCAGTTGAAATCGGATGGTTTGGGTCTGTAATGCTTTTCAACTTTCCTTTATCCCCGTCAATTTCATATACTTCGATTGTATTTTTTCCTTTAGACCGGTTTGAGGCGGCAGCAATATCAATTTTTTCTCCGTTCAATGGAAATTGATAACGCAGATCGACATTATTGAGCTTGCCAAACTCGTAAGATTTGAGCTGTTTGCCGTTTAAATCATACACGACTAGTCCTGACTTCTTATTTGTCGTGATCAACTTGCTTTTTTCCGGATGCTTTTCATGAACCCAAATGGCCGGGTCATCTGCTGCGTCCTCGCCAGTAGCGACAGGATCTGTCTCCGTTTGCGCCGTCACTTTAAAATGATGTTCCGCTTTCACGTGATGAGCCGACACCGAGTTAGTTGTCAGGCTAAGCAATAAACCCGCAGCAGTGCTTAGCAGCATTGTTTTTGAAACCTTCAATTTGGTCCCCTCCTTTTAATCACTATCAATCCTTATTGTAAAATATATACAGTCGTTTAATAGAGAGGAAAATGAACCTTTTTTTATAGTATTTCTGACTCATAAATCACTTTCCCCCTAAGAAGTACGTGAAATGGCTCCTCAAATTTACTTTTGAGGTGCGAAATAAAACCAAAGTGAATATTTAGTACATTGTTTATATAGTTTTATATTTTGTCTGTTACGTCTATCTTTCCATTTTCTATTAAAAAAGAACACTTTGTGACATGATCATTCCCCTAAATTTTGTTTTATTGGTTGCTTTCATTAACTCGATTACAAAGTTGAACATATGATGCATGGTAGAGAAACGAGAGTTGGAGGATAAGCCATGCCTAAACAGCAAACAGCAGAACTAGAACCGTTTTTCCATAACAAAACAGTTTTAGTCACTGGCGGAACAGGTTCAATCGGGAGTCAAATTGTCAAACGCCTTTTGCTGCTAACACCGAAACAGGTGATTGTATTCAGCAAAGACGACAGTAAACAGTATGTCATGAGTCAAAAGTATGCGGGGGATAAGCGGCTTTCATTTGTGCTCGGAGATGTGCGCGATCACAGAAGGGTGAATCAGGTGATGAAAGGCGTGGATATCGTCTTCCACGCAGCTGCGCTGAAACAGGTTCCGACATGTGAAGACCATCCATTTGAAGCGATCCAGACCAATCTCATCGGGGGACAGAATGTGGTGGAGGCCGCCCTATTACACCGGGTCCAGCATGTCATTAATATCAGTACCGATAAAGCTGTATCTCCTGTGAACACAATGGGTGCCACCAAGCTGTTATCTGAAAAGCTGTTTCATCAAGCAAACCGCCACGTTCAAAACAGAGGAACCGTGTTTTGTTCAGTCCGCTTCGGAAATGTTCTCGGCTCAAGGGGTTCGGTCATTCCAATTTTATTTGAACAGATGATGGAGGGTGAACCGCTAACCATCACTGACAAAAATATGACCAGGTTTTTCATGTCAATAGACGATGCAGCTACACTGACATTGCAATCAGCTGCTATTACAAAAGGCGGAGAAACTTTTATTTTTAAAATGGAATCACTGAAACTTGAAGAACTGATCCATGGGTTTGAAGAATATGCATCGCAGCACGGGCTCCCGCAGCCGTCTGCGGTAGAAGTCGGCAAGCGTTCAGGTGAAAAGCTTCACGAAGAATTAACATCCCCTCATGAAATTGATTCTCTGTATGAATGGGGCAATCTTTATGCGATTCTTCCAGAACCTGAAAAACATCCTGATTTTCGCAAAGTCCATCTGCCTGGATATCAATCAGATCAAGCTCCACTCATCACAAAAGACAGAATTGCCCAGATTATTGAGAAATTGCACCAAGAAAAAAAGGCATAAAAACAAGCCTGTCTATCCATTAGGCAGGCCTGTTTTTTGTGTTTATTTATCAAAAAGATGCAGATAGCTTTCGTATCCTTCTTCTTTCAGCTTATCCTTCGGCACAAACCGCATTGCCGCTGAGTTTATGCAGTATCGAAGCCCGCTTGGACCCGGTCCGTCATTAAATACATGACCAAGATGAGAATCGGCAGTACGGCTTCTCACTTCTGTTCGAATCATGCCGTGGCTCGTGTCTAGTTTTTCTTCTACTTCTTCTTCTTCAATCGGCTTTGTAAAGCTTGGCCAGCCGCAGTGGGAATCAAATTTATCCTTGGATGTAAACAATGGCTTGCCTGACACAATGTCTACATACAGCCCTTCTTCCTGATGATCCCAATATTCATTTTGAAAAGGCGGCTCCGTGCCGTTATTTTGCGTCACTTCATATTGCATGCGGTTTAGTGACTTGATTTTTTCTTCTTTATTGTGCCCCATTATTTCGCCCCCCAATGCTCGCTGATAAATCCGGCTCGTCCAGACCCCGCCTGGTAGCGCTGGTAATGTCCTGGATTCTTTTTATAAAAATGCTGATGGTAGCCCTCCGCTTCATAGAAAGGCTCAGCTTTTAATATGTCCGTTACAATCGGATCTTTAAAGATGCCGCTTTCCGCCAGACGCTGCTTGGAAGCTTCCGCAAGCTCCTTTTGTTTATCATTATGATAAAAAATGGCTGCACGGTAGGAGCTGCCGCGATCCGCAAACTGGCCGCCGGCATCTGTCGGGTCGATTTGCTGCCAAAACAATTCAAGCAGCTTTTCATAAGGATACACATCAGGATGAAACGTGATTTGAACGGCTTCACGATGTCCTGTCGTTTCACTGCACACCTCTTCATACGTAGGGTTTTCAGTATGGCCGCCTGTATACCCGGACACCACTTTTTCAATTCCCGGCTGTTCGTCAAAAGGTTTGACCATACACCAAAAACAGCCTCCTGCAAATGTGGCGATTTCTTTTTTTTCAGACATACTGGTGCCTCCTTTGTTCATACGTGGTATTATTATATTATAGCATGTAATAATAGAATGAAAATGATTCTGCTTTTCATAAAAACTATAGGTTTTAAGCAATATGCTTATGTAATGGAGGTTCACAAATTTGAAAGTAAGAACACAGATGATGTACGATATGGAGAATTTACTCCGTAAAGTCTTTAAACAAATACGCAACGAAATCAATGAAATTCTTGATAAAGAGCTGTCACGGAATGAATTTACCATTCTGCGGATCCTCAGTGAACAAGGGCCTAAAAAAGTCACCGAATTTGCGCCTATTTTAGAGGTATCAGCAAGCCACATTACAGCTGTGACTGATGCGCTGGTGGAAAAGGAATGGATTACAAGAATCAGATCGAAGGAAGACAGGCGTATCATCCGCATTCATATCACCGAAGCGGGCGAAAAAGTCCTTCAGCATTTCAACGAGAAAAAAACGGAATATTTCTTTAAACGCTTTGACTGCTACACTGATGCCGAACTGGCCTCATTAATCGAGCTTTTCAGCAAACTTGATAAAAAACGATGAAAAAAAGCACATACCGCTATACATGGGTATGTGCTTTTTGCAGCCCTTCATTTATTTTTCAGCGAACAGTTTCATTGTTTTCCATCTTCCGTATCTGTAATACAAAAACGCCGCACAGCTGCTTAATAAAAAACTCATTCCGATTCCGAGCCCGATTCCTTTCTGGCCAAACCATGCTGAAAATAGAGCCGTGAAAGGATATCTCAAAACCCAAAACGATATCAAATTTAAAACCAGCACCTGCAGCATCGCTCCCGCAGCCCTGACGATTCCGTTCAGCACGAAATTAATCCCGATAAAAGGGTAGAAAAACGCGATCCAACGCAAATATTGTTCACCAAACGCAACCGCATCAGGCTCGCTGATAAATAGTCTCATAAGGTATTTGCCAAATACCCAAATGATAACGGCAATCATCAGCATGCAAGAAATTACAACTATAACACCTAGCCTCGCAATTGTTCCCACTCTTTTATCGTTTCCGATTCCGATATTTTGCCCTGCCATACTGTTGACCGCCGTACCGGCAGCCATAGCGGGAAGCGTGATGATGCTGTCGAGCCGCTGCACCGCGCCGAAGCCTGACACCACATGCTCCCCGTAGGAGTTGACAACACTCATAATCGCCATCATTCCGCCTGTAATCACCATCATCTGCAGACCGGCAGGAATCCCAAGTTTCAAAACCAGCGCGGACTCTTCCCACTTGGGAACTCGCGGAATAGAGAACGGTACAAGCTTGTGTCTGATGACATAAAACAACCCGTACAGAAACGCAATGCCCTGTGACAAAATTGTCGAATAAGCTGCTCCCGCTATTCCCATGTGCAGCACAGAAATAAAGAACGGCGCCAACACTGTATTCAGCACAACTGCAAACGCAATAAACCGGAGAGGTGTCTTGCTGTCACCGAGCGCCCGAAGCACCGTACTGATAAAGTTATAACCAAACAAAAATAAAATGCCAATAAATTGAATTTGCAAATAGGTCTCGGCAAGCGGTATCATCGACTCCGGCGTTTTCAAAAGACGAAGCAAAAGCTCTGACAGAAAAAAACCGGCCGCGCCGAATCCGACACTTAGGCCTGTTAATAAAACGACAAAAGCGTTTATATACGACGCCATTCCTTTTTCATCATCTTTACCCTTTTGCTGTGACAAAATAGTTAATGTCGCATTGTTAAGGCCCAAAATAAAAGACAGCACGGTTAAAACAATCGTGCTTGATACCGCGGCTGCCCCAAGGGCCTTCGCCCCCAGTAAATTGCCGATCCACAAACTGTCTATAAATTGAAAGGAAACCTGCAATGCGTTTCCGAGCATAATCGGCATTGAAAACAGCACAAGCTGTTTCAGCACGTTCCCCTGTGTAAAATCGTATGCTTTCATTTTTTCTCCTTGTGGTCTTAAATTTTCACCGGATCACACGAAAAAAGAGACGTTGTTTCATGTCTCTTTTTTCATGACTTATCGGTTTTTTTTCGGTCTCTCATACCGAATGTTAGCACCATCACACTTAAGAACAAGGCACAATAGGAAATGTTCAAATACATTTGGTCCATATCTTCAGCGGCCAGATGATGATAAGCAAGCCAGCCGAAATACAGGGAAAATGTAAAGGATAATAAACTGAAATACTGGTAAATCCGTTTCATTTTCAGTCACCTCTATTGTTTAGGATGGTAATAGGAAAACTCAATTTCATCTTTTTCTAAATTTATTTTATCCGCTTTGACATACATTCCATTCGTTAAAGGCATTTCTGACAGACGCACTTCAATGCTTTTGTCGCCGGGATGAACGTGGACAAATGACGGCAATTCGTAAAAGCTGTCCATATAATTTAACACAAAGCTAATCGGGATACTCAATTTCCCTAACGAAAATTTCGTAACATTCAGCTCCACATCGCCATTTTTTTTCACAGTCGGCTCAAAAGCGACAAGCGCATCAATGGACGTGGAAAATGCCTTGATTTTCCCCGCGACATGAACATCATCATCGATCTCTACTTTATAATCAAGCTGGTTGGATGCTTTGTCTTTTAAATATGAGTTGACAAACGCAGCTAATGATTCTTTTGTGCTTGTCACTTGAAATCCATACTCGCTCTCAGATGAATCCTTTACCTGAGCTTGTTTTCCCGGCAGCATGACTAGTGTCACAAACCCAGCGGCGAGAATCAGATTGATGGCAAGCAATATAAAAAACAGTCGTTTCCACTTATTCATGATGTCACCCTACTCTTTCGGTAATCCTTCTTTTTCAATGGCTTGATAGACGCGCTTCGCGATAAGGGAATAACCCGTACCATTAGGATGAAAATCATCATCCTCAGAAATTCTGCTGCTGTCGCTTTTTTGATTGAATAAATCTTCAATATAAATGATTTTCGCAAACTTATCTTTTTTCAGCTCTTTTTCAGCTACTTGGTTCCAATCAGTAACAACACCGTTTATTTCATTTAATTCAGATAACGTAAATGTAAACGGATTATACATGCTGACATAAATCAGCTCAGCGTGATCATTCAGTTCCCTAATTTCAGAAATGATTTTTTTAAAACGCTTTTCATACGGTTTTTCCGCTTCCTGAAATGGTTCCATTGTTAATTGCAGAAAGTTTTGGCGAAGGACTTTCATCAAATCGTTTCCGCCAATTGTAAAAAAGACATAATCAGCGTCCTTTATGCCTTTTTGAACCTTTTTATCTTTTAATTTCTCTAATAAATCATCAGAACGGTTCCCTTTCACGGCATAATTTTTTACGTCTACCGTTTTGACTTTTTTATCTGACCGGATAGAATCCGCAACCATGCCGACATATCCCTTACCGGCGGGATCTCCGACACCTTCTGTCAGCGAATCTCCGACAGCCGCAATGACAATGTGCTCTTTCGTTTTCGGTTCATGATCTTTTTGTTTCCCCTCAGATGCTGTACGTATGCTCGTACAAGCAGCAAGAAGCAAAATCAAACTGGCCATGAGTGAAAAAATGCGCAGCTTCAATCTTGTTGCTCCTTCCCATTCTACTAGTGGAAAGTGTATCATGTTTTAGAAGATTTGCAAATGCCTAGTCTCCTAGTTTACTTGAGTGTACTGGCTGATTTCACATCAGCGATAATATCATCGTACGGTGTATTTTCCACTCCATTGTAATCTTTCAGCACCTTACCGTCCGGACCCACCAAATAAAATGAAGATTGATGAATGACTTGGTCTTTTCCCTCCGGTTTCTTCACAATCGCTTTGAAGCTCTTAAGCGCGAACGCCTCAATGTCACGCTGGCTGTATCCCGTGAGGAAATCCCAGTTATCAAAAGATAGCGGATAATTCGCCGCAAATTTCTTCAGCTGTTTTGGCTTATCGTTTTCTGGGTCAACACTAAAGGAGACGATCCGGACATCTATATTCTCGGCTTTTAGTTTTTTTTGCAAATCGGTCATATGAGCAGTCATCGGCGGACATACAGTCTCGCAATTCGTAAAAATAAAATCCGCCAGCCATACTTCTCCTTTTAAACTCTTTAATGAAACATTTTTGCCGTCTTGGTTTTGAAATGTAAAAGGCTCCACCTCATAATTGAGCGGATCTTTAATTTGTTGTCCTCCGCAGGCACACAAAAGCAGAAAAAACAGCCCTGCCGCTAAACCCTTGATCACCTTCATGACATTCACCCTTTCCAGCCGGTAAAAGCGCATTCTAAAACCGTCCTTGCCTGCTATATCCTCTATTTTATATTTATATTCGGTACCGGCAAAAAAAATCCTGCATGCCTCCCAACCAACGGTTACAAAGGGAGACACACAGGTAAAAACGGCATATTACGCGTTGTACTTTAACACCTCTTGATGAAAAACAGCCTGATAATCTGCCCATTTCATCCGGCGCTTCATATAATGTCGGAAAGAATACACTTTTGCCCTGCTGTTTGATGAAAACACTTCTTTTAAGTAGAACTGCAAATGGTGATGTAACATAAAGAAATAGTGCTCATCTTCCTTTAATACAGGTATTTCTGTCACTTTCACCTGAATCCCGTCACTGCGTTTGAACTCTAGGCTTTTGAGTAACAAGCTATCAATCCTCTTTTTTTGTTTTTCTTCTATTATATACAATGTCAGCCGGACTGTCTGTCATTTTACGCGGTTGTGCGAAAAAATTAAATCAGCAAATGGAACAAGTCCTCATCCTTATTCACTTCTACATAATGAAACGCTTTTTTGTCCATTCGTTCAATCAGCGGCCCATAGTCAGCCTTGTCCTGCAGCTCGATGCCGACAAGAGCAGGTCCGTTGCTTTTATTATTTTTCTTCGTATACTCAAACCTTGTAATGTCATCATTCGGCCCGAGGACTTCGTCAAGAAATTCGCGGAGCGCCCCCGCTCTTTGCGGAAAATTGACGATAAAATAATGCTGAAGTCCTTCAAAAATCAAGGATCGCTCCTTCATTTCCTGCATCCTTCCGATATCATTATTGCCTCCGCTGACTACGCAAACCACATTTTTTCCTTTTATTTCATTCTTGTACAAATCAAGCGCTGCGACAGATAGAGCACCAGCCGGTTCAGCAACAATCGCACATTCGTTATATAATTCAAGAATGGCTGTACATACTTTCCCTTCAGGAACAAGGAGAATGTCATCCACGACTGATTGCAGTGTCTGGAACGTTTCCTCCCCAATTTTTTTAACAGCCGCTCCATCTACAAATTTATCAATTTTATCCAGTGTGACGACATGCCCGGCTTTGTTTGATTCAAAATAGGATGCCGCCCCTTCCGGCTCAACAGCAATGACCTTTGTTTCAGGAGATACATTTTTTAAATAAGTGCCTACCCCTGAGAGAAGGCCGCCTCCTCCGACACTTGCAAAAAGAAAATGCGGTTCTGTATCAATATCGTTTAAAATTTCGACCGCCAGCGTTCCCTGCCCAGCCATCACATCCGGATCATCAAACGGATGAATAAACGTTCGTGATTCCGCCTCACAGCATTCAACGGCGCTTTTATACGCATCGTCAAACGTATCACCTGTCAAAATAATATCGATAAACCCTTTTCCGAACAGTTCAACTTGAGAGACTTTTTGTCTCGGTGTTGTAGACGGCATAAAAATTTTCCCGTGAATGCCAAGATGTTTACATGAGAACGCCACACCTTGAGCGTGGTTTCCGGCACTGGCACATACAATTCCGTTCTCAGTCTGCTCGCTGGAAAGCTGTTTCATTTTATGATAAGCCCCTCTGAGCTTAAAAGATCTAACAACTTGCAAGTCTTCACGTTTCAAATAGATATTGCATTCATATCTCTCAGAAAGTCTGTCATTCCTTTGCAAAGGTGTGTGAATCACAACGTCCTTTACGTTTTGATGAGCCTTCAAAATGTCTTTCACTTGGATGAGAGAATTTTCTTTAAGCAACGGTTTCATGTACAGATTCCTTTCTTGTTTTAAATCCCTATTTAATATGCCATTATAACACGAATATTCAAAAAATAAGACAATTATTTTTATTAAATATTTAAAAAATACAGACCGCGTTCATAATATGCCCTGATAACACCTGCGTCACCAGCATTCAGCAGACCTAAGAAAAAAGATGCTCATAAATAAAAGGTGTTTTGAGGTAAAAGGCATGATATAATAAAACCAATTAGAACCAAAAGGAGCCAATTGATGAATAGCGCACCAATACTCAACACGTTTCATAACCTGATCGGAGAACATCAAACATTCCTGGACGCGAAACGAATCGCCAAGCAGTTCTCATTATCGGAGCTTCCTGTCCTAATAACAGGAAAAATCGGAGCAGGAAAAGATCATTTTGCACAAGCGATACACCAGGAATCCTCGAGAAACAGCGAACCTTTTATTAGCGTCAATTGCAGCATCCATTCAGAAGAAAGCCTTATGCTTGAGCTTTTTGGCCATGACGGTAACACAGGTGCGTTTAAAAAAACGGCACAAGGGACCCTTTTTCTTGATGAAGTTTGGCGCATGCCTGCTTCTGTACAAGCTCAGCTGCTAAAAGCGCTTGATTCAGACACGGAAAAACCGCGAATCATCTGTGCTTCTGCAGGCGAATGCGCGGAACATACATTCAGGCAAGACTTATTTTACAGACTGAATATTTTAACACTCACACTGCCCGAATTGTCTGAACGAAAGAGCGATATACCACTTTTGACACAGTATTTTCTCTCAAACTCCGGCCAGCAATTGTTCATTGATCCCTCAGTCTTTTCGATGCTTGAGCAGCACACATTCGAAGGCAATGTCAGGGAATTAAAAAACGCCGCAGATTATATGGCCGCAGTGTCAAGCGGAGGAACGATTCATCCATATGATGTGCCGCCATACATTAGGGGCCCAATAGACGGAAAAGCATTGAAGAAAAAAGCAAAGCTGCTGACTTTAATGGAAAAAGCTGAGTTTTTGTTTATTTTGGAAACAATAAAAGCGTTAAACGAAAAAGGAGAACCGGCCAGCAGACGGATCATTTCGGAACACAGTAAAAACACCCAAACCTCGTTAACCCCGCAGCAGGTCAGAAGCCGTCTCGATTATTTGGAGAAAAAAGATTATGTCACAAAAAGCCGCGGACGCGCCGGCACTAAAATTACTTTAGAGGGTTTGAGCTTTCTGGAAACGCTGAAAAATCAAATGATCTAGCGATCGAAAGGAGAATGCACTTGTTTACAATCAAAGAAGAGATCGCCAATGCGATAACACACGGCATCGGTGTACTCTTATCCATACCAGCATTAGTATTTCTGATCCTATTTGCGGCTAATTACGGGTCCGCATGGGACATTGTCAGCTTTACAATATTCGGTGTCTCTATGCTGCTGTTATATTTAAGCTCCACACTGCTTCACAGCATCACACATAAAAAGACGAAGGATATTTTGGAGATTATTGATCATAGCGCCATTTATGTACTGATCGCCGGAACCTATACGCCTTTTTTGCTGGGGCCGCTGAAAGGCACACTTGGCTTCACCCTGCTGGTTATCGTATGGTCTCTTGCATTAGGCGGAATCGTTTTTAAAATTTTCTTCGTGAAACGCTTTATCCTATTGTCAACCTTCGTGTATTTGATTATGGGATGGCTGATGGTTATAGCGGTTAAACCTTTATACGCTTCGCTGAGCGGAGCGGGATTCAGCCTCCTTTTTCTCGGCGGCATTTTATACTCGGTCGGAACCATCTTTTATATTTGGAAAAAGATCCCCTTCCATCACGCCATATGGCATAGCTTTGTATTAGGCGGAAGCGCTGCGATGTTTTTCTGTGTGCTGTTTTATTGTGTGAAGGTGCCGTTTATTTCGTAACAGAAAAGCGCAGTCTTTGGGACTGCGCTTTTTTATGCACGTAATTGTTTTTCATTTGCTGGTATATAAGCTTTTGAAAATGACAATTCAATGTCTGCTGGTTTTAAGCGTTTAAAAAACGATCCCTTTTGCAGGTCATCTGTTCCTTTCGTTTCCACCATCACCAATGGAAGATGATAGCAGGCCGCAAGTTCAACAGGATCTATAGAACCATCTAATGAAAGAATCAGGCTTTGTCCTTTTTCCAACTGTTTCGTTACATCTTCATATACCTTTTCTGAGTCGCCGTCTGAAATCACATCCATCCGATCTAGCCATTGACCTATTAAAGGAAAGCGAAATCCTTTTGGATTGGCAATAAAGCCGGCCGGTTCCTCAATATACCCAGCAATTAAGGCCAGTTCAGCCAAACGCAAACGGGGATGCACATACAAAACAGGACCGTGCGGTATTGGCTCAGGCTGATGGATCGTCACAATTGAACCGGTGATGCCGACACAGCCTTCCAAAAACGCCTTTGGCTGCTCGTAGACAAGAGTCATCTGTTTTTTGTATGACAGACGGGGGTCAAGCATCCTTTGATTAAATAATTGTTTCATATTTTTTAACAGCATATACACGATATAAATCACTAGCAAGCTGTAGCGAACCAATTAAAATCCTCCCGCTTCAGAAGAATTCTTTTTTTCATACATCAGAAATTCGTAATCGTACGGGTTTTTTTCGTCCTTGATCCCCCGCTCAGAAGAAACCAGCTTCCAATTGGTTTCATCAAATTCGGGGAAGTGGCGGTCACCCTCAAACTTATGATGAATTTTCGTCATATACAGTCTGTCCGCATAAGGAAACAGCGCTGTATAGAGCTGAGCTCCTCCGATCACAAAGCATTCCTCAGAGCCTGAACAAATGTCCAGCACATCCTTTAACGAACTGACAACCGTACATCCCGGAAATTCTGAAGCCGTCGCTGATGTGACGACAATATTTTTCCGGTTTGGAAGCGGACGTCCAATCGATTCAAATGTTTTCCGGCCCATAATGATGGAATGGCCAGAGGTTACTTTTTTAAAGTATGCAAGGTCATTGGGCAAATGCCACGGCAAATCATTGTCTTTGCCGATCAGCCTGTTGGCATCCATCGCAAAAATGAACGAAATCATACGCTGACCGCTCCTTTAATATGAGGATGCGGATCATAATCCTCGATGATAAAGTCCTCAAACGCAAAGTTGAAAATAGAATCAACCTCTCTGGCGAAACGAAGCTTCGGAAGCGGGCGAACATCCCTCGTCAGCTGCAAATTGACCTGTTCAATATGGTTCTGATAAATATGGACATCGCCAAATGTATGAATAAACTCTCCCGGTTCAAGCCCAGTCACATGAGCAATCATCATAGTTAACAGGGCATAAGAACCAATATTAAACGGCACACCAAGAAAAACATCAGCAGAGCGCTGATACAGCTGGCAGGACAGCTTGCCGTCAGACACGTAGAATTGGAACAGACAATGGCACGGCGGCAATGCCATTTTATCAATTTCACCGACATTCCAGGCGCTGACGATTAAGCGTCTGGAGTTCGGATTTGTCTTAATATCTTCAATAAGGCGGGAAATTTGATCAACGGTTTCTCCGTCAGCTCCCCGCCAAGAACGCCATTGGGAACCGTATACAGGTCCGAGTTCACCGTTTTCATCAGCCCACTCATTCCAGATCCGCACTCCGTTTTCCTGCAAATAGCGTACATTGGTATCCCCTTTTAAAAACCAAAGCAACTCATGCGCAATCGATTTAAAGTGGAGTTTTTTTGTTGTCAGCATCGGAAAACCTTCCTGTAAATTAAATCTCATTTGATATCCGAAGGTGCTGACTGTACCGGTCCCTGTCCGGTCTCCCTTTTTTTCGCCATGCTCTAACACATGTCTGCATAAATCCTTGTACTGTTTCATCTTTTCCATCCTTTAAAAGTAGTCTTCTAGTAGTGTAACACAATAAAAAATCATTTCTGAACCCAGAAATGATTTTTTTATCAGTCATCTGACGACAGGCTTTTCATCCTGTTCTTTTTCTTCATCTTGCAGATCCTGATGCGTATGGGCAATTCTGCTCGCAGCGGCTGCTGCAAGTGCTGCCACGATATCATCCAAAAAGGTATGAATACCGTCCGGGCTTTCATCAAGTTCTTTAATGATTCCAATCTTCTCTTTATCCAAATAACCGAAGTTGGTCAGGCCGATCGACCCGTATACATTAACGATTGAAAGAGGGATAATTTCATCTATGCCGTAAAGCGGTTCATCCGTTTCAACAAGGTGCTGCAGCGGTTCCGGAAGAAGTTTCTGCTCAGCGAGCTGATCAAGCGCAAGGCCTGTTAAAACAGCATGAATAATTTCACGTTTGTTCAGCACTTTTTCTACATTCTCCATACATACACTGAGTGGCAAATTTGGATTGTATTTTTCCTGAAGTTTTTGAACAATCCGCGCAATATCTTCGATCATAACGCCCCGTTTGTTCAGCATATCTTTTGTTATATCGACCATTTCATTCATTGTGTACTTTTTCATGTCTAATGGCATCTCCTTTACGCACTCATCCAGTTGGGAGGCGTGTTGCGGTCCCAGTATATGCTTCCAAGCTCATGATGTGATTGAAATCCATCTTCTGCTGTATGATAATGAAAATTAAACCAGTAGCCGTCATGAGGCGGGTGGTCTCTGCGCACATGAAATCTGATGAGATCTTTTCCAGTCGTCCGATTGTAAACGTTGAAAATTTTTTCCGTTTTGCCCGCTGAAGGCATGCTTGAGATCACAACATCTTGATACGCCTCATCCTCTTGCAATGTCGCCAAATAATCACTAATCACATTTTCGATTTTCGGCATGATCTCTTTCCGATAGTCATCCTCAATGACCGGAGCGATTTTGCTGCCGAATTTCACAAAGGACTGATCCTCAGCGCTGTCAAGGAGCTGTTCCTTGTACGTTTGAAAAAGCAGTTCAGGATTTCGCCTGTCTTCCGACTCATCATCGTACAGGTCATGCCCATCATAAAAAGCGGTGTAATCATTCTGCTCAAGACTGCTCGGCTGTCCGGAGGGCTTGTCCGCCATAAGAGCAGCCGGAGGAGATACGAGCCCGAACGTTACGATGGTAAATAAAACCACAAGGGTCTTTCTCATCCACATTTTCATGATTGCTTATTCCTCTCTATTTTTTTGTTATGTTTCTCTTATTTTAGCACATCCGAAACATGCAAGTCATGTACGATATGAAACTGATATGCAAATTAGGAGATTCGTAACTTTGCGGTTTGTGTATAAAACGCTTACAATATTCTGTGAAAGGAGGCTTTCCACATGATTGACGCTCTGTTTGCCACAGTTTCACTCTTAACATTGTTATACTTTGTCGTCATGGAAGTCACCGATTAACAGAAAGCCCGTGATTCGTCACGGGCTTGTTTTACTTGCGGCTTGAATGACACCATAATGGAACAGCGCTGTTTTTCTTTTGGTGACGTTAAAACCAAACTGTTCAAATCGCGGGCTTTTCCAGTGGTCTTTCAGTACAACGCTTTTTCTGGCAGCGCGCACCGCTTCTTTGATACACCCTTCATTCAAAGCTGAATCCTCCGCAAAGTTCCGTAAAGGCGCGATGCCGTCAGACGTCTCTACAGGCTCATGAAACATTGGATCGAAATATATCACATCAAAAGAGTTGTCAGGAAGCTGCTTGATGTATTCATAGCAATCCCCATTCTTTACTTGGATTCTGCTCATTGCAGCTTGAAGCTCTTCTATGCCCGTTTGCCATGATTGCAGCCCCGTCCTCACCAAAACGGACACGAGATGGTTTTTTTCAATTCCAATCACAGAACCCGTTTCGCCTACTGCCATACTTGCGATAATGGCATCCGAACCCAGCCCGAGTGTGCAATCTAAAAACGTATCTCCTTCCGATAAACCAGCTGCCCGAAGCATCGGTTCCCGCTCGTCCCGTAGGAAGCGTTTAGCTCTGAACATCGCTGTATTCGGATGAAAAAAGAATTTAGCCCCTTGTTTCGTATAAAGTTCAAACCGTTCTTTGCCGACCACAAGCAAATCACGTTCAGCTGACTTCAGCAGGTTTTCAACCGTTTGTTTATTTCGGCCGCAATATGGCATATCAAGCTCTTTAGAAAGCAGTTTTGCGGTTTTCACGGTGTGTTCAGACGGTCTATAGCTTGTTGTTATCATCTTCAGTACTCCCAAAAAGAAAATGCCCGGAAAACGGGCATTTAGCAGTGTGCATCAAAGGCAGCGGTCAAATTTTTCATGATCTCTTCCATATCATGACCTTCGATTTCATGACGCGGAATAAAATGGACGACTTCCTTGCCTTTCAAAAGAGCCATTGACGGTGAAGAAGGCTCCTGTCCAGTAAAATACTCACGCATTTTTACAGTAGCTTCTTTATCTTGGCCCGCAAATACAGTCACTGTATTGTCAGGTGTTTTGTCATGCTGGAGGACTGCCTGTGTTGCCGCAGGACGCGCAAGGCCTGCCGCGCAGCCGCAGACAGAGTTAACGACAACAAGAGTTGTGCCCTCTGCCTTTTCCATAAAGTTTTCTACTTCTTCCGCTGTTGTTAATTCTTCAAAACCTGCTCCAGTCAGCTCGCGGCGCATCGGTACAACAAGCTGGCGCATGTATTCTTCGTAAGCCATTGACATAAAAAAAGCCCCCTCTATTATCCTTCATCTGAAGTAAAGGATACTATAGAGAGGGCCGGATTTCAAATATTCACGCCTTAAAATAGGAGAAAGCGTTCCCCGCTGTCTAGATTTTCATGATACCGCCGGTGTTGGCGCTTGTCACAAGTTTGGAATAACGGGCCAAGTAGCCGGTTTTCACCTTTGGTTCAAAACCTTTCCAATTTGCTTTCCGTTTTTCCCACTCTTCCTCTGGCACTTGTACATCCAAGATGCGTTTTTCAATATCAACAATGATATGGTCTCCGTTTTCAACAAAGGCAAGCGGTCCTCCCTCTGCCGCCTCTGGTGATACGTGGCCGATCGAGAGGCCTCGGGAGGCTCCGGAAAAACGTCCGTCCGTAATTAATGCCACTTTTGGTCCGAGTCCCATTCCAACGATCTGAGATGTAGGGGCAAGCATTTCCGGCATACCAGGTCCGCCTTTTGGCCCTTCGTATCTGATAATGACCACGTCGCCTTCTTTTACTTTACGATTGATAATGCCGTTAAGCGCCTCATCCTGAGACTCAAAGACGACAGCCGGCCCTTCGTGTCTCGTAATGCCGTTCTGTACGCCGCCTGTTTTAATGATCGCGCCGTCCGGAGCCAGATTACCGAATAAAACAGCGAGGCCGCCCTTTTCAGTGAATGGTTGATCCAGGGGATGGATGACGTCATAATCCTTTACTTCATGTCCGGCAATGGTTTCTCCGAGTGTTTTCCCTGTAACAGTCAGCGCGTCTAAATGAAGCGCCCCTTCTTTCTTGGAAAGCTCATTCAACGCCGCAGACACACCGCCGGCTTCATGAAGATCTTCAATATACACATCTGATGCTGGCGCCAGTTTGGACAAGTGCGGTACACGCTCGGCAACTTCGTTAATGCGTTCTAAAGAGTATTCCACGCCGGCTTCGTTTGCGATGGCAAGTGTATGGAGAACGGTGTTTGTTGAACCGCCGAGCGCCATATCGAGCGCAAACGCGTTATCAATCGCTTTTTCTGTCACGATATCACGCGGTTTGATATCTTTGCGAATCGTTTCCATTAATTGAGCAGCTGATTTTCTGACAAACTCTTTGCGTTCCGGTGATGTCGCAAGAATGGTTCCGTTACCCGGCAAAGCAAGGCCGAGTGCTTCGGACAGGCAGTTCATTGAATTCGCCGTAAACATGCCTGAGCAAGATCCACACGTCGGGCATCCGAACTGTTCTAATTCTTGAAGTTCGTTTTCGTTGATTTTTCCGGCTTGGAAAGCGCCTACTCCTTCGAAAACTGAGGAAAGAGAGATTTTTTTTCCGTCACTTGTTCTTCCTGCCGCCATCGGCCCGCCGCTGACAAAAATCGTTGGAATGTTGATGCGCATTGCCGCCATAAGCATTCCCGGCGTGATTTTGTCACAGTTCGGAATACAGACCATACCGTCAAACCAGTGCGCGGATACGACCGTTTCCACAGAGTCTGCGATAATTTCACGGCTCGGCAGCGAATACCTCATCCCGATATGCCCCATCGCGATGCCGTCATCTACTCCGATTGTATTAAACTCAAACGGTACGCCCCCAGCTTCTCTGATTGCTTCTTTTACGATTTTCCCAAACTCCTGCAAGTGAACATGACCGGGAACGATATCAATGTATGAATTACAAACCGCAATAAACGGTTTGCCAAAATCCTCTTCTTTTACACCTGCTGCACGGAGCAAACTGCGGTGCGGAGCTCTATCGATTCCTTGTGTGATCATGTTACTGCGTAATTCTGCCATGGTGATCCTCCTAAATACTTTTAATTGTTAGACTGGATTTTATTTTAACAATTTTCAGTTTATTTTCGGGCTGTTTTTGCAAACAGATGACATTCAGGCCGCCCTTGCCTTGATTGTTTCCTTCATGTTTTTATATTTATATAGCTTTCTGTCGATGTAAACCCTCCAACTATTAATATTGTTACTTACTATAAATAGTTTTCGGATATTTTTCAACAATATTCGAAATAATTTTTATAAAAAGTGAATTCACAAAAAAAGATGCAGGATCTGCACCTTTTTCATTCTTTTATTCGCCCTTTTTTCTGCTCTCTGTCATTTGTTTCCAAACAGAACCTTTTGCTTCTTCTCCATGCTCAATACGTTCAAGCGCCATTTTCACTTGAAGGCTGACCTCAAATTCGGGATCATTTTCGGCAGTGCGTAAAGCTTCAATGGCACTTTCATCGCCGACTTCGTACAGGAACATAGCCGCACGCCAGCGGACAAGCTTGCTGGAGTCGCTTAACGACTTGATCATAGCAGGAATGGCTTGAGAGTCGCCGATATCTGACAGGCAGTCTCCTGCCGTTCTTCTGACTGAGACAGCTTTGTCCTCAAGTGCTTTGTATAATAAAGGAAGAACATCGGATATTTCAATCATTCCTAAATATACGACAGCCTGTCTTCTGATAGACACCTTGGGATCATCCAATGCCTTCTGTAAAACCGGGATATCCTCCTCTTTCGGATCCATCTGCTCCAAATGCGCATAACGCTTTTTCCAGTCCTCATCATCCAGCATGTCAAGCGTTACTTTATACGCTTTGCGCTGTACAGCTTGTTTTGCTTCGCCTTTTCCTTGAACGGCTGCTTCTGTCAGCCGTTTCAGCCGCTCATCACTGTAAGCGGCCTGAATCTCTTCTGTCACGTCATGACCGATTTCATTAAAATCACCGAATCTGACGCCTTGTTCTTTCCAGGTCCGCTCAAACACAACATTTGAAGCTTCAGATCTGAGTTTTAAGATCGCCTGCTGAAAGCGTTCCGGTAACCCGAAGCGCTCTTCCCGCTCCCCATCAGTTAATTTAACCTGCATAGGAATGCCGCTGAACATCTGCACAAAAACTTTCACCTCTCCATAAGACTCTTGTTCAGAGCGATTTCCCTCTGTATTTTCAGCACTTTCCATCCCAAATGCAGAGCGGACTTGCGGTAAAATGTCTTTCCAATCGTATCTCGCGTTCCGTTCAACAGCCAGAAAATCAGCGACATGATATACGCCTTTAACGCCTTCTATTTTAAGGATTTCCGCTATAACAGGCGGTGCGCCTTCTGCTTGATCCGGTTTATAGTTATTGCTTTTGCCCGCCGGAAGCTCTTCCGTTAAGATGACCTTCATTGTATTGGGACTTGGCGTAGGTTCAATTGATTTTATCTTCATGATCGTCCTCCTATAACATATCTGTGACTTATTCTATCATAGTCGTTCCAAGCCTTCTATTACGACGTTTCGGCATTAATCCCGGGTACGTCTTTTTCTAATTGGCGGACAAACTGAAGCATAAAATCATGTCTTTCTTCTGCCAGTTTCCGTGCGGTGTCTGTATTCATCATATCTTTCAGCCGGAGCAGCTTATGGAAAAAATGAGCGTAGGCGCTTTGATCATTTCCATAAAGGCTGTGCCCTTTTGCGCCCGCAAACATAAAAGCTCTGGCAATCCCTACAGCACCGATGGCATCAAGCCTGTCAGCATCCTGTACGGCTTTTCCCTCAATTGAGTGCGGCTCTATCACCAGCTTATCCCTATCCCGAAAGGACATTCTTGTGATGATGTGAATCACTATGTCAGCATCCTCTTTTCCAACTCCGAAAAAAACGAGCTGATCATATACTTCGCTCACTGAAAACCTAAACGCGTCAGGCATCTTGACATCAATTAAATCATGAACCAAAGCCGTGATTTCAACTATGAACAAATCCGCATTTTCCTTTTCTCCAATATACAAAGCAAGATCTGCAACTCTTGATACATGATGCCAATCGTGTCCAGAGCTTTCGCCGGTCAGCACAGACTGGACCCATGCCCTGATTTGCTCTATCCGCTTCAATTCCTTCACAAAAACACCCTCTTTATTGCCCTAACAGCTTCACGATAACGTCTTCCAGCTCTTTCGGATTTGTATTCGGAGAATAGCGGCCAATGATTTCTCCGTTTCTGTCCACTATAAACTTCGTGAAATTCCACTTGATTGCCTTAGTTCCCAGCATCCCTTTCGCATGCTCTGTCAAATACACAAACAGCGGGTGGGCGTTTTTTCCGTTTACTTCTACTTTTGAAAACATAGGAAACGTAACACCGTAATTTGTTTCGCAAAATTCTTGTATATCTGCCTCATCACCAGGCTCCTGGCTCATAAATTGATTGCAGGGGAACCCTAAGATCTCCAGTCCCTCCTGCCGATATGTATCATATAACTCCTGAAGCTGTTTCAATTGCGGCGAAAAGCCGCATTTGCTCGCTGTATTCACGATCATCAATACCTTTCCGGCAAAAGGCTGAAGTGTCATCTCTTTTCCTGTTATTGTACGTACCTTCATATGATATATAGACATGTAAGTCCCTCCTATGTCACTGCTGCTGATTATTTTACCGTTTTTATATCTCAATTCAAAATAAACATCTTTTATCAGAACTTATAAGAGCAAAGTCAAATAAACCTGATATGCCGACTGTATATTGCAAAGGAGTGGCTTGTGTTCAAAATAATGTTATATACACATGCGTGCTGCTTTTGTTATCTTAACCATTTCTATAAAACATGACAGTTCCCTTCTGGGATAAATCATCGAAAAAGCATTTTCCAGTGAAACCAAAAGGCGTATCTATGCGTTTTATTTAAAGAGTTTTCTGTTGTTTCCCCCTCAAACACTAATAGATAGATTGAAAATTGGCGTGAAAATTCCTATAATGAAGAAAATTAAACGGGGAAATAATGGAGGTGGCACGTTGCCTATTAATATACCAACACACCTGCCGGCAAAACAGGTGCTTGAGAGTGAACATATATTTGTAATGGATGAAAGCAGAGCATTTCACCAGGATATCCGGCCGCAAAAAATTATCATATTGAATTTGATGCCGAAAAAAATCCAAACAGAGACACAACTTCTCAGATTGCTTGGAAATTCGCCTTTACAGGTTCATTTTACATTCTTAATCCCAAGCACACACACGCCGAAAAATACTGCAAGAGAACATCTTGACGAATTTTATACGACTTTTTCCAATATCCGTCACAAGAAGTTTGACGGCATGATTATCACCGGTGCGCCGATCGAGCATTTGGCGTTTGAAGATGTTTCATATTGGGAAGAGCTCAAAGAGATCATGGAGTGGAGCAAAACGAATGTCACTTCAACCTTGCATATATGCTGGGGCGCTCAAGCAGGTTTATATTACCATTATGGTGTGGAAAAAATTGAAATGCCGAAAAAAATCTTCGGTGTGTTCGAACATACAGTACTTTCAAAACATGAAAGATTGGTAAGAGGTTTTGACGAGCTATACTACGTGCCGCATTCCCGGCATACAGATATAAATATGGAACAGCTTCAAGCAGTGACTGAGTTGAATATTCTTGCCGCATCTAAGGAAGCTGGGGTGTGCTTAATTGTGTCAAAAGACGAAAAACAAGTCTTTTTAACAGGGCACCCTGAATATGATACAAATACGCTTCTTCAAGAATATGAAAGAGATCTGGAACGCAACCTTTCTGGTGTCGAGGCGCCTAAACATTATTTCGCTGAAGACAGCAAAGAGCCCGTGAATCGCTGGAAAGCGCATGCGACACTATTGTTTATGAACTGGCTGAATTATTACGTTTACCAAGAAACTCCTTATGAATGGGACTAATTTTTCTATTTTAGTGATACGCTGAGCAAAAAATATGATAAAATACATCTGATTCAGTCTGCGTATAACAAAAATTAAAAATACTGGAATCCAAATCTTTTAAAATTAGCTTAATTTTTTCACTGCATTAATAATTCGATTATGTATTTGTGTTATGTTTATGTATAGACAATAACTCCTTACGATGCATGAAGCTTGCTTGTTGTTGATTACATTGAGGTGAATTTACTTGAATACCAATAAAAGAGTATTAATTTTGACTGCAAATTACGGAAATGGGCATGTGCAGGTAGCCAAAACGCTTTATGAGCAATGTGTTCGGCTCGGCTTTCAGCATGTAACCGTTTCTAATTTGTACCAAGAGTCAAATCCGATTGTTTCAGAGGTAACTCAGTACCTTTATTTAAAAAGCTTCTCAATCGGGAAACAGTTTTATCGTTTGTTTTATTACGGAGTTGACAAAATCTATAATAAACGTAAATTTAATATTTACTTTAAAATGGGGAATAAACGATTGGGCGAACTTGTCGATGAACATCAGCCCGATATTATTATTAATACATTTCCGATGATCGTCGTACCGGAATACAGACGCCGAACAGGAAGAGTCATTCCTACCTTCAACGTGATGACTGATTTTTGCCTTCATAAAATTTGGGTTCATGAAAACGTGGATAAATATTATGTGGCGACAGATTATGTGAAGGAAAAACTGCTGGAGATCGGCACTCATCCAAGCAACGTAAAAATCACTGGAATTCCAATCAGACCGCAATTTGAAGAATCCCTGCCGGCGGAGCCGTTATATCAAAAGTACAATCTTTCACCAAACAAAAAAGTGCTTCTGATCATGGCAGGCGCACACGGTGTATTAAAAAACGTAAAAGAGCTGTGCGAAAACCTTGTCAAAGATGACCATGTGCAAGTGGTTGTCGTGTGCGGGAAAAATACGGCTTTAAAAGAATCTTTAAGTACGCTTGAAGCAGAAAACGGTGACAAATTAAAAGTTCTTGGCTATGTGGAACGCATTGATGAGCTGTTCCGGATCACAGATTGCATGATTACAAAACCTGGCGGCATTACTTTGACAGAAGCAACTGCCATCGGTGTGCCTGTCATTCTGTACAAACCCGTGCCCGGCCAGGAAAAAGAAAATGCGAACTACTTTGAAGATCGCGGAGCTGCCATCGTCGTGAACCGTCACGAAGAGATTCTCGAGTCAGTCACTTCCCTTCTCGCAGATGAAGATACCTTACAGCGCATGAAGAAAAACATTAAGGACCTTCATTTAACAAACTCCTCTGAAGTGATTTTAGAGGATATCCTGAAGGAATCAGAAATGATGATGACAGCTAAACAAAGAGCCAAAGCGCTATCGTAATGATGTTCATAGAGAGCACGCGAAAATCGCGTGCTCTTTTTATTTTATTCACCTATTTATAAGAGCGGTTACATTTTTTTGTGAAACTTTCCCTTCTTTTTAAAAATAAGCAGTTTCGGAACTTGACGGGGTGCTCCCAGATGGTGTATAGTTGAACCATCATTTAACAATGAATCAAAGTTAAATGGTGACAAAATTTTTTTTAGCACACGGGTGCTACAGTACTAGGAGGAATTAAGCAATATGCAAAACGGTAAAGTAAAATGGTTCAACAACGAAAAAGGATTCGGCTTCATTGAAGTTGAAGGCGGAGACGATGTATTTGTTCACTTCACAGCTATCGAAGGAGACGGATACAAATCATTAGAAGAAGGACAAGAAGTTTCTTTTGAAATTGTCGAAGGTAATCGTGGACCTCAAGCTTCTAATGTTGTAAAACTCTAAACTCAATACATGATGACAAATAGAGGAGAGGCAAATGCCTCTCCTATTTGATTTTCATCTGAATTTCAATGGCCAAAATATTTTGTTTGCACCTCTGTTCAATCTCTTCGACATGTTTTTCCATTGACGGCTTCCCTTTTTTCGCGATATCCGCGAGTTCTTCTAAATCACTGTATATTTCTATAAATGTTTTGTGAAGGATCGACCTCAAGTCTTTATCATCCATAGCTTCGTTCCCCTTCTCTGCCAAGATACCTCAAATAGTAAAACAGTCCTATTTATTCTGGTTCAATGGTTATATCGGCTTATTTTTCATTTTATTTTCTATTTTGGTACATAAATTTCAAAAAACCTCTGCAAAATAATTGCGGAGGTGTTTTTTATGACATCAGAATTTCATGAAGAGGAGCAGACTGGCTTTACGGATAAGCGGCAGCTGGAACTAGCGGTGGAAACAGCTCAGAAAACGACAGGAGCTGCGACGAGAGGCCAAAGTAAAACATTAGTCGATTCCGCATACCAAGCCATTGAGGATGCAAGAGAACTATCACAATCTGAAGAACTGGCAGCTCTCGATGATCCTGAATTTGTAGAGCAGCAACAGCAGCTGCTGGATGATAGCCAGCATCAGCTGGATGAATTCAAAGAATAAAAACCGCAGCTTCTGCGGTTTTTATTCTTTAGTGATTGGTTAAGACATCGCCGTATGCTTTCAGCTTTTCACCTACTGTACATTTATTAATACAAAATGAATGTGCATAAGTTTTGCCAAAATCTTTACGAAACTGTTTCTTAATAAAACAGTCCTTGCAATATTCATCTTGCAGTTCTGTCAGTTCTTTAAAGATCATTTTCTTATCCAATATCGTCATCTCCGTTACGGTCTAATTTCGTATGGCTTTCTACGAATTGATGGGATAGAATTTTTTTAGCGAGTCCGTCAGCTTCCTGGTTGTCTTTCCGCTGTATGGTTTCGTAAGTTGGAGTGAGCTTCAGCGATTCAAGGAGTGCTTCTATTTTGTCCAGCCATTCATTATGAGACGGATCATAGCAAGGCCAGCTGCCGTCAAGCTGATTCAGCACAACAAGCGAGTCCCCTTTGATTGTAATTGAATTTCTGCTAGCCCCAATCTCTCTTACTTCTCTTATTGCTTCATAAAGCGCCGCGTATTCAGCTTCATTATTGGTTTTCAGCCGGAAGCTTTTATTTTTTCTCAAGCGATGCCGGCTTCCTCCCAATGAATAATAAATGACGATTCCGAGTCCTGCCAGTTCGCTTTCCTTATCGAAACTGCCGTCAAAATAAACAGTAATGTCATCAGGCTCTTGAGCAAGCTCCTCTGTCAGCTTTTCCAATTCCTTCAGCGTCCAGCTGCCGCCTTTCTCGTCTTCGAACTCGAGCTCTTTCATATATGGAAAACGGCCTAGTTCTCTGGCGAGCATACGTGCCTGTTGAGCAGTCAGCCAGTCTTCGCCTAAAAATGAGACGGATCCCGTCCCTTTTGCTTCTATCTTCATATGCGGTCTGAGCTTCATTATGATCACCTTACCATTCATTAGTTGCCGGGCATGTGCTATAATCAAACCAATCTTATCCCGGAAAGGAAGCTTTTTCATTTTGTTTAACAATTCATTTTGGATCATTTTTGCGATCATTCATTTTATCATTGTTCTTTTATTTTATAAAGGATTTGGCAAAATGGGACTGTTTGTTTGGATTGGTTTTGCGACAGTTTGTGCCAACCTTCAAGTCGTCAAAACAGTCGAACTGTTTGGCTTAACAGCAACGCTCGGGAATGTGATGTACGGCACAATCTTTTTTGCGACAGATGTGCTGAATGAGAAATACGGTCCGGCGGAAGCCAGAAAAGCGGTATGGCTCGGATTCTCAACGCTCCTGACGCTGACATTTGTCATGCAAGGCGTGCTCCTTTTCGAACCGGCTTCCAGCGACATATCGCAAATAGCGCTGGAAACGATTTTCGGATTCCTTCCGCGAGTCGCGTTAGGAAGTCTGCTTGCCTTTATCTTCAGCCAAACGCTGGATGTTTATGTATATTCGTCAATCAGAAGGATATTTCCTTCTGATCGGCTTTTATGGCTCAGAAATGGCGGCAGTACAGCAGTCAGCCAGCTGTTTGATACATTGATATTTACTGGTGTCGCTTTTTTCGGCGTTTATCCGGCAGGAATTTGGCTTCATATTTTCATTTCCACATATTTGATTAAGTTTGCGGTATCTTTGATTTCACTGCCTTATGCTTATGCAGCAAAAAGAATGGTACCGAATGATGAGAGGAGTTCATAATGCCTACAGAAATTTATGTAGACGGTGCAAGCGCCGGTAATCCCGGACCATCCGGCATCGGCATTTTTATCAAACATGAAGGACAAGCAGAGTTTTTCTCTATTCCAATCGGAATGCATACAAATCAGGAAGCGGAATTTCTTGCTTTAATTGAAGGGATGAAGCTTTGTGTAAAGCGCGGGTATCAATCTGTTTCCTTTCGCACCGATTCAGATATTGTGGAACGAGCCGCTGAGCTTGAAAAGGTTAAAAATAAAACGTTTCACCCGTATGTGGAAGAAATCATCCAATTAAAAGCGGCCTTCCCTCTTTTTTTCATCAAATGGATACCGGGAAAGCAAAACCAAAAAGCCGATCAGCTGGCAAAAGAAGCGATTCGGCTGAATGATAAGAATTAAAACTCGATCATTTGTTCATCCTAATGTGGAGGTGAACAAACATGAAAAAGAAAGATAAAGGCCGGCTGACCGGCGGTGTAACTCCTCAAGGCGACCTGGAAGGCAATACACATACTGACCCTAAAACAGAGCTTGAGGAAAGAGCCAAAAAAAGCAATACAAAACGCTAGAGAAGATCTACACGATCTCTCTAGCGTTCAGCTTTTCAAGCATACGTTCAATTCCTTTGATTTGGTGGCGGCGAAGCATGCCAGCCGCCTGCTCCATTTGCAGTGTAAATAGAGCGTCTTTCAGCGTGCAGGCCAGCGGCACCGAGCAATGAATTTCCGCAAGCTTCCTGGACATCTCTAAATCGCTCAAACCTTGCTGAATTTTCCCCTGCTGCCCCTTGGGAAGAAGAGAAAGATTTTCTAATAAACGGTCAATCGTTTCGTATTCACGAATCAGTTTATAGGCTGTTTTTTCTCCAATCCCTTTAACGCCAGGATAGTTATCACTCGAATCACCCATAAGCGCTTTAATATCAATCAAAGCTTTCGGAAGAACGCCTGTTTCTTCATAAAAAGTCTCTTTTGTATAAACTTTATAATTTCCGATTCCTTTTTGGAGCAGGGCCACACTCACTTCATCCGTTAACAGCTGAAGTAAATCTCTGTCTCCTGTTACGATCGTAATGTCAGCTTCATTCGCATACAAAGCGGCAAGTGTTCCGATACAATCATCTGCTTCATACCCGGCAAAGCCGATATTCATGATACCAAGCTCAGCGGCCGCTTCCTTTGCCAAATCAAACTGCGGGATCAGCTCCACAGGCGGTGCGTTGCGGTTCGCCTTATAATCTTGGAACAAGTCATTTCGGTACGTTTTGCTTCCCATGTCCCAACAGCAGACGACGTGTGTCGGCTGGAATGTTTCCACCGCTGTAATCAAGTGCTTTAAAAATCCGTTGACACCGTTCGTTGGCACCCCGCTGTCATTTATCATAAAGTTGCGGTGCACGGCCGTGGCAAAAAACGCCCGAAATAACAGAGCCATACCGTCAACAAGCAATAGTTTATTATGATTCATAAGATAACTCCCTTTTCTTTCATTCCTTCTATATTACCATAAAGCAGTGCAAATAAAAAACAGCATCTCTTCGATTAGAGATACTGTTTTGTGTATCATCAGTCGTTGTGTCTTTTGTTGCTGGCGATCAGCTTTTCAGCTTCGCGTCCTGCGTAAGAGTCAAAATGGGTTTGAAATCCATTTTTCTTTTTGGCATTGTTATTCGCCTGTGCGTTTCTGTTTCCCAGCTTTGTTCTGCCCAACATGAATCCCCCCTTACGTCGGATACATATAGTATATGCTTTTGCAGGGTATTCACTCGCGACAGGATCATCCAGCTTACATACGGCTTACGTATTCTCCGACCATTTCTTTAGATACAAGGCGTCTTGTCGGCACGATGCCCTGTTTGGCAAGCTGATTCATTTGCTCGGTAACTTCATTAATCGCGTCTGTAGTAAAAGGCTCATCGTTTTTGCATTTTGAAACCGCTTCTTCAATGGCCATTTCACGCATGTTTTCAAGACGCATAAATGTTTTGATATGCTCGTGCTGTTTTGATGAATGTGCTGAAATTGCTTTATGTACCTCTGACATGAATCCTTCATCTCGCTTTTTTCTATTTAGTCTATCATGACTTGAAATACAATCCAACTAAATTTTACATTTTTATTGTATGGTCTGATCTTTGCCAAGAGATGCACGCTTGGTATGCCTTTTCAATCTCTTTCGCATGTTCCCCTTCCGCATATCCTTCTACATACGTATCTTTTTGATCCTTTATTTGTTCCATTGCTTTTACAGCCATTTCTTCCTGTAAGCGACTGAGATGATCTGTGTAATGAGTGATAAGGCTTTCTTCTTCATTTCTCACCCAAGCCTCTGTGATTTTCGTGAGTTTCATCCGTACAGCTTCGATGAAGGCCGCTTTTCCTTTCTGTTCAAAAAACTGCTTCGGTGATTTGACTTCTTTTTGTTCCTGCTCGAAGGCGCGTTCATCTAAATCCGGTTCAACCTCCATCAGCTGTATACTGTTGGAATGCTGATCACCCGCATAAATGGAAAAATAACCGTCTTTATTTAATGTTTTTTGAAAGCTTTCCAGCCATTCTTCGGCAATATGCCGCTCGATGAAACCGCTCATGCGAACATCAAGCGTTTTAATTTCCTGAACATATTCAAACTGATATTCATGTAAGGCGGTTTTCATCGCCTTAGCGACGGTCTTTTTCCAATCTCCATTCTGAAGCCCGGGATGAAATGCCGATTTTAATAGATCATTGGCAAAAAAGGATAATCGCTGTGTAATGTGATAAAGCTGCTCTTTGGTGTCTTTTTTTACTTTCTCAATGATGGTTTCCGAGTTCCTCCGTTTCTCGATCTCAGCTGCAGTCCGCTCAAATGACAGCATAAGGCGCTGTTTCTGCGCTTCCTTTTTTTCCTTGGATTGATGCTGGGACTGGTGAAGCTGGAAAACAGTTTCGCATAATTTGTCTGCTTCCGAACTGAGCTGTGCAGCTGACGTTTTTTTCACATCAACTTCGATAAACCAGTCTAAATGTTTTCTGACGTTTGGGAACTGGTTATAAAATGATTCCGGTTTTCCGAGCAGTTCCTCCTTGCTTGATACGGTAAAGAGCTGCGGATCATGAATCCCTTCTTTTACAAGCTCTGCGCTGACATAATCGGTCACTGTTTCAAGCTCTGTTTTATCTTTCGCAAGGTCTGCTGCATTAATAATGAAAAACATTTTATCCATACTGAGCGATTCTTTTACCAGTCCAAGTTTTCGCAAAAATGAACGGTCTCCTTTCGAGAAGGAGTGTTGATAATAGGTCATATAAAAAAATGCATCGGCATCTTTAATATATTGGAACGCCAGCTCTGTATGCCGTTTATTCATGCTGCTTGCGCCGGGCGTATCAACGATTGTAATCCCTTTTTCAGTGAGCGGGCACGTATAATAAACCGTTACCTCTTTCACAGCGCAGGCCGTTGTCTCCTCTGCCACATACGGCTTTAATTCAGACAGCGGAACCGTTAACTTCTTTTGTTCCTGTATATATGGCTGATACTGTTCGTAGGCAAGCAAGAAGTGATTGATCAATTTGATGTGTTCTTCCTGCAGACGGCTTTTTTTGGCTGCCTTTTCCCACTTCTCTGTAAAAGAACTGCCTGTTGGCTCTTTTTGTATTCCGGTAAGCTGCAAAATGTCTGACGTTATGTCAGCCTCCGTCTTAAAGACCACATCCGCTGTTTTATTGATGTTGCCATTGGTTGGTTTTGTGATTTTGTTAATTGTGGCTGTGGTTGGCGTTGGTGAGGACGGAAGCACCCTTTCGCCGACAAGCGCATTTGCAAATGATGATTTCCCAGAGCTGAATCCTCCAAAAAGCGCAAGTGTAAATTTCTGTTCCTCAAGCCTTTTAATCCTTTCCCGAAAGGCTGAGTTTTGCTTTGACAGCATGCTAATTTCACCTAAAAGGTCAGACAATATGTGAAAGCGTTTGATCTGGTCATGAAGCGGCAGTTCTTGCTCCATTATTTCTGGTTTTACATTTCGCTGCCGTGTCTGTTGACTTTGGTTTCGTTTCTGTTCCGGAGCCGCCACTGTTTTTTTCTTCGTTTTAAACCAGTCGGTGTTTATGTGCATTGGACATGCGGATTCCTCTTCCCAAATGGCCCGCATGCGATCGGCTTTCTCGCGGGCATTATTCTCTAAACGGGCCTGTTCTTGAAGAATGGCAAGTTTTTCTGATTCATGAATGAGCCGGTCATTGATCGTTTCCAAGTCTTTAGAAACACTCTCTTTCACCATCGCAGTAAGCGCCTTTATGATGTCTGCCGCTTCTCTTTTCGCTTCTTTGCGGATGAGCTCTGCCAAATCTTTTGTATATTGCAATACATATTCAGAAGAAAAAGCTGCACCATGCTTAACCGCGCGTTCTATGATGTCAGCTTCCAGCGGCGTGCAATAGGCCTGTATCAGCTTTTCACTTTCAGCTGTATGAACATGAAATGCCTTGGCGAGTTGATGGAACGTGTCTATTATGTGCCAATCCGCTTCGGCCTCTGTTCGTTTTGACACATCAGAGAAAAAAACATTTCTTCTTCTATCTCTTTCCTGTGCAGTTTTTGCTTTCGAAAAGAAAAAACCGGTTTTAAAGGAAGGCTCTCGTGATTCTAAAAATGCAGCTGCGAGTTCACGCATTTCAAAAGGCGTCAGGTTGGCGTTCTTTAAAATGCGGTTGACTTCTTCCAGCATCCTGTTTTCTGCCTCGGTCGCTTGCTTTGCCGTCTCATCCAATTGATCACGCAGCGATTGGACCAGTTCAGCTTGTGTGTTAAGCTGTTCAGTAAAGCTGGGACCATCTGTTTCGTCTTTTAAAAGCATCTCCGTATGTTCGTTCAGCAGATTGCGGACTTTTTGTTCTGTTAAAGGCTGGAGGTTGCTTTTTGATTGCTGTTCTATTTTTTTTAATTCTTCTCTCAGAGCCCCAATCTGATTGAACGGATGGTTTGGTTCTGTCACTGACGTAAAATAGAGAGCGTCCTTTGAAATGCCTTCATTGCAAAGCATCTCCTCTACCTGCGCTTTATAATCTTCAAAATGCGTTTCCGCCTCATCATGGCGGTCAATTTGATTTACGATAAAATACACATTGGGAATGCTTTCTCTTTTCGACCTGAGAAACTTTACATTTTCCTCAGCGTGCACGTGATTATAGTGAACGACGTAAAACAGCGCATCCGCCTGATGGAGAATAGACGCCGCCGACAGAAAATGCGCATCATCTGTTGAGTCAATCCCAGGGGTATCAATATACGCAACCCCGGCATCGATGTCAGTATATCGATCAAAAATTTCAACGCTTTCAATCTGCTCCCCATCTTTGCAATATTGCTGCACCTTGTCTTTCCGATAAGCCCCCTCCAGCTCAGCACATGCTCCGTCTGTTGTATGAAGCCGCACACGCTTTTCCCCGTTTCTGATCACAACAAGGTTAGCGCTTGTCGGAATCGGGCTTGTGGGCAATATATTCTCCATTAACAAGCAGTTCAGCAGTGAGGATTTACCTGCCGAATAGTGCCCGGTAAACGCGATATAAACCTCTTCATCAGCCGCTTTGTTCATGACCGCAGCCAGTTTAGCAGCTCTTTGTTCATCTTGATTCTCGATAAATCGCTTATAAAGTTCCCCAGTTTTGTGCAAAAGCTCTTCTCTGTTATATTCTGTCATAATTCTGAACCCCTTTGTGCCATTTCACTTGTGAATCTTTCGAAAGATCTGAATACATTCCCTTTCATTTTACACAAAAATGAGCCGAATTTCTTTAAGAGAATAGAAAAAAGCCGCCATTACGGCAGCTTCTATAAAAGAAAATCTGCAACTTTGACAAGTTCCAGATTCATTAAACAGATCTATTAGAGATTCCTTTTAATACAAAACCAATTAATACACTATATGTACAAACCGCCCCAAGCAAAAACAGCATTGTCATTTGCTTCACCATCCTGATTGAGAATCTTTTTCAAATTCATTCTAACACGGGTGAGAATGATTTTCAATCTCTATTTTATACTGAATTCCTCTAATGCTTTGTCTTCTGCACGAATTCTGACGGTTAACAACACGGCATTAACAATGGAAAACAGACACATGGTGACGTACGCTTGATACAGCAGCGGAATCAATAAAATTTCTAGTATAACAACGGTATAGTTGGGATGCTTCATCCATTTGTAAGGGCCTTTTTTTACAAGCTCAGCACCTGGAACGACAAGGATTTTCGTATTCCAATATGCTCCTAAGGAACAAAGGGCCCAATACCGTACTGCCTGCACGCTTAAAATAGCCGCAGCGATACCGATCCACCAGCTTGACGGCTGTTTGTTCATCAGCAGCACTTCTGCAGTTAAAGACAGGAAAAAAAGGATATGCATGATGATGATATACGGATAGTGGCTCTCACCGAATTCGATCGCCCCTTGTTTCTTTACCTTTTGTTCATTTTGTCTGGCTACAGCCATTTCAGCTGCTCTTTGAGTAATGAGAATAGCGATCAACAACCAAAACATGAGTCAAGCCCCCTTTTCCCAGCTGAATAACAGCAGCTCTGATGAAAATCCCGGCCCTAATGCGCCAATCAGTCCCCGTTCTGCTTCGTTTTTATGCCCGTTCAACAGATGCTCTTTAATCACATACAATATTGTGGCTGAAGACATATTTCCGTGCTTTTGCAATACGCTTTGCGCAGATAAAAGCTTTTCTGCTGACAGTTCAAGACTTTCGATGTATGCATCAATCACCTTTTTTCCGCCAGGATGTGCTAAAAAAACACTGATATCACTGAATAAAAGCTGATGTTTGTCCAAAAAAATTTGCACATTTGTTTTGAGCCACTTTTCCACCAAAGTCGGAATATCTCTTGAGAAAATGACTTTGAAACCTCGATCAGTAAAGTCCCAGCCCATGACATCTTCTGATTGTTTCATCAAAACGGATTGGGAATCCGTTATCCTCGGCACCAGTTTTAGTTTCGACATCGTGCGGTCCGCCTTCTCTCCGCATAATAATGCTGACGCAATGCCGTCCCCAAAAAGTGAGGTGCCGATCAGATTGCTTTTCGTTTTATCTTCCGGCTGGAATGTCAGGCTGCACAGCTCAGCAGCAATGACAAGCACAAAAGCCTCAGGATACGCTTTGCAGTATTCGGCTGCGCGCGCTAGTCCGCTGGCTCCTCCTGCACAGCCGAGACCCCAGAGCGGAATTCGCTTCGTATATGGAGAAAACGGAAGTTCATTCATGAGCCGCGCCTCGATGCTCGGTGTGGAAAGACCCGTGCTGGAGACGAAAAAAACAGCATCCACCTTCTCATAAGGAATGGCGCCTTGAATAAATGCAGGATGGGAGAGGCACTCTCTCACCGCTTCTCTGCTGTGCTTAAGTGTTTCTTCTATGTATATTTGATTTTTTTCTTCGAAGCTGTGGCCTTCTTTATACCATTCAATCGTCTTGACAAATTGTCTCGATTGAATTTGCCCGTTTTTAAAGGAGGTTAACAGCCGGTCAATATCTTTAAAGGAATGCTGAAACATGTAGCGGGCGAACTCAGCCGCTTTCTCTTGGTTTACATCGTACGCAGGAAGACTTGTTCCGACGGATAAAATAAACGCCATGTGATCACCTCTTTGCATACATTGTGCCGCAACGATCTTTTTTATATGCAAAAAACTCCGCCGCGGCGGAGTTTAGACTGCTGTTTTTTGTTCAGTGATATCAGCTTTTTGTTCTGTTTTTTTGGCTTTAGAAAATACGTTATATATAATATTCAAGATTACTGCAGTAAAGCTGCCGGCGACAATGCCGTTTGTTGTAAGAAGCGTTAAGGCACTCGGAAGCTGTTTAAAAATATCCGGCACAACGGTCACACCAAGACCCAGACCCACTGAGCAGGCAACAATCAGCAGATTTTCTTGTTTTGCAAAATCAATGCGGCTGAGCATTTTGATTCCGTAAGCGATCACCATTCCAAACATCGCTACCATTGCCCCGCCCAGAACAGCAGATGGAATGATGGTCGTGAAAGCAGCGATCTTCGGAAACAGCCCGAATGCCATTAAGATCACACCCGTGACAACAATTACGGCATTTTTCTTGATTCCTGTAAGCTGCACAAGTCCGACATTTTGAGAGAACGCCGTGTAAGGAAAAGCGTTAAAAATACCGCCCAGCAGCACAGCCAGTCCTTCAGCGCGATAGCCTTTAGACAAATCTTTCTCTGTCAGACTGCGGTTCGTCAAGTCACCTAAGGCAAAGTAAACACCAGTTGATTCTACAAGGCTGACAATCGCCACGATGGTCATCGTAATGATAGGCGCTGTGTGAAAAGACGGCGCTCCGAAGTAAAACGGCTGAATCATTTGAACAACTGCCGCGTCCGATACGTTATCAAATTGAACTTTTCCCATAAAATAAGCGATGAAAGTCCCGATCAAAATACCGATCAAAATCGAGATGGATTTGATAAAGCCTTTCGTAAAACGGTATAAAAGCACAATGACACCCAAAACGATAAAGGCGAGTGCAAGATTGGAAAGATCTCCGAAATCTGCACTTCCTTCTCCCCCGGCCATGTTATTCATGGCTACCGGCATAAGGGTAATACCGATAATCGTAACAACTGAGCCTGTCACGACCGGCGGAAAAAACGATACCAGCTTTCCGAAGAAAAATGAAATCAGAATGACAAGAATACCTGAAGCGATAATACTTCCGTAAACCGCGGAAACCCCGTATTCAGATCCAATTGCAATCATCGGCGATACAGCCGTAAATGTACAGCCAAGCACAACCGGAAGCCCGATTCCGAAAAATCGGTTCCTCCACACTTGCAAAAGTGTAGCCACACCGCACATAAAAATATCAATCGATACTAAGTAGGTCAACTGTTCAACAGTCAGCCCCATTGCTTTTCCGACAATCAGCGGAACAACAATGGCACCGGCATACATGGCGAGCACATGCTGTATTCCTAAAGACAGCGTTTTGCCGAATCCGTTTTTCATGAATGAACCTCCTGTACGAAGGACACTTTTCCTTCTTCTAAAGATTGAATTCTTGCCAAAGATTCCACTCTGTAGCCAAGGTTCACTAGTTCTACTCTCCCTGGTTGAAATGATTTTTCAATGACAATGCCAAGCCCCCCAATAGAAGCTCCCGCCTGCTTCACAATCGACACGAGCCCGTGCGCCGCTTGTCCATTTGCCAGAAAATCATCGATAATCAGCACATGATCCTGATCCGACAGGTGGGTTCCTGACACTGCGATTTGGCTTTCTGTTTGCTTCGTAAAGGAATAAACAGACGCTGTCAGCAAGTGATCAGTGAGTGTTAAAGATTGATGCTTTCTGGCGAAGACAACCGGCACACCCAGCTGCAAGCCCGTCATCACAGCGGGAGCGATTCCGGATGACTCGATTGTCACAATTTTAGTAATACCGTCTTTTGCAAATCTCGCTGCAAATTCGTCACCGATTTTCTGCATAAGCAGCGGGTCAATTTGGTGATTCAAAAAAGAATCCACTTTCAATACTTGATCAGATAATACGACGCCTTCTTCCTCTATTTTCCGTTTCAGTGCTTCCATCCTGTCTTACCTCCGTTATGAGAATAAAAAAAGCATTGCCCGCTCAAAAAAAGAGCAAGCAATGCTGATATAACAAAAAACCGTACACATGCGGTCTCATTGCTCACTCATAGTCGGACATTTATGGTGCCCGGTAGAAACTTGCGTGCCATATCCACGCGATTATATGAGTGTTCCTATGATATTGTCATAAATTATATCAAGATTCTAATCTCTTGCATAGACAAAAAAGCGAAATTCCCGAACTTTATTTTTATTTTCTATTTAATCATTCGTCTTTTAAGTTTTTTGATCGTAAAAAGCCTGACGGCCACGCCGCCAGGCTTTTAATTACGACAGATAGAGATTTGAATATTTGTTTGACAAATAGTCAATCAAATAGCGTACATTCAATTCTTCCCCAGTTGCATCTTTAATAATCTCTAACGGCTTTTTCCGTTTTCCGTGAATGTGCACCTTTTCCGTCAGCCATTGTTTAATCGGATGGAATTCCCCTCTTTCCAAAAGGGTGTCAAATTCAGGAAGATCCTCAAGCATTTTTTGTTTCAGCTGGGCCGCATACATGTAGCCGAGCGCATAGGATGGGAAGTAGCCAAAATCTCCTCCTGCCCAATGGACATCCTGTAAAATCCCCTCTGCGTCCGTCTGCGGTGTAATCCCTAAATAATCTTGGTATTTTTGATTCCAAAGCGATGGCAGTTCTTCCACAGACACTTCATTGCTGAAAATCGCTTTTTCAATTTCATAACGGATGATAATATGAAGAGGATACGTCAATTCATCCGCTTCAACCCTGATGAATGAAGGCTTTGATTCGTTGATTGCCCGGACAAAATCATCCAGAGAAATGTCCTTGAACTGTTCAGGTGATGCTTCTTGAATCTTCTTGTAGTACGGTGTCCAAAAATGCTTGTTTCGGCCAATAAAATTCTCGTAAAATAATGATTGAGATTCATGGATTCCCATTGATGCGCCATCTGACAAGTTCGTGCCGCTCAGTGCTTCGTCAATATTTTGCTCGTATATGGCGTGACCGCACTCATGAATGGTGCCAAAGATCGCCGTACGGAAATCTTTTTCATCATATCTCGTCGTGACCCGGACATCTCCGCGGTTCATCGTGGTCGCAAACGGATGAACCGTTTCATCAAGCCGTCCCCCATCAAAATCGTAGCCAAGCTCCTGCAAAAAATACAAGCTGAGCTCTTTTTGCTTTTCTTTAGGGAACGCTTTTGTAATAAAGCTTGTATCCGGTTTATTTCCGGAAGCTGTCACTTGTTTAACAAGCGGAATGATCGCTTCTTTGAGCTCAGCAAACAGCTGATCAAGCACCTTTACCGTGACACCCGGCTCAAACAAATCAAGCAATGCATCATAAGGATGCTCTTGATAACCCCAATATGTAATAAAATGTTTATTGAATTCAATCAGCTGTTCTAAATAAGGGGAAAATAAGCTGAAATCAGATTTTCCTTTCGCTTCTTCCCACGCGGTTTCTGCCTTTGAACACAGAATGACGTATTCCTTGTATTCAGCCTCAGGGATTTTTTTATTCTCTTCATACTCTTTGTTCGCCAGCTCCACTGCCTTTTTCGTATCTTCAGACAAGTCATCAAATCGTTCATACAGGGCATCGATAAGCGCCTTCATCCGATCTGATGTCTGGATATTAAATATATCTGTTGAAAGCTGGCCGATACTTTCGGCACGGTCTTCTGAACCGTTTTTGGGCGCACCTGTTCTGGAGTCCCAGTGCATTAACGCAACTGCTTCGCTGTAGTGTGAGATTCTTTTTAGAAGATCAAAAAATTCCTTTTCATATGTATGTATCTCCATATCCATTCCCTCCCTATTCTAGCCGTTCCATTACAGGCTAATGGAAGGGTGTATGAAAGTCAAATTGTTTGGATAAGAGGCTGCCGGTATTCTTGGCGGCAGCCTTCTTTATTCAGTTGATCGTCATTTGATTTTTTGGAGGCGGTGTTTTCCGCTTTTTTTTGATTTTTTTATCCACCCACACTGTTGCCAGCGGGGTTAGCAGCGAGGTGACAATCACGCTTGTCGCTATGATTGCAGTTGCTGATTCGGCAACTGGCGCAAACGAAGAGTTGGCTTCCGCTAATGCGTACGGCACGGCCACTGCCGCACCCGCCGTAGAAGAAGCGGCCACGCCCGCGACACCGTCTCCCCGCGCGACAAAACGATCAAGCAAAAACAAGGAGCTGCCCGATAAAATGACGACCGAAACACCGATAAATATCCCAAGCAGTCCTGATTGAATCAGCATTCCAAAATTCAAGGTATTGCCGAGCGAAAAAGCAAAAAACGGGATAATTGCCGGCACAACCTTGCTGAATAAGTCTCTGAGATCATGATCAAGATTTCCAAGTATACAGCCGAGTAAAAACGGGATGACCGTCGCTGCCAGCGTTTCCCACGGGAATGCCGCAAGCCCCGTTACACCAAACGTCACCATGGTCATAAAAGGCCCTGATTCTGTACTGATAAACGCGAAAGCCCCCGCATCCTCTTTTCTTCCCAAATGGTTCATGAGCGCCAAATACAGGCCGCCGTTCGTTTCATTCATCACCGCAACAATTGCTAAAACAGAAAGACCTGCAAAAAAACCGGATTGTATGCCATTATCAGGAATAAATTGGGCCGCGATCACGCCGAGAAGCGCCGCAAATCCGATCTTCCCCAATAATAATGTGATTCCTTTCCTTGCGATATAGCCTGAAGAACGAAAATCAATCGTCACCCCTACACAAAAGATAAAAACACCCAGTATCGGCAGCGTTCCGGTAATCAAAGCACCCGTAAACCCTCCAAAGAACTCCGCTGTTCCAGGCGCAAACGTATTGAGCGCCGCTCCCAGAAACAGCGGAATAATCATCATGCCTCCAGGTACCCGTTCAATTGTCGCTTTGATTTTCATATGTGGATTCTCCCATCTCCGGTTATGAAAAAACAATACCCTTACACTTGGAAAACAGCCTGCAAATCGTCTTTTGAACAGCTGTCCAGCTGGCTGCCGACACCAACGGCGCCTGCTCCGGCCTTGAGCCAATCCGGCACTTCAGACGGATGTATCCCGCCTGTCGGAATAAAGGTCACCTGCGGGAAAGGGCCTGCTAAATTTTTCATAAACGGGATGCCAAACACACCGCTTGGGAACAGCTTTAATGTAGTATAACCGCATGTCAGCGCTTCCATAATTTCGCTTGGTGTCAATACACCGGGGATATAATGTATCTTCAAAAACGAAAGATGTTCAGCGAGGTCAGGTGAAAAACCCGGACTGACAATAAATTGCGCACCAGCCTCGGCAGCTTCTCCCGCTTGCTGCGCAGTGATGACTGTGCCCGCGCCGATTAAGATATCTTCTCTATTACGGAATGATTCGATAATTTCCGATGCCCCAGGTGTAGTATACGTCACTTCAACTGCACGAATCCCTTTATTTAATAAGCTCTCAATCTGCCGGCAGGCTTCCTGTTTATCCTGTGAACGAATGACTGCAATCAGCCTTGCTTCTTTCAGACGGTTTTCAACGATTTTAGACTCCATATTAATAATCCCCTTTCTTTTGGTAAACCGTTCTTTGAGCAGATAAAAACGCAGCTAATTTCTCCCTGGTCGGCAGGCCGTCCATATCCCCCGGTGCCTGCACTTGCAAAGCGCCGATCGCATTTCCTCTTTGAACCGCATCCTTGTACGACAAACCGTCAAGGATGCCGCTGATCACACCGACTGCAAATCCGTCTCCGGCACCGACCGTATCAACCACCTGTTCAACCCGGAAACCTTCTGCAAATCCTTCACTTTCCCTTGTTTTAAAGTAAGCGCCTTCTTTTCCGAGTTTAATAGCAACAAAGCTGACACCTTTATTCAGATAATAATCGGCAATACCTTCAGGTGTTTTTTCTCCGGTCAACAGCTCCCCCTCTGCGATCCCCGGGAAAAACCAATCTGCAAGCCCCGCCAGATCATTGATCGTCTGGGCCATCGTTGCTTGATCAGGCCAAAGCGAAGGCCTTAAATTGGGATCTAACGATACCGTTTTCCCAGCATGTTTCAAATCCTTCATCACGTGGTAGGAAAAGTCTTTCATTTCAGCGGATAAGGCTGGGGGAATACCTGTCACATGCAAATGGCCCGTGCATTGAAAATAATCTCTCGGATATTCAGCAGACGTTAGTGTGCTTGCAGCTGAGTGTTTCCTGTAATAGGAAACTTGCGGATCGCCTTCTTTCACTTTTGACTTCAGCAGCAGGCCGGTGGGATTTCCGTCCTGCGAGCGGATTACGCGGGACACATCCACTCCCTCTTTTTTAAGCTCCTGTAAAATAAATGTTCCGAGCTGATCATTGCCGACCTTGCTCATCCATCCCACCTGAAATCCAAGTCTGGCCAGACCGCAAGCGACATTGCTTTCTGCTCCGGCCAGCCCTTTAGAAAAAGTGGATACTTCATGAAGGCCTCCGTACTCATTTGCATAAAACATGGCCATCGATTCCCCAAATGTCACCGCATCAAGCTTCATCTCTCCCAACCTCCTCTTCAGTTGAGGGCATCTAGGATTAAAGTGACTGTCTCATGATGACTTCCGCCTCTAATTCAATGGTTTGAGGCGCTCCCTTGTCACCTTCAATCCTTTTTAATACACGTTCCATCGCCGTCCTGCCCATATCATGTGACGGCTGGGCAATCGTTGTAATGCCCGGACCGATCAGTTTATACCATTCCGTATCATCGAACCCTGCAATCCCTATATCTTGAGGGATGAGCAGGCCGAGCTCTTCCATACAGCTGATGATTTTCAGCATAATTAGGCCGTTCAAGGCCAGAATCGCTTTTTTTTGCTCCGGCATCTCCTTGTGAAAAGAAAGAAGCGCCGCCTTAAGCTGCTCCTTGTTTTTCACGTCAATTTCATACATTCTGACAAGCCCGTTCACATTTTGAGCCGAAGCCATTTCCTGGTACACAGCTGCTCTTTCTGCACGAGGGCTGATAGATGAAATCGGTTCGCTAAACAGTGCGACATCAGTGTATCCTTTGCTGTAAATCTTCTGAAGTATCTCTTTTGTGATCCTTCTATTGTCAGTTGTTACCGTATCCAGTTTCAGATCCGGAAGTTTCCGGTCAATTAATATCGTGGGAATTTGCTGCTCTGCAAAGGTGTGCAGTACATCCTTGTTTTCTCCCGTTGCGTTTAAAATCAGCCCTTCAACCGAATGGGCTTCAAGCTTTAGGAGCATTTCCCGCTCTTTTTCAGGACTGTTATCTGTGTTGCACACCATAATGCTGTAGCCATATTGATCACAAATCTCTTCGACTCCCCTGAAAGCCGCGACTGAAAAAGGATTTGTAATGTCAGCTACAACAAATCCGATTAATTTGCTTTTTTTTATTTTTAAACCCTGTGCCATTTTACTTGGCCGATAATTCAATTCTGCGATTGCCTTTTTAATGCTTTTCACTTTTTCAGGAGAAATCGCATCAATTTTTCCGTTGATATAACGGGAAACTGTCGATTTCGAAACTCCTGCACATTCTGCTACATCTTTGATCGTCGTATGGCTTGTTGTTTTCTTTTTCATTCAAGTGCTCCTGTATCATCTTATATTTGAAACCGATCCCAAAACCGTTACAACACAAGAATACCATATTTTTAAAATTCGAAAAGAGTTTTTTCAAAAATGTGCCTATTAATAATTTTAACATTGACTCTTTTCACTATTTATCCTAAAATTTTCTTTGAAACCGTTACCAAAATGTTTTCATTCAAGTGGTGCCGAAATCTTAACTAAGGGGGAAACACAATGGAAAATCGTTATTCTGTACACCCTGAACAAGTAAAGCGCTTTACAACTGAGGAGCTGCGCAGTCATTTTTTAATGGAACCTTTATTTAAGGAAAACAAACTTTCAATGTATTACTCACATGAAGACCGAGTTGTCATCGGCGGCGCGGCTCCGGGACAAAGTGAACTGAAGCTTGATGCCGGAGATTTCCTTAAAACAGACTTCTTTTTGGAACGGCGTGAAATCGGGATTATTAATGTTGGCCAGCCTGGCGCTGTCAGGGTTGGTGATGATGAATATGTGCTTCAAACAAAGGATTTTCTTTATATCGGAATGGGCAATCAGGATGTAACGTTTACAAACCTGAACGGAGGCAAAGCTAAGTTTTACTTCGTCTCCGCTTGTGCTCATCAAAGCTATCCGACACAAAAAGCCGCTCTTTCCGAACTGACACCGGACCGCCTTGGCGATGAGGCAGCCTCTAATGTCAGAAGCCTGTACAAAGTCATTCATCAAGAAGGCATTAAAAGTTGTCAGCTAATGATGGGAATTACGATGCTAGATCAAAACAACAACTGGAATACCATGCCGGCTCACGTCCATGACCGCCGGATGGAGGCTTACCTTTACCTTGATCTTAAAAAAGATTCAAAGGTGTTTCACTTCATGGGCCAGCCGAATGAAACGCGCCATCTTGTTGTCGGAAATGACCAGGCTGTCCTTTCTCCTGCCTGGTCTATTCACTCTGGCGCAGGAACTTCGAACTACAGCTTTGTGTGGGCGATGGCTGGAGAAAATTACACATTTACGGACATGGATGCCGTCCCGATGGATGGGCTGAAATAAGATGAGTTATCTACATGATACCTTTTCATTAGAAGGAAAAACAGCGCTGGTGACAGGCCCGGGAACAGGAATCGGTCAAGGAATTGCCAAAGCGCTGGCGGGGGCTGGCGCCGATATTATCGGCACATCACATAAAAGCAGCCTGACTGAAACACAACAGCTTGTGGAACAGGAAGGCCGTACCTTTACATCTTTTACATTGGACATGAGCAAGCCGGAAGCAATAAAGGATTCTGCAGCTGAACTGTTTGAAAGCCGCCAAATCGACATCCTTATCAATAATGCCGGCATTATTCACCGGGAAAAAGCAGAACATTTCGCAGAAGAGAACTGGCATCACGTACTGAATGTCAATCTAAACAGCTTGTTTATTCTGACACAGCTGGCAGGCAGACACATGCTGAACAGAGGTTATGGAAAGGTTATTAACATCGCCTCCCTTCTGTCTTTTCAAGGCGGTATTCTCGTTCCCGCATATACAGCGAGCAAACACGCGGTTGCCGGTTTGACTAAATCATTTGCTAATGAGTGGGCAGCGTCCGGTGTTCAGGTCAACGCCATCGCCCCTGGTTATATTTCTACCGCCAATACACAGCCTATACGCGATGATGAAAAACGAAATGAGGACATTTTAAAGAGAATCCCCGCCGGCCGCTGGGGCAAAGCGGATGATATCGGCGGGACAGCAGTCTTTCTGGCATCCCGCGCTTCAGATTATGTAAATGGGCATATTTTAGCCACTGACGGCGGTTGGCTGGCCCGCTGACAAAATAAAAAAGCTGACGAATACGATCGTCAGCTTTTTTCTATTACATCATTTTCGGTTCAACAGGCAAGACCTTTTTGACTTCATCAATGATGCGTTCATTTTCTCCGCCGGCGTAAATGTGGATCGAGCCGCTGTCTTGATTCGAACGGATCAGACGCCCGATGCCCTGCCGCACGCGTAATAACATATATGGCAGATCAACTTCTTCAAACGGATCTTTTTTTGCCCCGTTGCGTTTCGCTGTAAATACAGGATCATGAGGCGGGAATGGCAATGACCAAATGGTCACATTTTTTAATGCGTCACCGGGAATATCAAGTCCTTCCCATAAGTGAACCGAACATAGTACGGTTTCCTCTTTCTCTTGGAATTTCTCCACTAAGCCGCTGATTTCCTCATCGCCTTCAAAGTAAATCGGATACGGCAGCTCCCAAGCCGCTGACAGCTGCTTAAACTCGTTTAATTCCTCAAAAGAAGGGAAAAGCATCAGCGTTCTGCCTTTATAACGCTTGATCGTTTCAATCGTTTCAGCCGTTTTTTGTTCGGAAGTCATATCTGTTTTCGCATATAGATTAACGGTCATTTGCTCGTCATAATCATATGGAGAATCAACAGTTAACGACAAATAATCATGAATCCCGAGGCTGTCGGCAATATAATCAAACGATCCGCCTTCTGACAGCGTAGCAGAAGAAAAGATATGAGGAATTTTCTTGGAAAACACTTTTTCACCCAGCACTTCTGCTACCGTTCTCGGCATGACAACAAAAGTTGATTCTTCTTCTTTTTTCTCCAGCCAGCTGATCGCATCCTTTTGATATAGGGATAATGAATACGCCATTTGTTCTACATATTCTTCCACAACTGACAATTCGTATTGATCAATTGTGTACATCTCAGACTCAAACACGAGAGCCTCACCGATTTTATCGAGCAAACGGCAAAGCTCGTCCGCCGCCTTTTTGACACGCTGGTCATTTTTTATTTCTAAACGGTGTGAACCGGCTACTTCTTTAGCTTCTTCAGAAAGAACATAGAAAAATTCGTCGTTTGCAGCAAGGGCATCTTCAATCAGTTCGGCAAACTCTTCTCTGATGTCATTTTGAAGCAAGCGCTCTAAAAACAATTCAAGAGTAGACTGCTTCACTCTGTAGGTTAACGCTTTTTGTGCGGCAAACTCTAACAAATGCCCTTCGTCAAATACAACCGCGCTATGATCAGGCAAGAGTGGCAGCTGTCCCTCTCGTTTACGGGATTCTTCCGTCCACACATGCTCCATATAAAAATCATGGGAACAAACGATCAAGTCTGTTGACTTGCGGTAGTGATCTCTGGAAAGCGTCAAACCGCATCTGTGCCTCATATCACAAGTCAGACAATCCTGAAACGAATCATAGCTTACTTCAGACCATTCTTCATTTGACAGATTGGCATACTGCTTACGGTCGCCATACGGATAAAAGCGCTGCATCGCCTGTGATTCATGAACAAATGACGGTAACGACTCATAAAGATCCAGCCATCTATCATCATCAGAGCGTTGCATTGTTTTTTCCAGTTTCTTTAAGCATAAATATTGCTCATGTGATTTTGACAGTCTTGTATCAATTTTCAGATCCAAATGCTCAGCCAACTTCGAAATATCGCCCTCTTTTTTCACTAGCTGTTCGATTAATGTTTCATCAGCACAAGCGATAATGGCGGGTTTGCCGACATATCTTGCATAGCTGATCGCAAAAAGAAGATAAACCAGTGTTTTCCCCGTTCCCACTCCAGCTTCGGCAAACATGACTTTTTTCTCTTTAAACGCTCGCTCCAGCTGAAAAGCCATAAATACTTGCTCATCCCGAAGATCAAACCCTTTTTCGGGAAGGATATCGTAAAACACGTCACCAATCCAATTGTTCAATTCTTCATAAAAATTCTTTGTTTTCGTTAAAGAAAAAGGCAAACGTGATGTTGTCACCTAGTTCCAACCCCCAACTATTCGACATTCAGACCATCAATAATATCATTTCCCACTGATGAATACAATAAAAAAACCTGGCATTGCCAAGTTTTTTTACAGCTTACTTTCGATTGATCACATGCGAAGATAAAAAAGGATGGTCTGTTGAATAAATATGTTCCACCGCTTTTTCTAAATCGATTTGCGCATGGGAAATCACGGACGGAGACAAATCAACTCCGAGCTCGTTCAGCTCGTTTGCTGTTGCGTCAAGCGCCCTTTGAATAAGATTAAAATGTTCACTGTTCAGCATGAGATCACCTCTGATGGAAATAATCATCATTGTATGCGAACTTTTCATTTTATATACATGCTTCCCGCATGTTATCACCGAAACATGCGCAAACTACAATTGATATTCCGGTATCCGGATTATCCGTCTTATCAACAATATTCTATCAGGGAGTGATGTTGACATGAGTTATAGAAATCGATTAGATCAGCATTCTGAGCTGTTTCATCACAATTGGACGCGGCCTAAACGTTCTAAGTCTCAAGTAAACGGTCACACTGAAATGTCCCAAACCAACATTATATTGAGAAGCAACGCGAAAGCGCACCGTTGGTAACGATAGAATATAGCTGAAAGACGAAAGAAGACGCATGCAAAGCGTCTTCTTTTTATTCGTTTTCTGTTTTCGTGCGCTGCGGTCTTACTTTTGACCAGTATTGATAATAATCCGTTTTAATAAATCCGTTAAAGAGCTTTCGTTTCTTCGTCGCTTTTCTGCCGTATGCTTCCTCAAAATCCTCATTTGATGTCAGCATATACACAGACCAGCTATCAAGCGGTTCGAATGCCTGTCCCATTTCTTTGTACATCTGCTCAACAGCTTTTTTCTCGCCGAGACGCTCTCCGTATGGCGGGTTTCCGACAATTACCCCAAACTCCAGATTTGTCGTGAAGTCTTTGACCTGCATCTGCTTAAATTCGATTAAATCTCCCAAGCCTGCTTCTTCTGCATTCTCTTTTGCGATTTGAACCATGCGGTGGTCTATGTCGCTTCCGAAAATCGTAAGCGGCTGGTCATAGTTCGCTTTTTCTTCAACTTCAAGGCGCGCTTTGTCCCACTGCTCTTTACCGATCCATTCCCAATCCTCCGAGACAAAATCACGGTTAAAACCCGGGGCGATGTTTTGGCCGATTAACGCGGCTTCAATCGCGATCGTTCCAGAACCGCAGAAAGGATCAACAAACGGACGGTCCGGGGTCCAATTTGTTAGTTGAACTAAAGCGGCAGCAAGTGTTTCTTTAATCGGCGCGCCGCCCTGATCGACACGGTATCCTCGTTTGTGGAGGCCTGTCCCTGAGGAATCGAGCGTTATAACCGCCTGATCTTTCAATAAAGAAATTTCAACCTTATACTCGGCACCTGTTTCTTCAATCCAGTCATTGGCTTTGCCGGACTGAAGCTTGAGCTTTTCGACAATTGCTTTTTTGACGATCCGCTGACAGTCAGGAACGCTTGCAAGTGTCGATTTCACTGATTTCCCAATGACAGGGAATTTCCCGTTTTCAGGTATAAATGAGCGCCAGTTAATCGCTTTCGTTTTTTCAAACAGTTCATCAAATGTTTTCGCTTTAAAAGAAGCAACCTGAACCTTTATGCGGTCGGCTGTTCTAAGCCAAAGGTTTGCACGGCAAATGGCAAGCGCATCACCTTCAAAAATAATTTTTCCGTTATCAACCTTGCATTCGTATCCTAAGTCTCGTACTTCCTTTGCGACAACAGCTTCAATGCCCATCGGCGCCGTTGCAATTAGTGTATACTTCTTCATCGTATCACCCTGTCTTTTAAAACTTTTCTCTTTTCAAGATAAAAGCTCTCCTTATACGGGAGAGCTTGTTTTCATCATTTTAAATGTAAGTGGTCTAACGTTCTGTAAGCCATGTTTTGTTTCCGTCGTACTGCAAGCGGCTCATCACCTCGTACTCAGGCGGCAATCATCTATCTACAGAAAGTATTCTGTCCTTCTCTCCGTTGAATTCCGTTAAGAAGGTTCCCCTACCAAAATTTGGGTTTCTCGCTCGAGGGGTTTACCGCGTTCCACTCTCACCATTTCTAGTGAGACTTCGTCACTGTGGCACTTTCAAGGATACTCAGCCATATCCAAAGGACGTAGGCTTTTTTCCTGCCGTCAGCCTATCAAGGCTGCCCTAGCTTATGACTTCGCTAGGCACGAACACTACGGGCATCTCAGCACCGTGCGAGCATGGACTTTCCTCTACAGATTCAAGATCTGCAGCGATTACCCGAACGTTAAGAACATGAATTATTATATAACAACTGATTGCAATTTACAAGTGCCATTTTTTTCAAGAACGATCAATCATAAAGCTTGCTGCCAAAAACGTGTTTTTCTAAGTTAGACAGCCGTTTTAAAATATCAAAGTTCGTTGTGTTAGATTGCACCGGCTGTTTTTTGCTGGCTTCTTCAAGCTGTTTTTTCAGCTGCAGATTTTCCTGCTGCAGTTCTTCAATTTCTTGATGGAAGGTTTCATAATCCTTAATAATCATATCTAAAAATTTGTCAACGTCTTCTTGCTTGTAGCCTCTAACGCCTGTTTTAAATTCTTTTTCCAAAATTTCTTTCGCAGAAAGCTTTACTTTATCAGCAAGCATCTTTTTCACCTCGTATCGTGAATCATCAACTATATTTTTTCAGAAATCTGTACGGTTGTCAAATTTCTCTTTCTTTGTTATGAGTAGCTGTCTTCCTCTACTGTCACTCTCAAGTCATCCATTGTAATAAAGTAAATAGGGTAGCCGTCCTGTTCGCGTCGCTTTTCCGCTGTCTCAAGCATATACTTTGGAGAGCCTTCCATTTCCGAATCATATAAAAGCATAAGCGCATCTGATTTCTCAATGAAGAACTGATTTTTTTGTTTAAACTGAAGCGGGCTTTCATATGGCCTGTGAGTCAGGCTTTCTTCATAGTCAGCCTGTGCCAGAACAGCTTCATAAAGCTCTTTATTAGGTTCTTTCCAGTTCTTTTCCTGATCGTAAAAAGGGGTAATCACAGCTACCTTTAAATCAGGGTATTCCTCCTGCAGATCATAGGCAGCTTCAGCCGCCCAGAGTTCGGCTCCGAGCTGGCCCGAAATTAAAATCCATTCCAGTCCTTCATCTAAAAAAGCAATCAGCCGGTTCTTAATGGCTTTTTTTATGTAATACAACGCTTTGTCATCTTGTTTAAAAATCCCGAGTTCAAATGGCTTGTATCCTGTTACTGCCAATACTTTCATTATTTCACCTGCTTTAAAAAATGGGGCTCCCCATTGGGCCCCATTTTGATGTGCTGTTGTTTCAACCATCAAGCTGCACGTTTCCATACTAGTCGAAGAAAGGTCTTCTCGCTTGAAAATGTTGATGCGTAGCCGTATCAACGTTTGAGAAAGTGTGTGGAAAGTAGTGAACGTGCTGAAAATGCTGGTGATTTACGTTTGTTGTGTGCTGTGGGTGAATATGCGGCACGATAGTATTTGAAAACGTATGGTTTTCACAGCAATGAGTAGGATGGACAATCGGCGCCATCATGTGCGGTCTGCAGTGATGCATGATTAAATCCCCTTTCCATAAACTTTATTACAATACTAAGTTATGAAAAATAGGGGGTACATGTTCTGATGCAATGACCTATTTTAAAAGTGTGCAATTAAGCTGTCTTTAAAGTTTGAAAATACGAAAGCAATCAAAAAAACAACGACAAAGAACAAATAAAAAACACCCTTATACATACCAACTCTCCCTTTAAAAATAACTAACGTCATTTTACAGGATTCGCCGGTATTCTACAACAAAATCGATGTGAATCCAGCAAAAAAAATTCTTGGCGAAAGAAGTCGTCTTTTGCGCTTTCCCGGGGAATATTCAAGAGGAATATTTCCTCTTCAGCCGCGCAATTCTTACATGCAGATTTTCAACTTCTTTTTCTGATAAAAACGCCTCATCGCTAAGTAATTGTTCTGCTATACGCAGGGCTTTTCCGAACTCTTTTTTCTTATGCTCAAAAAATTTCGCAAGCTCTATCACAGCGGTGTATCTGCACTTCTGATTTTGGGAACGGGACAGCTTTTCCCAAAGCGGCACTGCCTCCTCCAACCGGTTTTGTTTTTTGTACAGTAGTGATAAATCCAGCCGGGCCCTATCCTGACCCTCAAACGGCTTTTCTTTAAGCCTTTCCAGCTGTTTGACCGCTTGATCCGTTTCTTTATGGGCCATAAACCATTTCGCCATCGCATAAGCTTCACTGTGCTCTTTTGGCGCATGTGATTCAGAGAGAATTTTTTTAGACATATGAATGTACAATGAAATGAGCGATAGCACATCCATTTCATTATGATGCAGAACACCTTTTAGAAGATCCGGCTCTTGCGCCTTGATAAAATGAAAGTAAAGCATTGGCGCCAAGTAGCCCGGTGTATCTTCTTGCCTGCGGATGCCGAGCTCCTCTTTTTCAACCGTGCCAAGCGATACGCGGTCCATTTTGTGTTTCCACAAGCGTCTTGCTCCGTGCAGCAGGTCAAAGTGGCCGAACTCCGGGAGATTCGGAAGTCTGTCGCGGATCAATGTGTGCCTTGTTTTCACCTGCGGCCAATCAAAGGCTTTACCGTTGTAGGTCACGAGTGATGTAATGTCAACCTCGCTTAAAAAGCTTTGATACAAGGCGACTTCATTTCCCGGCTTGGGCAAAAGATGCTGTTTGACTGACACTCGGTCTTCATATACTCTCGCATGCCCAAGCAAAAAAATGGTATTTCCGGCGCCGCCTCCAAGACCGGTTGTTTCCGTATCAAAGAAAAAGAGACTGTTTTTGTTATACCCTTTTGCTGACAAAGTATGCGCCAGGCAGCTTTGATTCCACAATGCAATCACTTCATCAAGTTCAGAAAAACGGTATAACCCATGCCGGTGAGAAAGCGGATATTCTACTTCTCTAATGAGGCAGTACTCATCTTCGAAGAAAAAAGGCTTCATACCAAAAGCCTCCCACTCTTCTAAAAATGGAATCTCAGCATGGTTCTCAATGAGTTTGTTTTCTTGTTCGCCTTTTTCTATTTTATATTCCCCTTCATCAAGCACCATATGCTTTTTCATTCGCTGGAGTTTCCCTTTTAATGACATATCTGACCTCCCTCCTTACGACATTTGATCCAGCAGCTGCAAAATTCTTTCCTTTGCTTTTATCCCTTCTATTTCGGTACCTATACAAGACGGACAGCCGTCATGACAAGGACATTGTTTAATAAGCTGTTTCGCCGCTTCGTTTATGTCTGAAAAACGTTTGTAGACTTCCTCCGCCAAACCAATACCGCCCGGATAATGATCGTACAAAAAGATGGTCGGCAATCCGGTATGGGCCGCTTTAATTTGAGAAACGACATGCACATCGTTTCGATCACACATGATATACACAGGGACAATATGCTGCAGCACATTCGAGATGCCAAGAAGGAGCTGTTCCAACGTCTTTTCCCCGATATCTTCGTCTGCTGTTTTGATTTCGAGCCAAGCTGCACTTGTATGCAGTTCTTCTTCCGGCAAATGAATAGGGCCTGAGCCAATATTTTCAAAGGTGGTCATTTTAATTTTTTTAAAAATGGTCGGCAGGGCATTGACAGTGACGTCACCATAGTGCAATGACATACTGCTTTTTTCGTTCGTTTTATCAACTTCTAATACTTTCAGCTGAACTGCCAGGTTGGCATCCGTGTAATACTCGACATCGACGTTTCTGACATAAGCCTTTTTATGGTCCCAATCAAGCTTCTCTACTTGATATTGCACCCCTTCATGCAAATAAATCGCTTCATCATGTAAAAGCGTCATCGCGCTAAAACGATCCATTTCACCGATAATCCGCACATTTGCAATATCTGACTGATCAACAATGACGACATTTTCTTGTGAAGCGGACCGTAAACTGATATTTGATGCGGGGAACGATTCACTTGCCCAATGATACCGTTCGCCGTTGCGGTGAAGAACGGCCTCTTCCTGAAGGTACTCAAGAATATCACTTACATCCATCGGCCCAAACTCTTCATCAGCTCTAAAAGGAAGCTCATAAGCCGCACACTTTAAATGGTCTACTAAAATAATCAAATTCTCCGGATTGATTCTTGCAGATTCCGGCGAACGGTTAAAGAAGTATTCGGGATGCCTCACAATATATTGGTCAATCGGCGTTGAATTGGCGACCATGATAATCAAAGACTCACCGTGCCTTCTGCCGGCTCGTCCCGCCTGCTGCCATGCACTTGCCACACTTCCAGGATAACCCGTCATCACACACACTTGCAGCTGGCCGATATCAACACCAAGCTCTAAGGCATTCGTACTGACCACTCCTAAAATCTCGCCTTCTCTCAGACCTCTTTCGATTTCTCTCCGCTCTTTTGGAAGATAGCCTCCCCGATAGCCTCTGATTGACTTTGTCCCAATCTCTTTTTTCACAAGCTCCTGAATATGGCTTAAAATAATTTCCACCCGGACTCTGCTTCTGGCAAAAACAATGGTCTGCACTTTGTTTTTCAGGAACTCTTTCGCCAGTTCATTCACTTCTGCTGTTGCGCTTTTTCTAATATTCAGCGGTTTGTTCACAATTGGCGGATTATAAAACACAAAGTGTTTCCGTCCGCTCGGGGCTCCGTTGTCATCAACCAGCCGCATCGGTTTTCCCGTCAGCTGCTCCCCCAATTCCTTCGGGTTGGCAATCGTTGCGGAAGTACAAATAAAAACCGGATCACTTCCGTAAAACCGGCAGATTCGCTTCAGCCGCCGGATCACATTCGCCACATGGCTCCCGAACACACCGCGATACGTATGAAGCTCGTCGATGACGATATACTTAAGGTTTTCAAACAAACTGACCCATTTCGTATGATGCGGAAGAATGGCAGAATGAAGCATATCGGGGTTTGTAATGACAATATGGCCTGCTTTTCTCACCTTTTGCCTAATTGCCGGAGACGTATCCCCGTCATATGTAAAGCTTTTAATATCAATGCCCATTTCATCAATGATTTCATTTAGCTCGCTCTTTTGGTCTTGCGCCAGCGCCTTAGTCGGAAATAAATATAGCGCCCGATTTGTTTCGTCGCGGGCGATGGACTGCAACACTGGGAGGTTATAGCATAATGTTTTTCCTGATGCGGTTGGCGTTACGGTAACGATGCTTTCTCCTTTTTGCACATATTGAAAAGCGGAATATTGGTGGGTATATAGTTCATTAATGCCCCTTTTCGAAAGGGCTGCTTTTATTCTTTCATCTATACTTTCAGGCATCGGCCTTGTTCTTGCTTCACGAGGCTCAATTTCATGCCAATTCACAACGTTTTCATTTCCTTTTAACTCAGAAATGAGCTCAGTCAGTGATTTCCTTTTCATTCTTTACACCTCTTTGTCAAATACAGTTTACCGAATATTTGTTTGCATGGCTAGGTGCAAATTTTATACAATCGAATAAAAAAAGCAAGGCATGCGCCCTGCTTATTTCGCTTTTATTGTGAGAAGCTTTGTTTCGCCTTTGAGGGCAGCGTTTTCTCCTGCCGGCACAATTGATCCTACAGCCTCACCATTCATGATAACGATCGGGATGACCGTGCTGCTCGCTTTTTCTTTAATTAATTCCAAGTCACACGTAATCAACGGATCACCGACTTTCACTTTATCCCCTTCTTTCATGTGGGCAGTAAACCCTTCTCCGTTCATATTGACTGTTTCCAGCCCGACATGAATTAAAAGTTCAATTCCCGAGCGAGTTCGAATGCCCACGGCGTGTTTGGTGTGGAAAATCTGAATCACTTCACCTTCAACAGGTGAAACGATTTCACCGTTTGATGGTTCCACCGCTATTCCTTCCCCCATCATTTTCTGTGAAAAAACAGGGTCCGGCACATCAGTCAGGTCCATTACCGTACCATCTGCCGGAGAATAAATAACCTCTTCTGCCACTTTTTCCTGAGTTTTGCCCATTCCGAATAATTTTTTCAGCAATGTGTTTTCTCCCTTCTCATTCGCCTCAACCATTATCCCTTCAATCACCACTATTTAACCACACTTTCAATTTTGCTTCAATTTATAACAACATCTGGCACAGGCGCATAATCTGGTTAAAAAAGGCGGTGGCAAATTTGGAATTCAATCATGACAAAAAAAACGAACTGCAAAAGAAAGAAGAAATCATCGCGGAGGCAATGGACCATCTTTTTCAATCCTCAGCATTCGGCAACCTATTAAACGGATTTCAGAACTTGATCAACTCGAGTTTAAAAGATGTACAGACGACCATACATGTCAGAGAAAGAGATACCGGGCTGTATGTCGATATCACGATTCCGGAGACGTTTCGAGATGGCGAGATCATCGTTGATATTAAATCGAGGTATCTGCATGTAACTCTCCAAGAGAAACAAAAACAGCAAAATGAGGCCACTTTTACAAGCATGACCAGAACGGTTCAGCTGCCTTATGAAGTACACCAAGAAGATATGGAAACATCTTGGAACGAGCAGACAATGACGCTTTTCTTCCCAAAAAATAAGCATGAATGAGTGATTCATTCATGCTTCTATCATTTAAAAAAGCTGGTAAATCCCTTTATTAAAGATCCGACCTGATTCATTGCACTCATCACTTGACCTGTCGTATCCATCATTTTATTAAAATCAAACTGCCCGTTGGCTTTTTTGAACTGCGACATGATACTTTGAAATTGTGAGGGCTGCTGCTGGTTAGGCCTTGGGATTGGATAAGGGTTGGAGAATACTGGAGGCTGCGTAGGCATCGGCTGGAGCGGAGAATGCGGCTGATAAAAATCCGGCTGTCCATAATGCTGCTGCGGCCAGTATTGTCCATGTGCTGCCTGCTGATAATATCCTTGCATTTGCTGAGGATAATAATAGTCCATTTGCCGAGGATAGATTTGAGAACTCCTGTTCATTGCGATTCCCCCTAAACTCAACATGTTTCTCTTCTATATATGTATGAATGAAGTCTATTGGTTGTGTCACAGGTTCTGATTCGCGTTTGTCAAATTGTGTCGAAAGTTTAAATTTTTTAAAAACAGAAAAAAGTCGAATCATTATGGTACCATATTTTCAATACAGATGAGAGGGGATGCACCATAATGAACGTATCATACTTAAGCAAACGTTTTGCAGAAATGAAGAAATATGAAACAGACTGTATGAATAAACTGATGGACTTTGCCAAGTTCCTCTATATTCAAGGACATCTCAGCACAACTGAGTTTCGTTACAGTATGAAGGTTCTCGAAGCAAATGGAGCAGAAAGCCCGGCATATGAGTTGAATTAACGTCCGGCCCCCTACAACAAACTTAAAAGAAGACAGCCTTTACCGGCTGTCTTTTCTTGCAATTTCATCCTTTACTGCGTGCAATGTATAAAGGACTGACTCAGTGATGTCCTTGAATCGTTTTTTATGAATATGATGAACATATGATTGAAGGACCAATTCCAGGAAATTGTCCTTTACGGTCTCAATTTGCTCTCTATGCACATATTTCGGACGGCGGGCTTTTACCAATTCAAGCGCCCCTTGCGCCCAGCGAGCCGCCAGATCATCATTCTCTTCAACTGCAGGCTTTATCGTCTCAAAAAAATCATATGAAAGATTCTTGTCTTTTCCTTCCTGGTATCGATCAGCGCCATTTTCAGCAGTTTCAATCATTTGCTCGGTCATTTCCAGCAATGTTTGTGATTGCAACATCCTTCACCTCAATGACTATCGTACCAAATTTCGCCCGCAAATTCAGCCGATGCGGTATACCTTTTCAAATGCATACCTGTGTTCAGGTGATTGATGCAGCTCATTTATACAAATATGAAGGTCCATGATTTCTTCTTCCAGCACACTCAGGCGATCGTTTTCCTTTTCCCGCATCTCAGCCTCCCATGCGTTTAAGGAATGGTTCAGGCTTTGGTCGGCTCGGGTTAATTCATCTTCTATATCAGAAAGCATACGGAGAATATCTGTCTTGCTTACGTAACCGGACATTCGTGGTACCTCCCTTTCCTCGTCTCTCCCGGTTAAGATTCTTTGCTCTTCAGTCTCTTTCCTTCCTCATGACAAAACTAGAAGCAAATCGTCAAACAAACAGGTTTTCCACGGAAAGCTGAAGTTTTCGACAAAAACAACCGCAAAAATTGTATGATCCTCCCCCTTAATGCAAACGATACTTGTGAGGAGGTGCCGTATGAAAACCAGACCGAAAAAAGCCGGCCAGCAAAAAAAGACTGAATCAAAAGCAATCGATTCTTTAGATAAAAAATTAGGCGGCCCGAACCGCCCTTCTACGTAAGAAGCAAGGAAATTCCTTGCTTCTTTATTTTTTCAGCCAATGCTCGACTGCAAAAAGCGCATGAAGCTGGCGTTTTTTATGCAGATACCAGTCTGTCAATTCAATCTGCTTCGGCAATTCCTCACGTCTAAAGAACGCTTTCTTGATCTTTCCATGAAACCAATCCGTTTTCTTTCCGTCTAATGAGTGGATGAACTCAGGGTAGCATGTCCTTAACATAGGAGATGTTCTTTTTGTGATCCCGATCATTTTTTCCATATCAAAACGGGAGCCTGTGTGCGGCACTGTGTGCAAAAAGTGATAAAAAGAGGAGAATAATTCGGGGCTGAACAGCAATTGAGACAGCTGCTTTCCCAGCCTTATCCTTTCCTCTGTCTTTGAAAAGCGTTTCACTGAAATGCCGTAAAGAAACCCGTCTGAAGAAGGAAAAATAACGGTGTTAAAATGAAACCAGTCACTTAAATAAAAAGGAATCGTGTCAAAAACGTTCTTTTTAAACGAAGGATTTTGTATAATAGGTGTTTGGATAGTGTTTTGTTCATTTACAATGAGGGCATACATCAGCCGCTCGGTGTTTCGCTCATGCCAAAAACGGGCCCATTCTTCCGTCATAAATTGCGAGACGCCAAACACATGGAGATGATGGAACAGCGGTTTCCCGATTTTTTTTGACCAGTGGTACAAAAGAAGCTGCGGATAGGCATCCGAAAAAATAAGCCAGTTCGCTCTTTCATAGGCTAAAAAGAACCACTTTTGCTGTCTCTCACGGAGTCCAAGCTGAAACAGACTGCCTTTTAAGTCAGTCATTGACCAGCCGGCATTGCGAGAAACAAAAGATGCTAAGAGCGACCATTTGATTTCCGGATGACAGTCATAAAATGCTTTATATGCGTTCGTTCTTGAAATGTTATCTGCGTTTTTTGCTTTTGTCTGCCGTTCAATCCGGCTAAGAAGCTTTCTGATGGCCTGTTGTTCTTGCACGTACATTCACTTCCGTCACGAATAGTTTAATAAGGAGGATGAGAAAGTGATTCGGTATCCTAACGGAAAAACGTTTCAGCCGAAACATTCGGTTTCATCCCAAAACAGTCAGAAAAGGGCCCCGTCCTACAGTAATCGCGGAATGACCCTCGAAGATGACTTAAACGAAACGAATAAGTATTATCTGACAAACCAAATTGCCGTTATACACAAAAAGCCGACACCTGTTCAAATTGTAAATGTCCATTATCCAAAAAGAAGCGCCGCGGTGATTAAAGAAGCTTACTTTAAACAATCATCGACAACAGATTATAACGGGATTTACAAAGGGCGGTATATTGATTTTGAGGCGAAAGAAACGAAAAACAAGACCTCTTTCCCCCTGCAGAATTTTCATGACCATCAAATCGAGCATATGAAGCAGGTAATGGCTCAAGACGGCATTTGTTTTGTTATTATATCCGCTTTCGACCAGGTTTATTTTTTGGAAGCCGATAAACTGTTGGATTTCTGGGACAGAAAAGAAAAAAACGGCAGAAAATCAATTCGAAAAGATGAATTAGAGGAAGCGGCTTATCCGATTTCTCTTGGATACGCACCTAGAATTGATTATATTAGTATTATTGAACAGCTTTATTTTTCGCCGTCATCTAGTGCGAAAGGTTGATTAACGAAAGGTTGAGATGTTATGTCAGATCAATTTAACAGCCGTGAAGCTCGACGAAAAGCGAACAGCAAATCGAGTCCTTCACCGAAAAAAGGCAAGAAACGAAAAAAAGGCGGATGGTTTAAAAAGACTCTTTTTACCTTACTCATTCTGTTTGTTTTAGGTGTAGTTGGCGGTGCCGTCACATTTGCTGTCATGGTTTCCGATGCGCCAAAACTTGACGAAAACAAATTAAAGACGCCTTATTCTTCGACAATATATGATAGAAATGGAGAAGAAATTGCTGAATACGGCTCCGAAAAGCGAACCTACGTCTCAATAGATGAAATTCCTGATACTGTAAAAGAAGCTTTTATTGCGACAGAGGACGCCCGTTTTTATGAACACCATGGGATTGACCCTGTCCGTATCGGAGGCGCCGTAGTCGCCAACTTTACAGACGGTTTCGGAGCTGAAGGCGGAAGTACGATCACCCAGCAGGTTGTCAAGAACTCCCTTCTTTCTCATCAGAAGACGCTGAAACGGAAGGTGCAGGAAGTGTGGCTTTCGATTCAGCTGGAGCGCAATTACTCTAAAGACGAAATTTTAGAAATGTATTTAAATCGGATTTATTTTTCTCCTAGAGCATATGGAATCGGAAAAGCGGCGGAGGAATTTTTCGGCGTCACAGATTTAAGCAAATTGACTGTGGAACAGGCGGCAACACTTGCGGGCATGCCGCAAAGCCCGACAGCGTACAATCCCGTTAAAAACCCGGATAAAGCGGAAAAAAGACGGAACATCGTACTCAGTCTGATGAAAAAGCAAGGATTTATTTCTGATTCTGAATTTAATAAAGCCAAAAATGTGGCGATGAAAGACGAAGGCGTTGTGTCACAAAAGGAATATGAAAAAAACAATTCAAACAAATACAGCGCGTTTGTTGAAGAAGTCATGAAAGAAATTGAAGAAAAATCTGATGTCAATCCAGGAACTGACGGATTAAAAATTTATACGACATTAGATACAAAAGCACAAGACAAACTAGATGAATTAATGGACGGAGACACCGTCGGATTTACTGAAGGCATGCAGGGCGGCGTTACCCTTCTCGATACAAAAAACGGAGAAGTCCGCGCGATTGGTGCTGGGCGCAATCAGCCTGTCGGAGGCTTTAACTATGCAACTCAAACTAAGGCACAGCCTGGTTCGACCATAAAGCCGATTTTAGACTACGGTCCAGTTATTGAAAACAAAAAATGGTCTACGTATGAACAAATTGATGACTCAGCTTACACTTATTCTAACGGAAAACCAATCCGTGATTGGGACCGTAAATATCTAGGGCCTATCTCTATGCGTTATGCACTTGCACAATCTAGAAATATACCAGCCTTAAAAGCATTCCAGGCAGCTGGTAAAGATACTGCTGTAGACTTTGCAAATGGACTTGGACTGGGATTAACAAAGGATAATGTACCAGAGGCCTACTCAATTGGCGGTTTTGGTGGAGACGATGGTGTTTCTCCTCTGACAATGGCAGGCGCATACAGTGCGTTTGGAAATAACGGAACATATAATGAACCGCATTTTGTAAAATCCATCGAATTCAACGATGGCACGAAGCTTGATTTAACACCGAAATCAAAGTCAGCAATGAGTGACTATACTGCGTTTATGATTACAGATATGCTGAAAACAGCTGTTAAGACAGGTACAGGACAGCTCGCTCAAGTACCTGGGATAGAAGTAGCCGGTAAAACCGGGACTACAAACTTTGATGAAAGTGAAGTCCAAAGGTACAATATCGCAAGCGGCGGTGCCCGAGATTCTTGGTTTGTCGGTTACACACCGCAATATACTGCAGCCGTCTGGACGGGTATGGAAGAAAACGATGCTGGAAAGAAATCACTTTCTGCTGAAGAGCAAAAAGTCGCAAAACGAATCTTCGCCCAGCTCATTGCCGATGTCGATGACGGAAGCGGATCGTTTGAGAAGCCTGACAGCGTAGTTGAGGCCACTGTAGAAAAAGGCTCTAACCCGGCAAAACTGGCAGGGCCGAATACGCCAAGCGATAAAAAGCTCACGGAGTACTTTGTCAAAGGCACTGCCCCTTCCACTGTTTCTAAAACGTATGAAAAAGAAGAAACAGATAAACCGACTGGCTTAAACGTGAAATATGATAAAGACAATCAATCTCTGACATTAAGCTGGAAATATGACGGTGATGCCACCTTTGAAGTGAAGCAGTCTGTCGATGGCGGCAGCTACTCCGAGATTCAGAACAGTTCTGCAAAAGAAGCCGTCATATCCGGTGTGCAGCCTGGATCTGTGTATAAATTCCAAGTAACAGCCATCAGCGACGATGTCCGCAGCGATACAGCCGCCACTTCGTATGAAGTGCCGAAGGCTGAGGATAAAGAAGATAAAGACGACGAAGAGAAAACCGATGATGAAAAGCAAGATGAAGATAAATCTCAGGATGATACACAGACTGATGATTCGCAAACAGATGACAGTCAGACAGATCAAGATCAGACAGATGATTCAACGAACGATCAAGACAAAAAACAAGACAACACGAACACCAATCCGTCCGACAACAGCAATCAAGACCAAACCAACGATAACAGCAACAATAACAACAGCAACAATCAGGGTACGTCGGATGATGATTCGAACTCAGATACAAATGATTCATCAGGCTCTGATACAAATAAAAACAAAACAAATACATCTGACAAAACACAAACGAATTCATCATCAACTGAAAAAGCAAATTAAACAAAAAGCCCCGTCACTCTATTGGGTGATGGCTTTTTCTTCATCATAAAAAACCTCCCCTTAAAAGGGGAGGTTTTAGCGATTCATCGCATGGTATTTATAAAAATGCTTTTTCATTTCAGCAAATAGCTCATCAAGCTGAATAAAGCAATGGTATTGAGTCGGCTTTAGAAGAATAAATTCTACTCGTTCAGGCCAATTGATTGGCTTCACGGGAAATGATTTTTCCGTTAGTTCTGGCCAATCGAGCGATTTTACCCGCTCACCCGCTGTCCAGTGGAACGAAGCGAGCAAACATACAATGCCCTTCAGCATGTCATTTTGGTCACATCTCGATTTTCGTGTTTGAAAGACTGGGAGAAGTGATTCTTTAATGTCTTCCCACACTTCAAATAAAAGCGGAACGTACTTGCCGCTGTCTTCCCATGGCAAAACACCTTGAGATTCCAAACAGAGGTCAACATACACAGGGTTGATTCTCAAGGCTTCTGATATATCCAGGGAGTTCATCTGGCCAAGACTGCTTAAGTACTGCTCATAGGAAGCCAACACGTCTTTCGCTTGCGTCATCGTTTCACCAGTCCTTTTTTATCTCTCTTCTGCCCTTCTCTGCACAAAGACAGCAGCGGACATTCCGCACAGCGCGGAGACTGGGCCTTACAGTGATATCTGCCGAAGAAAATAAGCCGGTGATGGGTAACAGACCAGTCTTCTTTTGGCACCTTGCGCATCAGCGTCTTTTCCACTTCCAGCACCGAGTCTTTCCACCGGCAGATTCCCAAACGTTTGCTGACTCTCTCCACATGGGTGTCTACAGCAATGGCCGGCACGCCAAAGGCAACAGATACTACGACGTTGGCGGTCTTTCTTCCGACACCAGGCAGTTTGACAAGCTCATCGCGGTCTTTCGGCACTTCTCCGCCGTAATCTTCAATAATCATTTTACTCAATTTTTGGATGTTATTTGCCTTATTACGATACAAACCGATTGATTTAATATCCTGCTGAAGTTCTTCCAGCGAAACAGCCAGATAGTCTTCCGGCTGTTTATATTTTTGAAATAATGTTTTGGTCACCCTGTTTACAAGTGCATCTGTACATTGCGCAGATAAAGCGACTGCCACCACTAATTCAAAAGGATTGGAATGAACCAGTTCACACTCTGCGTGGGGAAACATGTCGCCTATCTTGTCCAAACAGAATTCAATTTGTTTTAGATTTAACACGATTGTCACCTTTTCACTTTATTGTTCAAGCCAATTGTAAAAAGGAACTTGCCTTTTATACTCTTTTTGCGGTTCAGTCTGCTTGGTTTGTACCCGCCGGAATTTCTGGCTGTGGATTTTTGCCTGCTCCACAGTTTTCAGCCCGTTTTTCTTCCACTCAAACAAAATCCGGTCAATGTAGCGGAAACTGAGTTTCCCTGACAGTACCGCCTCTTTTAAGGCGTGTTTGATCAGCTGTGCGTCATGCTGATCTTGATCCTGCCAAATGGCCAGTGTTTCACACTCCAAAGGTGATAACGGCCTTGCGAACTCTTCCTCAAAAATGGTATAAAGGCTTTTTTGTTCCCCTTCTGCTTTTCTTTCCTGCGTTTGATTCTGTGCAAGCTGTATATACTCGTACAGATTGCCCCATAAAGGCTGAAGAGAATATTTCTCAAATTTGATACCGTTTTGGTCCTCACATTCTTCAATAAACAGAAAACCTTTTTGAATAAACATCCTCAATCTGTTTGTGCATTCTTCAACAGAAATTGACATCCCTTCTTGCAGCTGATTCGGTGTAGGAAAATAAGATCCTTTTTCTAAATGCATTTTAATTTTTAAGAGCAGAATAAGTTCTGTTTCGTTAAGCCCGAGCTGTTTATAATGCGTAAGCAGAAGATTAGGGATTGTTGACGTTCCCTGTTCATGCATATCAATAAATTGCTGTTTTTTCATCGTCACACCTCTTACTGTAAAGGATCATGTTTTCCCCTTTACTGTAAAAAGTCTCCCTTGCAGGAGACTCTTTTTCTTGTTTCATTTGAATGTATTATGGATATAGACGGTTTAACAGTCTTGGGAACGGAATGGTTTCACGAACGTGAGGCGCTCCGCTGATCCAAGCTACTGTCCGCTCTAATCCAAGGCCGAAGCCTGAATGAGGAACTGATCCATATTTTCTAAGTTCAGCATACCATTTATATGCGTCAGAATCCAGTCCATGTTCTTTAAGGCGCGCTTCCAAAAGCTCCATATCGTGAATCCGTTCGGATCCGCCGATGATTTCTCCATATCCTTCCGGCGCAATCAGGTCAGCGCAGAGCACGACATCCTCACGGTCAGAAGCCGGCTGCATATAGAATGGTTTTAAGGACGTCGGGTAGCGAGTGATGAAAACCGGTTTGTCATAGTGTTCCGCAATCGCTGTTTCATGAGGCGCCCCGAAGTCGTCTCCCCACTCGATATCGTCAAAGCCTTTTTCTTTCAGAAAATCAAGCGCTTCATCATACGTGATTCTTGGGAACGGAGCTTTGATTTGCTCAAGTTTTGATGTGTCTCTTCCTAATGTGTTTAATTCAATTTTGCAATTCTTAAGTACGGATTGCACAATGAAAGAAACGTAATTTTCCTGCACTTGAAGGTTTTCTTCAAATTGTACAAACGCCATTTCCGGTTCGATCATCCAGAATTCGATCAAGTGGCGTTTTGTTTTAGATTTTTCCGCTCTGAATGTCGGCCCGAAGGAAAATACTTTTCCTAAAGCCATTGCCGCAGCTTCCATGTAGAGCTGGCCGCTTTGAGACAGGTAAGCATCTTCCTCAAAGTACTTTGTCGCAAAGAGCTCTGTTGTTCCTTCAGGCGCGCTTCCAGTCAGAATGGGCGGATCCACTTTTACGAAGCCTTCGTTATTAAAAAATTCATAAGTCGCGCGAATGATTTCATTACGAATTTTCATGGTGGCATGCTGGCGTTTTGAACGAAGCCATAAATGTCTGTGATCCATCAAGAATTCTGTGCCGTGTTCTTTTGGCGTAATTGGATAATCAGTCGCTTCGTGAATGACTTCAATACCTGTCACAGCTAGCTCATAACCTAGCGGAGAACGCTCGTCCTCTTTGACAATCCCTTTTATATAGAGTGACGTTTCCTGCGTCACTGATTTAGCTGTTTGGAAAATGCTTTCTTCCACTTCCGCTTTGACTACGACACCTTGAATAAAGCCGGTACCGTCCCGCAGCTGCAAAAACGCGATTTTCCCGCTTGAACGCTTATTAGCGACCCAAGCTCCGATCGTTACTTCCTCACCTACGTGTTTGTACACTTGGTTGATTGTTGTTTTCAACATATTTCCCTCCAAAACAAGAAAGACATTCGGAAGCCCATTGCCCCGCGAACTCTTTTATCATCACTTTATTATACCCGCTCTTAACTAGCCGGGTCAATGCAGATAAAAAGCGGCTTTTCTGTCAGCCGCTTTTTGATCTGTTAGCTATGTTTTTCTACAAAACGTTTGATTCTCTCAACCGCTTTTTCAAGAAGTTCTAACGATGTTGCGTAAGAAAGGCGTACATTATCAGGAGAGCCAAATCCGGAGCCAGGAACAATCGCAACTTTTTCCTCCTCAAGAAGCGCTTTAACAAATTCGTCTACATCTTTGAAACCGCAAGTTTGAGCTGCTTCTTTTGCATTCGGGAACAAGTAAAAAGCACCTTCCGGCTTCACACAGCTAAACCCGGGGATCTCTAAAAGCTTTGCGTAGATCGTGTTTAATCTATGTTCAAACGCTTCTCTCATTTCTTCCAGCGGCTCAGAAGGCCCGTTATAAGCAGCAATCGCTCCGTACTGTGCGATTGATGTCGGATTTGACGTGCTGTGGCTTGCAAGGTTAGTCATTGCTTTAATAATGTCTTCGGCCCCCGCCGCATAACCGATTCTCCAGCCCGTCATGCTGTGTGACTTCGACACGCCGTTAATAATAACCGTTTGCTCTTTCAGGCTGTCAGACAGCTGTGCAATGGAAACGTGTTTCTTTCCGCTGTATGTAAGTTTTTCATAAATTTCGTCAGACACAATCAGGATGTCATGTTCAAGGCACACTTCACCGAGCGCCGCCAGTTCGTCTTCCGTATACATAACGCCAGTCGGGTTGCTTGGAGAATTGATGACGATCGCTTTTGTTTTTTCCGTGATCGCATTTTTCAGCTGTTCAGGAGAAATTTTGAAATGATTTTCCTCAAGCCCTTCTACATAAACAGGCTTTCCGCCAGCGAGTTTCACCTGCTCCGGATAGCTCACCCAGTAAGGTGTTGGAATAATGACTTCATCTCCTTCATCCAAAATCACTTGGAAAAGGGTGTACAGCGCATGTTTGGCACCTGTGCAGACAATGATTTGAGACGGTTTGTATTCAATATTCTGGTCACGTTTAAATTTCTCTGCAATGCTGTTTTTGAGTTCAGCCAGACCACCTGAAGGCGTGTACTTCGTATGGCCTTCGTTCATAGAACGTACAGCGGCATCAATGATGTGCTGCGGTGTATTAAAGTCAGGTTCGCCTGCCCCTAGGCCGATAACATCATGGCCTGCCGCTTTCAGTTCTTTCGCTTTTGCTGTGATTGCCAGTGTGGTAGACGGTGTTAATGCGGATACTCTTTTTGCCAGTTTCAACTTGAACTCCCCCTAATTCGTCTTAAGGCGTCATATTTTTGAGAATCTTTCCAGTTGTAAAGTCCACATAACTTAAACTGTATTGACCTTCTTTGTCTAAGTACGTTACTTCCCAAAGCAGGACATTTCCCTCTCTTGCCAGATGAACCTCTTTTTGCTTTGAAACCAGTCCTTCATCCTGTATGATTTTCGCCGCTTTGTCTTCGGAGATTCCCTCTTTTGCTTCTTTTGAGAGAATTTTTGCTTTTTTATCGGCAGGAACCCAGACATATAATTTGCTTCCTTTTTTGTCCGTTCCCTTTACAACATAATATTTTTCTTTTCCGACAAATGTTTCGACTTGATCAACGTTGGCGAGATCGGTTTCTTTTTTAGCTTCAGCAGCTGCTGCTTCGTGCCCCTCTTCCTTTTGTGCCATGGCTGATTTATAAATGCTTGCCGAGACAAGAAGTACTGCTAAAAAAATAATACCAAAAATGGCGGTAAATATTAATGCTTTTTTTCTCATCTTCTCACCTACGTACGATAAATGGTAAAAACGGCTTGGTTTTTGTTTTCTTCATCCAGCGCAAGGCCGAACATCAGATTATCTCTTTTCAGTGTCCGATTCAGTGTGTCTACAATTTTATAAAGGTCATCAGAATGCTCTACATTAATTGTTGAAAGAATCTCGATTTTGCTTTCCATTTTTTCATCCTCCAGTTTGAACAAATATTGTTAGTCATACTCCGTTTTAGGACACGCCATACTAGTATCACAGAGCGGCAAAACCGCTTTTAAATAAAACACCATCCTATTCCCACACCGCAAAAGCCGCTTTATGCGGCTTTTATTCTTTTTCCCCTGCAACGTAAGCCTCAAGCTCGCTGTCAGTCATTTCGGATACGTAAGTTGTCGGCAGGGCATCAAGAAACAACCGGCCATAACCTGCCGTTTTAATCCGTCTGTCCAATATGACAATCGTCCCTTTGTCTCCCGCTGTCCGCAGCAAACGGCCGATTCCTTGCCTGAAGGTCAGCACAGCTTCCGGAAGTGATACTGTTTGAAACGGATTCCGCCCTTGTTTTCGGGCAAGCTCACATTTCGCAGCATGAAGCGGATGATCAGGGGACCGGAATGGAAGCCTTGCGATCATTACCGTTGTCAGCTCATCACCAGGAAAATCAACGCCTTCCCAAAAGTGATTTGTACCAAGCAAGATCGCCTGATTGGATGTTTTAAAAGTTTTCATCAGTTTGCCTGGACTTCCGCCTGAAATTCCTTGCGCCAAGAGCTGAATGCCGGAAGCACTCATCGCTTGCTTCAGCTCCTGATGAACCTTTTTCAGCATATCATGAGACGTGAACAGCACAAGGATTTTGGGCTGTTTTTCCTTTGCCATCAGTTCAATATAACGGGCCGTATCCTGTATAAATTCAGTTTGCCCTGTATCTTGAATTGATTTCATTTCTTTTGGAATCATCACCCGCATGCGCTCATCGTAAGAAAAAGGCGACTCAATTCTCATTGTTCGCGGGAAAAAGTCATCCAGTCCCAGACGTTCAATCATAAATTGAAATGAATCTTCGACAGTAAGGGTTGCAGATGTCAGCACCACACTGTTTTTGCGCGCGAAAAACTGATCAGCCAGGAGTTCACCAGGTTCAAGCGGCTGTGCGTAAATGGCCACTGCGTTTTTTGCTCCCTTTGCGTCTATTTCAACCCAAACCGCTTCATCGTCATCAGACTCGAAGAACAGCTTCTGCAACGTTAGACAGTAATGCTGCAAGCCTTTCATGACTCTTTGATATTCATCGGCTAAATAAGCGGTTTTGCTCTTCATACTCGTCAGATGTTTTTCCATCAGAGCCGACTGTGCCTCAAAAAGCTGCTGCAAATGTGTCAGCATGGAACAAAGCCTCTCTGCTCCATCCGTTAAAATAGGCCAGCTTTTATCTTGGCTTTCTTTGTTCACCTTATAGACTAGACGGTTTAAGTCTTCTTTAGGTTTTCTTCGTTTGACAAAAGAATGCACAGAGCTGAAGAAAGCATCACTTTCTGCTTGGATGTGCTGAATCCACTCTTCCAATTCGAAAAAAGAATCAACGGGCAGGCTGTTTCGCTGAAATAGCTGTCTCATCTTTTTTAGAAGCCCCTGTTCCTTCAGAGTGCCGATTCTGTTCAATTTAGAATGCAATTCTATATACGTGGCTCTTTTTCCTAAATGTTCGCTCGCCGCACGTTCAAAATGATGGGCTTCATCGATAATAAATGTGCCGCTTTCAGGGAGTCTTTTTTTCTGGCTGCCTTCATCGGTCAGCAAAAGGGAATGGTTGGTAATCACCAAATCGGAACGCATGGCAATCTCCTTGGCACGCTCATAAAACCCGGTCACACTTTCATGTCGACTTCTTTTATAGGAGCCCTCGTCATAAGCCAATCTGTCCCACAGCAATTTTCCGCCTGAAGGCAGATTCAGTTCAGCTACATCTCCTGTGTTTGTCTCAGTCAGCCAAACGAGGAGCTGTGCCTTTGTCAATACGGCATCATAATTATCATCTTCTTCATGAAGCACCTGCTCGAATTTATACAGGCATAAATAATGCGATTGTCCTTTTAAAACCGCCGCTGTTACCGGAAATGGAAACAGATCTTGGACAATCGGCAAATCCTTTGTCAAAATCTGCTGCTGTAAAAGCGTTGAATACGTGCTGATAATGACCGGTTTTTTTGATTTCTTGGCAAAAAGCGCAGCCGGAATGAGGTAGCCAATCGTTTTTCCGATTCCCGGAGGAGCTTCAATCAGCGCATGCTCACGATTCGCAAACGCTTCAGCCACCTCTTTGATCATCATCATTTGGCCGTCTCTTTTTTCATAACCGGGCATTAACGCAGACAGCGCTTTTTCATTGCCCGCTTCCCAATTTTCCATCTCAAATGAGAAGTTTCCGTCTTCATTGACACGTTCATCGATCGTTGCAGGTTCTCTGACAGAAAAGGAAGAAAAGCGCGCATAGCCGGGTATTTCGGTATGTTTGTTTTCATAAATGAACATATCCAACAAATGCGTCAGATCACTGATAAAATGCTGCGAAAGTCTTCTTAACTGTTTTAATGTCGGATCAGGAAGCTGCCGCAGCTTTTCAAGGATTTCCAAAAAAATAAGCCCTGTCACTTCAGCGTCGCTGTCAGCCCGGTGCGGCTGATCATGCCGCAGTTGAAGCTCCTCGCTTAATTCGGTCAGCTTATACCCTTCAAACCCCGGAAAAACAATACGGGAGAGTTCGACAGTATCCAGCACTTCACAATCTGGGAGCTGAAAGCCCGCCTTATGTAACTCATACTTGACAAATCCAAGGTCAAAATGGATATTGTGGGCGACAAAATAAGCGCCGTCAAGCAAATGAAACACTTCCTCAGCGACAGCCTCAAACGGCTGTTCATGCTCTACCATTTGATTGGAGATTCCTGTAAGCTGCTCAATGAAAGCAGGAATGGATTTATTTGGATTAATGTATTTTGAAAACCGCTCAGTAATTTGTCCATTTTCAATTACAACCGCTGCGATTTGTATGATTTTATCGCCTTTCTTCGGCGAATTCCCTGTTGTTTCTACATCTATAACAACGAACCGTTGCTTATTCATTAAAATGGACACCTCAATTCTTGCATACGACAAAAGTGTAACACGTTTTGTACGGAAATGGAGCGGCAAAACCGTTTTACTCTCAAAATCTTAAAAGAAAACCCCCGATAAAGGGGGCTTTTCTTCTACAACATTGTACGGGCTGGTTCGTTCCCCAGCATTTGTTCAATTTTGTTTTGATCATTCAGAACAGCCACTTTTGGCTCGTGGCTTGCCGCATCTTGATCAGACATCATTTTGTAGGAAATGATAATAACCTTATCTCCTACCTGCACAAGGCGTGCGGCTGCACCGTTTAAGCAGATGACGCCGCTTCCGCGTTCACCAGGAATAATATACGTTTCCAGACGCGCTCCATTATTATTATTCACAATTTGCACTTTTTCATTAGGAAGCATTCCCACTGCATCAATAAGATCTTCATCAATTGTAATGCTTCCCACATAGTTCAGATTTGCTTCCGTAACGGTTGCCCTGTGAAGCTTGCCGCTCATCATCGTGCGATACATATTATATTCTCTCCATTTCTCGAATATCAATAATGATATTATCTATTAAACGCGCTTTTGAAAAAGCAACTGCAACAGCCAGAATGACCTTTCCTTCCATTTTGTCCGCAGGCTCGAGTTTCGGATAGGAATAAAGCTCCACATAGTCAATGGTGCCGCTTGTCGTTTCAATGATTTCTTTCGCCGCTTTTATCACCGCTTCAGGGTCTCTTTCGCCGGCTCTGATCAACTCCGCACTTGTTTGAAGGGCCCGATACAGCTTAGGCGCTTCTTTTCTTTCCTCAGCAGTTAAGTATACATTGCGGGAGCTTTTGGCTAAGCCGTCTTCCTCTCTGACTGTATCGACAGCAACCAGTTCAATATCCATGAAGAAATCGCTGATTAAGCCATCAACAACCGCCACCTGCTGTGCATCCTTTAAACCGAAATAGGCACGGGTCGGCTGCACAAGATTGAACAGCTTCGTCAGTACAATTGCAACACCGTCAAAATGTCCTTCTCTTGAGCGTCCGCATAAAACATCCGTGCGTCTTTCGACGCGAATCGTGACATTCTTTTCGCCAGGATACATATCATGGGCACTAGGCGTAAAAAGAATATCGACGCCTGCGTTATCTGCAAGGCCCGCATCCCGCTCAATATCGCGCGGATATGCCTCAAAATCTTCATTAGGACCGAATTGCGCAGGATTCACAAAAATACTCATAACGACGGCGTCATTTTCTTGTCTTGCTTTGTCTGCCAAGGTTAAATGCCCCTCATGCAGAAAGCCCATCGTCGGAACAAATCCGATTGACTTCCCCTCTGACTGGTATTGTCTTATGGCTTCTTTCAGCTGTGAAATATCTGTAATCTGTCTCATCTTATTTTCCTCCGTACAAGCCGTCCAGCACTGTCTGATTCATTTGAAAGGAATGTTTTTGTTCAGGGAAAGCACGATGTCTTACATCCTGGACATATCCGCTGATTGCTGTTTCGATTGTTTCGTCAATTCGCGTATATTGCTTTACAAATTTAGGTGTTCTCTCTACACCGTGGCCGATAATATCATGATAAACGAGAACTTGTCCGTCCGCTTTCACACCGGCACCGATTCCGATGACAGGTATGCTTAGCATCTCGGCAATTTTGGCTGTGAGTTCTGCAGGCACACATTCCAGCACAAGCATCATAGCTCCTGCTTCTTCGCATTTTATACTGTCTTCTATTAATTTTTTGGCGCTTTGTTCGTCTTTGCCCTGTACTTTATATCCACCCAATACACCGACTGACTGCGGTGTCAGACCTAAGTGACTAACTACCGGAATGCCCCCAAGCGTCAATGCGCGAATGGATTCAAACACGCCTTCTCCGCCTTCAAGCTTCAGTGCGTCGGCTCCGCTTTCCTGAACGATAGCCGCTGCATTTTTCAGCGTATCTTCCTTGGACAGGTGATAAGACATAAACGGCATATCCGTTACGATAAATGTATTTGGCGCGCCCCTTTTAACGGCTTTTGTATGATGGATCATGTCCGCAACTGTCACGCCGACAGTTGAATCAAGTCCGAGGACGACCATTCCGAGTGAATCACCGACTAAAATCATGTCAACTCCCGCTTGTTCAGCAAGCTTAGCTGCCGGATAATCATAAGCGGTCAGCATCACAATCGGTTCTTCAGTCTGCTTCATTTTTAGAAAATCGAGTTTTGTTTTCATGTTTTCTCCTCCTCATGTTTAGAGGAGATGAGCTGCCGTTTTCTTATACAAGCCAAAAAACCTTCCGTTACACGAGAAGGATTCTTCACTTTCTAAAGTTCGGCGAGTTTCATCCCTCTGTCCCAGTCCTTTTTTGGATCAAGGCAGACTGCTGCAATGTCAATCTATTTTTATAATAGGTGCAGTTCGCAGGCGATACTGCCCAATGGAAGTATACCAAAATCAACGGGCTTGTACCAACACATTAACCTAATTCTATATCGGCAGAATAGATTTTTTTAATGCCTTCCTTCGTTTCTAAAAGAAGAACACCTTCATCATCTATACCTAACGCCTTCCCGTAAAATGTTCCATTTAATGTTCTGGCCCTCATATTAGAGCCGATTCCCAGCGCGTAGCTTTCCCATAAAAGCTTAATCGGCGTAAAACCGTGCGTCATATAATCCCGGTACCGTTTTTCAAAGGTAAGCAAGATATGCTGGATGACACCGGCCCGGTCAATTTTTTCTCCGGCGGCTTGGCTGAGGCTTGTCGCAATGTCCTTCAGGTCATCTGGAAAATCATCCGACTGCTGATTGACGTTAATGCCAATCCCGATGATGACCGAACGTACCCGGTCTTCCTCGGCCTGCATTTCTGTTAAGACGCCGACTGTTTTTTTTCCGTTAATCAAAATATCATTAGGCCATTTTATATCCGTTTGGATGCCTGCTGCCTCTTCTATTCCCTGCACAACAGCTACTGCAGCAAGTAATGTGAGCTGCGGTGTTTTTTGGAGCGGAATGTCAGGCCGTAAAATCAGGCTCATCCAAATACCGTTTCCCTCTTGGGAATGCCATACCCTTGACATTCGCCCCCTGCCGGCTGTTTGTTTATCAGCCACGACGAGAGTGCCCTCTGCTGCGTTATTATTTGCAAGCTCATGCGCCGTTTTTTGCGTGCTTGCTAGAACGTCGTGATAAATAAGGTACTGGCCCATCACTTCCGTTTTCAGTCCGAAGCGAATTTCACTTTCACTGAGTTTCCCGGGCTTTTTGATGAGACGATATCCTTTTCTCCTAACAGCTTCTACTTCATAGCCCTCTTTCCGAAGCTCTTCAATATGCTTCCACACAGCAGTTCTGGAACAGCCGAGGGCGTCACTGATTTTTTGGCCGGAAATAAATTCATTTCCAGCCTGAGAAAATAATTCAATAAGATCTTTTCTTAATGTTGACCGCATGTCTTCAGCCACTCCTCTATGTGCTTCTTTTGATTGGAGAGCTTTCCCGTCAAAACAGCCTGCTCAATCCGCTGTAATTCTTCCGACACCCATTGTCCGGCAGGCCGGTTTCGCAGCGCAAGCAAATCCTTACCCGTGATATCAAGATCCTTAAGGTTTTTAATCGGCAGGCTTTGATAAGCGTTTTGGATGTCCTTCAATTTTTCTTCATCTAGTCTTTCGTTTTGCCGAAGCTGTGATATTCTGGCCGCTGAAAGAAGTGCTTTTTCCCCAGCCTCGTACATTGACATAGCGTCAAGGCTTTGGCCAAACGTATAGGCAATGTGAATGGCTTCCTTCATTACTTTTCCCGGAAGCTTCCATGCTTTCAGGAAAAGCGGCGCATCTTTCAAATCTATTTCAAGATCAATTAAAAGCGCAGCCCAAAGCTCCTCACGGGATGTTAAAGATTCAAACGAAAACTCACTCGCCGCAAGCAGGTTCTCTCGTTTATGATAAAAACCAGGCAGTTCTTCGTACAACCCAGTTTGAATGAGAGTTTGAAGCGCCTGGCGGGACGCTCTTCCCTTTAGCAGTTTCTCGAACTCTATTGTTTTTCGTTCAACTGAAACATGGGATAAGAGTGTTTTTTCCTTCGTGATCGCTTCTTCTGTTTCTAGTGAAAGCGTAAAGCCAAGCTGGCTCATAAAACGTACGGCTCTCAGCATGCGAAGCGCATCCTCTTGAAATCTGTGATTGGGCCTTCCGACGGTTCGAATCAGCTTCTGATCAATATCTTTCTTGCCGCCAAAATAATCAAGCACTTGACCTTCCGCTGTCATGGCCATCGCGTTAATCGTCAAATCCCTGCGTTTCAAATCCTCTTCTAATGATGTGATAAAGTTCACTTCTGAAGGTCTTCTATAATCCTCATACTCTGATTCAGTCCGGAATGTCGTGACTTCATAGGTTTCATCTTCCCAGAGCACAATAATGGTCCCGTGCTCTTTTCCTACATCAACCGTCCGCTGAAACAGCCGTTCTACTTGATCCGGTGCCGCATCAGTCGCAATATCGACATCTCCGATCGTTCGTTTCATATAGCTGTCTCGAACTGCGCCTCCCACAAAATAAGCCTGGTGGCCCGCTTCAATTAAGGTGCGGAGCACGGGAAGCGCTTTGATAAAAACTTGTTCCATATGATCACTCCGGTTCTGCTAAATCGGCATAAATCTGTTCATACTGGCTGACAATTTTTTGTGAAGAAAATTCATTTTTTAGCATTTCCATTGCCGCCTTTGTAAAACCCTTGCTTAGCTGTTCATCTTCTAAAATACGCATCGCGCAGGCTGTTGCGGCTGCAACGTCGCCGACATCCACCAAAAATCCGCTCACACTGTTTTTAATAACCTCCGGGATACCGCCAGTGTTTGTTCCGATACAAGGCACTCCGCAAGCCATCGCTTCAAGCAGGACAAGTCCGAAGCTTTCTTTTTCGGACAGCAGCAGTTTCAGATCGCTAATAGAATAAAGCTCCTCAACACGGTCTTGATTTCCAAGCATTAAGACTTGGTTTTCCAATCCATATTTTCTGACAAGCTCACAGGCCGTCGACTTCTCCGGGCCGTCCCCGACTAAAAGCAGCTTGGCTTTCGTTTTGCCGGCGATATTCCGGAACACGCGGATGACATCCTGCACGCGTTTGACCTTTCTGAAGTTAGACACATGGATGACGACTTTTTCGTCTGGTAAAATACCATGTTTCTCTTTAATCGCTCCATTGTTTTTCTTCAAATACACGCGCTCATCTATAAAGTTATAAATCGTTTCTATTTTTTTCTCCGGTTTAATTAAATCGTACGTTTCAGCTGCAAGCGCTGAGGAGACAGCGGTCACCCTGTCTGATGCCTCAATGGCAAAACGGATAAGATCTTTTAGAGACGGGTCATATCCCAGCACCGTAATATCCGTGCCGTGCAAAGTTGTCACAATGCCGATATTGCGTTTCAGCATCTGCTTTGCTAGATAAGCGCAAACCGCATGCGGGAGAGCGTAGTGAGCATGTATAATGTCTAAATTCTCCCGTTCCGCCACCTCAGCAATTTTGCTTGCCAATGCCAAATCATACGGCGGATACTTAAAAACAGCATATTGATTAACCTCAACCTCATGAAAATGAATATTGGGGTGATATGTATTCAGTCTAAACGGGATGCTTGATGTGATAAAATGGATTTCATGTCCTTTTTCAGCAAGCTGCTTCCCCAGTTCTGTCGCAATGATACCTGAGCCTCCGACGCTCGGATAACATGTGATCCCTATTTTTAGTTTTTTCATTGTTCGCCCCCAAGCACATCATGATCGAGCAACAGCATCCGTTTGGAAAAGAAACCCTCGGCATACTCCACACCCGCTTCTTTACCGTAAAGCTTTTCTCTCGCTTCAACGATCTCGATATAGCCATTCGTCAGAGGAGTTGAAACTGAATCCTTTGACGGTATAAACTGGCTTTTGTAGGCATTAAGGCTTTGTTTCTTGGCCTCTATTGTATTCGATATATCAATGACAAAATCAGGCTGATGAAAACCATTTATCATATAGTAGTAAACCTTGCTTATTTTATGCGCGGGAAGGCTCTTTTCATCTTTATATTTATGGATTCCTGCGGAAAAGATTGCTTCTTCCACCAGTGCAGCGGCATTGCCGTGATCCGGATGGCGATCCTTTTTATATGGCATAAAAACTGCTTTTGGCCGGCAGGTTCTGATCACACTGACAATCGCCCGAATGGCCTGGTCACTCATCATCAGGCCGCGGTCTGGAAGCGTCAGCTGCATTCTTTTTTCTGCGCCTAATATACGGGCTGCTTCAGCTGCTTCTTCTTTACGTAAACTGACAGTTCCGTTTGAAGAGAGTTCCGCTTCGGTCAAATCGCATATCATTACTTTTTTTCCTTGTTTGACAAACTTTGCGATTGTGCCGCCCATTCCGATCTCGACATCATCACTGTGGGCGCCAAAAGCAAGAACGTCAGCATTATACATTCGGCTCTTCTCCCCTAAGAAGATTGCGGAATTCGAAAACACCTTCATCAAGGGTGCGGACAAGAATCTCCGCGGTACCCATATTTGTGGCGAGCGGAATGGAATACACGTCACATAACCGGATTAATGCCGAGACATCCGGTTCATGCGGCTGCGCGGTCAGCGGGTCGCGCAAAAAAATGACAAGGTCGAGTGCATTGGCTGCGATCAGTGCGCCGATTTGCTGGTCTCCACCTAAAGGGCCGGATTGAAAACGTTCAATTTGAAGACCTGTCGCCTCTTGAATTTTCAACCCCGTTGTTCCGGTTGCGTATAGGTCGTGATGCCTCAAAATATTCCGATAGGCAGTCGTGAATTGAATCATATCCTGTTTTTTCTTGTCATGCGCGATCAAAGCAATTTTCATCATTTATCCCCCTGTCTAATCAATGATATTTTCTAATCCATACACAAGCTGGTCAATCTTCATGACTTGTTCGACTGACAGTTTAACACCTGACATGAAAGAAGCGCGGTTATAGGAATCATGGCGAATCTGAAGCATTTGGCCATCCATGCCGAACATGACTTCCTGATGTGCGATCAGCCCCGGAAGACGCACGCTGTGCAAGCGGATACCGTTTTGCTCCGCTCCTCTTGCTCCTGGGAGAATTTCTTTTTCATCGGGATGTCCTTGTTGTTTTTCTTTACGGACTTCTGAAATCATTTCCGCTGTTTTAAGTGCAGTTCCGCTCGGTGCGTCAAGCTTTTGGTCATGGTGAAGCTCAATAATTTCTACATCCTCAAAGTAGTTGGCAGCCATTTTCGAAAATTTCATCATCAGCACCGCACCAAGTGCAAAGTTTGGAGCGATGATGGCTCCGATTCCCTTCTCTTCTGTTAGAGACGTGAGCTCATTTAAATCATCTTCTGAGAAACCGGTCGTTCCGACAACAGGACGAACTCCGTACTCTAATGCAATTTTTGTATGTATTTTCCCAATTTCAGGCGTTGTTAAATCAATTAAGACATCCGGCTGTGTTTCTGTAAAGCAGGCATGGATATCTGTGTAAATCAGAGCCTCTGACTCAACAGACATCACATCAGATAATTTTTGCCGGTCGTATGTATGGTCAATGGCCCCAACAAGGTCAAACTGAGGTGTTCGTTCCGCCAATTTCACAGCTTCCTGCCCCATTCTTCCACGCGGCCCTGCAATGACTACTTTAATTGTTTCGTTTGACATCATGATCTCCTCTACTTTCCTTCTTCTATTCTAGTCCAGCGATCTTTATCTCTCGTATTAAATTTATACATCACTCGGTCGTGGGCTTCCTCTAATGAAATATCAAGTGAGTTGGCTAAACAAACCAACACAAACAGCACGTCGCCCATTTCCTCTTCCATGCTTTTATCATCTTCAGTCGCTTTTTTTGGTTTTTCTCCATAACGATGATTGACTTCTCTGGCAAGCTCGCCCAGTTCTTCGGTCAGCCTTGCCATCATGGCAAGCGGGCTGAAATACCCTTCTTTAAATTGGCCAATGTAACGGTCTACCTCAGCCTGTATGTCTTTCATTGTTTTTTCACTCACTGCACGAAACCTCCTATCATCCTCTTACATGTTAGCTAATTCAGATACGTTTGACAAATGTTTAAGCACGTTTGCTGTTTTCTTTTTCATCCACTATAATATAAACGCTATCCAATGGAAGGAAAAGGGGTTTTGTGTGATGCTTGGAGAAATTAGATTAAAAAACATATTTTTCATTTTAATCGGAGCGGCAATTTTTTCATTCGGCTTGGTTCATTTCAATATGCAGAACAATCTGGCTGAGGGCGGTTTTACAGGTATTACACTTTTGCTTTATGCCCTTTTCCATATCAGCCCCTCTATCTCGAACCTGGTTTTGAACATCCCGATCTTTTTTATCGGCTGGCGTTTACTTGGCAGGACTATGTTTGTTTATACCCTTGTCGGCACTGTCGCCTTGTCTTTGTTCCTCAGCATCTTTCAGCGATATGAAATACATATGCCTCTTCAGCATGATTTAGCGCTCGCTGCTTTATTTGCCGGCGTGTTTATCGGAGCCGGATTAGGAATTATATTTAAGTTTGGCGGAACGACAGGCGGGGTTGATATTATCGCCCGTTTGGTCAATAAGTATTTTGGGATTCCGATGGGCAGAACGATGTTTGCTTTCGATGCCTGCGTCATTATTTTGTCTTTGCTTACTTATCTCTCCTATAAAGAAGCGATGTATACCCTGGTGGCTGTATTTGTAGCTGCAAAACTCATTGATTTTATTCAGGAAGGCGGATACACTGCTAAAGGCGCTACGATCATCTCATCGAAAAACGACCGGATTCAGAAAAAGATTCTTGAAGAAATGGAACGAGGCGTCACCATTTTGAAAGGACAGGGTTCCTATACAAAAGAGGATATAGATGTCCTTTATTGTGTGGTGCCGAAAAACGAATTGGTAATGCTGAAAAGTGTGATTAACTCCGTTGATCCTCATGCCTTTGTGGCGGTAAGCGATGTCCACGATGTGCTCGGAGAAGGATTTACGCTTGATGAAAATAAAAATCCGCTTCCCCGCTGATATTTAATTATAAAAAGGCGGCTGCCGCCGCCTCAGATTGTTGACAAAATCCTAAAACGACTTTCGTTTTAGGATTTTGTCATCTTTTCAGCGTGATTGAAAACCTTTGAAGTCTAGGAAGGACGAGCATTGGAGCAGGCTTCCGCAGGATGCGGTGACAGCGGCGTCTGAGCAGGGCGCTCTAGCTTTTAGCCGCTGATCTTTTTTTACGCGAGCACCAACGCGCAGGACTGACAACGAATGCGAGGGTTTGCCGACACGCTGAGGCAGCTGCCGCCCCTCATGCTTATTTAGGGTAGTCCCGTTTTTTCAGCTTGTTTTTTTCCGCTTTGTATTTTCTGTAGCCGACATAGGTGAGAGCAGTAATAATGATACTGCCGGTTGTGATCATCACCCAGAGCAAAGACGGATCAGCATCATCCTCTTCCACCCTGTCAAATACGTTTTTCAGATCATGCTGAAGAAGGGATAGCCGTTCAAGCTTCGTGCTCTCGGTCATTTGCTGAAATTCCTCTTGCTCAATGACTTCTATATGTTTTCCGACTGTTTCAAGCTGATCCTCTGATACATCGATTGTAAGACTGGGATAAATCAAATCATATAAACTGATAAATTCATTCCATTTTTCATGAAAGCTCGTGCTTTCATTCTTTTGAACATCCTGCTTAAGTTCAGCAAAGGCTTCCATAATCGGTTTTTCCAGTGAGCCCCAAAGCGGAACGGATCGATTCTCAACCGCATCCACCAGCATTCTGAATTGCGCGGCTGCTCTGAGTTTTTGTATATCTGATGTATCAGTCTGCTTTAAGCTCCGTACCATATCGTTATAGCCCAGTGTGATTTGACGGATTTGGGCTCCGGTTAGCATGAGGTCTTGCTGTTTTTTTTCAGCGGATTTTAATGTTTTTTCAAAATAATCCAAGACTTGCAGCGCCTCTTCATATTTCGACTGGCGGGTCATTTGAAAGACTGTATCGGATAAATCATTCAATTCTTCGAGGCTTCCCCGCTCTGCAGCCTTGGCATTTCCATTATAAAAAATAAGAGCAATCAACAAACAGATCGTCAGCTTTCGTTTCATGCAGGTCCCTCCCACTCTCTCTCCTTACAGAATATGAAGAAAGGGACAAGGATAGACCAAGATTGTCTTTACATCAGGTCAAGCTTTGTTTGCTTTTTTGAAACCACTAAAAAGTAAGCTAGCCCGATTGAAAAGATGCTGAGCCAAAATGTTCCGTACCCTATATCTGTCATATAATCAGAAAGCATAGAGTATTGAGGCATCATGTCAAACAAGTAATCAATGACATCGTTATGCAGCGTCCAGACTGCAGCAATTGCAAGATGCCAAAAAGAAAAACGAAAATACGGACTGTACAATACGCCTTGGACCGCCATTGCAAAATGCGAGGCAATCAGCATATAGCCCTCCCACGGCAAGTCACCTGTTACAGCCAGCACAAGAAAATTCATAGCGACCGCCCATAGACCGTACTTTACGAGGGTGACTAGCGCAAGCGCCTCAAAGAGCGGAGCGTTCCGTTTCATGATAAAGGCGAGCAGCACAAACAGAAAGAAAAATGTTGCTGTCGGACTGTCCGGAACAAAAATCAGGAAACGGGCCGGTGTCTCCAGAAGCTGCGGCAAGTACCAATAGTACCCGTAAACCGTTCCCAGAAAATTAATGGCTAAGACAAGAATCAGCATCGGGCGCTGTCCTAATACATATTGAAACCATTTCACATCATATCAACTCTCAGTCTGTAAAAAATAAGGTGTCCATATAAAAAAGCTGACGCCGGGTCAGCTTTTGATATTCAAAGTATATCCTTCCATTACACCATTCACAATATGTTTATTTTGCGGTTGTTTCCGAAATGAATTTCGCAAGTTCTTCGAGCTGCTTATCATTCCCTTTAAACACACCCGCCGGCATTTGGCCTTTCCCTTCGACAGCGATTTTTTTGATTTCTTCCGGTTTCAGTCCAGTGTCCACTAATGAAGGCCCGGCCGCTCCCCCTTGAAGGTTATCCCCATGGCAAGAAATACAGCCCTGCTCCTTAAAAATCTTATATCCTTCCGCATTGGTGTCAATGTCGGCTTCTTTTGTGATTTTTCCCTGTTCTTCTGCCTTGGCCCAGTCGTGAGTCGCAACTGACTGCCACGTCAAAAATACAGCAGCGGAAATGGCCAGAAGCATCATACCGACAGCAACAGGACGCTTCCAAGGCCTTCTTTCCGTTCCTCTGTCAAGAAATGGCGCCAAAAGCAGGGCGCCAAAAGCGAGCCCCGGCATAATCATGGCGCCGACCACTGTAAAGCTCCCGGCGGCGTATTCATACTTCAACAGCTGGTATAAGAAAAGAAAATACCAATCCGGCAACGGAATATAACCAGTATCAGTCGGGTCCGCCATCCGCTCCAAAGGCGGCTGATGCACAATCGTCAAAACAAGAAAACCGATCAGAAAGACAGCGCCAACCATCCATTCCTTCAACAAGAAATTCGGCCAGAAAGCCTCTGTTTTCCCGGGATACTCCGAATAATCCTTCGGTATATTCGGCTTTTTTTCAGCCGGTATCCTTGAGTCGCCTACAAATTTCATCCCTTTGCCCCGGTGCATGTCATCCCCTCCCTTTTATTCGCAGATCAAGAGTTTAAAGCGGTCCTGAAATCCCCTGCTTTCGGATCATAATAAAATGTGCAGCCATCAGCCCGAACAATGCGGCAGGAAGAAAGAATACATGGATCGCAAAAAACCTAGTCAGCGTTTGGGCGCCTACAATATCCGGGTGCCCCGCAAGGAGTGTTTTGACTTGCGTCCCGATCAAAGGCGTGGCTTCAGCGATCTGCAGCCCGACTTTTGTTGCGAACAGAGCCTTCATGTCCCAAGGCAGCAAGTAACCTGTAAAGCCAAGCCCGAGCATGACAAAAAAGATCAGCACACCGACAATCCAGTTCAGCTCGCGCGGCTTTTTATACGCCCCTTGGAAAAAGACCCTCAGCGTATGTAAAAACATCATCACAATGACCAGGCTCGCACCCCAGTGGTGCATCCCCCTGACAATCTGGCCGAATGCCACTTCATTTTGCAAATAATATACCGATTCCCAGGCATTTTTAATATCCGGCACATAGTACATCGTTAAAAACATTCCAGATAACACTTGGATAACGGTTACAAAAAACGTCAATCCTCCAAAGCAATACACAAACGCAGAGAAATGATGGGCGGGATTTACATGTTCCGGTACTTCGTGATCGGCAATATCCCTCCACATCGGTGTAATATCAAGCCGCTCATCTACCCAGTCATAAATTTTGTTCAGCATGTCACCCTTCCCCCTTAGGCTTTGCTTTTCCAAGATACAGGAAGCCGTCTTTTACTTCTTGCTCATAATGATCAAGAGGCGCTAGCGGCGGCGTGCCCGGGACATTGGTGCCGTCCTTTTCATAGAGTCCGTAATGGCATGGACAAAAGAATTTATTCGGATTTTTAGGATCACTATTCCAGTTCACCGTACATCCTAAATGTTTGCAAATTGGCGAAAGCGCTACAATTTCATCCTCGTTTTTGAAGACCCAGGCTGATCTTGACTCTTCTGACTCATACCAGGCATCGACTTGATTAATTTTGAAATCAAAACGCTGCGGTTCTTTTGTCAGCTCATCTACGCTGACAACCTGAACCATATCCTGCTTTCCTGTCGATTTTAATACCGGGTCGAGTGCGAAGCGAACCATAGGCATGAGCATACTAGCCGCCATAAAACCCCCTACGCCTGTAAGCGTATAATTTAAAAATTGACGTCTGGATATATCATGTTTTCCGCCCATCTTTTCTCCCCCCTCTAGGTCACCCCTGCAAACTGACTAAAATAGAAAATATTGCAATAACACTAGACACCCTCATAATATATGAATCTCTCAACAAGGTCAATATAGCCAAAATATTGTTTATCAGGAAATGTAAGTGTTTTTATTAAGTGCTCCACAACTGTAACAAAACGTTCAAAATTTCAGCAGTGCGTTCATCTAATATTTTTCTTTTTAAAGAGTCATTCAAATGCTCTAACGGAACAGACGGTGTCACAATGATTTCACCTAATGCATGCTCGTTTTTCCAATTTTCGTCAGATGTGAGCAACACAACATGCGGAAATTCTGATATGAGCTCTTCCCGTAAATCTTGTAGTCCATGAACGGTTTTTTCATTTCTATCAACATATATATAAGGGGGCAGTAAATATACCCGTCCCTTTAGCTGCCTTTCCAGTTCTTCTGACAGAAGCTGCGTGAATTCGCCTTTCTCGGCCGCCATTTTGAAATGGCCCCCTACTTTAATGTTAATTAGTGGAATGACAGCGGTATCAATATAATCTTTTGCTTGTAAATAGTCCTTGGCATCAGTGATTCTCCACCTCATCGTTCTCCCCCTTTACGACAACAAGCCTTGCAATACGCTGCAAGGCTGGTCTTATTATGTGAGCTGATTCAATTGGCGCGATAATTGTTCAAATGCGTCTTTATCATGACGATCTAGCGCGTCGTCAATATCTTTTAATAATTTTTCTTTTTGGAATGTAGAAATAGCGTGCTCCAAAATTTGTTCAGCCAACCCCTGATCTTTTTTGTTCTCAAACAGATCCTTTGGAATATGCGGATTGGACTCCAGCACCGCCGCATACTCAGGTGAGCTGTAAGCTGAACGGAAATTAAGCTGGATAAACAAATCCTGCTGTTTATTTAATCTAATATCATGAAAAGATTTTTCCGCGTCGGTTGTCATGACATTCTCTTTATAGAACCGAAACGGAACTTCTTCAACACAATGTGTTGACATGATGATGCCTCTCGGACAAAATTCTGCCTGCTCTACAAAATGAACCTTTTCCATGAGAGAATCATGGCTCATTAAGTAGTTCAAGATCCAAACGCACTCTCGGCGCTTTAACTGATAATGGTTTAAAAACCAACGGATAAAATCCTTTTTCTCATTGACAGAAACAGGGGTCTGCATGTAATTCCCTCCTCTATCGTTCGTATAATCTATATACTTATATGTTCCACATGAATGGTGATCATTCCTGCTTATCTAGAAAATTCATCTTCGATTCGCAAAATCGTTTCTTCCAGCTCTTCATTGGTTCCGTCAATTTCAAGAACCTTTTTCAAAAGCGGCAGCGCTTCTTTTTGAAGGCCTTCTTCTAACAGGAAGCTTCCGTATTCATATAAGAAATCTCTGTCATCCCGGTAGTGAAGAAAGGCAGCCTCAAAGGATTGTTTTGCTTTCTCGTAATGCTCCAATTCGGTATATGCGCTTGCAAGATACCAGTTGTATTTCGGATCTTCTTCTCCGTAGCCGCGCACCTCTTGAATAAGATCAATGATCAGTTCATAATCCTCTTCTTTATGATACACGGCAAGCAGTGTATGAAGTGCTTCGACGAAGCCCGGATCAAGCGCAAGCGCCTCCTGAAGCAGCTTTTTCCCATCTTCTGACTTCCCGATTTTCAAGGCCATTTTTGCAGCATAGAGGAAAAGTTCTTTGTTATATTCATCATAACTGATACCCTCTTTTGCCGTTTTTAATGCCTCTTCATACATTCCTTCAGCTTCATAGCTTTTCGAAAGCGGCATATAAAGTGAAGAATAAGACGGATCAAGCCCCTTTAAATCAGACAGCTGCTTAATCGCTGTTTTAACAAACCCCGCCTGTAAGGCTGTAAACCCATAGCCGAAAATCGTATTAGGATCAGGATTCTCATCAGCAGCTTTCTCGTACCACGGAATGGCATCCTCAAATTCACCTGAGGCACTTAACGATTCTGCAAGTCTTTGATGGACGTTAACGCCACCGATCTCACTCTGCTCCTCAGCCGTTGTTTTAAAATATTGAACCGCTTTTGCATAGGCTCCCTGAGTAAAGTAAAGTTCACCCAGTGCGAAATCAATAATGGGTTCATTGGCCAAAATGGACTTTGCTTGTAAAAGCTTTTGTTCACTGACTTCGAATAACCCCTGCATCTGATAAAGATCCGCCATAAGCAGCAAACTTTCCGGATATGATGGATCTGTTTCCGGAATGGTTTCCAGCACAGCGAGGGCTTTTTCTTCTTCGTCAATATCTATTAAAAGTTCAGCATAAAAATTCGTCAGTTCTGTTTCATTCGGATATAAATCATGTAAGTCACTGATCAGTGAAATCGCTTTTTCTACATTGCCCCACTCGTAATACAGCTGGGCTGCGATGGCTTTATCTTCATCATGGAGCTGTTTTTCGGCTTTTGACAGAGTATTGAGGCCTTTTTCTGTTTCACCTGCTTCAACTAATTTTATGGCTTCTTGAATCAATGTATTCAAATCGGACCGGTCCTTTCTTTTCCTATACAACATCAACCATACAAAAAACTTTATTTGTTGGGGTTAATCTTATCATAATTCAGACGATTGCCCCCGGCAAATAAGATGCTTGCTGTACGGCAGGGAATGATTGAGTCTTTTTAGTTTACCAAAAGATCTTGAGATAGAAAATGAAAAAAGGAAGATCGCCCTCTGTACAGTAAAGCAGCTCTCTGACCTGCCGGCTTGTAAGTAAAGCAAATCCCCCCTTTTCGTTTTTCTTTTCCCTCTATAAGACAAGCTATGTTTTTTTCCTTGAATTATGATTCTTACAGCCAATCCGCACAAAAAATCCTGAAGCAAGAACTTCAGGATTTGTTTGAAAGCGTCGTTAAATGCTCGAAGAAGGTTGGATAAGAGACATGAATGGCATCTGTCTGCTCGATTTCAATCGGCTCCTCCGTTATAGAGGAAGCGATGCCAAGCATCATTCCGATTCGATGATCTCCATGACTGGACACTGTGGCGCCGCCTTTTAGTGTTTGTTTGCCATGAATCATCATTCCATCTGCTGTCGGTTCAATCTCAGCACCCAGCTTACGAAGCTCGGAAACCACAGTGTCAATGCGGTTTGTTTCTTTTACTTTAAGCTCTGCCGCGTCCTTAATTACGGTGATTCCTTCCGCCTGAGTCGCAAGAAGCGCGATGATAGGGATTTCATCAATTAAACGCGGAATAATATTTCCTCCGATTTCAACCGCTTTTAGAGATGACGTTTCTATGACCAAATCTCCGTAAGGCTCCGCACTGCTGTCAGCAGACGGTTTGATGTCAAGTTTTGCCCCCATGTTTTGAAGGACGTCAATGATACCTGTCCGAGTCGGATTTAAACCTACGTTTTTCAGTACAATGCTGCTGTTTGGAACCATTGCACCCGCAGCAAGGAAAAACGCCGCTGAAGAAATGTCCCCAGGAACAAAAATATCTGCAGCTGTCAGTTTCTGGCCTCCTGCAATAGAAACACTCGTTTGATCTTCAGAAAGTTTAACCCCAAAAGCAGAAAGCATCCGCTCAGTGTGGTCACGAGATTTATGAGACTCTGTGACGGTTGTTGTGCCCTCAGCTTGCAGTCCGGCCAGCAAAACAGCCGATTTAATTTGCGCGCTTGCAACAGGTGAGACAAAATCAATTCCTTTTAATGAAGCGCCGCTCACTGACAGAGGTGTAAATTCTCCGCCGGATCTGCCGTCGATTTTAGCCCCCATTTGTTTCAAAGGCTCAGTTACACGTTTCATAGGGCGCTTTGCAATGCTCTCATCTCCAGCTACCGCACTGTAAAAAGGACGGCCCGCCAAAATTCCGAGCATCAGGCGAATCGTTGTGCCTGAATTTCCGACGTCTAAAAAGCTTTCTGGCTCGCTCAGGGAATCGATTCCTTTTCCGTAAATCACTACATCGCTGCCGTTTTGCTCGATTTGAACACCCATTTTTCTAAAGCAATCGATCGTGCTCAGACAATCCGCTCCCGGCAGAAAGTTTTTAACAGTTGTTGTGCCTTTCGCCAGCGCCCCAAACATGACGGAGCGATGAGAAATGGATTTATCACCGGGAATCTGTATTTCTCCGTTTAAAGCCTGCACCTTTTCTCTTTTCATTATTTTCCACCTCAATCAGCATAAAAAGTTTCATATTCCGCCCGGGCTTCAATGCAATGTTCAGCCCGTTTGCGATCGTCATCAGACTGAAAACTGATCCTTAAAATCCCGTTAATATCTTCTCGTGTTTCAATAATGCGGATATTCGTAATACTGATGCGCTCCGCAGCTAATATAGCCGTTATCTCGGAAATCACACCCGGATGGTCGGGAACATCCACATATAAATCATAAAATGCAGGGATCGCACCCTTCTGCCGAAGCGGCAGCCCGTCGCGATAATCCTTAGCGTTTTTAAAATAACGAAATAGATTTTCCGCATCTTCTTGTTCTACATATGTCCGGATCGTCTCGATTTCTCGAATCCACTCATCAAAACGATCCAAGATTTTATCTTTATTATGTAATAGAATATCCCGCCACATTGCCGGGCTGCTCGATGCAATCCTCGTAATATCCCTGAACCCGCCGGCAGCAAAACGCTTAACAAGCGGATAAAGCTCTTCCGAATGATGGGTTTGGTGAACAAGGCTTGCTGCGACAATATGCGGAAAATGACTGATCACGCTTGTCACGCCATCATGCTCTTCCGGTGACATTTCCACAAAATGGGCATTTGTCCCGTTCAGCAGGTTTTTTAACTGTTCTACCGCTTGTCTTTCCGTTTTATGCCCTGGCGTTAAAATATAAAATGCATTTTCAAACAGGAATTCCTTCGCAGCAGCCACTCCTGATTTGTGTGACCCCGCCATCGGATGCCCTCCGACAAATTGATAGCGGCTAGGCAGCACTTGATCAGCATATTGAACCACTTTTTGCTTTGTGCTTCCTACATCGGTAATCAAAAGCTGGTGTTCAATTCCTGAATGAGCCAGCTCATCAAGCATAAGCAGCGTTTGCGCGACAGGTGTCGCAATGATCACTGTAGCTGCCTCTTTCGCACCGCTAATAAACGAATCAGCACGCTCGTCAATCACACCTAATTTTAAAGCGGCTACCGCCTGTTCATCAGAAATGTCGATCCCGATAATCCGTTTGCCGGGATGCTTTTTTTTGATCGCTAACGCAATCGAACCGCCTATCAATCCGAGACCGGCGAGCAATATTGTGTCTTTCATTCGATTCATACGTCATCACCTGGTTTATAGACTAAAGAGGTGATATTTAATCACCTCTTATAAAATTTCAGCTAAAATTGCAAGGATTTCTTCATTTTGCTCTTTTGTTCCGATCGTTATCCGGAGTGATGTCGGGAAACCTAATGCATTTCCTGACCGGACAATATAGCCTTTTTCCAGGAGAGCCTGAAACAGTTCATCGGAAGGACGGTTACAGTCTATTAACACAAAATTTGTTTCTGAAGGGTAGCACTTTAAACCATGAGTCTGAGCAAAATCAAAATATTGCTGAAGGCCTGCTTTATTTTGCTCGACACAGGACGTAATAAACGCTTGGTCATCAAGCGCTGCGATCGCCGCAGCCTGGCCTAGACGGCTCGTGTTAAAAGGCTCTCTGGCCGGCTCAATCTGGCGAATCAGGTTCTCGTCAGCAATTCCGTATCCGACTCTGAGCGCTGCCAGTCCGTAAGCCTTTGAAAATGTGCGCAATATCATTAGATTGGAATAGTTGCTTAAGAGCGGCACGGTTTCCGGGTAATCCTCTGCTGTTACATATTCATAATATGCTTCGTCAAGCACAACGAGGACACGAGAAGGCACGCGCTCCAGAAAAGCAAGTAATTCTCCTTCTGATGTATAAGTGCCAGTCGGGTTATTCGGGCTGCATATCCAAACGACTTGTGTCTGTTCGTCAATCGCTTCAAGCATGGCGTCTACATCATGTGAGCCGTCAGGACGAAGTGCGATTTCACGAACTTCAGCACCTTCAATGACCGCATTGTGTTTATATTGCGGAAAAGTCGGTGCAGCAGTTATCGTGTTGGTTTTCTCATTTAAAAATGCCCGGCAGATGATCTGAATGATTTCATCTGAACCGTTTCCGAAAATAAGCGATGTTTCGCTGACATTGAGGTGCTCACTGAGCCTTGTCCGCAAAGCGGCGCTATACCCATCGGGGTAAAGGGCAAGCTGTTGAATCTCATGATGAAGCGCCTCTTTTGCCGCTTCTGAACAGCCGTAAGGGTTCTCATTTGAAGCTAGCTTCACGACTTTATCCAAGCCATATTCTAATTTCACTGCTTCAATCGGCTTACCAGGCTGATAAGGCTTCAGCTGTTTTAAATGTTCTTTGATACGCAAATCCAGTCACCTCTTTAAACTGTACAAGCCGCCAAACGCCGTTGCGTAATCTTCAAACTCCTGCAGCGCTTGATCTCTCGTTTCAGCGCTGATGAGCCGGTCCTTTAGCTCTTCTATTTTTCTGACGAGCGCACTTCCCACTACGACACCGTCACAAATTTTATTCATCTTCATAACCTGTTCGCGGTTTGAAATACCGAATCCTACAGCAACCGGAACAGTACTGAGATCCTTCACTGCCCGGATGAACGGATAGACGGATGAATTGAACTCATTGCGGACACCGGTCACACCTAGAGAAGATACACAGTAGACGAAGCCCTCGGCTTGTTCAATAATGGTTTTCAAACGGCTTTCGCTTGTCGGCGCAACCAAAGAAATATACGTCACCTCATGATTTTTGCATTCCGCTTGGAGGCTGGCGCTTTCTTCTAATGGCAGATCCGGAACAAGCAGACCGTCAATATGATTTTCCCGCAGTAAAGCGAAAAAGTATTCTTTGTTCAATTGTAACACAGGATTATAATACGTAAAGAGGATAATCGGAATATCCACTCCGTTTTTTTTCATTTTTCCGCCTAATTCGATTGCCTTTACGATATTCATTCCATGATCAAGCGCCCGCTTTGAAGCTCTCTGGATCACCGGACCGTCTGCAAGCGGGTCTGAGTATGGAACACCAAGCTCCAATGCCGTGGCACCTGCTTTTTGGAGAGACTTCGCCAGTTCAATCGAAACCTCAGGCAATGGATCACCCGCTGTAATAAACGGGATAAACAATTTTTCTGGCGCTTGAAGGTTTAATTTAAACATGCGCTTTCACCTCTTCTTCCAATACATTCATTAATGTGTTGACATCCTTATCTCCCCGTCCTGATAAACAGACAAGAATGATTTGATTGCGATCCATCTCTTTGGCGAGTTTGAATGCTTTCGCTAACGCATGGGCAGATTCAATCGCCGGCAAAATTCCTTCTTTTTCTGATAAGAGTTTTAATGCATCCACCGCTTCTTCGTCTGTGATACTGTCATAAGTGACACGGCCGCTCTTATGCAAATAAGCGTGCTCCGGACCGATTCCAGGGTAGTCGAGTCCTGCTGAAATGGAGTAAGGCTCAATAATTTGCCCGAACTCATCTTGAATGAGATAAGTCAATGAACCGTGAATAACGCCTACGGTTCCTTTCGAGATAGTAGCGGCATGAAGAGGGGTATCAATTCCTTTTCCGGCTGCTTCAGCACCGATCAGTTCAACGTCTTCATCTAAAAACGACTGAAACATGCCCATCGCATTGCTTCCTCCGCCTACACACGCCACTACTTTATCAGGCAGAGCGCCTTCAATGCGTTTCAGCTGATCCTTCGCTTCTTCTCCGATCATTTTTTGAAATTCACGAACCACTTGCGGATAAGGGTGCGGTCCGACAACTGATCCAATCATGTAAAAATGATCCTCGCAATGTTGAACCCAGTACCGAATCGCCTCATTTGTGGCATCCTTCAATGTGCCGTTTCCGCTTGTTACAGGCACAACTTCCGCTCCAAGCAGCTTCATGCGGAAAACATTCAGAGACTGGCGGGCAACATCCTCCTCGCCCATAAACACAGTGCAGGAAAAGCCGAATTTAGCTGCGACTGTCGCTGCGGCAACACCGTGTTGACCAGCGCCGGTTTCTGCAATGATTTTCGTTTTTCCCATTTTCTTAGCGAGCAGCGCTTGACCTAACGCATTATTGATTTTATGAGACCCTGTATGGTTCAAATCTTCTCGTTTCAAATAAATTTTCGCGCCGCCTAAATACTCAGTAACTCGATCAGCGAAAGTGAGTGCAGTCGGCCTACCGGAATAGTCATTTAACAGCTTGTAATATTCATTACGAAAAACAGGATCATCCTTGATTTCTTTAAATGCGGTTTCAATTTCTTCTAATGGCTGCATCAGTGTTTCCGGAACAAACTTTCCGCCAAAATCGCCGTATCTGCCTATTTCATTCGGATATGGATACATATTGATTCATCCTTTCTTCTAAAAGCCTCATCAGATTCTGATCTTTTTGTCCGTTTTTTTCGATTCCGCTGGCTAGGTCAATTCCTGCCGGATGATATTTCAATAGGTCTGTGATGGTATCAGGATTCACGCCGCCTGCGATAAAACAGCGTTTGCCTATAGCCGCCTGCTGGTATTCCGGCACACAATCCCACGAAAAAGCAACACCAGTGCCGCCTCTTGCCCCTTTGACAGATGAATCAATCACAAAGCCGTCCACATCACCTTTAAAGCGGGCTATTTCTTGAGTTGTGTTCTCATGATGGTGAAGCGCCTTCCATATTTCACAATCTGTCAGCATGCGAAGCGCCTCGGCATCCTCAGGTTCCTCATCACCGTGAAGCTGAATGACGTCGAGATTCAAGTCTTCGGCAATGCGTGACATCATCTCTATCGATTCATTAACAAAAACCCCTGCAACCTGTTTTTCGACACGAACTTGACTCAGCCACTTTTTCACATCTTGCGGAGATACTTTTCGTTTGCTTTCAGCAAAAATAAAGCCCAGATAATCAGCCTGTGAGTCCGCTGCAAGCTGCAAATCCTGCAATGACCGTATGCCGCAATATTTTAATGCCGGCTTCTTCACATCCTCACTCCCCAAACAAAGCATAGATTGCTTTTTGCTGTGATGTTTGTCTCATCAATGATTCACCGATAAGCACAGCTTGTGCCCCTTGTTCTTTGACGAATGTTAAGTGTTCTAAAGAACCGATCCCGCTTTCGCTGACTAGCAGTGATTCTTTCGGAACTAGAGTTGCGATTTGTTCTGTCTGTTTTATAGAGGTTTCAAATGTTTTTAAGTTTCGATTGTTGATGCCGAGAATATCAGGTGTGAACACTTTCAATATTTGTTCAAGCGTTGATGCATCATGAACCTCCACTAACACGTCCAGCTGCTTTTCACCTGCTTCCAGATACAGTTCGTGAAGTTGGAAAGGATCAAGCGCCTCACCGATTAACAATATGGCATCCGCTCCGATTCTTTTTGATTCCTCCACTTGCAGAGAATCAATAATAAAATCTTTTCTAAGTACAGGTATTGAAACAGCGCGCTTCACGTCTGATAAATAGCTGTTTTCCCCTTGAAAAAACGGGGTGTCAGTTAAAACGGAAAGCGCATCTGCCATCGCATTTTGATAGTCTTTTGCAATCCGCTCAGGGACAAAATCCTTTTTAATAAGCCCCTTAGACGGCGAAGCTTTCTTCACTTCGGCAATCAACCCGATAAACCGATTCGGGCTTGCCAGCGCCTCTTTAAATGAACGTTTTTCGAAAGGCTGCTCTTCCGGCAGGACCAGTGTTTTTACTTCTTCTTTCTTTTGTTTGATGATGTTTTCAAGCATAGATCTCTTCCTCTTTCTGCTTTAGTCGTTCGAGCTGCGCGGCTGCGCCTCCGCTTGTAATCGTCTCTAACGCTAGCTCGGTTCCTTCCTTCAATGAGGCGGTAATCCCCGCCGTGTATATCGCAGCCCCTGCATTAAAAGCAGTAATAGATAAAGCGGAACTGCTGCTTTTATTTTCAAAAATATTCTGAATGAGATAGGCACTCTCTTTCGGTGACTGCACCTGTAAATCTTCAAGTCTGCCATTTGTGAAACCGAAATCTTCGGGTGATACGGTATATTCCCGGCGCTCCCCGTCCTTTAATTCAATTACATCAGTCGGTGCTGTAATGGAAAGCTCATCTAAACCGTCACGGCTTGCTACGAACAGGACGTGCTTCGGCTGAAACGGCTCCAGCGCGCTTGCCATTAGTCCCGCTTTTTCAGCGGAATAGACTCCGATCACCTGACGCTTCGCTTGTAAAGGATTGCTGAGCGGTCCGAGCAGATTAAATACCGTTCTAAAACCTAGTTCTTTTCTTGTACCGGCTACATGTTTCATAGACGAATGATAAAGCGGGGCAAAGAGAAAACCCATATTGTAAGTTTCAATGCTGCTTTTAACCTTCTCGGGAGTAGTTTGAATCGGAACCTCTAACTCCTCTAGTACATCAGCGCTTCCGCTTTTAGAAGAGACAGAGCGATTGCCGTGCTTAGCGATTTTTGCACCGGCTGCAGAGGCAACAATTGCCGATGCTGTTGAGATATTAAAAGTGGAAACACCATCTCCTCCGGTACCGCATGTATCAACTACATCAGGAAGTCCATCGACTGCAAGAGCTCGCGCCCGCATCGCCTTCACAAAACCCGTAAGCTCTGCTGGCGTTTCTCCCCGATGGGCAAGGATAGACAATATACCGCCCATTTCAGAAGGAGCCATTTCCGCTGTCATCATCATATTCATCAGTGCTTCAGCCTCACCGGCAGTAAGTGTTTTTCCGTCAACGCACAATTGTAGAAATTTGTTCATCAGCTTTATCCTCCTTGCTATGGAACATGTCTTCTGCAATATGAATCGTTTTCAGCAGCGCACCCGCTTTATTGCAGCTTTCTTCATATTCGGATTCCGGAATAGAATCAGCAACAATACCAGCTCCTGCTTGTATTGATGCAACACCGTTCTTTACACTCATCGTGCGAATCGTAATACAAGAATCGATATTCCCGTCAAATCCGATGTAAGCGATACAGCCGCCGTATGTCTCTCTCGGCGTGGGCTCAAGCTCTTGCAAAAGCTGCATGGCACGGATTTTTGGAGCACCTGTTAAAGTTCCTGCCGGGAAAGCGGACATCAGTGCATCGACAGGATGAACACCTTCTTTCAAGCGGCCAGTAACCACTGAGATAATGTGCATAACATGCGAAAAGGAGACAATTTTGGTGAACTCCGGCACAGAAACAGATCCGTATTCTGCTACTCTGCCGACATCGTTCCGAGCAAGATCAACGAGCATGTAGTGCTCCGCTTTTTCTTTATCATCCTTCATCAGCTCAGCTTTGAGTTTTTCATCCTCCTCTTTGTCTGCGCCTCGTTTTCTCGTTCCGGCAATCGGATGGATTTCCAAGTGCCCGTCCTGAACGTGGATTAACCGTTCTGGAGAGCTGCCGACTATTTCTCTGTCTTGGAGTTTCATATAATACATATACGGAGAAGGATTGACGATCCTAAGCACTCGGTATAATTCAAAGGCCTCTGCTTTTATCGGAATCTCAAATTTCTGTGACAAAACGCCTTGGAAGATATCGCCCGCTTTTATATATTCTTTGATTTTCTCTACATCAGCCATAAAAGCCGATTTTTCATAATTAGAAGACACGGTTTCAAAGCTGGGTGTCTGATATGAATCAGCAGATAGAAACAGCTCTTTTATATTTTTTTGATTCATCATTTTTTCAATGAGATCTTGGAGCTCCTGATGATGTTGATGAAACACATCGATTTTTTCGTTTTCTGTTTCTTGTCCATTGAGTCTCGCATATTGGATAAAGTGGACATTTTTGGTTTCATGATCATACGCAATTAATGTCCGACAAACAAAGAGCATACACTTTTCCAATCCTGTTTCCTTTGCGTGCGGAGGAACAGATGACTCAATCAGCGGAATCATATCATAGCTTAAGTATCCGACAGCACCGCCGACAAAAGGAATACCAAGCTCCGGCGTTTTGATTTTGTACGTGGTATTCATCCAGTTCAGCACTTCTTTTAATTCGTTTCCTGTGTAAAGAGATCTGCCGTCCTGATCAGCAGCTGTAAAACGGCTCTCCTCTTCTTTAATCGTGAGAAATGGATTCAGGCCGATAAACGAATATCTTGACCAACTGGATGTATCATCCTTGCTTTCAAGAAGATATGTAATCTCCCTGTCGAGCTTCTCTATCATTTGAATGGGTGTCAGCGTATCGACTGTGAAGGTCTCCACAATCGGTATAGTGTGGGAGGACAAGCTGTCCTCTAAAAATGCAGAAATGTTTGATTGGAAATTCATAACTCTCACTCCTTTTGGCAAGGAGAATGAGAAGATGGCATGAGAGGATAAAACGATATAACAAATAAACCCAAAAGAAAGGCTTCTTTTGGGTAGAATAAACATACATGTCTCAGCTCAACTAAACTCATTCTCTGCTACCCTATTCTCTGACTCAACTCATTTAATCGCTTTATACACGCTCTTGTGTATTTCTAAGCTGTTCTTATCGTATTACAATTCAGTATTTTTTGTCAATGATAAATCGGGTCTTAATACGACGGCTTTTTCTAAATATACATGTCTGATCTGATCCTGAGGAACATCTGTCTGGACGGTCATCATGACTCTTATGCACTTTTTCAGACCACCGGCCACATCCATTTCCTGCATACATGTTACCGGCACATACTGCCAGCCTGAAAGCTCACGAACAGCTTTTGCCGGAAAAACGGAGTGCAAATCAGGTGTCGCCGAAAGAAGCATTTGAACAACATCTTCGGGCTTTGTTTTGTTTTCTTCTATGATTTTCTCTAACAGCTGTTTTGTTTTTTGTAAAATTTCTTCTTCAGTATCCCGTCCAACTGTAGTTGCTCCGCGAATTCCGCGAATCATCATGATGTTACCTCCAATCGCCATTTGTTCAGCCAGCTCTCTAGTTCATTTTTGGAAAATGTGCGATCAGCAACTTTTCCTAATTCGTTGAGCACGATAAACTGAATCATCCCGCCGCGGGTTTTCTTATCATTCATCATGCGATCTAAAAGAACTGAAGATTGCGCCTCTTTTTTGATTCGACTTGGATACCCCAAGCTTTTTAGCCAGCTGACCAAACGTTTTCTGTCCATTTCACAGCCCGCTGTCTTTTCGCTTAAATATAAAGCAAACTGCATCCCGAGGGCTACGGCATCACCGTGAGTGATCTGCCCGTATCCATATTCCGCCTCAACGGCATGGCCGAGCGTATGTCCAAAGTTTAAGTAAGCTCTTATCCCCTCTTCTTTTTCATCCTGCTGAACAACAGACGCTTTAATTGAAATGCCTTTAAAAATCATATCATTCAGCTGATCACTTGTAATATCGTGCAATGAATGGATATTCAGCAGCTCTTCCAGAAACGATTTGTCATAGATAAAAGCGTGTTTAATCACTTCTGCCATCCCGGACCGAAGCTCCTTTTCGGACAGAGAACGAAGGAAGTCTGTATCGTAGAGCACGGCTTTCGGCTGATAAAACGCACCGATTAGATTTTTTCCGAGCGGATGATTCACGGCCACTTTTCCTCCGACGGCGCTGTCATGCGCTAAAAGCGTCGTAGGCATTTGAATAAAATCAATGCCGCGCATAAAAGTAGCAGCCACAAATCCGGCAAGATCTCCTACAACACCGCCACCGAATGCGATGATGCATGAGGAGCGATCCATATGAAAACGAATCGCTTCACTCTGCAGTTTTGTGTACATGTCCATAGATTTCGCCTGCTCTCCGCTCGGCACCGTCACTTTTTTCACAGGCCATTTTTCTTCCAGCAAATGAAGCATTTCATCACCATACAGGCGATCCACCTCTTCATCTGTGACAAGCATAATTCGTGTTAAAGGCCTGTTTAAAGAGGTTAATAGTTCACAAACCTCTTTTCTGATGCCTTGTCCGATAAAAACAGGATACGACGAGGAAGCGGTTTGAACATGCAGTGTTCTCATTAAAATTCCCTCGACAGTTTTCTCATATTCTCCACATTTTCTCTAATGCGGTCGATTTGATCTAAGCCGAATTGTTCAACGACTGCGTTCGCAATTTCCCATGCGACAGCGGCTTCAGCTACTACACTTGCCGCAGGCACTGCACAGCTGTCTGAACGTTCAATGCTGGCAGAAAATGGTTCTTTTGTTTCAATATCCACGCTTTTCAGCGGTTTATACAAAGTCGGAATCGGCTTCATGACCCCGCGGACAACAATCGGCATACCTGTTGTCATGCCGCCTTCCAGTCCTCCAAGTCTGTTTGTAGCGCGAGTATATCCCTTTTCCTCGTCCCAAATGATCTCATCATGAACTTCGCTTCCATTTCTGCCGGCCGCCTCAAAGCCGATGCCGAATTCAACACCTTTAAATGCGTTAATTGAAAGTACAGCAGCAGCAAGCTTGCTGTCCAGCTTGCGGTCATAATGGACGTAGCTGCCCACGCCTACTGGCATTCCCTCGACAATGACTTCTACAATTCCGCCGATGGAATCGCCGTTTGCCTTCGCTTCATCAATGGCAGCCATCATTTTGTTGCCTGCTTCTTCATCGTAGCATCTGACCGGAGACTCCTCCGTGACACGCTGCAGGTCATCAATTGACGTATATTCTGTTTTCTCAGCTTTAACTGCGCCAATTTGCAATACATGGCCCGCCACCTTAATGCCCAGCTCAGAAAGAATCTTTTTAGCGACAGCTCCTGCCGCCACTCTGACAGTTGTTTCCCTTGCTGAAGAGCGCTCCAGCACATTTCTCATATCGCGATGATTATATTTAATCGCACCGTTTAAGTCAGCGTGACCTGGTCTCGGTCTGGAAATTTGACGCTTCATTTCCTTTTCTTCATCCTCTGTAATCGGAGCCGGACCCATGATTTTAGTCCAATGTTTCCAGTCGTTGTTTTCTACTGCGAGAGCAATTGGTGAACCGAGCGTTCGGGCATGGCGCACCCCGCTCATAATTTTGGCCTGGTCTTTTTCAATCTGCATGCGGCGGCCGCGGCCGTGGCCTTTTTGGCGTCTGGCAAGCTCAAAATTGATATCTTCCTCCATTATGTAAAGCCCGGCAGGCACACCTTCAATAATGGTCGTCAGTTGGGGGCCGTGTGATTCTCCGGCTGTTAAATATCTCATGACTTCTTCTCCCTTCATCGCATTAACGCTTTTAAGTAAAACTACTATAACATATTTTTCAGCAAAAAGTCAGTCTATCTTTTTTGATAAAAGAATGTATCAGCTGAAACCAGGCCGAATTTCTCAGGATTGAAGATTTGCTCGGTGCTGCCGACAAAAAGAATCCCATTCTTTTTCAGGCTCTGTGCCATTTTTAAATAAAGCTCATCCTTTGCGCTTTCTGTAAAATAAATCAATACATTTCGGCACACGATTAAGTCAAATTCTTGTTCATAACGGTCCGCCAGCAGATTGTGCTTTTTGAATGTAATATTATTTTTGATTTCCGGTTTTACTTCATAACTTCTATTTGCATGCTGAGTAAAATAACGATCCTTCACAGATGTCGGCACTTCCTGTAAAGACCGCTCCTGATACACGCCTTTTTTCGCTTTCTCCAATGCTTTTTCATCAATATCAGTCGCCAGAATCTGAAAGCCGGGAAGACCTTTTTGCTGATTCAAAAGCATGGCAAGCGTATAAGGCTCCTCACCCGTTGAGCAGGCGGCACTCCATATCTTTAAAGGCTTAGAATGCTTGATTAACGGCAGAATAGCAGTCTCAAGCACTTCCCATCTTTTATAATTACGATAAAATTCAGAAACATTAATCGTCATTCTGTCCAGTGTTTCATTTAAGAGCGCTTGATCCTTTTCCAAGGCTGCCGCAAAATCCTTAAAGCTTTGAAACCCCTTTTTCTCATAAAGCGACGTCAGCCTTCTCTTCATTTGTGCTTCTTTATATAAAGTTAAATCAACACCGGTTAATTGTTTCCATTTTGTTATAAATAAGCTGTATGTATCCATCTCTACTCTCCCAGTCTCGCTGTCTTTTTGTCCTAGTATAGCTTGTTTTCTCAGAAAATTGTATTGTTTCAATAAAAAAATCAGCTTTTCAGCTGATTTTAGATCATTGGGAAGGCAGGAATCTGATCAACATTGCCATTAACCCCTTATTCACTTAATGTAAACCTTTACAAAAGAAAACGAAAACCGGCGTCATTACATAGTGCCGGCCCTGCTACTTATTTTCATAATGATTAATAGATCCAGCCTGCCATGAGCTGTTGATATGATACTAATTCTTCATTCTTAAAGAAAATGTTAATCTCGCGTTCAGCACTTTCGAGAGAATCAGAGCCGTGGATGATGTTTTTTCCGACAAACATGCCATAATCTCCACGAATTGTGCCAGGCAAAGCTTCTTTAGGATTTGTCTTTCCGATCAGCTGTCGTGTCACTTCAATGACATTTTCGCCTTCCCAAACCATTGCGAATACAGGTCCTGAAGTAATAAACTCAACGAGCTCTCCGAAGAAAGGCTTCCCTTGATGTTCGGCGTAGTGTTTCTCAGCTATTTGTTCAGTCACTCTCATTAACTTGGCACCAGATAATTGTAAGCCCTTACGTTCGAATCTCGACAAAATATCACCAATGAGCTGACGTTGGACACCGTCTGGTTTCACCATAATAAAAGTCTTTTCCATCACATTCTCCACCCCATCATTATGTATGTATAGGCTTTCACACTGCACACCGAAATCGTAACATCTTTCTGAAAATTAATCAATCCGGGGCGGAGAAATTTCTAAATATCTACAAAATTAAAATTTTCTTTTTCCGATATATTTTGCGATGGCCGCAAGAGACGAACGTGCACGCCCTCTCGGAAGCGTGTTTAATTTCTGGAAAGCTTTCTGCAGATACATTTCGCTTACTGCCATAGATGCTTCAATTGCATCTGTTTTTTTCATTTCTTCAATGATCGGCTCAAGCTGTTCCTGCGTTGTCTCGGTGTTAATCAATTTAAGCTGATTTTTTAATGCTGGATTTTTCAGGGCATACAGCACTGGCAATGTAACATTTCCTTGAAGTAAATCTCCTCCAACAGGTTTGCCCAGCTCTTCTTCCGTTGAAGTAAAATCAAGAATATCATCAATGATTTGATAAGACATGCCGACGTAATACCCAAACCAGTACAGCGCCTTATGAATCTTTTCATCAGCGCCGGACGCAATGGCACCGAGCTGGCAGCTGACCGCGATAAGGAGCGCCGTTTTTCTTTTGATGCGGCGGAGATATGTTCTGAGGTTTTGTTCCATGTTGTATTTGTCTTTGATCTGCTCGATTTCCCCAAGACAAACTTCAACAATCGTCTGCGACAAAATCCTATGGGCTTTCGGTTCGTTAATTCTCGTCATCATTTCAAGAGATCCCGCAAGCATATAATCACCTGTGTACATCGCAATGCGATTGTCCCACTTTGCTTTGATTGTCGGCTTCCCTCTGCGAAGCTCCGCATCGTCAATGACATCATCATGAACCAAAGATGCCATGTGAATCATTTCCAAAGTGACGGCGACATATTTAATCTTATTAATGTCATAATCGCCAAACATGCCGGAAAGCAGCACGAAAACAGGGCGTATGCGTTTCCCTCCCGCCTGCAGCAGATGAAGACCCGCCTCGCTTAAAAGCGGGTAATCGGAACGTACGGTTTGTTCAAGTTCTCTTTCAATTACATCAATATCGTCATTTAAAAAAGAGTAGGCCATTTTAAATTTCATATCATTCACCCAAACATCTGTGTTTTCATTTCCATCCGATATGCGTGGCAGCGACTCCGCCAGTAAACGAATGATATTTGACATTTTTCAAGCCCGCCTCTTCAAACAGGCCCGCCAGTTCTTTCATTCCAGGGAATTCTCTGGCTGATTCTTGAAGCCAAGAATATTCTTTATAGCTCTTCGCAAACAATTTCCCGAAAAACGGCATAATATACTTAAAGTACATAAAGTAAGCCTGTCTGAATCCGAACGTTTCCGGCTGGGACGTTTCCAGACATACCACCTGGCCGCCCGGCTTCACCACACGTCTCATCTCTTTCAGTACGGTCAAGTAATCAGGGACATTGCGCAGTCCGAAGCCAATGGTCACATAATCAAATGTATCATCATCAAAGGGAAGCTCCATCGCATTTCCGTGCAGCAGTTCAATTTGGCTGAATCCGCCGTCTTTTACTTTCTGCTGGCCGACACTCAGCATATTTTCACTGAAGTCCAAGCCCTTGATCTCACCGCTTTTACCGGCTGCTTTTGCAAGAGCGATCGTCCAGTCAGCCGTTCCGCAGCAGACATCAAGTGCCTTGGCGCCTTCTTTTACATTCATGATGCGCATCGTTTTGTCGCGCCATTTTTTATGCTGCTGAAAACTGATGACAGAGTTCATTTGGTCGTAGTTTTTATATATTTTTTCAAATACTCCGTGTACGCGCTGTTCTTTTGAGTCCTGCATAATGGTTTACCCTTCTTCCACTTTCTGATGATAGGTTTGATCTTGGCTGATTGTCTTCAGGCGGTTTAATAAAATATGCTGAATAGGTGAATTTAGAGGCAGAAGTGACTCAATGCTGTTTTTCGCTTTTTTAAAACAATCTTCTAATATCTCTTCTTTTGTTTTTCCCAGCTGTATAAAACTGCCGATCACATCCAGAAATGTATCATTCCCGTTCATAAGCCGCTTAAATACAAAAAAATCACTCGACAGCTTTTTCCAGCGCGGGAGGTTGAAGTGTTCCGCCACCCGATGGAATAAAGCTGACTCAACAATGCCGACACTTTCGAAAAAATCGTGTTCATCCTTGAAAGAACGGTCATATAGCCGAATTTTGTGTTCATTGATTTCTTTGATAGCTGTAGCAAGCGTCCGAATCATGTAGATATCCTTCATTTCAGATAGTAAAGAGTAGTACAGCCCGCTGAAATAATCGCCTGCGAGAACAGTCAATTGGCGGTTTTTGTTTTCGTCTCGTTTTATGACTCTGGCTGTCGTCACTTCATCATGGGTATCAAGGGCGCTTTGTACAAGCATCGCTGTTACAATATAATTTTCTCTGTCATTGTTTTTTATGTCGGCTTCTTCAAATAAAGCATGAAAAAGAAGAAGCTTATCCTCATCAATTTTCGGCGCAGAAATATGCTTCGCTAAATAAGGATGAGACAGCTTTTGTTTTAATTTTGTGTTCAGATTGGCTAAAGTTCCGTAGATGTCTTGCAAAAATATCACCCTTGTCCCCAAATTCACATTTATTTCTTAATCTATGTATGAGTTTTATCTTTTCATTCACTTACGCATGTATCATTATAGCATAAAAAAAAGAAATTGGCTGTATCCTCCCGCTGTTTGCGAGCATTTGCTTTTAACAGCGGGGACAGCCAGCTTATTTTTTTTCGCTTTTCATTTCTCCGTATGCGGTTTGAATGAGTGCCTCTCCTCTGATTTTAATGGCCGAAGTATGCTCTGTAAACTGAGCGATGATTACTTCTCCCTTGTCGAGTTTTTCGGAATGGTGAAACTTTGTATCGGTTCCTCTTGTCAGGCCGATCACATTCACTCCGTCTTCAACCGCTTTTATGATGACAAAATCACTTGAATGCTTTTCGTTCATTTCTAGCACCCTCTATCTTTATTAGTCCTGGTGTTTAATATGTTCCAATACTTCGGCACGGGCAGCTGCATCATCTTTAAAAATGCCTCTGACTGCTGAAGTGACGGTTTTTGCACCCGGTTTTCTCACACCGCGCATCGTCATGCACATGTGTTCTGCTTCAACCACTACCATGACGCCATACGGGTCAAGCGTTTCTACGATGCTTTCCGCAATTGTAGATGTGATACGCTCCTGAAGCTGCGGACGCTTTGCAACGGCTTCAACGGCACGCGCCAATTTACTGAGCCCTGTGACCTTTCCGCCTCGCGGTATATATGCAACGTGCGCTTTTCCATAAAAGGGAACAAGGTGATGCTCACACATAGAATGAAACGCGATATCTTTTACAAGAACAAGCTCCTCATGGTTTTCACCGAAGATAGTCTGGAAATGTTCTTTTGGGTCTTCATTCAAGCCGGAGAATACTTCGGCGTACATCTTTGCGACTCTTTTCGGAGTATCAAGAAGCCCTTCTCTGTTCGGGTCTTCTCCGATCGCTTCTAAAATTTGACGAACAGCTTGTTCGATTTGCTCTTTATTAACTTCTTTCATGTTCTATGTCCTCCACCAATGAATACATTTAATTTCGATTCTAGCACACATGCCCCGCTAAAAGCAAAGTGAATGCCCTGTCAGGAAGCCCATGCCCTTGAAATATGAAAAGCCCCTTGGAAAGGGGCTTTTCTGTGAAGAAATAAAGTGTATGTAAGCTAGATGCATACACGATCTATATTCACAATTATTTTCCGGCAACTGCGTCTTTAAGCGCTTTACCTGGTTTGAAAGCAGGTACTTTGCTCGCTGGAATTTCGATTTCTTCACCTGTTTGAGGGTTGCGTCCTTTACGTGCAGAACGTTCACGCACCTCGAAGTTACCAAAACCGATCAGTTGAATTTTATCACCGTTTTTAAGTGCATCTAAGATCGTATCAAAAACAGAGTCAACTGCTTTTGTAGCGTCTTTTTTAGACAATTCGCTTGCTTCTGCAACCGCATTGATAAGTTCTGTTTTGTTCATGCCTTTCACCTCCTCCCAAAAGGGATACATTCAGTTCGTTTATTATCATTTCTTCACAGTTCAGTCTGATTCTAAACCTGGCCCAGAAAAAAATCAGAGCAGGCAAGAGAAAGACAATTAAACGGCTTTTTAAGAAAAACTGCACTCTGAGGAATGTTTGTCCAACAAAGTGAAGAATTTCTGTATGTAGAGTAACACATATAAAAAGCCATATCAAGCATTTTAAAGCGTCAATCCCTTGCTCGTCAAGGATTTAACGTGGTTTACCGAACAAATATTCCTTTTTTTTGCTTTTTTCATCCTATTCTTTGATCCTTTTCCATTATTAAGAGCAAAGAAAAAAGACCTCCCATTCTATAAAGAGGTCTTCCGGTATTACAGGATGATGGCGATTAAGCCGCCAGAGCCTTCGTTTATAATTCTTTCTAACGTTTCTTTTAATTTATACCGCGCGTTTTCAGGCATTAATGACAGCTTTGCCTGAATCCCTTCTCTCACAATTGAGCTCAGTGATCTTCCGAAGATATCGGAGTTCCAGATGGAGAGCGGATCATCCTCAAAGTCCTGCATTAAATAGCGTACAAGCTCTTCGCTTTGTTTTTCCGTTCCGATAATCGGCGCGAATTCGCTTTCGACGTCTACTTTGATCATATGGATCGATGGCGCGACAGCTTTTAGCCTCACACCGAATCGTGAGCCCTGCCTTATAATTTCCGGCTCATCGAGACTCATATCAGTTAAAGCAGGCGCTGCAATGCCGTATCCCGTCTGTTTGACCATTTTTAAGGCATCAGACACTTGATCATATTCTGTTTTCGCATGGGCAAAGTCTTGCATGAGTTCAAGCAAATGGTCTCTTCCTCTGATTTCAACACCCACCACTTCTTTCAAGATTTGATCATATAAGTGGTCCGGCGCGTACAAATCGATTTCTGCGACCCCTTGACCCAGCTCAATTCCGGCTAATCCGGCACTTTCAATAAATTCAAACTCGCTGAATTGGCCGACAACCCTGTCTACGTCCCGAAGCCGCTTAATATCCTTAACAGTTTCCTTCACGGATTCCTGGTAGCTTTCACGCAGCCAATGGTTTTCTTTTAGCACCATTACCCAGCTTGGGAGGTTGACATTTACCTCAAGCACCGGAAACTCGTAGAGGGCTTCTCTGAGCACACTCAGCACATCTGATTCCCGCATGCTTTCCACGCTCATTGCCAAAACCGGGATATCATATTTTTCGCTTAAATCCTGGCGCATGGCTTCTGTTTCCGGATGATACGGCCTGACTGAGTTGATGACCATAATAAAGGGTTTGCCAACCTCTTTCAGCTCTTCAATGACTCTTTCTTCAGCCTCTATATAGTCACTTCTGGCGATATCACCAATGGTGCCGTCTGTTGTAATGACAACTCCGATGGTCGAGTGTTCTTGAATGACTTTTCGCGTGCCAATTTCAGCAGCCTCATGAAATGGGATCGGTTCTTCGTACCAAGGCGTGTTAATCATCCGCGGCCCGTTTTCATCTTCATATCCTTTAGCGCCGGGTACTGTGTAGCCTACACAATCTACTAATCTTATATTGACATCGAGTCCGTCTGACACGTGAACAGACATCGCCTGATTCGGAACAAATTTAGGCTCTGTAGTCATAATCGTTTTGCCGGCCGCGCTCTGCGGCAACTCATCCTGCGCACGGGCCCGGTCTGCTTCGTTACCGATATTCGGGAGCACCACAAGCTCCATGAATTTTTTAATGAACGTGGATTTTCCTGTACGGACAGCACCTACGACTCCTAAGTATATATCGCCTCCTGTTCGTTCAGCGATATCCTTGAAAATATCGACCTTTTCCAAGTGAATCCCTCCCGGACTTCCTATCCTTATCAATTTTATTAAGCTCTTTCAATCAAACACAGGACACTATATGTGTATGACGTTGTCCTATTTCAATATGACATCTTTAGAAAATTTTCCGTCCTCAATCTATTAAAGTATAAAAAAACCTTTCTCCCTATTTGTATGCAAGGGAGAAAGGTTCATTCCTTTTTCATATCATTTTCTAAAAAAACAGGTTCCTGTTTGTCATTTACCGTATATTTCACAGAAAACGCCGGGACGAAAGGCGTTTCTTGCCAAATCATATCCTGAATTTCAGATCCGGGCTTAAACGTTTTTTTGCTTTTTTTGAGCCAAGAAGCCAGCTCAGTCCGGTAATCGGCATATATTTCTCCGTCTCCGTCAATCATAAGCGGCAAGGAATTCCCTGAGATTGGGCTTGTCACTGTAAGAGAGCTTCCAACCCCCAGCTTCTTCTCATCTAGTGTAAATAAATCACGTGACAGCACATCCTGATAAGGCGGATATTGATGCTCCTGGCGGTACATTTGGACACGCAATTTCACATCGCGGATTTTTTCAGCCATCTTTAGATCAATCAATTTAACAGTCGGATCGTTCTCTACGTCGACAAGCACGTATTGATAGTCTCCTCCGCTTTCATATGCCGTGCTTGGAGGTTCGGCCATATACCTCGGCGCTAAACGGTTAAAGTCTATCGGATATTTTTGATACAGAGGTGTCGACATATCTTTTGTTTGAATGGGAAGCAGTCCTCCATTTGCCTTTTGGAATTCGTCAACAGCAGACTGGACCTGCTCTAACTGGTCCTGATAAGGAATGGCATGTACACTGCTTTTCCGCTCATTTGGATATAAACAGCCTGATAAAAACACGACTGCCGCAAAAATCATAGCGCACTTCAGTTTACCCATACAGCACTTCCTTTTACAGCTTTATTCATTGACAGGACCGCTGAATACCACGACAAACACAATAATTCCCGATATGAGCATACACATGTAAGCAAACGATGAAACCGCAATCTTCAGAAAACGATTCCGAAACTTAAACCGGCTTAAATAGATGGACGCTACAGCCAGAAACATCAGGCCCATGGACCCCAGTGCAAACCACATTTTCATCAATGCCAGACTCAATGACCTGCGCCTCCCCCTAATATGTATGATGTAAGCGTTATATTTCATTTTAATATACAGCGCCGGTAAAGATCAACCAGATTTTCCATCCTTTGATAGAACAAAAAACTGAAGCAAAGAGGGGGACCTTCGCTTCAGTCAAATTGACTATATTCACCTGCACGTTTAAGAAACACTCTCTTGGACTTCGATGCTATAGTATGCGACTTGGCATACAGATGCATCCTCTATTGCCTAAATCAGCAAAATGTTTCAGGAGATCCCAAGACTTGGGTGTTCTACTGTTTTTCGGGCTTTCGTTCAATTAAGATATGCGGTCGTCAATACAATTGACACTTTTACTTCACTTGATTTTCAAACGTATTTACCAGATCCTCCATCTCGTGGGTTTTCCCTCTCGCCATTAAAGATTCAACAGCAGTTTCCACTTTTTGTCCGTTAAATAGAACTTGATGGAGTGCTTTTGTAATCGGCATTTTCACATCATATTTCTCCGAAAGCTGGTAAGCCGCTTTTGTCGTACGGACGCCTTCGACTACCATTCCCATCTCTTCAAGAACGTCTTTGAGCTTGTACCCTTTTCCGAGCAAATTGCCGGCACGCCAGTTTCTGGAATGAACACTTGTGCACGTCACAATCAGATCGCCCACTCCTGTCAATCCAGAAAACGTCAGGGGATTCCCGCCCATTTTCGTTCCGAGTCTCGCGATTTCGGCAAGTCCGCGCGTAATCAATGCAGCTTTGGCATTGTCGCCATACCCTAAACCGTCTGTAATTCCTGCGGCAAGTGCAATGATATTTTTTAAAGCCCCGCCGATCTCAACTCCGATAATGTCAGGGTTTGTGTACACCCGGAAATTGTGATTAATAAATAAATCCTGCACCTCTTCTGCTGCCCGCATGCTTTTTGAAGATGAAGTAACGGTCGTCGGATGGCGCAGCCCCACTTCTTCCGCATGGCTCGGGCCGGAAAGGACCACAACATCTTTTCTGACATCGCTTGGGAGCTCGTCTTCCATAATCTCAGAAATGCGAAGGAGCGAATCAGGCTCTATTCCCTTGCTGACATGAACAAAGACTGCCTTTTTCGTGATAAAAGGCACAGCCTGTCTCAGCACTTCCCGAATCGCTTTTGTCGGAACCGCAACAATAATGAAATCTGCGTCCGAAACAGCTTTCCCGATATCCGTTGTAGCCTCTATTGATTCCGGCAGCTTGACGTTCGGCAAATAATCCTTATTTTCATGCTGATCATTGATTTGATCAATCAGATCTGCACGGTGCCCCCACATGGTTACATTGTGATGATTATCGGCTAACACTAAAGCCAGTGCCGTCCCCCAGCTTCCCGCTCCGAGCATAGTGACTTTTTTCATATTTGCTTCACACCTTTTTATTTTCTAGCTCTTGCAAATATTTTGATTGGTGTCCCTTCAAAATCGAACGCGTCTCTGATTCGGTTTTCTAAAAAGCGTTCGTACGAGAAATGCATTAATTCCGGATCGTTTACAAACACAACGAAACTCGGCGGTTTTACCGCCACTTGGGTCGCATAATAAATCTTCAAACGAGAACCGTTATGAGTCGGCGTCGGATTCATTGCCACAGCGTCCATGATGACATCATTTAAGACATTCGTTTGAACCCGCAGTGAATGATTTTCACTCGCTTTGATAATCGCAGGCATCAGCGTATGAATCCGTTTTTTCGTTAAGGCTGACATGAATAAGATTGGCGCATAATTAAGAAATTGAAAATGGTCACGGATATTTTCTTCAAATTCTTTCATCGTGCTTTCATCTTTGTCAACAGCATCCCATTTGTTTACGACGATCACGACAGCTTTGCCCGCTTCGTGTGCATAACCGGCGATGCGCTTATCCTGTTCAATAATGCCTTCTTCGCCGTCCAGCACAACCGCAACGACTTCTGAGCGGTCGATTGCTTTCAGCGCCCGCAGTACACTGTACTTTTCAGTCGTTTCATAGACTTTCCCTTTTTTTCGCATGCCGGCAGTATCAACAATGACAAACTCCTGCTGGTTGTACGTAAATGCCGTATCAACAGCATCTCGTGTCGTTCCTGCCACGTTGCTCACAATGACGCGCTCTTCGCCGAGCATCGCGTTCACTAGCGAGGACTTTCCGACGTTCGGGCGTCCGATCAGGCAGAATTGAACCACTTCTTCATCGTATTTCGTTTCAGGAATGTTTTTAAAATGCTCTGCAACGGCATCCAGCAAATCACCTAATCCGAGTCCGTGTGTTCCCGAAATTGGATACGGCTCGCCAAAGCCAAGCGAATAAAAATCGTAAATATCCGCTCTCATTTCTGTGTTATCCAGTTTATTAACTGCCAAAACAACTGGCTTTTTCGTGCGGTACAAAATTTTCGCTACTTCTTCATCAGCAGCAGTCACGCCTTCACGGCCGTTCACCATAAAGATAATGACATCCGCTTCATCCATGGCGATTTCAGCCTGCTGGCGAATCTGCGCTAAGAACGGCTCATCACCGATATCAATACCGCCAGTATCAATTAAATTAAAATCATAATTCAGCCACTCAGCCGAGCTGTATATCCGATCCCTTGTCACACCAGGGGTATCTTCTACTATTGAAATTCTTTCTCCCGCAATCCGATTAAAGATTGTGGATTTTCCTACATTTGGTCTCCCGACAATGGCTACGACAGGTTTACCCATAGTACCCTTCCTTTCGATCCAGCCGCTTTCATTTTTACATAAATTTTCAACCGGTTATTAAAATCATTTCATTCACTTTTATGAAAAGAAACCCTTCAGAGGAAGGGCTTAACTCATTTATTATATCAGTTTTTACTGGGATCACAACTATTCTTAAAAATGTTTCACGATCAAATACACGTCATCTCCAATTCTGTGCGCTATTCCATCAAGGATCGCCTCAAGATTTATAGCGAAAAGCTCCATCTCCTTTCTGTCATTGCAAAAAAAGACAGGAGCTCCCCCCGCAGCCCGGTTTCGGTTCGTCGTAATCACAGACAAAATCATTTTCGTAAGAGATTCGCTCATTCTATCACCTTATCCTGGTTCTTGATAAATTCCGTCGGCATTCTGATCGCGTTTTCCAAAGTTGGAACATTGCTGATAATCTGAACAGCTGTTTCGGGGTGATTAATTTGCGGAAGAACAAAAACTGCCACTCTCCCGTCATTTAAATCGCGTTTTGCAATTGGAGTGAGAGACGGCTCGCCCGAATCCCGATAAACCCCGAGTACATTCGAAACATCAAATAAAATGGCCTGGCGCTGCCCTAAGTTGGCAATCGTCGCTGCTGAATTAAAGTTTTTTGGCGTTAAAATAAATCCCATGCCGTGCTTTAAAATCAGTTCCTGTTTTTCCGGTAGCCCAATATTCATCATATAAATATTATCAACAAACAGTCCCGGGCCGTCAAAGCGCGGCTTTATGTACTCGATATCTACAATCTCCTTCAACACACTGCCCGACATAAATTTCATTGCCAGCAAGAAACAAACAATAGCTGCTATAACTGCAGCCCAAACGGATAAAAGCACATACGCAGAGGTTGTCAAAAGAGCTGTAAAGATCACGATATAATTTCTGCTTTCAAACGCAATCGCAATTCCCTCAATATATGTGCTTCCCCTTGAGACAAGTTCATACGAATCCATTTGCGTCAGTGTGTTCCGCTCCATGTTTCGAACATCTCTAAATTGCGTCGCTGCCAATGTTAAAAACGTGATGGCCGTAAATTCCTCCTGCAAAAGCGCCGGCATAATAATGGCCCCTAAACCAGCCGCAATCAGCCCTAGTGCAATGTGAATGACTTTCCCATGAACATAGGTCGGATACTGGCGGTAATCCGTTTTCAGCATATAAAGCCGTGTCGCGACCCCGGCAATGACCCCAGCAATAATTGGATAAATGTAATCACTCATGACATTTTGGTAGCTCCTTTGTTTGATCTTTTGCTCCTTTGACCAATCTGGCTTGCCAGCTGTTCGTATTTCGATATGCCAAACAGCAATATAATACCCGCGGAACACGTATTCAGCCATTGAAAGCCACCGACAGCCAAAGCCCCGGCCAGCTTCTGAATCACAAACGAATACACCAGTTCGCCTTGGCACATCCCTAGCACAAATAATGTAAGCTGTTTCTGGAACTCCCTTTCAACCGAAGCTGTCAAAAGCACTAATAATATTACGGCAGCCCACTCAGGTTTTATGATAAACCAAACTGGATCATATAATGCAAAAAGATAAACAAACGCATACCCGGCAATAAGCATCAGATAGACCATGAGATAACGAAAACGATACATTTTCAAATACCCTGCATAGACACACCCGCAGAAAAAAAACATCATATAAGCAGTATTTAGGGAAAAATATAAAGTGATGTCATGTATGCTTAGAATCATATTAGTCAAAATAAAGACAGAGACGGCAAATCGCCTTTTCGTCTTTTCAAAAATAAACGTCGTCAGGACCCACAGAAACCACATTGACCAATAGTAATAAAATTGTTCCATTTTGCTTCCTCCATACTCCCAGTATGGAGCCCGAGCGCTTTTTTTAAACAATCCACCTCACAATAAGGAGTATGATCATGGGAAAAGACAGACAGGAAAAAAAACTCAAAGCTTCTGGCAGAGTCGAATCAGATCGCGACCAGTCCATTCACTATGACGGAGCAACAAGCCTTGAACAAAACGGAAAATTCAAAAAGCGAAAATCATAATGCAAAAGCCCAAAACTCATAAGGTTTTGGGCTTTTGATCATTCATCGCACACTATAGCTGGACGTATCAATCCCTCTCTCTGTGAGCCAGTGATGGGTTTCACCTTTGATCACAAGAGGTGTCTTTTGCAAATCAGTAATCGTTCTGGCGCCCAGTACGGTCATAATCATTTTTAATTCGTCAAGGATCAGCTGAACCTCCTCAAGCAGTCCTTCCTCTCCGCTTTCAGTCAGCGCTTTTAAAAAGTGTCCTGCCATTCCGGTGCAAGAGGCCCCCAGCGCTATTGCCTTTGCCACATCAAGCGCATCCTGCAGGCCTCCGGACGCCATCATTGTGCTTGCGGGAAACGCAGAGCGGATTTCCGCCAAACTTGCTGCTGTCGAAATGCCCCACGAGTTAAAAAAGGTGATTTGCCGATGTCTTCGGAGATTTTCGATTTTCGAGAAATTCGTGCCCCCGTAACCGCCGATATCTACAGCTGCAGCACCAGCTTCATAAAGCTTCCCTGCTGATTCTTTGCTCATACCGAAGCCGACCTCTTTCACAATGACCGGCACACTGACCTGACTGCAAATCTGTTCAATACGGTCCAGAGCTCCGCTGAAGCTTCTGTCTCCTTCAGGCATCACAATTTCCTGAATCACATTCAAGTGAATCTGCAGCGCGTCTGCTCCAATCATTTCCACTGCTTCCTTTGCCTGATCAGCTGTCGCCTCGCTTCCCAAGTTGGCAAAAATCAGTCCGTTTGGGTTTTCTTTTCGAACGATTTCATACGAAAAACGCTCTGAGGGATCTTTTAATGCTGACATTTGGGATCCGACAGCAAGAGGTATACCGGCCTGACGAGCCGCTCGTGCAAGTGATTGATTAATATCATATGTAAGTTGTCCGCCGCCGCCAGTCATTGCATTGATAAAAATCGGCGAACTGCTTGAAAGTTCGCCGATTTTTGTGGAAATATCTACTTGTTCTAATGCAAGATCGGGCAGACTGGCATGAACAAACGTAATATCATCAAGACCCGTGTCCCGCTTTTGTCCAGTGGACAGGGCATGATTGATGTGTTGTTTTTTCCGTTCTGCTCGAGTCACGTTTATCACCAATTATTTTAGTTTATTCAGCTTATCTCCGATCAAATCACCAAGCTGGAAGCCAGTGCTTGTTTCTTCCTTCGCCTGATATTGACGGTAATCTTCCTGATCGGCTTTAGGCGCTTCTTCAAGTTCACGCATACTTAATGAAATGCGCTCCTCATTTTCATTCACATCAAGAACCTTCACTTTTACAGTCTGTCCTTCTTCAAGGACTTCATGCGGCGTGCCGATGTGTTTATTGGAAATTTGAGAAATATGAACGAGACCTTCAACACCCGGAAAAATTTCAACAAAGGCTCCGAAGCTTACAAGACGCTGCACAGTTCCTTCAAGCACATCGCCTGGTTTCACTTTCTCGCCGATTTGGCTCCACGGTCCAGGCAGTGTGTCTTTGATAGATAAAGAAATACGTTCATTATCACGGTCAACCGATAATACTTTCACTTTTACTTCTTGTCCTTCTTCAACAACGTCGGACGGCTTCTCCACATGGGAGTGGGAAAGCTGCGAAATGTGTACAAGTCCATCGATACCGCCGATATCAACAAACGCACCAAAATCAGTCAGGCGCTGCACTTTGCCATCAAGTACACTTCCAACTTCGAGAGACTGAAGAAGTTCTTGTTTTTTATTTACTTGCTCACTTTCAACAACGGCACGGTGTGAAAGGATCACGCGGTTTTTATCACGGTCAAGCTCTACAACGAGCAGAGACAGTGTTTTTCCTTTATAATCAGTAAAATCTTCAACGAAATGCGCTTCAACAAGTGATGCCGGAATAAAACCGCGAACGCCGATATCAACGACAAGTCCGCCTTTCACGACATCTTTAACTTCAGCTTCAAACACTTCTTTTGTTTCAAATTTTTTCTCAAGGTCTTCCCAAGCGCGGTCTGCATCAACAGCACGTTTAGATAAAATCAAAGCATCGTCTTCCACTTTTGTTACTTTCAGGTCAAGCTCGTCGTCTACTTTTACAACATCCGATGCTTTCTCTACATGAAGACTTGATAATTCACTGATTGGAATAATACCGGACTGTTTGACATTGATAATTTCAACATCCACATGTTTATCCTCTACCTTTGTCACAATCCCTTTAACTACATCTCCAACCTCTGGCACTTGAACATCAATTTGATTCATTTCCTCTGTCATTTGAATAACCTCCTTGGTCCAAACCTACACAGCTTAATTAAAACGGTTTGAAAGCTGGACATATAACATGCCCGCTTTTAGCCGAATATGTATTTTAAAGAATCATCCAAAAAAGTTTTTTGAATGATCAATAAAAAGTTTTATTAGTATTAACTTCTAATAAAAGGACAGGTTTGTCAAGCAATAACATTCTTTCTTGGCTGAAAAAATCCAAAAAAGTGGCATTCGCCATAATCAGCGGGACTTTTGCTCCACTGCCTTGAGGATTTTATCAGCTACCTCTTGAATGGAAAGAGATGTCGTATCGATCTCAAGAGCGTCTTCTGCTTTGCGCAACGGAGATACTTCGCGCTCTGAATCAAGCTTGTCTCTTCTTGCAATTTCCTCAATCAATGTCTCATAGTTGACATCGTAGCCTTTTTTCACGTTTTCTTCATAACGGCGTTTCGCTCTTTCCTCAACAGAAGCCAAAAGAAAAATTTTCACTTCAGCATTCGGCAGCACGTGAGTCCCGATATCACGTCCATCCATGACGACGCCGCCTTTTTCCCCAAGCTGCTGCTGGCGTTTCACCATTTCTCCCCTGACGCTTCTGTGCTTTGCTGCTATTGAAACTTGGTTGCTGACTTCGTCTGTTCGGATCGCCTCAGTTACATCGGTGCCATTAACGAGCACTTTTTGTCCTACTTCTGTTGTCATCAGTTCAATGTTTGTCCGCTTTAGCAGCTCAGCCAATTTTTCTTCATTTGCCAGGTCAATGTTTTCTTGCAAAGCCGTGTACGTTATCGCCCGATACATCGCTCCTGTATCAATATATATGTACGATTTCTTCTCAGCCACAATTTTGGCAACGGTGCTTTTCCCCGCAGCTGCCGGGCCGTCAATTGCAATCGATAATTTCTTTTCCATAATTCCTCTCCTTGCTCTTTTCTCCTCTATGGATTGTATCACGAACTTTATGAAAAAGGGTGGAAAATTGATGAATAATTAATGTTTGAAGGTTTCAATCCTATTGTTCTCCTCCATTTTATCCACCCCTTCATATTGAATCACTTTTGATACATAAGGCTCAATATGCTCATAGTGAAAAAGAATCTGGACACCAAGTAAAATGATGGCCTGAATGAACAATAATTTGATCAGCAGCCGTTCAAATGTTTTCATCGGAGCACCTCCATCACAAATAGTATGGAAGTGTTTGCCGATGTTTATTCCATCCGTGCCTTTCTTCTCTTATTTAACTGGCGCCGGATGCAATATTGAAGCAGAAACTGCTGGTCACTCGCTGAGATTCCCGTATACTCAAGGGTCATTTTATGCTTCCCTGTTTTCGGATCGTCAAAGACTCGTCTGACAACGGCTGCTGTTTCTATTTGACGTATGTTTTCATTTTCAGAAAGACTGATAATCAGGCGCAATGATTCCCCGGATTGAAAGGAATGGCCATCCGCTAAAATTAAGGCGATGCCGCCCGCGCTGATATTATAGGAAAGTGTGCTGAACTCTTCCTCAGCTGCCGGCTGCATTCGCACATCCAATACCGCATCAGTTCTCACATACTGGCGGCGCTGGATCCGTTTCACCTTTTCACGGGGAGGCACTTCAAGACAGATCATTTGAAGTTTGTCCTTCACTTTACCTTTTATACGGCTTGTAAAGCGGTAAGGAACTTCGTCTTTGCCCACAAACTCTACCGTTACTTCCATATCGTTATGCAAAATCACAGTTCGCCCTGTAGCTACATCAACCGGGTACGCGATCAAAAGCTCATTGTTTTCGTTGCTTACAGCTTTACTTTTCGCTTTTTTCAATTCATTTTCTTCTATATATTCTAAATATATATTTTCCCCAATCTCAATCATTAACTTCACTCTTTCGTATTCAATATACTCTCATTTTTATTAAAGCACGTTATGAAAAAAAGGAAAAGACATTTAGTCCTTTCCTCCTGTTTTTTATAGGTCTTTATATATAGGTTCAGCATTTTTTAATTTTTCAACCTTTTCTTCCGAACCATCACTGGCATTTATATACATTCTGAATGTGTCATTTTCAATTGTCCCGAGCATTTCATAGCATAACACTTCTTGGCCAAGTTCATTTGTAATCAAAGCAAGCCTTGTTTCTCTTACTTGTACATTTTTATTTAATTTCGATTTCGCTTCTGCCTCAGTAATGGCCGGCTTAGGAATATTTCTTTTTCTGTGGGATGTTAGGAAGTCCCTTGCTGAAAAGCCTACAACCTCACCGTCATCCAAAGCCACTTTCATGCGAATGGCTTCCGGGTACATTCGGATTTTATTTTCAACAGGCACATATGAAAATACGCCGATTTTATCATATTGGGCACTTTCATCAATTTCCAAATCATCTGTTTCAAATCCGTTTTTCTTTAAAAAGGCGAGCGCGCGGTTCGACCCGTCATTCAAACTGAATTTCTGATTCTTCACTTTTCTGTTTTGGATCAAATATACCGGATGCCCGCCCTTTCTCGTAATATCCATATAAATCGCTGCTTTATGGTCTGGGTCTTTCATGCTGACGCTATATACGTCGCGGTTTGTTTTTTTTCCACTTTTCACCACTTTAATTGAATAATTGTCATCCGGGGCAAAACGCTCAGCAATTTGTTTTGCTTCCTGTTCGGAAATTTGTTTTCCTTTCAGATGGCTGAAGCCCTTCTCTTCTTTTTTGGTGCTGGTGAAACTCGGGCCAAGGTCTGTTCCGGTGGAGAATGCACCGACATTTTTTTCGACGGTTTTAAAGCTGTTGATAATCGTATTATCGCTTTGTTTTTCGTCAGAAGCCAGTGCCATCTCTACGTCCATCCAGCGAAGGTTTTTGCTCATAACAAGGTGCTGAACATGACGCAATTCATTTTGTATATCTTCGGATTGCTGATATAGCTTATTTAGTGATGTATACTCTTTTTTATCTAGCGGCTTTTGCTCCAAATCTCTGACTGACGTTTTATAACTGAAATCGCCGATCTTTGATAATAACTCTTCTGTTTTGTTAAACGGCATTAATGTAAGCGGCAGCTGACTGACACTGTTATGGGCTTCAGATGTAATCCTCCACACATCTACCAATGCAGGTGACAGTGATTTTTGGCTGTTCATGGCGAGTGTTGTTCCGATTTTATCGTGAAGCTGATCCATCTGATAGGTAAGTTCATGGAACGCCCGCTGGTAGTTATTTTCAGCATGAAGAAGAACTGCGTCTTTTTCCTGGTGTTCTTTGTATCCCCAGTAGCTTGTACCGACAATTGCAATACCGAGCAACGCGATTAAAATACCTCTGATCATTTATCACACCTCATTTTTATGCTTTCTTATATCCTGCTACTCACAGAAAATGTGTTTTCCGATTCTCTTGATCTGCGGGCGTCCCCAAATCCATGCGCTGGTCGCTGTATCCGGATTAAAGTAGTACAGTGCTTCCTCGGTTGGATCCCAGCCATTAATGGCATCCAGCACTGCTTCTCTTGCCGTTTCATTCGGCTGCATATAGATTTGCCCGTCAGCCACTGCTGTAAAAGCAAGCGGTTCAAAAATAATACCAGCAACTGAATTGGGAAATAACGGACTGTTCAACCGGTTCAAAATAACTGCCGCGACGGCAACCTGACCCTCGTACGGTTCTCCCCGTGCTTCCCCGTAAACCGCTTGAGAAAGCAGCCGAATATCATTGTTGGAAAATCCGCCAGGCATGTTAGCTGCGACCGCGTCCTGTTTTCTTGTTTTTTCAGGTGTGTTGTTTTGCTGTTTATCCGCTTTAGGCTGCTGCGTTGTTTTTTCCGCAGGCTGTTTCTGCCGCGCTTCTGCTTGCTGTCTTGCTTTTTGTGTTGCTGCTTTTGACGGTTTCGTCTGATACTTTAGCGGAATTTTTCCGTAATGCGTGAACGTATTCCCTTTTTGAAGCTGTTCCATGACATATTCACGATAGTATTTAGATTTAGATATTAGGGTTTGCTTTGTTTTAGCCCCTACAAGGCCATCAACCTCTTTTAACCCGAATTGATCCTGAAAATTTCGAACTGCCCAGTACGTTCCCCATCCATAAACCCCGTCAATTTTTCCGTTATAGTATCCATTATATTGAAGGCGCGCTTGGAGTTCGATCACATCGTCTCCTGTAGCCCCTCTTTGAATGACCTGATTGGAAAAGGCAGAGATGGTTTCAGTATTGATAAACGTCGTTATTGTAAAGGAAAAAAGGATGAGACATGCCATAATCGTTCCTTTGGACTTCATCTTTTCAAGCCTCCTACAGCAAATTTTTGAGTGTAATCGTATTTTCTGTAACGAGGTTATTTTTATACACTCTTTCCTTGTTATCCCTCAGAACATAAATCTCATTTGATAAATCGGCACACAAAAAGCCGCACGGTTCTGTGCGGCTTCTATACTTGCATCATATTGACGGAACGGGCTTTTTTCGCTTTGCGCAAACCAAACCACCATAAAAACAACATAAATGGAAACATATAATAAATCCAATTGCTGAGTGCTGTCAGAATAAAATCATACGATCCATGCAAAAGTGACGGAACAGCTAAAGAAAGAATAAGCCACTTCACACGCGCCTTATGAGCGGAAAAACGGGCTTTCCCAAGGTAAAATCCCATAATAACACCTATCAAGGCATGGCATGAAACTGGCAGCAGCGCCCTGACAAACGCATGCTCCACACCGTGGCCGATTAAGTAAAGAATATTTTCGAGAGTTGCAAAACCGAGCGATACACTGGCCCCGTACACAATCCCGTCATAATGCTCATCAAAGTGGGCGTGCGGGTATACACTGACCATCAGAATAAACCATTTCAGTGATTCCTCCAAAAACCCTGAAGTCAAAAAAGAAACGAAAAAGCTTCCGCCTCCCACATTCTCTTTTTCAAGCACGTACTGGATAAACATTGTGGGAAATACAAGAACAACTCCCAGAAAAAACGACCGAAGCACCATATGTACAGGTTCATTATCATACTGATCTTTTAAATAAAAATAACTTAACAGCGCGATGCCGGGAGCGATTCCTGCAGAGATGATTGCAAACATCAGGCAACCTCTTTCCTTTATATTCCTAAGTCTATCCTACCATGTTGTTTATGATTTTACATCTGTCTGAACTTAAAAAAACAAAAAGAGCATACGAATTCTTCATATGCTCCCCTTCTTTAACAATTTTCTCTTTTGGCGATTTCCGCTGCGATATGTCCCCCGTGAAATCTGCCGTTTTCAATAAATATTTCATTTGCATTGTTCCCGGCAACAATGACCCCGGCAATAAAAATGCCTTCAACGTTTGTTTCCATCGTTTCTTCATTAAAAAATGGACGTCCTGTTTCTTGATCAATTTTAACACCCATTTTTTCAAGAAATTGATGATCGGGATGATAGCCTGTCATGGCAAATACAAAATCATTTTTAATGGTAATGGGTTCCTTCTCGCCGGAGCGGAATACCACTTCATCCTCGGTGATTTTTTCGACACATGCCCCAAATTCCATGCGAATTGTCCCGTTTCTGACGAGCGACTCAAATTCAGGCAGGATCCACGGCTTAATGCTTGGCGAATACTCATTGCCCCTGTATAAGACTGTGACACGCGCTCCAGATTTCACGAGTTCAAGCGCAGCGTCTACGCTTGAATTTTTGCCGCCGATGACGACGACATCTTTATCAAAGTACGGATGGCCTTCTTTAAAATAATGGAATACTTTTGGCAAATCCTCACCGGGTACGTTCATATAGTTTGGATGATCATAATAGCCTGTTGCAATAATACAATACGGTGTCGTGTAAGTTCCTTTTGACGTCTCTATAACAAATGAATTGTTTTCCGCTTTCGTGACTCTATGCACCATTTCAAACGCATTGACACGGATGTTTTTCCGTTTGACGACTTCCCGGTAATACGACAAAGCCTGAATTCTGACAGGTTTTCTGTTTTCCGTAATAAATGCCACGTCTCCAATTTCAAGCTTTTCACTTGAGCTGAAAAAGGTTTGATGCGTCGGATAATTGTAAATGCTGTTAACGACATTGCCTTTTTCAATGACGAGGGCATCAATGCCAATTTGTTTTAGGTGAATGGCAGCAGATAGTCCACAAGGTCCTCCACCAATAATTATTGCTTTTTCTTGAATCATTTCCGTCAACTCCTGCGATTGGCATTTCACTTCATATTTTTATATATCCGAATAAAAAAAATCTCCTATTTTATCATAGGAGATTTTTTATTTTTATGCAAATTATCAACTTATATCCAGCCTCTAAAGCGCGAAGCTTCAGCCATTTTGCGAACACCGACCATATAAGCAGCGAGCCTCATGTCAATTCTTCGGTTTTTAGCCATTTCATAAATATTGTTAAATGATTTGATCATCATTTTTTCTAATTTCTCTTCTACCTCTTCTTCACTCCAGTAGAAGCCTTGGTTATTCTGAACCCATTCAAAATATGAAACCGTTACGCCACCGGCGCTTGCCAGTACGTCTGGCACAAGCAGAATGTCCCGGTCTGAAAGAATTTTTGTTCCTTCAAGCGTTGTTGGCCCGTTTGCCGCTTCAACGACAATTCCAGCCCGGATATTATGGGCATTTTCTTCTGTAATTTGATTTTCAATTGCGGCAGGAACAAGGATATCACAATCCAGCTCCAGCAGCTCCTGGTTCGTAATAGTATCGTTGAAAAGCTTTGTTACGGTACCGAAGCTGTCGCGGCGGTCGAGTAAGTAATCGATATCGAGGCCTTCCGGATCATAAAGTCCGCCATACGCATCTGAGATGCCGACAACCTTTGCTCCCGCATCATGCATAAATTTAGCTAAATAGCTTCCCGCGTTTCCGAAGCCTTGAACAACGACACGCGCACCATTAATATCGATGCCTTTTTTCTTTGCCGCTTCTTTAATACAGATCGTTACGCCTTTTGCTGTCGCAGATTCTCTCCCGTGAGATCCGCCAAGCACAAGCGGCTTGCCCGTAATAAATCCAGGCGAATTAAATTCATCAATTCTTGAATACTCATCCATCATCCAAGCCATGATTTGTGAGTTTGTAAATACATCCGGTGCCGGCACGTCTTTTGTCGGGCCGACAATTTGGCTGATTGCTCTGACGTATCCTCTGCTCAGACGCTCCAGCTCTCTAAACGACATATCCCTTGGATCACAAACAATTCCGCCTTTACCACCGCCATATGGAAGATCAATTATGCCGCATTTTAAACTCATCCAAATAGAAAGCGCCTTCACCTCTTTTTCTGTTACGTTCGGGTGAAAACGTATCCCGCCCTTCGTCGGACCGACAGAGTCATTGTGCTGCGCACGATAACCTGTAAAAATCTGTACTGAACCGTCGTCCATACGAACAGGTATTTTTACCGTTAATAATCTCATCGGCTCCTTTAACAGTTCGTAGACTTCTTCGGGATATCCCAATTTTTCCAGAGCCTTATGTATTACGGTTTGGGTTGATTTTAACACATCAAGTTTGTCCTCTTCTGTATGACCGGTGTTTCGATCGGCTGCCATTTGAGTTAACCTCCTAGAATCTTCTGTTTCTCACATGCTCCCTTTCAGAGAATAGTATACACCTTCATATGATTTATGCATAGAATAAACGTTATGTTTTTCCATGTTTTTTAACTCAAAAAAAACTGCTGTCAAATCAGCAGTTTTCCGTTGCATTTTTATAAAAAATGAGTCTGTATCGTCTCAACAGCATTATCGTCCATAATAAGCTTACCATACTCTTGCAAGCGATAAATCGTTAAAGTTGTCGGATTGCCGTATTCAGCCAGAACCGACACAACTCCCTCAGCCGTATGTGACCCCAGGTCTTCAAGGCTTAAAAAGTACTGTCCCTCATAGTGGTAGACAGTCCCCCCTGTGATACCGATTCGCTGTAAGCTTTCTGAAAGCTGAATGATATCTTCAAAGGAATGGAATTGATAAATGATGTCCGCGCTTTCATCAAGCTTGACTTGCATTTCGATGTAATCATCATCATACTCATCGTCTTCGGAATCTGCTTCCTGGTTCTTTGTTACGATCACAACCATCCCTTGTGCTTGGAGAGAATACACTTCCACTGCAATCGGTCCATTCGCTTCAAAGCCGAGCTCTGTATTAGCTTCATTCATCATATCTTTAAATAACTGGTGGACTTTAAATGAGTCCTTCCAGAGGTCTTCTTTTGTCAATCCCCGGTCTGTCAAATCATCGAGGGTTAAAAAGATTTTAATCTTATTATAATTCAGACGCTCAAGCCGCATAACGTTCCCTCCTGCCTCTACTTGCACACAAATCATATAACACATTATATGAGATGATGAGTCATAGGTTCTTAATTGTTATCAGTTTACACTGAGTTCACTAGTAAGACAAGCACAATGCAGTTTTTATTGCCTTATGGATTTTTGCTTTTGAGAAGTTATTCTGGCGCGCAAAGAGTTACAATATGTGTTTCCGGCTCAGCACCTAAACGAAGAGGCACTTTTGTCGTGCCATATCCGTTGCTGATCAGATACGCCGCATGTTTAACAATACCTGTTTTTCCAAGCTCATACGGGCCGAATTTCCCAAACCTGATCTGACCGCCATGGGTATGCCCGCTGAATATCGCATCAATACCGTCGGTTTCATTGATTTGTTCGTGGATTTCCGGGTTATGGCAAACCAGAATATTCAGCTGGCTTTTGTCGAGCTCTTTAATGGCTTCCTCATAATGATCCATCTCCATCTTGATATCATCAACTCCCGCAATCGCAATCGTATGCCCATTGTGCGAAAACGAAACTGATTCATTCCTCAGGCTGATGACACCGTACGCTTTGAATATGGAATACAGCTTATGCTGTCTGACTTCATAATCGTTATTTCCCCACACAAACACAACAGGGACCCCAATATTTGAGAGCCGTTTGATGTTTTCCTCGATTCTCGTACTGGGCACCCCGCCCTCGGCTAAATCACCGCCGATGATAACCAGGTGAGGGGTATGACTACGCGCTTTTTGTAAAAGGTCTTGATCGATGGAACGTTTATGAATGTCCGAAATAAAAAAGATTGTAAGAGGCAATTTGCCCTTCATTTTTGATAAAAGAAACGTATGTGTTTTCAAATGGTTGCCTTTTGCTGTTGAATACATTTTTGCCGTCATAGCCGCTGCGGCAACAGTTAGGGCACCGGCAATTTTCACTGATAGCTTCATAAAAACTCTCCATTCTTTTTAGAACTTATCAATAAGACGGACAATAAAAAAAAGACGTTTCTATCGTTTGAGAAAACGCCCCATTTTATTTACTTTCAAAATATAGATTAATATCATATTTGTGCTTCATCATTTGAAAAACAGACTCTCTCGCCTTCCATTTATCCGGCTGCGGCCAAAGATCAGTGCTCTTCTGAATAATTTCGCATCTCAGTTTATGGAAATCGCCCTCAGCTTTATCTTCCTTTTTCTTAAAATAAAATGAAGTGCAGTATGCAAAAGCGGTTGCCATCATCCAAAATAAATAAAAGGTACGGCTTAGCATTTCTTGAAGAACGAGCTGAGGCGCCGGGCTTTTGATCATGATCATAAGACATAATAAGCCCAAGCAAATGAGTGAAGCCCATCGCCATCTGCGGCATTGCGCTGCATAATTTTCAAATTTTTGTTTTCGTTTCACCAGCGCTTGGAGCATCTGTTTGGTCGGCGCATCTGTAAACTGATCGAGCTGATTCCATAAGGATTCCATACGCTTCACACCTTGTCCATTTTCATTGCTACAATATATGAGCGTGAATTAAAAAAAATGCCCTATTCATCCATCAAGGGGGATGTCCAAAACTTGTCCGGTGTATACATCATTTCCATTCAAATGATTATACGCACGGATTTTTTCTTCTCCCGACCGGCTTTTATAATATTTCATGGAAATGCGGTACAGCGTTTCTTTCTTTTGGACGGTGTGCTTAACTACGCGTTTCGCCTTAGATTGAACTGGTTCTGCCGGCTGCTGTTCTTTTTGGGCTGCTGTTTGTTGAGAAGAGGAAGCAGCCGCGGCGGTTGCTTCCTCCTTATTTTCTGAGTCTTCTGTTTCCGCTAAAGCAGGCTGTTTTTTATCAGTTGTTGTTTTTGCCGGCTCTTTAGCCTTTGTATTCTCAGACTTTTTTTTGGACGCTTGCTGCAGTGCAGTCTCTTTGGTGTCGTCTTCTTTGGTGTTTTTTTCACCCTCTGATTTCGATACAACCTCATATTTGCTTTGGCTGCTGTCGATAAAAACATCTTCATAATCGTCACGGTGATCCGGGTGGTTTTTTAGATAAAATAAACTGACTAAAACGATAACCGGGACAAATACAAATAATACAGCGAGCACAGTGAATAATGGCGTTTTTGTTTTACCTTGCTTTTTTTTCTGTTCTCTTTGATTTTTTACAGATTGTCTTGTCGGAAGGCTTTCTCCATCATCATCGAAATATTCGTCCGCCAAGGCGGCGTTTTGATCTTCATAAAGATTCTGGTTTTTTCTTCGCTCTACTCTCGACATGTTCGTCATGTTTATCCCTCCTCACATGTTCAAAACGAATCTGACAGGCAAACACGGCATCAATGATAAAATGCGCCGTCATCGGAACAAATAAGTTACCGGTCCATTCATACATCAGTCCGAGCAAAAAGCTGATTGCTGTCACCATGATAAATAACAGCCATTTTGACAAATACCGAAAATGAAGAACGGCAAATACAAGGCTGGCCGCCCATAAACCGATATGAGTCTGCAGCACTCCTCTGAATAACATTTCTTCCGCGAAAGCAATCAGAAGCGTTAAAAATATAATATGAGGGATTGACCTCTTACTGAATATTTTTTTATTGATTCCCCCGTCATCATATAGATGGGGCGGGCACCATTTCATCACTGCCATATCGGCTAAAATCACAATAACAGCAATAGAAACACCGTACCATATGATTCGCATATCGCTAATATCCCAGAGTTTTAGTACGTCTCTGACATCCTTAAAAAAGAACAATCCTGCTGCAGCTGCGGCGATGAGGATCAAAAGCTGCGTCAAATATAACTGCTTCAGCATATCACGGTCTGACATTTGCTGAATGAAATCCTTTTGCTGTTTCAGTCCAGTTCACCTACAGTCTGCAAGCTGAATATTCGGTGCAATTCCGAACTCCAGCTGTCTAATGAAGCCTTTTTATTCCGTTCTTCTTTTTGTTCATACAAGGATAGATCGAAACCGCAATGAGAACAGCACGGGAGGTTTCCGTCCTCAGGATCGTATGATTCATCAAAATAGGTTAACAGCGATTGTCTTATACAGCCATCACGCTGAAGCAGCAAAGATACGCGGCGAACTTTTTCCAGCTTAAGTTCCATGCGATAAGAAATCTCCCGCTTCACCAGTTCAATTGATGTTTTGCCCTGCATGAAGAGATGTATTATCATACGGCCTTGGGTCTCTCCGATATCATATTGCATTAATAAGTCACGCAGCCTTCTCTCATCCCGCTCCTCCGTCTCCTCAAGCACACGGATCACATTGGCGATTTCTTCAGCTGTAACACTCTCCATTTGGATAATCTGCTCCTGAAGTTCAAAATCCCCTGGCGCCCGCAGCAAAATGCTGACACTCGGTTTTCCATCGCGTCCCGCTCTGCCGATTTCCTGCATAAAAGCTTCAGCCGTTTGCGGGAGGTGAAAATGGATCACATATCTGATATCAGGTTTATCGACACCCATTCCAAACGCATTCGTACAACATATCACATCAAGCTGGTTATGAATAAACTGCTGCTGAATTAAAATCCTGTCGCCAGATTCCATACCGCCATGGTAAAAGTCGGCTCTGCTGCTCGTTTTGCTTTTAATTTCACCCGTTAATTCCTCAGCCCATTTCCTTGTCGGACAATAAACAATTCCCGGACCTTGCAGGTTTTCAACCAGCTGAATGACCCTATCTATTTTTTCGACAGTATCAGCCGCATGTTCAACCCTGAGCGCGATATTTGGACGATTGACTGAATTGAGATGCCGTTCGGCATGCTGCAGCTCAAGCAGGTCCGTGACATCTTGCAGCGTAGCCTTTGTAGCTGTAGCGGTCAATGCCAGAACCGGCGGATGCCCAAGTTTTTTTCTCAGCTGTCCAAGCTTTGAATAGTCAGGCCTGAAGTCATGCCCCCATTCAGATATACAATGCGCCTCATCAATAACAAATAGGCTGATCGATACGCTTTTCAATTTTTCCAATACATATGGGGACTGCAAAGCCTCAGGAGACAAGTACAAAAATTTATAGCGATGAATATGATCTAAAACGAATTGTCTCTGCTGCATGCTAAGCATGCTGTTCAAAGCTGCCGCACGCTTTTCACCCCGCGCCTTCAGCTGCTGTACCTGATCCTCCATTAAGGAAAGCAATGGAGAAACGATTAATACCATGCCGTCAAGCATATAACCAGGCAGCTGGTAGCAAAGCGATTTTCCTCCCCCAGTCGGGAGCATCGCAATGGTATCCTTCCCGCTAAGTATGCTTCTAATAATGTCCTCCTGCCCTTTTTTAAAGGAAGTAAAACCAAAAAACTGATATAACGTTTGCTGTAATTTAGTCATATTGCTGCACCTGCTTTGTCAATGCCAATCTGATTTGAAAATAGCTGAACCGCTGTTCCATCCCGTCGCGAATTTGTTTGATTTTGTTCGTTCTCATCCGTTTGGCAAACTCTGCAATTTTGAGCTGGTCTTCCGCTGATACATAGTCATCTATCTTAAACGCAGGCTCGTGGAGAGAAATCTCGACAATATGGTCTTCGATCGTCGCTGTTTTCAGCTTTCTGATTTCTGCAATTCGCTGTATCGGAATCCCTTGTTTGACCATCTGCCATGTTTTTCTCGTTGACTCTGTCAGGGCATTCTCAACATGCACATCAGAGAGGAGGTCCTTTAACAGAGAATGTTCACACTCCGGAAGAGAATGTATAAAATAATGTACGGAAGCCCAAAACATGATATAAACATACCATTCATCTTCTTCCAGCGTGTCAGCAAGCTGTCTGCTCGTATAGCCGATCCTATCGTGCGAGGTTAAAGAGTAGACAAAAATTTTCGCTTCTTTGTCATCAATCTTATACAAATGCTCCTCCAGCATGGCAAAAAAGCTGCGTGCCATCTCTATATGATCCGTATGGCGGGAGAGGTATTTCTTTACCCAGTGAAGCGTCTTATAATCCTTTGTGACAGGAATATACTGCCTGCTCCCTTGCAGTTTATTAGATAAGACCTGCACAAGCAGGGAAAGCCTTCTCCAAAGCACACCGGCAGCCTGCTGGTAATAAGCGCCGTGGCAATGAACAGGCCAAGGCCGTTCATTGAGAGCATGACTCAATGCCGCTGCGCCGCTGGCTGTCACTTTATATGTATCTGTTTCAGCCATTGGTTCGAGATATGAATGCTGTTCGAGCTTGGTGATTGACGCTAAAATATCGCTTCTCGAACATTTCCGCGCCATTCCAAAGTATTTTGCAGTCTGAAATAAGCCGGCGTCTTGAATGGTTTGTGACGATCTTTTGCCTTTGAATAGGTGAAAAACAGCGCTTCCCGAACGTTCTCCGTTTATTTTGCAAAGGCAATCGAGAACCATAATATCGAAGTAATTTAATGACAACCTATCCACCCACATTCTTCCTGACAAAAATCGTTGATTTGCTCTTTTTATTTTAACAGATTTTAAACAGAAATCGACGTTTAAAGTCATCGTTAGGGGGGATGTTATGTAGATAACCCCTTATGTGATAAGCATTCTCAATCATTTTTCTGTTGAAATGTGGCAGCAACATCATTACAATAAGTAAGAGGAATAGGTGTTAAATTGATTAAATATAAAGATTGATCCATTTGTTCCACCAAGAACAATCTGGGAGGTTTTATTCATGGCAAAGTACACAATCGTAGACAAAGATACATGTATTGCATGCGGCGCTTGCGGCGCTGCTGCACCAGACATTTACGATTACGATGATGAAGGCATCGCGTTCGTAACACTTGATGAAAACAAAGGCGTTGTTGAAGTTCCTGAGGTACTGGAAGAAGATATGATTGACGCATTTGAAGGATGTCCTACTGATTCCATCAAAGTGGCGGATGAGCCATTTGAAGGCGACCCGCTTAAATTTGAATAGAAGTATGGAAAAAGCTCCCCTGCGGGAGCTTTTTATATTTTAATGGATATGAGCGCTTCGCTGCTGTTCAATCCATGGCTTCAACTTGATGAAAATAAGTGAGAAAACAATCGTAATCACAATGCCTTTTATGATGTTAAACGGCAGAATACCAGCGACGACGGCTGTTTTCAGCGCGCTGTCGGATAATGCCGGCGAATGTAAAAACCACGTGTAAGCCGGAAGAATCAGTACATAATTTAAAATACTCATCAAAACGGTCATCGCTGCAGTTCCCAGAAGCAGACTGACAGCCATCCCCTTTGCTGAGCTCAGCTTTTTAAATAAGAAAGCAGTCGGCAAGATAAAGAGTGTTCCTGCGATAAAATTCGCAGTCTGCCCGACAGGAACTCCGGCCATGCTTCCCTGAATAATATATTGAAGAACGTTTTTTATCGCTTCGACGGCAATTCCCGCCAAAGGACCGTAAATCAGAATGGCAATAATAGCGGGCACGTCGCTAAAATCAATTTTCAAATAATCCGGAAGCCCCGGAAACGGGAAATTTAACAGCATCAAAACAAATGCAATGCTGCTCAGCATACTGATCACAACTAATTTTTTCACTTTCACTTCACTCTCTCCTTTTCGATCACATCTTACTCGAAAACGGAAAGGTTCTTTTCCAGCCAATAAAAAAACCGCTTCATCTAAAAAGCGGGGTTTCGAAAATTAGGCTAGGCAAAGAAACGTTTGAGAAATAAATTTCAAAACGCTTATGAACCTCCATCTTCTCCCATCCAGACTGTACTGTCGGCTCCGGAATCTCACCGAATCCTGCTGTAAAAAACAGCTCGCGGGCTTAGAGCCATCGGCTCATCACCGCCGGTAGGGAATTTCACCCTGCCCCGAAGATTGATCATATGAATTTAGTTCCATTATAAACGATAACTTGTTGCCTGTATAGAGAATTGCTTCAAATTATAAATAATACCCAAAAGCTGTGAAAACATTGATTTTCAAGCTTTCCTTTTACCCTTTACTGCGTCAATACACGTTGACACTCTATTGAGAATATGTTAAATTATCAGATATTTAGTTTGTCAATTTAGGAGGAAATCTAACGATGTTTCGAGTATTGGTCTCAGACAAAATGAGCAACGACGGCTTACAGCCACTTATTGAATCAGACTTTATTGAAATCGTTCAAAAAAACGCAGCAGAAGCAGAGGATGAATTACATACTTTCGATGCTCTTTTGGTGCGAAGCGCAACAAAAGTAACAGAAGACCTTTTCAACAAAATGACTTCTTTAAAAATTGTCGGAAGAGCCGGTGTCGGTGTAGATAATATCGATATTGACGAGGCGACTAAACACGGCGTCATCGTAATTAACGCTCCAAACGGCAACACCATTTCGACAGCTGAGCATACATTTGCGATGATCTCTTCTTTAATGAGACACATTCCTCAGGCTAATATCTCCGTGAAATCCAGAGAGTGGAACCGCACGGCTTATGTCGGTTCAGAGCTTTACGGGAAAACGCTTGGGATTGTTGGATTAGGCCGCATTGGAAGCGAAATCGCACAGCGTGCGAGAGCGTTCGGTATGACCGTTCACGTTTTTGATCCTTTCTTAACTGAAGATAGAGCGAAAAAAATCGGTGTAAACAGCCGTACATTTGAAGAAGTGCTTGAAAGCGCAGATATTATTACTGTTCACACACCTTTAACAAAAGAAACAAAAGGCTTGTTGAATAAAGAAACGATTGCAAAAATGAAAAAAGGTGTTCGCTTAATTAACTGCGCACGAGGCGGTATTATCGATGAAGCTGCACTTCTCGAAGCTTTGGAAAGCGGGCATGTTGCCGGAGCGGCGCTTGACGTTTTTGAAGTTGAACCGCCTGTTGACAATAAACTCGTTGATCATCCATTAGTCATTGCAACTCCTCACTTGGGAGCATCGACTAAAGAAGCACAGCTGAATGTCGCGGCTCAAGTCTCAGAAGAAGTTCTGCAGTTCGCAAAAGGTCTTCCTGTCATGTCAGCTATCAACCTGCCAGCCATGACAAAAGATGAATTCGCTAAGATTAAGCCTTACCATCAAATCGCAGGAAAAATTGGCAGCCTAGTATCCCAATGCATGAAAGAGCCGGTACAGGATGTTGCCATTCAGTATGAAGGCACAATTGCTAAACTTGAAACATCGTTCATTACAAAAAGCCTTCTGTCAGGCTTTTTAAAACCGCGCGTTGACTCAACTGTTAACGAAGTCAATGCCGGCGGTGTCGCAAAAGAACGCGGCATCAGCTTCAGTGAAAAAATTTCCTCTTCTGAATCTGGATACGATAACTGCATCAGCGTAAAAGTAACGGGAGACCGCAGCACCTTTACTGTGACGGCTACGTATATCCCTCATTTCGGAGAACGTATTGTCGAGATCAACGGCTTTAATATCGATTTTTATCCGACAGGTCACTTGGTATATATCCAGCATCAGGATACAACAGGTGTCATCGGCCGAGTAGGACGTATTCTCGGAGATAACGATATTAACATTGCAACCATGCAGGTTGGCCGTAAAGAAAAAGGCGGAGAAGCCATCATGATGCTTTCCTTTGACAGACATTTGGAAGATAAAATCGTGAAGGAACTAACAGAAGTTCCCGATATTGTATCTGTTAAGCTCATTGATCTTCCATAAATCAAAAAAACTCAAGCTATATAGCTTGAGTTTTTTATTGTTTTATTTTCGTATGTTTTTGTGCAAAATGTCTAAGACACTCCTCAGCTCAGAAACAGGTATTTGACCAGGTGCCGAGGCCTCTTCTCCGGCGCCAAAAGTACAAGCTGATCCAAAAACCTCGCCGCTCAGTCTGCTGATCAGTCCTGTTGCAGCCATGGACATTGTAATGATTGGACGGTTTGCATATTTTGTTTTCATTGTATACGTTGCATCAAGCAGCGTTAAGAGATCTCCTGTATCATTCGGCATGACAGCCATTTTTGGAATATGCGCCCCTAAATCCTGCATTTTTCGAAGTCTCGAAAGAATTTCATCTTTCGCAGGCGTTTTCTCAAAATCATGATTTGACATCACCACATAGACATTATGTTCTTCTGCCAGCGATACTAACGCTTTCACATTTGCATCTCCTGAAAATAATTCAATGTCAATAAGATCGATGTCTTTTGTCTGGACTGCCGCTTCCAGCAAGGCAATATATGAGCTTTCATCCATTTCCATACTGCCGCCTTCTTTATGGGTTCTGAAGGTAAATAGAAACAGCTTGTCAGCTACAGACTCCCGAAGCTTAGAAATCATCTGTGTGACAGCTTCTTTGTCGTTTGCTTTTTCAAATAGGTCGACTCGCCACTCCACAATGTCCGGATCCAGTAATTTTACAGCTTCTGCTTCGTTCAAAATTTGTTTTTCCGTTTTTCCCATCAACGGAATGATGATTTTCGGCATCCCTTCTCCGATGGAAACTCCTTTGATTGTTAACACGTTCACTCATCTCAAATCCTTTCAATCGTTACCTTGTTTTATTATACACGCACAACTATTTTTTGAAAATTTCTATTATATGAAAGGCAACTAAAAAAGACCCTGAGGGCCACTTTTAGTTTAAAGAGATGGGGTTTGGAGCAGCAGGTACCGGAATAGCACCTGATACGTCATACCTGCCGATTTTTTTTGTTCTGGTTTCCGTAAAGGTCACCTTTGTAAAACCAAATTCCTTTGCTGTTAAAAGAAGTCCTTCAAGCATTAAGATACCAGCAATAGAATCGTCAACTTTTGAGTCTTTTGAGAAGTGGATATATAAGTGTTTCTTTTTCTTCGTTACAGATTTGACAGCTCCCGCTTGAAAAAGAGGTGTTGTATCTTGTTGGTTGCTCGATTCCATTTCCTTAATCGCTTCTTTTACCGTATCAAATGTTTTTTCTGATGGTACGAGAAAGTCTTGTCCTTGTTTATTTCGGTACAAGTAGTAGGCTCTTTTCGACTGTTTGGGAATCGAAATTTCCGTAAAAGTGCCATATGAGCCAATACGGATGCCACCATCGTTTTGATCCGATAAAAATTTGATTTTTTCATAAGGACTCCATTTTAAAGATTCTTTCAGCAATTTTTTTAACAGTGTATCATCTTTTACAGAAAAATCCTGAACCGGCTGATGGACTCGTATACTCAATTCCTTCTGGTTTGGTTTTTCCTTTACCTCTATTTCATCTATGAAGGATGGGATCGTAATGGCATGATCCAAAATACCCAGTTCACTACTTTCAAACAACATCTCCTGTATCGTTTGGTCTTCGTTTGTTTTTTTGATGCTAAGAGGTATAATTGCGGATGTTTCGGCATCAGCAATCGCTACAGTGATGTAATTGTTCTGTTCCTTTTCAGAAACAACATACGATGTCTGATCCAGGGATGATGCAGCCTTTGGGCTGTCTGCTGTCTCAGTTTTCGTCACAGCGTTATCTTGGGACGCTTCTTTTTGTTGAGGTTGTGCCTGATCAAAAAATTGAGGAGAAATAATGAAGGCGATATAAACCGCAATTGCAGTGGCACACGCGGGGCCAATCCACCTAACAGCTGGCTTTTTTTTGATTTTTGCCATCGTCAGCCGCTTGTAAATATCTTGGGGCGAACGATGGTCTTTAACTGCCGGAAGTTGACTTAACAACTCCTTTATCTGCTCTTCGTTCCAATCTGACTTCATCATCCATTAGCTCCTCCCTCAAAAGCTCCATATGTTTCCGAAGTACTTTGAGCCCTCTGTGTTGGGTCGTTTTGACTTTGCTTTCCGAGAAGCGCAGAGCATTGGCTGTTTCCTGTATTGAATATCCCTGAATAAACCGCAAGATAATCACAGCTCTTTGATCGATCGTACATTGATCAAGCGCAGCATAAATTTCCCGGACATTTTCATTTTGAACCGCAAGTTCATCCGGAAGCAATTGCTGATCTCTGACATCCTGTGTATCCCAATCAAATGTGCCGAGTATACGCTGTCTGATCGTCTGCTGTTTACGGAACCAGTCTATCGCAACATGGCGTGCGACAGACAAAAGCCATGTTTTTTCACTGCTTCTTCCTTCAAACGTATGATAAGAATGTAATACCCGGATATAAACCTCCTGAAGAAGATCTTCAGCCTGGTTTTTATCCTTTACCATATAAAATAAAAACTGGTATAAATCTTGATGATAAGTATCATATAACAATTGAAAGGTTTCTTCCATTTGAAACCCCTCCGTTCACTTTTTTGTCGTATTAATAGCTTGAAAAGTTACATTACAACTATATTACGAGAAACTGGAATTTGGAAGGGAATTTATATTAACATATCCTTAAATTTTATTAATATTGGCTTTTAAAAAAACACCCGCTAAGATCAGCGGGTGTTTCTTATGGAACAAGATTCTTCGGCAAATTCAGACTCGATTTTATGGTTTTGTCGGAATATAAAATGTAAATGTCGTTCCTTTATCCATTCGGCTGTGCACCGTAATTGACCCGTTGTGGGCCTCCACGATATTTTTAACAATAGCCAGCCCAAGTCCGGTTCCTGCTCTGCCTCTAGTCCTCGCTTTATCTGCCTTATAGAACCGCTCAAAGATAAAAGGGAGATCTTCTTCCGGTATACCGGATCCAGAGTCTTTGATATCGATTTTCAATCCATCCTTCACAGAATGGACTTCAATAGAAACACTGCCGCCGGATGAAGTATGCCGCAGCGCGTTATCGACCAAATTGGTAAATACCTGCTCCATCTTGTCTTCATCAAACATAAATTCCTCTTCTATGAGAGAAACGTCTTGATGTAAAGCGATATTTTTTTCTTTAGCAACGCCGGAAAATTTCCGGATGATCTTCTCTAAAAATTCATTAACATTGATTTTTTCATAATGCAAGCCTGTATGGCCTGATTCCATTCGGGCTAAATCAAGCAGATCGTTGACTAAGCGGCCCATTCGCAGCGATTCATCATAAATGATTTGAGCAATTTCTTTTCGGTCTTCTTCAGAGCTTGCAATGTCATCGACAATCGCTTCACTGTATCCCTGAAGCATGGAAATCGGTGTTCTCAACTCATGACTGACATTTGCGATAAAATCCTCACGCAGCTTATCAAGGCGTCGTTCTTCCGTCATATCGCGCAGCACGGCAACCGCTCCTCTGACGTGCGCTTCCGCATAAAGCGGCGACATCAAAAGCACCCATGATCTGCCTTGCAGCGTCATTTCTATCATTTGTTCTTTTTCGGTGCTGACAGCGTTTTGGAACAGCTCTTTTGCTTCAGGCGGAAGATTATCCCCTTCTTTAATATTCATGTTCTGCTCATAATACCAAGCTTGAAGAAAACGTTCAGCCGGCGGGTTTGTCACAAGAATCGTACCGTCAATATTAATGGTAATGACCCCGTCAGCCATACTGCTCAAAATATTAGAAAGCTGCTCTTTTTCTTGATTGAGCGCATTAATATGAAAGTTAAGCTGCCGCCCCATTTGATTAAAAGCAGTTGCCAGTTCACCGATTTCATCCTGAGTTAAAATTGGGATTTTTGTATCAAACTTGCCCTTAGCCAAGTCCTGTGCGCCCTCTCTCATTTTTCGAAGCGGATACGTGACCCTGCTTGATAAGAAGAAAGCGAAAAACGTGGTCAGTACAATCGCAATCCCCGCGGCCAGAAAAATATAGCGGGTCGTGTGTTTTGTTGTATCTTTAACGGCAAGCAAAGACTGGGATAAAAAGACCATGCCTTTCTTTCCGTCTTTTTCATACGGGACACCTACAATCAGACGCTCATTATCCGTGTCTGTATCGCTCAGCCCCGATCGTTTGCTTACTTTTTTATGATCTTGGAGAGCTTGATTTAAGTCATTGTCATGCTGTATTTGCTCAACCGTAATAGACGACAGGCGATTTTTATCATTCGGAGAATACCAATACTGTTTCTCATCTTGAATGATTGCAATGCTTGTTAAGTTATCAGCGAGCTCCCAAGTGATTGATCTTGCCAGCGCCTGGTCCTCGTGATTTTCTAAGATGACAGCAACTTTATTCGCAAGCTGTGTTAAATCATTCTCGGCTTCTTCCACATGGTAATTTTCAATAAACTCCAACAAAAGAACCGTTAAAATAAATAATACGATCAAAACGAGTGAAAGGATCGTAAACCACAGCTTGCCTACTACGCTTTTCCAAAATTTCATTCAGCGCCTACCTCAAATTTATAGCCTACACCCCATACGGTGACAATTTTTTTCGCAGCTTCCGGGGATACCTTGTTCAGCTTCTCTCTCAGGCGTTTAACATGAGTGTCCACTGTCCGCAGATCACCAAAAAACTCATATTGCCACACTTCTTTGAGAAGCTTTTCCCGATCATACACTTTGTCAGGAGTTTTCGCTAAGAAGTGTAGGAGCTCATACTCTTTCGGCGTTAGGCTTACTTCTGTTCCCTCAGCCGTTACGCGGTGGGCATCATGGTCAATGGACAGATGTGAAAACACAAGCACATTTTTCGTCGGTGTATTGGCGTTGATATAAGAGGTTTGGGATGCTCGTCTCAAAAGGGCCTTTACCCGCAGCACGACTTCTCTCGGGCTGAACGGCTTGACAATATAATCATCTGTTCCCGCTTCAAACCCCTGCACCCGATTTGTTTCTTCTCCTTTTGCGGTCAGCATGATGATTGGTGTCGCTTTTTTTTCCCGAAGTTGCCGGCACACTTCAATTCCATCAGTCCCCGGCATCATCAGATCAAGCAAAATCAAGTCATAATTGGCTTCAAGTCCTTTGGCAATGGCTTCATCACCATTTTCCGCTTCGTCTATGACATAATTTTCACGTTCCAGATACATTCTTAAAAGGCGGCGAATTCTGGCTTCGTCATCAACTACTAATATTTTGGTTTCGTTCGTTTGGTCCATCGTTTTCCCCCTGCTTTCCTTCTGTTACTTTCATTTTATCAAATCGTGAGAAAGTTTGAGAACTGTGTCGCTTTCTTAGGACTAAGCATAAGAATGAAGTCCGGCAAGCACTAGATTTACGAATATTAAATTAAACATAATAATAGCAAAACCAATTACGGCCAGCCATGCTGACTTCTCACCGTGCCAGCCTCTTGACAGTCTTAAATGCAAATACGCGGCATAAAACAAAAAGGTGATCAGCGCCCATACTTCCTTCGGGTCCCAGCCCCAAAATCTGGTCCATGCGAGCTGAGCCCAAATCATTGCAAAGATCAGCGCGCCGAGCGTAAAGATCGGAAACCCGATTGATACGGCCCTGTACCCAACCTCATCCACCAGATCAAGATTGACGTTTTTCACAAGCGGATGTAAAAGGGCACTGATTCTTTTTCTGATAATCAGACGAAGCGCGCCGTACAAAACCAGCCCTGTGCCAAATGACCAAATGACAGTGTTCACCTTTCTGCCTGAGAAAAGAGCAGGAAGCTCAACAAGCGGCTCCATTTTTTCCTCGGTCAAAAGCTCTCCCTGATGCGGGCCGACAAGCGCAGGCATTTCGTACACCATCACGCTTTTTTCCTTATTTTTATCCACCCAGTTGAACTCCGCCTCATAGCCTGCAAGACGAAATGCTGATGTGATCAAAATAAAAGCGACGGTTGTGACGAGGATAAACATAATCGCTTCAAGCCAGAAGGTTTTTTTGCTGCGTTTTGTCTGGTCTACATGCTTCAAAAGAAAGATGACACCTGCGACAAAGCTGATGGCAAGTATAGCTTGCCCAAGCGCGGCCGTTGTTACGTGAATATACAGCCAATTGCTCTGCAGGGACGGAATTAATGGCGAGATATCCGTCGGAAACATGCTGGCGTATGCAATCAGCAATAAAGCGATTGACAGCGTAAACAAGCCTAATGAAGGCAATCTATAGATAAAATAAAGAATAATAAACGCTAAAACGAGCATCATGCCAAACGCGGTGGTGAATTCAAACATATTGCTGACAGGCGCATGGCCGCTGGCAGCCCACCTTGTGCTGAAATATCCAAGGTGGCAAAGAAAACCGATAATAGAAAGAGTGATTCCAATGTTTGCCCATCGGTTTGGCTTGCCCTTTTGATCTTTATTTCCTCGTATGGCCCCGCCGAAAATCGGGACAGCGATTAAATACACAAGAAAGGCCGCATAAAGAAAATTTCCGCTCAGCTCTGCCATGTCATCACTCCCTTTTCGCCTATTTCTGTGTTTTGATTCATTCTTTTTGGTCCGCCGGTTCAGTCAGTCCGGAATCAGCCAATACAAATGCTAAATCCTTCTTAAGGCCATACCAGTTTTTATTGGTATGCGCCGCCACCATAACTGCCCCGCCCTGTGAGCGCAGCCAGATTCTTCGGTGCTGCCAGTACATTCCTTGAATGACACCGATCATAAAAATAGCTCCGCCGACGGCAAGCACCCAAAGTGTCAGATCCTTTCTGACTGTAAGTCCGGTAATGCTTTTCGTTTCGACATGGTCAAATTTCAGCTTGTATTTATTGCTGCCGGAGCCTTCGATTGTTTCTTGGATGGCGACAAAGCTCTTTTCACCCTTCGGTTTGTCCGGTGTTATGACATTAAAGACAAAAGCCGGATTGTTAGGGAGCTTTGTTTTCGTGCTCGGTTCCCCGTCCTGATTAAAATAGAAGTCTGGCAGGTAGCTGGCTATTTCAATTTTGTAACCGTTGCCAAGATCATAAACCGAATCTGGATCCAAAAGGTTGATCTTCATGCTCCCAAAGGATTTTTTTGTTTTTTTGTCTATAAGCTGAAACACCATTTGATCAAGCTGATTCTCTTTATAATCCACCTGGTAAACGGAAAAAGAATCAAAACGCAGCGGCTGATTGACTCGGATATCCTCTTCTGATACTTTTTTCAGTTTTGGCTTCTCACCGTAAACAATTTTTCCTTCTCTCTTGTAGAGTACGGCATCTGTTTGAAAGTTCTTTGCCACTTTCCCGTCCCCGACTCTGTCAATGGCATCTGCGAATACCTTTTTTTCCGTTTTACTGTTATAGGTCTCTACGCTGAATTGATTGTTTTTTAAATAATATTTACCGTCTGTTCCCGGGATTGCCGCGGTCTCGCCTTCTCTGACCCAAAGCGTCTCATCAACGTACATGCCAGGCACAAATCTCAGCATCGCACCAATCAGAAAGATAATCAATCCAATGTGGTTGACATACGGGCCCCAGCGGGAAAAACGCCCTTTTTCGGCAAGGATGCTTCCCTCTTTTTCTCTGATTCTATAATGCTTTTTCTTTAAGAGAGCTACAACCTTTTCTTTTGCTTCCCCATCCAATCCAGTATCCGTTTCACTGAACAAGCGCTGCCTTCTTAAAAAAGCAGGACTCCTTTTGACACCTTGTTTCTTTAACGCCCTGTACAACGGAATGACCCGATCGAGGCTGCAAATCACGAGTGAAATGCCGATCGAGGCGATAAGCAGCAAATACCACCAAGAACCATATAAATGATGAAATCCGAGCAAATAATAAAGCTGACCAAATGTGCCGTACTGCTCTTTGTAATAAGTGTCAGCCTGTGCGCCCGGAGGCAAATAGGCTTCTTGGGGAAAAATGGTGCCGAACGCTGATGCAGCAAGGGTTATCATGATAAGCCAGATTCCAACCTTAACCGAAGAAAAGAAATTCCAAATTTTATCAATAATTGTTTTGTTATAAGTTTGTGAACGCCTTGCGCTTCCGTCATATCTCATATCAGCAAGCGGAGGCTGAGTGACTTGGAGAGCTCTTCCGCACGATTCACATAGAACGGTTCCGACCGGGTTTACATGTCCGCATTCACATTTGACTTGCTTCATCCCGAAGTCTCTCCGGGTTTTATCAGATTCATATAATCATGGATCATGCTTTCTGTCATAGTGCCGGTCACCACCTTGACAACTTTTCCTTCCGGATTGATTAAAAAGGTTGTCGGAAGCGGAGATACGTCATAGGCATCAAGCACTTGGCGATCTGTATCCAGAACAACCGGGAAATTGACTCCGTAGGATTTCATAAAATTATGTACTGCTATCTTTGACTCCCCAACATTTACCGCGACAACTTCAATACCTTTGTCTTTAAAATGCTTATATTGGTTCGCCATATAAGGAAATTCTTTTTTGCACGGTTCACACCATGTACCCCAGAAATTCAAAAAAACACCTTTCCCTTTTAAATCACTGAGCTCGATACGCTTCCCATTCGTATCTTCAAGGACAAAATTCGGTGCGTCGGACCCTTCGGATATGCTCTCTTTGCCGGCAAATACAGCATTGTAAATCGTATAGCCAAGCGCGCAGATTAAAACGAGAAGGATGCCGGTCCGAATGAATAAACGCCTTTTTTTCTTCATTGTCCACTGCCCCCTTCCCCCTATTGCAGATCCATTCAATTATATCATTGCACATTCATTTCACATTTCTTACTTTTTGAAGGTTATGTGAAATTTAGAAAGCGTTTTTACCGTGCTCCGCCAGCGCTCTGAGTCTTTTGACTTCATGCGGCGTAAGTTCTCTGGCATCTCCCGTGTGCAAGCCTCGCAGGTTTAAAAACGCGTATTCTTCGCGCTTCAGCTTGATTACCTCATGCCCGATCGCTTCGAACATGCGGCGCACCTGTCTGTTGCGTCCTTCATGAATTGTCAGCTGAATAATGCTTGTCTGCTTTTTCTTATCCAAAGACAGAAGCTTCGCTTTAGCAGGCGCCGTTTTGCCTTCTTCCAGCATAATTCCGCGCTCCATCTTTCTGAGCAGCTCTTTAGGCGGAATGCCTTTCACCTTCGCCACGTATGTTTTGTCTATTTCATATTTAGGATGCATCAGCTTATTGGCAAACTCGCCGTCATTGGTTAAAAGCAAAAGACCGCTCGTATCATAATCCAAACGCCCGATCGGATAAATGCGCTGCGGGACTTCTTTAAAAAAGTCTGTCACGACTTTGCGTCCTTTGTCATCTTGGGCTGCAGAAATAACGCCTCTTGGTTTATATAAGAGAAAGTAAACCGGCTCCTCACGTTCAACCTTTAACCCGTTTACCTCAACCTGATCAGAACCGGTGACCTTAACACCAAGCTCTGTTACTACTTTGCCGTTCACCTTTACTTTTCCTTCTTTAATCAGCTCTTCTGCCTTTCTGCGCGATGCAAATCCGGCATGAGCAATCACTTTTTGCAGTCTTTCCATGTCTTTCACCTCAAGTATTATCTTACTTTTTTCGACCTGAACAAACAAGCTTTTTCAGACTGTATGCGCCCAATCTAAAAAAACGCCGTTTTCAGGCGCCCCCAAATAATAACGTAACGATGATGATAGATGCAACTACACCGATTAAATCAGCAAGAAGTCCCACCTTTAATGCATCACCCATTTTTTTAATGCCGACTGCCCCGAAGTACACAGTCAGCACATAAAGCGTTGTATCCGTTGACCCCTGCATAACGGATGCCAGTCTGCCAATGAAGGAGTCCGGCCCGTAAACTGCAATTATATCGGTTGTCATACCGAGTGCAGCCGTACCCGAGATCGGGCGGATCAGGGCAAGCGGAACCACCTCAGCGGGTATACCGATAGCGGAGAAAACCGGTTTTAATAGGTCCATTATAAAATCAAGCGCGCCTGATGATCTGAAAACAGTAATGGCGACAAGCATTCCGACTAAGTAGGGGATAATGGAAAAGGCGATCTCTATGCCTTCTTTTCCGCCTTCTACAAATGATTCATATGTGGGAACCTTTTTGATTGTTCCATAAAGAAGAATGCCGGCAATAATGATCGGAATCATGGCTAAAGACAGCCAATTAATGATTTCCATCCGCTCACCTTCCCTTCTTTTTGCGGCGGTAATAAAAATACCTGTCAATGATAATGGCGCCGATTCCAGAAATGAGGGTCGCCAAAATACTTGGTCCGACGATATCTGTCGGTGTTTTGGAGGAATAAGCCATTCGGACAGCGATTACGGTTGTCGGAATGAGAGTGATGCAGGACGTATTGACAGCTAAAAAAGTAATCATCGACCGGCTTGCTTCCGATCGGTTTCCATTCAGCTTTTTCATTTGCTCCATTGCTTTAATGCCCAGCGGAGTTGCCGCATTCCCAAGGCCGAAGAAGTTCGCCATGAGATTAGATAAAATGTAGCCCATCGCCGGGTGATCCGGAGGGATATCCGGGAACAGCTTAGATATAAAAGGCCTGCACATCCGGCTGAAAATATCCAAAAGCCCTGACTGCTCGGCTATTTTCATTAAGCCAAGCCAGAAAACAAGCACGCTCATCAGCCCGAATGAGATCGTAACAGCTTCCTTTGCCCCCTTAAACACAGCTTCATTTACATCTTGCAAGGTTCCGTTGCACATCGCAAAAACAAGTCCGATCACAGTTAAGCTGACCCATATTATATTGACCATTTTGCCCCGCCAGCCGCATTCAGAAAGATTGATTTGAACGTTTCAAAAAATTGTTTCTTCGGTTTTTGATTTCGTTCATTTTCATAATAGATCGGCACTTTTGCGATGGTTTCATCGTTAAACATGATCTTCATGTGCCCTACGATGTCGGGAATCTTTGAGGCGTCTTTTTCCCATCCTTTTTTCGGTTTAAGCAGCGTGGTTTGAATGTTGACCTCTTCTTTTTCCTCTTCGGTTAACAAATAGGTGATGTCCCGTTTAATAAAAGCCTTAGATTCATAAAATGTGCCATTCAGCCTTGGAATGTCCCCTTTTTTCGCGATTAAATAGGTTTGATAATGATTAAACACATAGTTAAACATTTTCATATGATCATCCCAATCGTCAGGATCATTGATGGTCACGGCTATCAGGTCAATGCTATCCTTTGTGGCTGTTGAGACCAGTGTCCGTTTTGCAAGTTTTGTATAGCCTGTTTTCCCTCCTGTGCTGTATCGATAAAGCATCGTCAGCAGTTTATTTTTGTTTTTCCAAACGCTTTCCATCGTTTCTGCTCTGTATACTTTTGTGCCTGAAATTTTTTGATAGTCTTTCAGCTTCATAGCGTATTTGGTTAAAATGGCCATATCAAAGGCTGTTGAATAATGGTTTTTGTGGTCGTCCAATCCGTGCGGGTTTTGAAAACGGGTATTCTCCATACCAAGCTGCTCGGCTTTTTGATTCATCATATAAACAAATCCATCAAGACTTCCGCCGACATGTTCAGCAATCGCAACAGCGGCGTCGTTTCCTGATCTCAGCATGAGGCCGTACACAAGATCTTTTAGTTTCACTTTTTGGCCTTCTGTTAAATAAATGGCAGAGCCTTCTGTTCTGACAGCATTTGCCGAAACCGTCACCGTTTCATCCATTTTGCCGGATTCGATGGCGAGAACAGCCGTCATGATTTTTGTGATGCTTGCAATCCGCCTTTTTTCATGCTCGCTCTTGGCAAATAACACTCTGCCTGACGCTCCATCAATGACAATCGCACTTTTTGCACTGACATCTATAGCAGCATGTGCTGTGTTCACATTTACATTTGCAAAAAGAAAAGAAATCATAACCATGAATACTGCTTTTTTGAAAATGCGCATGTTTGCTCACGTCCTTGTGGTGGTTTGTACAAGTTTATGCGCATGTCCACCAGTTATGAATACCAATTATAGATCTGCAGGCAAACATAAAAAAACTCTCCCTGAAAAAGGGAGAGTAAACGTTATCTGATTGGCGCCATGCTTGATCCGGACGCTTCGTAATGAGCCAGCTCTTCTCTCATTCTCAGAAAGGCTGCGCTCAGCGGCAATAATAATTGCTCAAGCGACGCAGGAACAGCATGGTAAAACTCAATTGCGCTGACCCCGGTATAAGACGCCCGGCTATTTTCACACCACGTGTCCTTTTTGGGCATAAAGAACTCTTCAATGCATTGGTGATACACCTTGTAAAGTGTTTTTCCCGCTCTGGCTTCTTGAAAAGGCTCCTGCATCAGGAGACGGCGGCACGCTTCTGCGCCTCCTTCACAATATACTGTCATTCTTCTCAGAGTGCTCAGCACATCACAGCAGTATCCTTTCTCAATAGGCAATTCAGCCTGCAAGGACGCAAGCGTTGTTTGGTTTAGGTAATCGTTAACAGTATTGACAACCATTGATAAGAATTCGTCTGTTTTTTGAGTCTGCGCTCGCACAATCGAATGTCTCATTTCGTTTGGTATCTTCCCCTCATGTCTTTGTCTCTCACATTTTGCTTCTTTCATAATAGCTTCTTTCCTTATATCTTATGTTGATGAAAAATCGCGATTCATTAAACATCTATTTTATATCTTCGAAGGTTTGGTTAAAGTTTTCAAAAAATAAATCTGCTTCTTCTTGAAGAACGTCTTCTTCCGCATTTTCAGGCAGCGGCGGAAGCTCGTCCAGCGTTTTCAAACCGAATTGTTCAAGAAAAGTCGGCGTGGTGCCGTATAATATGGCCCGTCCCGGACCGTCAGCCCGTCCAACTTCACACAATAAAGCCTTCGCGACGAGGCTATGTAAAATCCGCTCTGATTTCACGCCTCTGATTTCTTCAATTTCTGCTCTGGTAATCGGCTGTTTATAAGAAACAATGGCCAGCACTTCTAATGAAGCTTGAGAAAGGCCCTTTGACGGCACTTCTATTAGTTTTTTCAAATACCGCGCAAAGGCTTTTTTGGTAGAGAGCATGTACGTATCTGCATATGTAATAAGTTCAATGCCCCTTGCATCCCCGCGGTATTCTTCCGCCACATCCGCCATAATGGTGTTCAGTTCAGGCTCTTCGATTTCAAGCACTGTTAACAGCTGCTTTTTTGTGAGCCCTTCATCGCCTGCCGCATAAAGAAGGGCTTCCACTATAGCTTTCCAATTCACGATATCAAGCCCCATGAATGGATTCACTCCCCGTAATGTAAATATCTGAAAAATTGTGCTCCTGTTCAATGAGAATCCGCTGATTCTTCATCAGCTCGAGAACAGCTAGAAAAGTTACAACCAAATGGTCTTTTTGCTCATACGGAAACAGCTCCATAAAGTTGATTCTCGTTCCTCTAGATTTCAGGCTGTGCACGATTTCGTTCATTCTGTCTTCGATTGGTATTTCTTGTCTGGTAATTGTTGTTTCCATCGGTTTTGTTATTTTTTTGCGTTTCAGCACTTTTTGAAAAGCCCCGATCATGTCATAGACCGTGACTGAGAGCTTTTGCTCAGACTGTTTGACTTCTTTTGCATATTCACTCAAATCACTCGGCGGTTTCGTGAACGATTTTTGTCTTTCTTCTTCCCGTTCTTTTAAATCCTTCGCCGCATCTTTATATTTTCTATACTCAATCAGCTTTTCAATCAGTTCCTCCCGCGGATCCTCTTCTTCAAGTAATTCATCTTCAAAAAGCTCCTCCTCTTGCTTCGGGAGCAGCATTCTGCTTTTAATGCTGAGCAGCGTGGCAGCCATGACCAAATACTCGCTGGCAATATCGAGCTCAAGCACTCGCATCGTATGTACATATAATAAATATTGTTCAGTGATCTTTGCCACAGGGATATCATATATGTCAATTTCAAGACGATTGATTAAATGAAGCAGCAGGTCCAATGGGCCCTCAAACGTATCAATTTTCACTTGATATTCTTCCATCATCTCACCATTTTCAAGTATCACTCTCATTGCCGGTTAAACTGGCTATCCTTTAGTATAAGGCACCAAAAAGCTCTCGTCCAATACTATTTCATTTCCTGTTTTGAAGCTATTTGTACAGAAAATTCAAAACAATAAAGGAGTTGCGAGAAAGGCCCCCGCGGCGGTTTCCCTTTCAATTGTCGTGGTAAACAAAGAATCAATCAGGGCTGAGCGTTTTTTTCTTTTATTCTTCCTATGTTACACTGAAAGCAGATTAAAGGAGGAAGCATCGTGTACCCGAAAGCTTATATCGATTATCTCGTTGAGTTTCACGCAACACGGGATTATTTTGAATGCCATGAAATATTAGAAGAATATTGGAAGGAAGATCCTCCAAATCAACGAAAAATGTATTGGGTCGGCTTTATTCAGCTTGCGGTTGCTTTGTATCATCATAGAAGGCAGAATACAGCCGGTGCAAAAAGACTGATGGCGAACAGCATCCGGATTCTTCAAGCCGAAAAACAAGCGGTCGAAGACTTGGGACTTGATTATAGCCGTTTACTCGAACTTATGCAGTCGGTTTACGAACAAATCGAAATGGGATCTTCCTATAAAAGCATCATGCTGCCGATCAAAGATGAGAAGCTGGAGGAAACATGCCGCATTGAATGTCAGAAAACAGAGTACACATGGGGGCAGCCCAGCACAATCACCGACACATTTCTTATTGACAAGCACCGTTTGCGGGATCGGACTGAGGTCATCCTTGAGCGTGAAAAAGAGATAGAACGGAGAAAAAAAAGCAGAGGCTGATGACAGCCTCTGCTTAATTATTGTATGAAATGTCTTGATCCTGCTGATCTTGACAACGTTCGAAAAAGCTCTGCGTTAATTCATTCGGAACCAGTATCTGCGTTTTGAATAAATGCTTTAAAGCATCCATCATCTGTTTTCCGATTCCTTGATGGCGATGAGAAGGATTCACACTGATATGCCGGATTTCAACCTCGGAATCCTTTTTTTCGACTCCGATTGCTCCGACGATATCCTCGTCCTCTTTCCAAAGAAAGAGCTGGCGGTCTGTATCCGTTTCGTAGTCCTTAATTGTCTGCTGAAGCTGCTTAAGGTCTTTTTCATTCGGCATGAACGAAAGAAGCCCCATCGCAATCTTTTCAAACGATTTTTTATAACGAATTAACATAAAAACCCCTCTATATCCAAAATGTCCAGTCTGGCTATTAACGGATACGAATAGGTGATCCGTTTTCTCACATTATATCATTTTCGCCATATTTTTAAACTGTTTTCAACAAATTATTCAAATGAGCGGTTTAAATTTGCCATTTCTATGGCAGAAACAGCGCAATCTACACCTTTGTTGCCTGCTTTCGTGCCGGCACGCTCAATTGCCTGCTCAATGTTTTCAGTGGTGACAATGCCAAAGATGACAGGTACGCCTGTCGTGTTTGCTGTTTGCGCGATGCCTTTTGCAGCTTCATTGCAAACATAATCATAATGTGTCGTTGCACCTCTGATAACAGTGCCCAATGTGATAATCGCGTCATATTTTTTTGTTTCCGCCATTTTTTTGGCGGCAAACGGTATTTCAAATGCGCCTGGAACCCAAGCCACATCAATATCATTTGTGTCTACGCCGTGTCTGAGCAACGCATCTTCTGCACCGCTTAGCAGCTTGCTTGTAATAAAATCATTAAATCTTCCTACTACGATTCCGATTTTAAGACCTGTACCAACTAAGTTTCCTTGTATGATATTCATATGATTCCCATCCTTTTTTGTGATATTTGTGATTAGAAATGAAGCAAATGACCCAGTTTATTCATTTTGGTTTGTAAATATTTTTTATTGTGCTCTTTTGCCTCCATTTGAAGGGGCACTCTTTCTGAAATGCTGAGTCCATAGCCTTCAAGACCGGCGATTTTTCGCGGATTATTCGTCAGAAGCTTCATATTCCGCACACCGAGATCGCGTAACATTTGTGCCCCGATGCCATAGTTGCGAAGGTCCGGTAAGAACCCGAGAGCTTCGTTGGCTTCTACGGTATCATAGCCTTGTTCCTGAAGCTTATAAGCTTTTAATTTATTGATTAAACCGATGCCTCGGCCTTCTTGGCGCAAATACAAGAGCACTCCCCGCCCTTCAGCGGCAATTTGCGCTAGCGCGGCGTGCAGCTGCGGGCCACAGTCACAGCGATGAGACCCAAACACGTCACCTGTGAGACATTCAGAATGAACCCGGACCAATACCGGTTCTTCACCGAACGGCACGTCTCCCATCACAAATGCGACATGCTCTTTTCCGTCTACCTCGTTTGTGTATCCGTAAATCTTGAATGTGCCAAAATCAGTGGGCAGCGTAATGTCGACTTCGCGCTCGACAAGTGTTGTCAGGTTGTAACGGTATTGAATTAAATCTTTAATGGTGATCATTTTTAATTGATGCTTTTTCGCTATTTCAATGAGCTCAGGCACTCTTGCCATCGTCCCGTCTTCATTCATAATTTCACAAATGACGCCGGCCCCTTGGGATCCGCAGGCTTCAGCAAGATCAACAGCGGCTTCTGTATGGCCTGCTCTTTTCAGGACACCTCCTTTTTTCGCAATGAGCGGAAAAATGTGCCCCGGACGCTGAAAATCAGACGGCACGGATTTGCTGTCCAGCAATGCTTGAACGGTAAAAGATCTTTCTTGAGCACTGATACCCGTTTTCGTTTTGCGGTGGTCAATGCTTACCGTAAATGCAGTATGATGAGAATCTGTATTGTGCTCAACCATTGGGTGAAGATCAAGCTTGTCCGCGATTTCCTCACTAAGCGGCGTGCAAATCAGTCCTCTTCCGTGGGTCGCCATAAAGTTAATGACTTCTGGGGTTGCATGCTCGGCAAGAGCGACAAAGTCTCCTTCATTTTCTCTGTCTTCATCATCTACAACGATGATAACTTCGCCTTTTTTTAAAGCGTCTAGCGCTTCTTCTATTAGATGAAACATGCGAATCTTCCTCTCTAAAAGCCGTTTTCGCTTAAGAAGGCTTTTGTAATGGTTTGTTGGGTCTTATTTTCATTGGCTTTATGCAAAAATCGATACATATATTTTCCGATCATATCGCACTCGATATTCACTGTAGAGCCGATTGTTTTTTCTGAAAAAATCGTTTCGCTGATGGTATGCGGTATTAAAGAAATCGTCACTTTATCTTCCGACAGGCCGAATATGGTCAAGCTTACACCATCCACGGTAATGGATCCCTTTAAAACCAATGTTTTTGTTAAAGACGGGTCCATCTTTAAATCATAGTAAACAGCGTTAGATTTCTCTTCAATTCGTGTAATTTCAGCAGTTCCGTCAACATGTCCTGAGACGAAATGGCCTCCGAATCGGCCGTTTGCCGCCATCGCTCTTTCCAAATTTACTTTGCTTCCTTTTGATAATTCATTCAGTGATGTCGCTTTGACTGTTTCAGGCATTACATCTACTGTGAATTGATTTTTTGTAAAATCGGTGACAGTCAGGCAAATGCCGTTCACCGCAATGCTGTCGCCCAGATGAACATCCTCTAATATCTTTGAGCATTTAATTGTTAAGGCCATTGAATGCCCTGCTTTTTTCATCGATTCGATTGTGCCTGTTTCTTCTATAATTCCTGTAAACATGGTCACCATCCTACTCGTTTATCGGTTTTGCCGTCAGTTTGATATCACGGCCGATTTGGGTTATATCAGTGAATTGCAATAAGGGGACATCTTTCATTGATTGAAAACCTTCACCGGAGATTAAGCTGGGAGCATGCGTTCCTCCGATTAGTTTGGGGGCAAAATAGAAGATGATTTCTTGAAAACAGCCTTCTTGGACAAAGCTTCCGTGAACAGCAGAACCGCCTTCCACATACACAGACATAATGCCTTCTTCTGCAAGGATTTTCAGAACATCAGGAACTTGAATGTGATCTGTTTCAAACGTATATATCTTCACTCCCAAAGCTGAAAGCCGTTTTTTCTTTTCCTCGTCTGCGCGTGCCGTTGTGAAAATCCATGTCGGCGCTTCCTGATCGCAAATCACTCGGGCGTCCTCAGGAATCGAGAGTTCGGTGTCAAGGATTACCCGAACCGGCTGTTTGGCCACATTCGGCAGCCTGCAGGTTAAACTCGGATCGTCGGCTTTCACGGTGCCAACTCCGACTAAAATGCTTTGGTTTGTTTTCCTGTATTGCTGAGCATCCTGTCTTGCAGCCTCTGACGTGATCCATTTGCTCTCGCCCGTGCTGGTGGCTGTCTTTCCGTCAAGGCTGGCGGCAGCTTTTAGTGTGACGTAAGGGAGGCCTGTCCTCATGAAGTGCAGGAATTTTTCATTCAGCTTCTCCGCCTGGTCTGCCAAGATGCCTTCCTTTACTTCAATACCGGCTTCTTCAATCATGTTGACTCCTCTTCCAGCCACAAGCGGATTAGGGTCTCTCATCGCCACAAACACTCTTTTGATTCCAGAGTTGATAATCAGCTCTGCACATGGCGGTGTTTTACCGTAATGGCTGCACGGTTCGAGTGTCACGTAAATATCAGCACCCTTTGCGTGGGAGCCGGCCATATGGATGGCATGAACTTCTGCATGAGCTTCCCCATATTTTAAATGGGCGCCCATTCCGACAATTTGTCCGTCTTTTACCACAACAGCGCCGACGAGCGGATTAGAATCGGTCTGTCCTTCGCCCTGCTTCGCAAGATCTAATGCCAGCTTCATATAATACTCTTCCATTTATTTCCCTCCCCTCTTTTATTGATTTACCGTCAAAAAAGCCCCGAATTTATGAAAAATCCGGGGCTTTAGGTATTTTACGCAATAAGAAATAACACTATGCATTTTTGAACCATTTGCATAGCGGCTCATCATCCTTCTCCCATCCAGACTCTCACTGTCGGCTTCAGCTTAAACTGAATCCACCGCGCGCTGATGCACACGGGTCACGGGCTCTAAAGCGCATTCGCTTTACTACCGCCGGTCGGGATTTCCACCCTGCCCCGAAGGATACAATCTTTATTCATTTGTCCTTATTGGCTATTATAGCGATCCTTCTTAAAGTACGCAATGAAATAAACTTACAATTTGAGAAAACAAAACATCACCCTTCAATCCGAAAGGTGATGTTTTGTTAATCATTCACTTTGGCAACTTTAATTAATCCGTCGATCCGCTTTGATTTGCTGAAGTATGCCTTAATCTTGTCGCCTTCTTCTATATCAGACAAATCCTGATTTAATTTTTTTCCATTGAAGATGATTTTCGTACCGTTTTCGGCTTCTCCATGATATTCAGAGCCGTCAATTTCCGTCACTTTATATTCCTGAATGGTGTATTCCTCTTCTTCCGAGGACAAGGTTTGTCCAATTGCTGTTGGAACATCCTTCAGCTCAACGCCATTTATGTACATATAACCGCCTGCAAGTAGAAGCAAAAGCACTAACAGAATGGTAATCTTGGTTTTTATTCTTCCCATTTTTAAACCTCCAGCCGATATGAATCTATTCATTCATATGAGTTATTCCACTTTTTCATGAATAAAAAACCGTCATTTCTCGTAAATTATTAATATAACGATGCATAACGAGAATATGTTTCACCTTTCTGCAATTTCTTTTCTATAGTTATACGAATTTATGTTCTGGTTTTGGGGGATGAATATAAAAAAGAAATAAAAAAAGCAGCCCCTGTTCGGAAGCTGCTCGATCCTAATTTGTTTTACGCATTTCGTTAAATGGGAAGAAAACAAACTTTGACGTGCCGGCAATTTGTTTTTTTGTGAAGAGGCCAAGCCCGTTTCGGCTGTCCATTGAGTTCCGCCGATTATCCCCCATCAAAAAATACTTGTCATCAGGCACTTTCACCGGGCCGAAATCATCGGTCAGAAGGTCATAATTGTCCTGTTTTGCTCTCTTTTTATTAGCTGCCAAATAAGGCTCGGCCACCTTTTTCCCATTGATATAAAGCTGGTCGTTCTTCATTTCAACCGTATCTCCAGGCAGGCCGATAATCCGCTTGACATAGTGGACATCATCCCCGTTTAATACGACGATGTCTCCTCTATCAAACTCACCGATGTACTTGATTGTCATGTTGACAAAGACTCTTTCCCGGTTATGAAGGGTTGGATACATAGAGTCACCGTCAACGACATACGGCGCAAAAATAAAATGGCGGATGAGCAAAGCGAGAACAACAGCAATCACAATTGCTTTTGCCCATTCTAACATTGTTTTTTTCTTCGAAACATTTTCTGATTTCAACTGATTTCCTCCAATAAACAACGGTCTTCAAATTTATGTTATCACGAATCGAAAAGAAATCCTATCAGGACCATTGCCATGATTTTATACTCTATCAATCTTCATCTTCTACCCAAATCATGCCTATCTTTTTCTTGCCAGCCACAACCAGCCCTGCATCAAATGTCGCTTGGGAAATTGGAGTCCAGCTGCTTAGTTCAACATAACCGGAATGAACAACAACATCAGCATTTGTATAATACGTAGGCACATCCGCAAAGTAATCAAAAAAATAATCGCATAATTCAGAAGCAATGGACTTGGATGAAAGAGTGAACTCGTATGCTAAATCTTTAGATAGGATATAAGTCATGAGGTGACGGGCAGTCTGTTCATCTACTGCATTCCATTGATCGCCAAGTTCATGATACCCATAGCACTTGACAAAATGATTCACGTCATGAAGGGTACTGGAATGTTTACGGCAGCCTATTTCACAGGTGATATAACCGGCATCCCGTTTGGCTTTCAGGATGTGTTTAAAATCATTGAAGCTCGAAAACATGGATCAGCCTCCAAAAAACAAATCCAATATGTTGCCGGCTGTTGAGGATTCTTTATTATAAAACTCTGAATATCCGCAATTCTTGCAGTACACCACTAGAAAACGGTTATGCTGCACGTCAAACAACTTTGACAATCCCGTGCCGGTTGTGGCGATTTCTTTTTGGCCTGCTTCAGAGCTTCCGCATTTTATACAGCCTTTGTTGTTCATAACGCCAAACTCCTTTTCATCACATTACGTTTGTTTTTGATTTATTTTACTACAAAATACCATTTTTTTGAACGATGTAACTTTAAAGTTTTCTTAATTTTACATATAACTCCACACAAAAAATCCCATTATGCAAGCTTGAATTGGAAGCGAATACGCATGACTCGCTAAACAAGATGCAATGCACCTTTGCACGACATCATATAAAAGTTAATTATTTTTACCAATAAGTTTACGCTTAACGCCTCTAGCACTAATACATATAAAAAATAGAATAATATGAAAGGAGACTCGATAGTGTGATTGTTTATCCTATCAATATAAACAACATTTCCGGAAACAGCGTAGTGAACGTAGGCGGCGCTTTTATGATCAGGCCATTAACTGTGTCCAAATCTGTGTCTGGTTCCGGCGGCTCGAATACGGGAATTGTTATTGAAAACAACTTTGTAAGCCAAACTAATTAACCATCAATTTACTGATCAGAACGTGACCAAAATATTTTAATTACATTTCATCATGAAGCGAAAGGCGGGGAAACACTCGCCGCAATGTCTTCACTTCAACCTAATCAAGCCTGTTTGTTTTTACAGCCTCCAGCACTCGGGCGGTTTTTTATTGGTATATTTTTCGCAAATAAAAAAGCTTCCCCCGATACGAGGAAGCCTTTTGCCTGCCTATTAGCCTTCTACACGAACTTCTTTCATGACGTCGCCGTTAGACATGTTTTTCGCGAATTCTAGTCCGCTTGTTACTTTACCAAATACAGTGTGAACCCCGTTCAAATGAGGCTGTGGCTCATGAACGATGAAAAATTGGCTGCCGCCAGTGTCTTTTCCTGCATGTGCCATAGAAAGCGAACCCGCTTCATGAGTGTGCGGGTTTCCTTCTGTTTCACATTTGATTGTGTATCCTGGACCGCCTGTGCCAGTTCCGTGCGGGCAGCCTCCTTGGCTGACGAAGCCCGGAATCACTCGGTGGAATGTAAGACCGTCATAGAAGCCTTCGTTCGCAAGCTTTTCAAAGTTTGCGACAGTGCCCGGTGCAGCTTCAGGATAAAGTTCAAATTCAATTTTGTTGCCGTCTTCTAATAAAAAGTAACCTGTTTTCAATTGTATGCCTACTTTCTTTATTTTAATTTTCAAAGGAGATTATGTATGATAGGTTATAGCCTGTCTCTCCTTGTCGCGGCTATTATACCACACCTTTCGGGGGAAAACGAATCTCCCGGCTTTAGTAAAAAATAAAAATGAAACCTGAATGTCTTTATCTCCGTCTTACCTAACGGAACTGTCTTTTCATCATGATTCAGGTCCTCGCAAAGCAGCTCTACCCCGCTGCTTGTGAAATTGAAGGAGGTCAAACTGCTTTGAAAAAAATATGGATTGGAATGCTGGCAGCGGCCGTTTTGCTGCTGACGGTTCCGAAAGTCAGTCTCGCGGATGCCGCAGTTGGAGATGTCATTGTCACACTGGGTGCTGATTTGTCAGAATCTGATAAACAAAAAGTGCTTAATGAAATGAATGTCCCTGATAATGCCACAACGGTAACGGTGACCAATAAGGAAGAGCATGAATATTTAGGAAAATATATATCGAACGCTCAAATCGGATCAAGAGCGATTTCTTCATCGTCAATAACCATCGCCAAAAAAGGCTCTGGACTGAATGTTGAGACACATAATATTAGCGGCATTACAGATGAAATGTACCTAAATGCGCTGATGACAGCCGGTGTTAAAGATGCGAAGGTGTATGTGACAGCACCGTTTGAGGTATCCGGGACTGCGGCTTTAACCGGATTAATTAAGGCGTATGAAGTTTCTTCTGATGAAGCGATCTCAGAGGATGTGAAGCAAGTAGCCAACCAAGAGCTTGTCACGACATCAGAGCTTGGAGACAAAATCGGTAACGAAAATGCGGCTGCACTGATTGCAAAAATCAAAGAAGAATTTGCTAAAAACGGTGTGCCTGACAATAAGGCTGACATTGAAAAACAAGTGGACGACGCGGCTTCTGACTTAAACGTCACACTTACAGACAGCCAAAAAGATCAGCTTGTCTCCTTATTCAATAAAATGAAAAATGTCGACATCGACTGGGGACAGGTCGGTGACCAGCTTGATAAAGCGAAAGATAAGATTACGAAATTCATAGAATCAGATGAGGGCAAAAACTTCATCCAGAAAGTTATTGATTTCTTCGTATCTATCTGGAATGCGATTGTTTCTATATTCAAATAAGAAAAGGCGCCGAGAGATTCGGCGCCTTTCTTATTGCTTTACACTCGTTTTAAAGGGCAGGTCAAGTTTGACTACATCCTCGTATGTTTCTCGCTTCACGACTAAATGGGCCTCTCCATTTTCTACAAATACAACAGCAGGTCTCGGGATTCGATTGTAATTGTTGGCCATGCTGTATCCGTATGCGCCTGTACAAAAAACGGCAAGAAGATCGCCTTCTTTTACTTCTGGCAGATCAATATCCCAAATCAGCATATCACCGCTTTCACAGCACTTTCCGGCAATCGATACCGTATTGTCATGCGCTTCTCCGATACGATTGGCTGTCGCTGCTTCATACTTAGCCTGATAAAGTGCAGGACGAATATTGTCGTTCATGCCTCCGTCTACAGCCACATACTGGCGGACGCCCGGCACTTCTTTTTGAGAGCCAACCGTATAAAGGGTTGTGCCAGCATCTCCCACGAGAGAACGTCCCGGTTCGATCCAAATTTCCGGAATGTTAAAACCGTAACGGGCAGCATTTTCTTTCACAGCATCGATAATTTTTTCAACGTATTCAGTAGCGTGAAGCGGTTGATCTTCTTCGGTATAACGGATGCCGAAACCTCCTCCGAGATTCAACACCTTGGATACAAACGAGTATGATTCTCTCCACTCGTCGAGTTTTTTGAAGATTTTTTCCGCTGCTAACACAAAACCGGCCGTATCAAAAATTTGCGAGCCTATATGGCAATGGACACCCAGAAGCTGAATGTGTTCTGATTGTAATACTTGCTCAATCGCCCGTTCAGTTTGTCCGTTATGAAGATCGAAACCAAACTTCGAATCTTCCTGGCCAGTTGTAATGTAGTCATGCGTATGCGCTTCTACTCCTGGCGTGATTCGAAGAAGAACATCGATGGAGTGTCCCGTTTCTTTACATAGGTCTTCCAAAAGCGAAATTTCATAGAAATTATCCACCACAATGCAGCCGATGCGATGCTCAAGTGCCATCCGCAGTTCTTCCCTGCTCTTGTTATTCCCATGAAAGTGAATGCGTTCTGCAGGGAAGCCCGCTGCAACAGCTGTATAAAGCTCTCCACCGGACACGACATCTAAAGAAAGTCCCTCTTCCTCAGCAAGCTGAATCATTGCAACTGATGAGAATGCTTTGCTCGCATATGCCACCTGTGCTTTAAGCCCTGCAGTCATAAATGCCTGCTTAAAGCTTTTAGCACGCTCACGTATTAAAGCCACATCATATACGTAAAGAGGTGTTCCATATTTTTCCGCTAAATAAAGAGCGTCCACACCTCCGATTTCTAAATGCCCATGTTGATTTTGTCTGCTTGTGCCATGTAAGAACAATGTCATTCCCTCTTTCTTCGCTTATGGGTGAAAAGGACAGTTTTATGGACTGTCCCTTCATAATTAAGACATACATTATCATACTCTTCAGTCAGTTTCAATGCGATTATGAATTGGTAGGTTGTCTTAAGCGATTTCTTGGGTGAACGATACTTGGTCTTACTTTTGCGCCTGGTTTCGCTGTGCGGACCAGTACCTGCCACAGCGCCTTGCCGTTAAAGGGCATCAGCGGCCATAAGTACGGTGTTTGCAGGGATTTGATACTGGCCATGGCAATAATCAGCACTGTAAAACCGATAACAAGCCCTTTTACATGAAATAAGGCAACGAGTATCATGAGGGCAAGTCGGCTCATTTTATTTGCCAAACTCAATTCATAACTAGGCGTCGTAAAGGTTCCGATCGCTGCAAGTGAGACGTATAGAATCACCTCTGGTGAAAACAGGCCGACTTCAATGGCAATCTGTCCGATCAGCACAGCAGCAATTAATCCCATTGCTGTCGATAAAGCGGTCGGTGTGTGTATGGCGGCCATTCTGAGAAATTCGATTCCTAAGTCAGCTAAGAATATCTGCAGGATGATCGGGATATGCGTATCTTTATTTAAACCGATAAATTTCATATTCTCGGGCAGCAGGTCCGGCTGCAGCACAAAGAGAAACCAGATTGGGAGAAGTATAGTGGATGCCATGATACCGAAAAATCTCACCCATCTTAAAAAAGTACCGACTGCAGGCGCCTGCCTGTATTCTTCAGCATGCTGGACATGGTGGAACATTGTCGTCGGTGTGATAATCACACTCGGCGATGTATCAACCATGATGACGACATGGCCTTCAAGCACATGATTGGCCGCGACATCGGGTCTTTCGGTATAACGGACGAGCGGATACGGGTTGTAGCCTTGTTTAATAATGAATTCCTCTACTGTTTTGTCAGCCATCGTTAAGCCGTCGACATCAATGGCAGCAAGTTCTTTTTCCACAATATCTACCAGATCCGGATCTGCAATATCTTCAATATAAATAATGCTCAGATCCGTTTTTGATCGCTCGCCAACCTTTGTCATCTTAATGCGAAGTCGTTCGTCTCTGATCCGCCTTCTGAGAAGGGCCGTATTGACGACGATATTTTCAACAAATCCGTCTCTGGCTCCCCTGACCACCTTTTCCGTATCAGGTTCTTCCGGATTTCTGCCCGGATAGCTTCTGACATCAATAATAAATGCGAAGCCCGTGTCTTCAACAATAACTGCGACTAATCCCGACAGCAACTGGTCAGTCGTTTCATCCAGCGTTTTTACTTTTTCGACCTGGGCGTTAAGAAGCCTGTTTTCGACAATATCGACCAGATGATCTGGATCCTCATCCCGATTGTTAATGGCAACGAGTTCTCTCATTAAATGAATGATAAAGGCCGTATCACATAATCCATTCAAATAGTAGAGCTGGATTTCTTTATCTAAAATGGTGAGCTTGCGAACCCCTACATCGTAGCTCGTTCCCATCCCGACACGGTTTTTAAAGTATGCTTCATTTTTGTCTGGATTCCGATAAACCCGGGTTTTCTCTTTCTTTTGGTCCGGCATGATACCCGCTCCTTTCTAAAATAAACTCGACCGCTTTCATGGTGATGGGCGACCCTTTTGAGATATCGTCTTTTCTGCCCATTTTGCCAATATCCCCGATACCGACAATAAGCGGGAGATCAAGTTTATCAAGGCAATAGACTGTATCTCCGTTCATTCTGTGTTCATCAAATTCCCGTTCCCCGACTTTATCTACACCGTATTCAGTTATTTCTCCATTGCGGTCAATGCTTACGTCAACCCTAGTCCATTCAGCCTGATGTGTTTTTGATGCGACCGCAATCACACCGAGCACTTCAATTGACGGATGCGTGGCGACATAGGTTAGAGCGGCTTCTCCCGGACCCTCTCCTTGAAGGCCGGAGTCGTCAAACATGACAAATACGGGATCATACGGTGCTGAGGTGATCAACTTGACAAGCTCCGCGCCGCTGCGAATGGAGGGATTGCCCTTTGATTGTGATATACATCGCCCTCCCACTTTGCTTGCGGCGTATTCAATTGTTTTAGCGGCGTATACATCCCCGTCTGTTACCAGTATGACCTTTCGTTTTGTCGTCATGTCGGCATTATCCTTTCGGTTTGAAAATAACAGCTACGATAAAGGCGAAGAGAATGGCGGCTGAGATACCAGCAGAGGTCAGCTCAAAAATCCCCATGCCGATTCCGATAAATCCATGTATATGAGCCTGGTGCATGGCACCGTGCAGAAGGCTGTGGCCAAAGCTGACGATCGGAACGGTGGCGCCTCCTCCGGCAAATTCAATAAATTTATCGTAAATGCCAAAACCATCTAAAATCGCGCCACTCACAACAAATGATGTCATGACGTGGGCTGGCGTCAATTTAAAAATATCCAAGAGCAGCTGGCCGACAATACAAATGGCCCCGCCGCATACAAAAGCCAAAAGGTAGTCCATGTTAAGATGCACCTCCCGCACGCTCAAATACAACCCCGTGTGCAATGGTCGGGATGGTTTCTTTTTGCTGGATCATCGTCGGGCTTAACAGCGCTCCAGTCGCCACGACGAATACACGGTTTAATTTTCCTTCTCTCAGCTGCTTAAAAATGTGAGAGTAGGTGACAAGCGCTGAACAAGCACATCCGCTCCCTCCGGCAAAGACCTGCTGATCCGGTGTATAAACTAAAAGCCCGCAATCATCATGTTTTGTGCCGACCGGATAGCCATCTTCTTTTAAGAGATCTTTTACGATAGGAGATCCGACGCCGGATAGATCACCTGTCAGGATTAGATCATAGTCATCCGCTGTCCGGTTGAGATCTTTAAAGTGCTGCTTAATCGTATCTGCTGCCGCCGGAGCCATGGCGGATCCCATATCAAACGGATCTGTAATTCCTAAGTCAGAGACCTTTCCGACAGTCGCGCTTGTGATTTGGATATCACCCCGTGTCTGACTGATAACAACGGCTCCGCTTCCGGTCACAGTAGAAGTGGCGGTGTCCGGTTTTTGCCCCCCGTATTCCGTCGGATAGCGAAACTGTCTTTCCGCTGTAGCATTATGACTGCTGGTGGCAGCGAGCGCTCTCTTGGCAAATCCGCCGTCAACTAAGGCTGATGCGACAGCCACTGTTTCCATTGATGTTGAACAGGCGCCAAACATACAAAGAAACGGGATGTTTAAGTGTCTTGCCACATAGTTGGCCGTTACGTTTTGATTCAGCAAGTCGCCTGCCAGCAATAGATCAATATCATCTTTTGTCAAATTATTTTTTTGAAGTGTTGCATTAACAGCATCTTCCATCAGCTGACGTTCAGCCATTTCCCAGCTTTTTTGATTACAGTGCATTTCATCATAGGTTTTATCATATAAAGAGCCGAGCGGTCCGTCTTTTTCCTTCGGTCCTGCTGCTGTTCCTGCCGAGTTTACAAATAACGGATGTTCAAATACCCAGGTTTGCTTTCCTGTTAATTTCATTTTTCTTCTCCTCCTATGACATCAGTTTCTCAAAAGCAAACCGAATCATTCCGACGATGTACGCAGCCACAACACCGAAAACGATGACATTCCCCGCCAGTTTAAACATGTTTGTCGCTACTCCGAGCACGAACCCTTCGCTTTTATATTCAAGAGCCGCGCTTGCCATGCTGTTGGCAAAACCTGTGACCGGCACGGCTGAACCGGCGCCTGCAAACTGCCCGATTCTGTCATAGATGCCAAACCCGGTAAGCAAGGCTGAAATTAATATCAGTGTTGCCGCCGTTGGATTTCCCGCTGTTTTTTCATCAAAATCGAAAAAATGAATAAAAAAATTTTGCAGACCTTGTCCGATCGCACAGATCAGCCCGCCTACAAGAAAGGCTTTGACACAATTCCAGACGTAAGGCGGCTTAGGCTGATATGTTTTCACTTTTGATTTGTAGTTTTCTTTTATGTTTGTCATCTTGAAACCTCCTTATGAATGATCAATAAAATACAGCCAGTGAAATAAAGACCCCGCGATTTTCCCAATCACGATGGCCATTAACAGAATAATAATTTTACTTCTGAGCCCGATTCGTTTTGCTAAAATCGGCAGGACATTTAAAACCTCTGTAAGGGCAGCTGCGAGCATCCCGACAAACACACCTGCCAGCAGCCCGACCGGTACGGCAATCCATTTTGTTAAAAAAAGATGGTTCATATGAAGCGTCTCCCATCCCCCGAAAACAGCGCCAAGTATAACAGCTGCTTCATAGGCCTGAACGAATCTCATCGTTTTGGTGAGCTGCATCAGCCGCGGAATGATTCCCATTACGGTTAAAAAAGCAACGAAGCCAGCCCCCACCGTGATGCCTCCGCCGAGCCCGACAAAAATAATGAACAATGCACTAACGATCATGCAGGTCCTTTATTGTCTCTTGATTCTCATGCATGGACACATAGTGATCGAGATCAAGCTGATAGTTAAACATCTCAACCTCCAGCGGACTGGGCTCTTCATTAAGGCGCTTTTTAAAGATGTGGTTAAAAAAAACGATCATCCCCAGTCCCAAACCGATGCTGTATGGGATTTGAAGCAAGTATGGATAGTCATTCCTCTCTCCGGTTATGATTTCATATAGTGCGATATGAACATCTCTCATGCTTACATCCTCATGAAAGTTCATGATGGCAAGACACGATCCGGTAAACAGAAGCAGCCAGACACCGATAAACAGAACCGTTGACATTTTCCGTTTGCGATATTGAATTTCGACAATGGTTTCTGCTCCGCCAACTGTTTGAACATCAAGTGCCGGATCTTGTAAATGAATGGCTTTAAGGACTTGTATGATATCCAGAATTACGATATTTTTATCTTTTTCGCTCACCTGATAAAGCGGCATAGCCGAAAGTTTCTTTTTCAACTGAATCTGTCCTTCAATTTGCGCTGCATCTCCAACCGTGATGATATCTCCCGGATGGGCCAGCACCCTGTGGCGAAGTCGGATAAATATACGTCGTTCCATTATTGATCACCATCTTTCGGTGGTTATATATGTAGTATGTGGTTCGATTTTGTTCTCATTCATCCGCTCGAAAAGACCATAAATTACCACGCTTTTACACACAAAAAAGCCAGCCTGCATGGCAGACTAGCTATCCGGATGGTCCATTTGAACCTTGATCTGTTTTAATATTTTCTTTTCAAGTCTGGAAACCTGAACTTGAGAGATCCCAAGCCGCTCAGCCACCTCGGACTGCGTTTGGTCTTTATAATATCTGAGATAGACGATTAGTTTTTCCCTTTCTTCCAAATCTCTGATTGCTTCTTTCAATGCAATTTTGTCAAACCACTTTTCTTCAGAGTTGTCAGCGATTTGATCAAGCAGGGTGATTGGATCTCCGTCATTCTCATATACTGTTTCGTGAATCGAAGACGGCGCCCTTACCGCCTCTTGAGCGAGTACGACATCTTCAGCTTCAATCTCCAGATGCCCGGCGATCTCCTGCACTGTCGGCACTCTGCCCAGTGTTTTTGAAAGCTCATCTTTCGCGCGCCGGATTTTGTTTCCGAGTTCTTTTAATGACCTTGATACCTTTACCGTTCCGTCATCGCGGATAAAACGCTGAATTTCACCGATAATCATCGGAACTGCATACGTTGAAAAACGCACATCATAGGTTAAATCAAATTTGTCAACAGATTTTAACAGCCCAATGCAGCCGATCTGGAAAAGATCATCAGGCTCATATCCTCTGTTTAAAAACCGCTGTACGACAGACCAAACAAGACGCATGTTTTTTTCTATGAGGAGGTCTCTTGCCTGCTGGTCGCCATTTTGGCTTTGTTTGATTAATTCCTTTACTTCATGGTCCTTCAGCTGAGCGTTTTTGCCGTTTTTCTTAACCTCCACATCCATAACAAATCTCCTTAATTACAAAGCGCTTTGCTTTTTGATAAGTGCTTTGTTAAGCGAATCGTTGTCCCCATCTCAGGCGAGGAATCGATACTGACATCATCCATGAAATTTTCCATAATGGTAAAGCCCATTCCAGATCGCTCAAGTTCAGGCTTAGTCGTGAATAAAGGCTGGCGGGCTTCGTCAAGATCTGTAATGCCCATGCCTTCATCACGAATGGTCATATATACGACATGATCTTCCAGCGTCACTGAGATGTAAACTTTCCCGTCACAGTTCTCTTCATATCCATGGATAATGGCATTCGTTACAGCCTCTGACACGACTGTTTTGATTTCGGTCAGTTCGTCCATAGTCGGGTCTAGCTGGGCAATAAATGAAGCAACTGTCACACGAGCGAACGATTCATTCTGGCTGAGGGCAGAAAATTCAAGATGCATTTCATTTTTCATGATGCCACCCCCAGTGTCAGCAGCGCCTTCTGCTCAGATTGTTCAAATCTGATAATTTTAAACAGGCCCGACATATCAAACAGCCGCTTTACCGCAGGGGAGATAGCGCAAACGACCATTTCCCCGCCAGTTTGCTTAATTTGCTTGTATCTTCCTAAAATGACGCCAAGCCCCGAGCTGTCCATAAAGGAAAGGTCCTCCAAGTTCAGTACGATGTGGCAAATATCATCCTTCTCCAGTGATTGAGTCACTTTGTGTTTCAGGGTTTCAGCCGTATGGTGATCGAGTTCGCCTGTTAATCGAATACAAAGCACAGATTCTTTGACATGCATGTCAATTCCAAGGCTCATGCTCATTCCTCCTTGATATGATCGGATAATGAGTGTTTCGATTTCGACGGAATAAATTCCTTCACCGTGACAAAACTAGTGGTCATTCGGCATAATTACTTAAATTTTGTCCAGTCTCCCATCGTCCGCTTCAAGAATGTTAAGAAACCGGCTTTCTTCATATCTTCTTTAGCAGCAACAGGACTTTCAGCAAGCACTTCTCCATCCTTTTTCAGAACGAGTGTGCCAAGCTCCTGGCCTTTTTGAATCGGAGCACTTACATTGTCATTCATTTTGATTTCTTTTTTCACATTTTTCATATCCTCGCCTTTTTTCGTCAATATTGAAATCGGCTCAGAAGTAGTGAGTTCGATAAATGTTTGTTTTCCTTTTTTGACCTTTACTTTTGCTACTATTTCATTTCGTTTATATAAAGGATGTGTTTCGTATTGACTAAAAGCGAAATCAAGCATCTTTGTGACTTGCGCGTTTCTTTCTTTAGGTGTACTCGCCCCGAACACAACCGCAATGGCCCGCATGTTTCCTTTTTTAGCCGAAGCTGTCAGACAATATTTCGCCTCTCCTGTATAGCCCGTTTTCACGCCGTCTACACCATGGTAAAATTTAATAAGCCGATTCGTGTTGACGAGCCAAAACTTTTTATCTGTATTTTCCCGCAGGTAATCCTCATACGTGCCTGTAAATTTCGTGATTGATTCGTATTTCAATAATTCCTTAGCCATGATTGCCATGTCATAAGCAGAGCTGTAATGGCCCTCCTCGGTCAGTCCGGTCGGGTTTTTAAAAGATGTGTTTTTCAAGCCCAGCTCTTTTGCTTTTTTGTTCATCTTGTTTACAAATTCTTCTTCAGAGCCGGAAATAAATTCAGCCATCGCTACGGAAGCGTCATTTCCCGAAGCGATTGCGATGCCTTTCAGCATTTCTTTGACAGTCATTTCCTCACCGGGCTCGAGGAAAATTTGTGATCCGCCCATTGAAGCCGCATGCTCACTTGTCCGGACCTTATCATTCATTTTGATTTTGCCTTCATCTAAAGCTTCCATAATTAAAAGCATCGTCATAATTTTCGTCATGCTTGCGGGAGCCAGTCTCTCATTGCTGTTCTTGTTGTAAAGCACTTTTCCCGTGTCACGTTCTATCAGCACCGCAGACTTCGCTTCATGAGCAAGCTCCGATGTGCCTTTTCCGTCTTGTTTTGCAAATGCAGACGGTGCAAATGTAAGCAGCATGATACCAATCAACAAAGTGGATAAAAGACGTTTCATCTCAAAAGCCCTCCATTTCATAATCTTTTTTATTTTTTCCAAGCGGGATGGTTTTATACGCCACTGATGGAAAATGTTTCGTATCTTTTTTGGGCATAAAAAAAGACAGCTGCGTCATATCAGACACAGCTGTCTTTTGATCTTACTATTGTTTTATTCGTATTGAGCGACAACTGCTTTTACGAGCTGCAAGAATCCTGCTTTTACTTTTTCCGTCACTTCCATTACTTCAGCATGACTTAAAGGCTGATCCAGAATTCCGGCTGCCGCGTTAGAGATGCAGGAAATGCCAAGGACACGCATTCCGGCATGATTAGCCACAATAACTTCCGGAACAGTGGACATGCCGACTGCGTCAGAGCCCATTGTTCTTAAGAAACGGACTTCTGCCGGTGTTTCGTAAGAAGGTCCTGTCACAGCGGTATACACGCCTTTTTGGATCGGAATGTTAAGGTTTTTCGCAACCTTTTCAGCCAAGCCGGATAGATCTTTGTCATAGGCTGAAGACATATCTGGAAATCTGGCGCCGAAATCGGCTTCGTTTGGCCCGATTAACGGATTTGTTCCCATAAAATTGATATGATCGGTAATGATCATTAAGTCTCCCGCACGGAATTCAGTGTTGACGCCGCCAGCGGCGTTTGTCACGATCAATGCTTCCACGCCGAGCGCTTTCATCACACGTACAGGGAAAGTGACTTTCTCCATTGAATAGCCTTCATAAAAATGAAAACGGCCCTGCATCGCAATGACGGAAACTCCTTCAAGGGTGCCAAGCACAAGCTGGCCGGCATGTCCTTCAACAGTAGATACCGGGAATTCTGGTATGTCTTCATATTTCAGTTTGACCGGATTTTCGATTTCGTCTGCCAAAATACCAAGACCAGATCCTAAAATAAGGCCGATCTTTGGAGATTCCGGCAGTTTTTGCTTAATAAAAGCGGCTGCGCGTTCGATTCTGTCTTTCAAGAAACAGTCCCCCTATTGTAATGAAGATAAAAAGCTTTTTCCGTATTTCGGTTTATTCGCTTGGAAATTATCAGCGATCGTCGCGCCGATATCAGCAAATGTATCTGCAAGCGGCAGCATTTGCACGTTCTTATGTTTTTTGCTGTAAGCGAGAATCGGCACATACTCGCGTGTATGGTCGGTTCCGTGATGAACCGGATCGTTGCCGTGGTCGGCTGTAATGATTAACAAATCGTCTTCTTTCATTTTCTCAAATACTTCCGGAAGCCGCGCATCAAATTCTTCAAGCGCGCGTCCGTAGCCTTCCGGATCGCGGCGGTGTCCGAATAAGGCGTCAAAATCAACAAGGTTCGCAAAGCTCAAACCTGTAAAGTCTTCTCCCAGCGTGTCGATCACCTTGTCCATTCCATCCATATTGGAAACTGTTCTCCGTGAAGAAGTAATGCCTTCTCCGTCATAGATATCAGAGATTTTTCCGATTGAGATCACATCTAAGCCGCTGTCTTTCAATTCGTTCATGACAGTGCGGTCAAACGGCTTAAGCGCATAGTCATGACGGTTTGGTGTCCGTTTGAATTGTCCCGGCTCTCCGACGAACGGCCGTGCGATAATGCGGCCTACCATATACTTCGGATCAAGCGTCAGCTCTCGCGCCGTTTCACAAATACGGTACAGCTCCTCAAGCGGCACAACCTCTTCGTGAGCGGCAATTTGCAGAACAGAGTCAGCAGATGTGTATACAATTAAAGCCCCTGTCTCCATGTGCTCTTGGCCAAGTTCATCCAAAATCGCTGTGCCGGAAGCCGGCTTGTTTCCAATAATTTTGCGTCCAGATCTCTTTTCCAGCTCTTGAAGCAGTTCATCAGGAAAACCTTCCGGGAACACTTTAAACGGTTTATCAATATACAAGCCCATGATCTCCCAATGGCCGGTCATGGTATCTTTACCGTTAGACGCTTCTTGCATTTTTCCATAATACGCAAGCGGATGTTCTGTTTTTTCCACACCTTTGATATCTCCGATGAGACCAAGGCCGAGTTTTGCCATATTCGGCATATGTAATCCATTCATATGCTCGGCAATATGCCCGAGCGTATTGGCGCCTTCGTCATTAAAGTCAGCGGCGTCCGGCGCTTCGCCGATTCCGACTGAGTCCATCACAATTAAAAACACACGATTATATTTGTATGCAGGCATCTTGAAAGCCTCCTTTTTTTCTATACGTCTATTGTATCGCTAAGAGGTCTGACAACTCAAGTATAAACCGTTTTCATTCCCGTTGACAATGAATTCGGAAATAATGAGAAACTTCAATATTTTCTGTCGCGCTAAACAAAAAAGCCGCAGCCCCCCTGCGGCTAGGCGCGCGGATGAAACTGCTTGTACACATCCTTCAGCCTTGTTTTCGTCACATGCGTATAAATTTGCGTCGTGGATATATCCGCATGGCCGAGCATTTCCTGCACCGCTCTAAGATCAGCCCCGTTCTCAAGCAGATGCGTCGCAAAGGAATGCCTGAGTGTATGCGGGGTCAGCTCTTTTTTGATTCCGGCTTCAAGGGCGATTTTCTTTAGGTTTTTCCAAAACCCCTGACGGCTGATTTGCTTGCCGTGATGATTTAAAAAGAGGGCGTCAGACACTTTGTTTTTCAGTAGTTTCCCCCTGGCTTTCGTCATATATTCCTCAATGGCGGAAGCGGCAGCTTCACCGATTGGCACAATCCGTTCTTTTCTTCCTTTCCCGAAGCAGCGGACAAAACCCATGGATAGATGAACATCTGCCGTTTTCAATTCTATCATTTCACTGACTCGTATGCCTGTTGCATAAAGCAGCTCCAGCATCGCTTTATCCCGATAGCCGAAAGGGCTCGTCAGTTTAGGCGTGTCCAATAATCGCTCGACCTCATTAAGCGCGAGCACCTTCGGAAGCGCCCGTTCGGTCTTTTGTGTTTCGATATGAACGGAAGGATCCTTGTCCGTCACCTTTTCCCTGAGCAGAAATTGGTGAAAAGAGCGAATGGATGCCAAATGCCTCGCTGATGTCTTGCCGGATTTCCCCGAGTCCTTCAAATGCTTTAAATATTGGATAATATGTATGCGGGTTACGTGATTCCAATCTGTAACATGAAGGGTTTCTGTTACATAGAGAGAATAGCTTTTCAGGTCCCGTTCATAGGATACCACCGTGTTTTGTGAAAGCCCTCTCTCTACCATGACGTAGTGGATGAAATCCTTTATTTGATCTTTCACTCTAGATCTACTCCCCGTTTTGGTAAAAAAAGATCAACCGGTCGAACCATCCGCCTTTTTCATCCTGATCCATTTCAACAACTTTTACAGCGGAGCCTTCCGGTTTATCGTACCGATGATAGTTTTCATATTCTTGATTCACCCATATCATAGCATAATAGAACAGAGCGGTAAAACCGGTAAACAGGATGAAAACTTTCAATGCATCGAGAGCTGTTTTCAGGAATCTTCCCATGTCTTAATCGATCCTTTCCCTATGGTTCCAGTTATTTAAACCATATGCCAAATCAGAAAGGTTTTATACATAGAAACAGCAAAAAACCCTTTCCCCGTGAGAAAAGGTTCGCGCTCGGCATCGTCTATTCAGTTTCTGTTCCGTTACAGCGGTGGCAAATGCCGTGAAACGTCAATCTATGATCTTTAATCTTAAATTTCCAATCACGTTCAATGATTTCTTCCACGTCTTCAAGCAAATCTTCTTCAATTTCATCAACGGCTCCGCACTCCATACACACCAAGTGATGATGAAAGTGAGCTGCGCCCTCTTTCCGTAGGTCGTAACGGGACACGCCGTCTCCAAAGTTAATTTTATCAACGACTTTTAATTCAGTTAATAATTCAAGCGTACGGTATACTGTTGCGAGACCGATCTCAGGAGATTTCTCTTTTACGAGGAGGTATACGTCTTCTGCGCTTAAATGGTCTTCTTCGTTTTCAAGCAGCACTCTTACTGTCGCTTCACGCTGAGGCGTAAGTTTGTAGCTGGATGAGTGCAGTTGTTTCTTAATTCGATCAATACGGTTTTCCATGTCTTTCCCTCCTACGCCGCATTCCATGACTCATTATAACAAAATACGCGCAGAGTTCCAACTATAATTATTATAAACTGATAAATAAAATGTTTTTCTTTTAATAATCATTTTAAAAAAGTCTCAATGTAAGCTTTTCCATTAACACAGGAGATAAATATGCTTCAAAGAGAGATGAGATCAGTGCTAAAAACAGAATGACCAGAAGCACGAGGGCATATTGGCCGAACCACTGAATCGGCGCATCATGCAGGCTTCGTTTAACGAACAGCTGCCTGATTAACTTTAATGAAAACGCAATTGCACATGTGCCCATAATGAGATAAGCCGGAATTAGCAGTACATTTTGCGGCAAAACGGAGACAAAGGATAAGAAAAAACCGCTGATTCCCATCTGATTGACGAGAAATCCGACAGTAAAGCCGACAACAATTCCTTTCAGAAAGATCATGATGAAAATAATCGGCATCCCAATGACGGAAATCCCCAATATCCACATCAGCCCTAAATATTTTACATTATGAAAGATACTTTGCCCAAACATATCGGATGAACTTGCCTGTTTTCCATCCGAAAGCTGTCCGAAAAATTGGCTTAAATAGTAATATAAATCTTCTTTCTGGCTGATGGTCATGCTGTTGACAATAATCGCCCCAAAAATGACACCCATGAAAAACAGGACTGAGACAAATATATAAAGAGAGAGATGATCTTTGACATGTCTGAGAAAGATGTCCTTATAAGAAATTTTTCGCATTCCGTTTCCTCCCGCCCGCTCTAGTGATTTGATTTAATAGATTGTATGAAAGAAACGGAAAAACATGCCCTTTTTCAAAAAGGAACGCTAGGAGAAGAATGCTAGGCGGCTTTTTTGGGCACAAAAAAACCCTTATCATCAACTGATATATGATCATAAGGATTCTTGGGCTTTCTTGTATTCAACATCTCTTTTTTGCTTTTCGTCATTCTTTCATGTGTACTGAAGGATGGTGTGCTGCCTCTTGATAATAAGACGTCACGTCCGCCGTTTCTCAGCAAATGCTCCCGCTTCTTTTTCGCTCGGCTTTTTGCCATGCTAATCACTCCCTTATTGATTTTCATAGCAATTATAGCAAAAAAATGAACTCATGATGGAAAAAAAGCAGCACCTTGTATGCCAGGTGCTGCTTTACTTCATTTATTTCACTGCTGTAAGAGCTGCTCGCTCGACCGCAGCTGCTACCTCATGATGGACTTTTGAGTCAAGCGGCTGAGGAACCACATCGCCTTGCTTTGTGCAGGCTGCGATGGCCTCTGCTGCAGCGACAAGCATATCATGATTAATCTCCTTGCTTTTTGCGTTGAGCGCCCCTCTGAAAATACCCGGGAAGCCAAGCACATTATTAACAGAACGCCCGTCAGCTGCATATGCGGCGCCAGCCTGCAGCGCGGCCTCCGGCTCAATTTCCGGCTTCGGATTCGATAAAGCCAAAATCACCTGGCCAGAACGTACAAATGCTGGTTTAATTAACCCGGGAACTCCGGTTGTGGCAATGATAATATCGCATGTTTCCATGAGCTCCTCGATGCTGGCAGCTGCCTGTCCGCCATATTGTTCGAGACGGTTCATCGCTTCCTCAGATTTGTCTGTTCCGTATACAGCTTTTACGCCATAGGCCATAAACATCCGGCAGATAGCCACGCCTGCTGCGCCCAGACCGATTTGCCCCACCTTCGCTTCTTTCAGGTCAACACCCGCGCTCCTGCATGCCGAGATGGCAGCAGCCAGCGTCACAACAGCTGTACCGTGCTGATCATCGTGCATAACAGGGATGTTCAGCTCCTCTTTTAGGCGGTCCTCGATTTCGAAGCAATGCGGCGAGCCGATATCCTCAAGCAAGATGCCGTTAAAACCTGGTGAAATATGTTTTACTGTTTTGATGATCTCTTCAGGATCACTCGTATCAAGCAATATCGGTATGCCGCTGATACCCGCCAGCTGATCAAACAAAGCAGCCTTTCCTTCCATGACAGGCATGCCTGCCACAGAGCCGATATTCCCAAGACCGAGAATTGCCGTTCCATCCGTTACAATCGCGACAGAATTGCTGATTGTTGTATAAATAGAAGCTTTTTCGGGGTCTTTTTCGATCAGCCTGCACACGTCTGCAACACCTGGTGTATAGACACGCCCGAGCTCTGCCAGTGAGCGGATCGGCATTTTGCTTTTCATTTGGATTTTTCCGCCTTCATGTGCGGACAGGACTTCATCAGATACGGTGTGAAGCCTGATCCCTTCTCCCAGGCCCTGTACAGCCGCGATCACTTCCTGAAGCTGTTCTTCATTCTCCACTTGAACGGTAATATTCCGCATTGTGTAATTGGGTCCGACTTTTACTGTCTCCACTTCACCAATATCCCCGCCCAGAAGGCCGATTGCCGTCGCTACCCTTCCAAGATTTCCGGGAACCGAAGGCGTTTCAATCATCAGTGTCCGAATCATGTGTTTCGCTATCATTCAGTGATCCTCCCCAATTAGCCTAGTTTTTCGGCTTTAGCTGTATTGTTTTTCGTATACCATATAAATTTTCCTGTATAACCATAGATAATAGCAAGACCTATTGCAACAAAACTGAGCCACATAAACGGCAGATAGGCGAAGGTAGAAACCCCTAAAATACCAGCCATGTAAATACCGTTATCAGACCAAGGGACCATACCTGAAGTTAATGTCCCCCCCACCTCTGAGTTACGGGATAGCACCCTTCTGTCTAGATTCAATCGATCATAACTGTTTTCCATAATCTTCGGTGTCAAAATAAGAGATACATACATCGCACAGCCGAAGATGTTCGCTAAAAATGCTACAATCAGCGTAGATATAGTGACGTTGCCCGGTGATGTTAATTTCTTTTCAAACATAGAGACGATCACTTTTAAGACGCCAAGCTTTTCAAGCAGCCCGCCAAATCCGAGACCAAAGATAATGACGACAAGGGAACCGAGCATTCCGACGATGCCTCCGCGATTTAACAGGCCGTTCAAGAATTCAACATCTGTTTTAATAGAGAAGCCGTTGTAGGCAGTTGCAATCGCATCCGCTGGATTCATGCCTTGGAAAACAACAGCCCAGATAGCGCCAAGCAAAGCGCCAATTACGATAACCGGCATTGACGGCTTTTTCATCGCCAATAAGACGATGACGACAACAGCCGGGATCAGCATCCAAATATGAATGTCAAACGTATTTTGCAAAGAAGATTTCAAAAATTCAACTTTATCAAGATCAATATTTTTCCCGCCGTACATAAAACCGGTAATTGTAAAGAGGATTGCCGTAATCACATAAGCTGGCACAGATAAAAAGAGCATGGCTCTGACGTGGTCTAAGACGTCCACTTTCGCTAGTGAAGATGCGAGAACTGTGCTGTCTGAAAGAGGTGACAGCTTGTCCCCGAAATAAGCGCCTGAAAGAATAGCGCCCGCTACAAGAGGAAGCGGAAGTCCTAATCCTTCTCCAATTGCGATCATGGCAATACCGGCAGTCCCGACTGTTCCCCACGACGTACCTGTTGCTACAGACATAATGGAACAAATAATTAACGTTGCAAGTAAAAAGATACTAGGATGAATAAATTCTAAACCATAGTAAATCAGAGTCGGTACGATCCCTCCGGCGATCCATGTTCCAATAAGTGCTCCTACTGAAACAAGAATCAGAACAGCTTCAAGACCGTTTGATATACCATACAGAATGGCATTCTGCATATCTTTATAAGAATAACCGAGTCTGATACCGAGAATCATTGCGATAAACCAGGAAATGAAAAGCGCAAGCTGTATCGGCAAGTCTAAAAAGACTGTAAACGACATGACAAGTGCTAAAAATGATCCTAGAACAATAATTATTTCGAATAATGTTGGCAGTCTTACATCCTTCAAAAGAAGTCCCCCTTCATGTAAAAAGCTAAAACGCTTTCAATAAATAGTGCAATACACGTATACTATACTTCCTCATCCCTATGTTGTAAACAGCTTATTCATCCGATTATCCGGAGATGAATAAGCTGTATTTTGTTCAAATTTTATTTTTCTAATAGTTCTTTCCCTGCAATCCCTGGTTTTGTCATCTCATACGGGTTTAAAATAGTATCCAATTCTTCCTCTGTCAGCACATCATGCTGCAGGCAAAGATCACGGACTGATTGGCCTGTCATAATGGCTTCCCGGGCAATTCGGGCTGCCGCTTCATATCCAAGATGCGGATTGACTGCAGTGATCACACCTGCGCTTTTTTCCACGTACTGTTTCAAGCGTTTTTCATTGGCCTCGATGCCTTTTAAACAATTGTCAGTGAACGAACGGAAGCCGTTGTTCATGATGCTGATGGATTGAAGCAAATTAAAGACAAGCACGGGCTCCATCACGTTCAATTCAAGCTGGCCGGCTTCTGAAGCAAGGCAGATTGTATTATCGTTTCCGATGACCTGAAACGCAATTTGGTTGATCAGCTCTGCCATAACCGGATTGACTTTACCCGGCATAATGGATGACCCCGGCTGACGTGCAGGCAGAGAAATTTCCGCAAGTCCGGCGCGCGGGCCTGATGCCATTAAGCGAAGATCGTTTGCGATCTTAGACATGTTCATCATGCAGACCTTTAATGCTGCTGACACCTCTGTATAAGCATCCGTATTTTGTGTGGCATCAACAAGATGATCAGCGCCGACAAGAGGAAGCCCGCTAATATCAGCAAGATGCTTCACTACCTGTTTGATATATTCTGGATCTGCGTTCAGGCCTGTGCCGACAGCAGTTGCGCCCATGTTGACCTCATACAGGTGCTGGCGTGATTGCTTGATTCGTTTGATATCACGCTCCAGAACGCGGCTGTACGCTTCGAATTCCTGGCCGAGACGAATCGGAACAGCATCTTGAAGGTGTGTCCGCCCCATTTTAATAACAGAATCAAATTCCTGTGCTTTTTGTTTGAACACACTATGCATATCTTCCATTGTTTTCAACAGTTTTTCTAAAAGATTCAACGTGGAAATATGAATAGCAGTCGGGAACACATCGTTGGTTGACTGTGACATATTCACATGTGTGTTTGGGCTTAAATGGATATAATCGCCCTTTTTATGTCCCATAATTTCGAGCGCCCGGTTTCCGATCACCTCATTTGCATTCATATTCATAGAAGTTCCGGCACCGCCCTGAATCGGATCGACGATAAACTGATCGTGCCATCTGCCTTCCAGAATCTCGCCAGCGGCTTGTACGATAGCTTGGCCAATTCCTTCATACAGCCGTTTCACGTCCATATTGGCAAGAGCCGCAGCTTTTTTTACGATCGCCAGCGCGTTAATCATTTCTTCATGGATCTTGTATCCCGTAATCGGAAAGTTTTCAGAAGCACGGAGCGTCTGAATTCCGTAATAAACATCCGCTTCAATTTGTTTTTCCCCAAGGAAGTCTTTTTCCACACGGTATTCTTTTTGGCCGTTTAACATAATCTTTAACCTACTTTCTCTTTGGTGGTTATCGTTTTTGACCTTTTAGAGGACAACGTCATCAGCAATCGGCGTTTCCATAATTCTCTTGACGACAGCAAGATCCGAAGACTGGCCGAGTGCCCACATTAATTTTGGCACGATTGCTTCTGTGTTCATATTTCTGGATCGGATAATTAAATCTTGGTTGACTCTGCGGCCGACTTCGTAAATGCTCATGTCTTCGCCTTCTTCCAGACATTGAGTTGTGATGACGACGACGATTCCGCTTTCGATCAGCTCATTCACTTTCGACAAAATGTCTCTGCCTTCAAACGGCACGCCTCCGCTGCCGTAACTTTCAATGACGATTCCTTTGAAGATGCTTTTTAAGGCATCAAACATTTCAGGCTTTAAGCCCGGATGCAGCTTCAGCAGACATACATCTGTGCATAGTGAAGTATCAACTTTAAAGGTGTCGTTCTCAGGTTCCGTTACTTGTTTGTTGTATTCGATCCCGTCTTCATTGATAAAAGCGATATATGGGTAATTGATGCTTTCAAATGCGTCGTAGCTTTTCGTTCTTAATTTGATCGCACGTGTTCCTTGGATGACTCTGCCGTCAAACACAACATAAACGCCGCCCACACCTTCACAGGCAAAGCGAATGGCGTCTGTGATATTTTTTTTGGCGTCCGTTTTTTGAAACGTGATTGGAATCTGCGAGCCAGTGATCACAATCGGTTTATTGGCATGCTGCAGCATATACGATAATGCGGCAGATGTATAGGCCATTGTATCTGTACCGTGAGTAATAACAAACCCGTCATAGGCATCATAATTTTCCTTAACAGCTTGTGCTATTTCCACCCAGTATTCAGGCTGCATATTGGTGCTGTCTATATTCATAAGCGACTGAGTTTCCATCGTGTAATCGTTATCAAGTTTTGATACGTAACTTAATAATTCATCAGCCTTGACCCCGGGAGCCAGCCCATTTTCCCCTTCAACTGAAGCAATCGTTCCCCCAGTTGTCAACATCAATAATTTTTTCATACCATGCACCTCTTCACTGTATCTAAAGATGGGTTGCGAGAAGTATTCGCTTTTCGCATACTTTTAATGCCATTATAGACACGGAAAATAAAATACGCAAGACATTATTATTCAATTCGCGTACACTTCCTAATACCTATATGATATAATCAGCTCAAGGTGAAAAAGGAGCGAAAGTTCATGAATCTAGATCGTTTAACTGAATTGAGAAAAAAGAAAAATTGGTCGCTTCAATATACAGCTGACCTTCTGGGTATCGCAAAAAGCACATATGCCGGCTACGAATCAGGCTACCGGCGGCCTTCACTTGAGGCGCTTGCCATGCTGGCTGACCTCTTTGACACAACCTGCGATGAACTTTTGGGCCGCGAGAAACAAAAGCAAACTGCTCCTCAGACCATTGAGTTGACCACGTGGAGCAGCCTTGACTTGACTATTTCTGTTGATGACAAGCCGCTGAGTGAAGACGAAATCATCCAGCTGATCACCTTTATCCGGACGAAGAGAAAAGTACAGGAGGAAATGAGTTAATCTTTCACTCACGGTTTAATTTTACCGTAGGTTCCTCCTCCTCCGGCTTTTAATTCCAGCTTTCCGGATCTCGCTTTTACAATCAACGCCGCGGTTTTCGGCGGGACAACGCGAGCCAAATCTTCTTCTGCCGCCTCATGAAGAACAGCCATTTCTGTTCCGAAGGCTTTTTTTAGTTTGTCCAGCGTTTTCGGACCGACACCCGGAACAAATTGCAGCGGGATCTGATGAACATATCTTGGACGCGAGACGCGAACTTCAGTCTGATCACTCAATTCACGCAATCTTTCGCTAACTCCCTTTGTAAACTTGGCATTTCCGCAATTCGCGCACACCGTTTCCCCGCTCACAGCAGGTTCTCCGCATGCTTCGCAAGCTGTCTGATAATATTTTCCCAATAACGGATCCAAGCCATAATTTGCGGTAATTTTCCTGTCACCCTGCACCTTTAATGCAAGAGTAAATTCGATAAAATCAGCTGACTGCACATATAGTTCATTATATTCTCTGCCGATTTTCGCTAACGAATGCGCATCAGAATTTGTTAAAAAAGGATACTGATTCAATTCAGATACATGTGAAGCCATGTCTGTATCACAGCTTAATCCTAGTTCCACCGCATCTATCATAGAGGGATCAAAAACCTGGGTTAGGCTTGATGCAACCCCTTTTCCATATAAGCTTTTATGCGGTGTAAAGATATGGGCGGGGATAAACAGTCCGCCCAATTCCTTCACTTTTTTTTGCAGGTTCAAGCCCGTTTCATAAATCCGCTGTGAGCTTAAATGAATGTTTTTCAGCCGCGATGACAGCCAGTTTGAAAACCGCTTCATTTCAGCAAGCGTTGGCATAAACACGAGGACATGGATCGGCCCGCTGCAGGCTTCGTCATAAATCTCCAGCTCGCTTCCTAATAAAAGAGTCGTGCTGCGGTACCGAATCCCCCCGCCATCAAGCTCGCGATATGTTCCTGATGAAATGCCTTCTTCTAGCTCCAAAATGACTTCCGGAGAATGGCAGTCGATAATGCCAAGAAGTTCTATCCCTTTATGCTCACTGGCTTCTATCAAAATTCGGTCCAGCGTAAGTGTTTTGGCGCCTGTTATTTTGACAGCCCTTCCTGTAAAGGTCCGGCCGATATGAATGTGCAAATCCGCGTAAATCTTTTTCATTTTTGTGCTTGGAGCGCTTCTTTTAGCTGAAGATACTGAATCGCATAGGCTGTCTTAGCATCATATACTTCACGCGATTCAACCAGCTTCTGCGCATCTTCAAGCGTCACCTCCATCACTTCAACAAACTCGTCCTCATCAAGCTCCCGTTTTTCTTCGAGAACAGAAAGCTCTTCAGCAAGAAACACGTGAACGATTTCATCAGCAAAGCCGGGCGATGTATAAAACGCAGTGATTTTTGTCAGCTTTTTCGCTGTATAACCCGTTTCCTCTTCAAGCTCCCGAAGTGCCGTATACTCCGGCTCCTCCCCTTTTTCAAGCTTTCCGGCCGGAATTTCAACGATCGTCCGCTCAAGCGGCTTGCGGAATTGTTTGACCATAATGATTTTCCCTTCATCAGTAACAGCTAATATCGCTACAGCCCCAGGGTGTTTCACAATTTCACGTTTACTCGCTTTGCCGTTTGGCAGCTCCACGTCCTCCACATATAGATCAATGACTTTACCTGAAAAGATCTGTTCTTTAGCAATTGTTTTTTCTTCTAATGATTTCATTTCTTCATCTCCCGTTCTGTCTCTATATGATGCCCCATACATTTTATCATACTAGAGAAAAGGGGGGCTTCTTCGTGAAAGTGCATCGCATGCCAAAAGGTGTTGTCTTAGTCGGAAAAGCATGGGAGATTCGGGCGAAATTAAAGGAATACGGGCGCACATTCCAATATGTGAAAGATTGGGTCTCTAAGCCGTAAAAGTTGAAACTTTAGCTCCTTTATATTACGGTCAATACAAAGCTTTAAAAAAGGAGTGTGCACATGAGAAAGCGCAAACTGGGTACATCTGATTTAGAAATAAGCGAAGCCGGACTCGGCTGTATGTCTCTTGGTACTGAAAAAAACAAAGCTTTGTCTATCTTGGATGAAGCCATCGAGCTTGGCATCAACTATTTGGACACAGCGGATTTGTATGACCGCGGACGCAACGAAGAAATCGTCGGTGATGCGATCCAAAACAGACGCCAGGATATTATTTTGGCAACGAAAGCGGGAAACCGCTGGGATGACGACAGCGAAGGCTGGTATTGGGACCCATCAAAAGCTTACATAAAAGAAGCCGTGAAAAAGAGCCTTGCACGGCTGAAAACAGATTATATTGATCTCTATCAGCTTCACGGCGGCACGATAGAGGACAACATTGATGAAACGATCGAAGCGTTTGAAGAATTAAAGCAAGAAGGTGTCATCCGTTACTATGGCATTTCTTCCATTCGCCCGAATGTCATAAAAGAATATGTAAAAAAATCAAACATCATCAGTATTATGATGCAGTTCAGCCTGTTTGACAGACGCCCCGAGGAATGGCTTCCGCTTTTAGAGGAACATCAAATCAGCGTAGTCACCAGAGGTCCGGTTGCCAAAGGGCTCTTGACAGAAAAACCGCTTGAACAAGCAGCGGACAGCATCAAACAAAACGGGTACTTGTCTTATTCCTTTGAGGAATTGACAAATGCCCGCAAGGCAATAGAGGATGTTGCTTCCGATCTTTCCATGACAGAAAAGTCGCTGCAGTATCTGTTAGCACAGCCGGCTGTCGCTTCAGTGATTACAGGCGCGAGTAAGATTGAGCAGTTACGGGAAAACATTCACGCTGCAAACGCACGGCGTTTAAGCGAAGAGGAAGTCAAAGCGCTCCAATCTCATACGAAACAAGACGTTTACGAAGCTCACCGCTCATAACAGAAAACAAGCACCTGTACGGGTGCTTGTTCATATGGTTGACAAAATCCTAAAACGGTTTTCGTTTTAGGATTTTGTCATCTTTTCAGCGTGATTGAAAACCCTTGAAGTCTAGGAAGGACGAGCATTGGAGCAGACTTCCGCAGGATGCGGTGGCAGGGGCGTTTGAGCAGGACGCTCTAGCTTTTAGCCGCTGATCTTTTTTCACGTGAGCACCAATGCGCAGGACTGACAACGAATGCGAGGGTTTGTCGACACGCTGAAACCAGCACCTGTACGGGTGCTGGTTTTATTTATATTGATGCCAATCCATTTGGCTTTCATCAAGGAGCTCTTCAAAGCTTTTATTTTTTTCGATCTCTTTTTTCTTTCTGAGCTGTTCTGCTTTTTCTCTTTCCTGCCTCTTTTCGTCCTCTTCCTTCAACTGACTCTTCATCTCCATAAGCTTTGCTTTGATGTCGGTTTGAAGGCCGTCTTTTAATTGGTGTTTGTCAGCGGATTTTTGTTTTTTCATGTAGACTTCCCCCGTGTTTTGTTTTGAAGCCAGTTTATCACGGAGCATACAGACTGAACAAGCGGGCTCTCTTCTCAAAACTTTTTTGATCCGCGCAGAAGTGTTTAGGTATAATGATTTTAAGTGTAAATTTCCTGTATTTAGTTGAAAGGTGCTGTGACTCTTTTGAAGAAAATCCTTTTGGCCATTGGCGCTCTCTTAACCGCTGTTATCGGAATCGGAGTTGTTTTTTCGAATATCATTCTATTTATCAAGAAAAAGACAGATGAAGACATTATCAAAAGAGAGACAGACGACGGACATGATGTGTTTGAATCCTTTGAACGAATGGAGAAAACTGCTTTTGTGATACCATCGGCTTACGGATATGATATAAAAGGATACCATGTCGCTCCGCATGACACACCAAACACCATTATCATCTGCCACGGGGTGACGATGAATATATTGAATTCTCTTAAATATATGCATTTATTTCTCGATTTCGGCTGGAATGTAGTGGTTTATGACCATCGCCGTCACGGTCAAAGCGGCGGAAAGACGACTGGCTACGGGTTTTATGAAAAGGATGATCTCAGTGAGGTTGTTAATTGGGTCAAAAACAAAACAGGTCATCGCGGATTGATCGGCATTCACGGTGAATCAATGGGAGCTGCGACCGCCCTGCTTTATGCTGGTGAACACTGTGATGATGGGGCTGATTTTTATATTGCTGATTGTCCGTTCGCACGTTTTGATGAACAGCTTGCCTATCGGCTGAAAGCGGAATACAGGCTCCCGTCTTGGCCGCTGCTCCCCATCGCCGACTTCTTTTTGAAGCTGAGAGGCGGCTATCGGGCACGCGAAGTATCTCCGCTTGCTGTCATTGATCAAATCCAAAATCCGGTCCTCTTTATTCACAGTAAGGATGATGATTATATTCCGATTTCTTCAACCGAGCGGCTTTTTGAAAAGAAACCCGGACCGAAGGCACTGTATATTGCCGAGAACGGTGAACACGCCATGTCGTATACCAAAAACCGGGACACGTATCGAAAAACGGTGCAGACGTTTTTAAACAAAATGAAGGGTTCAACAACATGCTGAAATCTTAGGCCTTGCCTCGTTTTTTTCTTTTCCATAATAAAAAGCGAAAGGCCACTTCGGCTCTTTCGCTTTTCCATTTCATAAAACGTCGGTAATGCCATCCATATTTTCTCTGATCCATTCAATCGCAAGATCTATTGTTGTGAACTCTTGTGTTTCGAATGTCATTTCATCCTGCAATAGCCAAACATCTTTCTTGATAGACTCTGCTCCTCCAATTGACCAATGGAGCAAGGTATAGGGATGGTTTTGGTTTAGGAAGGATACCCACGTTTTATTCTGTGCTGTGTTCTTCATTGACTTCAGCTTTTGTTCCACGTTTTCGTGTCTCCCTACTTTACTAATATGCTCATTCTGGGGCTGAGCATTTCAGCCGGACTTTTCAGCGCCAGTGTTTTAGCTTTTTCATTGTAATCGATCGTCATTTGATCGTCAAAAAACACTTTTTGCGACGATTGGATATAAAGCGGGATGCCGTTCGTTTCCAGCTGCTCGCACTGTCCCGTTAATTCTTCTGCCAGCCAGATTGTCGGTACACCGCTTACCGCGCAGCCGCATCCTTCTGCATCGTAACGAAGCTGGGCTTTTTTCCTTGGGTTGGCGTCAAACGCCTGCTGCAGTGCTTGTTTTGCTGCATCTGTCACGTGTATGTTCATAAGGTGAGTCCCCCGTTTCCATCATTTTCGCTATTGTAGCATACAACGTTTCTATCCGCATTGTTTCCGCCTTCCTTCCACCGCTTCGCATTTTCTTCTGCAGCCTTAATCCAATCATCTTTCCCTTGTATGTACTGATTGATACTATCCGGATGTTGGGCCGCCAGTCGTTTTTTGAGATTGGCGTATTCGTTCGCTATTGCTGGATGAGCTCTGAGATAATCTCTCAATAGCAGATGCCTTTCAATAGCAGGGTTTCCCTTTTCGTACATATGGAGATGATGAGTGCGTTTATTACCGCCCTTTTGGAAGTAACGCCTGCCCGCTGCGCCATTTTCTCCTTTCGGTGTGTAGCCGATTGCCTTCATTTGTGTATCATATTGGCTCACAGCTTCAATTCTTCTTACTTCAATCAGAATATCAATGATTGGCTTTGCCGCCATGTTCGGGATCGATGTGCTTCCGATATGATGAACAGCGATGATCTCCGGTCCGAACACAAGCTTCAGCCGTTCTTTTTCTTCACTGAAAAGTTCCGCCCATTTTTCATTGTAGGGAACGACTTCAACTTTTCTTTTCGGATACAAATAAAAGACAGACAGCAAAAGACCCTCCGCCGCTTCGACAGTTTCTGCCTTTTGAAATCCCGCCTGTGTATAGAGCGACATGGCCGGTGTATTTTTCTCAGCTGTGACTACTTCGATTTTCTCAGCGTCTTTGTTTTGATCGATGACAAATTGCAGAAGTGCCCGTCCAATCCCTTTTCTGAAACCGCCGGGATGCACGACAAGCCTGCAAATGGTGAGATGATGCATGTTTTTCTCATATGAAATGACACCTATCAGTTTGCCGTCTTTCCGATATCCCGCAAACTGTTCATGGGATGCTTGAATATCCTTCGTCTTCTCTTGTAAGGCGGGGATACCGTCAAAACCGATAAGCTCCGCTTCTTTTATGTAGGCGGGCTGCTGTACGGCAATAATCTCACGCGCTGTGTTGTCTTTCTTATGTTGAAGAGATTCAATCATTTCTGTTCTCCTGAAAATAGCAGCTGTCTCTCGACCTTTGCAACGCGGACTGCATACGACGCGTACCAAACGCTCTTTCCTTTTTCTTTTGCCGCTTGATGTTCGGTGTGATGCTTCCAGCGATTAATGGCGTCCATACTGTCCCAATAGGACACCGTTATGCCCCTTCCATTCGCTTCACGAACGCTTTCGACGCCTAAAAATCCGGGCTGATCCGCCGCCAGCGATACCATCCGCTCTGCTGTTTCTCCATATCCTGTGTCACTTTCGCTTTTGACAGATGAAAAAATAACTGCATAGTAAGGAGGTTCAGGTGTTTTTGATAAAAAATCCATCATATTTCCCCCTCATATGTTTTTGACAAACAGGACCTTGTCTTGGCCCGGGCCATCGTAGTTTGCAAACACTGAGATGCCATTTAGCGTTTTGGTTCCTTTTTCAATGTCAAAGCCCAATTTTGTGTGATACGCGATTGATACCTTATTCACCGGTGAAGTGACGCACTTGACCCGGGTGCATCCTCTTTGTTTTACCATTTCAATAAAGACATCGTATAATTGTTTTCCAATTTGCATTTTTCTGAAATCAGGGTGCACACCGGAAAAATGGATGTATGCCGTTTCAGGATCCGATTGCGATTGAAACCCGATTAAAAACCCTGTCATGCTGTTATGTTCAGATGCAATAAAGCTTGTGTCCTGAAAATGCTCAAAAAATAGCCTCGGCAATTTTTCTTTCAGCGGTCGGCCGCCCCACCATTCATTCATTACAGACGTTACCATTTCATAATCTGAAGACGTGATTGTTCGAATATCCATTTACGATTTAATCTCCCTCCGTCTGGCAAAACGAATGTCAGCTCTTTTTTTTTCTACAATACAAAAATTATATTTTGCCTGACTGGAATTGTAAATGCCTTCTTTTCGGTATCATACGTTTCGGAGACTGCGGAGGGAACAATGTTTGATCATTTTACACATATTTCTCCCACAGTGCAGGAGGGAGAAACTTTACAGCACAATATCAAGCACCTGATCAAGTTTCAGCTTATAAAGCTGATCCTCGTCTCCTTTTACCCATACTGTTTTTTCAAACTCTTCATACCGGCAGATTTTCCCGGTGCAGCGGACAATTTCACCGTCCTGAAAGCAGCTGACAGTAATATCCTGAGCAAACTCCATCGCGGCGCAAAGCGTTTGATTCATTTCCTCCAGCTTATCGGGATCAAGGATCGGCTTTTGCAGCTTCTGTTTATGACGCTTTCTCTCAAGCAGGCTTTGTTTATGTTCCGGCAGAAACATCCTGCTCCCTTCCCACAGCAGGTTGCCTCTTTTTAAATGGTCGTTCATTTATAGTGCCCTCCTATTTTAGCCGCACGTTCAAATGCCTGGCCTGCCGCTGTCAGTGACGCCGCCCTGACGATGGCTGTGTCGCCGAACCGGTTTTTAATGCCGTCCATCACATAGCCAAGGCTCATTTTCTTTGCATCATCCTGAAATAAATTGAGCTGCCATATGTCATCAGATGAGAGCTGAGACAGATTGACCCCCAGGCGGCGGACAGGCTTCCCGTCCCAAAACGTAAGAAACAGCCGGCACACAGCCTCATATACATCCTGCGTGGAATTAGTAGGCTCCGCCAACTTCACTTGCCGGTTGAAGCCTGTCGGCCAATCAAAATCAGCCCCCCGGCAGCTTACTGACACCGTCTGTCCCATTGCCCCGGCGTTTCGGCTTCGCCTGCACACTTCTTCACTCAGCTCCAACAGCACGACTTTAATTTCTTTGTCAAAGTGTTCGTAGTCTCTCGGGAGCGTCATTCCATGGCCGATGGCCTTTTGCCCGTCCAGAGATGAAGTTGAAACAGGGGAATAGTCGATCCCGTTCGCCGTCATCCACAGCACGTGGCCGTTAATGCCCCATTTCTTTTTTAAAAGATCGAGCGGAAAAGCCGCGAGCCCGCCGATCGTGCTGATGCCCATTCGGTTTAAATGATGCCTCATGCGCCTCCCTACACCAAACATGCTGCCCACCGGGAGCGGCCACATTTCGATTTTCATACTTTCTTTCGTTAAGGTAAAAATACCGTTCTTATTCTTTTTGGCAAAATTGTCGCATGCGATTTTAGCCAGCGCTTTATTAGGGCCGATTCCGACACGCGCATAAACGCCGATCTCCCGCATAATTCTGCCCTGAATGCTTTTTGCGATCTCATCCGGCGTCCCAAACAGCTTCTGGCTGCCTGTAATGTCCATGAACTGTTCATCGATGGAATACGGCTCTACAAGATCTGTATATTCCTCTAAAATGGCCGTGATTTGCAGTGATACATCAATATACCGCTGCATACGAGGCCGGAGCACAACTGCTTCAGGGCACTTTTCCTGCGCCTCCCACAGCCGGGAAGCATTCGCGACCCCCTTTTGTTTCGCCAGCGGGCAGGCGGCCAATACGACTCCTCCCCTTCTTTCAGGGTCACCCGACACAATGACGGGCCTATTTTTCAAATGTGGATTTTCCGCTTTCTCTACAGATGCATAAAACGATTGCATGTCAACGAGAAAAATCACTTTTTCTTTCATCATACACACCTCTAAAAAGAACTTATGTTCGCTTTTTCTATTATATGCGAAAATATGTTCGATTTATACTGGTAAATGATTCTTGCCTGACAGAAAATATGATCCAAGGGTTTGAGAGAAGAAAAACATTTAGTAGAATAAAAGCGAGGCATAAAGATAGGAGAGTCATAATGGAGAAATTTGTCGAGAAAATGCTGGGACAGGCACTGCGTCAATACGGCCGAAATGTTGCCGTAGATCCGTTAAGCCCGTATGAAAAACAAAGCCTGAAAGCAGCCTTGGAAGAGAGACGGAATGAAGAACCCGATGAAGATTTGCATGCGCATATAGAAGATATCATTTATGACTATGTCACCAACCAAGGACTGTTCTCTTAAACATTGGCCAAAAGAAACAGAGACGCACAGCGCCCCGAATCGGACTGTGAGTTCTTTCAGCCGCTAATGCGGCTTTCCTTTGTAAACACCGCCATGAAAACAAACAAAAGTCTTTGTCATTATGCAGAAAGGCTTGTAAAAAAGCAAAGCCTGAGTCATACCCAGTGCCGCCTGTTCTGCCGGTCCATGCAGCGCTCCGTCAGCTTGAATCAGCGGATGATCGCCTTTTATATTCAAACAGACACCATCTGCTTCCACGGTCTGCCGAATCGCTTTGAAATGCACGGCATTCCAGCATCAATCACATCAAATAATATGCTTTCACCAATCATAAAAACATCGGATATATTATCATTTTACTCCCGAACGCCTCAACCTCAATTTCAACGATGTAACCTCCGCCAGCGACGTGCATCATCCTCAGGTAAGATATGTTTCACATTCATATCAACAATAAAATATTTTGAATTTCCCATTGGATAAGGAAATTTTTTCATATATGATAGAAAAAAATCCTACATACAGGAGAGAATACGATTCATGAAGAAATGGAAAGATATCCACCCCATCAGCTGGACAATTATAATCGGAACTATTTTCGGCAGGATGGCAACATCAATGAGCATACCTTTTTTAGTGATTTATTTAACAGCCGTCCAAGGCACATCAGCTTCCTATGCAGGGCTGGTTATCGCTGCAAGCTCATCAGTCGGCATCCTCGCAAGCTTTTACGGCGGATATATCTCGGACAAATTCGGCAGAAAAAACATGATGCTAGTGTCCATTTTCGGCTGGATGCTGGTATTTGCAGGATTTGCGGCGGCATCTCATCTCTGGGTGTTTTTTGTGGTAAACGCATTAAACGGCCTTTGCAAATCACTATTTGAACCTGCTTCAAAGGCTTTGCTGTCTGATATGACAGAAGAAAAAACGAGACTGCTTGTTTTTAATTTACGCTATGCAGCTATAAATATCGGCGTTGTCTTCGGACCGATACTAGGCCTGTATTTCGGCTCATCGCAATCGACCGCACCCTTTTTGGCGCCCGCAGTCATTTACGGACTATACGGACTCGTGCTTGTTATCCAATTTAAAAAGCATCCATCCTTATCAGGATCAGGCCAATCCCGAAATATGAGCGTGCGGGAAGCATTTATGGTGACGCAAAAGGATCTTCTTTTTACAATTGCTCTGGTCGGCATTACGCTATGCACCTTCGGCTACTCACAATTCAGTTCCACATTTCCGCAGTATATGGCGCAGAACCCCTTGTTTGGCAATGGAACGAAACTGTACGGGCTGATGCTGACATTAAACGCAATCGTTGTGCTGGCAACGCAATTTCCCATCGTCCATTTTGCAAAACGTTTTTCGCCGCTTTGCTCCTTGATGCTCGGTAATGTGATGGTGAGTATCAGCATGGCTATTTTCACCGTATCACACGGTGTTTCATCCCTTGTGCTGATTGTGGTCACATTTACAATCGGCGAAGTGCTTTTATTCTCTATGATGGATTTGTTTGTAGACCAAATTGCAAAACCCGGGTTAAAAGGCACTTATTTCGGGGCCATCGGTTTTTCACAGCTCGGAAACGTCATCGGCCCTTGGATCGGGGGTATATGTATAGACCTATTTGGCGCTGGCCGGCCGATTTTTATTTTTTCTGTTCTGAGCGGGATCACCCTGCTCGGCCTGCCATTTTTGGTGTTCGCCTATCGGCAGATGAAAACGGGAATGACAAAACACCGGCCAGGGCTGGAAAAGCCGCTTTAAATTAAAAAACGGGAGAGAACCAATCTCTCCCGCAACAATGGGGTGATGAACACGAATATAGGCAATGGGATGTTTCAGCTTTAAGTATTTATTATGTTGCCGCTGTCATCTTTGCAGCTGTTACAGGCTTCAAGTACGCGAAGAACCGAAAAGCGCAGCTGGATCGCATTGAGGAAAAGCTTAACAGCCTGTCCGAAGACCATGATTAACCGCTTGGGGCAACGAGCTCTACCTTCATCCGGTCCGGATCCTCGCAATAAACGGCATAATGCCCGTCTCCTCCGGCAAAAGGATGGCGGTCCCGATACAACACACGATAGCCTTTTCTCATCAGTTTTTCGGTCATCTGGTCAACTTGAAGCTTGGATTCAGCATGAAAGGCGAGATGGTTCAGCCCGATACGGCATCTGTGGTATGCCGGCTCGAGAAATGGCTCTTTCGCCTGCACAATCACAAGATAAAAATGATCTTTCTTCCAGCTAATGCCTGAGCCCCATTTTTGATACTCTCTATAGCCAAGTTCTGTTAAGAACCATCCCCAAAACCGCCGAGACGCTTCCAAATCGGAGACATACAGTTCAATATGGTGCACGATATTACACCCGCCTTACCAGCACTTCTTCCACCTTATGCCCGTCCCCCTTACGCAAAATGAGATCGGACCTGAATTTAGTCGGCAAGATATTTTCATATAAATTAGGCCGGTTGACACTCTGCCAAATCGAAGCTGCCATCTCGTCAGCCTCCTGATCAGACAAGTCTTTAAATTTATGAAAATAAGAATCGGGATTTTGAAAAGCCGTTTCCCGAAGCAGACGAAAACGCTCTAAATACCATGTGAAAATCCGGCTTTCGTCCGCGTCCACATAAATCGAAAAATCAAAGAAATCGGAGACAAAAATACGCGGATCTTCCCGGTCATCCTCCAAGGTGGGCGACTGAAGAACATTAATGCCTTCGATAATCACAATATCGGCCTGTTCTACAATCTCGAACACCCCTTCCTCGCGATCATAGGTCAGATGGGAATACACCGGAGCCTTTACTCTGTCTTTTCCTGATTTTAAGTCATTCAAAAATTCGAGCAACGCCTTTACGTCATAGCTTTCGGGAAACCCTTTTCGTGACAGCATATTTTTCTTTTTCAGCTCGGCTGTAGGAAATAAAAAACCATCTGTCGTGATAAGGCTCACTTTAGGGCGGTCCGGCAAACGCGAAAGCAGCTTCTGCAATATCCGCGCCGTCGTGCTTTTTCCGACTGCCACACTGCCGGCGATGCCAATAATAAACGGAATTTTGGCTGAATGAGGGTGCTTCAAAAAAACATTGACATGCTTATTGCGCTCGGCGGCTGACTTCACATGCAAATGAAGCAGGCGAACAAGCGGAATATAAATCGTTTCCACTTCTTCAACAGATAAATAATCATTCAGCCCTTCCACGGCTTTTGCCTCTTCTTCAGATACAGCAATCGACAAATGTCCCCCAAAACCAGACCAAGACTCGCGATTGTGCTGTGTATATAAAGTATGTAAGTTAAGCTCTTTATTTTTCACTGTTTACACCTGACTCTCTGTAGGTTAAAACCCTTACAAAGATTGTAACGGAAAACCCTTTCACTGTCTGCTTATTTTTTCAGCAAATCCGCACCGATTCGATTATAAGCGGACATCTCTTCTTTTGGAACCATGCTTCCTCCCGTTCCCCAGACGACATGTACGGCATGTTCCATGTTATGCTTCTGACTATATAGCCTTCCTTCTTCTGTCGAAAAAAGCTGAATGGCCCCGAACATGCCGGCAAGAGCAGAGGGCTCTAAATATTTACTTTCAGATACAGCCAGCATATGAAGCAAGGCATAAAGCGTATTGTCCTCTACGGTATAACAGCCGCTCAGCAGCGGTTCAATCAGCTTGCCCACAAACCCTGACGGCCTTCCTACAGCAAGCCCGTCAGCAGCCGTCCGATTATCCAGACCGATATCATGGACGGAAATCTTCTCGTGGAGGCCGGAATAAAGCCCCAGCAGCATACACGGTGAATGAGTCGGTTCTCCGAAAAACACATGGACATGGTCGCCGTATAAAAGCTTCAGCCCAAATGCCACACCGCCCGGCCCTCCGCCGACTCCGCACGGCAGATACACAAACAGCGGTGTCTCTAGACTTGGCTGTATATTCATACAGTCGAGCTGCGTTTTTAATCGGCTGGCGGCAACAGCATATCCTAAAAACAGCTGACGGGAATGTTCATCATCAATAAAATAACAAAATGAATCTTGCTCCGCCTGCCGTCTCCCTTCTTTCACCGCTTCACTGTAATCTGATTCATACTCCATGACAGTGACACCTTTTTGGCGAAGGAGATCCTTTTTCCACTGCTTGGCATCAGCGGACATATGCACTGTCACGCGAAATCCGAGTGTCGAACCGATGATGCCGATACTTAATCCAAGGTTTCCTGTCGAACCGACAGCAATCGAATAGCGGGAGAAAAACGCGGCAAACCGCTCTTCCTGTAAGATGCGGTAATCATCGTTTTCCAGAAGCATTCCTTCTTGAAGCGCCAGCATTTCAGCATGCTTCAATACTTCATAAATCCCGCCCCGCGCTTTAATCGATCCTGAAATCGGAAGTTCATGGTCGCACTTTAAAAGCCATCTTCCCGGAAAGGGCTGCTGATACGCCGCTTCCAGTTTTCCCTTCATATGCTGCATTTCAAAAAGCGGAGATTCGATTATTCCTTTGGCATCTTTCGTCTCAGGAAACACCTCGGCAATGTAAGGAGCAAACCGCCGCAGCCTATTTTCCGCTCCCTCTATCTCGCTTTCCCACTCATCTGCGTGAAATAACGGGCTCTCTTTCTTGCCGGAATTTGCCCAGAATACAGGCTCTGCGTCAATCAGTTTCTGAATGAACGGATCTTTGAGCAGAACATGAAGGGCTTCTTGATTGATTGACATCCAATGATTCTCCCTTCCTCTATAAAAAACTGCCTGTGGGTATGCGAACAAGCCATCTCACCACAGGCAGTTCCACCATTATTTTTTCATAAGCACGCGTCCTGCCAGCTTTTCAACCAGAGCTGGAAACAGCTGGTACAGCTTGGTGCCGGCATTCATGAAACGCGGAAGATTGATCTCCCGTTTGTTCGTGAAAATAGCAGCTGTAATGTGAGCTGCCACGTCATCAGGATCAAGCATCCAGCGACTCACATTTTTGGCGTATTCCCCGCCTTTATCAGCAATGGAAAAAAAGTCCGTCTGAATCGGTCCCGGATTAACTGTTGTCACATAAATGCCTGTTCCCGCCAGCTCCATCCGCAAAGCGTTTGAGTAGCCGAGCACGGCATGTTTTGTCGCGGAATAAAGGCTCGACTTCGGTGTTGCAATTTTCCCCGCTTGAGAAGCGATATTGATGATATGGCCCTTTTTTTGCTCAAGCATATGCGGAAGCACCGCTTTTGTACAGGCGATCAGGCCGAAGACATTCACATCAAACATCGCTTTCATATCATCCAGCGTCGAGTCTAGGACCGTTTCAAATATACCGAAGCCCGCATTGTTAATCAGTACATCAACCGAGCCGATCTGACCGCGGACACAGGCGATATCCTCCAGGCTGCCGACATCCAGAGGGAAAATCTCACACTGTCCGCTCCATTCCTCGGTTATCTTCCTTTTAATTTCTATTAAACGCTCCTCACGTCTTGCCGACAGCAGGACATGGGCTCCTTCAGCCGCGCATAAGTATGCGATTCTTTCACCGAGCCCTCCTGAAGCGCCGGTTATCCATATCCGCTTTCCCGCTATATGCTTCATCCATTTCACCTCTTCATTGTTCTAAAATATGCAGTATTTCCTTCCCAATATGACGTGATGGATTCTTCAGCCGCCAACACATCAAGATGCCCTGCCGTTTCTGACATCGTTAAAAATAAGTCCTTTTCATACACAGCAGGAAAAAGCTGCTGGCAGACCTGAAAAGCGGTCATCGGCTTTTCATCCAGCATGCGCCGCACATCCTCCGTCCTGTTCCTCTGCTTGTCAAAACGCTTCTCTATCAGCGCCTGTACGTTGGTGATCGTCTCGCCGTGGCCGGGAAACACGATTGTTGGATCAAGTTCAGACAGCCTTCGCAATGACCGCTGATAATCAACTAAAGGCTTTGATCTTATGTCTCCCGTTTTCGGCGCTTCCAGAATCGGATTAGACGAGCTGTTGGCCAGCAGAAGATCGCCGCCAATCATTCTACCGCTTTTTTCATGGAAAAGAACAATATGCGATTCAGCATGTCCAGGCATCTCCAAAACAGTCCAGCCCCCAAGCCCATCAACGCTCATCCCTTCTCTGACTGTTTTCGTCAGGGATCTCGTACAGGAAAACGCGTACGCTGACCGAATCAGCTTTTCTGTCTTTCCCGTATCAAACGGAACGCCTAATTCAGGCAGAAGCTTTTGAAAAAAACATTTTTGCCAATCCCTAAAAGCTTGATTTCGGCTGATATAAGGTTCGTTGAACGGATGCCCAATCACTTCGATTTCATCAGAAAAGGCATCAAGCAAGCCTGCATGATCAGCATGATGGTGAGTCAGTACAACCTGCTCGATATCTGACATTTTCACATTTACAGCGGCAAGCTGCTCTTGAAGGGCTCTAACAGCCTCTTTTGTATTCGGCCCGGCATCGATAAGTGTCAGCGCATCACCTTTTACGAGGTAAACGATAACATCGCCCACAGCAAAGGGTGTCGGGACGCGGATCGTCATAACATCTGCAGTTGTCATCCTTTCGCTCCTTGTCTTCATTCATTACTCATATTTTAGCTTTTTCTCAGTCTTGTGTCATTATTGCCGAATGAGAAAGTCCCTTTTTGAAAAAGCTATTGACATGAGCTTGTCCGCATTGCATAATGAACAACAAAATAAAACGAGAACCATTGGAACGCTATGACGAGGAATCGTATACAAGGCAATGGCCAAAGAGAGCGATGCCCCCGGCTGAAAGGCATTGCGGTTCGCTTGTTTGTAGAACCTGCCCTCAAGTCGCGGTTAGGAAAACCTAAACGTTTCCCGCGTTACGGGATTAGAGCTGAGCACAACTTGTGCTAATGAGGGTAGTACCGCGAACCTTTTCGTCCTTTACGTGATGAAAAGGTTTTTTGCTGTTCTGATTAAAGGAGGATATCAATGAAAAAGATAGGATTTGTCGGCGCCGGGTCCATGGCAGAAGCAATGATTAACGGTATTTTGCAAAGCGGCATCACAAAACCAGAACATATCTATATCACAAACCGCTCAAATGACGAGCGTTTGATTGAATTAAAGGAAACGTACGGCGTGTGTCCCTGCAGAGATAAAAATGAGTTTTTCACTCAAACCGATATCATCATCCTCGCTTTTAAACCGAAGGACGCAGCGGAAAGCATTGACAGCATTCGTTCGTATATCAAGGACCAGCTTGTGATTTCAGTACTTGCAGGTCTTACCATCGAAACCATTCAGCACTATTTTGGCAGAAAGCTCGCGGTCATTCGCGTCATGCCTAATACATCTGCAGCCATCCGCAAATCAGCAACCGGATTTTCCGTAAGCGCTGAAGCAAGCCAGGAAGATATGACCGCGGCAAAAGCTTTATTGGAAACAATCGGTGATGCCACACTTGTTGAGGAACGGCATCTCGACGCTGTCACGGCAATAGCCGGCAGCGGCCCGGCCTTCGTGTACCGTTATATTGAAGCAATGGAAAAAGCGGCGCAAAAAATAGGATTGGATGAGGAAACGGCAAAGGCTCTCATTTTGCAGACAATGGCAGGGGCAACAGATATGCTCCTTCAAAGCGGCAAACAGCCCGCAAAACTGCGCAAGGAAATCACGAGTCCGGGAGGCACAACAGAGGCAGGTCTTCGCGCTTTACAGGACTCACGCTTTGAAGAAGCGATTATTCACTGTGTTGAAGAAACCGCTAAACGCAGCGCCGAGATTAAAGAGCAGTTTTCCGGTGCCGCCTTAGAGACGTAAGCCCAGAGACAGAAGGGGCAATGCCTTCTGTCTTTTGTTTTTCCTAAATCAGCCGGCTGGCAGTTTCTGATGGTTTTAATAGCGCGGAGATCGTAAATAAAAGCAAATCGGGAAGCACTTCAAAGGAATAAGGCATATACAGCCTTTCCGTCCATTTGTGCGGGTCTTTTCCAGCCGGACCGACATTTAAAACCGGGACATATAAAGCCTGATCTTTGCCGCTTGGCAGTGAATATCCTCTATTAAAGAGCGGCATATTGCTTGTGTACACGTCGACTTCCTGCTTTTCGAGCTGTAGATAGCTTAAGTCTGAAAGTCCCGGGAAATACTGAACCTCCTGTAACGCTATGCCGTATCTGTCAGCCGCATAATGCATAAGCTGATCAGCTGTATTCCTAATCAAGTGATCGTCCTTTGAAGAAACCGCCGGATAAAACGGCGGGCTGTAAAAAAGAACAATCAGCGGCGCATCCTCCTTACAAAGCGAAGCAAGCTCAGATACCATTTTCGTCGAAAAATCCCTGTCCCCAAGATCTCCCCTGTTGGCAAAGGCATAATTCAGAACCCGCTCTATTTCAGAGTTTCCGGCACGCTTTCTCGCACGCGCGGCCAGCTCATCAAATGTCAAAACAGAGACGTCGCGTTCCATCGGCGTAAACGACTCAAATTGCTGAAAATCCTGTGTTTTCTTCCGAATATTCGCGGTTATTTCTCTCGCCGCCTGTTCCGCGGTTTTAAGCAGCATCTGATGCAGTTCATTGGCCGAGCGTTTCATGGACAGCACATTAAATAACGTGACAGCTGTATGCGGTGTCTGAACAGAATACGCCTCTTTCAAGTCCTTTTGCATTAAGTTTACCGGAGGCGGGGTGACTTCACCTTCAACCTTCTCGCAATAATCAGAATTCAGTTCAAGCAAGCGGTTAATCTCCGATACCATTAAATTTGCGTTTATGCCTGAAAACGGCTCTCCGACATGGGTTTCAATCCCCTTGCAGAAAAATCCCGCAAGCACCTTGCCGATACTTCCTGTATAAATATATTGCTGCTGGTCGCCGGGAAATTTTTCGAACATCGGTTCAGCATTCAGACAAGCGGAAAATGAGAGATCATGCTTTTTCTCCATTTCCTTCAGTACAGGAACCGCTTCAATCATGCCTCTCGAATTCACTTCCTCGTCAGGAACCGTAATCAACAGCAGATTGCCTTCAAATTGGCCGTTCATTGCCCGCTCCAGCATCGACAGCTGAACGGCAAGTCCCGCTTTCATATCCATCGTGCCTCTTCCGAACAGCCAGTCTCCGCTTTCAGCGTCTGTTCTCACACGTTCCGGAAGCAGCTCTTTTTTCTCTAAAAAGGAGCTCAAAAGCTCAGCAGGCTTACAAGCCATATGTTTGAATTCTCCGTAATCCTCTATGTCCACGACATCAAAATGGCTCAGCAAAAGCACTGTCTTTTTGACATTCTTCTTTTTGACAAGAGCCGTAAGAAAGGATCTGCCGTCGTCCATCGGATGAAGTGTTACATCATCAGGATGTTTTTGAAAATAAGGCTTGTCTTTCAAAATAAAATAAAGATATTCTGCAAGTGCTGCCTCTCCCTTCGAACCGGTGATGCTTTCGTATTGCACAAGAGAAGTTAAAAGGGTCAGTAATTCGTCCTTCGTCTGCCAATTCATCGATCTCCGCCCCCTCCTATGTATAAAAACGCTTCTAGCTTGAAAAATAAAATGATTCCATATCTATTATACAGAAATGTTTGACAAAAACGGATCTTTTGAGCAGTTTATATGACGGGAAAGAAATGACTTGATATAATCAACCTCTAAAAACCTTACGGGAGGCGAAAGAAATGGCCAGAAAATTATTCACACCGATTACCATTAAAGATATGACGTTAAAAAACCGCATTGTCATGTCGCCAATGTGCATGTACTCTTCTCATGAAAAGGACGGAAAATTGACGCCGTTCCACATGGCACATTACATATCGCGCGCAATCGGCCAGGTCGGGCTGATTATTGTCGAGGCATCAGCAGTTAATCCTCAAGGACGAATCACAGACCAAGACTTAGGAATTTGGAGTGACGAGCATATTGAAGGCTTTGCCAAACTGACTGAGCAGGTCAAAGAACAAGGCTCAAAAATCGGCATTCAGCTTGCCCATGCCGGACGTAAAGCAGAGCTTGAAGGAGATATTTTCGCTCCATCGGCGATTGCGTTTGACGAACAATCAGCAACACCTGTAGAAATGTCAGCAGAAAAAATAAAAGAAACAATCCGCGAGTTCAAACAAGCGGCTGCCCGCGCAAAAGAAGCCGGCTTTGATATGATTGAAATTCATGCGGCACACGGATACTTAATTCACGAATTTTTATCTCCGCTTTCCAACCATCGCACAGATGAATACGGCGGCTCACCAGAAAACCGCTATCGTTTCTTAAGAGAGATCATTGATGAAGTCAAACAAGTATGGAACGGCCCTTTATTTGTCCGTGTATCTGCTTCTGACTATACAGATAAAGGCTTAGACATCGCCGATCACATCGGTTTTGCAAAATGGATGAAGGAGCAGGGTGTTGACTTAATTGACTGCAGCTCAGGCGCCCTTGTTCACGCAGACATTAACGTATTCCCCGGCTATCAAGTCAGCTTCGCTGAGAAAATCCGTGAACAGGCCGACATGGCAACTGGTGCTGTCGGCATGATTACAGACGGTTCAATGGCTGAAGAAATTCTGCAAAATGGACGTGCCGACCTCATCTTTATCGGCAGAGAGCTATTGCGGGATCCTTTCTTTGCAAGAACAGCAGCGAAACAGCTCAATACAGAGATTCCGGCCCCTGTTCAATATGAGAGAGGCTGGTAATGCCCACAAGAGATATCCTCAAACGGATATCTCTTTTTTTATTTTTAGAGAAACGATCAGCTCAGGTTCTCCGTCTCCCTAGTAGAACCAATTAGAGGAGATGACTCCAATGAACTCAGCTTGGATGGAAAAGACATATACAATTGACGGATGTGCGTTTCATACACAACACCGGAGAGGATCAAGCGGTGTAACGATTGTCTTTGAGGCCGGCTACGGTACTTCTTCTGAGACGTGGAACCCATTAATAGCGGACATTGATGATGAATTTGGCATTTTTACATATGATCGGGCGGGAATTGGAAAAAGCGGACAAAGCAGCGCTAAACGAACAGCTGAACAAAAAGGGGAAGAATTGGAGAGTTTGCTTAAAGCAGCAGATGTAAAACCTCCTTATCTGGCTGTTTCACATTCATATGGAGCTGTCATCACCGGTTTATGGGCTTGCAAAAACAAGCGAGATATTATCGGCATGGTTCTCCTTGATCCAGCTTTAGGAGATTGTGCAAGCTGCTCCTTTATTCCTGAAGAAATGCACAATGCTGATACAAGAAAGATGATGCTTGAGGGCACACATGCAGAATTTTCAAGAAGCCTGCAGGAGCTCAAACGGAAGCAAGTCCATTTGGGAAACATGCCTCTCCTTGTGTTGTCATCGGGTGAACGGACTGAGAAATTCACCGCTGAACAGGAGTGGCTAAACATGCACAGCAGCATATTGTCTCTATCTCATCAAAGTGGCTGGATTCAAGCTAAAAACAGCTCTCACAACATCCATCATGATGAACCTCATATCGTTCATTTGGCTATTTATGATGTATGGTGTGCAGCGTGCCAGCAGGCTACTCCACTTTATCAGGCAGTCAATTAACATAAAAGAAGACCGGGTATGTACGCCCGGTCTTCTTTTCTATTATTTCGTTTCACGATGAAGGGTATATTTCTTTAAACGCGGTGAATATTTTTTCAGCTCTAAACGATCTGGGTTGGTGCGTTTGTTTTTTGTTGTGATGTAATTCCGGTCTCCCGTTTCAGTGCAGGCTAAAGTAACATTGACTCTCATAATTAACATCTCCTTATAAAACGTAATGATTACGTTTTATTATACAACATAATTACAAATTGTCAAATAAGAACTCTTGGCCTCAGCCCCGGGGGACGTTTACCTCTAAGAAATCATAAGCCGCTACGCTGTTCGGGAAAACGTCATCCGCTTCTTTCTGAAGCTCCAGAGAGGCATCTCCCTGATATCTGGCGCTGATATGGGTTAAAATGAGCTTCTTCGCCCCTGCTTCTTTCGCTGTTACGGCCGCTTGTTCCGTTGTACTGTGAAAATAATCATAAGCAAGCTTCCGATCTTCTTTAGCAAAGGTCGCTTCATGAACAAGCACATCACAATCTCTTGCAAAGTCTTTTAGCTTATCACTTACTCTCGTATCTCCGGAAAATACCACAGCCCTTCCCTTCTTAGGAGGCTCCAGAAAATCATTCCCATTGATGATGCGCCCGTCTTCAAGCGTTACCGTTTCGCCTTTTTTAATTTTTTGATACACAGGCCCGGGCAGGATATTCATTTCCTTTAATAAATCCGCCTTTAAGGAACCAGGCACATCTTTTTCCTGCACACGGTATCCGAAAGCTTCCACTCCATGAATAACAGATACGGCCGTGACCATAAACTGCTCGTCTTCAAACACGATTCCTTCTTCGATTTCCTGGATCATAAGCGGATATGTCAGATGGGTTTTCGTGACGGCAAGGCTTGTTTCAATAAACGCCTTGATCCCTTTAGGTCCGTACACCGTCAGCTCGTCCTCTCCCCCTTGAAAAGAACGGCTCCCCAGAAGCCCTGGAAGTCCGTATACATGATCGCCGTGCATGTGGGTAATGAAGATTTTTTCGATTTTACGTGGTTTAATCGTGGTATGTAAAATTTGATGCTGTGTGGCTTCCCCGCAGTCAAACAGCCATACCGAACGTCTTTCTTCAAGCAATTTTAACGCCACCGACGTTACGTTTCTCGCCTTAGCGGGAATGCCGGCTCCCGTCCCTAAAAAAAGTAATTCCACATTTCCTTCCTCCTACTAGAACTAGTTACCTACAAGAATACAGGATCATGCGTAAAATGTGAATCTTGCCTCTGAAAGGAACAATCCTTTTGTTCTAGAGACATTTTTACGGTATTCTGCAAAAAAAGGGGCTGAAATGTTTGCTTTCGTTCAATTTTAGATTTAAAATGAAGAAAATATACGGGGTGTACTAAAATAAAGCTTCGAATAAAGTGAGGTACTTTTAGTGAAAACAAACCAACAACCAAAAGCAGTAATTGTCATATTCGGCGCAACGGGAGATTTAGCAAAACGAAAACTGTATCCGTCTATCCACCGTTTATATCAAAACGGACAAATCGGAGAAGAGTTTGCAGTAGTAGGAGTTGGAAGAAGACCTTGGTCTAATGAGGATCTTCGCCAAACGGTTAAAACATCCATTTCCTCATCTGCAGATAAGCATATAGATGATTTCACGTCTCATTTTTACTATCACCCGTTCGACGTGACAAATCCTGGCTCTTATCAAGAGCTTAACGTATTGCTTAACCAGCTGGAAGATACATATCAAATTCCGAACAACAGAATGTTCTACTTGGCAATGGCTCCTGAATTTTTCGGAACAATTGCAAAAACATTAAAATCAGAAGGTGTGACAGCAACAACAGGCTGGTCCCGCCTTGTCATTGAAAAGCCGTTCGGCCATGATCTGCCAAGCGCACAGGCACTGAACAAAGAAATCCGCGAAGCGTTTACAGAAGATCAAATTTACAGAATCGACCATTACCTAGGCAAACAAATGGTTCAGAACATTGAAGTGATTCGATTTGCCAATGCGATTTTCGAACCGCTTTGGACGAACCGCTACATCTCAAATATTCAAATCACATCTAGCGAATCACTTGGCGTCGAAGACCGTGCGAGATATTACGAAAAATCAGGCGCCCTTCGCGATATGGTGCAAAACCATATCATGCAAATGGTTGCCCTTCTTGCAATGGAGCCGCCGATCAAATTGAACACAGAAGAAATCCGCAGCGAAAAAGTGAAGGTGCTGAGAGCACTGCGCCCTGTTGCAAAAGACGAAGTAGATGAGTATTTTGTACGCGGACAATATCAAGCCGGTGAAATTGACGGTGTGATGGTCCCTGCTTATACGGATGAAGATAATGTCGCTCCTGACTCAAATACAGAAACCTTTGTTTCAGGAAAGCTCTTGATCGACAACTTCAGATGGGCTGGTGTTCCATTCTATATCCGCACCGGAAAACGAATGAAAGAAAAGTCCACGAAAATCGTCGTTCAATTTAAGGACATTCCGATGAACCTGTACTACGGCAATGAAAACAACATGAATCCAAACTTGCTCGTGATCCATATTCAGCCTGACGAAGGCATTACGCTTTACTTAAACGCTAAAAAGCTCGGCGGAGCAGCACACGCGCAGCCAATCAAACTGGATTACTGCAGCAATTGCAATGATGAGATGAACACCCCTGAAGCATATGAAAAATTGATTCACGACTGTCTTCTGGGTGATGCCACAAACTTTGCACACTGGGATGAAGTTGCCTTGTCTTGGAGTTTTGTCGACGCCATTTCTGAAACATGGGCAGCAAACAAGACCCTATCTCCAAACTATGAGTCAGGCTCTATGGGACCGAAAGAATCAGATGATCTTTTGGCGAAAGACAGCTTGAACTGGTGGAATATATAATAGAGAAAAAGCCGAAAATGCTCAACAGCATTTTCGGCTTTTTTTGCAGCTGTCAAGACTATTCCTTAAGACGCAAATTCAATAACAAAAAACCCCGAAGCCCTAAGGCGCTTCGGGGTTCACTATTACTTCATCCATTCAGTATGGAAGATACCTTCTTTATCTGTACGCTCATAAGTATGGGCGCCAAAGTAGTCACGCTGCGCTTGAATTAAGTTTGCAGGGAGTACAGCTGTGCGGTAGCTGTCATAGTAAGCTAATGCGCTTGAGAATGATGGCACCGGCACACCTTGGGCAACAGCAAGTGAAATCACTTGGCGAAGCGCTCCTTGGTAGCTTTCTACAATATTTTTGAAGTAGCTGTCAAGAAGCAGGTTGTCGAGCTCAGGTTCGCGATCGTAAGCTTCTTTGATCTTCTGAAGGAATGCCGCGCGGATGATGCAGCCGCCGCGGAAGATCATAGCAATTTCGCCATATTTCAGATCCCAGTTATATTCTTCAGAAGCAGCTTTCATTTGGGCAAATCCTTGCGCGTAAGAACAGATTTTACTCATGAACAGCGCTTTTCTGACTGCTTCAATCAGCTCTTCTTTATTGTCTGTAACAGGCTTCACTTCAGGTCCTGAAAGAAGGCCGCTCGCTTTCACACGCTCTTCCTTCATCGCTGAGATAAAGCGCGCGAATACAGACTCAGTAATAATCGGGAGCGGCACACCTAAGTCAAGCGCGCTTTGGCTTGTCCATTTTCCTGTTCCTTTTTGTCCTGCTTTATCGAGAATGACATCAACAAGCGGTTTGCCTGTCTCTTCGTCTTTTTTCGTAAAGATGTCAGCCGTGATCTCAATCAGGTAGCTGTCAAGCTCGCCTTTATTCCATTCAGCGAAAATGTCATGAAGCTCATCCGCTGAAAGGCCAAGCACCTGTTTCAAAATGAAGTAAGATTCAGAGATCAGCTGCATATCTCCGTATTCAATTCCGTTATGCACCATTTTCACATAATGGCCGGCACCGTCTGGACCGATATATGTCGTACAAGGTTCTCCGTCAACTTTTGCAGAAATCGCTTCAAGTATCGGCTTCACAAGCTCATGTGCTTCTTTTTGTCCTCCAGGCATAATAGAAGGCCCTTTAAGCGCTCCTTCTTCACCGCCGGAAACGCCTGTTCCGATAAAGTGAATGCCGCTTTCTGCAAGTTCTTTGTTACGGCGCTGTGTATCTTTATAGTATGTATTACCGCCGTCAATTAAAATATCATCCTTTTCTAGATGAGGAAGAAGAGATTGAATTGTCGCATCTGTTGCAGTTCCCGCTTTCACCATTAATAAGATTTTACGCGGTGTTTCCAAGGATTGGACAAATTCTTCAATGCTGTATGTGCCAACAACATTTTTTCCTTTTGCCTCCTGCAAAAACTCCTCCGTTTTACTGCTTGATCTGTTGTAAACAGAAACAGAAAATCCCCGGCTCTCGATATTTAAAGCCAGATTTTTACCCATGACCGCAAGTCCGATAACTCCGATTTGTTGTTTTGACATATTCTAACGTCCCTTCTGCAAACGTTTAATCATTTTAAAATTTAAATTAAAATAAAATGATATTTATAATAAAGAAATTACCATACTTTCACCCTTTTTTTCAAGCTATTCACCTTTTCTTTTCATCCTGAAAAAAATCTTTATTAAAGCTTGTTCCCTTCGTTTTGCTCTCCTCCTTTTTTATCCTTGCCCCTTTTCTGATCAGCTTGGATCCGTACCTATCATTCAGCTTTTCCATCATCTGCTGAATGGGCTCATCCTTCGCATCTTCATTAAAACTGAACAAATCGAGCTGCTTATAGGCCTGTTCTTTTTCTACTAAATCCGTTCCGGTAATGCCAAGCAGCCTGACAGGACTTTTATTCCAGTGTTTAAAAAAGAGGTGCTCCGCTTCTTTCATTATTTCACTTTTTTGATCGATCGGATTTTTCAGCGTGATGCTTCTCGTGATGGTTTTCCAATCTGCATATCTAATCATAATAAAAAGCTTCGAAGCCATGACTTCCTTGCGCTGTAAGCGGTCACTCACGGAAGCGGAAAGCTTTCTGAAAACGCCTAACAGCTCTTCTTCATCACTGGAATCGTGTGATAGTGTCGATGAGTTGCCGACGCTTTTAAATTCGTAAATGCGCTCCGGGTCAACCGGCGCATGGTGAATGCCGTTTGCTTTATGTTTAAGGCGCGGGCCGTTGATGCCAAGCAGGCGTTTCAGCGAGTGTTCATCAGCTGCAGCTAACTCTCCAATCGTATGAATGCCGAGTCCCTTCAGCTTTTCCGCTGTCTTTTTGCCGACTCCGTGCATCTCTCCAACAGGAAGCGGCCAAAGGATATCAGGCACTTGCCTCTTTCTTAAAATCGTGATGCCAAGCGGTTTTTTCATATCAGACCCCATCTTCGCGAGAAATTTATTCGGCGCGATCCCTATGCTTGACGGAAGCAGCAGCTCTTTTTGCAGCCTGCTTTGGATTTCTTTTGCCGTCTCCAGAGCGCGGCTGCTGTATGGTGTATCGGTCATATCCATATAGCCTTCGTCGATGGAGACAGGCTCCACCAGGTCAGTATATTCACGGAGGATGTTAAACATCGCTCTTGAAGAGTTTCTATAGCGGTCAAAGTTCGGCGGAAGAACGATTAGCTCAGGACAATTGCGCTTCGCTTCCCAAACCGGCATCGTTGTTTTAACGCCGCGCGCTCTTGCTTCGTAGCTGCATGTCACCACGATGCCCTTTCGCTCCTTTACATTTCCGGCAACTGCGACCGGCTTCCCCCGGAGAGCCGGATCATATGCCATTTCCACCGATGCATAGAAGCTATTCATATCAATATGGAAAATAATTCGGCCCTTTCCCTGCATAAATAAATCTCCTTTTCGTTCATTAGACAACGGCTTGTACATATAGTAAAATGAAGGTATTGAATGGATGTGATGACAATGTTTGTGGAATCGATAAATGACGTTTTATTCTTAGTCGATTTTTTCACAATTATTCTTCCGGCTCTGACAGCAATCGGGATTGCGTTTCTTTTACGAGAATGCCGTGCTGGCGAGCAATGGAAATCAAAACGAACAGACGAACATCAGACGGTCTTTCAAATAAACCGAACAGACTTTCTTATTATTATATATCATCGCATTACAACTTGGATACGTAAAGTCTTCCGCATGAATTCGCCTGTGAACGATGATGAAGACGCCAGTTCCCTTCTTTTATAAACCGCATTTATAAAAAGGAGGAGAACAAATTGTTAAAAACATATCAAAAACTTTTGGCTGTAGGAATCTTTTTGATCATATTATGCTCGGGCAATGCAGCGTTTGCGGCGACTAATCAGGTGGGAGGCCTCAGCAACGTCGGTTTTTTCCACGACTATTTAATCGAACCGTTTTCCGCTCTGCTTAAAGGTGTTGCCGGACTGTTTCACGGAGAATACGGACTGTCTATTATTCTCGTAACCATTATTGTGCGTGTGGTTGTACTGCCTTTGTTTGTCAATCAGTTTAAAAAACAGCGTTTGTTCCAAGAGAAAATGGCGGTTATTAAACCTCAGGTTGACAGCATTCAGGACAAATTGAAAAAGACGAAGGACCCAGAACAGCAAAAAGAACTGCAAACGAAAATGATGAAGCTGTATCAGGAGCACAATATCAATCCGCTTGCCATGGGATGTCTCCCAATGCTGATTCAGTTCCCTATTTTGATTGGGTTTTATTACGCGATTCGCTCTACACCTGAAATTGCGTCACACTCGTTTTTATGGTTCAGTTTAGGACAATCTGACATTCTCGTGTCTCTTAGTGCGGGAGCTATGTACTTTATTCAGGCCTATGTTGCTCAAAAACTGAGCGCAAAATATTCCGCTGTTCCGCAAAACCCTGCAGCTCAGCAATCAGCCAAACTGATGGTGTTCATTTTCCCTGTGATGATGACAATTTTCTCGCTTAATGTTCCTGCAGCCCTTCCGCTGTACTGGTTCACAAGCGGGCTGTTCCTGACAGTGCAAAACATCGTCCTTCAGATGACACACCATAAAACGAAAAAAGCAGCTGCTCTTACTGAGCCGGTGAAATAATGAAACAACCCCGAGCGAAAAGCCGGGGTTGTTTTTTGTTTCACCGCACCCTTTTCTTTCAAGGCTGATGCAAAAATGGCCATCCTAACAAAACAGCCATATCGTTTAAAAAGAAGGAAAGCGGGAATACCTTTAGTCACATCCACTGAAAGGAGCATATACGTGACGGAACGCTTTCAGCAAAAAAATATGTCTGTGCCTGTGGGAATGTGGATCATGAGACAAACCTGGAATGATGTCTTATAAGCCCGCTGGCCTGTTGATGTTTCTATCCTTCGCCCTTTAGTACCGCCAGTTTTAGAATTAGATACATATAACGGGCAAGCTTGGGTCAGCTTGCTTCCCTTTATGCTCACGAACTTGAGGGCCTGATTTCTTCCTGCCCTTCCCGGTGCGCGTGCTTTTCCTGAGCTTAACCTCCGCACCTATGTCACATATAAAGGCAAGCCCGGCATTTATTTTTTCAGCTTAGATGCTGATCATCGGCTGGCGGTCCTGGGCGCTCGCACGTTCTTTCATTTACCTTATTTTTACGCGGATATGAAAGCTGAAAAAAGTGGTGATGGCATTGACTATGTCTGCAGGAGAAACAGCATTCCGCGCCGCATACCGGCCCATTTCAGCTCCTTTTACAGCGCCAGCGTCAGATCCATTGCTTCATTTCGCTAAAAAACAGGACGTGTTATTTTGGCCGCTTAGGCAATGGAGCTGAATGCAAAAAAAACCCGATGCGGTGCTGGTCCGCTCGGGTTTTCCTTTTTTATTTCGCCGCCTCTTCAATAATGGCAACAACCATTTCCGCGGTTTTAACGAGTTCTTCAATCGGCATTTTTTCATTTTTTGTATGAATTTGCTCATAACCGACAGCAAGGTTGACCGTCGGAATGCCATGACCTGCAATCACGTTCGCGTCGCTTCCGCCGCCGCTTGTTTGCAGCTCGCTCGGGCGCCCGATTTTAGCTGCCGCTTTCTTCGCGATTTCAACCACTTGGTCGCCGTCTTGATATTTGAAGCCCGGATACATCACTTCAATTTCGACTTCCGCGCGTCCGCCCATATCAGCAGCGGCCGTTTCAAAAGCAGCTTTCATTTTTTGAACCTGAGCTTCCATTTTCTCAGGAACTAAAGAACGTGCTTCCGCAAGAATATGGACTTCATCGCACACAATATTTGTTTGTGTGCCGCCTTCAAACCGGCCGATGTTTGCTGTTGTTTCTTTATCGATGCGGCCTAATGGCATTTTTGAAATGGCTTTGCTAGCAATTGTAATGGCAGAAATGCCTTTTTCAGGTTCAACCCCGGCATGTGCGGTTTTCCCGTAAATTGCCGCTCTTACCTTCGCCTGTGTCGGCGCGGCCACAATGATATTCCCGACTTTTCCGTCTGAGTCAAGGGCATAGCCGTAGGATGCCGTGATCATAGAACGGTCAAGCGCCTTCGCTCCGATCAGGCCTGATTCCTCACCTACTGTGATGATGAATTCAATCGTGCCGTGCTCAATGTTTTCTTCTTTCAGCACTTTAATCGCTTCAAACATTGCAGCCAGCCCCGCTTTATCATCGGCGCCTAAAATCGTTGTGCCGTCTGTTTTGACATAGCCTTCTTCAACAACCGGTTTTACGCCGTTTCCGGGTACAACTGTGTCCATATGAGATGTAAAGTATATCGTATCTGCTTGTTTTGTCCCTTTTAATGTGCAGATCAGGTTTCCGGCTCCATGACCAGTGATATCCATTGTATCGTCTTCTTTTACATCCACACCTAAATCAGAAAATTTTCGTTTCAGCACTTTGCAGATTTCTGCTTCGTGTTTTGTTTCTGAGTCAATTTGGACAAGCTCTAAAAATTCTTCCAGCAGGCGTTTTTCATTCACCATTTGTAAGTCCCTCCATATTATAGCGGTATGTTACCGTGCTTTTTTTTCGGCCTCTCTTCTGTCTTATGTGCAAGCATGTAAAAGGCTTGAATCAGCCTTTTCCTAGATTCTTCAGGCAAAATGATGTCATCGACCATTCCGCAGGCCGCCGCTTTGTACGGGCCGGCGTTTTGCTTTTTGTATTCAGCTGTTTTTTCACGTTTTGTCTTTTCCGGGTCTGCCGAAGTTTTTATGTCCTTTTCATACAAAATCGAAGCCGCGCCTTCTGAACCCATCACTGCGATTTCAGCATTCGGCCATGCAAACACAAGGTCCGCTCCGATCGCTTTGCTGTTCATGGCCACATAGGCGCCGCCGTACGCTTTTCTGATAATGAGCGTGACTTTTGGGACGGTCGCTTCTGCATAGGCATACAATAATTTTGCGCCGTGCCTGATAATTCCGTTATGCTCCTGCTGAATACCAGGAAGAAATCCCGGCACATCCTCGACAGTTAACAGCGGGATATCAAATACGTCACAAAAACGGATGAACCTTGCCGCTTTATCAGCAGCATCAATCGTCAGGCTGCCCGCCAGATGCTTCGGCTGGCTCGCAACGATGCCGATTGTTTTTTCACCCAGCCTTGCAAACCCGATGACAATGTTTTTCGCAAAAAACGGCTGAATTTCAAAAAAAGACTGCGGATCTGCCAGCTCTTTAATCACCGTCCGCACATCATACGGCTTTGTCGTGTCAGCGGGCACGAGACGGTTTAATAACGGCCTTGAGACCTCTTTCTCTGGCTGCGGCACTGTTGTCTGGCCATTCAGCGGCAAATAAGACAGCAGTTTTTTCACCCCTGTCAGAACCTCCTTCTCCGTATGTCCGGAAAAGTGGGCGTTCCCGCTGACGGCATTATGTATCCCCGCTCCGCCTAAGCTCTCCGCATCTACCTGTTCTCCTGTCACTTTTTCAATCACCTTCGGCCCGGTAATAAACATCCGGCCGGTCTGTTCAGCCATAAAGATAAAATCTGTGAGGGCCGGAGAATATACAGCGCCTCCAGCGCATGGCCCTAAAATAACCGATATTTGCGGAATGACTCCTGAATATAAGACGTTTCGGTAAAATATGTGACCGTATCCATCTAATGATACCACACCCTCTTGAATTCTCGCACCACCTGAGTCATTCAGCCCGATAATCGGCGCCTTATTTTTTGCCGCCAGATCCATCAGAGCGCAGATTTTTTTGGCGTGGGTTTCGCCAAGGGCCCCGCCGAACACTGTGAAGTCCTGCGCAAATACATATACAGAGCGGTCGTCAATTGTGCCGTACCCTGTTACGACCCCATCACCTAAAATGCGCTGTTCTCTTGTTAGCGCTTGGCTTTCCATGAAGGGATGCAGCTCGATAAAGCTGCCCTGATCAAGAAGAAATGTGATCCTTTCCCGTGCTGTGAGCTTTCCCTTTTGCCGCTGCTGGGCCAGCTTTTCATGTCCTCCGCCTTGTTCTGCCTGCCTGCGCCTCGTGTATAAATGATCAATGTGCTCATTCATGTTCATTGGTTTCTCCTTTCGGCTCGCAAAGCTCTACAAGAACGCCGTTTGTTTCCCGCGGTGAAAGAAAAGCGATCCATTTCCCGTTTGCTCCCTGTCTTGGATACCTGTCGATCAATTGAACTTGCCGGTCAGACAATACTTGAAGCTGTTCAGATAAACCGGTGCACAAAAACGCAACATGATGCAGCCCCTGCCCTTTCTTCTCCAAAAAGAAACGGACGGGGCTGTCAGATGTCAGCGGTTCAATCAGCTCCAGCTTGACGCTGCCCGCTTGAAAAAAAGCAACATTCACCTTTTGCTCTTCAACCGTTTCTTGATGAAGAAACGCAAGCCCCAATACTTCTTCATAAAAGCTCCTCGCTTCTTCTATCGAAAATACGGCTATCCCGATATGGTCAAGCCTGTTCATTTTCATCCCTGCTTTCCGCCAATAGATATTACTTGTCCGCCCCCTCAAAACACGCTAAAATATAGACAGATTGTCTAAGGAGTGAAATCATGTCTCAGAAACTGATGAAAAGCGTTTTGATCGTGATTTTGGGAGTTTTTATTCTTTCAACTGTACTCTCAGGAATCGTCATGTTCTTATAATGATAAAAAAGCAGGCAGCCTTATTGAATGGGAACATCCTGCTTTTTTATCAGAGCTTTATGTTCAATGGCAATCTCTTCAAAAGAGCGGGAGTCGTCCGTTATCAACACTCTCGTACCCACCGGAATCGTTTGAAACAAATGAACGACTTCATCATTATGCATACGTATACAGCCGTTAGACACAAATTTCCCTACGGATTCATCCCGGTTTGTCCCATGAATTCCGTAAATCCGCCCGTCTGTCCCTTTCGCGTCAAATCCGAGCCATCTTGCTCCAAGCGGATTGTCAGGAGATCCCCCTTCAATATTTTTCTTTCTGTAGTAAGGATTCGCCGCTTTTACTGTTATCGAAAATTCTCCTTCAGGCGTTAAATCGTCTGTTTTTCCGGTCGCCACGCTGTACACGCCTTCTACTTTGTTGTCGAGGATGACAGCGAGTTCGTTTGTTCTCTTGTTGACAATGACATACGGATCACCCGGCAGCGGATTGTCGCCGAGCGGCCAAATCGGTGACATCATCATGATAAAAATCGAACATAAGAAAAAACGCATAAGCCCCTCCTTTTTCATTAGGTTGACCAATGAAGGAAGAGCTCATGCGAATCATGCGAGTGATTTTTGCGCTTTTATTCCTTTAAAATAACTTTTAATCACTAAATATTGTTCCATTTCCCCGAGAAGATGGAAGAGAGCGGCTCTCGCTTCAAATTCCTCTCTTGTCGCCGGAAGCGGCATCTCCTCAAATTCTTTTCTCATATCGGCAAGCCTTTTCAGAAATTTGTGCGCCGTATTTCCCGGGTGTATCGCTTCCCGTAAATCGTGAATAAATGCTGCGATCATTTTTCCCTGATCTACCGTAATGGAGATAGAAGTCACTTTAGGGAGAAGGCGTTCGATAATTTCAAATTGCTTTTCTCTCATTTTAAAATAATGATAATGCAAATTTTCGTAGCGCAGAATGTGGTTTTGCACATCTCGGTATGCCAGATTTTTAGCTTCCGTGATGAGCTGATGTGTTTCCGGAATTTCTTTTCCAGTCCAATCTTGCTCACCAGTTAACAAATACCGCTCTATTTCTGCGAAAATGACGGCAAAGTTATCCTCTATCTTTTTGCGATAGGCAATCAGCTTTCGGTCAAGGCTCGGCATATACAAGTTCATCAAAAGAGCGACGCCGATACCAACCGTAATCAATTGAACTTCATTCCAAATGAAAGCAAGCGTTATGCCGCCCGACATATACAGATGAAGAATAATAACGGAACTTGTGACGATTCCCTCATTAATTTTTAACAGGACCGTTATCGGGATGAATATCAAAAGGAGCGCTCCGATAACAAACGGGTGATAGCCAATCAGCTCGAAAAAGAGATAAGAAAAAAGAATTGCCAAACAGCATGCCGCAAAGCGGGCCCACGATGCCTGAAGCGACCGTTTTTGTGTGATTTGAATGCACAAAATGGTGATGATTCCTGCTGATGCGAAGTTTTGCAAATGCAATAGCTGGCTTAAATAAATAGCCAAAGCTGTTCCAAACGCTGTCTTTATTGTGCGGTAACCAATTTTAAACATGTCGGACTCCATTTCTATTTGTTTCTTCAATAAAAAAGAAGAAGCTACCAGCCTTCTTCTTTTTTCTATATTCTATAATATTTTTTCTAAAAAGTCCTGCGCTCTTTTGGATTTTGGCGATAGAAAAAATTCTTTCGGATTGCCGTCCTCGACAATCATTCCCTGATCCATAAACAGCACGCGGTCTGCCACTTCTTTTGCGAAGCCCATTTCATGCGTGACAATCACCATGGTCATACCGGTTTCAACCAGCTCTTTCATCACCTGGAGCACTTCTTTGACCATCTCCGGATCAAGTGCAGAGGTCGGTTCGTCAAACAGCATGATGTCCGGATTCATCGCAAGAGCCCGGGCGATGGCGACACGCTGTTTTTGCCCGCCTGATAAGCGGTTTGGATAGTCATTTCGCTTTTCAAACAAACCGACTTTACGGAGCAGCTCTTCGGCTTTTTCCTGCGCAGCCTGTTTTGATTCTTTTTTGACATTGACAGGCGCGTACATAATATTTTCGAGAACTGTTTTGTGCGGAAAGAGATGAAAATGCTGAAAAACCATCCCGATGTTTTCCCGGACCTTTAATGTGTTGGTTTTCGGCTTCGTGATCTCTTTGTCTTTGATTGTAATGGTGCCGCCGTTGGGTTTTTCCAACAGGTTTAAACAGCGAAGGAACGTTGATTTGCCTGAGCCTGAAGGGCCGATCACGGCAACAACCTCACCTTCAGAGATTGTTGTTGAAATGTCTTTTAGTACTTCATGTTTCCCAAATGATTTTGACAGCTGTTCAACCTTAATCATTGGATTTCAGCTTCCTTTCTACAGCCTTGCCGATAAACGTTAGAATCAGGACAAGCACATAATAAATCAATCCGGCGATAATGAGCGGCTCAAGGTAATTGTACGTGGCGGCGCCAGCTTGATATGCGCGTCTCATAACATCACCAAGCCCGATAACAGTGACGATCGCCGATTCTTTTGTTAATGTAATTAATTCATTCAAAATTGCAGGTGATATATTTTTAAAAGCCTGCGGCAACAGGAGATCCTTCATCATTTTGCCGTACGGAACCCCCAGTGCGACAGCCGCTTCTCTTTGGCCTTTATCAATGGCGTTGATTCCGGCTCTGATAATTTCCGATACATAAGCGGCGGAATTCAATGACAATGCGACAACTGCTGCCCAAAACTGGTCAATTTGAAATCCGAGCAACTGAGGAAGCCCGAAATAGACAATCATAAGCTGCAGCACTAAAGGCGTGCCGCGGAACACTGATGTGTAAAAATCAGCGATCCAGACAAGCGGGCGGAACGTGCTGATCTTGCATAAGCTTAGCACAATACCGAGTATAAGTCCGATAATGGCTGATACAACGACAATTTTCAAAGTAATTGCCAAACCTTCTAATATAAAAGGAATTTGGGGGATCGTTGCTGAAAAATCCAAATTCATAGTCTTTGTCTCCTTTTCTTACAGGAAAAAAGATTTCCTATTCAATAAAAAGGCTCAACGAAAAAGTTGAGCCGCTTTTCTTACTTCTCGCCAGTGAACCATTTTTTCTTCAAATTCTCAAGCTCTCCGTTATCTTCCATTTCCTTGAGCGCTTTATTGAATTTGTCTGTCAGTTCACTGTCCTTTCTGAAAGCAATCGCTGAACCGGCTTCCTCCGCTTTGGCATCAGGAATCACGAAGCCTTGCAGGTCGTCGTTTGACTCGAAATACCCTTCTGCTACCATGTCTTCGATAATCGCGGCTTCAAAGCGATCTGATTTGATTTCCTGCACCAAATCAGAAATTCTGTTGCGGTCTTCTGTTTTAAAACCATATTCCGGAGAAAGCTCTTTCCCCTTCTCTTCCTGAATAGAGCCAAGCTGAACGCCGACTGTCTTTCCTTTCAGGTCTTTCAGAGATTGAATGCCGCTGTCTTTTTTGCTGACAATCATATGGTTCGCTGTATAGTACACATCGGAAAAATCAACTTGTTTTTTACGATCAGGCGTCGGAGTCATTCCTGACAGAACCAGATCCACCTGTTTTGATTTCAGCGCTGTGATTAAGCTGTTGAAATCCATATCCTGCACTTCAATTTCGTAGCCCGTCTTCTTCGCCAGCGCTTTTGCCAAATCTACATCAAAGCCGACAATTTGATCGCCTTCTTTATATTCAAACGGTTTGTAATCCGCCGAAGTTCCCATAATTAATTTTTTCTTGCCGCCTTCTGAACCTGAATTGCTTGAGCCGCAAGCGGATAGTGCTAAAGTGATGCAGGCAGCTACAAGTAATAAGAGCCATTTTTTCATGATCCATTTCCCCCATATTCATTACTTTTAGTGTATTTGAATATTTATTCGTTAATTTGTATTTTAAACAGTTTCTTATTTTTATGCAATAGTATTTTTAGAAATTATCTTTAAGCTTATTTTTCCAACGATATCTTTTTGATATTACTTAAGGAAAATAGATTCACTGTACAATCTAATTGAATAATCCCTTAATAATTATTCATATCTTCTGGGTATTTTATGCATGAAAAAACCCGAGCCACTTAGGCACCCGGGTTTTTCGTCTTATACTTCTTCACAATATTCTTCAAAGGCTTCTTGCAGCTTTGCCACAACTGCCATCGGCTCATGGCCTTCAATTTCATGGCGCTCGACCATTTTCATGATTTTTCCGTCTTTCAAAATCGCAAAGGATGGGGAAGATGGCGGATATCCTTCAAAATAGTCACGCGCTCGCGCTGTCGCTTCTTTATCCTGTCCGGCAAAGACGGTGACGAGGTGATCAGGTCTTTTATCATAGTGAACGGAATGGTATGCGGCCGGTCTTGCAATTCCTCCGGCACATCCGCAAACAGAGTTTACCATGACTAACGTCGTTCCTTTTTTCGCAAGTGTCTCATCCACCTCTTCAGCTGTTTTCAGCTCAGTGTATCCGGCAGCTGTTATTTCTTGTCTCGCTTGGCGGACAATATCATTCATAAATAAATTAAAGTCCATGTTCAATGAAGACCTCTCCTTTTTTATCATCTGTTCTTATCATAGCAAGGAAACGTCTATATCGGCAAATGACATTGCTTGGCCGTACACTTTTCTATTTGTTTACAGCTTACAGAAAAAGGGGATGATATAACCAGATGTAAAATAAAGGAGCAGTTTTGTATGAGCCATCGGAAAGCATTACTGATTCATAACGGAAATGCCGGCAACAAACATATAGAAAAAGCATTAGGAGCTGTGGTGCCGGTCTTATCACAACATTTAGATGAGGTGATCATTAGACAAACAAAGAATAAGGATGATGCGTTTCATTTTTGCCAATCCATTGATGGTTCTGTTGACACCGTCTTTATTCTCGGCGGCGACGGCACAGTCCATCAATGCATTAACGGCATCAGCGCTTTAGAAAGAAAACCCGCTGTCGGAATTTTGCCCGGCGGCACGTGCAATGACTTTTCAAGAGTGCTGGGCATCCCTCAAAATCTCGCAAAAGCGGCGGAAGCACTTCTGTCAGGAACAAAAACGAACGTAGATGTATGTCAAATGAACGAGCATTATTTTTTAAATTTCTGGGGAATCGGCCTGATTACAGAAACGTCGAATCAAATCAACGAAACGGCCAAAGCATTATTTGGAAAAATCAGCTATTTTACAAGTGCATTAAAAACCGTCTCAGCTGCTGAATCGTTCCCGATGACATTAAGAATTGATGGAAAAGAAATGAAAGAAGACGCCGTTATGCTGCTTGTGATGAACGGACAATACATTGGAACGAACCGAATTCCCCTGCCGAATGCCAGTATAGAAGACGGCTTACTCGATATCCTCATTTGCCGCAGCACCAACCTCTCCGCATTGCGGGAGCTGATGAGCATGGAACAGGGCACAATTGACCGATTTACCGGAGAGCTGTCCTATATCCAAGCCTCCCGGATCGAAATTGAAACAGACACCGCCCAAAAGGCGGATACAGATGGAGAAGTCTATACTCATACGCCCGCTGTGATTCAAGTCCTGCCGCAGCACATTGAAATGCTTGTCCCGTGCAGTGAATAAGGATCGGAACACTGTTAGAAAGATGATGTAAATCCGTTGACTCTCCCCTAAGAGGAGGCCTTACAGTATAGGAGATACACTTTCGAAAAAGGGGAAGTCACATGAAGAAACAAAATATGACCTTAACGATATTATTAACTAATTTATTTATTGCTTTTTTGGGGATCGGGCTAGTGATTCCGGTAACGCCTACTATTATGAATGAATTGCATTTATCGGGAACCGCGGTTGGCTATATGGTTGCGTGCTTCGCTGTTACACAGCTTATTGTATCACCAATAGGCGGACGATGGGTTGACCGCTTCGGACGTAAAATCATGATCGTGATCGGTCTGTTTTTCTTTAGTGTTTCGGAGTTTTTATTCGGCATCGGAAAAACAGTTGAGATGTTATTTATCTCCCGGATGCTTGGCGGGATCAGCGCCGCCTTCATTATGCCCGGGGTCACGGCTTTTATCGCAGATATCACAACCATTAAAACACGGCCCAAAGCGCTTGGTTATATGTCAGCCGCTATTTCAACAGGCTTTATCATCGGCCCAGGTATCGGGGGATTTTTAGCGGAAATTCATTCCCGTCTGCCTTTTTTCTTTGCGGCAGCCTTTGCATTGTTAGCAGCTATTTTATCAATGCTCACGCTGCGCGAGCCGGAACGAAACCATGAGAATCGGGACATAAAAGGGCAGAAGACGGGCTTCAAACGGATTTTTGCCCCCATGTATTTCATTGCTTTTCTCATCATTTTGATTTCGTCTTTTGGCTTAGCGTCATTTGAATCGTTATTTGCGTTATTCGTTGATCATAAATTTGGATTTACGGCCAGCGACATTGCCATTATGATTACAGGAGGTGCGATTGTAGGCGCCATTACGCAAGTCGTCTTATTCGACCGTTTTACAAGGTGGTTTGGCGAAATCCATTTGATTCGGTATAGCTTAATCATCTCAACGAGTCTGGTTTTCTTGCTGACAATCGTGAATTCTTATTTTTCGATTCTGCTGGTTACTGTCACCGTATTTGTCGGATTTGACCTCATGAGACCGGCGGTAACGACTTATCTGTCAAAGATTGCGGGAAATGAACAGGGATTTGCCGGTGGTATGAACTCAATGTTTACAAGTATCGGCAATGTATTCGGACCTATTATCGGCGGAATGCTGTTCGATATTGATGTAAACTATCCATTCTACTTTGCAACGGTAACTTTAGCCATAGGCATTGCGCTGACCATTGCTTGGAAAGCGCCTGCACATATTAAAGCCAGCACGTGATAAAAAGCGTATTCTTTGTATACTGCAAAGAGTGCGCTTTTTCATTATACTGATATAGAAGGAGTGATGGCATGAAGGAATCGTATTACTCAATTGGAGAAGTATCAAAACTGGCAAACGTGTCGATTAAAGCGCTCCGTTATTACGATAAAATTGATTTATTTAAACCCGTCTATGTCGACCCGGATACAAGCTACCGCTATTATACGGATTCCCAGCTTTATCATCTGGATCTCATCAAATCATTGAAATATATCGGCACACCTTTAGAGGAGATGAAAAAGGCACAAGACTTAGAGATGGAAGAACTGTTTGCTTTTTATACAGAGCAGGAGAAGCAAATCAGGGAGAAATTGGAGTTTTTATCAGCATTGGAAGAAACCATTTCACTGGTGAAAAAGCGGATGAAACGGCAGATAGAATACCCTGCGCTCGGGGAGGTGTTTGTTTTAGATGAAGAAGAAACACGCATCATTCAGACAGAGGCAGAGGGAATCGGACCTGAAAACGTGCTCAACGCCTCCTACAGCAAATTAAAAACATTTATCGAATCAGCAGATGGATTTGCGAACAATAGCTACGGTGCCACTTTCTCGTTTCTCCCGTACACCAGCATTGATGAAATGACTTACCGCCATATCTTTACGCCTGTATTGACGAATAAACAAATTTCCGCCGTTACCCCGGATATGGAAATCACAACGATCCCTAAAGGCACATACGTTTGCATCGCGTACCATTTTTCGCCTGAGCATTATTTTCTCAACTTACAGAAGCTTATCAAGTATATCATAGACCGCCAATTAACAGTTGCCAGTGATGTTTACGAGTTAATCATACCGATTCATTACTCGCCTAAAAAACAAGAGGAATACCGGGTTGAAATGAAAATCAGAATTGCTGAGTCATGATGCATAAAAAAAGAGCATTTTTTGAAGTTATGTATCAAAAAATGCTCTTTCTGCTTATTAGTAAACAGATGTTTTCTCGTCAATCGATTCTAAAATTTGTTTTACTCGTCCGAGGAATCGTCCGCACACAAGGCCGTCAAGCACTCTGTGATCCAAGGACAGGCACAGATTGACCATGTCTCTGACAGCAATCATGCCATGATCCATGACAACCGGGCGCTTGACGATGGATTCCACTTGAAGAATCGCAGCTTGAGGGTAATTGATGATACCCATCGACTGAACAGATCCGAACGAACCTGTATTGTTGACGGTAAACGTCCCTCCCTGCATGTCATCTGCTGAGAGTTTTCCCTCTCTCACTTTTTTAGCAAGGCCGTTAATTTCTCTCGCAATGCCTTTAATTGTTTTTTCATCAGCGTTTTTAATCACCGGAACAAATAAAGAATCCTCTGTGGCAACAGCGATTGAAATATTGATATCTTTTTTTTGAATGATTTTGTCTCCCGCCCACATGCTATTCATTTGCGGGAATTCTTTTAACGCCTGAGCGACCGCTTTTACAAAAAAGGCGAAGAACGTTATATTAAAGCCTTCTGTCTGCTTGAATGAATGTTTTATACTGTTGCGATATGCCACCATATTTGTGACGTCGACTTCCATCATCGTCCAAGCATGCGGAATTTCTGTTTTGCTGCGTTTCATATTGGAAGCAATTGCTTTTCTTACAGCTGTGACAGGGATTTCTTTATCTCCCGATGCAGACGCAGGATATGAAATCTCGTCCTTCGGCTCTGTTTTTGGTGCAGACTCTGCTGCAGGAGCTGCTGTTGTCGGCTCCTCAGGCCGCTTTTGCACACCGCCTGTTTCAATGATGCGCTGAATATCTTTTCGCGTAATGCGTCCGCCTGCACCTGATCCTGTCACTTGATCAAGATCAATGCCGTGCTCTCCGGCCAAACGGAGTACAGCTGGCGAGTAGCGCTTTTTATTGGGCTGGTTGTCTGCTTCGGATCGGCTTTCTGCAACAGGTGTTTCAGCGGGTTCTGGTGCCTCTGGCTGCTCTTGTTTTTGTTCAGACGGATTCACGCCTTCTATTTCGATTTTACAAATGATTTCCCCGACTTGCAGAGTCTGGCCTTCTTCTCCCACAAGCTCTGTTATCGTACCGGTAAAAGAAGATGGAACCTCTGCATTGACCTTATCTGTCATGACTTCCGCTATCGGATCGTATTTGTTTACTTTATCACCGGGGGCAATTAGCCATTTGCTGATCGTCCCTTCCGTCACGCTTTCTCCAAGCTGCGGCATCGTCATTTGTTCAATTGCCATGATTGTGTCCTCCTTACGTCTTTAAAACTCCGCTAACTCTCTCATCGCCGCTTCCACTTTATCAGGGTTGAGCATAAAGTATTTTTCCATTGTCGGCGCATAAGGCATAGCCGGAATATCAGGACCCGCAAGCCGTTTAATCGGCGCGTCTAAGTCGAAAAGACAATGTTCAGATATAATTGCGGCCACCTCACTCATGATGCTGCCTTCTTTTGTATCTTCTGTAACCAAAAGCACCTTACCGGTTTTGGATGCGGCTTCGATGATTGCTTCTTTATCAAGCGGATAAACCGTTCTTAAATCTACTACATGCACTGAAATTCCATCTTTTTCGAGACGCTCTGCAGCCTGTAACGCGAAGTGGACACACAGGCCATATGTGATCACTGTGATGTCGTCGCCTTCCCGTTTGACATCAGCCTTGCCGATTGGCAGGACATAATCGTCTGCCGGAACCTCACCTTTTACCAGACGGTACGCGCGTTTGTGCTCAAAAAACAGCACCGGATCTTCATCACGAACCGCGGCTTTTAAAAGTCCTTTCGCGTCATATGGCGTTGATGGCATGACAATTTTCAGTCCGGGCTGATTGGCAAAAATCGCTTCGACTGATTGAGAATGATAAAGGGCCCCGTGCACGCCTCCGCCGTATGGCGCTCTGACGACAATCGGACAGCTCCAGTCATTGTTGCTGCGGTAGCGGATTTTAGCCGCTTCAGAAATAATTTGGTTGACCGCCGGCATAATAAAATCAGCAAACTGCATTTCAGCAATTGGTCTCATCCCGTACATAGCCGCTCCGATGCCGACTCCGGCAATCGCAGATTCAGCAAGCGGCGTATCCATCACACGCTCTTCTCCAAATTGTTCGTAGAGGCCGGCTGTCGCTTTAAATACACCGCCTTTTCTCCCTACATCTTCCCCAAGGACGAAAACGCGAGGGTCTCGTTCCATTTCTTCTTTCATCGCCAAATTGATTGCATCAATATATGACATTACTGACATTTGTTCTTCCTCCCTACTTCGCATACACATAATCAAGCGCTGACTCAGGAGCTGCATAAGGGGCGTTCTCCGCTTCATCCGTCGCTTCGTTTATGATGGCCATTATTTCATCCAGCATGGTTTGTTCTGTCTCATCGGACAGCAGGCCTGTTTCCTTTAAGTAAGCTTGATAAGTAAGCAGGGGATCGCTTTTTTTCGCTTCCTCTACTTCTTCACGGCCTCTGTAACTGCTGTCATCGTCATCACTGGAATGCGGTGTAAGGCGGTAAGAAATTGTTTCAATTAATGTCGGGCCTTCTCCTCTGCGCGCCCGTTCGCGTGCTTCTTTGACCGCTTGATAAACCTCCAGCGGATCATTTCCATTCACGGTTACGCCAGGCATTCCATAGCCTACGGCACGGTCGGAAATGTTCTCACATGCGACTTGCTTATCGTAAGGCACAGAGATTGCGTATTTGTTATTTTCACACATGAAAATAACCGGCAACTTATGGACAGCGGCAAAGTTTGCCCCTTCATGGAAATCGCCTTGATTTGAAGAGCCTTCACCAAATGTAACAAAGGCCGCAACATCCTTTTTCTCCATACGCCCCGCAAGCGCAATGCCGACCGCGTGCGGCACTTGCGTTGTAACTGGAGACGATCCTGTCACGATCCGGTTTTCCTTTTGACCGAAATGTCCCGGCATCTGGCGGCCTCCTGAGTTTGGATCTGCTGCTTTGGCAAACCCGGACATCATTAAGTCTTTTGCTGTCATGCCAAATGCGAGCACAACACCCATGTCTCTGTAGTACGGCAGTACATAATCCATTTCACGGTCAAGAGCAAAAGCCGCCCCTACCTGCGCTGCTTCCTGTCCTTGACAAGAGATTACGAATGGAATTTTTCCAGAACGGTTTAACAGCCACATTCTTTCATCGATTTTTCTTGCTAACAGCATGGTTCTATACATATCAACGGCTTCCTGATCAGTCAGCCCTAGTGCTTGATGTCGGTTTGTACTCATTCAAGCCCCTCCTTTATGCTTTTAAAAATGAATGGCTTTGCCGTCTGCGGCAAGCGCTGCTTCTCCAATCGCTTCAGAAAGCGTCGGGTGCGGGTGAATTGTTTGCCCGACCTCCCACGGCGTTGCGTCCAGCACTTTGGCAAGACCCGCTTCTGAAATCATGTCGGTGACGTGCGGGCCGATCATATGCACGCCGAGAATATCATCCGTGTCACGATCCGCTACGATTTTTACAAATCCATCGCTTTCTCCGTATACAAGCGCTTTTCCAATTGCCATAAATGGGAACTTGCCGATCTTGACATTATGCCCGTTCGCCTTCGCTTCTTCTTCGGTTAAACCTACACTGGCAGCTTCAGGGCTTGAGTAGATGCACTTCGGTACAAGCATTGGATCAAGCGGATGCGGATTGAGTCCAGCAATATGCTCAACAGCAATGATTCCTTCATGCGATGCGACGTGAGCTAATTGAAGACCTCCGATTACGTCCCCGATTGCATAAATATGAGATTCCTTCGTTTGGCAGCTTTCATTGACAGAAATGAAGCCATTTTCAGTGACAATATCAGTATTTTCAATGCCGATGCCTTCGATATTTGCCTGTCTGCCAATGGAAACAAGCATTTTTTCAGCAGAGTAAGTGACGGTTTCTCCGTCTTTTTCCGCTTGTATGCTGATGTCACCCGCCGTTTTTGTCATTGTGTCAGGCAGCACTTTTGCCCCTGTGACGAACTGAATGCCTTTTTTCTTAAGAAGACTTTCCATTTCTTTTGAAATGTCTTGATCTTCAGTCGGCAATATGCGATCCGCATATTCAATAACCGCTACCTCCACACCAAAATCATGAAGCATAGACGCCCATTCGATACCGATCACGCCGCCGCCGACGATGATGATCGATTTTGGCAGCTCCTCCATTTGGAGCGCCTCATCCGATGTCAATACAGATTTTCCGTCCGCTTCCAAACCCGGAAGCATTCTCGGTCTTGATCCTGTTGCAATGATGACTTGCTTCGGGATCAGCATGTCATTTTCTTCGCCATTTCCCCGTTCAACAGAAATCGTTCCCGGCAGCGGAGAGAAGATTGATGGTCCGAGGATACGGCCATATCCGTTGAATACGTCGATTTTTCCTTTTTTCATCAAATGATTCACACCGGCCGCAAGCTTATCAACAACAGCTTGCTTACGCTGCTGCACTTTTTCAAAATTGAGGGAAACGCCAGCCGTTTCCACTCCGAATTGATCTGCTTCACGAGCTGTCCGGTATACCTCCGCGCTTCTAAGCAGCGCTTTACTCGGGATACAGCCTTTATGCAGACATGTTCCCCCGAGTTTTTCCTTTTCCACAACGGCTGTCTTTAAGCCAAGCTGAGCGGCTCTGATCGCCGCAACATAACCGCCGGTACCGCCGCCCAAAATGACTACGTCATACTCAGTTGCCATGGTGACTCACTCCTGTCTGTCTATTCAATACGATATTGTTTGGATTGCTCTTCGCCCAGCAATACCCTGAGCGCCCCTTGGGCCAGAGACTGCAGTTCATTTTCTCCCGGATAGACTAAAACGTCTGAAATCCAATCTATGTATGAGCTGATACTGGAAACAAAGCTTTTGCCGTACGCCAAGCCGCCCGTTAGCACAATCGCTTCCACTTCGCCTTTTAATGCCGCGCTGGCTGCCCCGATTTCCTTCGCTACCTGATACGCCATGGCATCAAAAATGAAGCGGGCTTTTTCATCGCCCCCCTGGATCATCTGTTCCACTTTTACTGCGTCATTCGTACCGAGATAGCCCAAAAGCCCGCCGGTGCCCACCAGTTTTTTCATGATTTCTTCTTTTGTATACTGTCCTGAAAAACATAAATCGACAAGATCCCCCGCAGGCACTGTCCCTGCACGTTCAGGACTGAATGGCCCCTCTCCGTGAAGGCCGTTATTGACATCGACCACCCTCCCGCGGTCATGGACGCCTATTGTAATCCCGCCGCCCATATGGGTAACAATCATTTTCATGTTCTCATATCGTTTGCCGAGAGAGGCTGCCGCCTTACGGGCGACAGCTTTTTGATTTAACGCATGAAAAATGCTTTTCCGTTCAATCTCAGGCATGCCTGAGATTTTTGCGAGTACTGACATTTCATCTACGACAACAGGATCGACGATATATGAAGGGATATTCAGCCCGTCAGCGATTTCCCGCGCGATAATGCCGCCTAGATTCGAAGCATGCTGGCCGGCGTAGCCGCTTTTCAAATCCTCAATCATGTCATCATTCACTTCATACGTTCCGCCTTCAATCGGCCGGAGAAGACCGCCTCTGGCGCAGACTGCATCAAACTTTGAAATATTGATTCCCTGTTCATGAAGCGTTTCAAGAATCTGTTTTTTGCGAAATTCATACTGATCAATAATATGGTCAAATCGCTGCAGCTCTTCTATGTTGTGTCTCAATGTTTTTTCAAAAATGCCTCGTTCGTTATGAAAAACACCGATTTTCGTTGAAGTTGAGCCTGGATTAATAGTGAGAATGCGTTTTTCATCATGTAACACTTTCATAACCTCCAGATCAATTTCTTAACGTCTGCTTAATACACTGTGGCCGTTTTGCAAAAACTGGCTTCTTGAGTGGCGCATGCGTTCAATCCGTTCCTCTGCCAAGCGGTCAGCCGCTAAATACGTCGGAATACCATCACGCTGAGAAATTTCAAGTACACGCTCAATATTGCCGTAAATGCCTTCAACTTTCTTCAATGCGCGTTCTGCATTATAGCCGTAAAGCTCATCTGCCACGTTGATGACGCCGCCCGCGTTAATGACATAATCCGGCGCGTAAACGATGCCCATTTCGTGAATTTGATCGCCATGGCGTGTTTCTTTTAATTGGTTGTTGGCCGCACCCGCGATGACTTTCGCCTTCAGCTGTTTAATGGTGTCGTCGTTGATTGTCGCACCGAGTGCACACGGCGCATAAATATCGCAGTCTTGTGAATAAATCTCATCCGGATCAACTGCACGGGCACCAAAATCTGCAACTGCGCGCTGTACCGATTGTTTATTGATATCCGTCACGATTAAGTTTGCCCCTTCTTCATGAAGGTGGCGGCATAGGTTATAGGCTACGTTCCCTACACCCTGTACAGCGATGGTTTTTCCTTCGAGAGAGTCAGTACCGAAAGCAGCTTTAGCAGCAGCTTTCATACCTCTGTACACGCCGTAAGCCGTAACTGGGGATGGATTTCCTGAAGATCCGAAAGCAGGAGAAATCCCTGTGACATAGTCTGTTTCATCATGAATGATGTCCATATCCTCAACCGTTGTGCCCACATCTTCAGCTGTAATGTACCTGCCGTTCAAACCTTGAATATAGCGGCCAAACGCGCGGAACATTTCCTCATTTTTATCTTTGCGAGGATCACCGATAATCACTGTTTTTCCGCCGCCAAGGTTTAAGCCTGCCGCCGCGTTTTTATAGGTCATGCCTCTCGCCAGCCTGAGCGCGTCTTCAATCGCCGCTTCTTCATTTTCATACGTCCACATTCTCGTTCCGCCAAGTGCCGGACCGAGCGTTGTATCATGAATCGCGATAATCGCTTTTAAGCCGGATTGTTCATCTTGGCAAAATACCAATTGTTCGTAATCGTATTTCTCCATATATTTAAAAAGTTCCATGTTCGTTCCTCCTAATGTGTGTATTCTTCTGATGCGCATATCGCGAGCGCAATGGAATACAGTTTATTTTCAGCGGAGTCCGCTCTGCTCGTTAAGGCAATCGGCGCTTTTGCCCCCGTAATGACAGCCGCCACGCTGGCCTTCGCAAAATAAATCAGTGATTTATATAAAATATTGCCGGCCTCAATTGTTGGGACGAGAAGGATATCAGCGCTGCCCGCTACGTCTCCTGAAATCTTTTTCTGGGCCGCGGCAATTTGCGAGACTGCGTTATCCAAAGCAAACGGCCCATCAACAATACAGCCTTTGATCTGGCCTCTTTTGCACATTTGAGCAAGAGCAGCTGCATTTACTGTCGCTTCCATTTTCGGGTTTACCGTTTCGACAGCTGCCAGAGCAGCTGCTTTTGGCATATTGTTCCCTACTGCACGGGCCACATGAACGGCATTTTGCAAAATCTGCCGAAGCTCTTCAAGTGAAGGAGCAATATTCATTGCCGAATCTGTCACAAACATCAGCCTGTCAAAGTCCGGTATATCAAACACAGCGACGTGAGAAAGGACGTTGGATGACCGAAGCCCCTCCTGTCTGTTCAATACCGCTTTAAGCAAAACAGAAGTCGGCACATCCCCTTTCATTAACACATCCGCTGTTTTATGATGCACAGCACGAACCGCTAATTTTGCCGATTCCTCAGGCGTATCCGCATGAACGATTTCCACTTGATCCCCTTGAATAGATGATGTCAGATCGTTCAGTTTTTTGCTGTCGCCCACTAACAAAAAACGGGCAGATAGGTGCTCGGCTGCCAGCTTTACAGCCCGGATCACTTCCTCATCCTCAGCATGAGCAACCGCAATAGTCTTGTTTTTGTACATCGACGCTTTACCGATCAAATCTTTCAGCTTCATCTGTTACCACCCTTCTTGTTTCGACTCCGCCTTTTATTATGCAAGTTCCATGCCAGCTCCTCAGCGTACTGTCATACCAGATCTATTGAAAAACTCGTGCAGATGTTTGCGCTTATTCTGCAAATTATTGCATGCCTTCATTTGCAAGGCCATATTTATCCATTTTGTAATATAAATTCCGTATGCTGACTCCGAGGGCTTTCGCTGTTTTTGTCCGGTTATAATGATGCTTCTCGAGCGTTTGCTGGATCAAATGCGCTTCAAATTTTTCTACTGCAACAGACAGCTTCTCGCCTTCAATATTCGGAGAATCAAAGCCTGCACCCTGTTCTGGGTCGCTTTCTTTTTGTTCAACTTCGAATACAGGCAAGTGATCTTTTTCAATCCATTCCATATGCGGATTCAGAAAAATCATGGCTCGTCCTAGGACATTTTCCAATTCGCGGACATTCCCCGGCCAATGATAAGCGGATAAAACACGCAAAGCTTGCTGCGAGAGACCCTTTACATTCCTGCCGTAATCCCGGTTAATCTTTTGGATAAGCCTGACGCTTAGTGCCTCAATGTCTTCCAGCCGCTGCCGCAATGGCGGGATGGAGATGGGGTAGCGGTTGATTCGGTAATACAAGTCTTCACGGAACGCACCATCCGCCATCGCCTTTTCGATATTTACATTTGTCGCCGCGATCACTCTGACGTTGACAGGGATCGCCTTCGTACCACCCACTCTGACGATTTCCTTTTCTTGAAGGACGCGGAGCAATTTCGCCTGCATATTTTGTGTCAGTTCGCCGATTTCATCTAAGAAAATACTGCCGTTATTGGCTTCTTCAAATAACCCCTTTTTACCGCCACGCTTCGCTCCTGAAAACGCACCATCCTCATAACCGAACAATTCTGATTCGAGCAGGTTTTCAGAAAGGGCAGCACAATTCACCCGAATAAATTTATTGTACTTCCGGTCGCTTTCGTTATGGATGGCATGGGCGAACAGTTCTTTTCCTGTTCCTGATTCCCCGCGCAGCAAAATGGTTGCCGGCGTTTTCGCCCCGAGCTTGGCCTGCTCAAGCGCAACCAGCATTTGCTCGCTTTTGCCGATAATGTCGTCAAACGTGTATTTCGCCTCAAGTGTGCGAATGATTTGTCTGGCCCGGTTAAGCTCCGCTGTCAGCATTTTAATTTCGGTCACGTCGTGAATCACACCGACGCTGCCTTTCAAAATTCCGTCTACAATCACCGGCGCTACATTGACGATGACCTCTTTTTCATTCGGGCCGACCTTCATTCTGACACCGCGGACAGGGCGTCTCGTTTCAAGCACCTTTAAATGCATGCTTTCACCTTCAGAAATATCAGTGTTGGCAGGCTTGCCGATGACTTCTTTTTCGGAGAGCCCTGTCATTTTCGTATACGCTTTATTAATCAGGAGTCCGATGCCGTTTTCATCAACGACAGAAATCGCCTCATCGGAGGATTGAATAATCGCCTCCAGCATCGTACGGACCTGCTTTAAGTTTGTCACTTCCTCTGCCAGCTCAACAGCATCGGTGATATCTTTAAACACACAAAGCGCCCCGAGCAAACGTCCGCCTTCATCAATAATCGGCAGCCTCGTCGTCACAATTTGCAAATGATCGCCTAAAAGCTGCTTCTGGTTGTATTCAGGCACTCTTGTTTTTAAAATCCGCGGCAACTTCGTGCTCGGAATGACTTCTTTTATCGGGCGTCCAATGACTTCCTCGCGTTTTTTCCCGACCATTTTTTCGGCCATATGGTTAAAGAGAATGATTTCTTCATTGATATCAATAAAAATCATCCCGTCATGGGTAGAATTAAAAATTCGGTCGTGTTTGTATGTTTGCTCTTTCAGCATTTGAATCAGGTGCTGCTTTTCTTCCATCAGCTGAAAAACGATGTACGCCATTTTTCCCGGCATAATAGTGGTCTCTTCATGCTTTTCTTGAAGGAGTTCGTCAAACACGGCTTGATCGCCGGTGGTATGAATGACGATATCCGGTTTTAGTTGTATGTAAGGTTTCCAATCAGATGAAACGGCAATCCCATACTGTTCTGCTTCTTTCAATCCCGGCGCCTCGGGGTCTTTGTCAACTACGGCAATGACCTCTATGATGGCTGTTTTGATCAGAATATGTAATAACGCCGTTCCCCTTTTGCCGGCACCTACAATCAGTACCTTTTGCATCCCGCTACCCCTTTGTATGAAAAAATTTGCACACCTATTTATTCCGTTGCAATAATTTGCACAACCCTATGTTACCACGTTTTCTTCTCTTGACAAAATATTTTCCCCGCTGGACAATAAAGAAAATGAAAGATAAAGGAGTTTTCTGAGGATGAGCCGACTTCTTGCGCTTTTGATATTAGTCGTCCCCGGCGCCATATCCGCTTTAGGCATTAAACTGATGAGAGATACACTTTTCGGTCATAGTGTAAAGCCATTTGCAGCTCTTTGGCTCCAAGGTTTGTCAGGGTTCATCTTTTTTGCGTTCGGCCTTTATGTGCTGGCAGGGTTCGTTTTATACAGGGACAGAAAACGCCATCAAGTCAGCCCGCGATTCAGAAAACGATAGCTGCAAAAAAAGCCGGAGAACACTCCGGCTTTTTTTGACCGCACTATTCGTCAGGCAAAACGGTCTTGGCAATCGTTTTATCTAACGTTTCATAGTCATAATAAGAAATCGTCTCGTACAGTTCTTTTCGTGTCTGCATATGATGAAGCCCTTCTTTTTGTGAGCCGCGCTCCTTAATCAAATCAAATAGCCGTGCATAAGCTTTTGCCGCCGCTCGAAGCGATGTGACAGGATATATCACCATGTCAAACCCCATAGCTTCGAATTCATCGGCACGATAATACGGCGTTTTCCCAAATTCGGTCATATTCGCAAGGAGCGGAACGGAAATGTGTTCAGCAAACTGGCGGAATTCGTTCTCCGTCTGAAGCGCTTCCGGAAAAATCGCGTCCGCTCCAGCCTCAATGTAAGCCGCTGAGCGCTTCACCGCGGCGTCAAGCCCTTCCTGCGCTCTGGCATCAGTACGGGCAACAACGACAAGGGTGGGCGCCGCTTGTTTGATCACTTTTATTTTTTGCGCCATTTCCTTTATCGAGACAAGCTGTTTGCCATTTAAATGCCCGCATTTTTTCGGAAGCTGTTGGTCTTCTATTTGAACGGCGGCTACTCTGGCTTCAAGCATCTCACGGGCGGTTCGGGCGGCATTTAACACACCGCCGAATCCCGTATCTATATCAACAAGGAGAGGCAGATCAGCTGCACGCACAAGATCCTTGGCTCGATCAGCCATTTCTGTTGACGTGATGATCCCTAAATCAGGGAGCCCCCTGCTGGCTGTATATGCCGCACCAGACAAATAAACAGCAGAAAAACCGGCCTCTTTCGCAAGCAAGGCGGCCATCCCGTCATGAGCGCCGGGAATCTGCAAAATGTCCGGCGCTGACATCAGCTTGCGGAAACGAACGGCAAGCTCTTCTTGTGACGATTGCTTATTAACGATCCACGACATGACGTAAGTCCTCCTTTTACATGCAAAACATATCTATGAATTCATTTACACGCATCGTTTGTAATGTCTCATAGCTGGTACAGCGCTTATAAATGTGTTTTTGCTGTTTATTAGAGAAATGGGTTTTAAGATTGGCAGAAAACTTTTCCAGCAGCTTCGGCACTGCCTCGTCTCTTCGAAAACGATGGCCGAGCGGAAATTCACATTCCACCATTTCCGTGCTCGTTCCGTCTTTAAAATGAACTTGAACTGCATTTGAAATGGAACGCTTGTCGGGTTTCAGGTAATCCTCGGTATATGTTTTATTTTCAGTCACTTCCATCTTATCCCGAAGTTTATCTATTCTCGGATCACTCGCTGTTTCAGCCTCATAATGCTGCGCGGTGATATCACCAAAAAGCAATCCGATTGCTGCGATGTATTGGAGGCAGTGATCACGATCTGCCGGATTGTGAAGCGGGCCTTTTTTATCAATGATTCGGATAGCGGATTCATGCGTTCTGATGACAACACGGTCAATCTCATCAATCCGGCCCTTTACCTGCGGATGAAGAATGACGGCGCACTCTACCGCTGTCTGAGCGTGAAATTCCGCAGGATAAGACACTTTAAATAACACATTTTCCATGACATAAGCGTCGAGCGGGCGGGCGAGTTTAATCTCTTGTTTATTGAATAAAACGTCTTGGAAGCCCCACCCCGGTGCGCTCAAAGCTGTCGGATAGCCCATTTCCCCTTTTAACGCCATCAGCGCCAAATGAACTCCTCTGCTCGTTGCGTCTCCTGCCGCCCACGATTTGCGCGAACCGGTATTCGGTGAATGCCGGTATGTCCTCAAGGCTGCATTGTCAATCCATGCATTTGAAAGCGCATTTTTGATTTCTTCTCTTCCGCCGCCCAAGAGCTTTGCTGCAACAGCGGCTGTAGCGACTTTGACAAACAGCACATGATCAAGGCCAACTCGGTTTAAGCTGTTTTCTAAAGCAAGCACGCCTTGAATTTCATGTGCTTTGATCATCATTTCAAGTACGTCGCGTACCATTAAAGGTTCGTTCCCTTCAGACAGCCTTACTCTCGATACATAATCAGCAGCCGCAAGGATCCCTCCCAAATTATCGGACGGATGCCCCCACTCCGCCGCCAGCCATGTATCGTTATAATCGAGCCAGCGAATCATGCAGCCGATATTAAACGCTGCTCTCACAGGATCGAGAACATATGACGTTCCCGGAACTTTGCTCCCATTCGGCACAGTCGTTCCGGGAACAATCGGGCCGAGCAGCTTGGTGCATTCGGGATACCGGAGCGCCAAAATCCCGCAGCCCAGCGTATCCAGCAGCACGTGCCCCGCTGTTGTAAACGCCTCGGAGCTTGTAATCTCTTTCTCAAGCACATAGTCTGTGATTTCTTCAATGACATGATCCGTTTTCAGCATTCTACCAGTTCCTTTCATGATTTAAGATTCGGCCTGATACCGCGGGCCCAAATAACTGACACGTGGACGAAAGAGACGGTTATTGGAATGCTGTTCGATCACGTGGGCGCATAAACCGGATGTTCTCGCACTGAAAAAGACAGGCGTATACAAAGGTATCGGTATGCCGAGCATCCAATACACCGGGGCAGCGTAGTAATCCAAATTCGGGTAAAGCCCTTTTTCCTTCTCCATCAGCCGCTCGCCTGCTTCACACATCTCATATAAACGATGGTCGCCGGCTTTATCGCATAATTGCTGCAGCGCCTCTTTCATCATGAGTGCTCTCGGGTCCATTTTTTTCATATACACTCGGTGGCCGAATCCCATAATTTTTTCTTTTCTTTGCAGTTTTGATTGCAGAAGCTGCTCAAAATCGGACGGTGTTTTCGCCTCCAAAAGCATATACATCACGACTTCGTTTGCTCCTCCGTGAAGATTCCCTTTCAGAGAGGCTACAGCTCCTGTCAAAGCGCCATAAAGATCTGAATGTGTAGAAGCGATGACTCTGGCGGTAAAGGTTGAATTCGGCATTTCATGTTCACTGTACAGGATGAGGGACCGGTCAAAAATACGTTCTTCCAGTGAGGTCGGCAATTTCCCAGTCATCATAAATAAAAAATTCGCACTGTAGGATAGGGTTTTAAGCGGAAGAATCGGCTCTTTCTTATTGATGATCCTATAGCTGGCAGCAGTGAGGACAGGCATTTTCCCCAGAAGCTGATAGGCGCGTTCTTTGTTAGCGGAAGGAGAACGATCATCAATTTGCCGGTCATAGCCGGCAAGAGCAGACAGCCCGGTCCGCAGACTATCCATCGGATGAGTGTGTTTGGGGAGCAGCTCAAGCAGACGGAGATGATCTGCCGGCAGGTCTGATGCGCTGTTTATGTTTCTTTCCAGCGTTTCCGTTTCACTTTCTTTCGGCAGCCTGCCCTCCAGCAATAAATGGATAATCTCCAGATAGCTTTTGGTTTTAGAAAGATCGATTAAATCATAGCCTCGTATCAAAATCTGGCTGGACTGCGTGTCAAGATAAGAAATTTGAGTTTCTGCCGCAATCACACCGTCCAAACCCGGAGAATAAAGCTTTTTCTCCTGCATATCCTCAACCTCCGTTTTGCGTTTTTGTCGATCGGATTTAACCAAGCAGATGCTTTGAAATAATCAATCTTTGAATCTCGTTCGTTCCTTCATAGATTTGCGTCACCTTTGCATCGCGAAGCAGCCGCTCAACCGGGTAATCCTTCATATAGCCATATCCCCCGTAAATTTGGACGGCGTCTAACGCCGCCTTCACCGCAGAATCTGAAGAAAATTGTTTAGCCATAGACGCTTCTTTTTCACAGGCCAAGCCGCGGTTATGAAGGTCTGCGGCGTGGTAGACAAGGTGCCTTGCCGCCTCTGCCCTTGTCGCCATATCAGCCAGCTTAAATGATATGCCTTGATTGGCTGCGATAGGCCTGCCAAATTGCACCCGCTGCTTCGCGTAAGCAACGGCATGCTCAAGAGCCGCTTCTGCAATGCCGAGCGCCTGGGCCGCAATACCGATGCGGCCGACATTTAAATTCGCCATGGCGATGGTAAAGCCATCTCCCTCTTTGCCAAGCAAATTTTCTTCAGGCACTTCTGCATTGTCAAAAATCAATTCCGTAGTATTGGAGCCATAGAGCCCCAGCTTTCTTTCTTTTTTTCCAACGGTAAAACCGGATGTATTTTTTTCAACGATAAAAGCGGAAATCCCGTGCCTGCCTTGATCCGGAGCTGTTAAAGCAAACGTGATATAGACATCGGCGGCTCCGCCGTTCGTAATAAACATTTTTGATCCGTTTAATAGGTATTTGCCGTTCTTTTTGATGGCTGTCGTGCGAAGGCTCCCTGCATCCGACCCTGAAAGAGGCTCCGTCAGTGCAAATGCGCCCAAATGGTCTCCTGAAGCGAGCTTCGGGATATATTTACTCTTCTGTTTTTCGTTTCCAAAGTAAAAAATAGGATTTGTGCCGACCGAGGTATGAACGGAAAGAATGACACCGACAGCCGCGCTGATTTTAGAAATCTCATGAATCGCCAAAATATAAGAAATAACATCCGCCCCAGCGCCGCCGTATCGTTCCGGCACCGGTATTCCCATCAGGCCGTGTTCACCCATTTTTTTGATGAGCTGAAACGGAAATTCGTCCGTTTCCTCCATGATTTTCGCAGCGGGAGCAATTTCTTTTCGGGCAAAATCACGCACCATTTTTCGCATCATGACTTGCTCTTGGGTTTCATGCAACTCGCCACCCCCGGATGAAATGAAATGAACTTCAGAAAGTCCTCTCCACATATTGATAAAAGCCGCGTCCGCTCTTTTTGCCGAGCCAACCCGCTTTGACGTATTTACGAAGCAGCGGACAAGGACGATACTTGGAATCGCCAAGGCCGGAATGAAGAACTTCCATAATCGCTAAACACGTATCAAGCCCGATAAAATCCGCTAGTCTAAGCGGTCCCATGGGATGGTTCATACCCAGCTTCATCACCTCGTCTATTGCCTCGGGCTTCGCCACCCCCTCATACACGCAATAGATGGCTTCATTAATCATCGGAAGAAGCACGCGGTTGGAAACAAACCCTGGAAAATCATTGACTTCTACCGGTGTTTTCCCCATCTTTTCCGCTAATCCCATAACATCTAAGGCCGTTTCCTCTGATGTAGCCAAGCCGCGAATCACTTCAACCAGCTTCATCACAGGGACAGGATTCATAAAATGCATGCCAATGACTCGTTCAGGCCGGTTTGTCACAGCAGCGATTTCTGTAATAGGCAAGGAAGATGTATTGCTGGCCAAAATCGTATGAGGCGGGCATATGTGATCAAGTGTGTTAAACATTTCGGTTTTCGCCGCCATGTTTTCTGCGATAGCTTCAATCACAATGTCCGCGTGTTTTGCCTCCTCAAGCGTTTGAGAAAGCGAAATGCGGCTAATTATACCCTTCATTTCCGCTTCGGTCTTTCTCCCTTTCTCAACATCACGGGTCAGCTGTTTCTTCAACCGTTTCAATCCTGCCTCCGCAGCCTCTGGGTTCACATCGTACATCCTCACATCAAAGCCTGCGTCGGCAGCTGTTTGAGCGATCCCGCTTCCCATCTGTCCTGCACCGGCCACCATGATATGTTTCATCTCCATTTAAATCCCCTTTTTCGTCATTGTTTTAATGAACATGCACTAAGACAGCATCTCCCTGAGCCGCACCGCTGCAAATGGCGGCAACGCCCAGCCCCCCTCCCCGGCGCTTTAATTCATAAACAAGCGTCATGAGAATTCTTGCTCCGCTTGCACCGATCGGGTGGCCGAGCGCGATCGCACCGCCATTCACATTTACTTTTTCAAGATCGAAACCGACGATTTTTTCACATGTCAAAACAACAGAAGCAAACGCTTCATTTATTTCAAACAAGTCAATATCTTGAATGGTTAAACCGTTCTTTTTCAGCAGCTTGTTGATTGCAAATCCCGGGGCTGCCGCCAGCTCGTGCGCTTGCATTCCCATCGTCGAAAAACCAAGAATGGTAGCCAGAGGCGGTGTGCCAAGTTCAGCAGCTTTGTCCTCAGACATCAGCACAAACGCGCCAGCTCCGTCATTGACCCCGGGAGCATTGCCGGCTGTGACAGAACCGTCACTTGTATAAATCGGTGAAAGTTTCGCAAGTTGATCCAGACTTGTGTCACGGCGAATCGCTTCATCTTTGTCAACAATGTTTGTTTTACCTTTTCGTCCGATCCAGCTGACGGGAACCATTTCATCCTGAAACTTTCCTTTATCGGCAGCCTTAGCTGCCCGCGCATGACTTCTTAGCGCCCATTCATCCTGATCCCCGCGTGAGATTCCATATTCCTTGGCCGCTGTATTTCCGTGAACAGCCATATGCACCTCGTCAAACGCGCACATTAACCCGTCATAAACCATTAAGTCCCTAAGCTCGCCGTCTCCCATCCGTGCTCCCCAGCGCCCGGCGGGGACGGCATACGGAATATTACTCATGCTTTCCATTCCCCCGGCAACAAGAATGTCCGCATCTTGCGCCCGAATCATTTGATCACATAAGGTGACAGCGCGCAGTCCGGATGCGCAGACTTTATTCAGCGTTTCTGACGGCACATGCCAAGGCATTCCAGCCAAACGGGCAGCTTGCCGGGAGGGTATCTGCCCTGAGCCGGCTTGGACAACCATGCCCATGACAGTTCCTTCAACCTCGTCTCCAGAGACGCCAGCGCGATGCAACGCCTCCTTCATCGCAATGCCTCCAAGCTCCGCAGCTTTCACCTCTTTCAACGCTCCGCCGAACTTGCCAAATGGTGTTCTTGCGGCACTTACAATGACTGTATTCCTCATGGTTTCACCTCATTCAGAAGATAGACAGCGCTTACAATTTCTAGTTGTCTTCTATGAATGTATGCTTTGTAACGGGCTTGAATGAATGAAAAAAGAAGGCTGCGCCAACAGCCTCCTTCTAAAACAACTATTTATTTTTCAGCAATGCCAAAGCCTTTGCAGGAAAATCGGTGAAAATGCCGTCTACCCCCGCTTCAAAGAGACACTTCATATCTTCCGGCCGATTGACTGTATACGGCCTTACCTTGATCGAACTGTTCCTCATTTTTTTCAGTACTTCATCTGCGGTCCCCGGGCTGTTCAGCTTAGGGTGATAGCCGGAAGCCGGAATCGATGTGATATACCGGTCAGCCTGATAAAGCACATCTGAAGTCAACACCGCCCGTTCAATATGGGGAGCGAGCCGTCCGCATAGCGCCAAGCTTTCATGGTTAAATGTGGACAGGATCACTCTTTCCTCTATTTTGAATCGCTTCACTGACTCCAGCAACTTTTCTTCCATGCCTTCATATCGGATCACACTGTTTTTTAATTCAATGTTAATAAGGAAATCCTTTTTTTCCGCCCACGAGAGAACGTCTTCTAGCAGCGGCACTTGGACATCACTGTATGTTCGACCGTGACCAGCAGCCGCATTCGCAGTCTTTATCACATCATACGCTGTATCCTTCACGAATCCTTTGAGCGATGTCGTCCGGTCAAGCCTTTCATCATGGATCACAACAATACGTCCGTCTTTTGACAGCTGCACATCAAGCTCTATCCCCTCCGCTCCGGCTTCAATTCCTTTTTCAAAGGCTAGCATTGTATTTTCGGGAAATTGGCCAGATGCCCCCCGATGGGCAAAAATCTTTGTCATCGTTTCACCTCAAGCCCTAAAGTTTCCTGTTTTCTCCATTATACTGTTTTTAGTGCTTCCACTCTAGGATTAAGGCTGTATCACAATCTACTGTTCGTAATAAGAATCAATGCCATTGGACAATCACATCCGCGGCCTTTTGCTGATATTACGCGAAAACCAGCATGAGGGTTCCACATTTTTCAAAAACCTTTTAAAGAATATTTCTTTACAGATGTTAAAGCCATGAAAAATTCGTTCTCCTCTGGCTGCAGCGGTCTTTACTTAAACCTTCAAGGACCCCGAATAGGAGCGAAGAAAATACCTCGCTGTAACTCAAGATATTCAGCTGGTAAAGCAGATCAATTGCATTAATTTATATATATAGGCTAGAATATTTGCGAATCCAAACGAAGGAAGATGATCAAATGAACCCTAAGTATAAACCGCTGTTTGAACCATTTACGTTTAAAAGCGGCGTTACAATCGACAACCGGATCACAGTAGCACCAATGACTCATTACGCTTCTAATGAAGACGGTACGATATCTGAAGCAGAGCTTGACTACATCATCCCCCGCTCAAAAGAGATGGGAATGGTGATTACAGCCTGCGCAAACGTCACACCGGACGGAAAAGCATTTCCCGGGCAGCCGGCCATCCACGATGACTCGAACATTTCAGGTTTAAAAAAATTAGCGCAAGCCATTCAGGCGCAAGGTGCTAAAGCCGTTGTGCAAATTCACCACGGCGGCATTGAATGCCCGTCTGAGCTCGTTCCGCAACAAGATGTCGTAGCGCCAAGTGACGTATTTGATAACGGCAAGCAAATTGCCCGCGCTTTAACAGAAGAAGAAACGGAAAATATCGTAAAGGCATTTGGAGAAGCGACAAGACGCGCCATTGAAGCCGGCTTTGACGGTGTCGAAATTCACGGCGCGAACGGATACTTGATCCAGCAGTTTTATTCTCCGAAAACCAATCAGCGCACAGACCGCTGGGGAGGAAGCGATGAAAAACGGTTAGCCTTCCCGCTTGCTATTGTCGATGAAGTAAAAAAAGCTATTGCAGAACATGCGAAGGGCGCGTTCTTAGTGGGCTACCGCTTGTCTCCGGAAGAACCTGAGACACCAGGATTAACAATGACTGAAACCTTTACGCTTGTTGATGCTTTAGGGAATAAAGAATTGGATTACCTTCATATCTCACTGATGGACGTGAACTCAAATGCACGCCGCGGTGCAGATCCGGATCGCACACGCATGGACTTATTGAATGAACGTGTCGGAAACAAAGTGCCGCTGATCGCCGTCGGTTCCATTCATTCCGCAGATGACGCGCTGGCCGTGATCGAAAGCGGCATTCCGCTAGTCGCAATGGGACGCGAAATTTTAGTTGACCCTGACTGGAGTGTGAAAGTAAAAGAAGGGCGGGAAAAACAAATCGAAACCGTAATCAAAGGCACAGATAAAGAAAAATATCATTTACCTGAACCGCTATGGCAAGCCATCGTGAACACGCCTGGCTGGGTGCCTTATAAAGACTAATGTGTTGAGACTGCCGAAACGATTCGGCAGTCTTTTTTCAACTTTAAATAAATAGTTTATGTAAACATCTAAACAGCAAGGGTAGGAGCTCGCCAGCTGCTTCTGGAAGCAAATCTAGGAGAAGCCCGTCACGCTTTCTTGCTTTTTTCTTTTTCATTCGTACGTCTCCTTTGTTCATGTATGCTTCCTTACTTACGATTTTACAGAGAATGGGTTTCAATTTGATTCTGATTGTTTGGTTTTGATTCTCCAAGCAGAGAAAAACACAAGAAACCATGACTGTAAATGAGATAAAGTCGATCAAGATGCCTAGTATGCGTGATTCTGTAATGATGTTCGAATTGACGCAAAGCGCAAGAATAAATAGCGCAATGAACAATCCATACTTTTCAAACACATGCATCACTCCTTGCGGAAAATAGATCCTTCCTATCATTATATCCCCAAAACAAAACGCCTCCTATTTATCAGCGCGAACCAATAAATAAAAGACGTTTGATTTAATCATCGCTTGATATTCTCATGCTTAAGAAGCCTTATGTTCTAATCTCAGCTTATCCGCAACCATCGCAATGAATTCGCTGTTAGTAGGCTTAGCTTTTGTCATGCTGACTGTATAACCGAACAGCGAGGAAATGGAATCAATGTTTCCTCTGCTCCATGCGACTTCAATCGCGTGGCGGATTGCTCTTTCTACACGGCTAGCGGTTGTGTTGAATTTTTTGGCGATGTCCGGATAGAGAACTTTTGTAATGCTGCCGAGCAATTCGATGTCATTGTATACCATTGAGATTGCTTCGCGCAGATAGAGATACCCTTTAATATGCGCTGGGACGCCGATTTCATGGATAATGCTTGTAATGCTCGCGTCGAGATTTTTCTTCTTTGGTTCAGGCTGGCTGCTGCGTATAATGCTGCTTTGCGATGATGGCGCGCGATGCGTCACGCTGCTTGCATTCCCGCTGACCTGGCGGATATGTCCAACAAGGTTTTCCATATCAAACGGTTTGAGAATAAAGTAAGAAGCGCCTAAATCGACGGCCTTTTTCGTGACATCTTCCTGTCCAAAGGCTGTCAGCATAATGACATTCGGCTGTTTCTTCAGATCTGATTCCCTCAGCCGCTCTAAAACCGCAAGTCCGTCCAAATGCGGCATAATAATATCTAATACGAGCACATCGGGATCTTTTTCTTTAAACAACGACAGGCATTCCTGTCCATTATAAGCAACACCGATGACTTCCATGTCTTCCTGTCCTTCAATATATTCACTCAACAGGCTTACCAGCTCTCGATTATCGTCAGCAACACAAACTTTAATTTTCTCCACGTTTCTTCCTCCCCAAATGTAGTTAACAGGATTCACCCTTGCTACATGTTTACATTCGACAAAACCGCTATATACCCTCTAAAAAAATCATCATAACCAATATTAGTGGTATATCTTTGTTTTTCTATGTTTTTCTCCGTTTTTCGACTAAATATGAAATTTGACAAATAAGGAAACGTGAATTTGTCGAAAAATCTTCTTTTGTACATTTTACCGTATGTATTCTGAGAAGTGAAGAGGGATCAAAGCAAAAAAACTGCCGGAAATTCCGGCAGTCAGCTTGCTTTTTCTTTTCCGTAAATATCAATTCCCGCTTCTGACAGCATCCATTCAATATGAACGCCGTAGCCGCTTGTCGGGTCATTTACAAACACATGGGTGACAGCGCCGATCACTTTGCCATTTTGGATGATCGGGCTTCCGCTCATCCCCTGGACGATGCCGCCTGTTTCTTTTAATAGCCTCGGATCGGTTATTTTCAAGACCATTCCTTTTGTTGCCGGGAATTTTTGCGGGGTTGTGCTGACGATTTCAATATCAAACTTTTCTACCTTGTCATCATTAATGACCGTTAAAATTTCAGCCGGGCCTTTTTTGACTTCAGTAGAAAACGCAACCGGCAGTCCTTGATCTGAAATCTTGTTTTGAATCGGCTGATGCAGTGTCCCGAAAATCCCAAACGGGCTGTTTCTGTTAATATCCCCGATCGTTTTGCGTTCTGAGGAAAATCGCGCCAGTTTTTCTCCCGGATTTCCGCCTGTCCCTTTTTCAATTGATGTTACAGTTGATTTAACGATTTCGCCATTCTCCACTACAATCGGTTTCTTTGTGTCCATATCGGAAATCACGTGGCCAAGTGCTCCGTATTTTTTTGACTTCGGTTCATAAAAGGTCATAGTGCCGATCCCAGCGGCAGAATCCCTGATATATAACCCAATTCTGAACTTGCCTTCTGCTTCATCCTTTTCCGGAATGAGCTTTGTTTTGATTTTCTGTTTATCACGTTTAATAAGCAAATCTAAAGATTCGCCGGTTTTACCGGCATTCTGAATAAATGGGGCCACATCATTCATTTTTTCAATTTTCTGTCCATTCATCTCAATAATGATGTCGCCCGCTTCAATACCGGCCGTTTCTCCCGGGGATTTTTTACCTTCACTAGTGTTGATCTGATGAAATCCGACGACAAGAACACCGACGGAATGAAGTTTAACACCAATCGATTGTCCGCCAGGTATGACTTTTAAATCAGGAAGAACTTTTACTTTTGTTTTTTTGATTGGAAATCCTGCAAGATCGTATACTAACTCTGATTCACCTGATTTTTTGCCTGTCACCTTGACTTCATGCGGGTCTTTCTTTACTGTAAACGCTTCTGAAGATTCTTGTGTATGAGCGTTTACCGATAAACCCGTTTCAATCGCTTGTGTTTGGGTTTCAAATACTCTCATTTGCGTTGGAATCAGTAAATACTCTTTTAGCGGTTTGCATAAACCTACACTTAATAACGAAACAAGGAGAATTAAACCTACTGCTTTTCTGATGTTATCGGGCATTTACTACTTCACTCTCCTCGCTCCTATCCCACACCTTCTTTATGACTTGCTGCTACATCATTTAATTTTGCCTTCTGACGCCTTATTTATAACTGTCATATAAAGAAAAACATTGGATATACTGATGAACGAATGGATGTGCGTGAAAAAAATAAGCTGCGCTTTTCGCGCAGCTCACCCCGTTGTTTTGACTTGGTCCGCTTGTCTTAAAAGTTCTTTTGCATGGCGTTTCGTTAAGTCTGTTACTTCGACTCCTGCAATCATACGCCCGATTTCCGCTACCTTTTCCTGCTTAGACAGCGGCTTGACATGTGTTGTCGTTCTGCCGTCTTTTAACTCCTTCGCAATATAAAGATGCGTATCTGCCATGGCAGCCACCTGAGGCAAGTGTGTAATACACAGCACTTGCGATCCTATTGACACTTTATGGATCTTCTCAGCGATTGCCTGTGCGACTCTGCCGCTTACACCGGTATCAACCTCATCGAATATAATCGACGTCACATCCTGTTGAGAGGAAAAAATGCTTTTAATAGCTAGCATCACCCGTGACAGCTCTCCTCCGGAAGCGACTTTCGAAAGGGATTTCAGCGGTTCGCCTGTATTGGTTGAAATTAAAAACTTCACCAAATCAATCCCTTGTTCAGTCATCTGAACAGGCTGGCCGTTTACAATCGGCGCCTCCTCATTTCGGGGCGCTGTTCTGATCTTAAATTCCGTATCAAAAGTTGATTTTTCCATGTAGAGGCTTTTTAATTCCCGATGAATCTCATCAGCCAGCTTTTTCGCCCATGCTTTGCGGATTTTTGAAACATTTGCCGCTTCCACTGCGACATCTTTGCCGACTGAGTCAAGCTCCTTCTTCACGCTTTGAAGATGGCTGTCCCTGTTTTCAATTTGGTCAATCTCTTCTTCAATTTTAGAAGCGTATTCCAAGATATCCTCAACAGATGCACCGTATTTTCGTTTCAGCTGTTTGATTTCATTAAGGCGCGTCTCAATATAGTTCAGGCGTTCCGGATCATATTCAAGTTCATCCAGCATATTTCTCATCTGAAATGTAGCGTCCTCCAGAAGATAGTAGGAGTTCGAAACATTTTCAGACAGTTTTTTCAGCGGTTCGTTAATATCGGATATATCTTCAAGCTGCGCTGATGCCATTCCGACCCAGTCCAGTCCGCCCTGCTCGCTGCGAAGCGCGTTATATGCATTTTGCAGCGATTCATATATCTTCTCAAAATTTGAAATTTGCTGGCGCTCTTCCTGAAGCTGCTCATCTTCATTAAGCTCGAGCTTAGCCGATTCGATTTCTTCGAGCTGAAATTGAATGAGATCAAGACGGTGGGCCATTTCCTGTTCGCTTTCAGAAAGCTGCTTTAGCTTTTTAAGCAGCTTCATATACCGCTGGTACCCTTCCTGATACGTTTGAAGCGCGCTTTCCGCTTCGGCTCCGGCAAACTTGTCCAAAAGCTGGAGGTGATTTTCGTCCTCCATTAACAGCTGGTTATCGTGCTGCCCGTGAATATCTAATAAAAGCCTGCCGATCTCTCTTAGCGAGGCAATCGTGACAAGCTTGCCATTAACTCGGCAAACGCTTTTTCCGCTCGTGCTGATATCCCTTCTCATGATGATCATTTCGTCAGAAACGTCAATTCCCTGCTCAGCGCATACGTCAAAAACGGGATGGCCGCTCTCCAATAGAAACAGCCCTTCAAGCTCGGCTTTTGTCTCCCCATATCTGACAAATTCGGATGAGCCGCGGCCTCCGACTAAAAGAGAAATGGCATCTATGATGATGGACTTGCCGGCTCCGGTTTCTCCTGTTAAAACCGTGAGCCCGCGTTCAAAAGAAACCGTCAGTTCCTCAATAATGGCAAAGTTTTTAATGGATAGTTCAGCTAACAAACAGCATTACACCTCTTTATCTTTGTTAGATTTTCTATTACAGCAGCTCAAGCAGCCTGTTTTTTACGCCGTCTGTATCTTCAGGAGTCCGGCAAATCATTAAAATCGTGTCATCTCCGCAAATGGTTCCCATTATTTCATCCCAGTCCAAATTGTCCATCAGCGCCCCGATTGCCTGGGCGTTGCCGGGCATCGTTTTGAGCACAATCATATGGCTTGCTGAGTCTATTTTCACAAATGCGTCCATCAGTGCCCGCTTCAGTTTGGACAGCGGATTGAAACGCTGGTCTGCCGGAAGACTGTATTTGTAAGAGCCGTTATTCGTAGGCACTTTCACTAGGTGAAGCTCTTTAATATCGCGTGAAACCGTGGCTTGCGTCACTTTGTATCCATCCTGCTTCAGCATGTCAACCAATTCGTCCTGCGTTTCGATTTCATTGCTTGTAATGATCTCTCTGATTTTAATATGCCTCTGGCCTTTGTTCATGTAAGCACCTCTATTTCCAGCTTATCTGTTCTTTTATGTTATATGTTTCTCTGCAAAATGTACATAAATGCAGAAAAAAGGAATAATAGCGCCCTATTATTCCGGTACATCTGCTTTTTTTTCTTTTAACGTCTTATGTGCCTCTTCTACAATGCGATTGATCTCTTCTTCTGACAGCTCCTGTCCTTCCTGTCCCTCTCCCGGCCAATGCAAATGAAGGAGAAATTCAATATTTCCGTCTCCTCCCGTGATTGGAGAAAATGACAGGCCTTTGCAGATATAGCCTTCAGCAGCAGAGAAACTGACCATACGCTTGAGAACATCAGCATGTACTTTAGGATCTCTGACAATCCCTTTTTTGCCGACGGATTCCCGTCCCGCTTCAAACTGCGGCTTAACAAGAGCCATGCAGTCACTGCCAGGCACAAGCAATGTTTTGAGGACAGGCAGGATAAGCCGCAGTGAAATAAAGGACACGTCAATCGTAGCAAACTCCGGCATGCCCTTTGTAAAGTCTGCCGGTGTTGCGTAACGGAAGTTTGTCCGTTCCATCACGACGACCCGTTCATCCTGTCTAAGCTTCCACGCAAGCTGATTGTAGCCTACATCTACCGCGTATGACTGTTTAGCACCGTTTTGCAGAGCGCAGTCCGTAAAACCGCCGGTGGAGGAGCCAATATCAATCATGATTTTATCCTTAACAGAGATGGGAAACTCCTTCAGCGCTTTTTCAAGCTTTAAGCCGCCTCTGCTCACATATTTCAGCGGGTTTCCTTTGACTGTTAACGGCAGATCGCGGTCAATTTTTTCCCCAGCCTTGTCCAAGCGGTTTTCGTTTGAATAGACGATTCCCGCCATAATGGCTCTCTTGGCTTTTTCCCGCGTTTCCGCCAACCCTCTTTCTACTAGTAATACATCTAATCGTTCTTTCTTTGACGTCATGATCCAATTCCTTTGTGTGTCTTCGGCGGCATCAGTAATCTAATGCGGTTTGCCGCCTGCTGTTTTGTTAGTCCAATTTCTTCAAGGAGCGCCGTTACGCTTCCGTGTTCAATAAACCGATCCGGGATACCCATTCTGTCAATCGGTGTAAGGAATTCACCTTGATCATGAGCGAATTCTAAAATCGAGCTTCCGAAACCGCCTTCTAAGACCGCTTCTTCAATCGTTAAAATCGGCAAGCCTTCTTTTAAGATATCCTTCATCATTTTTTCATCCATCGGCTTAATAAAACGCGCATTGACAACGCGCACGGACAGGCCTTCTTTTTGCAGCTCTTCAGCTGCTTCAAGCGCCATTTCGATTGTTGTTCCAAATGTTAAGATGACTGCGTCGTTCCCCGGGCGCAACACTTCCCACGTGCCGATCGGAATCGTTTTCAGCTGTTCATCCATTTTTACGCCGAGTCCGTTTCCGCGCGGAAAACGCATCGCAATCGGGCCTTCGTCATAGCTGAGTGCTGTATGAACCATATGCTGTCCTTCATTTTCATCTTTCGGCATCATTAAGACCATGTTTGGAATGTGGCGCATAAATGCAATATCAAACACGCCTTGGTGTGTCTCTCCGTCAGCGCCCACAAGCCCTGCACGGTCAATGCCAATAAACACATTGGCGTTTTGGCGGCAGATGTCATGAACCACTTGGTCATATGCCCTTTGCAGGAAGGTTGAATAAATCGCCAAAAACGGCTTCATCCCCTGCATTGCCATAGCTGCAGCCATCGTTGCCGCATGCTGTTCGGCGATTCCTACGTCAAACATGCGATCAGGGAATTCGTTTGCGAAGCCTTCAAGCTTTGAGCCGACAGGCATAGCCGGCGTAATGGCTACAATGCGTCCGTCCTCTCGCGCCATTCGCTGCACAGTCCCGCTGACAAGACCGCTCCATGAAGGTGCTGCGGCTTTCGGTTTTACAAAGTCACCGGTATTAATTTTATATGGTCCGGTACCGTGCCATGTTCCGATCGTATCGGTCTCAGCCGGTTTGTACCCCTTCCCTTTTTTTGTGATGACATGCAGGAGAACAGGGCCTTTCGTTTTTTTGGCATATTGAAGATTCTCAATCAACTCATGGTAAGAATGTCCATCCACCGGGCCTAAATACGTAAAACCAAGCTCTTCAAAAAACATGCCCGAGACAAGCATGTATTTCAGGCTGTCTTTCACGCGTTCCGCCGTGGCGGCAAGTTTGCCCCCAACTGCCGGGATCTTTTTAAACAAGTATTCGAGCTCATCTTTCACCCACTGGTATTTTCCGGCAGTGCGCAGCCGTCCGAGCATAGAATGAATGGCTCCGACATTCGGGGCAATACTCATTTCATTATCATTTAGGATGACAATCATGTCTTTTTTCTCGTCGCCGATGTGGTTCAGCGCTTCGAGCGCCATTCCGCCTGTCAGCGCACCGTCACCGATGATCGGAATAATAAATTCATCGGTTCCTTTTATATCACGCGCGGCTGCCATTCCCATCGCACCTGACAGAGAGGTTGAGCTATGCCCTGTTTCCCAAACATCATGCTCGCTTTCACTCCGCTTTGGGAATCCGCAAAGCCCTTTGTACTGGCGAAGCGTCGCAAATTCTTTTCCGCGTCCTGTCAGCAGCTTGTGGACATACGACTGGTGGCCTACGTCCCACAGAAATTTGTCTTTCGGGCTGTTAAATTCCTTATGCAGCGCAACAGTAAGCTCTACGACACCTAAGTTTGGGCCGATATGGCCGCCGGAAGCGGATAACGTTGTAATTAAAAATTGGCGGATTTCATCACTTAATTTTTCTAATTCATCAATGGACTTGTTTTTTAAAAATGACGGGTCCTGTATTGATAAAAGATCCAAAGCGGATCAACTCACTTTCAGCATGAATTTCTGCAATGATACATGTCTTCCGCATGCCGAGCTGGACAATGGCCAGTTCTCAGACATAAAAAAAGACAAACGGGCTTTTCTCTTTCATTTTTCATATAAACTGCTTACATTTTACCATATCTCGTGCAGCCGCTTCAAATTAGGATCGGTTTAGTGATCTCTAGCCGCAATTAAATCACAAAGCTCATATAAAAGCTCTTTTTGAAGAGAGAGTCCGCCGATCAAACGCTTCGCCTCTTTTATGTGAACATCCAATTTATGTTTGGCCCCTTCCAGTGACAGAAGGGACGGGTAAGTCGATTTGTCGTTTGTTGTATCCGAGCCGACACGTTTGCCGATTTTCTCTTCACTGCCTTCTAAATCTAAAATATCGTCTCTGATTTGAAAACCAATTCCAATATGGCTGCTGAAGGTACGCAGTGTTTCAATGTCTTCTTCAGGCGCATCCGCCAAAATAGCACCGGCGGTAACGCAAAAACCGAGAAGCTTAGCGGTTTTCCGTTCATGAATGGATTCAAGTTCTTCAAGCGTGACCTGGCGGTTCTCCGCTTCCATATCAGCTACTTGTCCACCGACCATGCCTTCAGTGCCTGCCGCTGAAATCAGTTCATTCACAAGCCGAAGGCGCTTTTCTGCTGACACCCCGTCCGACAAGTGGGAGGTGATCAGCTTAAAGCTTTCCGTGAGCAGCCCGTCACCCGCTAATACTGCTGTCGCTTCACCGAACACTTTATGGTTTGTCGGCTTCCCGCGGCGTAAATCATCATCATCCATACAAGGAAGGTCGTCGTGAATTAACGAATACGTGTGAATCATTTCGACAGCACACCCCACCGGAATGCCGTCCTTTTCACTTTTCCCATATGCGTTTAAAACGGCCAGTACAATGAGAGGACGCAGCCGCTTTCCGCCAGCCTCAAGGGAATACAGCATAGACTTTTTTAATGAATCCGGCATATCGAGCTTTTCTGTATAGACAGAAAGCTGATTTTCAATCGTTTTTTTCCGCTCCGCCAGAAAAGCCGTTAATTTATTTGTCACCTTCGTCTTCCTCCTGAACACTAAAAGGTGCCAGTTCGCCGTCTTCTTTTAAAATGAAGTCCATTTGTTTTTCGACTTTTTGCAGCTTTTCGTGGCACATTTTTGAAAGAGCCATGCCTTCTTGGAAATAGTTAATCGCTTGCTCTAAAGGCACATCGCCCTCTTCAAGCTTTGACACAATGCTCTCAAGCCCTTTCATCGCTTCTTCAAATGTCATGTTTTCATTTTTTTTCACGTCTGTCATTTTTCTTCCCCTCTCTTTTCTAATACTTCACAGGTCAGCACGCCATCCTTCAGCTTGACTTCAAGCTGGTCCTTCTCTTCTATCTGACTGACACTTTTAATGAGTTCGTCTTCTTTATAAGCCAAGCTGTATCCTCTTTCCATCACTTGAAGAGGGCTCAACGCATTCAGCTTGCCAAGAACCGTCTGAAATTGGGAATGCAGCTGTTTCATTTGGATAGTCATATTTTTTCTCAGCTGATTTGTCTGTTCCTCATATCGTGTTCTCGCTTGCTTCAGCTGTTCATGAGGGTGCAGCGCTTCTAATCTGTACGTTTCACGCTCCAGCTGTCTGCTTTTTCGATCTAAAAGAGCGGTTAACTGTGATTGAAACTGCTGATAGGCAAGGTCAAACTGCTGCTCTTTTTGGGCATACAACCGCTTTGGAAAACGAAAGGCATACGAGGATTGCAGCGTTTGAATCCGTTCTTTTTTCTGGCCGAGATGCTGTTGCATTGCTCTTGTCATTCTAACTTCCGCTGTTTTTGTCCGTTCGATTAATTCAGTTGTATGCGGTACGGCAATCTCAGCTGCTCCTGTCGGCGTCGCGGCTCTGATATCAGCGACAAAATCACTGATCGTAAAGTCCGTTTCATGCCCGACTGCCGATATAACCGGAATGTTAGAAGCAAAGATCGCGCGTGCTACAATTTCTTCATTAAATGCCCACAGTTCTTCTATCGAACCGCCGCCTCTCCCAACAATTAATACGTCGCAAACCTCTTTTTCATTTGCCTCTTCAATGCGCGTAACGATGGATCTGCTCGCATTTTCGCCTTGTACGAGCGCTGGAAGAACAATGACTTTGACAAGGGGATATCTTCTTTTTAGAGTTGTAATGACGTCTCTGACAGCGGCACCCGTTGGAGATGTCACAACCCCGATTGTGGCTGGAAATGCGGGGATTTGTTTTTTGTAGCGGTCGTCAAATAAACCTTCTCCGGCAAGCTTCTTTTTTAATTCTTCGTACGCTAAATAAAGCGCTCCGACCCCGTCAGGCTGCATTTCTTTGGCATATAATTGGTAGTTTCCGCTCGGTTCATATACGGAAATTCCCCCTCTGACCAGCACTTTCATGCCGTTTTCAGGTTTAAACGGCAGACGCTCGCTTTGTCTTGCAAACATCACCGACTGCATTCTGGCGTTTTCGTCTTTCAATGTGAAATAAATGTGGCCTCTTGTATGTATTTTTACATTCGATAATTCGCCTTTAATCCAAATATTTTCAAGGTGAGGATCTACATCGAATTTTCGTTTTATATACTTTGTCAGCGCTGAGACGGTAACATACGCTGTTTCACCCATGTCTCAAACTCCTCTCATAAGCATTCCTGCACCATAACTAAAGAAAACCCGCCCTGGCTGTAGGAGCCTGAAGAAGCGGGTATCGTGCTCATATTCACGGCGGGCAAAATCTCCCGCCTGTGAACATCTCCAATTATCTATGATAACGTACGTTTCGCAGATTTAACAGTATTATGCGCAAGCATCGTGATAGTCATTGGACCAACTCCGCCAGGGACTGGCGTGATGAAGGACGCTTTTTCCTTTGCTCCTTCAAATTCAACGTCTCCGCAAAGCTTTCCGCTTTCCAGTCGGTTAACGCCGACGTCAATCACAACAGCGCCCTCTTTGATCTGATCTGCATTGATGAAATTGGCTCTGCCGACTGCCACCACCAGGATGTCCGCTTTTTTCGTATGTTCGGTTATATTTTCTGTTCTTGAATGACAGTAAGTAACCGTCGCGTTCTCATTTAATAAAAGCTGGCCGACAGGTTTGCCGACAATATTGCTTCGGCCGACTACAACAACCTCTTTACCGGAAAGGTCGATATTGGTTTTCTTCAAAAGCTCAACAATTCCGTGAGGCGTGCAAGGAAGAAACGTATCTTCGCCAAGCAGCATTTTCCCTACGTTTAACGGATGAAAACCGTCTACATCTTTATCAGGAGAGATACGTTCGATCACCGCTTTTTCAGAAATATGGTCTGGAAGCGGGAGCTGAACGAGGATGCCGTGAAACTCAGGGTCTTGATTGTATTGATCGATAATGGAAAGCAGTTCCGTTTCTGTTAGACTGCTGTCGAATTGATCGAGCTTGAAATTCATTCCCATAGTTTCAGCCGCTTTTTTCTTTCCTCGCACGTAAGAGTGAGAAGCAGGATCATCTCCAATCAAAATAACCGCGAGCCCGGGAGTGACGCCTTGCTTTTTAAGCTCTTCTACCTCTTTTGCCAATTGTTCGCGTTTTTCTCTAGCCGTTTCTTTTCCGTCGATGATTGTTGCAGTCATTTTCTTTCCTCCTATGATTGTTCAATATCAGATTTAATGTTAGAAAGAACCCCGTTTACAAACTTTGTCGCTTTGTCATCACCAAACCGTTTTGCCAGCTCAATCGCTTCGTTCATAGAGACATTCACCGGAATGTCTTCGGCATACGCCATTTCATATGCTCCCAGACGCAAAATCGCGCGGTCAACATTGGCAATCCGATCGAGCTTCCAATTCACCAGATGATTGGAGATCATTTCATCAAGCTGGACTTGGTGTTCCAATACCCCGTGTACAAGCTGTTCAAAGAAAGGATCTGTTTTTTCTTCATCCAATGCGTGTTCTATGGCTTCATTCACTGCAATATCGCTGACATCAATTTGAAATAGTGCCTGCAAAGCTTTTTCTCTTGCTGTTCTTCTTTTCATTTTCTTTCTCCTTTGATCCTCTTTATCCGCTTGTCGTTAAGCCATAAAGAGATCATAACATATTTTTTTCGTATCCGCATATTGAAATCAAGGTTTTTTCACCCTATTACCGAATATTTTCACACACCTTGATATGATCATTCGGATTTCACGATCATGAAGAAACTCGGCTGCCTTGAGCCGGCTTTCTTCATGCTTTGAAATAAGGGGTAACGTGTAAAAAAACCAAAGGGCCGCCCTCCCCTTGGTTTCTTGTTAAGCCATTTACATTTCTTCGTCGATTTGGACTTCCTGGGCTTTTGTGTCAAATTGAATGCCGACGATATGAATATTGATCTCGTTAATCGAAAGAGACGTCATATTTAATAAGGTTTGACGAATGTTTTCCTGAACGGACGCTGCAACTTTCGGAATCGAAACGCCGAATGTAACGACGCAGTATACATCGATCGTAATGCCGTCATCCGCCAGGTCGACTTTGACACCTTTGCCATGATTTACTTTACCGAAGCGTTCGACGACACCTGTCGCAAAGTTTCCGCGCATTTCGGCAACACCGTCAACTTCTGAAGCTGCTATGCCGGCAATGACCTCGATGACTTCCGGTGCAATCTCAACCTTACCTAAATGCGTATCTTCTTGATTCATTTTAAGCAAGCTGTTGTCTTTCATTCAATTCACCTCCGTAAAAATTATGAGCCCATTACATCATATGTTTCTAAAAATTTCGTATTAAACTCTCCGCCAACAAATGTTTCATGTTCAAGCAGTTTTAAGTGGAATGGGATTGTTGTCTCAATGCCTTCAATGACGAATTCGTTCAATGCGCGCTTCATGCGGGCAATCGCTTCATCTCTCGTTTTTCCGTATGTGATCACTTTTGCAATCATGCTGTCATAGTACGGAGGAATGGAATAGCCCGGGTAAGCAGCTGAATCTACACGGACACCAAGACCGCCCGGAGGCAGGTACATTTTAATTTCACCAGGAGACGGCATGAAATTTTTACTTGGATTTTCTGCGTTGATTCGGCATTCGATCGCCCAGCCTTGGAATTCGACATCTTCTTGGTTAAGGCTCAGTTCCATTCCTGATGCCACTTTAATTTGTTCCTTAATCAGATCTGTTCCCGTCACCATTTCTGTGACTGGGTGCTCCACCTGGATTCTCGTGTTCATTTCCATAAAGTAGTAGCGCTGTTCGTTGTAGTCATAAATAAATTCAACTGTTCCCGCGCCTGAATAGCCAACTGCTTTTGCAGCCTTAACCGCTGCATCTCCCATCTGCTCCCTGATTTCTGAATCAAGCGCCGGAGATGGTGTTTCTTCCAAAAGCTTTTGCAGGCGTCTTTGAATCGAGCAGTCGCGTTCACCTAAATGGATGGTATTTCCGTGGTTATCGGCAAGCACTTGGATCTCAACGTGACGAAAATCTTCTATGTATTTTTCGATGTAAACACCTGGATTTCCGAATGCTGTTGCAGCTTCCTGCTGTGTAATCTTAATGCCTTTGATCAGTTCCTCTTCGGTGCGGGCAACCCTGATTCCTTTTCCGCCTCCGCCTGCGGTGGCTTTTATAATTACAGGATACCCAATTTCATTAGCAAGTGAAACCGCTTCTTCCACATTTTCTATAATTCCTTGCGAACCCGGCACGATCGGCACGCCGGCCTGTTTCATCGTTTCCCTCGCAACGTCTTTTGTTCCCATTTTTGAAATGGCGTCAGCGCTCGGACCGACAAATGTGACGTTAACTTCTTCACATAATTCCGCGAAATCTGCATTTTCAGCTAAAAATCCATATCCCGGATGAATAGCATCCGTTCCTGTCAACTTCGCAACACTCACAATATTTGTAACATTTAAATAGCTGTCTTTTGATGCTTTCGGCCCGATACAAAAAGCTTCATCAGCCATTTGAACATGAAGGGCATCTTTATCAGCTTCTGAATAAACAGCGACAGTCTCAACTCCGAGCTCTTTGCAGGCTCTGATGATTCTGACAGCAATTTCTCCTCTGTTGGCGATCAATAGCTTTTTAATCATGTTAAGTCTCCTTACTCTGCTTTCACAAGAAATAGAGGTTGTCCGTATTCGACCAGCTGGCCGTTTTCTACTAACACTTCAACGATTTCACCTTTTACTTCCGCTTCAATTTCGTTGAAAAGCTTCATCGCTTCTACAATGCAGACAACTGTGTTTTCATTTACTTTTGAACCGGCTGTTACATATGGGCCAGCTTCAGGTGATGAAGACGCATAAAACGTTCCTACCATTGGTGAAGTGATTTTATGCAGATTCTCATCTTGCTTCGGTGCTTCTTGGGCAGGTGCCGACGCTGCTTGCTGCGCTTGCGGCTGAACTGCCTGCGGAGCCTGTGCCTGCACTGGTGCTGCCGGCGCCTGCTGCATCACTTGAACAGTGCCTGCTTCATGTTTTTTCAGTTTTAAGGATACACCTTCATTTTCATATACGAATTCATCAATTGCAGACTCGTCAATTGCTTTAATCAGCTCGTGGATTTCTTTAATATTTAACATTCAATCGCACTCCTATGTATAAAATGTCTTTTTTTATAGGTTACTACTAAAAGTACATACTATGTTTATCTTACAGGAGCGGACTTTTGAATTCAACTCTAATATGATTGGCACACAAAAAGCCCGCTGCTTAAGCGGGCGTATTTTTCCTCTTATTTACTTGGATGGCTCAAATGTGACAGCGACGTCTTTCATTGTTTTGATTTCTTTTGCCACAAGGTCTATGATGGCTGTCGCCTTAGATTTAGAATGTTTGTCTGATTTGACTGTAATGTTGATTTTGTCTCCTTCAGCATTGACGAGCGCGTCTTTGTAGCCTTGTGTTTTAATAAGGGTTTCCAGCTGTTTTTCTGTTCCTTCCACTTCACTGAGAGCCGTCATTTTATCATATGCTTCGCTCTTTTCCTTTGCTGTCGCATCATCGCTTGACACTATGGCATTCAGCTCTTCTCTTTCTTTGCTTCTGGCATCTTCTAAATCTAGACGGTATGTTGTAAACAAATCATCATCGGCTGTTTCTGTTACCACAGTTCCTTTTTCACTGGCTTCAGCGGATGTTTCCTTGTCTGCTGATGAATCTTTCGTGCCCTTTGTTCCATCTTCTTTTTCCGTTTCTGTTTCAGTTTCCGGACCGCTTTTTTCCTTCGTGTCTTGCTTGGCAGGCGCTTTTTCAGTTGCGACCTCTCCTGAGTCAGACGCATTTTTTTCACTTTTCATTTGCACGGCATTTTTGCTTTCCGGAGACATGATATAGTAGACGCTTAACACCACGACAAGACTGAGCATTGTTAATAGCCAAACGGTTTGTTTTTTGAGCATTTATGAATCCTCCTTTATTTTTTTAGGGGCAACCGCAACCCGGTGGCTTGGAACATCCAGGACCCGTGTCACCGCTTCAATAATCGTTTGTTTTATTTGAACGTTGTCCACTCCTTGAGCAACAACGAGTACACCGCGTATATCAGGTTTTTTCGTTTGGACGACGACGGGTGTTTCTTTATCGCCGTTTTTGATCATCACAATTTCTTCTTCCGATGTCTGGTCTGTGACGCTTCTTGTCCCGCCCTCTTTGTCTGTTTCTTCAGTGGTTGTATTTTTGTTTGATTTGTTTTTTTCATATACTTTCAGCGACGTTGCATCAACATTCACGACAACCGAGACATCGTCTACACCTATGATCGTTTCAAGAATTTCTTTCAGCTGATTTTCGTATTCTTTTTCATAATCATCGATCGAGTATTTAGGTTCATCAGATTTTGAGGCTTTAAACACTTCGGCTGTTTTCCCTTTGCCGGCTGCGGTATCCTGTGATGATACCGCCGTTATCGGTTTGGCGTTTTCCGTTTTCTCCGGCGATGAAAACAGATGGCTGACGAGCATGAAGGAAACTCCGAGAACAAAAACGAACAGAAAGTAATGATATTTGGTCAGCTTCGGCTTTTCGCCGTGCTTCGTTTGCCCCGGAAGAAACTGCTTTTTCAATACATTCCATAATCCGTTTTTATTCATTGCCGACACTCTCCCCGCCTTCCATTTGAACCGTAATTTTCTCACTTTCGATCTCCCAAATGTCCGCAAGCTGTGACTGGATCTGTTTTGCTTCTTTTTGTTCGGCTGCTTCTTTTGTTGCATACGCATCATCTGTGTCAATGCGAACCGGCGCGACCGTTTGGACCGTGTTTTCAGAAGACGGGGCCATATACACGCTGATTGTTTTAATATCCTCTTCTGAATCTACCTTTTCTCCTGCCGTGAGTTTGATGTGGTCTACTTTGTATTCATCATGACTGAATCTCTCCTCCGCTTTCTTTTTTAGTTGGACAGCCATTTCTTCTAAAATATATGCACGCTGGGAAGCTTGTATTTCTATTTTTTTTGAATTGATTTGATTTTTTATGTCGGCAGACTCTGACTGCCTGTTTTTTGTGAGGTATTCAAAGATGACTTCAGGATCTGTGTTGAAAAGCTTGAAAATCGGTGTAAGCATGACGACAATCAAGAGCAGGCTGACCACCATTTTTGCGTACTTTTGCATGCTGGAGCTCGGCAGCAGCATATCAATCACAATGGCAAATAGGATAAACAACACGATGGTGGTAAGCCATTCAGTTAGAAAACTCATCCGCCAGCCTCCTTTATTTCATCATCATCGTGAGGTTTCCGGCTGTGATGATGACGGTAAGGCTTAAAAAAAACATGAGGGACACAATGGCGAGAGCTGCAAAAATATAAATGACGCTTTTGCTGATGACATCGAGGCAAGTAATGACGGGTCCGCCTCCAAGCGGCTGAAGAATCGCGGCTGCCAGCTTATAAATAAAAGCGAGGGAAAGCACTTTGATTGCCGGAAAGGCCGCGATACAGATTAAAATAGCAACACCGAGAATCCCTACGGTATTTTTCAGCAATAAGGAAGCGCTGATCACTGTATCTGTCGCGTCTGTAAACATTCGGCCAAGAACGGGAATAAAGTTTCCGGTTATAAATTTAGCCGTTCTGAGCGTAATGCCGTCTGTCACTGCAGCTGAGGCTCCCTGAACAGAAATAACACCGAGAAAGATGGTGAGAAACACAGCCAGTGCTCCGATGGCGATATTCCTGAGCAGGTTGGCCAGCTGCGTTACTTTGTATTGTTCAGTCATAGTGCTGACAATGCTTAGAATCGCTGATAAGAAAATCAGCGGCATGACGATATTCTGAATTAATAGACCGCTCGTATTCATCAGAAAGAGGATAACAGGATGAAAGAAAGCTGCAGATACAGCTCCGCCTGAGGAAGCCAAAAGCGCCAAGAGGAGCGGAATGAGCGCCAATATAAAGCTAGTCATCGTCTGAATGGCCTCCGTCGCATAATTGATTGCCACATGAAAACTGTTCAGCGCAAGAATAATCAACACCATATACACAATTGAATAGGCGACCTTGCTGACGGTGCTTTTCTGAAACGCATTTTGCAGAAGCTGCAGGATGACGCAAAAAATGGTGAGTAAAATTAATGTGCCCAGCAGCTTGCCGTTGGCTAGCACTTCATGAAACAAATAAGAAAAGAGAGCTTTCAGCCATTCTTGCGGTGAAAATGATTTATCGCCATTGATAAACTCAATTAAGCTGCCTTTTTGGCTTTCCGGCAGCAGTCCGCCATATTCTGTCATAATGTCATTCCAAAATTCACCGATCTTGTCTGTTTCAAGTGAGGCCGCTGTTCTTTCCGCTAATTGCTCAGCCGTTTCAGCATGTTCATCCGCTTGTTCGGCATCACCGGCTGCTTGTACCAATTCTGCACGGCCTGCTATGATCAGCACGGCCAGAACTAAAGCCCAGTGGAAACGCTTCAATCTACCGCCTCCCTTCGGTTATGACATAGAAGGTATAAGTCCGAGAATCGTTTCAATAATGACTGTTAAAATAGGCACAGCCATAACAAGAATTAAAATTTTCCCCGCCAATTCTATTTTCGAGGCGATGGCCCCTTGACCGGCATCTTTTGTAAGCTGCGCCCCGAATTCAGCGATATAGGCGATTCCGATAATCTTTAAAATGGTTTCAACATAGACCATGTTGACGTTTGCGTTAATTGCAATTTTTTCTATCATTCGAATAATGTCGTAGATTTGGTCTACCAAATAAAGAAAAATGGCACAGCCTGCAAACACGACGATTAAAAACGCAAAAGTCGGCTTTTGTTCTTTAACAATTAAAGAAAGGAAGGTGGCGATCAGCCCTAAACCTACAATTTGAACAATGTCAATCTGCAAGCCCCCCTATCCTTGGAATAAAAACACAGCTTTTATCTTTTTAAATAGGTCGTCTACAATTGTGGCGACCATAAATAAAATATAGATAAAACCTAACAGCGTCACCCACTGGGCATATTCTTTTTTGCCCATCTGATCCAAAATCGTGTGTAAAAAAGCCACCACAATTCCCACTCCGGCGATTTGAAATATCACGTTCACGTCTACTCCCATTTTATTTTTGCTCCCCTCACGTTTACATCAATAGAAGAATGAGTAACAAGCCCGCTAAAAAGCCTAAACTTTTTATCATCTTTTCATTTTTCGCCTGTGCCTGCTCAGCATCCGCTTCCGAGGCTTCCAAGTGTGTAAGCGCCAGCTTGATGTGCTTTTGCTGCGAGATTCGGTCATGAATCCCGAGCGTCTCGCCAAATTGCTTCAGCACTTCATATTCGCTTTTTTTCAAAGACATGGTGTCCCACACCTTCTTTAAGCTTTGCTCCCACGCGGTTTTTGCGGAATCGCTGCCCTTGTCCAGCTGATTACTGAATGTGGTAAAAAGAGCCGAAACAGGCTGTGCCAGCTGCTTGGCAATCTGCTGTGAAGCGATATGAAGCGGTGTATGGCCGTACATGATTTCAGCCTCGAGGGATTGGAGCGCCGCACGCAGCTGGCGGATTTGCCGCGGTCGTTCCGTATAAACTTTCGCCATCTCAAAACCTGTCCATGTTGTCGCCACCACAATGAATACAGCACCCAGCAGCTTCAGCATGTCTTCACGCCCATCGTCCCAGACAGCACATTTCCATCTTTGTCATAAATGCGGCTTATTGTGCCCGGCCCCTTCGCTCTCGATAATTCCAAATAGCGGTCAAAGGCTCTTTCTTCCCACAATCGCTTTAATGAAGGCCGTTTCATCAGATCAGATATGCTCCAGCCATGCGCCGATACGATGACTGAAACACCTGCATGCAGCGCTTCAAGAAGTGCGTCTGTATCTTCCATACGCCCGATTTCATCGACAATGATCACCTCAGGGCTCATAGACCGAATCATCATCATCAGGCCCTCAGCCTTTGGACAGGCGTCTAACACGTCAATCCTCTGCCCGAATTGATGCTGGGGAATACCGCGCAGGCATCCGGCAATTTCTGACCGTTCATCGACGATTCCTGTCTTTACGGGCGACATGCGTTTTTTGCCGGTGCTCGAGAGTCTCGCAAGATCTCGGAGAAGTGTTGTTTTTCCAGTTTGCGGCGGACCGATAATCAGCGTATTCAACCAGCTGTCTTGATATAAGTATGGAAGCAGCGGCTCCGCAATCCCCAGTTTTTGCCGGGCAATTCGTATATTAAAAGATGCGATGTCACGGAGGCCTTTCACACCTCCGTTTTCCGTAATGACTCTGCCTGCCAGCCCGACTCTGTGGCCGCCTCTGATCGTGACATACCCTTTCTTCAGCTCTTCTTCGAGCGTATACATACTATAGTTGCTGAGCCGGCTGAGAATCAGATGGGCATCCTCGGCCGTACCCGCATAGGATAAAAAAACAGGTTGTCCTTTTCGAATTAATTCAACAGGGCGGTTGACCCGAATTCTGACTTCTTCGATTTCAAGCCATTGATGTTCCGGTATTTCAGAAAGGGCGTTTTTCATGGATTCAGGGAGAACCTCAGCGATTTCATTCAAACAGAGCCTCCTCCTTTCTACCGATTGGCTTCTTTAAAATGTATGATGTGAGGCAGACTTTATGACAAGCCTCTCTTTATTTATGAACACCCGCCAAAATTAAAACAACACCCGTAAAAATCAGAATCAGCTTTGCATACGACAGCTGCCCGGCAATTTGATAGATTCCGACAGTCATGGTGATGATAAAAATCAGCGGACCGACAATAGCGAGAATGCTGTTAACCACAACCGCCTTCCGGACATCATTTGTCACAAGCATGATAATCGCTGCCGTCAGCTCAATCATAGAGGATAAAACGCGCAATCCGGCCATTGTTAAAACAGTAGAATTGATATTTCCAAGTAAAAATTTCATAGCACTCTCCCAACCTCCCATTTTTTTATATGATATGCTCTAGCTTGCGGAAGTAGTCTTGTCATTTTCGTATAAAAGGAAGATTCTCTTTTTAGGCACAAAAAAAGCCTGCTCCCATTTGGGAACAGACTTCTCTTTTCTTTCTATGCTCTTGAAACGTATGAACCGTCAGATGTATTGACAACAAGTTTGTCGCCTTCATTTACAAAGAACGGCACGTTTACAATAAGGCCGGTTTCGGTTTTCGCAGGTTTTGTACCGCCAGATGCTGTATCACCTTTAATGCCGGGTTCAGTTTCAACAACTTTCAGTTCAACTGTGTTTGGAAGTTCGATACCGAGCGTTTCTTCTTGGTACATCATGATATGCACAGACATGTTTTCAAGCAGGTATTTTAATTCCTCTTCGATTTGAGTCTCGCTTAGTTCAAGCTGCTCATAAGAAGAAGTATCCATAAATACGTGCTGGTCTCCGTTTGCATATAGATATTGCATTGTTTTTGTTTCGATTTGCGCTTTCGCTACTTTTTCACCAGCGCGGAATGTTTTTTCCTGAATCGCGCCAGTTCGAAGATTGCGGAGTTTAGAACGGACAAACGCCGCGCCTTTACCAGGTTTTACATGCTGGAAGTCAACGACGCGCCAAATGCCGCCGTCTACTTCGATTGTTAATCCTGTACGGAAATCGTTAACTGAAATCATGTTTAATGTCCTCCTATATTCCAATCACAAAATAATAAGTTCTTTTGGGGAATGGGTGATTGTCCGGTTGCCGTTTTCTGTAATCACGATGTCATCTTCTATGCGGACACCGCCTGTTTCTGGTATGTAAATGCCCGGCTCCACTGTCACCACCATGCCCGGTTCAAGGATAGCTGAAGATCTGACGGACAATCCCGGTGATTCATGAACCTCCATGCCGAGCCCGTGTCCGGTTGAATGGCCAAAATATTCACCGTAGCCTTTTGCCGCAATGTGATCCCTTGTGAGGGCGTCAGCCTCTTTTCCTGTCATTCCCGGCTTAATATGTGCGACGCCTAATGCCTGAGCATCAAATACGACCTGATAAATCTCCTTCAATTGGTCACTTGGCTCACCTACAGCGACCGTACGGGTAATATCAGAACAATATCCTTTATAATAAGCGCCAAAATCAAGCGTAACTAGGTCTCCGCTTTCAATCAGTTTGTCACTGGCCACACCATGCGGAAGGCTTGACCGAAGGCCCGAGGCAACAATCATATCAAAAGAAGAGCTGTCAGCTCCCTGGCTTCTCATATAAAACTCCAGCTCATTGGCAACAGCGATTTCAGAAATGCCGGGTTTCATAAACGTCAAGATATGTCTGAAGGCATCATCTGCAATCTTCGCAGCTTCCTCTAATATCTTAATCTCTTCATTAGACTTAATCAAGCGCAACTTTTCCACGGATTCAGCCACAGGCACTAATTCAGCCTCACTGATAACCGCGCTGTACGACGCATATGTGCCGTATGTCATGCTGTTTTGCTCAAAGCCGAGGCGTTTGATGCCGAACGCTTCAATCGTGTCGGCGGTGGTCTGAATCAGGCTTCCGCCATGCTCAATGATTTCAAAGCCCTTTACCTGAACCTTCGCCTGCTCTGTATAACGAAAATCCGTAATAAACGCCGCCCTATCACCTGATATAACAGCCAGACCCGCTGAACCTGTAAATCCTGTCATATAGCGTACATTCGTGCTGCTTGTGATCAGCATTCCGTCAATCCCCAGCTGTCCAAACTGGTCTCTTAATTTCTCTAGCTTCATCTTGATTCTCCCCCTTGCTGGCTTAATAAGTAGCGAATCGCAAGCTTATAGCCTTCAGCTCCAAGACCGACGATCTGCCCTTTCGCAACCGGAGCAATGACCGACTGATGTCTGAATTCCTCCCTGGCATATAAGTTTGATAAATGCACCTCAACCACAGGAAGGCCGATGCTCGAAACAGCATCTCTGATTGCATAGCTGTAATGGCTCAGCGCTCCGGGGTTCAGAACTATGCCGTCGTATTGCTCCGCTGCCTCATGGATGGCATCAATCAAATCACCTTCGTGATTAGACTGGAAGAAAGTGATCTGGATATGTAAGGCTTCAGCAAATTGAAAAAGATCTGTTTCTATGTCGGTCAGTGTCTGGCGGCCGAATACCTTCGGCTCACGCTTCCCCAGCCGATTGACATTCGGCCCGTTCAAAATCAAAAAATGAGGCACATGAATCTCTCCTTTTCGTGAGGGTATCTCATGTAAAAAAATGTCCACTTCTCGTGAACATTTTATCATACTGGAAAAGGATAATACACTATTCTCTATGCACTGTTCCCAGCGCACGTGCCAGCTTCTCCGAATTCAGCTCATTGTATTCAAATGAGATGGAATAACCGACAAACAGCCCGTAAAGCAAATAAATGCAAATGGTCGTAATAACTGTATCAGCTTTCAGTTCGGTCACCGCGCGCACATCAGGAAAAATGGGATTAAAAACAAAAAACACGAGCATCCAAAGCAGAAAGCCATATAAAATACCCGGCCACATTGTTTTTAACCGTTTCAATAGAAGAAAATATAGGAATGCTGCGCCGATTGAAAGAATTCCGATTAAAATAATGCTGATTACTGTCCCCAGTCCATGTTTTTTCCACTCTCCGAGTACAAACGGCTGCAAAATCATATTCGGACTGACTTCGGAAAAATGAAACAAATACGCAATATAAGCGATGAAACTCCATAATACGCCTCCGAAAAAACCTGTTGCCGCCACCCTGCTGGCCATCGGAACAGGCGGTCCCTGCTTCTCATTCGATTGTTCATTTTGTTCTGTCTTTTTTTCGCTTGTCATCATGGCACCTCCAGTTAAAGTGTGCCCAAAAAATGAAATGTCAATAAAAAAGCTCACACTTTTTGACAGCTGCGAGTAAAATTTGAAATTAACGGGTATAATGCATGTAGATAAAGCAAGGCTAGACAATTTTTCAGCCTGTCAATCTAGAGGTTTAGCGCTGTTTCCTGTACAATAGAGTGAAAGGAAATGGTTAGCAATCCTAAAGAAATAGGCAGGTTGATAATATGTCAAAACATAAAATTCCGCCCGCTTACGGCGGTCAGGCAGTTGTGGAAGGTGTTATGTTTGGAGGAAAGCATCATTACGTTACAGCAATCAGAAGAACGGACGGAAGCATTGACTTCTTTAAGCTTCCCCGCAAACGCAACCCGAAACTGAACATCGTGAAAAAGATTCCGTTTTTACGAGGGATCGCGGCCATTATTGAAGCGAGCGCAAACGGCACCAAGCATTTGAATTTTTCTAGCGAACGTTACGGGCTTGATCCATCTGAAGACGAGACACTTGAGCAGGAAGAAAAAAAATCCTCCGGGCTGTCTATGTATCTCAGCCTCGCGGTTATCGGCGTCTTATCATTTTTGTTCAGTAAATTTGTATTTACATTGGTTCCTGTTTTCTTAGCTGAACTGACAAGGCCGGTTTTTTCATCGGACACAGCGCAAATCGCGGTTGAAAGCCTGTTTAAGTTGATTTTGCTGCTCGGTTACATTTATTTTTTATCCATGACACCGCTCATTAAAAGAGTGTTTCAATATCATGGAGCCGAACATAAAGTCATAAACTGTTATGAACAGAATTTGCCAATTACAGTAGAGAATGTTCAAAACCAATCTCGGCTTCATTACCGCTGCGGATCAAGCTTTATTTTATTTACGATTATTGTCGGCATGTTTGTCTATTTGCTCGTTCCGACAGATCCGCTTTGGCTGCGTGTTATAGATCGTGTCGCGCTGATACCGGTCGTACTCGGCATATCCTTTGAAGTTCTGCAGCTGACAAACAAAGTGCGTGATATACCCGGACTGAAATTCCTTGGGTATCCGGGGCTCTGGCTTCAGCTGTTAACAACAAAAGAGCCTAAGGATGACCAGGTTGAAGTTGCAATCGAAAGCTTTAACGAGCTTCTCAGACTCGAAGAAATGTCTGCACAAAATCAGAAGCCTTCTCACAACGTCATCTAATATCCGTTGCCCTGCTATTACTTTCGGAGGTGGACAGTTATGAATCATCGTGTACAACCTATTATTGCTGTATTAATTGCGCTGGGAGCGTTCGGTTTCCTCTATGTACTGGTAACCAATCCCGGAGAAATGGCAAAAATGGCGGTAACCGTCATCGTGGCAGGTATCATTATTTATTTTATTGTGAAATATGTAATGAATCGAAATGCGGGCAGCGAAGGAGCGGCCTTCAAAAAAGCGGCGAAACAATCCCGGCGCCGGATGAAAGAACAAAAAGCAAAGCACCGCGCCGGACATAAGGGACGTGTCAGCCACCTGCGCAGCGTTCCGAGCGCCAGCAAGCCTAAGCCGATGATTCTCAAGAAAAAAAGCCAGACTCAGCTGACTGTTATAGAAGGGAAAAAAAATAAAAAGAAAAACAGAGCGCTTTTTTAATAGGTCCACTGTTTTAAAAACTGCTCTGTCCGTCTTTTACCTAGCTCAATCAGGGCTAGTTTTTTTTGTTGTGTTAAATGAAAATCGGTCGCCATGATGTCATCAACCGGGAGAAAAATGATGTTTTGTTCATAGCGTGACGCAATGTGCCTTGCGTCATGTGCATCCTTCATCGTTTCAAACAGGGCGCCGAACAGTTCGAATGCGTTGCGGATATTTTTTCGCGGACGCTCCCTTTCCCGCGGTGCAAGCGTCACACCGATAACAGGGCGTTTTCTTTCCTTTGAAAACAGCCAGATGGGAAAATTGCTTAACACCCCTCCGTCAACAACCGTGGCGGTGTCTGTGTCCGTTTTTAATTTTATCGGTTCAAAGAAATACGGAATGCTGCAGCTCATTCTTACCGCCCTGGCAACCGGAAACATATCGGGATTTAACCCGTAACGGACCAAATCGTCCGGCAAAACAATCATGGTGCCGTTTGTCAGATCAGAAGCGATAAGGCGCAGAGACCCCTTCTGCAAATCACCGAAAACCCTTATGCCTTTCGCTCTTAACAGATCAGCAATCCATTTTTCTATCGTATCGCCTTTATATAAGCCAAGACGCCAGTAAATGGACACCCACTGAAGCATTTTCAAGGGGAGAAATGAGTACCGCTGGTCCAGCAATTTCTCTCCGTCCACTTCTTCAATTAAAGCATGGATTTCTTTACTGGTGTAACCTGAGGCAATGAAAGCGGCTATAATTGCGCCCGCGCTTGTACCCGCAAGCCGTTTAAAGCGGAAGCCTTTTTCCTCAAGCACTTCATAAGCGCCTGCCAGGGCAATGCCTTTTACTCCGCCGCCGGAAAATACACCGTCAATATACATCTCATTCCCCTCCCCCTCCATTCAATCGTTTATTACCATTTTAAGAAAACATGCGAAGAAATAGACCAACGAATGACGCGCGGCGCAGCGAATCAAAAAAAGACGGCCTCCTTCGAGACCGCCTTTTTACTGATTATGATGTTCTGTTTTCTTTTGGATTGATTTCAGATCTTTTTTACGAGCATCATCTTCTTCAAAATATTGAACAAGATCCCCGATGCGATCAATGCTGTTCCAGCTTAAATGATGTTCGATTCCTTCGACATCGTTATATATTTTCTCTTCATCAACACCAATGATTCTTAAAAACTGCTCAAGCAATTCATGTCTGTATACCAGCCGTTTGCCTATTTTTTTCCCTTTAGACGTTAACACGAGACCGCGATATTTTTCATAAATTAAATATTCGTCTTTATCTAGTTTTTGAACCATTTTCGTTACAGAGGAGGGATGGACTGCCAATGCTTCCGCAATATCGGAAACCCGTGCATATCCTTTTTCTTCAATCAGCATATAAATCTGTTCAATATAATCTTCCATACTTGGTGTCGTCATCGAAACCCTCCCAAAAAGCACCTTAACTTTATAAACCATTACAAGTTTACACTAATGAACTTGAAAAAACAAGGATGCTCCGCGGGCCAAAAGCCCTGTTTACCGCTTGTAATTCCATTCATCTGAAGCGTATTTTGTTTCTGCCAAGTGATGTACAAAATCAAGCTCTTCCTGAGATAGTTCGTATGGCTCCAAATGAATGTTAAGGCCTGTTTCAAATCCTTCTTTAAAGGCTTTACGGGCCTCATCCATCGTTACCTGTTTTTCAGTGAGTTCATTAATGGCAACCGCTTTATTTTTGAAATTGCGCTGCATCCGCTCTCTGACTCTTTCACTCGGATACAAGAACAGATCAAACAGCTTGTCCTCATCCAAGTCGAGCAGAATGGAGCCGTGCTGAAGAATCACGCCTTTTTGCCTCGTTTGCGCGCTTCCCGCCACCTTGCGTCCCTCAACCACTAGCTCATACCATGAGGGCGCGTCAAAACAAACGGATGACCGCGGGTTTTTTAAGCTTTCTTTTTCTTTGTCAGTTCTCGGAATGGCAAAATAAGCGTCCAGACCAAGATTTCTAAAGCCTTGGAGTATGCCTTCTGAAATGACCCGGTATGCCTCAGTGACCGTTGCCGGCATTTCGGGATGTTCTTCTGAAACAATCACGCTGTATGTCAATTCCTGATCGTGCAGCACACCTCTCCCGCCGGTCGGGCGTCTGACGAATCCGAGATTATACTTATGTACGGCTTCAAAATTGATTTCCTTTTTAATATTTTGAAAATACCCTACAGAAAGAGTCGCCGGATTCCAGCCGTAAAAACGGATAACCGGGGGGATTTTTTCTTCGCTGTGCCAATATAAAAGCGCTTCATCAAGCGCCATATTGAATGCAGGATTTGCATTGCCTGAGTCTATAAACCGCCAAGTTTCTTTTTCCATTTTGAGACCTTCCTTACCGTTTTAATAGAATTAGTTTATCAAACTGCCGGGAAAATGAAAAATATTTTCGTTTCATTATGGATGACAATCGCGCCATGCTTTACTATAATAGTATTTGTCGAAAACGGCTCTATGGCCTTGTTTTACAAAACAGGGTTTTGATTTTATATGCTAAAGGAGTAGAATCACATTGTCTAATATGATCGTTTTGATTATTTTTGCTGCGTTTATCGTGTATATGATTGCTTCATATGTCTATCAGCAGCGAATTATGAAAACACTTACGGAAGAAGAATTCCGCGCGGGTTACCGAAAAGCGCAGCTCATTGATGTCCGTGAACCAAATGAGTTTGAGGGCGGGCATATTTTAGGCGCCCGCAACATCCCGCTTTCCCAGCTGAAACAGAGAAAAAATGAAATCCGTCCGGACAAGCCTGTTTATCTGTACTGCCAAAACAGCGTCCGCAGCGGACGCGCGGCACAAACCCTGCGCAAAAACGGCTGCACTGAGATTTACAACCTAAAAGGCGGCTTTAAAAAATGGGGCGGAAAGATTAAGGCAAAGAAATAAAGCAAACAGCTGTCTTTTTACAGACAGCTGTTTTTTTCACTTCTCTTTCGTCTCATACCTGAGCACTGGATGTCTCGCCGCTTTTGTTTCATCCATTCTTTTTACAATTGTCGTATGCGGCGCCTCCTGGACGATCTCCGGATTCTCCTCCGCTTCTCTTGCGATTTGAATCATAGCGTCGATAAACACATCCAAGGTTTCCTTTGATTCCGTCTCTGTCGGCTCAATCATGAGGCATTCTTCAACATTAAGCGGGAAATAAATCGTAGGCGGGTGATAGCCGAAATCGAGCAACCGTTTTGCTATATCAAGCGTACGCACCCCCAGCTTTTTCTGCCGCTTACCTGACAATACAAATTCATGCTTGCAATGACGGTCAAACGGAAGATCGTAATAAGGCGCGAGCTTTCTCATCATATAGTTGGCGTTTAACACTGCGTTCTCCGTAACAGCCTTTAACCCGTCAGGCCCCATGGAGCGGATATACGCATACGCTCTGACATTGATGCCGAAGTTGCCGTAATACGGCTTTACGCGGCCGATCGAATGAGGGCGGTCATCATCAAATGTAAAGCGGCCTTCCTTTTTGATTAAAACTGGTTTTGGCAAATAAGGAATCAGATCTTTTTTTACACCGACAGGGCCTGAGCCAGGACCTCCGCCGCCATGAGGGCCAGTGAATGTTTTATGCAGGTTGAGGTGCACTACGTCAAATCCCATATCGCCCGGTCTCGCTTTGCTTAAAACCGCATTTAAATTGGCGCCGTCATAGTACAGTTTCCCCCCCGCTTGGTGAACAATTTCCGCCATCTCGGTGATCTGCTCCTCAAACAAGCCAAGCGTGTTCGGATTCGTCAGCATAAGAGCAGCAGTTTCTTCATTCACTGATCTTTTTAAATCTTCCAGATCGACAAGCCCATTTTCATTCGATTTCACCGTAATCGTTTCAAAGCCAGCTACTGTCGCTGAAGCAGGATTTGTCCCGTGCGCGGAATCAGGAACAATGACCTTCGTCCGCTTGAAATCCCCGCGCGCTTCATGATAGGCGCGGATCATCATCAGCCCCGTCCATTCGCCATGCGCCCCGGCAGCTGGCTGAAGCGTAACCTCATCCATTCCCGTAATTTCCTCGAGGTGCTCACTTAAATCATATAAAAGCTCTAAAGCGCCTTGCACCGTGTCTTCATCTTGAAGAGGATGAATTGCAGCAAAACCGGGAATGCGCGCGATTTTTTCATTGATTTTCGGATTGTATTTCATTGTGCAAGAACCGAGCGGATAAAAGCCTGAATCCACCCCGTGATTCCGTTTGGACAGCGCTGTATAATGGCGCATGATATCCAGCTCCGACACCTCCGGCAGCTCTGCGTCCCCGCCACGAATATAGGTGTCTGATAAGAGGTCCTCCAATTCGACTTCCGGTACATCGAGCTCCGGCAGACTGTAGCCGATGCGGCCTTTTCTGGAAAGCTCAAAAATAAGTGCCTGATCTTGATTACTCATGGCGATCCCCCAATTCCTGAATGAGTGCGTCAATTTCTTCTTTTGTTCTCAGCTCCGTTACAGCAATCAGCATATGACAGTCCAGCTCCGGATACGTCAGCCCAAGATCGTATCCGCCGATGATGCCTTTTGCCAGCAAACGTTGGTTCACAGCTTTCACCGGTTCATCCAGTTTGATGACAAATTCATTAAACATCGGTCCGTCAAATATGACGGGGAGGCCCGCTTTTTTTGCTTCTTGCTTTGCATAGTTGGCTTTTAGGAGATTTTGGCGGGCGATTTCTTTTACGCCGTTTTTCCCGAGAGCTGTCATGGCGACAGAAGCTGCCAGCGCATTTAAAGCTTGGTTCGAGCATATATTTGATGTCGCTTTATCCCTGCGGATATGCTGTTCTCTTGCTTGTAATGTAAGCACAAAGCCTCTTTTTCCATTTTCGTCTTCCGTTTGTCCGACGAGACGGCCTGGCATCTTTCTCATTAATTTTTTGATGACGGCGAAAAAGCCGCAATGCGGGCCGCCATATGCTGATGGAATGCCGAAAGGCTGCGCATCGCCGACGACGATATCAGCCTGAAACTTGCCCGGCGGAGCGAGCAGGCCTAACGCAAGCGGGTTGGCTGACACAATAAACATGGATTTCCCTTGATGAGCAATAGGTTCAATATCCTTTAACGGCTCGACCCGGCCAAAAAAATTCGGGTACTGAACGATCACTGCGGCTGTATCCTCGCAAACGGTTTGGCGCAAAGCGTCAAGATCGGTGACGCCATCTGCAGCGGGAACTTCAACGACTTCAATATACTGACCTTTTGCATATGTCTTCAGCACTTCTCTCGATTCAGGATGCACGGTTTTTGACACAACGATTTTTTTCTTTTTCGTATGACCGGAAGCAAGCATTGCCGCTTCCGCCAAGGCTGTTCCGCCGTCATACATAGAGGAGTTGGCGATATCCATTCCTGTCAGCTCACAGATCATCGTTTGGAATTCGAAAATGGCCTGAAGCTCCCCTTGCGAAATTTCCGGCTGGTAGGGCGTATATGCCGTATAAAACTCAGAGCGTGAAATAACATGATCCACAATCACAGGCTGGTAGTGGTCATATACACCCGCTCCCAAGAAAGACGCGTGTTGTAAGGTATCCTTATTTTTAGAGGCCAGCTTTGTCAGTTCTCTTGTGAGTTCCGTTTCTGACTTCGCTTTTTTGATTTGATACTCTTTTTTATATTTGACGTTTTCCGGTATATCAGCAAATAGTTCATCGATGCCCCTTACGCCGATAGCGGCAAGCATTTCTTGTTTATCCTCTTCTGTTGCGGGCAAATAACGGTGCTTCATGTGTTGACTCCTCTCCCCAAGAAAAAATATTAGCGTTTATAAAATGGTGTTTTAACAACCTTTGCTTTCACTAATTTTTTGCGAATCTCCACCTCTACAACTGTCCCGATTTCACTCGCTTCCGCAGCAACTAGGGCAAGGCCGACGTTTTTCCCAAAGGTCGGCGACTGCGTGCCGGTTGTCACCTTTCCGGCAGGCTTGCCATTATAGAACACTTCATATCCGTGCCGCGGTATCCCTTTTTCGATCATTTCGAGACCGACAATCTTCCTCATTGCTCCGTTTTCTTTTTGTTCACTCAATACTGACTTGCCGAAAAAATCAGACTCCTTTTTGTGTTTTACGGCAAAGCCTATACCTGCTTCAATCGGTGTAATATCCCGGGTCAGCTCCTGGCCGTAAAGCGGGAGCTTCGCTTCAAACCGGAGAGTATCGCGTGCGCCGAGACCGCATGGAATCAGCCCATATGCTTCCCCCGCATCAATAATTTGTCCCCATATATACACAGCATCCTCATTGCGGCAGTAAATTTCATACCCGTCCTCACCCGTATAGCCGGTGCGCGAAATAAGTGCTTTGCAGCCGCTGATATCAGCTTCATCGATAAACGCAAACGGCTTTAATGCAGATAAATCTGAAGACGTAAGCGTTTTTAAGATTGTTTCTGCTTTTGGACCCTGTACAGCTAAGAGCGCGATCTGATCAGACAAATTATCAATCTGCACATCACCTGCGGCATGTTCTTTCATCCAAGCCAAATCTTTATCTATATTAGATGCATTAATGACCAGCAAATAACTGTTCTCACCTTTTTGATAGATAAGTAAATCATCGACGGTTCCGCCATCCGAATAGCACATCGCCGTATATTGCGCACGGCCTGGCGTTAACGCGGAAACATCATTGGTCATCAGCCTTTGCAAAAAAGACAGACTATCGTTTCCTGACACTTCGATCTCTCCCATATGAGATACATCAAACAGCCCGGCCGCAGTTCGGACAGCCTCGTGTTCCTTTTTTATAGAAGAAAATTGAACAGGAAGCTCCCAGCCCCCGAAATCAATCGTTTTCCCTCCATATTCCTTATACAGGTCAAATAACGGCGTTCTTTTCAGCATCGAATTCCTCCCCTTTTTTAACGGCGCAGCTAAAAAAACATACAAAAAAGGACAGAGAAACACCTCATGTAAAATGAAGGTTCTCTGTCCTGGCACCTGAAAGTTTACTTTGCATACGCAAAGACGTCCCCTTTGGTGGTTTGCGCATCCGCACAAACACTCTCCAGAGTTGCGTCGAGCAAGAGTTCTTTTGCCTGAGAGATTCACTCCGCAGTTTGCTCCTTCGGCGCCTGTATCCCGAAGTTCTCGGTCAGGTCTCTCCCCTTGCTGTCATTCGCTCATATTTTCATGCTGTTATGGACATACTATAGCAATATCTTACATCAAATACATACTCATATCCTACCACCATCACTATATGCTGGGCAACAGCAATTTGGGCAGATTTTTCTTATATTGTGCATTTTAAGAATCGAAGAATAAGAAAGGCGGTTTCAAAACAATGGACGCTGAAATGATCTACGATGCAAAATGGCCTGATGAATTCGCTGAAAGGCTTCAACATGATGGCCCGTGGGCGAACTGGGAACTGTACAAGCTTTCTGCAGAAATCCAGAAAACATTAGCCATTCCTGAATTTGAAGGCTTACGGGCCCCTTTATACCTGCCTTCCTTTACGCCGCTCCCGCACCAACTTGAGGTTGCGCAAAAAGTGGTTGAAAAAATGAACGGGAAAGCGATTTTAGCAGACGAGGTAGGCCTTGGGAAAACGGTTGAAGCGGGACTGATTCTAAAAGAATATATGATTCGCGGTTTAGCCAAAAAAGTGTTGATCCTTGTGCCCGCTTCCCTTGTATCACAGTGGGTCAAAGAGCTTCAGGAAAAATTTTTGATCCCGGCTGTTGAACAAAAAAAAAGCTATGTGTGGGAGCAATGCGATATTGTCGTCTCATCAATCGATACCGCAAAGCGCTCGCCCCACCGTGAAATCGTGCTGTCAATCCCATATGATCTCGTGATTATTGATGAGGCGCACAAACTGAAAAATAGCAAAACGAAGAACTATGAATTTGTCCGGAGTCTCGTAAAAAAATATTGCCTGCTGCTTACCGCGACGCCAATTCAAAACCGTATTGAAGAAATTTTCAATTTGGTGTCCTTATTAAAACCCGGCCATTTAGGCAGCCAAAATCACTTTCAGGAAGAGTTCGCTAACAAGAAATCCAGTTTAGAAGCGCATGAACATTTAAAAGATCTTGTGAATAAAGTCATGATCCGAAACAGGCGGCATGATACCGGGCTGTCTTGGAAACAGCGCCATGTTGAAACAGTGCCGATTGAATTTTCTCCATCAGAGCAGGCGCTTTATGATGAAATTTCCCGCCTGAAAGAAGGCATCAATAAGCCGGCCAGCATGTTCTCGATTATGACATTGCAAAGAGAATGCTGTTCGAGCAGAGAAGCGGTATATATGACGCTGAAAAAAATGCTTGATCAAAAAGAAAAACAAGCACCGGCCATTGATGAACGCACCATTTCGGTTTTAATAGACCGCATCAACCAAGTCACACAAAACTCTAAAGCGCTGCAAGTCGTTGATCTGATCAAGAAGATAGACGATAAGGTCATCATTTTTACAGAATACCGGGCAACCCAGATTCACCTCCAATGGTTCCTTCAGCAAAACGGCATCAGCTCCGTGCCGTTCAGAGGCGGATTTAAACGCGGGAAAAAAGACTGGATGAAGGATCTTTTCCGCGAAAAAGTCCAGGTTCTGATTGCAACTGAAGCCGGCGGAGAAGGGATTAACCTGCAATTTTGCAATCACATGATCAACTATGACCTGCCATGGAATCCGATGCGTCTTGAACAAAGAATCGGAAGAATTCACAGGCTCGGACAGGAACGTGACGTGCACATTTACAACATGGCGACAAAACATACTGTGGAAGAGCATATTTTAAAGCTCCTGTATGAAAAAATTCACCTGTTTGAAAAAGTGGTCGGCGAACTTGATGATATATTAACGAAAATTCAAGTGAACAATTTTGAAGAACATCTGCACGATATTTTGTGCCATTCAGCAACAGAGGAAGACATAAAAATCAAAATGGACAACTTAACTTCATTTTTGTCTTATAAAAAACAGCAGCCTGCTGAAAAAAGAGGATCTTAGCCTGTAAGGAGGTTTTATAAGTGAGACAGCAAGAGATTCACGATTTTCTACTTCGTTTTTTTCAGGCAAACAGCTGCCCGATCGTCGATCAAGGTTCCGGCTATATGACAGTGCAGCTTACAGTTGAAATGGACAAACAGATCATGAACCGCCCTTTCTACTGGCACTGGCGCGAGAAGACAGGCGGCGATCCGAATCCAATGAAAATCACTTTTATTACAGATAAGGACACCGCTCCAAAAGACCTAGATGGCGAATTTATTTATTTTGGGGCGCCGCGCCTCTTTCAAATTTTCAAAGCTGTTAAACAAAATGGGAGATTTACCAGAATGTATGAGAAAATTGAATCAGCCGGAGCCAAAGTCCCACTTCAGCCTTGGCTTGGTATAAATGTCACGATTTCATACCAGTCCGACATGAAAAAGGATAAGCTATTGTCACTAGGTCTTCATCTAGTCTCTGGAACCATAATTGAACATTTTCAAAGCAAGCTGACACACCTTTCATTGACGTCGCAAATATGCGACTATTGCTTCACCATATCGCCTATGATCAAACCAGCAAGCGGCCTTACGCGGATGGAAAACTATATTGCTAAATCCGCCATGCAGGAGCCGTCAGACTGGGCAGAACAGGCGGTAAACAGGTGGAAGAATGATATGTCATTGCTTGACAAGTTTTATGAGCATGTAGAAGAAAAACCAGAAGAGTATCATCTAGAAAAACAGGCGCTGAAATCCTTGTATCAACCAAAGATATTGGTGGAAATTGAAAATGGCGGATTATTTTATTTGCAAAATAATATTTCAAGCTAACTTTTTTAACATTCGACATCGTTCTCGTTTTTTTTGAAAAAATGCGATTATAATAAAGGTATACTGGAAAAAAATTCTGGCAATTTCAATGGCAAATGACTTCCAGAGACGCTGAAGGCATACAATGAGTCATGGCCGGACTGGCTGAAATACATAAACAAGTATTTTAGGAGGAGAAACTGCATGAAAAATGCAAAACAAGAGCACTTCGAATTAGATCAAGAATGGGTTAAATTGATGATGAAAGCCAAAGAGGCAAATATCAGCCCGGAAGAAATACGAAAATATTTACTTTTAAACAAAAAGTCTGCTCATCCTGGTCCGGCAGCCAGAAGTCATACCGTAAATCCTTTCTGAATGTGCTATAATATCACAAGGAAGGTGATGACATTGATTGGCCAGCGTATTAAACAATACCGAAAAGAAAAAGGCTACTCACTATCAGAACTAGCTGAAAAAGCTGGGGTAGCGAAGTCTTATTTAAGCTCAATAGAACGAAATCTACAAACGAACCCCTCCATTCAATTTCTCGAAAAAGTCTCCGCTGTTCTGGACGTCTCGGTTCATACTTTGCTCGATGAGAAACATGAAACCGAATACGATGGTCAATTAGATAGTGAATGGGAGAAATTGGTTCGCGATGCAATGACATCCGGGGTATCGAAAAAACAATTTCGTGAATTTTTAGATTATCAAAAATGGAGAAAATCTCAAAAAGAGGAGTAGTGCCCGAGCAGAGGCACTGACTCCTCTTTTGTCAATCAACATAGAAACGGCCCAGTACTCGATATACTGGGCCATGTCTTTTTTATTGCTATTAATTTTTATCCTCACTGTGCGCTTTTTCATTTTCTTTAATGTAACCGTCTTTATCAGTATGTTCCTTTTTGATTGTCAAGCCGTTCCACTGTGTCGCTTCGAATGAGAATTGAAGCTGCACTGAGTTGCCTTGATATTTATTTTGAACCATTAGCCCGTTTTCGTCTTTTGTTTTATCGTCTTTGAATTGGATCTCCATTTGGACTTGGTCAAAATCAATCGGTGTTTTTGGAATACCATCATATTCAGGAGCAGTTTTACCGTCAATAGTTGCTACATTGACTTTACCGCTTGCATGTAAGAATTTAGGGTCAATTTGTTTTTTGATTTTTTCAGCAGCTGCTGCATCATTCTTAGCGGACATCAAATACAAGTCCTTGAGGTTTGCATCATCTAAAATAATATTTTTCGGGTATCCATTGCCGCCCTCTTTTCCAACTGTCAATAGAGTCACTTCAAACTGGCTGAGAAAATCTTCTGCAGATGTATTGCTGCCGCCGTTTGCTTTAAATTCACCGTAATTCAGTGCCATTAATACTTCTTTGATCGCAAGTGAGCCGTTATTTTCAAAATGGAAGTCTTTCGTCAATTTGTCTCCCGGCTTTAGATTTGACAGGTTAACACTCGCTGAATTTTCTTTAGCAGATAAATCAAGTGTACCTGATGCAAAAGTAGCATCCGTTGATTTAATGTCGTTAAATGCTGCCCATGTTCCTCCTCCTACTAAAGCTAATCCTAATGCCGCCGAAGCCACTCCTAAACTTAATTTCTTTTTCATACCCATGGCAAACTCCCCTTTTATTGAATGATTTATATCGAAACCTGTTGCCAGGTTTACAACTGAAGTTAAGTGGACATGGTGCTGTCCTTTGTATCTGTTTCCAAATCTTTTGTCTTTCTTTCAATTTCTCTAATGGCGCTTGTGATCGTCACAAAAGCATACATCAGCAGCATCACGCCGGGAACAATCAGTAAAACAGCTGTTCCGATTGGCTGACTGGCAAAATGAAGCATATAGCCGGCATACGGAAGCTGAAAACCCGTATATTGCGCGCGGATATTTTCTTCCGATACTAGCGCTGAATCAGCTGCGGCGTTATTGTCCCCTTTTGTTTTAAATAACAAATGGCCTCCTTGCTTCGTCACGTCAACAATCCTGTGGGTGACCGCCGTATTTGCATCCTGCATAAATGTAATGACGTCACCCTTTTGGAGCTCTTTCACATCGGTGATTTCCTTGACCAATATTAAAGAACCTGTGTTGAACTCGGGCTCCATTGAACCCGAGAGAACTGATTTCAGCGTGTATCCAAACACTGCCGGCTCTCCCCCGGATGAACGTGTTGATATCACGACAAGCGTAAGTACAATAATGAGAGTAAAGATGATCACGTAGAGAATATTACTGATCATCTTCATTGCTTTTTTCATTCTCATCCCCGCTTTCCTTCACAACTGATTGAGTATCTTTTTCTTCCGTTACCGCTTCTTGAGATGCATCCTCTTTATTTGGTTTTTCTTGCACATCCTTTTGCGGTGTTTCCTTCTCCTTTTTGACGGCAGGCTTCGTTTCTTTTTTCGGGACTGTCGGTTTTTCATCGCACCTTGCAAGCGTCATTGGCTCCGACCACTCAAATGTACTGCCGTCTGCCGGATAGCCGGCCGGTTGATATACTTTAAATGCATAAATGCCGGGTTTCATTTTTTTCTTCGTCTCAATTTTATAAAGTGAATCGCCAATTTGATTGGAAATGAAGCCTTTTTCGATCACGTTCCCATCCTTTAGCGGTTTGCGGGCATTTTTCAGCTTATGAAGCTCCCACTTCCACTTTGATTTCTTCAGTTTCTCACCTGTATTTTTAAGCTCAGCAAATAAAGTGAGAGGTGAGCATACAGTACCTTTTGTATCCGTTTGATCTGACAGATGCAAATCACTTTGATCCCAACGTTTATCGTAATGGCAGTTTTTATCTGTATGCTGAAAATCTTTACATGTTTGAAGCGAAGCATTAAATGTTTCTATATCATGAAAAACAGCGCTTGTATCACCGGAAAATTGTAAGCATATCGCGGCAGTCAGACTGAAAATGACTGAAAGCTGAAAAAAAAGCAGAACTTTTAGTTTCGTCTTAGGCTTTTGCTGATTGCGGAACAATCGAAACATATCTTACCTCCTGTAAAACACTGTAACTTAATACGACAATCGTTCTCTTTAAAGAACTGCACAAATTGAGTATAGTCAACGTTTAATGGATTGAAAAACACCAAAATCGACCTTTTAGTTCGTTTAAGAGAACATTTTCGTCATCTTACTAAGTCTTACTCAGTATTGCTCATCTTTTTGAAATTTTTAGATTGTTATGTGAGAAAGTAAATGCATATCCAAGTTCGATTTGGAAATCATAAACAAGGAAAGGGTGACAGCATAATGTTCAAACAGTGTGTGATTTGTCTTTCTCTTCTCGTTTTCGGCACCCCTGCCGCTCACGCAGAAGAAGGGCCTCTTGTGACCGCCGCCCGTCACATATCTAAATGGGAAGAGCTTGCAGTAAAAGAAGCAAAAAAAAGATACCCGCTCGCACAGGTACTGTTCAAACAAAAAGTATGGGACCGCAAAAGAAAAGATGAGGCAGTGAAGCAATACCATTTAACCCTAAGAGAAGGATCAAAGGAATTCGGCGTATTTGTCACGATTTCATTCAATCCCTATAGCCAAAAGGTTAATAAAATTGCCATATTAGAAGAATATCAATAAGGTCCTCCATTTTAGAAGGACCTTATTCGCTATAGCAGTGCAATTATTTTTTTCGCTTCAGCCATAACCTGAAACCATAGGGTAAAATACCGAACCACTGCTGTGAGGCAGGTGTTTTTGTTTCTTTCCGCACCTCTTTTCGTTCTTTTCGTTCATCTTTCGGAGTATCTATATATTTGACAAATTGCTGAGTCATGTATTTGACATAATCATTTGTTTTCACGTGATCACCTCATCATTCAATTATTATGAGTGTTGGCTCACAGGACTTTTTTTATACCCTTCTTTGCTTTATTCTGTCCAGCTCAGCAGTTGTTTCTGTTTTTGATCAAACACTAGCTGTGCAGTTCTTTCTGTTCCCGACTCCGTCATGGCTTTTAAATTGATTTCTTTTTGCTCTTTTATCGATGTATCATGAATGTCATAAGAAACCTGCCCATATGTAAACTGCTGTGAACCCTTTTGGCCTTTCCGTTGCTCAAGAATATGCCGAATAGACAAAAGCGCGCCATTCTGAAGTAAATTCTCTCCTGTGTAAAACTCTTTTGTTTCCTTTTCAAACATGCAGCGTGAAATATATTGAGCAGCAGTAAAGTTCACGATCAGCAGTACAAGCGCGGATACAAAAAGAACAGCGGGATAAACAAACCCTCTCGTGCGGTACATTCACCCTCCTCCTAAATACCGATAAACCGGAAAAGCAGTTTGATACACTTTTTGATTCTCACTCTCAATTTTTAACAAAACCATTCCATTTTCAATATCGGCTTTCATGACTGTAATATGATCTAGTATCGGAACATGCCCTTTCCCATCTACCCTTTTTCTTATCATTGAATGATAGGTTTCAAAACGGATGTCTTGCCCGGAAAGATTGGTGCAAATCAATACGCTCCCATGCTCAGTTGTTTTGACTGCGCGGGACTGCTTGCACTCGTTCATCATCTGCTCCACCGAAATCATCCATTCTTGCTCTGTGAAACCGTCATATCCCTGTTGGCGCGACAAAAACAGATGGAAGATCATAGCTAACGATCCTGATATGAGTAAAAAGACAGAAAGCGAAAATAATATGTTAAGAAGCGTATAGCCAGTCTGTCCGCATAATGCTGAGGCAAAATGGTTTTTCTTTATAAGCTGCTGCTGAGATGCATACGTTTTGATCATGACCCTCCTCCTCCCACTTCAGCGCATAGATCTTATTGTTCTTTATAACCGTTTTTGAAGCATCTCTTTCACCAGTCATCATATATTTTCCAATGCTTTCATTCATTATCTGGTAGCCGGTTTCTCGTGATTCCGCCATCTTTTCATCAGCTATCAGCTTGCTCCACATGGGAACGACTGTCAGCAGCAGAAACAGCCACAGACTAAGCGCAGACATTGTTTCTATTGTAGAAAAACCTTTATTTTCTCTCCACATTGACTCTCCCGCTCCCTAAATAAACTGTTATGTCGTAAGCGTCATGTCCTTTTACTCGTATTTTTCCGCCTGTATTCGGATGCCCTTTCTCATTAAATTCCAAACGGTCTTTTAATGTCAGCGGCTCTATAGAAAGTCCTGTTGGATAGGGACGTTCAATCACCGTATTATCCATGATTAATTGATAGTCTTTTCTCTGAAAGAGAATTTTCGTTCTTTGATGACTGGACATTGCAGTCTGCTGTGCAAGCATAATATCGTTTTTCAGCTGCCATGCCGCCTGACGAACCGCTGTATTGCCATAAATAGGAGGAAGTGCGGTAAACACGGCAATCAAGAGGATAGAGGCGAGGCTTAACACAAGTAAGCTTTCTAAAAGAGTAAATCCCTCCTCCTCGTTTAATTTAATGTTCAACCTTAACTTCTCCGCCAGTGATGACAATATGCTTCCCATCTGGACAAACCGCATCCTTTTTCACATAGCCCTCTGACTGTAAATCGGCAAGGCTCGGTGTCTGTCCTTCATGATCGAGCTCATATGCAGTCATTTGTGCCTTAATCATGTTTTGCAGGCCCTCACAGCCCTTTTTCTGAATGGTTTGATTATGTTTCGTGACGTTCGGTATCGTAATTAAAAGCAAGATTGAAATAATAAAGAGCACAATTAGCATTTCAACAAGAGTGAATCCTTTCTCATTCATCGGCCTCTTCCTTTCACATTTGATTCATCATCTGATACATAGGCAAGAGCATAGACAAATACACAATTAAGATCATCGCAGCAACAAATCCATAAATCATAGGCTGAAGGATGCCTGTCCATTTCTGCGCCTTGTGTTCCAGCCGCTGCAATATGAACTGGCTGTATGTGAAAAGCTCCCTGTCTAGGCGGCCGCTCAGCTGGCCGTGAGATATGACTTTTGAAAAATCTGTTTCATAAAAAGGGCTGTCACAAATAGCGGCTTCAATAGATTCACCAGCTTTTAACCGTTCAATCACTTGCTCAGCCTCGCAGCGGTAGAAAGGGAGAAACGATTGATGTTTAAATGCATTAAGGCTGTCATAAATTGAGAGGCCTGATTTTAAAAGGCTGCTTAGCTGCAAAGAAAAAAAGTAGCTGTTAAACAGCCTGACAAGTTTTCCAACTAAAGGTATCCTGACACAAATAAGCATTTGCCGGACAGGTGACTTTTTCTTAAACACCAACCAATAATAAAGCCCGATACCTGCTGCAAAAAGAGCAGCCGAAACGACCATCAGATCACTATGCTGAAAACAAGCGAAAAGCATATCGGTTGAACGTGAGGTTTCCATATTCATCGATTGATAAATACCGGAAAACTGCGGAATGATGATGGAATGTAACATATAAAACATGACAGCGACTGTAAAGATGAGGAAAAGCGGATAGCGCAGCACCCTTTTCAGCTGGTCTGCCTGTGCGATTTTTCGTTCCAGCAGCTCTCCGCTCTGGATCATGGAAGCAGGCAATTCACCATGTGTTACAGCAAAATAACAAATACCTATGGCTTCCTTATGAAATGACAAACTCTTTAATACTTGATAAAACGGAGCCCCTTCCCTCAAATGAGTGACCGCGTCAGCCAAGTCGGCCACCTGCCTCTTATTCATCTGAAGCTCCATCAGGCGTAATCCATCCAGAAGCGTATATCCGCCCGCCATCATTTCACCAAGCCGCTTTAATAACAAGGCTTGATCCTTTAGCGGCCAAGTTTTTCTAATCTGTTTCATGATAAACCCACCGGTCATAGTTGTTTGTCGTCAAGTAGCCAAGTGCAATTCCTTTTCTGATAATTTGACGCAGTGTTTGATATTGGTAATTTGCATGATTGCCTTTTGCCTCCTGAATACACTGCTGAAGGTTTTTTCCGTAAAGCAGCTCATAAACGCTTACTCTTCTGGTGTTTCGAGACTGGTGGCAATATACCGATGAACATCTGTTTTCACAAAACGGGCAAGCTAAATCAACCAAGCGCTGAGCCGCTATCGCAATGACGGTCTGTTCGATTTCATTCATATTGATGCCGAATTCAAGCAGCCTGTAAATCGCGCCCTTCGCATCTCTCGTATGAAGGCTCGTCAGCACCAAATGCCCCGTCATCGCTGCTCGCACGGCAATTTCAGCTGTTTCCGCGTCTCTGATCTCACCTAAAATAATCATATCCGGGTCATGGCGCAAAATAGCCTTAAGCCCTGCCGAATATGTCACACCGGCTTTTTCATTCACCTGCACCTGAAGAACATCCTCGTCCCTTGTTTCAACAGGGTCTTCCAGTGTGACAATATTTCGATTAAAGTGTTTTTTTGCATATTGAACGAGAGAGTATAATGTGGTGGTCTTCCCTGAGCCAGTTGGCCCGGTAAAAATGAGCATGCCGTGAGAATGTTTTAAAAATGAGAGTAAAGTGGCTCCTGTCTTAGGAAATAACGACAGTTTATGAATTGATGGGATATTGTATTGAGGCATCACTCTGATCACGAGGCTTTCTTCATTAATAGTGGGAAGTGTTGACATTCTTAAATGAACATTTCCCTTTCCCAGTTTTAACGTAAGCGAACCATTTTGCGGCTTTCTCCTTTCCCCTATGTCCATCGCTGAGAGAAATTTAAAATGTGAAATCAGTCTTACGCACTCTTCTTTTTTCATGTTCCTTTTTTTCAGCAAGGCGTGATCTACCCGAAAATGAATGATGGCGTCCTGCTCCCTCGGCACAATGTGAATGTCAGAAGCCTTTGTTGAATACGCCTCTTCAATCAAGGTTCTGCTTATCGTTTCTATTGAATCCAATTTGATTCCCTCTCCTTTCAATGCGTATTGTAGAAAAATAAGGACTGGTAATCAAACGGAGAAAAAGTGATTTTCCGGAGATGTTATATGCCGAAAAATCAATTTCTGCTGACAGAAAAGATTGTTTCAGCTGAATGTTCCTCCTTGATTTTATTATTTTTCTTAATAAAAAAGCAGGCATGATGACCATCATGCCTGCTTTCCTCTATCTTTCATTATGCTGATTTAGAAATTTCACTTAATGCTTCTCCGGCTTTTTGGTCTGTATTTTTCTCAACGGAAAGATCGCCTAATGCAACAATACCGGCAATTCGTTCGTTTTGAAGAATCGGTAAACGGCGGATTTGGTGCTCTGCCATAAGCTGACTCGCTTCTTCAGCAGACATATCAGGGTGGCCGGATACGATGTCAGCGCTCATGATGTCTCTTGCTTTTGCATCCATCTGATTCTCAGCTAAGCATCTCGTCACAATATCCCGATCAGAAACAATCCCCTTAAGTGTGTCGTTTTCACAGATTGGAATAGAACCGACATTAGAGTCTTTCATCTGTTTCGCTAGTTCTGTGATTGAAGCGGTTGGTTCACAGCATTCTACATTCTTCGTCATAATATCTCTTATTTTCATTTCCATTCCTCCTTTACCGTGTTCTATTTATTTTTTATCCGCTGCACAAAAAATGAAACATCCTACAGTGTCTGCCTTTTTTGAGATTTCTTTTTCTTCTTTCCCTCCTGCAGCATATCTCCCGTCCAGCCTTTCTTCTTCAAATAGAGGTAGATCAGGACCGTAGACGTGCCAATCAATAAGAGCGATAAGAGATATCCGTATTTCCAATTCAGCTCAGGCATCACTGAAAAGTTCATCCCCCAGAGGGCCCCAAGTGCTGTAACCGGCGTAAAAAGCGTCGTGAAAATGGTCAGCGCTTTGAATATTTCATTTCCCCTGTGAGAGGTAATGACTTCCTCTGAATGCAGCAGACTATTAAGCTCCCCTTCAAATTCACTGATGTATGTAAACCCCCTGTCAATTTTGAGTTGTGTCCGCTGATAAACCTTTTTATCTTCATGTTGAGACAAGAAGGTTTCTTTCAATGCCATTTCAATTTTTTTAGTGTTTAGGATTAAGTTTTTCCAGATCATCAGCTCATGGTGCAAGAGATGGACACGGTTTAAAATGCTTTTGCTATTGTCGTCTTTGATTTGCCATCTGAGCTTTCTCAGCTTTACTTCAAATTCATCTAAACCGATTAGATACGCATTCATTAACTCGCTGAGAAGGATCAAAAATCCCTCCATGGTGCTATCTGCTCTTTCCATTTGCTGGACAACTTGTTTTCCCTTAATCCCATTCAAAATCGAAAAATCAAAGTTTATTGTAAAAAAATATTGTCTGGTAATATAAAAGTGAAAAACGGTATGGTCTTTTTCCTCACCCAGCCCCTGATCATATATAATTGAGCCAAATACTGCTTCATTTTCCGTTTCAGTTGTGTCCACACGCAAAAAGTTAATATGATGGTTATTTTCAAACCACTTTTCGCATTGAGGCCAGTGAGAAAAATGGATCAGATCTCTTGCCTTATCTCTTTCCTGAGGCCCCATTTGGTACCAAAACCAATCCTTTCCCGTATGTGCCTTCATGTCAAGCTCCTCCAAACTTTTATTCTTTTGTTCTTTAATTGCCCAAGAAAGGCCTCGCTAAACCAGTCAGCCGCTTCAACACATGTTTTGTGAGCATTTTCCTGTGGTATGGAAAAAAGAAAGACATCGGAAAAGGGAGGTGCATGCCTTCCTTGGAGAAGGCAGTTGTTTTGGAATTTGTCAATTTACTAGCAGTCGCTATTCTCATTTTGTTAACAGGATTTTTTGTTGCCGCAGAATTTTCAATCGTAAAAGTGCGGCGTTCCAGAATTGATCAGCTTGTCGCAAAAGGAAAGAAAGGCGCTAAAGCAGCAAAGCATGTCATCACTCACCTTGATGAATATTTATCAGCCTGCCAGCTGGGCATCACAGTGGCAGCTTTAGGATTGGGCTGGCTGGGGGAACCGACCGTGCAAACCTTGCTTCGTCCCCTTTTTCATAAAGCAGGCTTGAATGAGTCGCTCACCCACCTTCTTTCACTTGTCATTGCCTTTTTAGCGGTGACGTATTTAAATGTCGTCATAGGGGAGCTGGCGCCAAAGAGCTTCGCCATTCAAAAAGCAGAAAGCATTACATTGATGCTTGCCAAACCGCTTATTTGGTTTTATAAAATCATGTTTCCATTCATTTGGCTGCTGAACCACTCTGCCCGGTTGATTACAGGGTTGTTTGGGCTGAAGCCGGCATCAGAGCATGAACTGGCGTATACAGAGGAAGAACTGCGGGTTCTTTTAGCTGAAAGCTATAAAAGCGGTGAAATCAGAAAAAGTGAATTAAGGTATATGGATAATATCTTCACCTTCGATAAACGAATGGCTAAGGAAATCATGGTGCCGCGAAATGAAATGGTCAGTTTGTCACTTGATGAAGACTCAATCCCAAGTCTGCAGGAAACAGTGAAGCAAACAAAATATACACGGTACCCAGTTGTAAGAGAGGATAAAGATAACGTTATGGGCGTAATCAATATGAAAGAAGTGCTGTTTTCAATGCTGGCGAAAGATTTTTCACTGAACAAGCAGCATATTGAACCTTTCATTCAGCCCGTTATCCATGTTATTGAGACAATTCCTATTTATAAATTACTGCTGAAAATGCAAAAGGAACGCACCCATATGGCGATTCTCATTGATGAATATGGCGGAACTTCCGGTTTGGTCACTGTCGAGGATATTATCGAAGAAATTGTAGGAGAAATCCGCGATGAATTTGACGAGGATGAGGTGCCTCATATCCGCGAGCTCGGAAAGAATCACTACTTATTAAATGCAAAGTTATTAATCAGCGATGTAAACAACCTGCTTGGAACAGATTTATCAGAAGCTGAAGTGGACACCTTGGGCGGCTGGTTTCTGACACAAAACATAGACGCCGAGGCTGAAAGTGTGATTGAATATGATGGCTACTCTTTTAAGGTAAAAGACATTGACAGCCATCACATTTTATTCATAGAAGTTAAAAAAGCTGAATAGCCCACGGGAGGCTGTCCAGCTTTTTTCCAGAATGAACATGGTTGTGATTGTTCAGGGTATTATGATTCTTCTATCTTAAATCCTTTATTGGCCAGGGCTTTAGCAAGACTTTGCTCGGTTTTTACATTCGAAAAATCCAGACCCAGCTTCACCACAGTTTGAGCAATTTCTGGCCTGATTCCTGAAATAATCGTCTCAATTCCGAGTAGTTTGGTGCTGTCAATCACTTTAAAAATTTGATAAGCCACCATTGTATCGACGATGGGAACGCCCGAAATATCTAAAAATAAATAGGAGAGTTTTAACGCTGAGCACTGATGCAGCACCGACTCCAAAATCGTCCTCGCTCTGTACGTATCAATTTCACCGACAAGCGGAAGAATCCCTATCCCCTCAGAGATCGGCATAATCGGCGCACTCAATTCATTAATCATTTCTTTTTGTGCGTTTAATTGTATCATCGTGACCTGGGAATATTCTTCAGTAAACACTTCGATGATCTCATCAATGGTTTGATTCAAGATCCGGCTCCACTCATAAATGTCCTGAATGCTGATTTCTTGAGAAGAGGCTTCGCTGAATGTCTGAATCCATTTAAACATGATGTGCCTGAAGGCGTTAAGTTGGCCGACACTTTCTGTTACAGTCACTTCATGAACGGCACGGTCTCTGGCGCATTGAAGAGACCATCGATTGAGCTCATCCTTTACGTCTTCTGCTTTACTAAGGGGTTTCGCCACGATGGTCACTAATGATTCATGCTGGTCTTTTAACTTTTGTTCTAATTTCTTTTGATCTTGAGCGGAATGCAGCCCACTTCCTTTTGACATGCAAGTTTCCAGCCATTGTTTGATAATATCTTCTTTGTGCTCTCTTAAATACTGATCAAGAGCTATCATCTTAATGAGCTACCTCCTGTTTTTTTGAAAAATATATGTTTCCTATGTATAATGCGTCTTCCTCAGCACATACTATGTTTACATTCGATGGGCTATAGCCAAGCGGTAAGGCAATGGACTTTGACTCCGTGATCGTTGGTTCGAATCCAGCTAGCCCAGTTTCTGAACAGGTGAAAAACCGAAGATAAGCTGATTCATAAAAATCAGCGGATCTTCGGTTTTTCATCATGCAGATTGATGAACCGTTTTTTTCTTCGATAGCTTCAACAGTTCTCCCGGATTATAACCGATCACCAGCTTTTTGTTGTCCACAAGAATCGGACGTCGCAAAAGCTTCGGCTTCTCGATTAAAAGTTCCAACACCTCATTTACCGTCATCTCTTCGATGTTTAGATTTAAATCTTTGAAGGTCTGGCTTCTTGTCGCTAAAATTTCATCAATACCTTCTGTCGTTAACGATAAAATGTACCTTAATTCTTCTATTGTCGGGGTTTCTCTGAATAAGTGCCGTTCGTTAAATTCAATTTGATGCGCTTTAAGCCAATGTTTTGTTTTTCGGCATGACGTGCAGCTTGGATATGAGTAAAAAATTAATTGTTCCATTCGTTTTTTCCTCCTAGTTAACCATCTCTTTGTAGAATAACTACCCGGATCATTTTTTATTTAAACCATTTAAAGAACTTTTTTTCGGCTTATTTTTAAAAAAACAGCCATATAATAGAAAACGCAATCAAAGGAACAAATTCCATTTGTATAACAATAATGAAAATGTTTACATTTCTAGGTGTGATCTATTATAATAACAGTCAGAGGTACTCTCGGGAGGGGATAAAAATGAATCGCATGTTCCGGGTGTTAGGATTTTGGACGGGAATTTTTGCAGTCATGTTTTATTTGGGTGATATGAAAGATGCTTCCCTATTATTTTTTGGACAGACGATCCTATTTGTATTTCTATCGTATTTGAACTTAACTGAACGCATGTATATTTATATTTTTGGCGCTTATTTAACGATTTTCTTTGCCGGCTTTACATATTACTCAATTTTTATTATGGTGCCCGGCGGCGGAGGCCATTAAATGCAAAAAGAGACAAACCTTATCGGTTTGTCTCTTTTATTACAATGAAAACCCATTTAAAAACGGATTTTGATCCTGCTCATTCTGCACGTCTGTTTCAGGGCCATGGCCGCTTAACACCAGCGTGTGCTCCGGCAGCGTAAGCAGTTTTTCATGAATGGACGTCAGCAGCGTCTCTTGATCGCCGCCTATCAAATCCGTACGCCCTATGCCGCCTTGAAACAGGACATCTCCGGAGATTACCAAGTCTGCATCCTTCACGTAGTAAGAAACACTGCCTGGCGAATGTCCCGGCGTAAATAATGTTTCCAAATGAAATGGTCCGATATTGAGCTCACCGTCTCCTTCAATCAGATGATCTGCAGGCTTAGCTGTGATTTCTATCCCTCTCAGCATGCCGGAGCCGTTTAAAGAGGCATCCGTAAGCCAATTCTTTTCATTCTGATGCAGGTAAACAGGGATATCCCATTTTTCTCTCACTTCATCCAGCGCTCCAATATGGTCGAAATGGGCATGTGTAAGCAAAATGGCTAAAGGCGTCAGCCCGTTATCTTTTATGTATTGATTGATTTTATTTCCTTCTCCGCCCGGATCAAAAATCAGGCATTGATCATCATTGATGAGAAAATATGCGTTCGCTTGAATCGGCCCAACTGGCATTCGTCTCCATTTCACTATGATCACCTCTTTCTTTTTATGCTCCTATTATGAGGGTTTTTGAAAAAAGATTCAAACAATCGCAATGAAAACGCTATCGACAAACCTCTAAAAAACAGGTAGAATAAAAATGGAAAGAATTGCAGGTTTTTCAATGTAAAGGGGGCTGCGTAATGTTACTTGTCGTGATTTTCGGCCTTGTCGCTCTTTTCGCTTTATGGGGAGTCTTGCGTTCTGTTAAAAATAGAAATATACTTGGATTTTTAATGGCCGGAGCCACCTTATTTGTCTTTGGCTGGTTTACGGTGATGACCGTGATAAACAGCGGCTATCCAACCGCGCATTAAAACCTGTATCCCATTGGATACAGGTTTGTTTTTATTGCTGTAATCGTTTATTGACACTTTCTATTTTGCTTTCAAGCGTCGTTTTTTTGTCACGTCTGTCATCAATTCGGATGTTTGTTGCCACTCTGTGCAGCCCTTTTTGAAACGGTGCTTCGTGAATTTCCTGAATAACTGTGAAAAGGTCACTGAGTTCTCCCTCGATCAGCGTGTTCATCGGTGTCAGCTGGTATTTGATTTTCCCTTCAGCTTGATATTTTTCTAAAATTTTTTGGACATCGGCCACGTAATCACTCACACTAGGTGTTTCCGTTCCGATTGGGATAATGGTTACATCTGCGATAGCCATCGTTATTCCATCTCCTTTTGATCAATGATGAGTTGCTTCATTTCATGTGATTCCAATAAAATGATCTGCTCAAAATGAAAGCCGTATAACGCATATTTCCCGTTCGGAGAAATTTGTATCGGCTCCATTTTCGGCAGGGAGAAAAGATCGTTTGCCTTTCCCGATGCCACATTGACAGCTGCGAGCTTATATGAATCGCCGCTTTCTTTAAACGTATAAAAAAGAGCTTTTGCTTCATCATAATCATACTCCATCGGAGCCAAATTTGTATATTTTGTTTGGAGCGGCCATTCCGCTGTAACTGGCGATTTTGTTTGCGGCGTATTAAACTGATACGTCCCTTTTTGTCCGGAAGCTGATTTGACAGTAAAACTCATTTGATGGAAAGAATCAAAGAAAAGAACATCATCCTCGAGCTTTTCTTCCGTATTGGAGGCCGTATCGAATGTATATAAAGGCCCTGACTTATCCTCTCTTCCCTCTTTTACATAACCAAATGTATTTTTGGATGTCCAATGAATAAATGGAACCTGTACCGGACTTAAGGAAGACTCGTCTTTTTTGGCATTCACCTGATATGTATGGAAATCCCAGTTTTCAGAGAAGACCGTAACCATCATTTGATAAGGATCATACTGGTTCCAAGCAGCCTCGAGCTCATACGTTTCATATTCTTTTTGGTAAAGCGTCTCTCCTTTTGCATTAAGCAAAACCACTGCTGTCTTTTGGCTGTGCGTAACTTGCAGCAGAATCATCTGCTTTTTCGGATTGATTTGAACATCAACGATTTGGCCATCCGTCCGATAAAGCTTTTTCGCTTTGCCGGTATAGATGCGGTACGAAAAAAGCTCTGTTTTCGTCGGATCGGACGCGGTATATAAAATTGTGCTGTTATTCAGCCATCCTTCAGCTCCATCCGCTTTTTCCGCGGAAAGCGGAATGATGTCTTTTTCCTCATCTTTTGCCGCCGATGTTTGTTTTTGCTGCTGATGAGATGGTTCGCATGCCGTTAAACTAAACAGCAAAGCCGACAGCAGAATGAAACAAACTGATCTCATCAGCCTTCCCCTCCGATCATCTTTATTGTCGCATATTTGCTGCGGCAGAAAAAAGAAAAAGTTTTCAGTTACTCATGAAAAAATAGCGACCTCCACAAAATGCCGTTTGTCGCATTATAAATATGTGAAAACTGCTGAAACGGCAAAGGATTTTGACCTTTTCCAAGTTCCACCGTATATCCTTCTTTAAAATAATAGTGAATAAACCAATCGCGAAATCCCGCATAGCTATCTATATCCCTTATCCCTTTATAAATGTTCCCGCTTAACTTCTCAAAATCCTTTATGACTGCAACAGATTCTTCAGGTTCAAGGCCTTTGTAGCCCCAATAAATTTCTTCTCCCTGAGTATGGAGGGCCAGCAGTCTGTCAGGTGGATTCTCCGTTATCAGACGGTACATCGCGATGGATTCCGGTTCCGTAAGCGGAGTGATTCCCGGAAAATCGCGGTAGGTCGGTGCTGTCGGTTTGCGGTGTTTCTCAATTTCCCATAATGACGGAAATTGTTTATTTAAATCAACTCCGTTTATGTTTGCCTTCCATTCATTAAAATTCGGACGATGGCCATTTAGCCGTTCGAGCTCTTCTTTCCTGGTTCCCATGCCTTCTGATCCATTCAAGACAAGATCAACGCCATCCGGATTAACAAGAGGAACGAGAGACAGAGATGTGCTGCTGAACAGCTTCATGGGAGAAAAGCCGAAGAAAGGCGAGTTGCAGCATAATGACATGCAGTATTCCTTAAACCATTTTAGCAGGACAGACGTGGTGATCCACTCATTCGCATGAAACGAGGCGTTCATATGAACCTTTTTTACAGCATGCTCTCCACCTGCCTTCAGCTCCCAGATTGGTCTGCCAAGTACAGAACGGCCAATTTTTCGGCATGAAACAAAGGGAAATACATCAATAATCTTCTTTACTTCCTTTTCAACACCTGCATCATCATAGATTTTTCCTTGCTCTATCCAGTTATCAGAAAGATCAAGCTCTCGAGGCTGTAAAAAGCTCTTGATCTCCTGAATGGTTTGAAGCTCCTTATCGTTATTCTCTTCAATCAAATAACCAGGACAATACAATTGGTGCTTCTGTCCGGTGCGATTTGCGCTTTTAAGCAGTTCCTCGTCTATCTTCAGTTCTCTCGCCACTCTGGTCAAGTTGTGCTTGATCTCAGGTTTCACCGTAATAAACGCCATCATCATCCCCCTTTTTTGTTACTATATGACAGCGTGTTTAAAAAAAGAAAGCCTCCCGCCACTTTGTTGGGGGAGACATTGTGATTACGATGCCTGATCGATCATTTGTTTTTCTTTTCGTTTTGACGAATGGTCCAGCCTTTTCTGATCATAAAAACGCAACAAATCACCATAGATGATTTCATCAGAAAGTGACAGCTCCTGTTTCGCTTTATCAGCAAATGCTTCACATTGTTTTGCCTCTTTTAGCGGCTTACCGGTCTCTTTGTCATAACAAACACCGTCAGTATATACAACCTGATCCGTGATAAAACTCCCGTCCCGGAGCACTGTAAAGTCCATTTTTTCCTCTGAAAGCAGATCGTTGCCAAATTGAATTTGATCTTTCGTTTCAATCCCTAAAAGATTCATCAGCGTCGGCCTGATATCAATTTGTCCGCCTACTGTTTCAATGGTTTGCGGCTTTTTATCAGTAATACCGGGAATATGAATGACAAGCGGCACCTTTTGGAGCTGTACTTCTTCAAATGGTGTAATCTCTTTCCCTAAAAATTGCCCCATCGCTTCATTATGGTTTTCCGATATACCATAATGGTCACCGTATAATATGATAATAGAGTTGTCGTATAATCCGTCTTCTCTCAGCTTTTCGATAAACCGTTTCAGCGCCTCATCCTGATAGCGTACGGTCGGGAAGTATTTATTTAGCGTCTGGCTGCTTGAATCATATCGATCAATCAATTTGTCCTCTTCATCAAGATCAAACGGGAAGTGGTTCGTCAGTGTGATCAACCTCGAATAAAACGGCTGAGGCAGATTTTTCATCAGCTCTGAAGATTGCTCAAAAAATTCTTTGTCCTTCAGTCCCCAGCCGACTGAATTTTTGTCATTTACATCATAGGCATTACTATCTAAAAAAGAATCATATCCAAGCGATTCATACATTAAATCACGATTCCAAAAGCTTTTATTATTAGCGTGAAGGACAGCTGAATAGTAACCGCTGTTTTTCAGAATCTCAGGTGCGGCTCTGTATTCGTTTCCTGCATTTGTAAAAAACACGGCACCTCGTCCAAGCGGATACAGTGAATTGTCCACGATAAATTCAGAATCCGATGTTTTTCCCTGACCGGTTTGGTGGTAAACATTATTGAAATTGTAGCTCTGTTTTATAAAGTCATTCAGAAAAGGCGTGATTTCTTTTCCATTCACCTTTTCATTGACCACAAAGCTTTGCGTCGACTCTAAGGATACGAGAATGACGTTCCTGCCTTTTGCAGCGCCGAATAAACTTTTGTTGGCGTCTTTCGCATTAGCGGTTACGTAGTTTTCAATTTCCGTCAGGCTGTTGCTGTCAGCCAAGGCTCTTTGTGCAGACTGCTTCGACTGAAGAACACCGTCGTAAATATGAAAATTAAACAAACTGATGTTTTTAACAAGCATTTCTCTGTCAAATGAACGTGTCAATAGCTGAGGTCTTTCTGCTTCAGACAAGCCCAAATTGAAGAAATAAACAGAAGCAACAAACAGAAAATATGCCGCCCGTTCATTTTTCGTGGAGGGAATGTCCGATTGAAAAGCTTTTTGCCCAATGTGAAGCCATATTAAAACCACAATATCTACAGCCAATAGAAGGTCTGTCGGCTCTAGAAGTGTTCCGATGCTGCTTCCGAGATCACCCATATTGCTCGTTTGAAAAAGAACAGGAATCGTTAAGAAATCATTGTAAAAACGGTAAAAAACCATATTTGCCAGCAATACAAATGTGACAAGACAGCTCATCGCAATCATGTAACGATTTCTGTTTTTGCCTTTTAAAAACAGGCTGAAGCCAAAAATGAACAGCAAAAAGCTCAATGGGTTGATAAACAGAATAAATTCCTGCGTTAGATTGTCGATTTTAATATGAAAACTGGTTTTGTAAACAGCATACGTTTTCAGCCACATCAATAAAATGGCAATCAGCATAAATGAAAACTTCGAAAAAAACGTTTTTCGCATTTCAACCTCCTATGCAGCACGCTCGAAAAATCAGTCTATTCCTAACATTCTCATTATCACATTAATTTAAATCTTAACCTGAACATAACAAAAAATCAATTTCATTTATACAATTTTAACAATTTTGGTGTTTCATCCATTCGTTTTTAGCGATCCAAGCGCCGCCGATAACGCCGGCATCATTTCCAAGTGTGGCAATTGAAATATCAGCCGCTTCTGCCGCCCGTGGAAACGCGCATTTGCGGAATGTTTTCTCGACTTTTGATCTCAGCAGTTCTCCAGCTCTCGAAACGCCGCCGCCCAGAACGATTTTTGACGGATTAAGCGAGCTTGCCAAATTTCCGAGCACCAAACCAAGGTGTTCGGATACATAATCAATGACTTCCAGGGCAATTTCGTCATTTTCATCCGCCGCTTCAAATACATCCCTCGCTGACAATTGTTCAGATGCTTGTAAACGTGTCGTCTGTTTAGCATCTGCAATTTTCTCTTTTGCAATTCTTACAATTCCGGTTGCGGACGCTATTGTTTCGATACAGCCCGTCTTTCCGCAGTTGCAAGGCGCTCCGCCTTCAGGAATGCTGCAAATATGGCCGATTTCCCCGCCGGCGCCATTTATGCCATGTACAATTTCACCATTTACAATGATACCGCCGCCAACTCCCGTGCCAAGCGTCACGAGAATGACGTCTTTTGCGCCGTCACCCGCTCCCTTCCACATTTCCCCGAGCGCAGCAATATTCGCGTCGTTTTCTATCACAGCCGGGATGCCGGTTTCTGTCTCCAGATGGTTCTTTAAAGCATAGTTTTTCCACCCCAGATTTACTGTTTCATAAACGACTCCGGCTGCCATATCTACAGGACCCGGTGCGCCCATTCCGATGTATTTAATGATATGCTTCGGTTTTTGCAGCTCATCCAGCTTGCTGTCGATTGTTTTTGCAATCGCAACGGTAATGGTATCGCCGGTTTTATCAGTCGGGACTTCCCACTTATGCTGAATTTCACCATATTGATTAATAAAAGCGAGTTTAATCGTCGTTCCTCCCAGATCAATGCCTGCAAACCATATCTCGTCCATTTTTATCACCTTAGCCTTTACATCTTTCGTTTTTTTGTTTGTTCCAATTCTTTTCGAAGGACAGCTGCCGCTTTGGCCCATTGCTCCTTCTCAATCATGTGGTTCATGTATAATTCCTTTAATTCATCCAGCATAAACTCTATTTCAAGCTCTCTGTCTCCAAAATAAACAATGTGGCCAAACGTTTTTAACAGCTGCTGCACATCATAAAATGTATTCATTTTTCCTCACCATTCTTGATCTTAACTATCATAAGCGTATTCATATAGATGCAGCCGGTCAAGAAGAAATGACAAAAAAGCCAGTCTCCCTCCCCGGCATATTCCATTCCTTATGATTCTTCTTTATTGTTTTCTATTTGTCGCTGCAGCTCTTTATAACGCTGCTCCTTCGGCTCTAGGTTTACAGCCGACTCGATAGCCTTCCCTGCTTGACCAAGCTCATTTTTTTCCGCATACAGCAAGGCTAAATAGTAATAGGAGTCATGGTCTTTAGGTTCTTTTTCCACTGCTCTTTCCAAAAGGGAAATCGCCTGATCATATTCACCGATTTGAATATCTGAAACAGCCAGAATTTTCAATAGATCAACAGAGGCATCTTTTTGCTCCGCTTCTCCGTTCAGCAATTCCGTTACTTCTTTATACTTTCCTTCCTGATTCAGCTCTCTCGCCTGCTGAATCAGCGCCGACTCCTGATGGGAGGGCGAATGCAATCCGTAGTATAAAAACCCGGCCGCCAAAGCAAGCAGCAAAACCGCTGACAATAATCTTCTTGCCAATGCTCGGGCTTTGGGTAATCCTAGTGCGGCGGCTGCGAAAAAACCGCCAATCAAGCCGCCGATATGTCCTGAATTATCAATATTCGAAACCGCAAAACCAAAGCCCAGATTGATGATAATAATGACGATAATATTGGTTCCGATCGTTCTAAAAAACATTTTCCGATTTGACAAAGCTATATACAGCAATGCACCTAAGCATCCGAATATGGCTCCTGAAGCGCCTGCTGAAGGATACGGGCTGAACACAAAGCTTGCGATCGAACCCGTGATGCCAGCAGCCAGATAAATCAGCAAAAATCTGCCCGATCCGTACATCCGCTCAACCGCTGTACCGACCGACCATAAAGCCAGCGTGTTAAACGCTAAATGCGCAATGCCGATGTGAAGCACAATCGGTGTCAAAAGCCGCCACCATTCTCCAGCTGCAATCAGGCTGTTTTCCTTTGCTCCAAAAGCGACAAGCGTCTCCGTATTTGTACTGCCCCCGTTTAATTCAAGCAAGAAAAACATCAAGATCTGAAGCGCGATGAATAAATATGTAAAGATTGGTTTTCCGTTTTGAAAAACCGCCGCTTCATTTTTTCTCTGTTCTTCTTGTTTCAGTACTAGCGAAAGGAAGCGTTCTCTCGCCATTTGCGCGTCTTCAAACGAAGCGCGGGCTTCTGTGCATTCTTCCGCAGGAAATGATGGAAAAACAGCTTGAAGATCATCACGGAGCATCGTTCTCCTCACGATCGCCGGCTCAACTGATACAGGCCCCTTCTCAAAAGGCTTTTCGGCGATCTCTTCCCAGTCATCAACAGGGGCTTCCGCTGAAAAAAATACATTCAGCAGTTTCATCTGACGATTGCCCATCGACGCCCTGATTCGTTCTACTCGTTCAGCCTGCTCTTCTATGTCTCTTGCCATTTCCTGGCGAAAATCAATATCATGTTTATATAGGCGAACCAGATCATAAGAGGACTTGTCCGGTGCTTCCAGCCACATTTCATCTGACTCACCGGCTTGTATGACGCCATACCCGCTATTCACTAAGTGCGCCGCAATTTTCCAATATGTATACTCCAGCAAATACATGTTTACCGCTCCAATGGTTTTTTTTCATTATAACAGCTGATGCTCCGAACGCCTACCGAAAGCAAAAAATCCCGTTTTTCACGGGATTTTAGAAAGCTTGCTGTATAAACTTATTGCGGATAAACGGAATTCTTAAAAATAAATGAATAAAAGACCGCCTGATTCCCGGCTGGCTGAGTACGGTATTCATAAGACGGTAGCGGTTTTGATAAAACATGACGGCAGAAACAGCGAAAATGGCATAAATCATAAGTTTTTTCATCATATCCCTCCTGCCAATTAGGGTTTGTCATTCTTTTTTATTTATTCTTAAATAAGGAGCAGGAACGTTAGGGACAACAAAAAACGATTCGACCCTCTGTTATCAGCTGATGTACCGGGATGTCATGCGGCAGACGGGGAACGTGTGAAAACAGCTGGCACTCCAAAAGCAAAGAGACTGTCTTCCCTTCATAATCGCTTAAAAAACGGTCATAATAGCCGCCGCCAAAGCCGACCCTAAACCCGTCAGTATCGAAACAAACACCCGGAACGATTATCAAGTCAATTTGTGATGGTTCCACTTTTTTTGTTTTTTCGATTACCGGCTCAAGAAGTCCGGCGTAAACGGTTTCGAGCTGATCATCGGTCTGATATGTACGGAATTGCATGTTCTTCGATTTCGGGTCGCATTTGGGAATACAAACTTGTTTCCCTTCTTTCCAAGCCTGCTTAATGACGGGACGCGTCGGTATTTCCAGCCCTCTGGAGATGGTGACGGCAATGGTGCTGGCATTTTGCCACTCCGGCAGAGAAAACAAACGCTTGTACATACGCGCTGTTTTTTGAAGTAGATCTTCATCTGATACAGCAGATAGTGCCTCCATCGTCTTTTTTCTTAATTGTGATTTCATCTCTCATCCCCCTCGGAAAAGAAAAAAGCCAGAACCTTTTTTCAAAGCTCTGGCTTTTTTTACACCTCAAACAGCTGAGCTGTTATTTTGTTTCACGGTGTAACGTAGATTTTTTATCACGTGGGCAATATTTTTTAAATTCAACGCGGTCTGGATTGTTGCGTTTGTTCTTTTTAGAAATATAGTTACGCTCACCACATTCAGTGCAAGCCAAAGTAATATTAACGCGCATTATTTTCCCTCCAAACTAAAATCATTTACTTATTCAGACTTATATATAATACCACTATAATGGACGGAATGCTAGGCTGATTTTCAATGAATTATTGAATTATGAATAATACGCTCATAAAGCTGCAAATATGATTCCGTAATGAGCCGGGGATGGTGTAGTTTGATCACTTGTTCTCTGCCGGCTTCTTTTATCCGGCGGGCTCTTTCCCGGTCTTTTAAAAACCTGTCCAGCAGATCAGCCGCTTCCTGCGCGCGCGTAAAATCAACGGTGAATGCTGTTTTGTCGTGAAGGGCAAAGTCACAAAAACCGCCCGACTGAGAAACGGCAGTCAGCACACCTTGTTCCATGCTTTCTTGCGCGGCAAGCCCAAACGGCTCATAAAAACTAGGGAAAACAGCCATTTCACAGTGAGACAGAAACGTTCTGATGTCTCTTCTATGCAGAAACGGCAGGAACATAACACGTTCCTTCAAATTCAATGCTGCAGCCAGTTTTTCATAGGAGGAGAGAGACGGACCTTCCCCAGCCAGCACCAAATGCAGGTCAGGCTGACGCCGCCTCAGGATAGCAAACACCTTTAACAGCTGAGAAAAACCTTTTTCCGGAACAAACCTACCAAACGAAAATATGAACCTTCCATTCATGTTCCTTGGAACTTCTCCCTTTTCCTCCTCCATAGATGCAGGGCTTGGGATGACAGTTATTTTTTCACGTGCTGCCTTATCAAGCGACCGTTTCATAAAAGAGCTTAGTACAATCAATTCATCAGCAGATTCTATCAGGAGCCGTTCGGTCTGCAGTCTGTATGGATGCGGGGCTTCTTGGCACGCCTTCTTCCTTTCGCTTTCAAGACCGTGGATAGTCACTGCAAGCGGGATGCCAAGCCGTTGTTTCAAATAATGAGCAGCGGGAGCTGTCATATCATCATGGGCATGAATCAGATCGAAACGCTCATTGCAGGATAACACATGCTGAACCATTGTAAAGTTAGCATCAGCCATAAAATCTTCAAACTGCGCATATGAAAACAGCCGCCTGCTTGGAGTAAAAACAGTTATGTTGATATGCGGGTTTAAATAAGAAATAAGACGGTTTAAATGGACACCAAGCCCGCTTTTCGGCTCATGAGGATGTTCAAGTGAAAGCATGAGAACGTTCATCTTTCTTTTTCCCCTCCTCCATAACACGTGTAGGCAGAAAATTGCTTCTCCCACCAGGTGTACGCGTCCTCAGCCTGAAAGCTTTTTAGATCAGTAACCCCATTTTCCGCAAGATAGATGTCCTCTGTATCCGCGAGCTTGAGAGAGACATTCATTGAGTTAACTATTCTGTATTCAGCCCCATATACAGCATCACCAGCTGCCTGTCCAATTGTCCATTCCCCTTTATGATACGTTATGCGTTTCGTCCTGACAGCTTCGATGTTTTTTCTTTTGATGACAATGCGCAATTCTTTTATCATATCCCGCGGGCTTTCGAAAAGCACAGCTTCAGCCAGCCGCATTGTTTCTTCTGAGATGTCCCAGCGTACGGTCAAGGTGCGGGCGTTTTGAATCATCATATCGAATGTATCCCTAAAAAAAGAAAACTTATGTCGTATATTATAGAGAAATGGGTATTGATCCATGGATTTTTAACATTCTCCTTTCCTATCGTTCACTCGGTGTTCCTATTAAATCATTACATAGAGTGGAAGCAAAGAAAGACTTCTCGACAAAATCTCGTTTTTTTCGCGAATACCTTTAGAATCTATTGGTTTTATGGTATAAAAAAGAAGGATAAAAAAAGAATAGAAGGTGATGAAACGTGGAAATTGCTATTATTGCGTTGTTTATCGTCAGTATAGCGCTAATTGCATTCTCATATTCTCAAAGAGATCCGATGAAAGATGTAGAGCAAGAGCTCGAAACACTGCAGCTTTCTGCGATGCAGGAAATTTACAAGCTCAAAAAGAAAATGACAGTGCTTGAGGAAGAATTACTGGAAACAAACCTTGTCATCCGCAAATCAAAGCATAGCGATATCAATCAAAAGATCGCTAAACAAATACTTTCAAAATATAATAATGGCATGTCCGCTGAAGCGATCGCTAAAGCTGAGCATGTATCAGTGGAAGACGTAAATACGATTATCAAAGATAACGAGAGGGTGCTCGTATGACAAAACGGGGCATTCAGGCATTTGCAGGCGGCATTATTTTAGCGACAGCCGTTCTTGCAGCTGTTTTTTATCTAACAGACGAAGACCAGGCCGCTGCTGTAAAAGAAAATAAAACAGTAACCGAACAAGACGTGAGCAATTACCTCGATTCTAAAAAAATGGTTTCTGTTAACCGTGATGAATATCAAAAACTTCTTGATTCAAAAGAGAAATCCTTGAACGATGACAGCAGCTCAGACGCAAAAAAAGACAAAGTCAAAACATACAAGCTCACCATTAAAGACGGCATGAGCACCGCAGATGTATCTGCTATTCTTGAAAAAGAAGGCATCATTTCCTCGGCTCAAAACTTTAACGACTATGTCATTGATGCCGGATATCATAAAGAAATCCGCGCCGGCGAGTTTAAAGTAAAATCAGACATGAGTTTCAAAAAGATCGTAAAAACATTAACACGATAAAAAAACAGGCTGACAGTCAGCCTGTTTTTTTATCCAAACTTTCCTGTGATGTAATCGAGAGTTCTTTGATCCTGCGGGTTAGAGAACATTTTATTGGTATTGTCACATTCAACAAGCTCGCCCATGTAGAAAAAGGCGGTTTGATCAGAAACCCTTGCTGCCTGCTGCATGTTGTGCGTAACGATTACAATAGTATATTTATTTTTCAGCTCAAGAATCAGTTCTTCAATTTTTCTCGTTGAAATTGGATCTAGTGCAGATGTCGGTTCATCCATCAGCAAAATATCAGGATTTGTCGCAAGCGCTCTGGCGATACAGAGACGCTGCTGCTGGCCGCCTGATAGAGAAAGGGCTGATGAATGCAATCGATCCTTCACCTCATCCCATAACGCCACGTCTTTTAATGACTTTTCCACAATGTCTTGAAGCTTCTTTTTATTTTTGGTGCCGTGGACTCTCGGTCCGTAAGCGACATTATCAAAGATAGATTGCGGAAACGGGTTCCCTTTTTGAAATACCATGCCGATATTTTTTCGTAAATCCACGATATCCACTTTATCCTTTAAAATGTTGCTGCCATTATAATTCAGTTCACCTGCAAGCTTTACATTCGGCGTCATTTGAATCATTAAATTCAATGTTTTAATGAAGGTCGATTTCCCGCATCCTGACGGCCCGATAATCGCGGTGATCTCGTTTTCATGAATACTCAAATTGATATTTTTTAAAGCGTGATGCTGTCCATACCATAAGTCCATTCCATTGACTTGATAGACTTCCTGTTTCATTACAGCTTCGGTAGCAATACTCATTGCCGCCCTCCTATCCGAATTTCCCGTTTATATAATCCTCTGTCTTTTGCTGTTCCGGACTGGTGAAAATTTGTTCAGTCTGCCCGTATTCTACAAGCTCGCCGTTTAAAAAGAATGCCGTCCGGTCAGAAACCCGCAGCGCCTGCTGCATATTGTGCGTGACAATAATAATTGAGTATTCGCTTTTCAGTTGTGTTATTAATTCTTCTATTTTTGCATTTGAAATCGGATCTAGCGCTGAAGCTGGTTCATCCAGCAGAAGAACGGCCGGCTTCATCGCAAGCGTTCTCGCGATGCATAAACGCTGCTGCTGGCCGCCTGATAACGAAAGTGCAGACGAATGCAAACGATCCTTCACCTCATCCCAGAGCGCTGCTTTTGTTAAGCTTTCTTCCACAATCTCATCTAAAACAGCTTTATTCCGCTCTCCAGCATATTTCAAGGCATGTGTGATATTCGCATAAATCGATTTCGGAAATGGATTCGGTTTTTGGAAAACCATTCCGATTTCTCTTCTTAAGCTGACAACATTAATATTGCCGCCCAGTATATTTAATCCTTCATAAAGGATTTCACCTTCAGCCCTTGCAGAAGGAATTAAATCATTCATTCGGTTAATGTTTCTCAAAAAAGTGGACTTTCCGCACCCTGACGGTCCAATCAAAGCGGTCACCGCATTTTTTTCAATATCCATATTCACGCGGTGAACTGCCTGTTTATCTCCGTAAAAAATAGACAGATCTTTCACTTCGAGCACGTGGCGCTGTTTCGGAACGAAAACAGCACGTTCAGGCTTTTCTTTTACCATTTGTTCAGACATGTTTTTCGCCTCTTTCCGTTCTAATTTGCCGTAAGCTTTTTGTAGATCATCGTGCCAAGCCATCTCGCTGCGAGATTAAATACAAGAACAGAAATGACCAGCACCGCAGAACCTCCGTTGGCAATCGCTTCAGCATCCGGAATAATTCCTTGCGTATTTACGTTCCAAATGTGAACCGCAAGTGTTTCAGCGGGCCTGAAGATATTAAATGGCGATGTTTCAGAAAACGGGTTCCATTCCGTAAAATTAAGACGCGGTGTTGTCAGACCGGCTGTAAATAATAATGCCGCCGCTTCCCCGAACACCCTTCCTGACGCTAAAATCGCTCCGGTGATGATAGAAGGGATTGCACTTGGAATTAAAACCGTTTTTACGGTATGCCAGCGTGATACACCTAAAGCGAGAGAGGCTTCCTTCAAATCTTTAGGGACTGAACGAATCGCGTCTTCTGTCACACGCACCATGACAGGAAGGTTAAAAACAGTTAATGCAAGCGCCCCGCCTATGATCGTATATCCCCAGCCTGTTAAGTTAACAAACATCAATAATCCAAACATCCCAATCACAATTGACGGAAGAGATGAAAGCACCTCTATACATGTTCTGATGAAATCAGTCACTTTGTTATTAGGCGCGTACTCAGCCATGAACACTCCGCCGCCCACACCGAGCGGGATTGTAATCAGCATCGTGATAAACAAAATATAAAAGGAGTTGAACAGCTGGTCGCGTATTCCTCCTCCAGCTGCAATGGCACTTGATTTTGTCGTAATAAAGTCGAAGCTGAGCTGGGAAACACCGTTAATAATAATATAGGAAAATAAGCCTACCAGAATTGCCGCGATAATGGCTGCGCATAAACCAAATATTCCAGTTGCCAGTTTATCTGTTATTTTGCGGTTCATTACACTTTCCTCCTAGATGACAAGTAGCGGATAAACAGGATGAACAAGAATGACATCACCAGAAGCACAAGCCCCATTGACCACAGCGTATTGTTTTCAACGCTGCCGTATGTGGTATGCCCCATATTCAGCGTAATGATCGTTGTCAGGGTTCCGGCAGTGTCAAACAGGCTTTCCGGCAATACTCTTGTATTTCCAATGACCATCTGAACAGCCAAAGCTTCGCCAAACGCCCGTGCCATACCAAGCACAACAGCCGTCATTAATGTCGGAAAAGCTGCGGGTACAAGTACTTTTCTGATCGTCTGCCATCTTGTCGCACCGAGCGCATAAGAACCTTCTCTTAAACTCTTCGGAAGAGAAGCCATCGCATCAGCAGAGATCGATGTAATGGTCGGCAGGATCATAATGGAAAGGACAATCGTTCCCGCCAATAAACTGTGCCCTGTTCCGCTCGATTTGAACTGAGCGATAAACGGCACTAATACTGTAAGACCTATGAATCCATAAACAACAGATGGAATGCCGACTAAAAGCTCAATCACCGGCTGCAGTACTTTCTTTCCCCAATTCGGCGCAATTTCTGTCATAAAAATCGCACCTGCAATGCCGAGCGGCGCAGCAATGAGTGCAGAAAGAATCGTTACTGCAAATGATCCAAAAATAAATGGAAGCACTCCATATTTCGGATCCGTATCTGTAGGGTTCCAATTTAGGCTCGTTAAGAATTCAATTGGGCTTACACCATTTACAAGAAAAGATTGCAGCCCCTTCACGCCGAGGAAAATGGTGATCGCAACAGATGCCGAAATCATAATAAGCGCACAAGCTGTCACAATCATTCTTCCCCGAACTTCATCCAATTGCCGATTTTGCCTTGAGCTGATTAAACGCTCGCTCACAGACATATTTTCTCTATTGTTTATCATTGTTTTACACTCCTATGAATGTGTTAAGAGGAGAAACGGTTGCCACCGCACTCCTCTATTTATAAAGATCAGCTTTGCTTCCCGTTGGCATCGCGTGTCACTTTCATATCAGTAACCGGAATGTACCCTTGGTCGGTAACAATGCTTTTTTGAATGTCATCACTCTTTAAATAATCAAGGAATTCCTTAGCTAAATCTGTCGCTTCACCTTTTGTGTAAGAATGCTGATAAGCCCAAATTGGATACTCGCCAGCTGCAACATTTTTCGCTTCAGGTTTTACACCGTCAATAGATAGAGCAGTTACTTTGTCATCTGTTAAATATGAGAATGCAAGATACCCAATCGCTCCCGAAGTATCAGCAATGATTTTTTTCACTGTGTTAGATGAATCTTCAGTAATGCCTTCTGCAGGTTCTTCTCCGTCAAGCGCATATTTCACAAATGTAGCACGTGTGCCAGAAGAATCAGGACGGTTTACAAGTGTGATCTTTTGGTCTTTGCCGCCAAGCTCTTTCCAGTTTTTGATTTTGCCGGTGAAGATTTTTTTCAACTCATCTTTTGAAATATCCTTCACACCGGCATCAGGGTTTACAGCTGCTGCCATACCCACTACTGCGACTTGATGATCGACTAGCGCTTTTGCATCAATTCCTTCTTTTTCTTCAGCAAAAACATCTGAATTCCCGATCTGAACAGCTCCTTCAGAAACTTGAGAAAGCCCTGTTCCAGAACCGCCAGCTTGCACCTGTATATCTGCATCAGGGTTTTCTTCCATAAATTTTTCTGCGGCAGCGAGTACTAATGGCTGCATAGCAGATGAACCAGAAATGGTTAAAGATCCTGATGCCTTTTCTTCCCCTTTTGCAGAATCGCTATTCGATTTTTCACTTTCTCCTGCATTTCCGCATGCAGCTGCAATCATCATAAAAGCAGCCATTAGAAGCATAAGCACCCATTTGTTTTTTTTCATTTCCTGAATTCCCCCTGCATATAATGTGTAATTTGTCCTACACGTATAGAATAAAGGTTCTGTGTAAAAAGGGTTTGAATCGAATGTTAAGGTTTTGTAAATCAATGCGTTTTTTTGTATAAAAAAAACGCCCACATCATGTGAGCGTTTCATTTTAGTCATTAGAAGACGTTGCGTTTTCTTCGATTTTGTCTTTATTCTTTTGCTGAGTATCTTCTTTGTCCTGCTTCGATTTCAGCTCAAAATATTTATCCAATACTTCTCTGCCGATTTCGTTTGTAATGGTATATTTAGCGCCATAATCAATATAAGCCCAAGGTACTACGACAGAGATCGCAATCTCAGGATTATCGGCCGGCGCATAAGCGACAAGTGTCGTATTATAAGCCGCTGTTCCTGTTTTTGATTTATCAGGCCCATCATAGAAAGACTGCGCTGTTCCTGTTTTGCCGGCAGGCTGATAGGAAGCTGAAGCAAATTGGGTCGCGGCTGTCCCTTTTGTCATCACTCGTCTGAACCCGGCCTGTACCTCTTTAATATAATCGCTTTTCATATCAATTTTATTCAGCACTTCAGGCTGAACAGATTGTACAACTGCTCCGATCCCTTTTTCAGCATTGGGTTCTCTGACTTCTTTTACAAGCTGAGGCTTCAAACGATAGCCCCCGTTTGCAATCGTTGATACGTATTGCGCCAGTTCCAACGGTGTATAAGTATCGTACTGACCGATCGCATAGTCAAGCAAAAATCCCGTCAATCTGTTTGTTCCTTTATAGCCTGTCATTTCATTCGGAAGATCAATTCCAGTTTTGACACCCAATCCAAATTGGCTAAAATGATTACGGAATGTATCAAAGGCCGCAGTATCAATCGGTAAAGCTTGATGTGGTTTATACTCGCCTTTACCGATTGCAATCGCAGTTTTAAACATAAATACGTTGGAAGACTGCTCTAACGCTCTTTGAATATTAACCGAACCTAAATTCTTCCAAGATTTTTTACCATTTTTATCTTGACCGATATATAACGGCTCATCTTGAAAAACCGTATTTAAGTTGATGGCGCCGGTTTGAAGACCCGTTAGTACGGTTGCACCTTTAACAGCTGATCCCATGGCATAGGATGAAGTCATATTTCCTAATGCATAATCATCAAACTTGTATGCCCCATTTTCTAGTTTAATCTGCTTGCCCGCCATTGTCAGCACTTCACCGTTTCTTGGATCCATCATGACAACGAAAGCGCGGTCTAACAATTGAGTGCTTGCTCTTGCTTTAGCTGATTTTAAATTCTTCTCAATGATTTTTTCAACTGACTTTTGCAAATCAATATCAATCGTAAGCACGAGATCTTTACCGGCTTTGCCTTCAGAAACGGTTTTCGTTCCCGTGACATTGCCGTTTGAATCTGTAATGTTTTCTACCTTTGCTTTTTGTCCTTGAAGAAGGCTTTCGTATTGGTATTCCAAATAGCTTTTTCCGACCCTGTCATTTCGGCTGTAGCCAAGCGACAGATAATGCTCGAGCAAATTGGACGGCAATCCTTCATCAGAGCTGGAAACACTTCCGAGCACTGAACGGAGAAGGTTTTTATACGGATAGTCACGTTCCCAATCGGACGTGACATCAACACCCGGCAGTTCGTCTAAATGTTCACTTACCACTGCCATTTCCTTCGCTGATACATCTTCATTTTTGATATATTGAGGGGTCAATGCGTATCCTGAATCCATCTGTCTTTTGATGGCGAGGATCTGCATGTCTTTATCCGTCAGGTCATTCATCTGCTTGTCAGTAATTCGTTTTAGCTGAAGCTGATATAAATCGTTATCGGATAATTTTTTGTCTTCTGCCTGCTGTCTTTCTTGAGAGGTAATCAGCTTTTTGGCTTCTTTTGGCCTAGTCAAAATCCAATAATCCTTTTTATCCCGTTCTGTTACTTTTTTTGTATCGACTTTAATCATCTCAGACAGCTTTTTTGCGATCTTTAAACGCTGCTCTTGCGAGGTCGATTTAGATCTGGTGTATGTGATTGCGTTTAAAGCCTTATTTGTCACGATGGCATTAAAGTTTCGATCATAAATTTTACCGCGCGGCACTGCGGAGCTGACTTCACTTTGTTCCTGCTTATTGGCTTGATTTTTGTAATCATCGCCTTGCACGATCTGCTTGATCCCCAGTTCCACAATGATCCAGGTAAATATAACAAAGGCGGCCAAGAATAAAATATTCAGCCGGATCGGCAGCGACTTCTTTTTCTCTTTATGATTTTGTGTTTTTGGTTTATTTCTCCTCATAACATCACCTTTTTCTATTTACAGAAAGAAAAGACACTCAAGTAAGAGTGCCAGTTTTCATTTTAAAGGTTTTTTCGACTTTTTTCTACAGATAACCCCTTTTTGACAAAAAATTATCTTTCGCCTTTTAAAAGATTCGGTTCAGTGACCCTTTTTTGGCCATCCTCTTCCATGGTTTGATTTTCCTCTTCTTTCTCCTTAAAACGGATATCTTTGACAAAGTAATAAATCAGCGGATGTCCTACACCCAAGATAGCAAGTGACAAAGGAATTCCCACATCTTCTTTGAGAAGAGCCACGATCAGGAGAAAGCCTAAAATGGAGACAATCCTGCCGGCGTTTAAAAACAATTCCCTCAGCACGATATATTCAATTCTTGCTTTTCTGGCATGTCTCGCCCGGCCTATCACATCATATGTAAGTGAAACATATGGCACGAGCAAAAGAGGATAGCCGATGGCAATAAATACGCCGTACGTCAATAATGTCGCAAAGCTCATATGAAACAGAATCAGAAACAGCGCTCCATACAAAATAAGGCCGCCCAGCAAAATCGATTTTTTTCTGGCCTTTTTCTTAATCAGCCTGGATGCAAAGTAATAGGCAAAGAAAGAAACAGCTGAGTTGACAAGGCCGAATGTGCCGAGGGCCAGTTCGCTGTTTGTCTCAATAAACACAAAAACACTGATTAAAAAAATAAAAATCCCTTCTCTTAAGCCTTGAAAAAAATGCGCATTCGTAATTCTCCGCCAATTCATATTGCTATGGCGCTCTCCAAATACTTTGCTCAGCATAAAACGGCCCTTTGATTCTCTTCGTTTTAAAAAAAAGCTCATCACAACAGCCAATGCAAACAAACTGAGGGAGAGGCTGAAAATCACTGTGTAACCCGTATTATTTTCAAGCCTTGAGATAACAAATCCCGCTACAATCGGGCCGATCATTCCTGCCGAGGAAGACAGAATGCCCATAAATCCGTTGAAAAAGTCTCGCGTATCCGGCTCTGTGATTTCAAAGGTCAGAACGTTAAACGCAAGCCAATAAAAGCCATAGCCCACTCCAAGCACCGCGCCGATCAGCACGAGCCGGCTGGCTGCCGTTTCTCCGGCTAAAAGCACACTTAAATAAAAGGCAGCTAAAAAAATGACGCCGAACCTTAAAATGAACACCCTGTCTATTTTTTTGGCTAACCGTCCAGCCAAATAAAAGGTTATCGGCTGCATTGTCACAATGGATAAATTATATATCGCCAAATCAATAAATTTCCCTGACTGCTTCCAAAGATACACATTAACAAATGTATTGGACAGTGCAATTCCCAGTGAGTAAAGCCCGCCAATAGTCAGCAGAAAGAGTAACCCTTTGTTTACGTCTACATCGCCAATCACTTTTTTTAGTTTGCTCATTACTGACTCCCCTTTACTATCCCTTAGTCTGTCTCACTCAAACCGAGATATGTAAAAAGAAGACATAAAAAAACAAGGCCCTGTATCGAGGACCTTGCTAGTGTCATTATTTTGCTTCGCTGTATAGACGAGCCACTTCGTCCCAGTTCACAACATTCCAGAACGCTGAAATGTAATCAGGACGGCGGTTTTGATAGTTAAGGTAGTAAGCATGCTCCCAAACGTCAAGACCTAAGATAGGCGTTTTGCCTTCTGAAAGCGGAGAATCTTGGTTTGGCGTGCTTGTGATTTCAAGTTTGCCGTTGTTAACAACAAGCCATGCCCAGCCAGAACCGAAGCGTCCTGCTGCTGCAGCTGCGAATTGCTCTTTGAATTTGTCAAAGCTTCCAAATACACTATTGATCTCATCAGCAAGCGCGCCAGTCGGCTCGCCGCCGCCGTTTGGAGATAAAAGTGTCCAGAATAATTTGTGGTTCGCGTGTCCGCCGCCGTTGTTGCGGACTGCAGTGCGGATGTTTTCAGGAACAGAATTAATATCTGCAACCAGCTCTTCAACTGATTTGGTTGCAAGAGCAGTGTTTCCTTCAACCGCTTTGTTTAAATTTGTAACGTATGTGTTGTGGTGTTTCGTATGATGAATAGTCATAGTTTCCTTGTCGATATGCGGTTCTAAAGCATCGTACGCATAAGGTAATTCTGGAAGTTCGTAAGCCATGATAATTCCTCCTTTAATATATATATGTACTGAAATGCCGCTTCACAGCGAGCCTTTCTTCATTCAATGTAACAAAAGTATGCTTTGTAAGCAATGAAAAAGCTCACATCTTGGCTCATTTCAGCGAACATATTTCACTTTAACCGATAATTCGCCCCATTAAACATGCCGTCCGCAATTCTTATAGGACCGTCCATAAAAAATATCCGATCATCAAAAGCTGTATCATGCCCTTTGCAATAACCCCTGTTAAAAAGCCAATGAGTGAGCCGAGACCGATTTTAAACGCTGACTTGACGTCCTTTTGGCGGACGATAAGTTCTGCACAAACAGCCCCGATAAACGGACCTAATATGATTCCCGCAACCGGAATGACAAAAGGCCCGATTAATAAACCGATCGTGCTTCCCCATATAGCGGCTTTGCTTCCGCCGAACCTTTTTACTCCGAGCAGATTAGACACGTAATCCGCGGCGAATAATACTGCGGCAAAAACAGCTTCGACGAGCCAGAACATATAAGAATAAGGACTGAATGAAAACAAAAATCCATACAATACAAATCCGGCAACGATAAATATGACACTCGGAATAATGGGATACACCAGCCCAATAAAGGCGATGATAAATACCGCCGCAATCAACAGCCAATACAACATATCCATAGCATTCTTCCTCCCTTTTTCATCTGTTTTCTTCATGTCTTCCTTGTATTCACACGCGGGCAACGATACAATAAGCAACATATATTAGTATAGCTAGGAAGTGAAGATAGTGAATATATTTCAGCTTTTCATCAAAAGTACATACTCTCCCCGCGATATCGCAAAAACACGATTTCAAGGAATCGGTAAAACGATTCTTTATGTATTTTTGCTTTCTGTCCTTTTTGCAATTCCTACCGCTTATTATGTAAGCTCAGGGACCGTAAAATCAATGAACGGCTTTAAAACCGTGTTAAACAAAGATTTCCCTGATTTCACAATTTCAAACGGCAAACTTCAAACGGATGAGAAAAAAGCGACGGAATCACAGGCAAATGGTTTCGTTATCGTATTTGATCCGACGGACGCTTACGGCACCAAGCAAATTGAAGCAAAGCAAAATGCGATCGGCATCCTCCAGAACAAATTTGTTTTGGCCATTGACGGACAGGCTCAGGAGATGCCTTACTCAATGATACCGTCAGAGTTAAAGAAAAAAGATGTCATCGCAGGTTTAAACCAAAATAAAACGATGATCGTAACTGTTCTCTCAGCTCTCATTTTCCTCGTAACTGCCGCAGGAAAATTTATTGAAGTATCATTTTTGGCGCTTATCGGGTTAATCATTAAGAATTCACAAAGAAAGCATCTATCCTACCATCAGCTCTGGAAGCTTTCGGCCTATTCCATCACCCTTTCGACCGTATTCTTTACGATCATGCGCGCATTAGAAGCGGCAGTTCCAAGTGAATTTTTGCTGAACTGGTTTGTCAATATTGTCATCCTGTTTCTCGTGTTGAAAGAGATTCCGTCCAAAAAAGCTGCTGTATAATCCGAGACTGCATTCGCAGTCTCTTTTCTTTTGTCATGGATTAAAAAGGACAAGCATACGATGGTATAAAATCTTGTATGCGGGAGGAAAAGTGATGAAGCGTCTCACCTTTGTATGCAGCATTGTTTTTATACTTTTTATTCTTTTTTATGATCTTAAAATTGGAACAATACCCATTCAGGACCTCCCTGTCTATGAAGCATCAGCAAAAACGGCTGCACAAGGACCAGCGTATAAAACGGTGAAGGTTAAGCCGGGTGACACGGTTATGTCAATTGTCGGACCAGCAGGTTCTCCTGACGACATTGTAAAGGATTTTGAAGCACTGAATCCGAATGTAAGGGCCAACGCCATTCAAGCGGGAACAGCGTACAAATTCCCGGTCTACCCTTAATTAACGTTAATTTCTTGTCAGTTTGGCGAAGACACTGTTACAATGTAATTTGTAAAATAAATTCACATAAACCATACTAGAATTGTTACATCTAGAAGCGGCAACTACAATTAAGGAGCGATTGCAAGTGAGTGAAATCACACATCGTACAAAAACGCGTCCCGTCAAAGTGGGACCTTTAACAATAGGCGGCAACAATGAAGTTGTCATCCAAAGCATGACAACAACAAAAACACATGATGTGGAAGCAACGGTTGCGGAAATTAACCGGTTGGCTGAAGCCGGATGCCAAGTCGTTCGGGTAGCATGTCCGGATGAACGGGCGGCAAACGCCATTGCAGATATTAAAAAACGGATTTCCATTCCGCTCGTTGTTGACATCCATTTCGATTATAAGCTTGCGTTAAAAGCCATTGAAGGCGGCGCTGATAAGATCCGAATCAACCCTGGCAACATCGGCCGCCGTGAAAAAGTCGAAGCGGTCGTTAAGGCGGCGAAAGAAAAAGGGATTCCGATCAGAATCGGAGTAAACGCCGGTTCACTTGAAAAACGGATTTTAGAAAAATACGGTTATCCGACAGCCGACGGAATGGTAGAAAGCGCACTTCACCACATTAAAATTCTTGAAGACCTTGACTTTCACGATATTATTGTCAGCATGAAGGCATCTGACGTCAACCTTGCGATCGAGGCTTATGAAAAAGCGTCGAAAGCATTTGATTACCCGCTGCACCTTGGGATCACCGAGTCAGGAACGCTGTTTGCCGGCACAGTTAAGAGCGCAGCAGGACTCGGCGCGATTTTAAGCAAGGGCATCGGAAACACCTTGCGTATTTCATTAAGCGCAGATCCTGTGGAAGAGGTAAAAGTAGCAAGGGAGCTTCTGAAATCTTTCGGCTTAGCCTCCAATGCTGCCACACTCATCTCATGTCCGACTTGCGGCCGTATTGAGATTGACCTCATCAGCATCGCCAATGAAGTGGAAGAGTATATTTCTAAGATAAAAGCGCCGATCAAAGTTGCTGTTCTCGGCTGTGCCGTAAACGGACCGGGTGAAGCTAGAGAAGCCGATATCGGAATCGCCGGCGCACGCGGTGAAGGACTGTTATTCCGGAAAGGAAAAATTGTCCGTAAAGTTCCAGAGGAAACAATGGTAGAGGAACTCAAGAAGGAAATCGACATTCTTGCTGAGGAACACTATGCAAAGCTTGAAGCTGAAAAAGCTAAATTAAAAGAAGAGACACAAAAAGCTTGACGGGAACCCGTCAAGCTTTTTATGTTAAAAAAACGGAATAATAAATATTCCAAGCACTAATGAAACGACACCGATACCCATCGCCCAAGCTCCCAAGCCCTGAGCACCTCTTCTTCTTGCGATATAGCCGACAATAATACCGGCAGCTCCCAATAAAACAGGCAGTACAAACAATGAAATAATGGACAAGGCTAACGCAATATATCCCATTCCCCGTCCTTCATTGACATTGCCGCCGCTGCGGTCATTGTCTCGATCATTGTTGCGATCAGCAGCACGGTAAGGCTCTGCGATTTCTGCAGCCGTTTCCTCAAAAAAACCATCATTGTCGCGGGTAATATTTGTTCCTTCAGAACCATGGTCAACATAGTAGCTGTTGTTGTCACGTTTTTCGTAATCTGCCACCTTCAATTCCCCCTTCTGTTTTATTAAAGGAGCTTTTATAGTTTGAACCATTTTACCCGTTTCATGTTTGCTAAACTTTTCTGGTAATGTTAATTGTTTATGTTACACTTGAAAGGATGAAACTGAAGGAGTGTGGGCATGTTACGCTTAGGAATAGATATTGACGGCACAATCACGGCTCAGGATACATTCGTCCCTTATTTGAACCGCTCGTTTAATCTTTCCATTTCATTAGAAGATATGACGGATTATGATTTGACAAAGCTGTTAAACATTACGCAGGAAGAATTTTGGGATTGGATGAATCAAAATGAAGCGATCATATATAAGGAAGCAATGCTTGCGCAGCACGCAAAACAGTCACTTGACCTCCTCAAAGAGGAGCACAAGCTTATTTATATTACAGCGAGGCGAACTCATTTAACTGATATTACCTATGAATGGTTTGACAGACAAAACATTCATTTCGACCATATCGAACTCGTTGGCGGCCATCATAAAGTTGAGGCAGTCAAAAATCATAACATCGACTTGTTTTTCGAGGATCATCACGGAAACGCAATGATGATTGCGAAAGAAGCCGATATACCGGTGATTTTATTCAATTCCCCCTATAACCAGCTTCCAATTGATTCGAACATCATCAGAGTCAGCAACTGGCTGGAAGCTGTTCAATGGATGAACAAAAACAAACATCATTTGATACGTGTCAATAACTGAAAAAGGAGCCCAGGGCTCCTTTTTCTCATATATACAATTACGCAGTCGTGTTTTCTTGATTTTCCGCTGTACAATCAGGGCATGTGCCGTAAATCTCAAATTTATGCCCGCTGACCTCATAGCCATCTAAATCATCATAAAGCTTGTCCATCGGACATGACTCAATTTCCTTTGTTTTGCCGCAGGCAAGACAAATAAAGTGATGGTGATGATGAGTAAACGAACACTTAAATCGGAAGAGCTTTTCACCGGACAGCTCAGTTGTTTCCAAAATACCTAGTTCTTCATACAAAGAAAGGTTTCTGTAGATTGTATCAAAGCTTAAGCCGGGATAATCATCATTTAATGCAGACAGTACGTTTTTAGCGGTAAGATACCTGTCTGAATCAGCAAAAAGCTGCAGCATATCTTCCCGTTTATTTGTATATTTATACCCATTTTCTTTCAGTAGGTTCAACGCTTCTTGTACGTTCATGAAGGGTCCCCCTTTTCACTTTGCTTAAGAACACATGTATGAAAAAGAAAATGGCAGCTGTCTGACCAGCAAGCCATTTTCTTTACCGCAGATAAAATTATACCCATAAAATGAATAAAAGTAAATGAAAGCCTAATGGATTGCGTTTTTGAATTTCCCGCCTCTCGTTTCATGGGTATTCATAATGGTAATGAAAGCGTTATGATCAACTTCAAACACGATCGTTTTAAGCTTTGTCACTTCCAGTCTAGTGACAACTGCGTAAATCACGTCCTTTTCTTCGTCAGTATATCCGCCTTTCCCCTTCAGCTTGGTTGTTCCTCGACCAAGACGGTGCAAAATCGCGTCGGAAATCTCATCATACTGATCTGACACAATAATGACAGCTTTTGTTTCATCAAGCCCTTGGATCACGGCATCAATGGTTTTCATTGCAATATAATAAGTCATGAAAGAGTACATTGCTTGCTCAGGACCGAACACAAAACCAGCCCAAATGAAAATGAATACATTGATGAGCATAACGAACTCACCTACTGAAAACGGCAGCTTTTTCGTCAGTAAAATCCCAAGAATTTCCGTACCATCCATTGAACCTCCGTTTCGAATAACGAGCCCGACGCCAAAGCCGAGTAAAAGACCGCCGAAAACAGTCGCCAAAATAGGTTGGGTTGTAATGGCTTCTACATGGTGAAGCGAGGATTCAATAACGGCAAGCCCGACAATCCCAATCATCGTAGAGACAAGGAAGGTCTTACCAATATATTTATAACCGAAGATCATAAAAGGAATGTTTAAAATGACAACAAATATAGCGAAATTCAAAACGGGAGTTGACATGAAGAGATGGTCTAAAATAAGTGATACACCGATGATTCCGCCATCAATAAAATGATTGGGGATTAAAAATAATTCGATACTAACAGCCGCAGATGCAGCTCCTGCCAGAATCATGAAGACCCTGAACATAAAGTGGAAAAATGTTTCTCTTTTATGCTGTTTTGTTGGGGTCATAAAATCTCCTCTCCTGCAATAACTATTTTAAATATATTATAAATCTATTTTACCATTAAACACTGACACATTTTGATGATTTGCCCATACATTAAGTTTGGAGGTGGAATGGTCGATGATTTTATTTCAAAGAATTATTTTGCAGCGACTTAATCAGGCTACTGCTGACGATTTGCTGAAGTACTCAAAACAATACGGAATCAACCTAACAAGACCGCAGGCCATTGAAGTAGCAAACCTGTTATACGGGAAAAATGTGAACATCTTTAATGAAAATGAACGAATGCGGCTGCTGAAACAAGTAGAGGCAATTACATCAAAAGAAACAGCGCAAACCGTTAATGAACTATTCAAACAATTCACAAGCTAAAAAATGGGGGATAGCCCCCCATTTTTTATTGCTGTAAAATCTTTTCGAGCAATGTGTCATCAAATTGTTTTTCTTTCAGCATGTCAATCTCAAAGCGGTATGGCGGTTTTTTATTCTTTTTATCTTCACCGACATACGGTGTTTCAAGGATTTTTGGGATGTCTTTTAACTGGTCATGATGAACAACATATTGCAGTGCGTCAAATCCGATTTCACCAAAGCCGATGTTTTCATGTCGGTCTTTTCTTGCGCCTTTGACATTTTTGCTGTCATTAATATGGAGCACTTTAATACGGTCAATGCCAACGATTTTATCGAACTCATTCAGCACTCCGTCAAAGTCTTCGACAATCTGATATCCGGCATCATGTGTATGGCACGTGTCAAAGCATACTGACAAAAGCTCATTGTGTGTAACGCCATCAATAATCTGTGCAAGCTCCTCAAAGCTTCTGCCGCACTCTGATCCTTTTCCTGCCATTGTTTCTAATGCAATCTGGACATTTTGATTCGGATCAATTACTTCATTTAAGCCTTCAATAATTTTTTTGATGCCTGCTTCAGCTCCCGCTCCTACGTGAGCGCCCGGATGAAGCACAATCTGCTTCGCTCCGATGGCCGCTGTCCGTTCAATTTCAGAACGAAGAAAGTCGACACCCAGCTCAAAAGTGGACGGGTTTGTCGTGTTGCCAATATTAATAATATAAGGCGCATGTACGATAATCTCGTCAATGCCGTTTTCTTGCATGTGTGTCCGGCCAGCTTCTATATTTAAATCTTCAATTTTCTTCCGGCGCGTATTTTGCGGTGCGCCTGTATAGATCATAAACGTGTTCGCCCCATAAGAGGCTGCTTCCTGGCTTGCAGCCAGAAGCATATGTTTCCCGCTCATAGAGACGTGTGAGCCTATTCTCAACAACAGGTTCCCCTACTTTCTTTTCTTAGATTGGTTTCTTCTCTGTTTTTTCTTGATTTTCTCCATCTCGTAGCTCATTTTCTTTTTATATCCAGGCTTAACCTTCTTCGGCTTTTTCACGAGACGATGCGCTATTTCATCCGCTTCATTCTGCGTTTTTTTGCGTTTTTTGCGGCGCTGGCGGTCATCGCCTTTTTTCCACTCGCCCTTTTCAAGCTCTAAGTAATCAAACTCGATGCCCATTTTCTCAAGTCTGGCTAATGCATCCTCATCAGAAAGCTCGTAAATGGTCATCGCTTGTCCTGATGAGCCGGCGCGAGCTGTTCTGCCCACACGGTGAACATAGAAATCGAGATCATCCGGCAGCTCATAGTTGATCACATGGCTGACACCTTTAATATCAATGCCTCGTGCGGCAAGGTCAGTTGCAATGACATAAGTGAATTCCAAATCATTAATCTGCTTCATGACTTTTTTCCGCTCTCGAGGCGTTAATCCGCCGTGCAGCAGCCCGATTTTCATGCCCTTGCCAGTCAGATATTGAGCGATATGATCAGCAGCGTTTTTCGTATTGGCAAACACAATGCCCAAGTATGGATTCAGATGAGACATGATGTCAAAAAGGAGCTTGTCCTTGTCACGATGTTTCGAAGGAATGAGAACATGCTCGATTTTCGCAGCAGTCACCTGTTTTGGCTCCACGTGGGCGTATTTTGGATTTTCCATATATTTCTTCAAAAATGGTTTCAGCTTTTCCGGAATGGTCGCTGAGAACACAAGCATCTGCAGATCCTCAGGCATGCGGGAACCAATGTAATCTACATCCGCAATGAATCCCATGTCCAGCATTAAATCGGCTTCATCAATAACAAGGGATTCCGCTTTATGAACACTTAACGCCTGTTCTTTGATTAAATCGGCAATCCGACCGGGCGTACCGACGACAAGATGCGGCTGTGTCTTCAGTTTATCAATCGATTTTTGTTTATCTGTGCCTCCGATAAAACATTTCGAGCGAATCTGACTGCCTTCTTCACCCTCGGTGATTTTAAGTGCTTCCTGATGAATCTGGTTGGCAAGCTCTCTTGTCGGAGCCGTAATGACAGCCTGAACGACATCCTTAGCAGGATCGATTTTGTTTAATAATGGCAGTAAATAAGCGTGAGTCTTTCCGGTTCCCGTCTGTGACTGGCCGATGACGCTTTCTTTTTTTAACACTGCAGGAATCAGCCTTTTCTGAATATCAGTCGGTTCGTAAAAACCAAGGCGGTGTACTGCATCTATAATAAACGGTTTCAATTCATATACTTCAAATTTAGTTTCTTTCATTTTTCCCAGCTCCTTAAAGCGGCACATTATGTATCCATCATTACATTATACCCGATCTTGCTTAAAAACACCACGTTTGCAAGGCTTTTGTTTTATTCGGTTATGTAAAGCAAATCCGAAGCACATGCATATTCTAATAGCAGAGAGAGCTGAAAGGAGGTACAAGTATGTTTTCACCACAGCAGCCGATGAGAAATTACCCGCAGCCCGGACCGCCCCGCCCCATGCCAAATCAGCAAATGATGGGAAGAAGACCGCCTAATATGCGAAGACCTTCATTTGGACCGCAGCAGCAAGGTTTTCAGCAATCCGGACAATTTCTTCCTCAGGCAAATGCCGGGGCGAGAAATGGTGCGGGCGGAGGCATAAAAGGAATGCTGTCAAGGTTCTTACCCGGAGGAGGAGGCGCTGGCGGCGCCGGAGTTCCTGGAGCTGGCGCCGCAGCGAGCGGAGGCTCAAGTCTCCAAGGGATTCAAAATATCGCCAATCCTGCATCTTTATCCAGTATGCTCGGGAATGTGCAAAAAGTGCTCGGCATGGCGCAGCAAGTCACTCCCATGATCCAGCAGTACGGCCCGTTAGTCCGCAACCTGCCAGCAATGATGAAGCTGTACAGCCAATTAAGTAAAAGTGATGATACAGAGAGCAATGAGGAAAATGAAAAACAAACAGATTCGGAAGAAACCCCAGAAACAGAGAACGAGGCTGAAGTAAAGACCTCAGGCGGAAACAAAAAATCAAAACCAAAAAGTTCTTCTCTCCCCAAGAAATCAAAAAAACCTGACGGAGAAGAACACACATCAAAAACATCTGCCCCGAAGAAAAATGAAGCCGCCTCTCCTTCTTCAAAAAGAACATCAGGCAGTTCAAAGCCGAGATTATATATTTAACATTCTTTGATATCTGAAGTGAGATTGGCTATAATGAGATCAGAAGAATGCAAGAATAGAGCCGTTTGATTACGGCTTTTTATATTGCCTTTACTCACTTCAGTATTGGAGGACAACCGAAAATGGACGTAATTAAAATATCGCCGCGCGGCTATTGCTATGGCGTTGTTGATGCTATGGTTATTGCCAAGAACGCGTCACTTGATAAGAGCTTGCCAAGACCCATCTATATACTCGGGATGATTGTTCATAATAAACACGTCACTGATGCGTTTGAAGAGGAAGGAATCTTTACTTTAGACGGCGCTAATCGTCTGGATATCCTGAAGCAGGTTGACAAAGGAACTGTGATTTTTACTGCGCATGGTGTTTCTCCCGAGGTCAGAAAAATCGCCGACGAAAGAGGATTAGTCGCAATTGATGCTACATGTCCGGATGTGACGAAAACTCATAATTTAATTCTAGAGATGAAAGAAAAAGGATATCACGTAATCTACATCGGCAAAAAAGGGCATCCAGAGCCTGAAGGAGCCGTTGGCGTAGCCCCTGAGATCGTTCACTTAGTTGAAACAGAAGAAGATGTGAAAAATCTCGATATCCAAGCAGAGAAATTAATCGTGACCAATCAAACAACGATGTCTCAATGGGATGTTCACGACATTATGGAGCTTGTACAAGAGAAATATCCTCATGTCGAATATCACCAAGAGATTTGCCTCGCTACTCAGGTACGGCAGGAAGCTGTATCAGAACAGGCGAAAAAAGCGGATCTAACAATCGTTGTAGGCGACCCGAAGAGCAACAATTCAAATAGGCTCGCTCAAGTGTCGGAGGAAATAGCAGGCACTAAAGCATACCGAATCGGCGACCTAAGCGAATTAAAGCTCGAATGGCTGAAAGGCGTTAATACCGTCGCTGTTACTGCGGGAGCTTCAACACCAACGCCGATCACAAAAGAAGTCATTCGCTTTTTGGAGCAGTTTGATCATGAAGATCCATCAACTTGGACAACTGAACACAGTGTACCGCTCAAAAAAATACTCCCAAAAGTAAAAGCAAAAAACTGAGGCTGTAAAAAGCCTCAGTTTTTTTTATAGAAATGCAAATGGATTTGTATCTGTTTCAGAAACAAAGATATTCACATCCAGTTTTTTATCATTGCACATGGATGTTAGTTTTCTCGTGACGCCTTCTTTCATAATTTTTTCCGCGTAATGGCCCGGATCAACAACATTCAGGCCAAGCATCATCGCATCATGGGCCACATGGAAGTATAAATCTCCTGTAACGTAAACATCGGCGCCCTTTCGTTTCGCATGATGAATATACTTGTTGCCATCCCCGCCAAGAACAGCCACCTTCTTCACCATGCTGTCAGCTTCACCCACCATTCTGACACCATTGACTTCAAGCTTGTCTTTCACAAATAAAGCGAATTCCTTGAGCGTCATCTCATTTTTAAGTGTTCCGACACGTCCAAGCCCTTTTTCAGCTAGAGACTGCTCGACAGGATAGATATCGTAAGCTACTTCTTCATATGGATGGCTTTTGATCATTGCATTTATAACAGCTTTTTCAATGCTTTTAGGAAACACAGTCTCCAGCCTAACTTCATGAACAAGCTCAAGCTCTCCCACTTCACCGATAAAAGGCTTAGCGCCGTCCAATGGCTTAAAGCTGCCGATTCCTTCAGACGAAAACGCACAATGGCTGTATTCGCCGATATGGCCGGCTCCCGCATTTCCGAGCGCCGCTCTGACCTGCTCTTCATATTCCTTCGGCACGTATACGGCCAGCTTTTTAAGAGGATCAGTATAAGTAGGCGCCAGCACCTCCGTCTCACTCAGCTCTAATGCTTCAGCAAGCAAATCATTCACACCGCCGTCCGCAACGTCTAAATTTGTATGAGCTGCATAAACAGCGATATCATGCTTCATACACTTTTCAATTAACCTTCCGGCTGGCTGATCTGTTGAAATATGCTTTAGGGGCCTGAAAATAGGAGGATGGTGTGCGATAACCAAATCAACCTCTTTTTCAATGGCTTCATCGATAACGCTCTCCAACACATCAAGCGTAACCATTACATTTTTAATCGGTTTTTTTAAGGTGCCGATTTGCAAGCCGATTTTATCGCCTTCGACCGCATAGGCTTTCGGAGAAAATTGTTCAAACAGCTGGATGATCTGCTGCCCATTTACAGTTTTAGTCACGATCGATAACCTCCTTTAGCAACTCCATCCGATCGGAGAGCTCCTTTAATTTTTGTTTGTTTTGTTCTGTACTTGAAGCTCGGCTGATCTGTTTATAAATGCTTTCTGTATGCTGAAACTCTTGTGTCCATTTTTTCAAAAATACAGGATTCTTTTCTTTTGCCAAGAAAGGGCCGACGAGCATTCCGGCTGATAAGGAAATACCGGCATAAGCCGAATCTCTGTCTCCCGCTTCGGCGACAAGCACCTCATAGCACTTTCCGTCCTCTTCAAGGATCACCTCATCTATCAGCGCATATCCTTCTTTATAAAGCCACTCCCTGATATGAACAGCATGAATATTCGGCTGTAAAATAAGCCGTTCCTTCCCTGTTAATTTGTCTTTACCCGCTTCTAAAATGTGCGCGATCAAAGATCCGCCCATTCCCGCAATCGTAATGGCATCGGCTTCACCTTTTTTAATGACTTCCAGGCCGTCTCCCTGCCTTACAGAAATGTGCGGGGCTAAGCCTGATTTTTCAACCTGCCGCTTGGCGGACAAAAACGGGCCGTCTGTTATTTCTCCGACAATTGCCCCGCTGGCTTTATGATTCAGCACCGCATAACAAGGAAGGTAAGCGTGGTCAGATCCGATATCGGCCATCACCGCTCCATTCGGTATGTACTCCGCTACTGTTTGCAATCGTTTCGATAATTTTAATTCGTTCACTTGTCATCACAACTTTTCTCAATCATTTTTTCCTTTTCTATCATATAAAAAATCAGCCCGGAATCCAAGCTGAGTGAATGATTTTCAGTGTTTTCTTTTGAGACGGCTCTGCACACGGCAGATAAAAATAAAAGGCTGTCGAGAATATCTCGGCGGCCTGAGAACGTATAAGGAGAAAGATAGATCTTTTATTTAATTTTTGACACCCACTCTGCCATATCATCCAGCTTATCGGGCGGAACAAGACCAGAAGGCATTCCATTACCGCCTTTTTCGATCTTGGTTTTAATGTCAGCGACATCTTTCTTATCGCCTACACCTTTTAAGCTCGGACCTGAAACACCTTCATAATTTTCACCATGGCACGCGATACAGTTTGCCTTGTAAATATCCTCAGGTGAAGCGTTTGCATCTTCTTTTTCAGCAGATTTGCTTTCTCCGCCGCTTGCAATCTCTCGAGAATCATCAAGCCCCTTTACTGCTAAAAAGAAAGTCAGACCAATACCTAAAACAGCGATCAGTAAAAATGGAATAAGCGGATTCCATTTCATTTCCCTTCCCCCTTTTTGATCCTTCCCCTATGTAAACACTTCTAATTCTAACTTAATTTTACAAAAAGTAAATGGATTGCTATACAAAAGTTTTTTATTCACACTTTATACAAAATTGAATTGAAACATGCCTATTTCTCCGATATCTATTTTATTCTATTGTATAATGTATTGTATACGCTTACAATAGAAAATATGGATTCATATTTGAATTTTTTCACCACAATGTTCATTTGCAAATGACACCATTTTTCAGTAAAATAAAGGCATATTATCCATATATCTTTTTGATAAAAAAGAAGAACGGATCTACAAGACCCGTTCCATCTTATTCCAGGAAATCTTTCAAACGTTTACTTCTGCTAGGATGTCTAAGTTTCCGCAACGCTTTAGCTTCGATTTGTCGAATACGCTCTCTCGTTACTCCAAATACCTTGCCGACCTCTTCTAGTGTTCTTGTGCGGCCGTCATCAAGACCAAATCGAAGACGCAATACATTTTCTTCACGATCAGTTAACGTATCAAGTACATCTTCCAGCTGCTCTTTCAACAGCTCATATGCGGCATGGTCTGAAGGTGAAGTTGCTTCTTGGTCTTCAATAAAATCACCAAGATGCGAGTCATCCTCTTCACCGATCGGTGTTTCCAGCGATACCGGCTCTTGTGCGATCTTTAAGATTTCGCGTACTTTTTCAGGTGTTAAATCCATATCTTCCGCAATTTCTTCAGGTGTCGGTTCTCTGCCTAAATCTTGCAGTAATTGACGCTGCACACGGATCAATTTATTAATGGTTTCAACCATATGAACGGGAATCCGGATCGTTCTCGCCTGATCGGCAATGGCGCGAGTAATCGCCTGTCTGATCCACCACGTAGCATACGTACTGAATTTATAACCTTTGCGGTAATCAAATTTTTCAACGGCTTTCATCAGACCCATGTTACCTTCTTGAATCAGGTCAAGGAACAGCATTCCGCGTCCGACATACCGTTTTGCGATACTGACAACAAGCCGCAGGTTCGCTTCAGCCAATCTGCGTTTAGATTCTTCATCACCTTCTTCAATCTTTTGAGCGTAGGCGATTTCTTCTTTTGCAGATAGAAGGTTAACCCGGCCGATTTCCTTTAGATACATCCGAACTGGGTCATTGATTTTGACACCCGGCGGTACACTTAGGTCATTAAGGTCAAATTCTTCTTCGGCTTTGGCAAGCTGCTGAATATTAGGATCTTCTGTTTCTTCATTCTCACTAATTAATTCAACACCTTGTTCACCTAAAAATTCATAATACTCATCCATTTGGTCTGATTCAATTTCAAAGCTGGACATACGCTCGGCAATTTCTTCATATGTCAAAACGCCACGTTTTTTACCAGACTCTGTTAATTGCTCTTTTACTTGATCGAATGTTAATTCTGTCTCGTGGGTTTGTTTATCAGCCATTATGGATCCCTCCTTCCAAAGCTTGCAACGAATTCTATAAGCGGTATGATTCTTATTCGGTCCATTCAGGCGTTTTCTATGTGAGCTGCCTTTAATAATGTGCGAATAATGAAATGACAATTCATGATGAGGTCAAGCGATCTATTTGCTCCTCCGCAAGGAATCATTGCCAATAAACGCTTCTCACCAGTTTTTCCAGTTATTTTAAAGATCGGTTCAATGTAACGATTTCTTGAGCAAGAGAAGCAGCTCTTAAAAAATCTTTTTGCCTTTCGGCTTCGGCTCTTTCCGTCTCTTTTTCTTTTATCATTGACCAATTTCTGTGATTCAACACTTTTTTTACATAATCTGATAACTCGGCTTCACTGAGTTCTTGATTAATCTGAAGCATTAAAATATCAGACAAGAGCTGGCTTATATGATCATCCGTCACCCTGGCCATCAGATGCTGAGGCGTAAGCTCGGCCCCCTCCTCATAAAAAGCGTAAAGATAGGCGGCTAATGCGCGGTGCTCATCAATATTAAATTGAAAGCCTACCCGGTCAATCACTTTTTTAATGACGCTCCGATCTCGAAGCATGTGGGCGAGTAACAGCCTTTCTGCATTTTCATACGCCGGACGCAGACGTTTTTGCCTTGCCTTTGTCGTCAGATGCGCACGCCGTGTTTTCGTTTCACCGCCATTGTCAACAGGTTTACTTTGCTTGCTGAAAACAGTCAGCTGCTCGGTTAAAGACTCCTGTGAAAGCGAAAACTCTGAAGCAAGCTGTTTTACATAGACTTCCTGCTCAAGCGATCCTTTAAGCGTGCTGATTTCTTTCAGTACAGCTTTAATGTAAGTCAGGCGATCACCTTCATCGGACAGGTTCTTTCCTTTTCGGAAATATTGCATTTTGAACGCCATCACGGTGACACTGGCATCGATAATGTCGTTTTTAAATTTTTCCCCGCCGAACTTTTTGATGTAATCGTCAGGGTCCAATCCGTCAGGAATCATTGCAACTCTGACTTTGCAGCCTTTACTTTGGAGAAGCTCAGAAGCTTTTAAGGTGGCTTCATATCCGGCTTTATCAGAGTCGTAGCAAAGAATGATTTCTTCGACATTTCTTCTCAGGATCTTGACATGATCATCTGTCAGAGACGTTCCCATCGTGGCTATACTCTCTTTTACACCCGAGTTTACGGCCGATATGACATCGGCAAATCCCTCAAATAAGACCGCTCTTTCCTGCTTTCTGATATGAAGGCGGGCCTTATAAAAATTGTAAAGCAGTTTACTTTTATGAAAGAGCGGTGTTTCAGGACTGTTCATATACTTAGGCTGCTGGCTGCCAAGAGCCCTACCTGAGAAAGCAACAACAGCCCCGTGATGATCATGGATCGGAAACATGACGCGGTTTCTGAAACGGTCAAAATATCCGCTCCCGTCTTCACGTCTGATCAGAAGACCCGCTCTTTCCATTTCCGCCTCACTATAGCCCCTCTTTACGAGAAACTTCGTGATGAAGTCCCAGGAATCAAGAGCATAGCCGATCTGAAATTCATCAATCAGCTCTTTCGTAAAGCCCCTTGAAAGCAGATAATCCAGTGCCTCTTGACCTTCTTTTGTATTTATTAACAAATGATGGTAAAATTTCTTCAAGAGTTCATGAACCTCTGCCATTTTTTGTTCTCCAGAAGATTCTGGCCGGGCTCCCGAATGAACTGTTATATCATCTGGAAAATCAATTTGGTATTTGTCAGCAAGGTGAGAAACCGCCTCAGCAAAAGAATAACCTTCCATCTGCCTTAAAAAAGAGAAAACATTGCCGCCCGCTCCGCAGCCAAAGCAATGAAAAATCTGTTTGTCGGGCGATACGGAAAACGAAGGTGTGCTTTCTCCATGAAAAGGACAGAGTCCAAAGTAGTTTCGGCCTTGCTTCTTTAATTGAACATAATCACCTATGACTTCAACGATATCTGCCGACTTTTGCACCTGATCCACAATTTCATCTGGTATCCGATTTCCCATCTTATAACACTCCGTCGTACATTATTCGATGCTTTAGTGCAAAATCCCTTCATCGTTCGACAGGATTTTTTGCAGCAGTGTAATAAATCGTTCTCGATCTTCTTTATTTAATTTTTTAGGCCCTTTGGCGTATATGCCTTTTTTTCTTTGTTTACCGGAAAAATGACGGCTCTCAAGAGCAAAATCAATCGTATCTTCTTTGTAAAGACGCCCTCTTTCCGACATAACTGAGACATTTCTGTTCAGTAGCAGGGATGCTAATCCGATGTCCTGCGTCACAACAATATCTCCCGTTTTCACGTGATTTGCGATATATAAATCAGCAGCTTCTTTATGAGGATCAACATATTTCCATATTTCTTCCTTGCTTCTGGAAAGCTGATAATGTTCAAATGAAGCGACAAAAAGAACTTGAACGTCATAATCGGATGCTGTTTGTAAAATTTCATCTTTTACCGGACAAGCGTCAGCATCGACAAAAATCGTCTTTTCTTGTTCATTAAGAAGAGTAATTCTCCATCCCTCCATTAAACTCCTGCATAAAAGCAAGCAAAATCGCACATCCTTTAGATCATTGCGGATGTATATGAATTTGTCGAAAAATTTCCGGGAGAAATTCTTGACATCTTACCCATAATAGTTTATTCGTATCACACGAACCTTAAACCTAAAATTAATCATTTTATCACAATTTTTTATTATAATACAAACTTCCCAAAGATGCTATTGTTTTTCATTATTCCCTTTTGGCATAGCCAAAAACCCAGGATAGAGCGTCCTGAGTTACATGTTTTTTGTTTTGAGATGATGAATAATATTCGCTGTTTCTTCAACCGCTTTATTTGAAACATCCACAACCTGGCATCCGATCCGGTCCACAATCTTTTCGAAATATTCCAGTTCCTCTTTGATTCTGTTGATATTTGCATAGATCGCTTTGTCATTAAGTCCGAGTGATTTTAACCGTTCTTTTCTGATATGATTCAGTTTATCCGGGCTGATCTTTAAACCGATGCATTTTTTCGGATCGACGTTAAAGAGTTCTTCCGGCGGGTCAACCTCAGGAACAATCGGAACATTGGCAACCTTCAGGCGCTTGTGGGCGAGATATTGAGACAGCGGTGTTTTAGACGTTCTCGATACGCCGATCAAAATGATATCTGCTTTTAAAATCCCTCTTGGATCCCGTCCATCATCGTATTTAACTGCAAACTCGATGGCCTCCACTTTTTTGAAATAGTCTTCATCAAGCTGGCGCACCCGCCCTGGTTCGTATTTCGCTGTTAAACCGTAGGCCGTTTCCATTTTATCAATTAACGGGCCGATAATATCATAATATAAAACATTTGCTTTTTCCGCTTCTGCAATCAAATATTCTCTTATTTCCGGCACCACGAGTGTAAAACAAATAATGCCGCCGTCTGCCGTGGCGAGTGAAATCACTTCATTGATCGTGCCTATATCTTCAACATAAGGAATTCTTCTGACATGTGTATCGTCCGCTGACCCGTTAAATTGGCTGAGTGCTGCTTTTACTACCAATTCAGCCGTTTCACCGACAGAATCTGATACGACATAGATGATGCGGTTATTCATATTATCCCCCCGTTAGTTTGCGATGTTATAGGATTTCATTTTCTGATAAACTGACAAGTATTTTTGTCATATTCGTTTTTGTCACTCTGCCGATCACTTCAAAGCCTTTATCGGTATCTTTGATAACAGGCAGTGCATCAATTTGTTTTTCTATCAAGTGCTTTGCAATGTCCATCACATAATCCTCGCGTCTGCAAACCGTAATGTTCGGCATCCTTGTCATGATGATATGAACAGGGACAGATGTAAGCTCCTGCTGGCCAATGCTCGCTCTCAGCAAGTCTTTTCGTGAAAGCACACCGACTAAAACAGCATCGCGGTCCACCACAAACAGAGTACCTACATCTTCTAAAAACATGGTGCAAATCGCATCGTACACAGAAACGTTTTCGTGAATCACAACGGGGATAGATTGAAAGTCTTTCACCTGAAGCTTTTTGAGTTTATCTGCCAAAAGCTGGGTGCCGGTTTTCCCTGTGTAGAAATAACCGACTCTCGGGCGCGCCTCGAGGAATCCTGACATGGTGAGTATGGCTAAATCCGGACGCAATGTTGCCCTGGTTAGGTTCAGCTTTTCTGCAATATGCTCCCCTGTAATCGGCCCGTTTTCTTTTACAATCTGCAAAATATGTTCTTGCCGTTTATTTAGTTCGATCGTACTCACCACCTTTTCACTTCATATCTATGTAAAGAAATAATAATCCATATTATATCGTAAATATCTTGTAATCAAACAAAAAAACTTATAAATGGGGAAAAGACGATTACCGATCACACAGCAACCGCCTTTTCTATCTTTATTTTACAATAAGGGCATTCATATTCGCAAAGGACTTGATCTCATCCGCCAAGCTTATCATTTGCGCTAAACGGTTTGCCTTTAATGTCTCGTTATGTGCTATAACCATTGTATGGTCGAAGTAAGCATCGATTGGTTCTTTTAAGGCTGCAAGTGAAGCAAGCGCCGCCTCGTAATCTTTTTTGCTGAAGTTTTCCTGCAGGTTTTGCTTCGCTGTTTGGTAGGCATCAAACAGGTTTGCTTCGTATTCATTTTCAAACAGATCAGGCTGAATGTCTCCGCGGACTCCTTTTTTGCTGATAGAGATGACTCGGCCTAATGCTTCCGCTGTTTCCTTAAAGCCTGGTGCACCAAGCTTTTGTTCCAGCACTTGTGCTTTATGCAGCGCTGAGTACGGCTCAAGCTTAGAGCTTTCCAGCACGGCGTCGATGACATCGTGTCTGATTTGTTCAGCATTCAAGACATATTTCAGACGCTGAGTGAAGAAATCCAGCAGTTCATTTTCTTTTTCCGTTTGTACGAAAGTAAGCAGCTCTTCAAACGAAATTCCCCAGTTGCGGTCAAGAAGAATCGCAACAATACCGCTCGCTTGGCGGCGCAGGCCGTAAGGATCCTGTGAACCAGTCGGAATTACGCCGATAGAGAAGAATGAAGCGATTGTATCCAGCTTATCCGCCATTGCTACAACAGCTCCGGTGAAAGTAGAAGGCGTTTCTCCGCCTGCTGATCTAGGCATATAGTGTTCGTTTACTGCCGCAGCCACAGCTTCATCTTCTCCAAGCATTTTCGCATACTTTTCACCCATAATTCCTTGAAGCTCAGGGAATTCGTATATCATATGTGTGACAAGATCGAATTTAGAAATTTCAGCAGCCCGCTTCACATGTTTTAATGTATCTTCATCAGCCTGAAGACGGACGGCAAGCTTCTCTGCGATTGCAGTGACTCTTCTGACCTTATCAGCAAGAGAACCAAGCTCTTCATGGAAAACAATGTTCTCAAGCTTCTTCACATTTGCATCAATGTTTAATTTCTGATCTTCCTTGTAGAAGAATGAAGCATCAGATAAACGCGCGCGCAGCACTTTTTCATTGCCACGGGCTACATTTTCGATCGCGTGGCTGTTTCCATTTCGGACTGTGATAAAGTGAGGCAGCAAATCACCGTTTTTGTCTTTGACAGGGAAGTAGCGCTGATGCTCTTTCATTGTCGTGACAAGCACTTCCTCAGGAATTGTCAGAAACTCAGATTCAAATGAACCGTAAAGAGCTGTCGGGTATTCTACTAAATGATTCACTTCATCAAGAAGGTCTTCGTCTACTGGAATGTTCCAATTGTTTTCTGCGGCCATCGCTTCCAGCTGAGATTGAATCATATGTTTCCGGATGTTAGGGTCAGCGATGACATGCTGTTCTTTCAGCTGCTCTTCATAGGAAGAAGGTGATTCAATTGACACTTCATGTCCGAGGAAACGGTGTCCCTGTGTTGTCCGGCCAGACTCAACGTTTGTGATCGAAAATGGAATGACATCCTGTCCAAATAAAGCGGCAATCCATTTGATTGGCCGGATATAACGCAAATCTTCATTTCCCCAACGCATGTTTTTCGGGAAGTGCAAGCTCGTAACCAAACCGCTCAGTTCCGGCAGAAGCGACTTCGTTTCTTGTCCGGCTTGGAATTTTTGCACAAATACATACTCTGTGCCTTTTACTTCTTTGATGTACAGATCTTTCACGTCTGCGCCTTGGCCTTTTGAAAAGCCGATTGCCGCTTTTGTCCAGTTCCCGTCTGCATCAAGAGCAATTTTTTTCGCTGGCCCTTTTGCTTCTTCTTTTATATCATCCTGCTTTTCTGCTACATCCTTTACGAATACAGCTAGACGTCTAGGTGTATTGAAGAGCTTCACTTCACCGTGAGTGATATTTTTTTCTTTTAGCCAGCCTGTCAGCTTCTCTCCGAGCTGAACCATGCTGTCATTTAAAAAGCGCGCCGGCATTTCCTCTAATCCAATCTCTAAAAATAAATCCTGTTTACTCATGAGAAGCACCCTCCCCTTTAAGCATTGGGAACCCTAGTTTTTCTCGTTCCTCATAATAGGTTTTTGCTACTTTTCTCGCTAAATTCCGCACTCTTGCGATATAGCCTGTCCGCTCGGTAACTGAGATCGCACCTTTGGCGTCAAGCAGGTTGAAGGTGTGCGAGCATTTTAGCACATAGTCATATGCTGGATGAACAAGCCCGTTATCCATTTGTTTGATCGCTTCTTTTTCATACGTGCTGAACAATTGGAACAGCATATCGACGTCTGACGTTTCAAACGTATAAACGGAATGCTCGTATTCCGCCATCATGAATAAATCTTTTACTGTGAACCCTGACGTCCATTCCAAGTCGAACACATTCTCTTTATCCTGGATATAAGACGCGAGACGCTCAATTCCGTACGTAATCTCTACAGAAACTGGTTTACACTCTAGTCCTCCGACCTGCTGGAAATACGTAAATTGTGTAATTTCCATTCCGTCAAGCCATACTTCCCAGCCAAGACCCGCGCAGCCTAAAGACGGGTTCTCCCAGTTGTCTTCAACAAAGCGAATATCATGCTCAAGCGGATCAATTCCAAGAGCGCGCAAGGAATCTAAATACAGCTCTTGAATGTTATCAGGAGACGGTTTAATAATGACCTGAAACTGATGATGCTGATACAGTCTGTTCGGGTTCTCCCCGTAGCGGCCGTCGGCAGGCCGTCTGGAAGGCTCTACATAAGCCACTTTCCACGGCTCAGGGCCGATACTGCGCAAAAATGTATACGGGCTCATCGTGCCGGCCCCTTTTTCTACATCGTAAGCCTGCATAAGCACACAGCCCTGACTGGACCAATGCTGCTGCAAGGTTAGAATCATGTCTTGAATATTCATTTCAAGCACCTCCACTTTACTTTTCCTTTATCAGATGACTGCGGCGGCAACCAAAAAACTCCCGTCTCTATGCTTGCCAGCCGCAAACATAGGGACGAGAGTTCTCCCGCGGTTCCACCCTAGTTGCTGAGATCAAAATCCCAGCCTCTTTTTTTGAAATTGCTCAAGAATGCCTTTCGTTGCGTGCTCATCCCTTAGCTTACACCGCCCTAAGGTCGCTTTTATGAGGTAAACGCAAGTACTTCTTTCTCTCACTGCAACATATTTTATAATAAATGATCATATAAAAAGATGGACCAGATGTCAACTTTTGTTTTCACCCATAAGATGTTTCATGCTCTCCATTTGATCTAAAAAGCGCTTTGATTTTAAATATAACCCTGAGTATTCTTCATAATATAAATCAATCACTTGCTTCAATTCAGCTTTTGTTTCCTGTTTTAAGGAGACATTGCCCAGCCTTGATAGATCGAAGTAATAAAACAGTCTCAACAGCCTTGCCGTTTGCGGTTTAATCGGAACCCTGTAAGGATCTTTTTCAAAACAGCGGTGGCAAATAAAACCGTTATCACGGATAGAAAAATGAAAGCTCCCATCCTGGCTTTTACAATGCACACAGTGATTGAGCTCGGGATACAGCCCCATGACACCGAGCATTTTCATTTGAACGATAAAGATGATAACATCCGGGTCTGTTCCTTCGTTCAGCTGTTTAAGCGATTCTAAAATAAATTCAAACAAATAAGGGTTTGGCTTTTTTTCTTCAGTGCCTCTGTCGACTAACTCGGTAATATATGCAGCATATGCTGTTAAAAACAAATCTTCCCTGATGCCTCTCATGCTGAGGATCATTTCACCCTGCTGAAGTGTTCCGAGGCCGGTTGTTTTTTGCATTAAGAATGAACCATACAAAAAGGGCTGGCTGACTGCTGATAAACGGCTGTTCGTTTTTTTGGCGCCTCTTGCCATAACACCTACTTTTCCGTGTTCTCTTGTCAGTAAAGTAACGATTTTATTCGTCTCTCCGTAATCATTTGTGCGAAGAACGATTCCTTCACATTTTGTCAGCATTTCCGCACCTTCCTAAAGCAGGAGCGGCCAAGAGGTTTATAAAATTGGATAATCAAATCGGGCTAGCTCATCTTCTAGTTCTTCGGGTCTTTCTATGTTCTCTTTTTCCAGTTCTTTAAAAAGAAGATACGTATCAACATTTCCTGTTTGAGAAAATACGTTCCAGGTAAAATTCAACACAAGAAACCCACCTTTCTGTAGTTAAACTAGCTTACCTAAACTCCAAATTCTTACCTTTATCTTGACCTGATGTCCTCCATTTCATGTTAAACAAAATTTGTTAATGTATCCCTGATCCTGTGAGATAATGACACAGCTAGAGATTAATATTCATCCTCTTTAAAGCCAAAATCGCGCAGCTGGGACATTTTATTACGCCAGTCTTTCTGCACTTTGACCCATAATTCAAGGTAGACACGGGAGCCTAACAATGCTTCAATATCCGCTCTCGCTCTTTTTCCGACCTCTTTCAGCAGGCTTCCTTTTTTCCCGATCACAATGCCTTTCTGGGAATCCCGTTCGACCACAATCGTCGCCGCTACGTGTACAGAACCATTGTCCTGCCCTTTGATTGATTCGATGGCCACCGCAATGCTGTGCGGGATCTCTTCTCTTGTCAAATGCAGCACTTTTTCCCTGATGAGTTCGGAAATGATAAAGCGCTCCGGGTGGTCGGTTACCTGGTCACTCGGATAGAATTGCGGTCCTTCCGGCAAATACGCTTCAATCTGAGTGAGCAATGTTTCGATATTATTTCCTTCTAGAGCAGAAATCGGAACAACTTCCTTAAAAGGATAACGTCCGCGGTATTCGTCAATTAACAGTAGCAACTGATCGGGATGAATTTTGTCAATTTTGTTTACGATTAAAAATACAGGCGTGGACATATTCTGCAATTTCTCAATGATGAATTCGTCGCCCTTCCCGTAGCCTTCCTCGGCGTTGATCATAAACAAGACCAAATCGACTTCTTTTAATGTATTTTGCGCCACTTTCATCATAAAGTCCCCAAGCTTATGCTTAGGCTTATGAATCCCTGGTGTGTCAATAAAGATGGTTTGTGATGTACCTGTCGTCAGAACTCCTTGCACCTTGTTTCTCGTCGTTTGGGGCTTATCGCTCATGATAGCGATTTTTTGTCCAATGACTCTGTTCAAAAATGTAGACTTTCCAACGTTTGGTCTTCCAATAATAGATACAAATCCTGATTTAAAGCTTTCGTTCGTCATGTAAATCCTCCGATGAAAATGCGCCTGGCAATAATTCTTCCACAGTCATTTCTTTTATTTGTCCTTGTAAATTAGTCATCACGACAATAACGTCCTTTGTGCAAAGCTCAGAAATCACCTGGCGGCATGCTCCGCACGGAGATACCGGACCAGGGGTGTCAGCCGCAACGGCCAGCATCTGAAACTCTGTATCCCCTTCAGAAACAGCTTTAAATAAAGCGGTACGCTCAGCGCAATTGCACATGCTGTATGCCGCGTTCTCGATGTTGCAGCCTCTGTACACTTTTCCATCTTTGGTAAGAAGAGCGGCTCCGACTTGAAACTTGGAATACGGCACATACGCCATATCACGTGCTTTTAATGCTTCTGTTATCAATTCCTGTCTGTTCATGTGTACATGTTCCTCTCTTACCTATAAAATGGTACCGCTATCACTTTATATTTTACATAATCGCGCGCATTTTTTCACGCCCATTTCTAAAAATGTAAAATAAATGTAAGAATTTTCAATCTTACAGCTTTGGCAAAAAAATAAGTAAACCAATGATACACGAAATGACGGCAAAAACGCAAACAGCCCCTGCGGCAGCGTCCTTAGCCGCTTTAGCAAGTGGATGATGTTTGTCTGTTATTAAATCAACCGTATGTTCAATGGCTGTATTTAAAAGCTCTAGCGAAAGCATTCCGCCGATCAAAAGGAAAATAATCGCCCACTCAATCAGACTGAGCCCCACGAGGAAGCCGCAAATGAGAACAGCACACACGGCTGCAGCATGAAACTGGAAATTACGTTCCGTCCGCGCTGTTTCCCGGATGCCTCGGCCTGCATGCACGAAGCTTTTGAAGAATCGCTGCAGCTCATTTCTATGATCTCTTGAGTCCATAGGCGTCCAGCAAATCCTTTTGCTTAGTAAACATCTCCTCTTCTTCCTCTTTCGTCATATGGTCATATCCTAAAAGATGCAGAAATCCATGCACGGCAAGAAATCCGAGCTCTCGCTTAAAAGAATGGTTATATTCTTCGGCCTGCTCCCTTGTGCGGTCCGCACTGATGATAATATCACCTAAAACCGGGGGCATTTCCGCGCCCAAAATTTCGACCTCGCCCTCGCCCTCCTCTTCAAGAGCGAATGAGATGACATCTGTCGGGGCATCCTTTCCGCGGTACTCTTTATTAATCTGCTGTATGTCTTCATTGGTAACGATCGTGACAGAAACTTCAGCCTGATCCTGAACGCCTTCACGCTCAGCGGCAAATTGAAGCAGATGCTCTACTTCTTTGAGCATCTCTTCTGAGACACTCCCCGTTTCATCAACAATATCAATCAGTAAACTCATTTATTTCACCTTCTTAGTAGCCTCCGGATATTCGATCCGGGAGTGGAAAATTCCTTTTAATGTTGCACAGAGTGTTTTGGCGATTGTATCCAGCTCTTTAAATGTCAAATCGCATTCGCTGAACTGTCCGTCCTGCAGCTTATCGGATATGATACCCCGGACAAGCTTTTCAATTCGTTCTGGATTTGGATTATGCATGGATCTGACGGCCGCTTCAACACTATCAGCAACAGATATAATCGCAGCTTCCTTTGACTGCGGCTTCGGTCCCGGATAACGGAACTCTTCTTCTGTAATCTGGTCGCCTTTTTCCTTCGCTTTATAATAAAAGAACTTTAACAGCGAGGTTCCATGATGCTGCTCAGCAATGTCGACAAGCTCTTGCGGAAATTTATAGCTTCTCAGCATGTTCGCACCGTCAGTGGTATGCGAGATGATAATATTTTTACTCAGCTGAGGAGACAGCTTGTCATGCGGATTGTCAATATTCATTTGATTTTCAATAAAATATTGCGGGCGCTTTGTTTTTCCGAGATCGTGATAATACGCGCCAACTCTAGCAAGCAAACCATTAGCCCCCACCGCCTCACAGGCTGCCTCTGACAAATTGGCGACCATTACACTGTGATGATATGTACCTGGTGTTTCTGTTAATATTTTGCGCAGCAGCGGATGGTTAGGATTAGACAGCTCGAGCAGCCTCATAGTGGATAAAATGCCAAATCCTGTCTCAAAAAACGGCATCAGGCCGATGATTAATACAGACGAAGCAAACCCCGAGACAACCCCCATCAGCATTAACGTGCCGATTTCAAGACCCGACAGCGCAGTGTTTTGAATCAATAATAAGGAAAGAACGACAATCATATTAATAAACGCCACGAAAAGCCCGGTCTGCAAAATCTTTGATCTGGCATTGTGTTTTCCTAAAAATAAAACACCTGAAATCCCGCTGATCAAATAATAAATTCCTATGACATAATTGAAAGTTCCCGTCACACCCTGATTAAACATCATACTCCCGCAAATCGCAAGAATGATACTTCCCAAAATGGCAATGCGTTCATTCATCAGCAGCTTGATTAAGATCGCGCCGGCCGCAATAGGAACAAGATAGCCGATATTATTATATTCCATCTTCTGAAATAAACTGACAACCTCCATGATAACAAGCAAAAGCGTTGTGATAATGGAAAACAGCAGGATAGATTGTTTTTTAAACTTCAGGTTTTGTTTTTGTTTTTCAAAGTAGTATACAAGCGTTGCGATGAAAAGTCCGATCATAATTAATAGGCCGCTGATCGGTTTAAAGAGATTTGAGTTATTTAATAACCCGGTCAGCTCGAGTTTTCTGTACACTTCCCGGTCAATGAGGTCATTTTCTTCCACAAGCACCTGGCCCTGTTTGATCTGAACCTGCTGGACATTGTCTGACGCTTCCTGCCTTTTTGCCTCTGTCGCTTTCGGATTGAAGACGTAATTCGGAATAATAGCAAAACGCCCGATTTCTGTCGCAGCTGCCAAGTATTTAGACGGGATCGAATTGCTCTTTAGCTCTTTTTCTACACGATCCTTTGCATCAGATAGTTTATCCGACGAAATTTCACTGCTCATGACTGTATTCACTGCCGTAATGACTGTATCTCTGACAAAAGAAAAGTCTTCACTGTCCGCTTTCAGCAATGTTTTGATGGTATCCTCTGATATGGAATCATTCACATCTGACGTTAGTTTGTTCTTAACAGACTTCACCATTGATTTTTCCGATGGTGATTTGCTGTCTTCTTCTCCTGATTTTTTCACTTCGCTGATACTGTCGAATATAGATGACACAAGGTCAATCCGATTATCTGTGTATTCTTTTTTCAATGTATATTGATCTTCGACCGCGTCCTCAGCGGCTTGTTTTTTTTCTTCTGTGGCTTTTTGATCTTCGACGGTTGCCGGAGCATAAATGGTCTTGTCGCTGACTGAAAACAGGTCTAAATCAAGTGTTTCCGGCTTAACATGTACAAAGAGCAAAGCAAACATAATGGCAGCCAGCAGAAGATACAGCAGTACATGCATGGAGCGGGCATTTTTAAAGCGGCTCCATTTTTTTGAGCTGCTTTTGGTCTTCCCCTTCTTTTTCAACACAAGAACCTCCTCTTGAAACATCAAGCCCATAAGCAATCATAAAAATGACCCGATAACGCGCGATCGGGTCATTCAGCATTAATTTTGCTTATCGTATGCTTCAATAATTTTCGCAACAAGCGGATGTCTGACCACGTCTGTCTGGTCTAGCTCAATCATAGAAATGCCGTCTATTCCTTTCAGCATCTCCTTCGCTACTGCAAGTCCCGATTTGACGCCTTTCGGCAGATCAATTTGGCTAACGTCACCTGTAATGATCATTTTAGAGCCAAAACCCAGTCTCGTCAAAAACATTTTCATTTGAGCAGGTGTAGTATTCTGTGCTTCATCAAGTATAACATAAGCATCATCAAGCGTCCGTCCCCTCATATATGCAAGCGGAGCAATTTCAATGACGCCTCTTTCCATCAGACGTTCTGTATGATCTGCCCCAAGTACATCATGAAGAGAATCATACAGCGGGCGCAAATAAGGATCTACTTTCTCTTTGAGGTCACCTGGCAGAAAACCAAGGCTTTCACCAGCTTCCACGGCAGGTCTTGTTAAAATGATTTTTTTGATATGTCCGTTTTTTAAAGCATGGACTGCTTTTACGACAGCCAGGTATGTTTTCCCGGTCCCCGCCGGGCCGATGCCGAATACAAGGTCATTCCGCTTCATGGCAGCCACGTATTCCCGCTGTCCCATCGTTTTTACACGGATTGGTTTGCCTTTTGCGTTTTTAGTAATTTCTTCTTCATACATGCTTTCAAAGTAATCAAGTTCATTCTTTTTTGCCATTTTGACGGCGTAAATCACATCACGTTCAGAGATCTCTATCCCCTTGCGAATTAAAGCGAGGAGAGATCCCAGCAGGCTATCTGCAACCTGAAACGAATCTTCATCGCCTGAAACGTAGATCGTTTCACCGCGCGTAATGATATTCACATTCAGATCTTTCTCCATCAATTTCAAAAAAGAATCTTGGTTCCCGAACAGTGCAAGCGCCTCGTCCGGGCTTTTCAGTTTTTGATTCATCGCAAGTAAATGTTCTGTCATTCTTCAGTCTCCCTGACAATAGGTGTGGTTTGAACGATATCTTCTATAACTTGGTAAAGAATAATCAACTTTACTTTACCATTCTCGACAGTATGGTGCAAAACTTTTTCACTTTTCACCTCGCCGTTTTCGCCTATTTTATTCTCTACATCCTGTTTACCCATTTTAATGCCTTCTTGAACTGCTTCTTCTTTCGTATATTTTCGCAAAGCCTCTTCACTTTCTCTCGTTTGCTCTTTGATATAGGATACAGGGAGCTTAAATCCGAGAAAATTAAGCGAATGCTTTTCTTGTTCTGTTTTTGGGTGCTTCAATTTCTCTTTTTTAAACGTTATGCCCCAGATCGGGATGGCCAAAGAGCCAAAAGAAAGCTTGTGCTTTGTCCTTACTTTGCCCGTGTAAACGTTAAATAATGTTTCAAGCGGAACCGTCACTTCAGATTTGTACCAGGTTTCTCCGTAAATTTCTGCTTTTGAGGCGACTTCCTGCTGATGCTCTTCACTGCCGATCAGTCCTGAAACAAGCAGCTGCCCCTTTTCTACATGATCGTGTATTGCGGCCATTGGCTGTCCTTTTTGCACAAACATTCTTGTAATGGTTGCTTTCTTTTTGGCGACAATATCGCGCGGGCTTACATACTTTTCTTTTTCAGGCTCATTTTTCTCCACGACTTTCATATGAATGGTCGTCCCCTTTAAATCAACACCGACCCAGGTGATATTGTCTATTCCGTTGGTTAACGATTTTTGTATTTTTTCTGGAGACATCATTAAAAACTGCAGACGACCCTTTTTAACGCCGATTTCATTCAGATGCTGCATCATTTGATGTTCCGTTTCAGGCTTAGCGCCTGTCACATCAATTTTCCACACCATATTGGAAAGCAAAAACAAAAGGATGAAAAACATTGCAAAACCGATCGTAAACCCTATATTCAGCTTTGATTTCAGCAATAAGAAAGGAAATCCCTTCCGATTAATAAATCGGGCTTTACATTTAAATTTTCTTCTCACCCGCCGAAAGGCATGTACATCCTGAAGCTGTATATATAACGATACGGCTTCTTTCTTTTTTTTGACATGAAAGACTGGAATCCCCTGTCTAGTGCATTCATTCAGGAGCCGTTCAATCCCTCTTCCCGTCAATTCAAGCTGGACCTTACCCGAAAAAAAAGACAGCCATTTATTTTTCACAACATTTCCCCCCCGGCTTTATGACTCAACATATCGAACGACATCAATCGTACCCTCCAAAAGAATTTCTTCCGGAAGAATCGCCTTGATGACAAAATTTTTTCCTGATATGATGCACTGGCCCTGCTTTAGCATCAGCCTCACTTCATTCTCACTGAAAAGCAAAAGGCCTCTGTGGTTTTCTATGTAGATATGAAGTCTGCCAACCATTGTAATCCGCGGCAGATCCATCATAACGTCCGGGGGAATTTCCAATGCTCTTGTCAGCCAAGCTTTCACACGATTCTTTCTTTGCCCCATACAAAAAGAACCCCCTTTCATCTCATATGTATGATTTGAAAGGCGGTTCTAACACTTTAATTTTTACGGGCCGTGCGCATCGTATGGTGAGGTTTTTTTGCCCTTGGAGGTCCGAATACCTCCCCTAAGACGATCCCCTGTACCACAGTGTCTTTATTAACCTGAAGCATTTTTTGTTTTGTGTATACTGCTTTTTGTTTAACTGCAGTAAGATCACGTTCCATCCCTTTCAGGTTTCTTTCTGTTTCCCTGCGTCTTTCTTCCGCTTCCCGTCTTGCCTGTTCTATGCGGTTAGGAATAGGTACAGGAGCTTCCTCAGACTGCTTCTTTTGAGGAGAAGCCGTTTGCACCTGCTGAGGTTTTTTCCTGTTTTGGCTGTTTTTATTTTCCTCTTTGCTCTTTTTACCGAAAATCATAGATATGATTCCGATAACCACTGCGATAATGAGCGGATTGGTCAGTATATCTTCCATCAGCGTTCTCCCTTCTTAGAGAGATTATGATTTACTGTCTTCATCAGACGAATCTTTCGTCAGCTTGCCGAATGAATCACGCATGTCTGTGTCAGCATCAATATTTTTGATATTCATGTAGTCCATGACGCCAATATTCCCTTCACGCAAAGCTTCTGCCATCGCAAGCGGCACTTCCGCTTCGGCTTCTACCACTTTCGCTCGCATTTCTTCTACGCGGGCGCGCATTTCCTGTTCTTGAGCGACAGCCATCGCACGGCGTTCTTCCGCTTTTGCCTGTGCGATATTTTTATCAGCCTCGGCCTGATCGGTTTGTAAAATTGCGCCGATATTTTTGCCAATGTCAACATCAGCAATATCGATCGAGAGAATTTCAAACGCAGTTCCTGAGTCCAATCCTTTTCCAAGAACTGTTTGAGAAATCATGTCAGGGTTCTCAAGCACTTTTTTGTGGCTTTCGGATGAACCAATTGTAGAGACAATCCCTTCTCCGACACGGGCCACAATGGTTTCTTCCCCTGCTCCCCCAACAAGACGGTCGATATTCGCTCTTACTGTAATTCTCGCTTTCGCTTTTACTTCAATCCCGTCCATAGCCACACCGGCAATGAACGGCGTTTCAATCACCTTAGGATTAACACTCATTTGAACGGCTTCCAATACGTCACGGCCGGCAAGATCGATAGCGGCACAGCGTTCGAATGATAGTTCAATATTGGCTCGCTGAGCAGCGATCAGCGCGTTGACGACTCTGTCAACATTTCCTCCGGCGAGATAATGGCTTTCAAGCTGATTGGTGGCAACATCAAGCCCAGCCTTATGCGCTTTAATCAGCGGGTTCACCACTCGGTTTGGTATAACGCGGCGAAGCCTCATTCCTATCAGAGTGAAAATGCTGATTCTCACTCCAGCTGCTAATGCTGAAATCCAAAGCATAACAGGCACAAATGTAAAAAATACAGCTAAAACAATGATCCCTACTACGACAATAGCCAAAATCATTAGTGTTGATGGATCCATATCAATTCTCCTCGATTCTGTTTAAATTTCTCTGACGACGATGCGTGAGCCTTCCACTTTTACCACTTTTACTTTCTTATCTTTTTCTGTAAACGATCCCTCCGAAACGACGTCAAGGCGTTCATCTTCAATAATAACGGTACCAGCAGGACGCAGCTGTGTAAAGGTTACACCCACTTTACCTATTAAGTCCGTGCGCGTTTGATTTGATACGTAGCCGCTCTCCGTATTTGTAGAATCATTTAATACAAATTTTTTAAAGAATTTCATACGCTTTCCCAACACCCTTGTCAGTAAAATAAAAGCTGTAATAGAGACAGCTGAGGCGATCAAGAGAGAAATCGCCATGACAGTGAAGCTCCCCGCGGCTAAAAATAGGCTTGCAATAATCGCTCCTAAGCCCAGTAATCCAATGATTCCTCCGGGAAGGAAAATCTCAAGCAGGATGAGGATCACCCCTCCTGCAAAGAGAAGAACTGTCTCGTATCCGGCAAGGCCGGCTGCGAGATGCCCGTAAAAGAACAGCAATAACGCGATGAATCCAACCGTTCCAGGGATGCCGACACCCGGGGAAAAAAGCTCCACCGTCAGACCTAAAAAAGCTATCGTCAGCAGAATAGGCACAATAACCGGGTTCGTCAGCCATCTTGCTGTCTTTTCCGTAAAGCTTTCCTTTGCATAACTGATATGCGCATTTTCGAACCCAAGCTTCTCTACGAGTGCGGATAAATTGTCAGCAGTCCCCTCTGAATAGCCTACATCAATCGCCTTACCAGGGTTAAGTGTAAGCAGATCTCCCTTCGGCGCACCAACTTCCTTGGCATCTATATCCGGGTCAGCCATAGCGAGCGCATATTTAGGATCGCGATTATTTTTCACTGCGGCATCCTCCAGCTCTGCCAGCCAAAGTGATTCAGCTTTTTGGTCAGCGGCATTGCCTTTACCGTCAATAATCGCGGCCGCTCCTATTTTTCCGCCGGGCGCCATATAAATATTATCGGCTTGCAGGGCAATATATGCACCAGCTGACAACGCGCGTTTGTTTACATATGCAGTTATAGGGATCTCGCTTTCGGTTATCGAGTCCGCTATATCAATAGCCGATTTGACCAATCCTCCCGGCGTATTGATATCAAGAATAATATGATCTGCATGCGCTTCTTTTGCATCTTGTAACGAACGGGATAAAAACGAGGCGAGTCCCTGTTCGACATTTTTCTCAACCGGGATCACATAAACTGTTTGTTTTTCTGCTTTGGCGTTCAGCTGTACGCCTAATAAAGAAAGTAAAAATATGCTCAAAAGAGCAGCACGGAATCCTTTGGTTTGAAGCAAGGGCAGTGTATCCCTCCTTCCTTTTATAATAAGTGCCTTCTCTTTATACGTAACAATGTATCAAAGGTTTCATTTTTTTATGTATAAAAAAAAGACATCTCTCTTAGAAAGATGTCCTTTTTTACGCCATTTAAGACAATTGATTGCTAACAAGCTTATTAATTAAGCTTCCATCAGCTTTACCTTTTACTTTAGGCATAATTGCACCCATTACTTTCCCCATGTCCGCTTTTGAGCTCGCACCAACCTCAGTAATGGTTTCATTTACGATTGTAAGCAGTTCTTCTTCTGACAGCTGCTCGGGTAAATAAACTTCTAAAATGTCCAGCTCTTTTTGAACTTTATCTACTAAATCTAAACGATTAGCGTTTGAAAATTCCTGGAGGGAGTCTTTACGTTGCTTAAGTTCACGAGAAAGGACAGTGAGTTCCTCATCCTCGGTCAAACTGTCTTTCTTAAGCTTAATTGCTTCATTTTGAAGTGAAGCCTTAACCATTCGAACGACAGTCAGTTTGTCTTTCTCACGGCTTTTCATATATAGCTTCATATCCTGGTTAAGACGCTCAAGAAGACTCATAAATCCACCCTCTTTTAGAATTTGCGTTTTCTAGCAGCTTCAGACTTTTTCTTGCGCTTTACGCTAGGTTTTTCATAAAATTCGCGCTTTCTTGCTTCTTGCAAAGTACCTGTCTTTGATACACTGCGTTTGAAGCGACGAAGAGCATCTTCAAGCGATTCGTTTTTTCTAACGACCGTTTTTGACATTCTCTTTCCCTCCCTCCGAATACACCAATCGACTACCTTTAAGTTACACATATAAACATGTACTTTGACATTATAATATAAGCCATCAGTCAGGTCAACTAAGTGAGTTCACTTTTCCGTCATGAGTACGACTGCCTGTCTATATAATGGTGGAAAGGGGTTGGTGAATAAGATGTTGATTCTGATCGGTTTTACTGCTCTTATATTATTCTTTCTCGCAGGCATGAACATGCTTCGAAAAGGCTTAATTTCAATGGCGTACTCAAAAATTGAAGAACGATTGCTATTTTTTACGGACCATCCGTTAAAAGCGTTCCTGATCAGTATTGTATTTACAGGGATTCTTCAGAGCAGTTCAGCCTTTATGGTCATTGTCATCGGTTTTGTAAGCGCGGGCGTCCTTCCTTTTAAACGGACAATACCGATGATTCTCGGAACAAATGTCGGATCTACCTTTACAACTGAATTTATCGCCATCAAAATGGATGTTTTGATTTGGATTCTTTTGATTGGCGGTTTATTGTTTTTTCTGACTGGCAGGTATCCCTTAAAACAGTTGGGAACAAGCCTCCTCGGACTCGGCATCATCTTTTTTTGCATCAGCGGGTTCAGCCACCTTGCAGGACCGCTTACAAAACTGAAAACGGGAGCCGACATTTTATACCACGTTAACGATTCAAACTGGTCCGCTTTGCTCATCGGTATGGTGCTAACTGCCATGATTCACTCAAGCTCCGTTTGTATCGGCATTTTGATGAGTTTTATGAATGAAGGCATTATCGGACTGACACAGGCGATGAGCGTCGTACTCGGGTCAAATATCGGGACTTGCATTACAGCTGTCATGGCTGCTGTATCCGGCGGATATGCGGCGAAACAGACAGCGTATGCCCATGTGGTGTTTAACATGCTGGGCGTGGCTCTCATATTTCCTTTTCTGGCGGCAGCGACCGGCTTTGTAGAACAGTTATCAGTTGACCCTGCACAAAGGATTGCGCATTTCAGTCTTTTATTTAATGTGGTGACAGCTTTTTTATTTCTTCCGCTTACAAACTTGTTTTACCGCTTGATTCACTTTCTTATCCCAGCAAAATAAAAAACCGGTACATTTAATGCACCGGTTTTTAGATTAAGAAGACAAACGCATGTGTTCAGTTATTTCGTCCTCAACAACACGGACGAATTGCCCTTCGTTGTAAGGATAGCCCGCTTTAAGGATTTTGACTTTCACGATTTTGCCGATCATCTCTTCCGTACCTTTGAAAACAACCTTCATATAGTTGTCTGTGTAACCGACAAACATGTTCTCTTCTTCTGTTTCTTTATACGCTTCCTCAGGGATAATCTCAAGCACTTCATTTTCATACTGAGAAGCGTATTCCTTCGCAAGCTGGTCGGACAGAGAAATCAGGCGATGCACACGCTCATTTTTGACGTTTTCATCCACTTGGTTTTCCATTCGCGCAGCCGGTGTACCTGTGCGTTTACTGTAAGGGAAAACATGAAGCTCAGAGAATTTATGTTCTTTAATAAAGTTATAGGTTTCCATAAATTCTGCTTCTGTTTCGCCAGGGAAGCCTACAATGACATCAGAAGTTACAGCTAAGCCAGGCAATGCCTTTTTCAGTTTGCTTAAACGGTCTGCAAAAAATTCCATCGTATATTTACGTCTCATCCGTTTAAGCACAGTGTTTGATCCGGATTGGATAGGAATATGCAAATGATTCACTATCTTATCCGAGCGGTCTAAGACCTCGATCACTTCATCTGTGATTTGGCTGGCTTCGATTGAAGAAATTCTGATCCGTTTAACGCCTTCAACACGAGTGTCTAATTCTCTCAAGAGCTTAGCGAAGCTGTAATCTTTCATATCTTCGCCATAGCCGCCTGTATGAATACCGGTAAGAACAATTTCTTTATATCCGGCATCGACAAGCTGCTGCGCTTGTTTAATGACTTCTTCAGGATCGCGGGAGCGGAGCAGGCCGCGCGCCCACGGAATAATACAGAATGTGCAGAAATTATTGCAGCCTTCCTGTATTTTCAATGACGCTCTTGTCCGGTCCGTGAAAGCAGGCACATCAAGCTCCTCATACACTCTTGCTTTCATGATGTTGCTGACACCGTTAATCGGCTGGCGTTCTTCACGGTATTGGTCGATGTAGCCAAGCATTTTTTCCCGGTCCTGCGTGCCAACTACAATATCGACACCAGGGATCGCCATAATCTCAGCAGGTGAGGTTTGCGCATAGCAGCCTGTGACACAGATGACACCGTCAGGATTTTGACGAATGGCACGTCTGATCACTTGGCGGCTTTTTTTATCTCCCGTATTGGTTACCGTACATGTATTAATGACATATACATCAGCTGTTTGTTCAAAGTCTCTTCTTTCGTAGCCCGCTTCTTTGAAAAGCTGCCAGATCGCTTCTGTTTCATAATGGTTGACTTTACAGCCAAGCGTATGGAAAGCAACAGTTGCCATTATTGATCACCTCTTAATAACTCTGTTTGATAAGAAATCGCACTCAACGCGTATAGCGGTGCGGTTTCTGTCCTTAAAATTCTCGGTCCAAGGCCGCCCGGCACACCGTCTTTCTCTGTGAGCCGTTCAACTTCCGCTTCTGTTAAACCGCCTTCAGGACCAAATACGATCAAAAGGGATGATCCTTTCGGAAGGCTGCTTACAACTGCGCTAAATGCGTTTATTTCTCCTTGCTTTGATGACTCCTCGTATGCAACGACACATTTATCGAAATCCTGCATCCTTTGAAGAAGCTGCTGAAAAGAATGGACATCCATCACTTGCGGCACTTCGTTACGGTACGATTGTTCAGCCGCTTCCTTCGCAATTTTCGTCCATCTTTCCCGCTTTTTCTTTGCCTTTTTGTCATCCAGCTTGACAACAGAACGAGCGGCTTGGAAAGGAATGAAGGCATGAGCTCCGAGCTCAGTCCCTTTTTGGATAATCCATTCAAGCTTATCTCCTTTCGGGAGGCCGCTTGCAATATAAACCTTTATCGGAAGCTCTCTGTTTTCATTCGTCCATTCTACCACAAGACAGGACACATGGTCCTTGGAAACAGATTGAAGTTCACACTTTGCCTCAAAGCCGTCCTGAGAGCAGCAGATGATCTGATCACCCTCATTCATTCTCATCACGTTCACAATATGATGAACATCTTCGCCGGTTATCGAAAAAGCCGGCGCTTCCTCCATTTGCTGCTTCGTGAGCTCGATAAAATATCGTTGCATACGCTGTGACACCTACTAACTGTTATTTTTTCGCAATAATGCTGACCCAATCTTCCATTGAAAGGATTTCTACAATGGTAAAGCCGGCTTGCTCCAGTGCTTCTTTTACTTCTTGTTTTTTATGAGCGATGATACCTGACGTAATAAAATGACCGTCTTCTTTTAACAGGCTATACGCTTGTGAAGTAAAGCGAAGAATGACTTCAGCCAAAATGTTGGCAACAATCACATCATGTTCCCCTTCAATTCCGTCTAACAAATTGTTTTGCTTCACTTGAGCAATATCGCTCACTTTGTTCAGCTTGAGATTGAGACGTGCACTTTCTACAGCTACGGGATCAAGATCGTAGGCATGAACCGATTCAGCCTCAAGCATTGCAGCCGCAATACTTAATATTCCTGAACCTGTACCGACGTCAATCACCTTATCACCCTTTTGTACAAAGCGTTCAAGCGCCTGAATACAGAGTACGGTTGTCGGGTGTGTGCCTGTGCCGAACGCCATTCCCGGGTCCATTTCAATAATCAGTTCATCCGTATGGACCGGCGTATATTCCTCCCACGTCGGAACAATTGTAAACTTTTCAGAAATTTTCACAGGATGATAATACTTTTTCCAGGCAGTCGCCCACTCTTCTTCATTCACTTCAGAAATCGTGATATGATTTCTGCCCAAATCAATATTATAAAGAAGCAAATTATTAATCGTTTCTTTAATGCCATCCACCGTTTCGCCAAGAAAGCTGTTGACCGGCAGGTATGCTTTGACAATGACACCCTCGTCTGGATAATCATTGGGGTCGAGCTGGTAGATTTCCCCGTACACATTCTCACGTTCTTTAATTAAATCAAGCGGGTCCTCTATCACAACCCCACTTGCACCAGCTTCATGCAATATATTTGAGATAGGTTCGACCGCTTCATGTGTTGTGTGAATGCTTAATTCGGACCATTTCAAAACTACCAACTCCTCATCCAATAATTAATCGCCTTTAAACGCGCGTTTTACCTTGTCGAAGAAACTCATTTCCTGTTCGTCAGGCAAGTTTCCGCTGACCTCGGCAAATTCGCGGATAATGTCTTTTTGTTTATCTGTCAGGTTTGTCGGCGTGACGACACGGACGACGATATGCTGGTCACCCTGTCCATAGCCTCTGACATTTTGAACGCCTTTGCCTCTTAATCTGAATTTTGTTCCTGTTTGTGTACCGGCTGGAATTTTCAATTTTACTTTTCCATGCAGCGTCGGAACTTCCACTTCATCTCCAAGAGCAGCCTGAGCGAACGTTAACGGCATTTCACAGTAAATATCATCGCCGTCACGCTCGAAGAACTCGTGAGCGCGCACGTGGAACACGACAAATAAATCCCCGGCAGGGCCGCCGTTTACTCCTGGTTCACCCTGTCCCGAGAGACGAAGCTGCTGCCCGTCATCTACACCGGCTGGAATTGTGACGTTGATTTTCTTGCGTTTTTTGACTTTTCCTTTACCGCCGCAATCCGCACATTTATTTTTAATGAATTTGCCCGTGCCTTCACAGTGGTGGCAAACCCGTCTGTTAACGACTTTTCCAAACGGCGTATTTTGCTCCACGTTTAATTGGCCGGAGCCTCCGCAGTGCGAGCACGTTTCCGGGTTTGTTCCAGGTTTCGCACCTGAACCTTTACATGTATCGCATGTTTCCTCACGCGGAATTTCGATGGACGTCTCTTTACCAAAAACGGCATCCTCAAACGACAAAGTCATCGTATACTGCAAATCGGCACCTTGGCGCGGGGCGTTTGGATCTCTTCGTCTTGTGCCGCCGCCGAAAATACTTGAAAAAATATCATCAAAACCAAAACCGCCGAAATCTCCGCCGCCAAAACCGCCGCCGCCGAAGCCTTGGTTAGGATCAGTATGGCCAAATTGATCGTAATGAGACCGTTTTTGATCATCAGACAGCGTTTCGTATGCTTCTTTTACCTCTTTAAATTTTTCATCTGATCCGGCTTCTTTGTTAATATCAGGATGATATTTTTTTGACAGCTTCCGATAAGCTTTTTTAATTTCATCCTTAGAAGCGCTCTTACTTACTCCCAGCACTTCATAGTAATCACGCTTACTCATCTCGCTTCACTCTCCCGAATTTATCACATAAATTAGATTGTATCATTTTGAATTATGATTTTTCAATTCCTTTTATCCCGGGCAAGAAAAAAAAGTCAAAGCCAAGAGATGCCTGACTTTGACTTTCTAATCATTGAATCAGATTATGAAATGTGTTCTTTTCGGTCAGCCCCGGAAGCGGGACTGACTCGGAAAAGCACTTTATTTTTTGTTTTGGTCGTCGTTTACTTCTTCATATTCAGCGTCAACAACGTTGTCATCCGCTTTGCCTTCAGCATTTGCATCGCCTTGAGCTTGCTGTTGTTTGGCAGCTTCTTCATAAAGTTTCATAGAAAGCTCTTGAACGATTGTTTGAAGCTCATCTTTTTTCGCTTTGATCTCTTCAAACTCGTTTTTCTCAATCGCCGCTTTTAAAGCTTCTTTGGCATCATTGGCTTTTTTCACTTGGTCTTCATCCACTTTGCCTTCAAGATCTTTTAAAGTTTTCTCAGTTTGGAAAACAAGCTGATCTGCTTCGTTTCGGACTTCGATTTCTTCTTTTTTCTTCGCATCAGAGTCAGCATTTTCTTCCGCTTCTTTTACCATGCGTTCGATCTCATCATCAGAAAGACCTGAAGAAGATTTGATTGTAATGTTTTGCTCTTTTCCTGTGCCCAAGTCTTTTGCTCTTACGTTTACGATACCGTTTTTATCAATATCGAAAGAAACTTCGATTTGAGGCACGCCGCGCGGTGCTGGCGGGATATCAGTAAGCTGGAAGCGGCCGAGTGTTTTATTGTCGGCAGACATTGGTCGCTCACCCTGAAGAACATGGATATCAACAGCTGTTTGGTTATCAGCAGCAGTTGAGAACACTTGAGATTTGCTTGTCGGAATCGTCGTGTTGCGGTCGATCAGTTTTGTGAACACGCCGCCCATTGTTTCGATACCGAGAGAAAGCGGTGTAACGTCAAGAAGAACTACGTCTTTTACGTCACCAGTGATAACGCCGCCCTGAATCGCAGCACCAAGCGCTACAACTTCATCTGGGTTTACGCCTTTATGCGCTTCTTTTCCAGTTTCTTTTTTGATTGCTTCTTGTACGGCAGGAATACGAGTTGATCCGCCGACAAGGATGATTTTGTCGATTTCGCTTGCAGAAAGTCCTGCATCTTGAAGCGCTTGACGGACAGGGCCCATTGTACGCTCTACTAAATGGGAAGAAAGCTCTTCGAATTTAGCGCGGGTTAATGTCAGTTCAAGGTGAAGCGGTCCTGCTTCTCCAGCTGTGATGAACGGTAAAGAAATTTGCGTAGAAGATACGCCGGAAAGATCTTTTTTCGCTTTTTCAGCTGCGTCTTTCAAACGCTGAAGCGCCATTTTGTCTTTTGACAAATCAATGCCGTTTTCTTTTTTGAATTCAGACACAAGATGATCGATGATGACTTGGTCAAAATCGTCACCGCCGAGACGGTTGTCACCGGCAGTTGAACGAACTTCGAACACACCGTCGCCAAGCTCAAGGATTGAAACGTCGAAAGTACCGCCGCCAAGGTCGTATACCAGGATCGTTTGATCTTCATCTGTTTTATCAAGTCCGTATGCAAGCGCTGCTGCAGTCGGCTCATTGATGATACGTTCTACTTCAAGACCTGCAATTTTACCAGCGTCTTTTGTCGCTTGACGCTCAGCATCGTTAAAGTATGCAGGAACTGTGATCACTGCTTTTGATACTGTTTCGCCAAGATAGCTTTCAGCGTATGATTTAAGGTGTTGAAGGATGATAGCAGACACTTCTTGAGGAGTGTAATCTTTCCCTTCAATTTCAACTTTATAATCAGTACCCATATGGCGTTTAACAGACATGATTGTATTAGGGTTTGTGATAGATTGGCGTTTAGCCACTTCCCCTACTTGGCGTTCACCGTTTTTGAATGCAACAACTGATGGCGTTGTGCGGTTTCCTTCAGCGTTAGCAATAACTTTAGGCTCGCCGCCTTCAAGCACTGCCACACATGAGTTTGTTGTTCCTAAGTCGATTCCGATAACTTTACTCACTTGAATAACCTCCTGCTATGTAATTATTGATTCACTTTGACCATGGAAGGGCGAATGACGCGATCCTTCAGCTTATAACCTTTTTGCATTTCTTCAACAACAATGTTGGAGCCGTAATTTTCATCTTCAGCCTGCATAACGGCTTGGTGCAGATTAGGATCAAATTCCTGCCCTACAGCTTCGATGGCTTCCACGCCTTCTTTTTTCAAGGCTTCTACGAGCTGACGGTGGACCATTTCCATTCCCTGAAGCAAACTTTTCGTCTGTTCATTGTCGGCTTCAACCTGCAGCGCTCTTTCAAAGCTGTCAAGTGCCGGCAGCAAATCAGCGACGATATTTTGAGAACGGTATTTTTGGGACGCTTCCATTTCTAAACGGCTGCGTCGTTTATAATTTTCAAAGTCTGCTTGAACACGCAAAAGTTTGTTTTCTTTTTCCTCAAGCAAACCTTGCAATTCGTTCATTTGATTTTGAAGAAGTTCGCTATCATTTGTTTCTTTCTGCTGTTCTTCAGCGGCAGCTTGTTCCTCAATGACTTCTTGCTCTTCTATTTCGTTTTGTTCAATGGTTTGTTTTTCTTCTGACATTGTGTTCACCTCCCTCAAAGTGTAAGAAGAAGGGCGGGTGCTGCCCTTCGATAAAATTTGCCAAAATTCCCTTATTCATCATACAAACTTGTCAATGCTTTTGACAAGTCCGAAGTCACATGCTGAAGCAGACTGACAACCCTGGAATAATTCATGCGGGTCGGGCCGATGATCGCAATTGAGCCGATCTGCTTCTGATCAACAGAATAAGAAGCCGTAATCAGACTGCAGTTTTCCATCTCTTCATAGTCGTTTTCTTTCCCGATTTTAATCGAAATTCCCGTGTGCGGGGATTGAACCAGCTTTAAAACATCCTGTTCTTTTTCGATTAATGTGAGCAACGATCGCACTCTGGTGATATCATGGAACTCCGGCTGGTTCAGCATATTGATTTTTCCGCCAAAAAACAATTTTTCAACGTGGCTCGTAGAATGAAAAGTTGAACGAAGCGCGTCAAGTATATTGTCATAGTTCTTAATGTGCTGTCTTAAATACATGACGACTTCCTTAAATATGTGCTCATTCAGTTCATCCATTGGAACGCCGCTTAAACGGCTGTTCAGTATATTCACCAGTTTTTCAATATCAGACAGATCCATTTTGGCTGGAAAATTAATCGTTTTGTTTTCCACGTGCCCTGTATTGGTAACAAGAATTGCTACCGCCTTATCAGGCTGAATCGGTATGATTTGAATCTGTTTAAGGTAATTCTCACTCAGCTTCGGCCCGAGCACGATGGATGTATAATTCGTTAAATCGGACAAAATTTGCGCTGATTTTTGAACTGTCTTTTCCAGCTCGAAAATTTTCTCTTTAAAGATCGAGTGGATTTGGTCCATGTCGCTTTTTGTCAATTTGACGGGTGACAGCAAATGGTCAACATAGTACCGGTACCCTTTTTCTGACGGAACACGTCCTGAGGATGAATGGGTTTTTTCTATGAAGCCCAATTCTTCCAAGTCAGCCATCTCGTTTCTTATTGTTGCAGAGCTAAATGTGATTTCATCTTTTTTCGAAAGAGTTCTTGACCCTACCGGCTGCGCCGATTTAATAAAATCATTTATAATGACCTGAAGGATCAGCAGCTGACGATTTGTTAACATCATCATCACCTCTGTTAGCACTCTCAATAAGTGAGTGCTAATTCTATAACAAAAGTATCAAACCACAAGAAAAATGTCAATTATAACTCACCCAAAAAAGCGCCAAAAACTTCATTACCTAATAATTTCCCCTGATGAGTCAAGTAAACGGCAGACTCCGAATGGTGAATCAGCCCTTTTTCTACGAGGTCTGTTAATACGCTTGGGAACAGTTCATCAAGGGAACGGCCGTATTTTTCTGCAAATCGTTTTTTGCTGACTCCGGCTGTTTTTCTCAAGCCCAAAAACATTTCTTCTTCAATTTGCTCTTCTGTTGTCACTACATGAGTATCTCTGTATGGAAAGCCTTTTTCAGCTATCAGGTCAATGTAATGTTTGACAGGTCCGACGTTTACATTGCGTGTGCCGCCGATATATCCGTGGGCCCCGGCTCCAAATCCGAAATATTCCTCGTTGCTCCAATACGTCAGATTGTGCTTTGATTCCATGCCTTGCTTGGCAAAGTTGCTGATTTCATACTGATGAATGCCGTGAGCTTCCATCCGACCCATCACCATTTCATACATTTCGGCTTCCTGCTCCTGCGGCGGAAGATGAAGCCGCCCTTTTTGCATGAGATTATAAAATACCGTTTTCGGTTCTACAATGAGGGAGTACACCGAATAATGCTCAGCATCCAGCGATAAAGCAGTGTCTAAGGAATGATCCAGATGCTTGAGGGCTTGTCCCGGGAGTCCGAACATTAAATCAAGACTGATATTGTCAAAACCGATTTCCCGCGCCCTTTCAAAAGAGGCAAATACATCTTTTTGTTTGTGCACTCGGCCGATTTTTTCTAACAAGTCGTCTTCGAACGTTTGGACACCGAAGCTGAGGCGATTCACGCCTGCTTCTTTTAATATTTTTAATTTCGCTGCGGACAGGTCGTCCGGATTCGCTTCAACCGCAAATTCCGATAATGCGCTTGAGGGCTTCAGCACTCGGATGATGATGTCCATCAGTTTTTTAAGCTGTTCCTCAGACAGAGAGGTCGGCGTGCCTCCTCCGATAAAGATGGTTTTGAGGTCAGGCTGCCCTGTTTTTGCAATTGTATTTATCATTTCCTGTTCGAGCGCGTTTAAATACTCGTCTACAGGCTGGCTTTGAATAAAATATTTATTGAAATCACAGTAGTGGCAAATGTGCTCACAGAATGGGATATGGATATAGGCTGATTTCAATGAATTCACCTTCTTTACAGAAAGAAGCCGCAGTACAGGACTGCGGCGGCTTCTATTTATTTTTTCGGGCTGTCGTCCATTTTCAGGACCGCCATAAATGCTTCTTGCGGCACTTCAACTGAGCCGACCTGCTTCATTCGGCGTTTTCCTTCTTTTTGTTTTTCAAGAAGCTTCCGTTTTCGCGAGATGTCTCCGCCGTAACACTTAGCCAATACGTTTTTACGCATCGCTTTAATCGTAGAACGCGCTACGATTTTCTGGCCGATCGCCGCTTGAATCGGTACTTCAAAGTGCTGACGCGGAATGAGCTCTTTCAGCTTCTCAACGATCACTTTTCCTCGTTCATACGCGTAATCCCGGTGCACGATAAAGGAAAGGGCGTCGATTTTTTCTCCGTTCAGCATAATGTCCATTTTGACGAGCTGAGACGGTTTGTAGCCGATCAGCTCATAGTCAAAGGACGCGTAGCCTTTTGTGCTTGATTTAAGCTGGTCAAAAAACTCATAGACGATTTCCGCTAAAGGCATATCATAGACAATGCTGACACGGTTTGCGTCTAAATATTGCATATCAATAAAATTGCCTCGTTTTCCTTGGCAAAGTTCCATAACAGCGCCGACAAAATCATTCGGCACCATCATTGTCGCTTTAACATACGGTTCCTCGATCCTTTCGATCTTTTGAGGATCAGGCATGTTGGACGGGTTGTCAACAACAACCTTTTCGCCGTCTGTCATATATACATCGTAGATAACACTCGGCGCTGTTGTAATCAAGTCGATTTTGAACTCACGCTCTATCCGTTCCTGAATGATTTCCATGTGAAGCATGCCTAAAAATCCGCAACGGAATCCGAATCCGAGTGCCTGTGACGTTTCCGCTTCATACTGAAGGGAGGAATCATTCAGCTCAAGCTTTTCAAGGGCTTCTCTTAAATCATTGTATTTGGCCGTATCAATCGGATAAAGGCCGCAGTACACCATCGGGTTGAGCTTGCGGTATCCCGGCAGCGCTTCGTCTGCAGGATTGGCAGCGCTTGTTATCGTGTCACCGACACGTGTGTCACCGACATTTTTGATCGCAGCAGTTAAAAAGCCTACATCTCCGACCGTCAGTTCATCTGTCGGAGTAGCTTTTGGCGTAAATACACCGACTTCTGTCACTTCAAATTCTTTGCCGGTTGCCATCATTTTGATTTTTTGCCCCGGCTTTACCGTTCCTTCAACGACTCTGATATAAGCCACGACACCGCGATAAGCGTCATAAAGCGAGTCGAAGATCAGCGCTTTAAGCGGCGCCTCCGGATCTCCAGTCGGTGCCGGCACCTTTTCTACGATCTGTTCTAAAATCTCCTCAATCCCGATACCGGCTTTTGCTGAAGCAAGCACGGCTTCTGATGCGTCAAGACCAATAACGTCCTCTACCTCTTGGCGCACACGTTCAGGCTCTGCGCTCGGGAGATCGATTTTGTTAATGACCGGCAGAATTTCAAGGTCATTGTCAAGCGCTAAGTAAACGTTGGCAAGCGTCTGCGCTTCAATTCCCTGCGCCGCATCCACAACAAGAATCGCTCCTTCGCAGGCAGCAAGACTTCGGGATACTTCGTATGTGAAATCGACGTGTCCCGGCGTATCAATCAGATGGAAAATATATTCTTCTCCGTCTTTTGCTTTGTATTTAAGCTGAACAGAGTTTAACTTAATGGTTATGCCCCGTTCACGTTCAAGATCCATAGAATCGAGCAATTGTTCTTTCATTTCTCGTTGAGTGATTGCCGACGTTTTTTCTAAAATACGATCCGCTAAGGTCGATTTTCCGTGGTCAATATGGGCAATGATAGAGAAATTCCGTATTCTCGACTGCCTCTCTAAACGCTTTTCTTTATCTGTCACAATCTATCACTCCTACTATTAAACGCAAAATACACTAGCTTAGATTATATCAATAGGATTGTTAAGATTCAATGTAAAACAAGAAAGAGAAAAGTTCCCTGTTAATCATGGGCTGCTTTTCTCTTTCACACATCTATTGATTCATATCACGTATCCATTCATACATCGACTGGGCAGTGTTGGTTACGGTGTTCGAAAGCGCTTTTCCGGCTTTAGAGAACATATTGAACGTTTCCACCTGTTCCAGCTCTTTTTGTTTTTCTTCTAAATCTTTCGCCGTGACTGTTTCTCCTAAGATTGAAGCTTCTTTTTCATTATTTTTTCCGTCGGTGAGCGTAAACGCGCCCTTAAGTGAAGGGTCTTGATAGCCTTTCATACTCAGCATTCCGTTATTCGCCTGCTGCATGCCGAACAGCACGCCTAAAAACATGATCGTGACAAGCAGCAAGCATTTGCCAAAGTAAGCAATCAAATCAAACCACCTATTTCTTATTGTTTTTTCGTCTCGCCGCTCTCCGCGTTGACCTTTTCAGCATCCCAGTACATTTCGCTGAATACGTCTGCGGCGGCGTCAGCCGCACGCTGCAGCTCCTCGAGGTTATTATCTACTCCGCCAAATTCGAGCAAAAGCGCTCTGTCGGTTAAATCCTGATTGTATACACCATTATCGCCTGGCGAGCCTTTCGAAAAGACACCTGTGCTGAGTCCAGGGTATTTTTTCTCCATCAGCTTATGGAGCTCGCTTGCAATTTTATAGTTTTCTTCGAAATTTTTGCTTTTTTTGCCGACGACAAAGGCCACCCGGGCATAACTTTTCCCTTTAATCGTTGCCGTCGTATCTTTCTTTCGCCGTGAATCTCTATGAATATCAATGATATATTGCAGATTTTTGTTTGATCCGAGCGCCTCTTTGACGACCGGCCTTGATTCATCATACGATCTGGCATAGTTTAAGCCTTTTTTGTTCAGTTTTGCCTGTATATCGGTTTTATTCACTGTGGCTCCAATGCCTTGGGATTCAAGCGCCTTTCCGAACATAGCTCCTACGAGCGTGACGTTGGCTTTAGAATGGCGTGCCATATCAGGATCAGTCTCGCCTTTTAATAGAGGGAGATATGATTCCGTGTTGTGCGTGTGATAGATAAAAACGACCTTTTTATCACCGGTTGTTTGTTTCGGCGGATCTTTTTTCGCACGATCTGATTGTGTTTGCTGTTTTTCAATCTCTGCCAGGTTCGCTTCTCTTTCTTCCTCCATCACCTTAGACGGCGGCGGCGATTCCGCCGGCATATTCGTATAATCCGTGCCTTGTCCAGCTAACAGAATCTCGGTATCAAATTGTGCAAACCCCGGCAGCTCCCGGCCGAGAAAGCTCCGCGGATCTTCAAGGTTGATGCTTGTCGCCAGCTTTAAAGAAAGACGCGAAAGATGAAATGAGCTGTCGGTTTGAGAAAGGTCTGAAGCGAAATAATGGTTCTCCATCCGCAGCAAGTGTGCAAACACGTCACCCGGCATTTCTTCAGTAATCCCGTAAAAAGAGTCAGACGACGGCCTGAGTTCAGGCCGGAGAGACGTCAGCACACCGGATAGAACAAAAATCACGATAAGGCTTACGATAAATAGAAAGATGGCTTTTACCGCTTTCCCGCCATTTACCGCAACAACAATTTGTCTGTTTCTGCGTTTATTTCTCATTGAATCCCTCCAGCGCTTGTCTAGTAATAACTCTATGAACAAGCTAGAGGAAGTAGAACAGTTTAGTGATTGTAGGAGCCTTTGTTTTCTTGTGACACTTTTTCATGAAGCGCTGTGTTTAATCCGTTCGCCAGCACATTTGCCATATCGTCGATGAATGAATCAACTTCCTTCGGCGTAACCATTAAGTTGTGCCCTAAAGGTGAAAGCACCTCGTGAATGAGCTGCCGTTTTTCATCCTCTCCAAGGGTACCAACAATTCCGAGAAATGATTGACGCTGCTTTTGATCGGGAAGATCTTCTTCAGTGAGCACTTTCTTTTTCCCAAACGTCATGCCTGCCGGAACAAGAGATCTTGACGGCCTGTCATCTTTCATTTCTCTTCCAAAGTGTTTTAATATGTAGTCCACCGTGTCGCTGGCAATCGTCACCGCGTCAACGACTGTCGGCACTCCGATTGCAATCACCGGTACGCCAAGCGTGTCTTTGCTTAAATCTTTTCGTTTATTCCCCACACCAGATCCCGGGTGAATGCCTGTGTCCGATATTTGAATGGTTGTGTTAACCCTTTCCACCGCCCGTGCCGCCAATGCATCAATGGCAATGACAAAATCAGGCTTCGATTGCTCAATCACACCTTTAATAATGTCGCTTGTTTCGATTCCCGTAATCCCCATAACACCAGGCGCAAATGCGCTGACAGGCCTGTAGCCCTCCTGCACGTTTTCCGGCTGAAGCTTAAACAAGTGCCTTGTGACCAATAGATTTTCTACAGCCATCGGACCCAGCGCGTCAGGGGTGACGTTCCAGTTGCCGAGCCCGACGATCAAACAGCTCGCATCTTTTGTGATATTAAGGCTTTCAAGGAAAGCCGAAAATTCCTCCGCGAAGACAGCAGAGACCTTTTCCTGCATTTCCGAATCATTCTCTCTGATTCCTTGCGCCTCAAGCGTTAAATAGCGACCTTCTTTTTTTCCTGAGAGCTCCGCGCCTTCCTTGGTAATATCAACAGTGCGGATTTTAATGCCGCCGCGATCGCGTTCTTTTTCAATAAAACCTTTAATTTCTTTTGCCGGCACAGCCTGCTGATTGGCCATCGCTTCCTTCGTTTCAACTGCTAAATCGGTACGTATCAAATACTGATTAACATCCAGTTCACTCTTTTTCATACAGGGGCCTCCTTCACATTCAGTACCTATATTGTTGCCATTTGCTGAATGAATCATGCTAAAAAGAGATCCTTCAATGAAAAATACTTTACATTTATATTGCAATCTAAAGGTGTGTTTGATAGAATACAATTTGTTCTATTGTGAAGAAGATTTAACCTTAAGACACTGTGCTACAGGTTGTATCTTAGGAGGTGAAACACATGCCAAACATTAAATCAGCGATTAAACGTACAAAAACAAACAACGAACGCCGCGTTCATAACGCGACAATCAAATCTGCTATGCGTACTGCAATCAAACAAGTTGAAGCTTCTGTTGCTAACAACGAAGCCGACAAAGCGAAAACTGCTCTTACTGAAGCAGCTAAACGTATTGATAAAGCAGTGAAAACAGGTCTTGTACACAAAAATACCGCATCTCGTTACAAATCAAGACTAGCGAAAAAAGTGAACGGACTTTCTGCATAATATAAAAACGATCCTCAATCATGGGGATCGTTTTTTTCATTTCTTTTTAACAGCTGTAAAAGGAACAGTTCGAGCAGGAGCTGCTTGTCCTTTTTCCCTGTTTTCATCTCGTAGTCCATGACGGCAAGCTGTTCAATAATTGACCGGAGCTCGGCCTCTGAAAAAAGCCTTGCTTGATCCATTGCCAGCTTTACCCGGAATGGATGGACTTTTAAATTAGAAGCGATTTGCTTTTGTCCGTAGCCTTGTTCCGCGAAATACTTTGTTTGCAGAATCAGCCGGAACTGATTCGAAATAAGCGCCATGATTTTGATCGGTTCTTCATTTTGTTTGAGCAAATCATAAAAAATTTGCAGGCTTTCTGTTCGTTTCCGGTTGACGATTTTATTGATCAGCTCAAATATATTTTGTTCAAGGCTTCTCGCTACAAGCATTTTCACATCATCCAGCGTAATTTCTTCACGATCTCCAATAAACGTGCAGAGCTTCTGAATCTCCTGAAAAATCGATGACAGATGTCCATTCACAAGCAGAACCAAATGCTCCGCCGCTTCAGTGCCGATTGTTTTCTGCTCGGTTTTTGCAAGGTTGACAGTAAAATCTGTCGTCTCCTTTGCGTTTAATTCCTTTGCCTCCATCATAAACGAGTGCTTCTTTAATGCTTTCGTCAGTTTTTTCCGCTCATCCAGCTTTTCATACGGGGCAAGCAGGACAAAGACCGTATAAGGCGCAGGCGATTGTAAATATGATTCAAGCGCGCTGACGTTATGCTCAATTTTTTCTTTTTTCTTTTCACCTGTTAAAAAATATGGATTTTTCACAATAACAAGACGCCGCTCCCCCATAAACGGAAACGTTTCAGCATCTGCAATTGCTTTGTCCAGCGGTTCCTCTTCCAGATCAAAAACGGATAGATTGAAATCCTTTGTTTCCTGATCAATGACCGCCTGTCTGATCCTGCTAACGGTTTCCTGCAGCAGATACGTCTCTTTTCCGTATAAACAATAAACCGGATGGACATCTCCTTTGCTCAGGCTTTTCCACACATCAAATACCATTGTTGTACGACTTCCTCTCTTTCATCATCCCCTTCTATCCTAAATTGAGTTTGCAAAATAGTAAAGAGGAAGCCTGACTGCTGCTTCCCCATTTATATTAAACGCCTGATCGCAAGCCCCCGGGACAGCTTGTAAAAAGGCGATAATCACCAGAACAGAAAACGTTACCTTAGCTTCTAGATTTTTCAAAACAATTCCATTATACTTAAATCAGTCAGGAGGGATTAAATTGAATGATTTTGAAAAAAACGTTCAAAGCAAACGAAATGATGCTGTAGATTCAGCTGTTGGTTTTGTTGTGTCCTTCGGATTTTTCGCCTTCTTGTTTGTCATGGCAACGGTTATTCACCTGGTTGGTTCATAACAGCGACTGCCCGGGCTGCTGATTTCTCGGCAGTCTTTTTTTAGTTCGTCTCTGTTATTCTGATGTATCATATGGGGGATAGACAGAAAAGGTTCCAACTCTGTTTTTATATCTATATTGGATCGTTCCGCTTTGATCGGTGCGCAGCACGCGGATGGAATGTCTCTGTAATATTTGCAGAACTTCTTGATGGGGATGATGGTACCGATTGTTTTCCCCTGCTGAGATAATGGCCGTTTCCGGCTGAAGCTGTTTGATGAAATCTTCACCGGTAGAGCCTTTGCTTCCATGGTGCCCCACCTTTAACACGTCTGCTTTTAGATTCGGAAACACGCTCATAACTTCCTGTTCCCCTTCTTTCTCCAGATCACCTGTCAAGATCCAGCTCATACCGCCCGTTTTCATCCACAGAACGAGAGAAGAATTATTTTTGCTTGCCGGATCAGGTCCGTCCGGTGACAGTACATAGAACTGTAAATCCTTTATTTGCAACACATCCCCTCGCTTCAACTCTTCAATTGACACTCCCTCCACTCTGGCTGCCTGCAGCACTTTCTCATCCTTAGGTTCAGAAACGAACCCTTTCGGAATCACGAGGCGCTTCACTTTATGATGCTTCAGCAGAGTCTCCGCCTCTCCGATATGATCTTGGTCAGCGTGCGTGAGAATTAACGCATCAAGCTGTTTGACCCCCTTAGCGGTTAAAAACGGAATCAGCACCTTTTCCCCGAGTGAAAACGGATGCTGTTTTTCCCGCCAAGGCTCTGACGAATAAGACAAAGTGCCGCCAGTATCAATTAAAACATGCCCCCGCTGATGCGGAGCACCTACATACATGCTGTCACCCTGCCCAATATCAATCATATCGACCTCTCCTTCAGAACTAAGACGAGGATATATAAAGAGAAGACAGAACATCGCGCAGCAAATGCCGCCAGTTACCATCAGCTGAGAGAAAGAGCGTTTTTCAATCGCCATAAACATTAGAATGATTGTGACCGTGAATAAAAAGAGCAGAATAGGTGCGGGACGTGCAATGATAATTGTGAATACATCAATATCTGCGATTCTTGTGATCAGCCTGTTGGTCCAGCTCATCAAGAAATCAAACCAGCTGAAGAACCATCGGCCAGCCGAAGCGGAAAGGATTAATAAAAAAACACCTGCTATAGTCCCCGGCAAAACACAGAATGTATAAATAGGAACAAGCACCATGTTCATCAGTACGCTGATCATAGAAAACTGCTGGAAATGATGCAGGAGAATGGGAAGTGAACCCAGCTGAGCGATCAGTGATACCATTGTCAGCTGACCTAAAGAGGTTTTAACATGCTGAAAAATAGAAGAAGATAGAATTAAAGAAAAACTCACGGCGAATGACAGCTGAAAACCGGCTTCAAAGAGATGGTAAGGATTGAAGAGCAAGAGGACGATGTATGAAGTGCAGATTGCCCTCGCAGCATGCACACGCCATTTAACGAGACTTCCAGCTAAGTAAATTCCCGATATCAGAGCGGCGCGCAGCACTGAAGGAGCAGCGCCTGTCAACATCACATAGAGCGGCAGAAATAACAGCAACAGGATTGACGCCTTTTCTCTTGTTATCCCAATACGGATCATGATATAAAACAAGCCGGCTGTCAAAATGCCGACGTGGAGTCCTGAAATCGCCAAGAGATGGACGACACCAAGCTTTTGATACGCGTTAAGCACCTCGGCTTCCACGTAAAATCTGTCTCCTACTATAAGAGCTTGTACGATTCCTGCCGAATCAGGAGGCAGCAGGCTGTTTGTGAATGACACGATGTCTTTTCTTAAACTGAGCAGTTTATAACTGACATTTACAGGTTCGCTGCACTTTTGAATAGATGTAACAGAATAGTTCCAGTGAATATGCTGCCGGTAAAGATATTCGTTATAATCAAATGCGCCCGGCACGGTTGCGTGTTTAGGTTCTTCCAACGCACCAGTCCATTCACATGCCATTCCTGGCTCTAGATATGACAGCTGATCTTTTTCTTCAGCAGACTGAATGCGGTACGAGGCGGCCCATTTTTCGCCATCAGGCGTCTTAACCACCATAGACATACGGTCGCCGTCAATTTTTGGAATGCTGTCAATTACTGCCTTGGCTTGATAGGTGCCCCGCTGATATACAGAGACATTCTTGGAATCTACGACTACATACAGTGAAAAAAACAATATAAAAGAGAAGAAACAAACCAAAATGAGAACAGCGTGTCTCGTTTTGATTAAAATGATGAGGAGAAAGAGGAAGAAAAGAAAAACAGCGGAGAAATAAGCGGCGGCAGTAATTCCAGCCGTTGCTGAAGCTGCCGCCAAAGGCAATAACAAACGCGAATTACGCATTCATCACACGTAGCTCGTGAAGAGTGTATTCGCCTGTTCATGTATCTTTTTCAAATCTTCCTCTGCAAGACCCGCATCCGCCAGTTTCTCTAAAAGACCCGCTATAAATGAAAGCTTTTCCCTGTTTTTCAGATCAACGATCATTTCATCGAGTTCAACCTGTTCAACAGTTACACCCGCCTGTTCAAATAATTCCTGTGCGTACGGATTCGTTTTGTAATCCTCAGCATAATAAACCGTTTTGATACCCGCTTGAATGATAGATTTACAGCATTGTATGCACGGATAATGCGTCACATAAATCTCCGCTCCATCAGTCGGCACCCCGAACTTAGAGCATTGAAGAATCGCATTCATTTCAGCGTGAATCGTTCTTGCGCAATGGTCATCTATCATGAGGCAGCCTTCGTCTGCACAGTGCACGCCGCCCGCGATTGACCCATTATACCCTCCTGCAATCATGCGTTTGTCTCTGACTATAGTAGCGCCGACAGACAATCTTGGGCAGGTGCTGCGCAGCGCCAGTAAATGGCTTTGAGCCATAAAGTATTGATTCCATGAAATTCGTTCCACGTTGTTCCCTCCAAATGTTGTGTTGCCTGACCTTTAGTTTACCTATCATTATGCATGACCGTCAAATCACTTTACTGTAATGGAAGACTTTATTTTCTCAAGCGACTTCTCACCGATTCCTGAAACTTTAGTGAGCTCTTCAATTGTCTGGAAACGCCCGTTTTCTTCCCGGTATCCAATAATAGCTTCAGCCTTTGATGGCCCCACCCCTGAGATGCCTTGTAATTCCTCTAAGGTTGCTGTATTGATATTTACCGGTGCTTCCTTCCCTCCATCGCTTTTCACAGCGCCTCCGAATCCTTGCTGCATTGTTGTCTCTTCTCCCTTTTTCGGGATGTACACCACTATCCCGTCCTGCAGCAGCTCCGCCAAATTCACTTGCATTTCATCTGCTTGTTCACCGGTCCCGCCCGCTTTCTCAATCGCCTGAGATACTCTGTCCCCTGTTCGCATTTCATACACGCCAGGATGCTGAACAGCACCCTTTATATCAATCACAATGGTATCGTTCTCGTCTTTTACCGCCTCCTGCTTTACCTCCGTATTTTCTGTCTCAGTTGATACAGCCTGCTTCACCGGCTCTTTGTTTTCCCCGCTGGCCAAAACGAAAATAACCGCTATGAAAGCAGCTGCAGAAGCCGCTAAAATGATTGCTTTTTTATGCAGATACAACCAATTCATCGTGCATGTTCCCCGCTTTCGTCATAATTTATTTTCATCACACATATGGTTTAGAGGATAATAGCTCAAAGGAGGGGAAATCATTGAAGATTGGTTTTATCGGCACAGGAAATATGGGTACGATCCTTATAGAGTCATTTATTGAATCAAAAGCAGCCGATCCCTCAAACATAACAATCACAAACCGCACAATTGAAAAAGCGTTACACATAAAGAACCGCTACAACAGCATAAACGTAACAGAAAGCCTGGAAAAGCTTGTTTCTGAAAACGAGATGATTTTTATTTGTGTTAAGCCGCTTGATATATATCCTTTACTAGCAAGAGCGGCGCCTTATTTAAGAAAGGACCATATTCTCATTTCAATTACAAGCCCGGTTCAAACTCAACAACTCGAGCAATATGTACCATGTCAAGTGGCGCGAGTAATTCCCAGTATTACAAACAGAGCGCTGGCAGGCGTTTCTCTCGTCACTTTCGGCACAAGCTGCGGAGAATTTGCAAAAACGAAAATCAATGAGCTCATGAAGCATATCTCTCATCCGCTGCAAATTGAAAGTGACATCACGAGGGTGGCATCAGATATCGTAAGCTGCGGCCCCGCTTTTATGAGCTATCTGATTCAGCGGTTTATAGATGCGGCCGTTTCGGAAACATCAGTGTCCAAACAGGATGCTATTCTGATGTGTAAGGAAATGCTTGTCGGAATGGGAAAACTGCTAGAAACCGAATTGTATACCCTGCCCGCGTTACAGGAAAAGGTTTGTGTTAAAGGCGGTGTGACAGGAGAAGGCATTAAAGCGCTGGAAAGCGGTGTGCAGGATATGTTTCACCGGGTATTCCAAAATACTCATATGAAGTACGAGGAGGATATTTCCGCAGTGAAGAAGCAGTTTCATGTGTAGACGAGTATGTCATACTTTTGTCTGCACTGCAAAAGCATAAAAAAGCATTTAAAAAAACCATCGTCTTAGGAAACGATGGTTTTTGATTTCTGCGCCTTGAAAAATAGGCGTTCTGATTGTGTTGTTGGTTCTGAATCTGTAAAATCAGCTGTCACGCCGTGCAGCTGAAAGCCGCAGTTCCTCAGCATTTCTTCATATTCATCCACCGGGAACGTTCTTTGCTCATGCGTCTCATCAAAACGGTCATACGCTTCTCCGTTCCGCACAAAAAACGACATATCATGAATGACAGAAAGCTCTTCACTTCCGGCAAAGCTCTGCCAAATATAGCTGATATCTTCATCCTGGTCAGCAAATGTGCTATCCGGAAAGACTTCACTGACTTTATAAGATGAATGAACATCAAATAGCAACATGCCTTCAGGTTTCAACACCCGAAATACACTTTTGAAGGTTTCGATCACATCATTTTTCGTTTTTAAATAATTTAATGAGTCACAGCATATCACAACAGCGTCAAACTGGCCGTCAAAGCCGGTAATCTCTCTCATATCCTGCTGAAGAAAAAGAATCGGCTGGTTACTGGAGACCTTTTGCTGGGCGTAAGCAAGCATTTCCTCACTGAGGTCGATCCCCGTGACCTCGAAGCCTTTTTCGGCAAGCCGGACTGAGATTTCCCCTGTGCCGCATGCCAGATCGAGGATACGGCCTTTTTCCGGGAGAGCTGCTTCAATCCACTTTGTCCATTGATCGTAAGGTGCGTGCGACATTAACTCGTCATACACGCTTGCAAAGCCTTGGTAAATCATTGGTTCATTCCAAGCTCAAGATCTGCGAGCGGAGCGTCCCCCCACAGTTTTTCCAGATTGTAGTAGCTTCTTTCATCCTTGTGGAAGACATGCACAATCACATCGCCAAGGTCAACGAGCACCCATCTTGCTTCATCGAAGCCTTCCATCTTTTTGATTTGAATGCCGTTTTCTTCAGCCTGATCCTTGATTTCACGGGCAATCGCCTGCACCTGTTTATCTGAATTCCCGTGGCAGATCAGAAAATAATCAGCAACCAGAGATATGCCTTCCATATCCAGTGCTAAAATATCCTCTGCCCGTTTATCATCACAAGCCGCAGCTGCGATCTTTAAAATGGACTTTTGGTTCATTCACAAATTCCTCCTGTTCAGTTGCCGGACACAAGCCAGTTATACGTTGAAAATGTGTCTGGAAAAACCGGTTGATTTTTTTTCATAAGAAACATCATTGTATTTTTAATGGATTGAATCAGCGCTTGATTCAAATCTGTCTCGGCAAGTTTACGCACCTCATCGACACCGGGAAATGCCCGGTTTGGTTCAATGTAATCGGCAACGTAAATCACTTTTTCTAAAAGTGTCATGCCAGGCCGTCCAGAGGTATGATACCTGATGGCGTCAAGAATGTCTTCATCTTGAATCCCCGCTTCTCTTTGGACCAAATAAGCGCCGACCGGAGCGTGCCACAGCTCCGGATTATGATCCAATAAATGCGAAGGCATTTTTTCTCGCGCAATAATTTGTTTCATTTCTTCTTTCGGGCGGAATTTGGCATAATCATGAAAGATAGCCGCTGTTTCCGCTTTTTTAGGGTTGGCTCCAAAACGCTCCGCAAGTTCGATCGCCGTGTTCATCACACCAATCGTGTGGATATATCGGTGTTCGGTCAATTGCTGCTTAACGCAGGCAAGTGCCTCCTCACGATTCATATAAACCATTCTCCTCTACATACTTCTTCACTTTATCAGGGATTAAGTAGTCAGTGGGTTTCTTGCTTTTAAACCGTTCCCTTATCATAGTTGATGATACCTCAAATTCCGGAACGTCTGCAAAGAGAAGCGGATAAGGGGTTTCAACATGAAAACCGGGGCGCTTTACTCCAATAAATTGAATGAGGTTCAGCAACTCGTCCAGCTTATACCATTTCGGCAAATATTCAATCATATCAGCACCGATAATAAAGAACAGCTGATCATTCGGATAACGCTGGTTCAGTAAAGAAACAGTATCAAACGTATAGGAAGGCCCTTCTCTTTCCATTTCAGCCAACTCCAGCTTAAAGGACGGATTAGACTGAATCGCAAGCTTCAGCATTTCCACACGATGAAAGCTGTCCGTATAGTTTTCTTTCTGTTTATGCGGCGGAATTTGATTGGGCATAAACCAAATTTCATCAAGCCCCGCCTGAAACAGCACCTCATTCGCCATTAAGAGGTGGCCGTTATGCGGAGGGTCAAACGTGCCTCCGAAAATACCGATTTTCTTCATTTCAACCACCTTTAAGGAAGCTCGATTTGTTTATTTTCCTTTGATTCCTTATATAACACAATCGTATTGCCGATTGTCTGCACCAATTGAGAGCGGCTTCCTTTTACAAGAGCTTCCGCAACATCGTTTTTATCCTCTTCACAATTCTGAAGAACGCTGACTTTAATCAGCTCTCTCGCTTCAAGCGCCTCAGCAATTTGTTTAATCATGTTGTCGTTTACTCCGCCTTTGCCTACTTGAAAAATCGGCGTTAAATGATGCGCTTTTGAACGTAAAAAACGTTTTTGTTTACCTGTTAACATTCTGTTCCTCCTAATTTTCCTATAACAATTGATCTCATTTTTTCAATATCAGGCTCTTGTCCAGTCCACAATTGGAAAGACAATGCTGCCTGTTCTACAAACATGCCCACTCCATCTAGTGTTTTCAGGCCTTTTTGGTTTGCTTCTTTTAAAAGAGCCGTCTGAATTGGATTATACACGATATCGCATACGACGGCACTGCTTTGTGCACACTGCAATGAAAGCGGCACATCTTCCACGTTCGGATACATGCCCACAGACGTTGTATGGATGATCACATCATACTGCTCAAGCCGCTCTTCTGCTTCTTTTATGCTTAACACTTCTTTATTTTGAAATGAGGGAGTGGATTCTGTAAGCTGCTTTGCTTTTTCCAACGTCCGGTTGCAAATGTCAAACTTTATCGGAACATTGCGGGCAATTGCTGTAAAAATGGCTCTTGCCGCTCCGCCCGCGCCGATCATTAAGAATGACAGTTCAGAGATGGGCTTGTCCAGTACCTTCATTAATGACTTCACAAAGCCTTCCCCATCGGTATTGTATCCGACAAGCTTGTCTCCCTCTCTTCTCACCGTATTTACGGCACCGATCACTTTTGCACTATCATCAATATGATCCAGGTAATCCATAATGGAAACCTTATGCGGAACAGTCACATTGATTCCTTGTACGCCAAGTGCTCTTATTCCTTTTACCGCATCTTCCAGATCATTCTCTTCTACCTTGAAAGCATGGTAATGTCCGTCTAGACCGAGATCTTTCAATGATGCGTTATGAATATCAGGTGACATGGAATGGCCAATCGGATTTCCGATAACTCCGTACAGCTTTTTCATGCTCCTCTCCCCTTTTCATTAAATTAATGAGCGCCGAACAAATACGTGAACGCCTTTTGGCGCGTAAGCAGTTACTTTTTTATCGGCGTCATGCACTGTTACCCAGCCTAACCCTGAGAAAACGATATCTGTCTTATTGTCTTTTATCGTAAACGTATGGGCGACCAATTCCGGAAACTCATCCATTTCATCTTTTCCCGGAGGTGTGAGCAATTCCCCTGCATGCTTTTCATAAAGCGCGTCTGCATTTTCCAGTTTTGTCCTATGAATCATCAGCTCATTCGGCATATAGCAAATAAAAGGAGCCCTTTCTCCGGACACATAATCGAACCTTGCAAGCCCGCCGAAATACAGTGTTTGCTGATCGTTAAGCTGGAATGTGCGAGGTTTCAGCTCCTTTTTAGGAGATAGTATTTTAAGATCCTTTTTATTGACATAATGCGCCATTTGATGATGGTTGATTATGCCCGGTGTATCATAAAGCGCTGAGCCGTCGTCCAGCGGGATTTCAATTGCATCAAGAGTTGTGCCAGGAAATTGGGATGTCGTAATAATATCTTCTTCACCTGATACTTCTTTAATAATCCGGTTAATAAAGGTTGACTTCCCTACATTTGTACACCCGACAACATAGACATCTTTATCGTTGCGGTAATACTCAATCGCATCAATTACTTCTCTGATCCCCTGGCCGCGTCCCGCACTGACCAAAAATACGTCAACCGGTTTTAAGCCAAGCTCTTTCGCTTCACGCTTCATCCACTGGATCAGACGTTCTCTTTTCAGTGACTTAGGCAAAATATCAGCTTTATTGCCAATCAATAAGATAGGGTTTCCCCCCACCAAACGCTGCAGCCCATTGATCCAGCTGCCGTTAAAATCAAAAATATCAACAATTTTAACAACTAGAGAATCGGTTTCCCCAATACCGTGAAGAATGTTTAAGAAATCATCATCCGTTAAGGAAACATCTTGTATTTCATTATAGTTTTTCAGTCTGAAGCAGCGCTGGCAAATCACATTTTCTTTCGTAAGCGATGCAGGCGGCGCATATCCCAGACCTGTTTTGTCCTCGGTTTGGATTGTCACTCCGCAGCCGATACAAACAACCTTTTCCATTTCTTACTCCTCCCACTGAATGTGCCCTTTTCGTTTGAGAGCACTCAGTATTCTGCGCTCGACCTGGCGGTTAAAGCGCGTAATAAACCCGTCAGAGGAAGCAACAGGCACGACCAAAATCGTATGGTAGCCGTTTCGATTTCCCCCGAGTACATCGGTCATGAGCTGATCTCCGATGACCACGCAGTCCTCTTTTTTCAGCTCCATATTGCGCACAGCTCTGTTAAAAGCTTTGCCCATTGGTTTTCTTGCTTTGTAGATGAATGGGATTCCAAGCGGCTCTGAGAAAAGTTTTACTCTTCTTTCATTATTATTAGAGACAATCGTCACTTTAATGCCGTGGTCCTTCATTTCTTCAAACCACTCGATCAAACGCGGCGTCGCGTTCGGCCTGTCCCACTCAACAAGCGTATTATCCAGATCAGTAATAATTCCTTTTACATTTCGTTCCTTTAATTTCTCAGGCGTAATATGAAAAATATTTTTCACGAACTCGTCAGGTAAAAAAAACTTTTTTAACAAAACCCGCACCCTTCCCTTTTCTCTTTAAAATGATTGTCGAAAAAAATCGAACTTGTGCCTAAAGAAAAACTGAGCAAAAAAATTTCGACAAAAATTGGGTTTCTTCACCAGTTGTGGATAAAATTACACACACTATCCACTCTTATTACATCACTCTTTAGACAAATTATAAACACGATACTCACAGGTTATCCACTTTCTGGTGTGGATAACAGAACGATTGTTCTTATATGCATTTCATGGTAGATTAAAGATAACTTCAGCCTCAGATGTGCGCAACGTATCAATGTATGCGTTAAAATCATGAATGATTCCAACTTTTAAGGAGGTGCCACTCCCATTAATTGGGTTCCTAGCATGAGAAAACTGTCTGATGAATTACTAATAGAATCTTATTTCAAAGCCACCGAAATGAATTTAAACCGTGACTTTATCGAGTTAATTGAAAACGAAATAAAAAGAAGATCGCTCGGACATATTATTTCCGTATCTTCTTAATAGGAACTTGTCTATTTTTTCCGGGCGTATTTCCTTTTTTTACTCAGATGACTGATATTATATCACTTCGGTTGCGCGCTTTACTACTGTTTTCAGCAAAAAACACCCCTAAAAAGAGGTGTTTTCAAGGGACGGTAACTATGCTAACCAATATATGCCGCCCACAACCAGGAGAACAACAACTAAAACAACGATAAAAGCGTATCCATATGCTCTGCCTGCGCCATACATTGAAGCGCCTCCTTACATAAGGTTTATAACAGCCTATGTAGGAGAAATAAAACGGCTTAGGCCGTTGTCCGGCTCAGTACTTCAAAACCTGCCCATCTTGTATTCCTTCATATACAATCCTTGCCCCTTTAGGTGTCATATGATTGCCTGAAGGATCTATCAGACCGGATTGGATAAGCGCTTCATCAGTTGCTTTTCCGCCGTCTGCTTCTATAAAATGCTTCCAGTTATCTACAAGAGGGACATCTAGGCGCTCCGACACATCTCTTGTAATATCGTTGTATGAATTGTGCCATTTTCTCGCCCCGCCCTTCGGTTCAAAAGCAGCTGCTTTATATCTCGAATAGTAAAACAGATGGTGCTTCCCGTTTCCTTCTATAATTGGGATACATGTCATTAGGATTGGTTTGATCCCGTCTTCTCTGCTTTCTTTAATAAAATAAACGAGATTTTCTCTAAAACGCTGCTTCGATACTCTCGGTTTCCCCTCAGTCAGTATCGCGGCGTCATTTGTGCCGAACATAATAAACAAATACTTCGGTTTTTGATCAAGCACATCTGTCTGAAACCGCAGACGTGCATCCTCTGTTGTCTGTCCGCCAATTCCCGCATTGAGTATATCAAGCTTTCCGCGTTCAGCCGTTTTTAACATATTAACCCACTGCTGTGCTTTTGGATAATCGCGGTAGTCCCAATTAGAGCCTCTCGTATTGCTGTCACCAAATGCTACAACGTCTTCGTATCCCTTACCCTCGCATCCTGCTGTAACGGACAGCAGAAGGAAAAGGATAAAAAAATGCTTCATCTTTACACCCCCAAAAGCCTCACCTTAATGTTATACCTCTGTTCCCTTTCGTTCAATGAAGAGTTTTCTTGTTATTACTTTTTTTTCCTATTGTTAACGTGTCCCCCTTAGTGAAAATCATGCTGCTTTCATTGCGGCATAGGTTGATTCCTTAAAATTCCCTTCTTCTCAATCGAAAAAACACACAAACCATAGAGAAGAAAATAACCTGCATCCGCATTAGAAACAGGTTATCCCTTGCCCTGTGTTCACTTTAACTTCGATTTAAGCTTGGCCTTTGTTTTTGGTCCATAGATGCCGTCTGCAGTTAATCCGTTCATAAGCTGAAAACGCTTGACGGCAGCGGGTAAGATGAACTCTTTTGGAGGTGTATCGGAGAAAGAAATTCTGTTTATAAAAGAACTCCAGTGCTCCAAGAGCTTGCCCGGACAGTCCTTCCCGGACCATTTTTTGTGGGGAACGACATGTTTCAGCGGAATATTGTTTTCTTTCATTAGTTTTCGGATCAGCCACTGGGCATTTGCTGTTGCTTTTTCAAAATCGGCGTCAGCATTTTCGCAGATTTCAATCCCGATTGAATTGCGGTTCCCTGTCCCGTTTGTGCCGTCACCCGCATGCCAGCCATTTTCATCTATCGGAAGATGCTGATAAATGACTGAATCATCAACTGTAAAATGCCAGCTGACAGATGTGCTTCGGTTTGTCACATAATTGGCGTGCATTTTCGCATCAGCGCCTTTGGCGGTATTCGCTGTATTATGATATGAACCGTAATATAAGCAGGAGTCATCGCATAGCCCGGACGATTATCGTTCGATGCCGGAATAAAATCCTTTTTTTATCGTGACCATTTCTATCCCTCCCTGCTATTAAAGAATGCAGAAAACATAGGGATGGGCTGCCTATTTTACAAGATTAAAAAGAATTGTGTTCTAAATCCAAATATCAATTTTAGTTGAATCGCTGAACTGACACCAGTTATACTAACGTAGATGACGGAGGTTTTGGCTCCTGACATCACCTTAGTTGGGAGTGACCATAAACATGTTAAAAAAGATACTAGGTATCATCGTGATTATAACTGTCATTGCAGTCGGTTTTTTTCAGAAAGAAGCTTGGCTTGAGGCGATCAAAGCAGGAGGGATGTTTTCTGTTTTATTCAGTATGCTGCTGATTGCTGCCGATGTTTTTTTCCCCATTGTGCCGTTTGCTTTGGTTGCCGCTTTAAACGGCGCTGTGTTCGGAATCGCAAATGGGATCTGGATTACACTGACCGGCTCAATGCTTGGTACAATCATGCTGTTTTTTCTCGCCAGATACAGCTTTAGAGATTGGGCCAGAAAAAAAGTTCAGGCCTATCCGGCTATCCAAAGCTACGAGGCTTCCTTCAACAAAAATGCTTTTACCGCTGTTTTATTAGGAAGACTCATCCCCGTCATCCCTTCTCTTGTCATGAACGTGATATGCGGGCTGAGTCAGGTTCGCTGGCATGTTTTTTTCTTCGCGTCTCTCATAGGGAAAATCCCGAATATTGTCGTTGTTACCATTGCAGGTGCTAATTTTTCCAGCGACAAATTACTGTCTTTCAGCATTTACGGAGCCTACATTCTGATCATCATGATGATCATTTATAAAAAGTTCCCTCATCTGCTGAACGTGCAAAAAAAATAAGGAGGCGTGTTCGTCCCCTTACTTTTTTTCTGTCGCATGGCCTCCGAATTCATTTCGAAGCGCAGCGACGACCTTTCCTGTAAACGTATCATCTGTTAAAGAACGGTATCTCATCAGCAGCGACATGGCAATCACCGGAGTTGCTGTCTGCAGATCAAGCGCTGTTTCCACCGTCCACTTTCCTTCACCTGAGGAATGCATGATGCCTTTGATCTGATCCAGCCTCGCATCTTTAGAGAAAGCTCGCTCAGTCAGCCCCATAAGCCAAGAGCGAATGACAGAGCCGTTATTCCATACTCTGGCAACCTTTTCGTAGTCAAAATCAAATTGGCTGTTTTCAAGCACTTCGAATCCTTCACCAATCGCGGCCATCATTCCGTACTCAATGCCATTATGAATCATTTTCAAGAAATGTCCGCTTCCCGCCTCACCAGCGTAAAGATATCCGTTTTCGACGGCAGTATCCCGAAACAGCGGCTCTGCAATCTCCCATGCTTCAGGGTCTCCTCCTATCATAAAACAGGCGCCATGGCGCGCGCCTTCCATTCCGCCCGACGTTCCGGCATCGAGATAATGGATACCCGCTTCTTTCATTTGATTGTGGCGGCGAATCGATTCTTTATAATGAGAGTTTCCGGCTTCAATAACAATATCGCCTTTGCTTAATAAAGGCGCCACATCACGCAAAACAGCATCGACAACGCCATGCGGCACCATAACCCATAGTATACGCGGCGTGTCTAATGAAGAAATCAACTCTTTTAGATTCGTTGTCCCCTCAGCCCCATAGGCTTTCAGTTCATCAACAGCCGCTTGATTCACATCATACCCGACAGCTTGATGTTTGCGATCAATGAATTGCTTTCCTATGTTTATGCCCATTTTTCCTAACCCGATTAATCCAATTTTCATGTCAGTTCCTCCTGAGTGTTTAAAAAGCCTTTACTCTTTATGTTCCCTGTGAACTGTAATGAGATACGTATAAAAACAAATGAGGCCAAAAAGGATTTTACCGTTCCCTCATCCTTTGTGATTTGTATGTTCTTTAGCATCAGCTTTTCTTTTTCCGAAACAGCTTAAGCAGTTTGACTTTCAGCTGCGTGCTTCGCCGAGACGACTGCGAATTCGGATGCGTGTCTTGTGTACCCTGGGCGCTATTGTTTCCAGCTGTTCTAGGCCCATTTTTTGAGCTTTTCTTTTATATCAAAAAAACATCAATTGATCCTTGATTTACCATGTTTTTAAGTTAAAATATGGGAAGAGAATACGATTTTTTCAAATAAAGAAGGTGACATATTGCAGAATCAATCTCACACTTTTGTTGGAGTTACGAAAACTGCTGTTTATTTTTTATACGCGGCACTTGCAATCATCGGCCTTGCGATCGGGTATTTTATCCCGCAGTTTGCAAAGTGGACATTATCCCTCCCCTGGATTCCTTTTGAAGGACCGCTCCGGCTGGTCACCTCTTTTCAAGGATCACCAGCTGCATTTATCACTGCGCTGCTTGGCGTGTCTGCAGGAATTTGGTTCGCTCATTCTGTTATTGCAATGCTGCTGTCTGTCAAAATTACAAATGACACAGTGGAATTAATCAAAGGAAAGAAAGTGCAAACGATTCGTTCCGACAGCATTGCTCTTGTGTTTATCGACCACAAACGGCTTGTCCTCCTAGGAACAGCCGGATATGAATTGGCACGGGAAGAAATTGATGAAAAACCAGTGAATGTCGAGAAAGCCTTTAGAAAGCACAATTACGAATGGGCAGCAGAAGGTGACCCGTTTAAAGATCAATTTCGCCGGTGGATACCTGATGCACCAGACCTTTCGCCAGGCGCCCATGCTATATTGAAGGCTCGTCACCAAGCGCTGAAAGACGAAGAAACAGACGATGTGGAAGAATTCCGGCTTGAACTTGCACAGCTGGGCATCGTTGTTCGAGACGAAGGCACACGCCAGTATTGGCGAAAAGCACAAACCAATCCTCCGAACCTTCAGCATCGCGAAGGTTCATAACAACAGAGGCTCAGGAAAGAGCCTCTATTCCTTTATTACTGCACAATAAACAGCACTCTGGTGCCGTCAGGATAACCGCTCATTTGATTCCCTACCCATGAGCCGGCCCCGCGATTATCAGAAGGCGTGACATATCGGACATCTGCCCCCGCGCCGCCCTCCTCACAAACCGCCATCGGCCACTCATCCCGGTCATAGCCCGGCTTCGTCGGAATTCCTTTTAATGATTCCTGCCGCCTTTTGTCCGCACCATCCCTATCGATGGTGCAAATATCAGAATGTCCCTCTGCAATCGCATCTCTAATATGATCCCCTGTTTCCGGATAACGAGACAGCGGAAAAGTCAACACTTTGTCATACAAAGAAGCGCCTTGGATCTGCTGCGGAACCATAAAACAAAGAAGAACTGCTGCAGCAAGAAACAGGCCTGCCATCCACTTTTTCATTCCCATCCCCCCATACATTATTTGTTCATTTCAATGTATGGGAGCCTGATTAAAATTATTTTTAAAATTTGAAGTTCGTATGCTGCTCACAAAAGCCAAGCTCCCCCGCGAGAAATTTCCCGGTACAGACACAGACAGCCTCCCGCCTACATACATTTACATATAGGCTTTAGCCTACATACTTTTGTGGAGGTGACGATGGTGACAGGTGTTTTCGCAGCGCTCGGCTTTGTTGTTAAAGAGCTTGTCTTTTTAGTATCTTACGTGAAAAACAATGCCTTTCCACAACCGCTCTCAAGCAGCGAGGAAAAAAAATACTTAGAGCTCATGGCTAAAGGGGATGAACATGCCAGGAACATGCTGATTGAGCATAATCTTCGCTTGGTCGCCCATATTGTGAAAAAATTCGAAAATACAGGTGAGGATGCAGAGGACTTAATCTCCATCGGAACAATCGGGCTGATCAAAGGAATTGAAAGCTATTCCGCCGGAAAAGGGACAAAGCTGGCGACGTATGCCGCGCGGTGTATTGAAAACGAAATCCTCATGCATTTGCGCGCATTGAAAAAAACAAAAAAAGACGTCTCCCTTCATGATCCGATCGGGCAGGATAAAGAAGGGAATGAAATAAGCCTGATCGACGTTTTGAAATCAGAAAATGAAGACGTGATTGATACGATCCAGCTCAATATGGAGCTTGAAAAAGTGAAGCAATACATTGACATTTTAGATGATCGTGAGAAGGAAGTGATTGTCGGGCGGTTTGGGCTTGATTTGAAGAAGGAAAAAACGCAACGGGAGATTGCCAAAGAACTTGGTATTTCGCGCAGCTATGTGTCGCGGATTGAAAAGCGGGCGCTGATGAAGATGTTTCATGAATTTTACCGGGCGGAGAAGGAAAAGCGGAAGAAGGCGAAGGGGAAATAATGTAGAAGAGGCCGGATCTCATATTCCGGCTTTCTCTATTTTACTAAAGTTTCTTAAAAGAAATAGAGAAAGAATATATCCTATATCCAAAGAGTTATGAACATCATTTTTGTTATCACTGATAATCTCTCCAGAAAACCCTTCATCTGCATACTTCAGCACATCCTTAGTCCCTGCTTTCTTTATACAGGCCTCGATCTGGCTGTCGATACTCGATCCCTTGATCGCTTGTTCCTCGGTCGATACCCTTACATATATTGCTATCACCCTGGATCTCCTTCCTATAAAGTTTTATTAAATAATGATAGCAATCGTTAATGCATTTGTCAGCTTGCGGTCCCTCGATGATTATTACCTTTATAAAATGCCTCACACCTTGGGTAATGCTATGTAATAACTGTTTGTCCTAATGAGGTGATTTTCAATGAGTATGAAAACATTATAAAAAACCGATAGTTTGAAACCATCGGTTTTTATTGACATTTACTAATGCCTAAGTCCCCAATAAAGAGTTTTCTTTTATAACTAGGCATATAACATGCCACTGGTGACATTTCTGTTAGAGCAACCGCCTGTCTCAATTTCACCCCAACATTTTTTATAAGAAACAATTAAAATGGCTAATTCTCCATGTTCTATAATTACTGATACAGGACTCCGGCTTTCTGAAGTTTTTCTATGATCTAATCTAGCTTTTTATCTTTACCATTTCTTAATCAGCAGAACTCGCGGTTTGTAACACTTTATTATTGCCTTTCAAAATCCTTTACATAAATGATCTCAACTTTTTGACTGCTTTCTTCATATTCCCCTTAAAAATTAATAATCACTTTCCCTTTTGGTCGTCCATTTGCGACTAGTTTTAGCGCTTCATTTACGTTTTCTATGGTAAATCGTGTTGGATGAATTGCTGGAACAATGTTGTTTTCTTCAATGATTTTGGTAATCTCTTTAAGTTGGGCGCCGTCAGAACGAACGAAGATAAAATGGTATTCCACGTTTTGTTTCTTGGCTTTGCGGTCATAATTTGCACCAGCAAGGGAAAATAGAATTTTTTTCCACGATGGGAAATTTCGGTCTTTTCCGAAACGTTTATTTGGTCCTGTACGGAGAGAGAGCAATCTTCCCCCTGGTTTGATGATACTCAATTCACTGTCAAACTCTTTAGGACCCAGTGTATCAATCACGTAATCCACATCAGACAACAAGTCAACATAGTTTTCTGTTGAATAATCCAAATATTGATCGGCACCCATTTCCAAAGTGCGTTCGCGCGCTTCTGAGCTGCCACTAACAATGACATTTAGGCCCATTGCCTTTGCGATTGGTACAGCCATTTGACCAAAACTGCCTGATCCACCTGGAATGAAAACAGATTTACCTGACTGTGCCTCAAGTTCTTCATGCAGGCCTTGATACGCTGTAAGTCCAGCCAGTGGTGCAGCAGCCGCTTCCACGTAAGACAAATTTTTTGGCATGGGTGCAATTGCGGCAGCGTCAATTGCGGCATATTCCGCAAAAGCACCAATTTTTTCTAGCGGGAGACGTGTATAGATGGCATCTCCTACGCGGAAGTTCGTTACATTTTTTCCTACTTTTTCAACAACACCTGTCAATTCATTACCAAGCGTTAATGGGAATTCATAATCTTGAATCAGTTTCACGCTACCTGTGATAATCAACATTTCGAGCGGATTGACCGCTGCAGCTTTGACCTTTACCAAGACTTCGTTTTCATCGATTTCTGGAATTGGAATGTCATTGACTTTGGCATGGATATTTTTTGAATACTTGGTGATCTGAGCTGCTTTTATGAGTGTTTTCATTTTTTTCATTAGCATCCTTCCATTGAGATTATTACAGCCGGTGTTCCCGCACTCCATCCGTGGAACAGACGTTAAAGTTCATCAGCCCATAGCGTCCGAATGCAGTATACGCCTGCCAGTAAAGCACAATTCATGCGTCAAGCATTTTTCAGTTGTATGCCATTTTTAAGCAAAAACTACTTTTTATTCCCTCTTTTTCTGTACAAAAATAGAGAGTCACTTCCAGTTCCAAACTGTTTGTGGACCTTGATATTTGCCATATAAGTTATGCTTATCCTTTCTGAGATTCTCATTCTTTCACGTAGGATAAGTAACCTTGACCATCGTCAGGAGGTTGTGTACCTTCACTAATAAGTAATCCCATAGATGCTCTTTAAGCATATTAAAGGGAACTTAGTTCTCCTGATGTACCATCTTCTTGCGCACTGCTACGTGTCATTGGTGCCATCGCCAAACGATTATGTTACCATACTAGTATTGGATAGATCGGCTTTCTCAAATTGAATTCATAGTTTTCATCTACAACCCCCACCACTTCATCTTTGTAATAAACCTCCATCATAAAACCTGCCATTTGCTTAGCTGTGTGGTACATAGGGAGATTTGCTTTGTAATCAAACTCTTTCTTATCATTTGCATGTTTTGCGAATTCTGTTTCCGTCATTGCTGGTGCTAAAACTTTTGCCTTCATTTTCGCACCTTTCAGTTCAAGTTCTTTTGCAAGCCCTTCGGTGAAGGCACTAACATAATATTTAGAAGCAGAATAAGCAACACTGCCAACAGCAATTACATATCCAAGTGCTGAGGATACGTTAATTAATTGAGTTCCCTCTACATCAGCATAATCTCTTACAAATAGTGTAGAAAGGATTGTCAAGGATTCTATGTTAACGCGTAACATGGTTTCTACTTTATCTAAATTCTGATCTATGACAGAAGAGGTTTCACCAAGCCCGGCATTATTAATCCAAGTCTCAATTTGATACTCCTTTAAACTGTTATACAGTGTATATGCCTGATCTGTGACAGATAGGTCACTTGTACGAATAATAACATCTAAATCAGGATTTAGATTCTGAATGGTTGATTTAAGTTCTTCTAATTTATCTAATCTTCTAGCTACAATAATTAAGTTTTTGCCACGAGCAGCAAATGCTAATGCTGTCTCATATCCTATACCTGAGCTTGCTCCTGTAATAACTGTGTACTTCATATTATTCTCTCCTTAAAAATATTTTCAGATTGGTGTTAATTAATTCAAATAACAAGATATATCTCAATCTAGTGTTGCCAAAATCAAATCGATAATGGTTTCTAATTCTTTTTTATCATTTGTTGTTTTTGCGAATACTCGTATTCCTACGAGTGAATTATAAATAAATTGAGAAAGCCCTTTGATATCATAGTGTTTAGAAATTTCTCCTTGTTCTTGACCATGTTTCAGCAGATCAAATAAAAAAGTTTCCGTCTTTATAACAGTCTCTGTAACTTTTTTATTAAACGATTTATTCCATTACGAGATCTTGGCTAGGATGGCAGATCATAATCAACTGCCACTCACCCTCAATTAGGTCAATGCCCTGTTCTTTGCTGTGTGGATCTGACCATACGGGTCACCATTTTGCGCGGCATCAACCGCGGAAGGAATGCCATGAACCGGTTGCGAGCACCTGGCATTATGAACGTCTTGCCGCGTAAGAAGCCTCGGTACCCTTCCTCAGCCACCTGCCCGGCCTCCATGATAGCACCACTCTGGAACAACTTCGATTCACCAATACCCGAACGATCAACGAAGCCGGTTGACGTCAGTCCCGGACATAGTGCCGTCACAGTCACCCCTGTGCCGCTCAGCTCGTTCTCCAAAGCCTCGGTAAACGACAGCACGTACGCCTTCGTTGCGTAGTAAACCGACATCATAGGTCCCGGGAAAAAAGCCACCAACGAAGCCACATTCATCACGCCTCCTTGGCCCCGTTTGACCATATCTGGCAAGAACAGTTTCGTCATAACAGTCAGAGCCTTGATATTGACGTCAATCATATTCGTCTCTTGTTCTAACTGCGTCTCCAAGAATGTCCCGTACAAACCGAAGCCGGCATTATTGACAAGATAGTCGACGACGATCCCCTTCTCCTTGAGCTCCGCAAAAATCTCCTCCGGCACGCCGGGTGACGCCACATCCTTGGCGATGACCGTCGCTTGACTGCCATATCTTTTCCGATATTCCTTCGCTAGCTCCAAAAGCTTACCCTCGCTACGCGCCACCAGCACCAAATTATATCCTCCCTTGGCGAAACGATCCGCCAACTCTTTGCCAATTCCACCCGATACCCCGGTGATAAGAACAGTTTTTTTCATTTGACAGCACACCTCCATTTTTAGTTTGAACTTTTAAAACGTTTTACAGCGTTTCTTACTGCGAGTTGTTACTATGGATGTATGTTATCCATAATTCAAATTTTTGTATCAAGAGGATTTATACTTGCCGCATATATCTCAACTAAGACCTCGCCATTATTTATTTTGGGCTTAGGGAAGTAAAAAATTTGTTTTTTTACCGTAGTTTTCAATCGCTAAAGCTTTCGTTACAATCCTCCACATTTTTATTTAACGCACATGTATCTTTTCCTAACGAACCTAAGAAAAAAGAATATGAATATCCCTTCCCTAGATGGGATATTCATATTAAATAAATTATTTTAAGAAAGGATAATCTGTATAACCTTCTTTTCCTCCTGCATAGAGCGTGTTTTGATCAGGTTCGTTTAGGGGAGCACCTGATTTAATCCGTTCTGCAAAGTCTGGATTAGCTAGTACCCAAGTGCCTACTGTGACAACATCTGCAAGATTATTATCTACATCAGACGAAAGTTGATCTAGAGGACGACCTGGACGGTTAACAAGAAGTGCTTGATCCCAAAGTTGACGCACATCTTTTAGGAATTGCTCGTTTCCAAAGTGCATTAAATGCAGATATGCAAGGTTAAGCTTATTTAATTCACTTATTAAATAGCGATACATCTCAAGGCTATTTTCCCCTTCATCAATGCCTTGCAGTGTTCCTTGAGGAGAAAAACGGATGCCTGTTCTTTCTGCTCCTATTTCATCAACAACTGCTTTAGCTACTTCAATAGCGAATCGAGAACGCCCCTCAATCGTACCACCGTATGCATCTTGGCGATGATTGGAGTTTTCACTAAGGAATTGCTGGATCAGATAACCATTCGCTCCGTGAATTTCAACTCCGTCTGCACCAGCTTCAATTGCTGAACGAGCTGCTAAACGAAACTCATTGATAACATCTTTTATCTCAAGCTCACTCAGTTCTCTTGGTGTTGGAATTTCTTTCATTCCTTCTGCCGTGAAAATTTCTACACCAGGTGCAATAGCTGACGGTGCAACTGCTTGGCGGTGGTGAGGGGTGTTATCAGGGTGTGATACACGTCCCACATGCATAAGCTGAATAAAAATATGACCGCCTTCACTATGAACTTTAGAAGTTACTTTTTTCCACCCTCTAATATGATTTTCTGTATAAATACCAGGTGTATTCGTGTAACCTTGCCCATCATCTGAAGGTTGGGTTCCTTCACTTATAATTAAACCGACTGAAGCACGCTGACCATAGTACTCTGCTACTAAACCGCTCGGCGTACCATCTGGTAAAGCTCTATTTCTAGTCATCGGAGCCATACCTATACGATTTTTTAAGTCAATGTTTCCAATACGAACTTTTTCAAATAATCTGCTCATATGAATACTCCTTTTTAATAAGAATTAGAATCAAGAAATAAATTTACGTGTTCTGCAAATAGTTCTGGAAATTGAAACAGATGCCCGTGACCAGAATCAGGATATATAATCAGCTGAGCTTTGGGTAATTTCTCTGCTAAGATGTAACTGTTTTTAGTCGGTACCATTACATCATTAACACCATTAGTAACAAGTACAGGGTGTTTGATGTTTTGTAACCATTCATAATCATGATTAGATTTTTGTTTAGCCCATTTTGCAATGGCTTGTAATTGTGCCTCTTTTACTTGTTCTGAACTGTTTACTTTTTTCTGATTAAAAATTCTTTGTAGTGAAGCCATTCCTGCAGATTTACTTGTTTCGGTTTGTGCGTAGAAAAAGAACATAAAATCATTTATTCCATCTTCCTCCGTTCCGCCGTGACGATTCATTCTTTCAAAAATCTCTGGATTTGGATTAATACCAGATTCAGGCGAAGTACCTGCCATAATAATTTTTCTTACTAATTCTCCTTCTTGTAAAGCTAGCTCTTGTGCAACCATACCACCAATGGAAAAACCAAGAATGTCAACTTGTTCTAATCCAAGAGCTTTTATAAATGTTGCTGTATCTTTTGCCATATCAGCAATTGTAGTAGGCGTTAGTCCATCTGTCTCACCAACCCCTTTATTGTCAAATAAGATTACTGGGCGTTTATTTGCAATAGGTTCAAGCATGTCTGGATCCCAGTTTTCCATCGTTCCTCTAAAGTGAACAAGAAATACTAGTGGTATACCATCTTGTGTACCAAATTTTCTATATGCGTAACGAGTTCCATCTGCTTCAATAAATTCTGATACTGATGGTATTTTAAAGTTTGTCATTTTTGTGTTCCTCCTTAGAAATTAAAAAACGATTTTATAAGTATGCATTATGATGGTTTGTTTCATGCTGATTTTAGAACGAACGTTCTAAATAGGGTAAAAAAAAGAAAGCTAGTCCAACACTGAAAGTGCTAGAGTAATGATGCCTTCTAATTCTTTTTTACTGTAATTAGTTTTTATTAGTACTCTTATACCTACCAAATTGTTGTGTAAGAAACGAGATATGTTATCAGAATCGATTTCTTTTGATATCTCTCCACTAGTTTGGCCCCGTTTTATAAGGTTATTAAACATATCTTCAGTACGGTTAAACATTTTTGTAACTATGCGTCCAATTTCTTTGTCCAACAAAGATAATTCAATGGCTGCATTTACTGATAGACAACCTTTTGGGTATTGTTCCATGGAATTCAGTACGAAAATAAAAACATCACGTATCGCCTGTTTAATGGATGAAGTGCTGCTAATTATGCTTTCCATCTCATTGACGATGAGCTCTTCATAGTGATTAAGGGAAGCTAAAAACAATGAACGCTTGTCACCAAATGTGTCATATATACTCCTGCGGTGTATCCCCATATGATTTACCAAATCTTGCATGGATGTTTTTTCATAACCCTGTTCCCAGAAAAGCTCCATTGCTTTTCTTAATACTGCTTTTTCGTCAAACTCTTTACTTCTAGCCATTTTTTTCTCCTTAAAAAAATCAATGAATCAATACTAACAAAAACAAACGTCATAATCCATTGTAGAATGAACATTCTCAAATTAACACATGAATTTCAAACCATGATTAAATAATACCCTTTTTAGAACGATAAGTAAAGAATTATAAATTTAATCATCAATATATTTGCTCCACATGTTGGATTTGGTCTTTTCCAACGGGAACAAAATCAGACTAAAACAGGAGAATATCAGCAGCCATTAAAATGAGATAGTATATAACCTCATGTTCACACCGGCATCCACATCTAATCCTTCTTCTTTGTTCTTGTCTACTTTTGCTTTGTATGCACGAGCCCTATTTATTAAACCTTTCGGTTTATAGAAGATAAAATCCAACTGGTCAACCGACTTCACTTGACTGACATCCGCAGCAATGCCTATTAAATTAGGGTTATCTTTGATTGCTTGGTCAATATTTTATTTCGAGTGACTAGTGACAATCGCCGTGTTGCTCATTTCAAGAATCTTTTTCGCATATGCATAGCCTATACCTGACGTCCCGCCCCTCACTAAAATCTTTGTCAATTTTATGTTGTTGTTTCTCACTCTTGTATAATCAGAAGAATCTTTCCTTGAGCTTTCCCTTTTGCGATTTTGGCAATAGCTTCGTTCACTTGCCGAAAAGCAAATGTCGAATCAATGGTTGGTTTGATGCCCGCTTCATCAATCCACTGGGTGATGTTTTTTAGTTGTTTGCCATTGGGCTGAACATATAAGAAATCATACGTTTTCTGTTGAAGATGTGCCGCTATATCAAACGGCATGCCGATCACACCGAAAAGAAGCCTCTGCAACGTTGAAAATCCGCCATGTTGAATTGCAAAACGTGCATTTGGACCAGCATTCAATGACAATAATTTTCCGCCAGGTTTTAAAACACGTAATTCATTCCTGAACTCACTTGCACCACGAGTATCAATCACGTAATCGAAATCTTTCAGCACCTCAACATAATCTTGCTTCTGATAGTCGATGAACTGGTCAGCACCAATGGATAGCGCTAAATGACGAGCTGATTCACTACCACTGACAGCTACAAAAAGCTTCTTTGATTTCGCAAACGGAATGGCAATCTGCCCAAATCCGCCTGTTCCACCAGGAATGAACAGTTTTGTGCCAGGTTTCACGTTCAGTACATCGAAGGCTTGAACAACAGTCAGAGCCGATAATGGAATGGCAGCCCCTTCTTCAAAAGTAAGATGTTTTGGCATTTTCGCAACGATATTTGCATCAGCCACAACATATTCTGCAAAGGCACCCATTGTATCTAGTGGCATTAGCGCATATACTCTGTCGCCCTTATTAAAGTCTGTCACCGCTTCACCAACCGATTCAATCACACCTGAAAGTTCATTTCCGAGTGTCAACGGGAAATCATAGTGGTCAAAAACGCGCACCTTTCCAGTAATCGCCAATATAAGATGTGGGTCAACGCCCGCCACATTTGTTTTGATTAACACTTGATGTTTGTTTATTCTTGGAATAGGCACATCGTTGATGTGAGCTTCTAGCTTTTTCGAGTAGCTGTGTATTTGGACTGCTTTCATCATGTCCCCCTTAAAAATTAATAATCACTTTCCCTTTCGGTCGTCCATTTGCGACTAGTTCTAGCGCTTCATTTACGTTGTCTATGGTAAATAGTGTTGGATAAATCTCTGGAACAATGTTGTTTTCTTCAATGATTTTGGTAATCTTTTTAAGTTTGTGCGCCGTCAGAACGAAGATAAAATGGTATTCCACGTCGTGTTTTTTGGCTTTGTGGTCATACTTTGCGCCAGCAAGGGAAAATAGCTTTTGTTTCCACAATGGAAAATTTTTGTCTTTTCCGAAACGTTTATTTGGTCCTGTACGGAGAGACAAATAATTTTCGTATAGCCTACTGAACCGTTAATTCTGTTTTCACATCCTTACTCCCATTACTTCTACATAGTGACTTAAGGCCGCATAAATAAAGTATGTTTGTCGCCAAATGTATCATAGATACTTCAGCGGGGAACGCCCATATGGTCCACCAAGTCTTGCGTGGATGTTTTTTCATAACCCTGTTCCCAGAAAAGCCCCTTTGCTTTTCTTAATGCTTTTTTTCATCAAATTCTTTATTTCTAGCCATGTAATCCCTCCTTAGAACGTATTGCCTCTTATTTCTGAGAAAGGATTGACAACTTTAAATCATTCATCCCTCTCTCAATATATTCTATACCAATTGAAGAATGATCATTCTCATTTGAGTAGCAAAACAGTTAGATCTAACGAGTTTCAAGTATATCAAATTTAAGAACGATATCGGTAGAGAATTTAGAATTAATCATGTGTTTTATATGGCTATGTGTGGCTATTACCTGAATTTTAATGAATATCGCTCCATCTTATTTCTACTCAAATCAGTTCTGTAATGTCATTGATGCCAAGTCATTGCACTCCTACAAGGGAGTTTAATAACTCTAAAGCAAAAAACAATAAAGAAAATATAGATGGTATCTTCTATCTTAGAAAAAGCCTCTCAACATAGTAGTGTAATAAAAAAGTTATTGCGGTCTCACCGAAAATTTAAATTGCGGTGCCCTATTGCCTTTTTCTGCGAACACAAACTTGTTAATATTTACATTACTTGTAGAGTTAAGGGAAGGGTGAATATCTTGATATCAATCACATCAGCTGAAGTGGGAATGAAAATTAATGAATGGCATAGGCATATTCAAAAATTCAACGTTACTGATGCTGAAATGTTAAAAGCTGAAATAGAACGTGATATAGAGGTTATGGAAGAAGATCAAGACTTGCTTATTTATTATCAATTGATGGCCTTTCGCCATAAGATCATGCTGGAGTATACGCTGCCATCTGATGAAAACCGAATGAAACTTTCAGAATATTTAAAGAAAATCGAAGGCCATAAGAAAAAACTAGATAATATGCGAGCTTATTATTATAACTTCTTCCGTGGGATGTATGAGTTTAGAAACGGTGAATATACAAAGGCTATTACATATTATAAAAAAGCTGAACGTAAAATTCCTTCGATCTCCGACAAGATTGAAAAAGCAGAGTTTTATTTTAAGTTATCCGAAGTCTATTATCATATGAAAATGACTCACATCTCAATGCACTATGCTGAACTTTCATACAATATCTATAAGAAACACGAGCTTTATTCTGTTCGGCGTATTCAATGTCATTTTGTGATTGCCGGCAACTACGATGACCTTGAAAATCATGAAAAAGCTCTCCCCCACCTTCAAGAAGCTTTAAAAGGTGCCGAGCTGCTTAAAAGTAAAAATACTCACATCTATGCCACTGCATTTTTCAATCTCGGCAACTGCTATCACAAAATGGACAACTTAAATAAGGCTGCACGTTACATCGAACAAGCCTTGGTTCAATACAGAAAAATAAACTCTGACGTACTTCCGCAAGCTTATCATGACCTAGCGTTGATTTATTTTAAACAAGGGAAAAAAGAACAAGCAATGGATTGCTTCCGCAAAGGAATCAGAAGTGCTGTAGATTTTAAAGACGAACTTTTTATGAACTTATTTGAAGCATTAGACGTTCTTTATATAAGAAATGGCGATACACCTAAACTCCTCAATATTTTTTCTCGTTTAGAGAACGGCAAAGGATACCCTTATCTGGAAGAGCTGGCATTGTTAGGAGGCAACCTTTTCGATTATAATGGAAAAATAGAGGATAGTATCATCTGTTTCAAGAAGATGGTATATGCTCAAAAGCAAATATCGAAAGGGGAATGCATGTATGAAATCTAAATTGTTTATCAGTTTATCCGCCGTTTTAATTGGACTTGCCTTTTTCGGATCTATGTCTAATGGCGAAATGAAGGAAGCATCCCGGAATGTAACTCTCGCACCTACTCATGAATTCCTTGTTTGATTCGATAAACAACATTAGTTCTGATTCCCTTTAGCCGTTTCATAACGGCTTTTTCTTATTTCTAATACTGAAAAAATCCATCATACATAAAGCTTTTGAGGTGAACATTTTGGACTTATTTGATGAATGCTTAGAAGCTCTAGGGAAAAACAAAGAAATCTTATCAGAAGAATTAACGGCAAAATATTATGAACTGCTTTCAAACAGTTTTCCCTTTACATCTTGGGGACGAATCAAGTGGGAAGAAGTTTGTTGTCATCAATCTATAGTTTACGAGGAAGAGATTTACGATTGGCTAGCTAAACACCATTTTAAAGATAGGAACATTATTATTCTTTGGGGTTACGGAGAACAGCCAGCATTAAAAACCAGTCTTGAGCATGCATTAAACGTAATTGATGATGTAACTGCCGTTGGATCAGATACTTTTATGTTTAGTGAATCTGGCTACGTTATCGAATTTTTTCATGATGGCGATGTTACAATTGGAAAGTCCCCTTTCATTGAAAGGATTAGCAAATAGGTAAAATGACACAGATCGAATGATTCATTTCCACCATTTGATCCACATAACAGTTAGTTTCATCATTCTTCCATGGTAATATTTTGTTATATGATTAAATGAGAGGGTATGATTATGAAAGTCTTTGAAGCTAAAACACTTATGTCTGAAGCTACAGACCGCGCCAAAGAATATAAAGAACTAAGGACGCAAATGGTCAACTTGAGAAAAGCTTTACAAAGCGTCGCTGAACTGGACGACAGCGAATTCTCAGGTAAAGGCGCTAATAACATTAAAGCATTCTATCACGATCATGTAGGTGTCACTGATCAATGGATCGACTACATTGACATGAAGATCGCATTTTTTAACAGCATTGCCGGAGCTGTCGAGGACAAAGGCCTCTCTGATGCTTATATTGAAGAGTCTTTTTTAGAACATGAACTGGCTAACGCCCATAAAAAATCCAAATCCATCATGTCTGAACAGAAAAAAGCCATGAAAGATATTCTAAACGATATCGACGAAATCCTCCCGCTCGACTTGTTTTCAACAGAAACCTTCAAAGATGAGCTTGCAGATGCCAATGATAAACGCAAAAAAACAATTGAAAAACTAGGTGACCTTGACGAAGATTTACTGACAGAGTATGCCCTGTCAGAACCTAATGAACAATTCATCAAATCCGACTTCCAAAAGCTCCAAGAAGCAACGGGCAAAGGCAAAAACGCTACACCCATTCACTACAACGCCAAGGCGTACCGTGAGAGTGATATACATAAGAAAAAAGGCGATATTGAAAAGCAAACGGCAGCTTATTTGACGATTAAAAAGAAAGAAGAAAAAGAACGGGAAATCGAAGAATTACAGAAAAAGCTCAATACGTTGGTTGATGATCCTGACGAGTATCTAAAAGTTGCTAAAGAGATTGGATACGACAACCTCACCACTGAACAACAGGAGTATGTTAAATCCCTCGAGTTTTGGGATAATCCTCTTCGAGCGACCAAGGATATTTTGAAAGAACAGATTGACGGTGTATATGAAGGTTTATTAGCCGGGATAGATGATACAGAGAAGACAGTTAAAGAATATTTAGCCCCTATAGATGCAGCGGGTAAAAAATATCTAGGTCCAGTATATGAATACTATAAAGGCAAACAAATGGCATATTATGATTTTTCGAAAGAAACTGGTGAAGGGCTCTTAGGAATTGGAAAATTCGGGATCGATCTCGGTTTAGATCCAAAAGGAACGATAAAGTCCGTTTTTGAATTCGACTATAAAAAAGCCTGGGATTCTACTTGGAATGAGGTAAAAGAAAGCTGGGATAAAAACTTTGTACACGGAGATATGTATTCACAATCGCACTACACCACATATTTCACTTTAAATGTAGCCAGCTTATTCATATCAGGTGGCGGTGGTGCTGTTACAAAGAGTGGATCCGTCGTTTCAAAGGTCGGGAGAGTCACAGAGAAGGGAATCAGCAAGTCGGGTAAAAAAGGGGTAAACAGCGCCGGAAATGTTGGTAAGTCTGCATCAAAAAAAGTAATAAAAGACACCAAAGATTTTGGGGAATTTTTTAAAAAAGGTTTAGAGTCAATACCAAATCCTTTTGCTAAAGAACTTCTGTTAGCTAGTGATGTTCCTATAAATGTGCTAAACTTACAAAAATCTGGACAAGATACAATTCAACAAATTAAAAAGTCTTTTGATCTTGACCATGGTTCTAAGGGGAATACTAATAGTAGCAAGGTAACCAGTGAAGCTAAATCAGTATCGAATATGAAAGAATTTTTTAATGATGGATTTGGAAAAAGTATAAAAAACAATGTTACAAAAACAAAAAATCAATTCCAAGGCCAATCAATCTATGAAGTTAATAAAAAATTGGATAATCCATATCTGAAAAAAGGAGATAGATTTTATTTAGATAATTTGCACAAGGATCATTTAGAAGTTTTCGATAAAAGAGGAAATTTAAGAGTAGTGTTGAATTTGGATGGAACATTGAACGAAGTTAAGACTAAGAATGCCATTGGAAGAAAATTAAAATAGGTGGTTAAGATAGATGAAAAATATTGATAAAATCTTTAGTGCTTTAAAAGAATTAAATGAAAAATATAATAGTACATTAATTTCCACAGAAGAACTTTTAGAAGAAGAGGAAAATATTAAAGAACTTCCGCAAATAGATGAAAGAATGAATAAAATTTTAGCTAACTTAAGTCAAATTGAAGATAAAGACAAACTAACTTCTGAGTTACTACAGTTACATTTAGTAATTGGTGATGTAGAATGGCAATTTGACCAAATACATGAGATGGTTAGACAGGTAATCGAAAATATTGAGGATTAATATAATACAAAAGGTCCTCTTGAATGGGACTGCCCCCGGTTTTTGAGACAGGGATCAAAACACCTTTTAAACAGCCAGTTGCCGATAGTGTATCGGTAATTGGTTGTTTAGTTTCGTTTGAATACGAATGTTGTTATCATATTGAATGTAGTCTTCGACGTACGCTCTACGATGATGGCCGTAGTTCGAACTATGTTGTTGAGGTAGAACGTTTCAGACTTTAGTATGAAATGAAACGATTCTATGGCGGCATTATCAGCGGGCGTTCCTTTTCTAGACATGCTCATGGTAATGCCTTTTCCTTTTACAGCCCTCTGTTTGATTTCAACCGGATAACTCACTCTTGTTCCCATAGAAAAACACCTCTTAAAGAAATAGAGAAAAAATAGATGAAAGAGTTATGAAAATCATTTTGTGCATACTAATAAGCTCTATGAGAAAGACAATCTGGATCATAGCAGATAACTTGATTATGAGTTCTTTAATCGCATCGTCCCTGCTTTCTTTATACAGGCCTCGATCTGGGTGCGGTTGCTTGATCGCTTATTTCTCGGTCAATACCCTTATATACTCTGGATCTACTTCCTATCAAGTTTTATTAAATAGAGGAATCGTTCATGCATTTGTCAGCTTGCGGCCCCTCGATGATTATCACCTTCATAAAATGCATCACCCCTTGGGTAATGCTATGTAATAACTGTTTGTTCTAATGAGGTGATTTTCAGTATGAAAACAAATAAAAAACCGATGGCTTGAACCATCGATCTGTTTTCTATATCACTGGGCCCCTATAGGAAATCTATCTCATTGGTTATGAAAGCTTATTTTTATTACACACTCTATATTCATTTCTATACGTTTATATCAATTATGGTTAAAAAATAGTGAGAAAAAAACAAATAACGTCCATTCTAACTTTTTCATCTTATTTATTAAGAATTTTAACCTCATCCTTGTAAAATAAAGAAGCGAATTTCATGTCCGATAGTTAATGCTATGTCATCGGGACATGTCTGTTAAAGTGGCCAAAAAATACATTCAGATATCCACTTGCAACCACAATTCAATTTGATCCACTACAGATTTCTGAACTGACATTAACAGCTAGACTTATAAATGCCGATTATCCATTTTTTTATTCTGTTCCAGTTCCCATTCACAATTAGGCATTTCAGCGGCGTATCGCCATAAAGTGAACTAATTTATTAATGTTCAACAACAGAATTTCGTCGATCGGCAATAAAGAATCCACAAATCATTGCAAGAATGGCCATCGCCCACCAAAACGTTGATATCGCCTGATCATGATCGATGATTATCAGACGAATGACAGCCGTGATGCCAATATAAATGAAGTAGCGAAGCGGGAAATGAAAGTCTGATTTGAAGTATTTGATAATCAAAGCAATGAACTCAAAGTACATGAAGAATATAAGCAGTTCTCCAAGCATCCCATAATAGCTGTCCACTTTGTTGAACAGTGACTTGTATACGAATTGCACAATGTACCATGTCTCGCTGATCAGAAGTGCGCTTAAAGCTATCGCCAGGAAGAACAGACAGATATTGAGAAGCGCTTGTAACAGGTAAGGCACCTTTTTGAATTTGTCGGAAAATCTCATCGTGTTGTCTCCTATTTCAATATATTCGTGGTTTTTATGCTCAGCCTACATCTTGGTGTTCCAAAATCGTAGCACAATGTAGTACTTAGAATTCTTTTGTATACTGTGAAACTGTCCCTGCATGCGGGACATCATTCGCGCAATGCTTCTTTCACCGAGTCCGTTGCTTTCCGGTGTTATATCCGCAAGTTTAATCGTATTGCTAACATGAATCTCAAATATCTCTTGATCCGATACAAACGTGATGCTGATTTCTTCTTCCGGATCTGCGTATTTAAATAAGTTTGACATCACATTATCAAATACACGACCAAGCTCCTCCAAATTCACGTTAATATAGGTTTCCGGCAGCTCGCCTGAAATATGGACTCGGAAATGCTCCTGATGAAGGATAGCAATCTGATCTGATATTAGATCGTAGATCACTTCTCTCACTGCAACGGTTTCCAGATCGGCCTCATATTCCCTGTCCAGCAGGAAATACGCAAACAGATTGTCAGACAAGCTTTTTAATTGCAGTGCTTTACCATAAGCATTGGCTACATACCGATCTTTGCTGGTACCCGCTTCGCCTCCCGCTTTTTTGGCAAACTCCAGATTCATGATCAGCGACGTCAGCGGTGTGCGCATATCGTGCGACATTTCGGTAACCAGGCTGCGGCTCTCAGCTTGCAATTCCTCGATAGCTTTAAGTTTGTCCAGGAAAGCTTTCCGCAGATCCTCAATGCTCTTTGCAATCATCGCTAATTCATCATGCCCTTTTATCGTCATCTCGTAGTCCAGTTCGCCCCCTTCAAGAATATGAATCTCTTGGTGAATCGTTTTAAGGTAGCGAAGACTTTGGCGAATTCCGAAGAGAACAATGATTAAAAAGATGAGGGTTGCTCCGAGCAAATCCAATGCAAAGGCCAGATCATAATATCGGGAAGAGTAGAAACCGTCGATAATGACTCGTCCTTCACCATCTCTAAACTTGACAGGATGTGAATGATTTTGAGCGTACTGAGTCAGCTTTTCCTTTCCATAATCCGATTCGGAATAAATAGAATCATATTGCAGCTCCTGATCCTTGAATATGGTGAGGTTAATGTAATTTTCTTTTTTGACCCACTCGCCAAACGCTTTTCTATCTGATGTAGACAACTCATTTTCTGAAACGTACTTGCTGAATTTTTGAATGTATCTTGCTGACTCCTCGTGATAATACTCTTCCGAACTCAGATATCCCTCGATCAGATCATCTGTGATCTTTTGCAACGTCAGAAAGATCACACCACTCACAATCGCAGCACCCACGATCAGCAAAGCCAGTTTTTTATTTAGTGTAAATTTACGATGCACCAAATCGATATCCTCTTCCCCATTCAGTTTTTATATAAACCGGACGTGCCGGATCATCCTCAATTTTGGAGCGCAGCTTCCGAATATGCACCATCACCGTATTGTTGGAACAGTAAAAATAAGGCTGTCCCCACACACTCTCATATATATTTTGGGCAGAAAATATTTTGTTGCGTTTGCTCATCAGAAGTTTTAGGATACGATATTCCAGATCTGATAACTTGATTTGCTGCCCCTCTTTCCAGACCTCATTAAATTCTTCGCTCACTCTTAGTTTGCCCCCGATAAGAAATGTTTCTTCCTGTTCCTTCTTTTCCTGATAGATAGTATATCTGCGTAATTGAGCAATCACTCTAGCATGAAGTTCCTCTTCCGAGAATGGTTTAGTCATATAATCATCACCACCTGCGAGTAACCCCTCAGTTTTATCGAGTGTACTCGATCTGGCCGTCAGAAACAGAATCGGGACGTTAGAGGATTTCCTGATGTGCTGACATGTTTCAATTCCCGAAATGCCTGGCATCATAATATCCAAAATAACCAAATCAAGCGAGTCATTCACAAGTTGCAATGCTCGCTTTCCATCCTTGGCTCTTAGCACCTCGTAACCTGCACGTGTAAGGGATTCCTCCAAAAGATCACCAATATCCTCATCATCCTCTACGACTAATATTCGATGGGTCATGTCTCTCTCACCTCATGATTCTTGTTGTTATTTCTCGTGTGTCCTTACTATATATCGTTCATAGTAATAAGTACGTTATAAGATACTACGTAAATCTTAACAATTTATGAAAGCTGATGGTCCGCCATAAATTTATCACATTTTCTAAAAAAATGATGACTCTTCATAAATTGTTAAGATTCGGTCTTTATATTTATCCATTGTAAGGCTCAGGCTTTTCAGATCCGCACTACACATTGCAATGGTAAATGGGAAAGGAGTATTGATATGATTGTACAAAAAGAAGGACGCGGGCAACCAGTGAGTCTGCGGGAACGGGTTCATTTTCTGGACATCGTACGTGGATTTGCCTTGCTTGGCATTATTATTGTCAATTATTTTCTGATCGTAGATTCAGTAAAAGGATTCGAAATGGCCTCCGATGACGTACTGCACAATCTGGTTTCCTGGTTTGCCGAAGGGAAATTCGTTACATTATTCTCCTTCCTGTTCGGGGTTGGGTTTATGATCTTTATGGATCGAGCCGCACAGAAGGTAGATAGTCCCAACAAGCTGTTTGCCCGTAGGTTATCTATCCTGTTGGGATTTGGCATTTTGCATATCACATTTGTTTGGGTCGGTGACATATTGACCTTTTATGCCGTAAGCGGCTTCCTGTTACTCGGCTTCTATAAACGAACAGCCAAAACGGTGCTTAGATGGATTATCGCACTTATCGTGTTTCAATTCCTGACTCCTGTTTTCACAATGTTGTACAATGTCATCAATACTGCAGGGTCAAAAAACCCGAATTTTTCAGAGTTTACTTTGTTTAGCCACAGCAGCCTTACCTACATGGAATCCATCAGCACTCGGTGGACAGATATGGTCACGATGGCTGCCAGCTCTTTCTCTATGGTCTATTCCATGTTTCTCATGTTTCTGCTGGGCGTGTACTTTGTTAAGATGGAATTTTTCAAAGACATGGAAGCGAAAAAGTTCATATGGAAACGTATCTGGATCATTAGCACAATCGCTTTTCTAATAACACAAAGCAGTATATTGCTAGACATGTTTAATTTTTCGGACATTTCCTCTGTCTTGAGTCAAAATGGCGGCTTAACTGGAAGTATGTTTTATATGAGCACTTTTGCAATGCTGTTTCTATACGTTCCTCAGCTGCGAGGCCCTATGATGATATTCACCAAAGTCGGACGGATGTCATTGACCTGTTATCTGCTTCACTCTATCCTTGGAACAATTCTGTTCCTCAGGTACGGATTCGGGCTTGCGGGTCATATTCAATCCGCCGGCACGTTCATGTTCAGTCTGGCCGTCTATTTCGTGCTTATGATCTTTAGTACATTGTGGTTGAAACGGTTTAAGTACGGCCCGATGGAATTGATATGGCGCAAGCTGACGTACGGCATAGTAAACGAGCGCTCCAAAGCAGCTCTACATGCGCCAAAATCAATTCAAAAATGACCCCTTTTCCCAGATTGCATGGACTTCAGTTAGTTGTTGACGGAAGTGGGTATTAAACGGACAGATTTGATTAGTATGGACTGGTTATTTTTATATCATTTAGTGCTTCTTTGGGATAACCTAGACAGAAAAATAACCAGAGTTTACTCAATTTGCATAGCTCATGATCAAATCTAACTTGAATCTTTTGCGCAGGCTCATAGTCAAGGGCTACACATTCGACTAATTGATGTGAATGTGATTTGAGATAGGAAAAATTTGAGAAGAATGACTAATCCCGCGCAAGACACTTAATACGGTAGTGAACGATAGTAACTAAGGGTTACATGCAGCTTGTATTCGAAGGAAACAAAGAAAAAGAAATCGTACAAAAAGACAGGAGAAAGCTTTTGCAGCAAGTATTTTAACGCCAAATTTACCGCGGAAGAAAAAGCGACGGAATCACTTTTTGTGAAAAGACCTCGTAGAACAGCTGGAATGTTTTACTGAACGACTGACTCGATATTTCAGCAAATGAAGGAGTGAGCAATCATGAAAACAAAAAAGGAACCAAAAGTTATTTTGGAACTAGCAAAGGAGTCTGATTTGCCAGAATTCCAAAAAAAAATACAAGAAGCATTTTCGATCGCCGTGATTGAAACGTTCGGTGATTGCGAAGATGGACCGATTCCATCGGACAATGACGTTCAGGAGTCTTTCAATGCTCCCGGAGCAGTGGTATATCATATTCTTCAGGATGGTAAGAAGGTCGGTGGTGCAGTAGTACGTATCAACAGCCAAACACATCATAATTCGCTAGATTTATTCTATGTATCTCCAGAATATCACAGCCAAGGGATTGGTCTTTCTGCTTGGAAAGCCATTGAAGAACAGTATCCGGATACTGTTCTTTGGGAAACCGTGACACCTTATTTCGAAAAACGAAATATCAACTTCTATGTGAATAAGTGTGGATTCCATATCGTAGAGTTCTACAATGAACATCACTCTGATCCGCATATACATTGCAATGGACGCGAAGATGACAAGCCCCTGCCGGATGATGATGACTTTTTCAGGTTTGTAAAGATTATGAAAAAAAAGGACTAAACAATTGAACACGAAGGTAATAATGCTGTTTAAAAGGTGTTTTGATCCCTGATCCCTGTCTCAAAAACAGGGGTCAGTCCCCAATTGAAGTGACCCCTCGCCAGAGAAATGAACATTGATAAAAACCAAGTCAGGAGATGGATTAACCAATTTCAGGCAGAGGGGATGAAAGAGCTTGAGGAGAAACGAGGCAAGGCAAAAGGCACTGCGACCGGATATTGGCTTGTTAATCCCTTCACGGCTTTTAAATAGAAATTCATGATCCTCTTTCCCTTCAACATAGGTTTTAAATTCTCTTTGAAGAGCTGGCGTCATGTCGATTTTCTTTTTCGTTTTCTTCTCTATGAGATTGAAGTATGGCCGTTTTTCGTCTCTTACTCTCAGCTGCAGAATATCCGATATGCGGGGCCCTGAATTAATACCGGTCACGAATAGCATGTAATTCCTCATGTTTAGTTCTTTTAAAAACCTCTTGATGTAGAAGATACATTCCGGATTACTTATTGGTAACAAAATTCATTAAGAAGCCGTCCCTTTCTTGTAGGCTTCTTCTCTAAGAGCAAATGCCAACCGATATAGTGCTTTTCCCTTCACACGATAATAACTGCGCTGGCTCAAGCCCATTTCTGCATATGCTCATAACCATACATTTCTTCCGATTGCATATAGAGCATGACAATGATCTGCCGTTCTCTTTGAGAAAGCCGGTTAACAGCCCTTTGAATCCTTTTTAAGAATTTGTCTACGCTGAATCTCCCAATCAAACGCTTTAATGCTGCCTCTTCTGTTGAGGAATGAAACTCATTCGTGATGCTTGACGGAACAATGCTGTAAGTCGGGGTAACCTTTGGTAAAAAATTATCTGGCACTTGTAAGAGATATAACCGATATTGATCCAACAGTTGCTCTACTTTTGCTTTAGTGGCTTCTTCGTCAATTTGGGGCAGGTTTAATGTTAATTGATTCATATTTACCTCCTGATTATTAAAATAAAACGGACACCAAACCAACAGCGTAAATGCTTTAGTTCAGTGTCCGCAGGCTTTCCTTCTTGGACAATATTACCTCTCAGCGCCCGTGCTGTGCCCTCATTTCGGGGTGAGGCATTCGGGAGGAATCTATATTTAGACTAAGTTCACAAAATATTAACAAAAAATACCTTGGATATTTTTGTATATCATGTAATAATACACTCGTATTAAAAAAACAAAGGGAGTGTTTAAAATGAAATTGAAAAAAGTTTTAACTGGTACTGCATTGTCACTTGCTTTGCTTGTTTCTGCTGCTCCTGCCTTTGCCGCAAGTCCTACTGATACTCATTCTGAAGAAAGTCATACAAAGGAAATATCTGCATTAGGTACCCTAGTTGTTCGTGGACTTCCTTCTGATCCAGACCCAGGACAAACAATCACTATCAACGGAACAACGTATTATTTAGACAGTGTTACTTTTTATCCTGATGGATCTTATATCGCCTACTATTCAAGTTAACTATGAGGAGGTTTATAGCCTCCTTTTTCTTATAGTTTTACTACTTGTTTGACAGTCATTGACTTGACGACCATTTGAAGTTCGACTTGTAATGGCATCCACTATGAAACTTCCCTTCAATTGCTTACCTGACTTGATGATTAACTCGATGGGGAGCTTCCCTTCTGTGTAGTGGCAACCCATAAATCCTTTTTTGTCACATTTCGAAATTGATGTTTTTTTAATACAGTTAATGTCCCATTTGTTTCAATGATCGCATAGAGCACTTCTTCAATTTTGAAAACTTCTTTTTCCCTTAATTGTTGACTTAAATAGTCAATTGTATAACGCATCTTGCGCATGTTGTGTTCAAGAATTTTCCCGTTTTCAATCACAACGGTTGGATCTCCAGCAAAGAGTTTCCGAGCTTTTTGATTGCAAAGTGATAAGTAGGCAGTGGCCAAGATAACAAATACAAATATAAAGAAAGCAAGTACCATGTGATGAATTTTAAGAGAAGTATTAAAAGCCAGATTTGCAGTAATTGCTCCTAATGTATTGAAGCAATAAAATCAAATATATTCATTTGTGAAATTGTTTGTTTTCCCAATAATCTTGACCCTACCAATAAAATGCCAAAGGCAAGAATCGATCGAAGGATCACTTCAACATGTTCACTCATAGATCTCACCAACTTATTGTATTTTCTAAAAACATCATAGACAAAAGAGATCTTATATATACTAGAACGATTCTTAAACAATATATACATGCACTCATTGTCGTATCAGACATACGCTACATTAGTAAATTCCGCAATAGGACGGTGAAATTGTGTACCCTTATTTTATTTATAACCCTTATATAAGCGATACATTTCGTATGTCTACTGACAGGAAACTAATTAATGACATCCACAAGGCAATTAACGGAGAGTATAGCGCTATTCTCTGTTATAAGCAAATAGCCACACAAGCCCCCACAGAAGAAATAAGAAAACAAATACTTGAAATTAGACAAGATGAACAACGGCATTTTGAAGAATTCAGCAGGATTTACACTAATCTTACAGGCAGAAAACCAATTCCAAAAATAACGGAAGAATGCCCTAAAAGTTATAGAACAAGCCTAGAGTCTGCTTTTAAAGATGAGCAGGAGACAGTGGATTTTTATTTAGATTTAGCCGATCGAATACAAGATAAGTCCATTAAAAAGATTTTTCAGCGTGCTGCCGCTGATGAACAAAATCATGCAGTATGGTTTCTGTTTTTTTTAAACACTCGGTCTACACAACAAACCCGTCAAGTTAATTATGGGGCAACAGGGGCTTTAAATGCCAGTAGACTCACCTTACCCCAAATGCTTACCTTTGCCATTCAGGATGAGTACTTAGCTCAAGCAAGATACAATGCAATTATCAGAAACTTCGGGGATATCAGCACCTTTCTGCAAATCAAAGAAGCAGAATTACGTCATATCAATGCATTACTTTCTCTTTTTGAACGATACCAAGTACAGATACCTAAAGACACCTCACAATTATATGTCAATACACCAGTAACCCTTAAGGATGCGTATGCTGCTGGAGTCCAAGGAGAAATTGATAATATCGCCATGTATAACAAGTTTCTAACTTTTGATCTGCCAGCAGATGCAAGAATAGTTTTTACTCAATTACACAACGCATCACTAAATCATTTAGAGGCTTTCCGAAGAGGTCTTGAGAGATTAGACTTAAACTTCTAAAATCAACATTACAAAACGAAGTGTTTTATTTGCAGGGGTAGAACCAAAAGGGTTTTTACCATATTAAAGATTGTTACCTTTCATATTCAAACATAACCTCAAAGGTCTATCTTTGGTGGTGTTTCCACCTGCCCCTCCCACTTCGATTCCTTCTACAAAATCGTCTGTTATTAAACCCATAACGTCCATCGTATTTAACAACCGATAAATGTTCTCAGTTCAGTACAAATGATATAGAACCTTCTGAAATGATCACCATTCCCTTTTTTAAAGGATGGAATCATTCCCTTTGAAAAATACAAATATATATATGTAGTACTGACTGTTACAAAGAGGGGCTGAGGTATGTTGAAAACGAGCATTATTGTGCTGACTTATAATGAATTGAATTTAACGAAACAATGTTTGGAGAGCATATGGAAGTATACGGATCATAACTGTATAGAAATCATTGTTGTAGATAACGGCTCTCATGACGGGACACGTGATTATCTTAAAGAGATGTCTTCCATTAAAGCAATTTTCAACGAGACAAACGAAAGTTTCGCGAAAGGCTGCAATCGAGGCTTTGAAGTTGCTTCAGGGGACAATATTCTTTTTTAAAACAATGACACGATTGTAACAAATCAGTGGCTGGAACCTATGATCAAGCTGCTTTACCACGATGAAAAAACCGGCATGGTCGGACCCGTAAGCAATTATGTCAGCGGCGCCCAGCAAGTCCAGTTGACTTTTAGAAGAAGAGGAAAATATTAAAGAACTTCCGCAAATACATGAAAGAATGAATAAAGTTTTAGCTAACTTAAGTCAAATTGAAGATAAAGAAAAACTAACTTCTGAATTACTACAGTTACATTTAGTAATAGGTGATATAGAATGGCAGTTTGACCAAATACATGAGATGGCGATTTTTCACTTCTATCATACTTCAAATTTCAATTTAGTTTTGAAACGAAAATGTTATCATAGGTTTCTACTTTTACCTCAAAAAACATTAATAAAAAAAATACCTAAGCAGCATTCTTGAACCCAGCTAAAGCCGCATAGGTACTCTTTTCAAATTCACAAAACTAAAGCTATACTTTTTGTATCATCCTCGGAATCATGATATTTGTAAGGAAAGAAAAAATCGCTCCTAAATCAGTTTGAATCTGAACATAAAAGAACCGCGCCTGGCGGTTCTTTCAGATTGTTGACAAAGTCATAAAACGGTTTTTGTTTTATGACTTTGTCATATTTTCAGCGTGATTGAAAACCCTTGAAGTCTAGGAAGGGCGAGCATCGGAGCAGACTTTCACAGGATGTGATGACGGCGGTGTTTAGGCAGGACGCCTAAGCATTTAACCGCCGTTCCTTTCATAACACGTGAGCACCGACGCGCAAGCCTGACAACGAATGCGAGGGTTTGTCGACACGCTGAAAGAACCGCGACTGGCGGTTCTTTTAGATTATATTCCTATTTTAAATAAACTGCTTCATTATTATTGGACAGTACCATAATCAAAATCAATATCTTTCTTGTCTAAATCCCCTTAAAATTTTTAGCATAGGTCATGGTTAAATGTACGTTTTTATCTATCCACCAAGTTCCATCATCAGCATTCGTATCCCAAGTAACATCTATATCTCTGCCAAAATTCTCAAAAAACACCAAATTCCCAACAGCTACTGTTTTTCCGTTGATCTTGTAATATATTAGAACAATTTTCTTATCAAATATACCTGTCCCGTGCTTTACGATTGTTAAACTATAAGGCTTATTAGGACAATGCTCTTCAAGTATAATTTCAGGATTTAAAAATAAAACATAACAAATGATTAGAATTGGCACAATCATTAACATTTTTAAAGATTTTTTATTGATATTTACCCCCTCCAACATAGTCCTCCCTTTTAACAATCCATTTCATTTGGGATACACCCCCATCATTTGAACGTACTTCCTATGAAATGAAAACCGGTAAGTATCGAAATGGAAAAAAGGGATCTTCTTATTAAAAACCTTGCAAGGTGTAAGTGAAAAAAATAAACAATACAATTATCGTTACGACAATAATTGTTTCTTTAATATAATGTTTATCATCTTCATGCTCGTGTTTCTTTTTTTTAAGCTCTTCTCTATATTTTCTTTGAACCTCTTTCATCTTTTCATTCATTTTCATGATTAAACTCCTTTGAAGTCCAGTTGGTTTACATGCCCCTGCAATTTTAATACTTTACAAATAATTACACCAGTAAAAAAAGGATTAGCAATGCTTTACACTCAATCGTGCAGCTTTTTAAGTACGGCAGTGGGCTCTCTTTTATTATATTCCATCACCTTTAGACGCATTTTCCTATGAAAAAAATCGTGGTTTTCCTATAATATTTAACGAATCCAATTTTTAGATTGTCATCTTTAAGGTTTTTTATTTTGAGGTATACAAAAACAATCATTTAAAGGATGAAAGCAGTGAAAAAGAATTCCAAGATGAAGCAAAAAAAGTGTTAAACGATCCTGAAACATTCCCTTGCAGTTATAGACGGTGAAGTAAATGAGGAAATTTTACAGGCTGCTTTGGAGATTATAACGGAGCAATTAAAGGAAAGACGGAAATCAGATAAATAAACGCCGTTAGTTTATTATTATTTATTTCTGTTTATTATGTTTAATTCTGTTAACTAATAAGATTTAGATTCTCATTTATATTTCAATCATATCCTCATTTATGTTATACATATTTTACATGACTAATATGTATAACTCCTTTAGTTCTTGTTCAATAATCGCGCCCGATTGTGGAAGATCGTTAATGAACGAAAGCCCCCGATAGTTGAATAAGAAAAAGCAAAGAACTTGCAATTTCTCAAATACATCCAGCAAATTTTCAATGTTGTTTTTCATACATACTAATAAACTTTACAAGACAAACTGAATTGACTATAGTCTAATTAGACCAAAATATTGATGTAAAGAAGTGAAAATTAGATGATAAAGTCTTTTTTAATGTTGGGGCAGTCGAATATGGCGGGCCGTGGATTTTTGAATGAAGTAGACCCTATCTATAATGAAAAAATAAAAATGCTGCGCAATGGACAGTGGCAGATGATGACAGAGCCGATTAATTACGACCGTCCGGTTTCCGGCGTTGGCCTGGCGGCATCTTTTGCAGATGCATGGTCGAAAGCTCATCCCGATGAAGAAATTGGCTTGATCCCTTGTGCGGAAGGTGGCAGTTCATTGAATGACTGGCATCCGGAAGGCATCCTTTTTCAGCATGCTTTGGCCGAAGCCCGCTTCGCTCTCCGGTCCAGTCAAATTTGTGGAATCCTTTGGCACCAGGGTGAGAGTGACAGTTATCGTTCGCTACATGAAACTTATTACGAGAAATTAACCCTTATCATCGAGACGCTAAGAAACGAGTTGAAACTTGATGAGGTACCGTTGATTATTGGAGGGCTTGGTGACTTTCTTGGGAAGACCGGTTTTGGACAGCACGCGACCGAATTTCGACAGGTTAACGAACAATTGCTGCGTTTTGCTAATGAACAACAGAATTGTTATTTTGTTACTGCAGCAGGTTTGACTGCGAATCCTGATGGCATTCATTTAGACGCAGCTTCACAACGCAAATTCGGTTACCGCTATTTCGAGGCTTTTTCGAAAAAGCACCATATCCTGAAACCCATTTCGGGAGAGGAGCAATCACTGAAAGTGAATGGTGACTATTCTAAAACAGAACAGATTTACCTCCATAGTATGGATTTGGCTTCGGGTAAAATCACGTACGCGGAATTTGAGGCGCGGATGGCGAAGGTGATGAAGCCATAATTCCCTTACTTATCCTTGGCTTGCTAATCCAAAACCCTGGAGCTCACGGCTATGAACTTCTGGCCTTAATGGAAAAACGTCATTACAAATACATTGTTAACTACACGAAAGGTTCATTTTATTACAATCTGCAGCAACTTGAAGAAAAGTGTTTTATTGAACAGATTCAGCAGAAATCCTCAACCAGTGGGCGTGAAATCCGTAACTTTAAAGTCACAGAATCGGGAAGGGCAGAATTCGAAAAATTAATGATCAAATACGGCACCAAATCGGAATATGTGAACCTGCAATTTTATGGGGCGTTACTCTTTGCCGATGAATTCGACAAAAATAAATTACTGGATCTGATCCAATCACAAATCGACCAGACTAAAACTCGAATCGAGCTCCTTGATGAATACCTGTCCATCACTCAAGAAATCCCCGGCACAATCAATTACTTTCGCCGTATGAACGAAAATTCCCGTTCACATCACTTGGTTAATTTAGAGTGGTTCGAAAAATTGAAAGCAGAAATAGAGTGAACTATTGCATAATAAAAAAATGTAATGTTAAATATATAAGAATATTAGTTACCTAAATATAAAACCTGTGTCGTAGATATCTAGTAACATCATTGATACAGGTTTTATACTCCTTCTTTAGTAAACCCGCTAATAGGGTTGTCAACACTTGCCCCCCCAACAAGAGCAAGTGACACTGCCCCCCGTTTTACCGATGTTTAAGGCTGATTCCAAAACATCGTCGAAGCAGCTGGTATTACTCCTGCTCCAATAAGAATAATGGCATTCCCGATAAGACCAACAAACTTTGTCCTACCGCTCTTACTTACAAGTGCAACAATAAATCCAATTAACGGTAGAACAATCGAAAAGAATATCATAACTGGTCCTGAAAAAAGGTCCTCATTAAAAAACGAAATTCCAAAAACCATCAACGAGATCAAGAAAAATAAAATTGAAATCCCACCTAAGTTTTTCATCATCCCCATCCTTTCTTAAACATCAACTAACCATAAACATAATCTTGGGTGAAAGACAAATTAATAGCGGACGATTTAGTTGAGTAAATAACAATGATCATTCACTTGTCTACGATATAGAGGCGTATAAAGATGAATTCCCTCATGGAAGAATTCCAATTGCAAATAAGCTTGACTATGAGGGCAATTCAATAGGGAAAGTTCATTTTTGGGATCATGAATCTGCAAATGAACGGGACGCATTTTATTTTGGTTGCGTAAAGCTTTACTGACTTTTTTGATAAATCTGGAAATGCCCTTTCCTTTATGGACTAATGTTGATCGGCAGAGAAAGTTGAAATACTTTCCATCGGAAGATAAATTGAGGCTTAGAAATAAAAAGATCGCAAAGCTATCTTGAAGAAGCTTCACGGTCTTTGGGTCTTTTTTTGCTAAGGCGAAGTCAATGGATTTCCAGCGGAAACCGCTGCACATACATCCATTGATTTTTATTTTGATAGTGGTTTCCTCAACTCTTACGATCATTGTGTCTGAGATGATAAATGCATTTGGGTTTACCCAAGACATAGGGGTTTTATGAGCATGTATACCACACAACAATGAAGTTGAAGGAACTTGCACGTTTCAATCAGCATTGGGACCAAAGGGATGTTGATGTTCCTCTGCTCTACTATTTAGTATTCGATAGCTGGACTCTCCAATATGAAGCGGAATATCCAGCTTCTCTAAATTTGGCATTCCATTTTTTAAGAAAAGCTCTTTATCTTGATATCTCTGTAATACTTCTCCCACAACCCACTCTTGATCGCCCAAAGTGGATATACTGTGTACTTTACACTCATAAGCAAAATACGCATCTGTTAAAATCGGTATCTCAGCTTTTCGTCCTTCTTCGTATTGAATATGAAATGCTTCAAACTTATTTATATCTCTGCCGCTATGTGTGCCTAATGCTTGAATGAATTCCGAACATCTCCCTGGAAGAAAATTCACACCGAAAACACCGCTTTTTTCAATCATTTTGTAAGTATATGTCCCTTTGCCTATTGAGACCCCATACATGCCAGGAGAAGATCCAATATACGTGTGCCATCCAGAAGCCATTGCGTTTTTTTCACCTTCATATTGAGCCGTAACGACAGCTACCATTCCAGGGTAGGAGTACCAAGTTGGTTCGTCTATCGGCGCTCTCATATTCATCGCTCCTTTTGTTTTAGATTTATTTTTTATTAGAATTTGAAATACGATAAAACGTGTTTCAACGTCTTTTTGTTGATATCCTCCAATAATGGAAGTCACTGCAACACATTTTGTAAGTTATACGCATCCAATGGAAAATGTTCTGTAATCCCAAGTCCTGCAACATCATAGGCTTTGGCTACATCCTGGCATTTCTTCAAATGGATCATTCGTTTTAGGTGCAAGCCCGTTAAATAAATGGGCTCCAAGTACATACGGAGGGTTGTTTGCGCCTTGCCATTGCCGCATAAGTAAGCGAAGCGTCTTACCTCTTTTATTTTTCATCTTATACATCCTTCCTTTTACAAATTCATAAGAACGATGCATAAATCATAAACCCTATAGCAACGATAGGGTCAAGGGGTTCGTTATTTTTTCCGCACTCTAAATTCTGTGAGGAAGTCTTCTTCTCTTAATGAGTCGTAGCTGTTTGGAAGAGAAATTTGATATACTTTTTCATCCGTTTGGATGCCATGAGATTCAATAAAATGGTACAGTTTTTGATAGTATGAAAAATAATTTGTTGCAGAGCAATCAAATGAGATACACACATATTCACCGGATGGGAAAGAATCGATCGTCATGTTTTGTCCTTCTATCTCTATCTTTACTCCATCATGAATGGTCGTATAAACACTGTTGCAATAAATATCACCGGAATCTTTATAAGGCTTTAAATCATAAATAAGTCCATAATAGTTATCAACCATATCTCCTCTCTCTTCAAGGACTTCAGCCAATTTTCGGTAATACAAATCTGATTGGTCATGAGGATTCACTTGAGGTGTCGCTGCTTTTAAAATGGTTTGGCCTTCTATATGTCGAACATAAACTAGACCTTCTTCTTTTTTAGTGCGTATCTCCACTTGTTCATGAAGCTGGTTCTTTCTTCTATGAAGCAATTGCCTGGCACGTTCGAGTCTTTCCATTTCACGTTCAATCACGCTTTCTTGCTCGTCAAGAAAGGTTTGCATCCGTTCAGGGGTACATGTATGTGAGATAATGCGCTTAATGTCTTCCAAAGGTGTTTTAATACATTTGAGATATTTTATGATATCTAAATAAAAGAACTGTTTAACATGGTAATATCGATAGCCATTATCCTGATCTGTATAATAAGGCTTGAAAATCCCGATCTTATCATAATAGCGCAATGTTTGAATTGAGATGTGATTGAGACGGGCTGTTTCCCCAATCGAAAAGTATTCCTTCATCAAACTCATCCTTTCTTCTTTGTTCGTTCTTAAAAATTTCATTATGCACGATGACAGTCAAAATCCTAACTGAACGATCTCCGAGAAAAAAACCGTTTTAAGACAATCTTCTTTTTCCTCCAGTTCGTTTTTAATCCTACGTCTAATCTTGTCTACAGATGATCTACCGTCAGATCTTCCTGAGTAAAACCATCCCTTTCTTTACCACTTTAATAATATAGTAAAAATGGTAACCCTTGATTTTAAAGATTTTTTAAGGCTTTGAAATAAAAAGGATCTCTAGAAACCCATTTTAGAACAAATAAAAAGAATCCATTTCGAAAAATGTTTGATCAAAATGGATGTCTTTTTTGTGAATTCGTATACATTTTTTATAAAAAAGGTTGATCATTAATGACTTAAAAGTAAACCTATATAAATACAGTGTCTCTTTGTCATTATTATTTCCGCAAAATCTTCTCCATCGATTTCCCCTTTGCTAGCTCATCGATTAATTTATCCAAATAGCGGATTTCCCGCATCGTTGATTCTTCGATATCTTCCACCCGGACGCCGCAGACTACACCTTTGATCAAAGCCCGTGAAGGATTCAGTTGGGGGGCTTTCGCAAAGAAGGTTTCAAAGTCTGTCTGTTTTTCCAGTTGCCCTTCTAACTCTTTCTGGCTATATCCTGTCAACCAACGAGTGATTTCATCGACTTCTGATTTTGTGCGTCCTTTTTTCTCAGCTTTCGAAATATAATAGGGATAAACTTTTGCGACACTCATTGTATAAATCTTATGTTTAGTCATGATAATCCTCCTTTGTGGCTTGTTTGGGGAATAGTTACAATTCAGCTATTAACATAATTGTATCAAATTTTATTTCGATGCCACATATGTTTTTGACTTCAAAGCTTGATACAAAATAAGCACCACCTTTCGCTATAGAAAGATGGTGTTTTTATATTCAAAATCCTCATCTCTAAGAGTAAGATTCATATTCAGATGAGCAAGGATTTGTTCACCGGATCATTTCCGTATAGTGGTAAAATTTTCACTAATTATGACTTTAGGAAAGATATGATGAATGCAGATCTATGAGTTAACACTTTATTAGTTTCAAAATAATCAATACCTATATTCTTACATTGACAAGAGTATGATGCCTCCTTAAAATGAAAATGATTATCAACATCACTTAGGAGGAAATACAGATGCATAGCGGGAAGATTCGTTCGAAAATTAAAATTACTTTCTTATCCATGCTCATCTTTTCTATTTTATTAGCAGGATGTACTAATGCAGGAAATTCAACAGAGATGAAAAAACATAACAATATGGTCACAATTGCTTGGCCTAGAGATATAGGCGAAATGAACCCGCATGTCTATAACCCTTCCCAATTGTTTGCCCAATCAATGGTATACGAGCCTTTGGTCACTTATGGAACTGGAGGGAAGCTTAAACCGCATTTAGCTGAGTCTTGGGATCTATCTAATGACGGTAAAGTGTATACATTTCATTTGCGTAAGGATGTCAAATTCTCGGATGGAACAACCTTTAACGCAAAAATCGCGAAAAAGAATTTCGACTCCATTTTAAAACATCCTGAGTTACATAGCTGGTTAGGATTTATAACAAAAATAGCTCAAACAAAAGTGATCGATGATCATACATTTCAATTGACAATGACTGAACCCTATTACCCAACCATTCAGGAGCTGGCAGTCGTACGGCCTGTTCGATTTTTAGGAGAGGCTGGATTCCCTCAGGATGGCGATACATCAAAAGGTGTCGCAAAACCGGTGGGAACGGGTCCATGGGTATTGGACGAATATAAAGCTGATGAATATGCGATTTTTAAACGCAACGAAAATTATTGGGGTGAAAAGCCTAAAGTCGAGAAAATCAAGGTGAAAGTCATCCCGGACGCAGAAACAAGAGTGCTCGCATTTGAAAAAGGTGAATTGGACTTAATTTACGGTGAAGGCGTCATCAGCTTGGATGCATACAAGCAGCTGCAATCGACAGGTCAGTATGAAACTAGTCTTTCTGAACCGGTAGCGACGAGACAGCTTGTCATGAATACGAAAAAAGAACAACTTTCTGATGAACGTGTGCGCCAAGCCCTGCACTACGGTTTTGATAAAGACGCCATGGTGGAAGGCATTACCTCCGGGTTAGAAGAAAAAGCAGATCATATTTTGCCGACAACTTTCCCATACACGTCTGATATTGATGTAAAGCCAGTAAAATATGATGCAGAAAAAGCGAAAGCGTTATTAGATGCGGCCGGCTGGAAACTTCCGAATGGCAAGACGGTGCGTGAGAAAGACGGAAAGCCTCTTGAATTTAGTTTAATGTATGATTCAGCGGAATCCATTCAAAAAGCAATGGCAGAAACACTGCAAGCAGAGTGGGCAGCGATTGGAGTGAAGTTGAATCTTGAAGGAGTAGAATTGGCGACTCAGGTTAAACGGTTCAAAGCGAATGAATTTGATATGAACTTCTTTAGCAACTATGGCGCGCCTTATGACCCGCATACCTTTGTAAACATTGTCGCGTCAAAAGGGTTTGGATTTAATGAAGCGATTTCTGCCTATCCAAACAAAGATAAGTTATTGAAGCAGATGGCAAAGGTTCCTCAAACAACTGATGAAAAAGAGCGTCAAAAGCTTTACTCATCTATTTTAACATCCCTTCAAGATCAGGGAGCCATCGTTCCGATCTCTTATATTAAAAAGACAGCGATCTACCAAAAGAATATGACAGACTTTACTTTCCCTGCCAATCGTGACGAACATCCATTTACAGGTATTCGCATGAAGCAGTAGGAGGCTTTTATGGGTATCTATATATTGAAACGAATCATGTCCATCATTCCAGTGTTTCTTTTAGCTGCGCTTCTGACAACTGGAATGATTCAACTCTCACCGGTTGACCCGGCTGAAGCGTATGTAGCCGCAGCGCATATCCAGCCAAACGATGACATTTTAGAACAAAAGAGACATGAGTTTGGCTTAGATCAACCATTCTTTATCCAATATGTAAACTCTATTTTGAAGATATGCCAATTCGATTTTGGCATATCTTATGTTTCGAATAAGCCGGTTTGGGACGAGGTTGCCCTCCGAATGCCAGCAACGATCGAACTTGCGCTTGGGAGTTTATTGATCGCGGTGCTTGTCAGTGTGCCTCTCGGCTTCTTTGCTGGAATCAAAAAAAATCGCGCAATTGATCATATCAGTCGCTTCATTTCCTTTTTCGGGGCATCCATTCCGACTTTTTGGTTAGGGTATATGTTGGTTTTTTTCTTTTCTGTTCAATTAGATCTTTTTCCAGTAGAAGGAATTGGGACATGGCAGCACCTCGTACTGCCGTCAATGACGCTGGCGCTTCCTTTAATTGCAATGTATACAAGGCTTTTGCGCGCCAGTGTGATAGAAAACCTGCAAGAACCGTATGTCCAATACGCAAAAATCAGAGGACTGAAGAATAAAAGCATTATGGCTAAGCATGTATTGAAAATGGCCATTTCTCCGATGATTACAGGCCTAGGAATGAATCTTGGCAAACTTCTCACCGGAACCATTATTGTTGAAGTGGTTTTTTCTCGGCCTGGCTTTGGCCGTTATTTTATCGAGGCCATTTTCAATCGTGACATCCCTGTCATTCAATGCTATGTGTTCATAGCCGCCGCCTTTTTTATATTGAGCAGCTTAATCGTTGATCTCATTCAAATGTATATTGATCCGCGCATTTCCAGGAAAGAAGGGCAGTATCGATGATTACAAGCATACGCAGGATATACAAAAGTCAAAAAGTGATAACGGCATGCATCACCATACTATCCATTCTGTTTCTCATCGCTGTATTTGCCCCTTGGATTGCGCCGAATAATCCTGTTGCTGTTCATTTGGCATATAAGCTGCACCCTCCATCCTTGGAGTTCCCTTTAGGAACTGACCATTTAGGAAGATGCAACTTATCCCGCCTTTTGTACGGAACACGGATTTCTTTGGGATTTGCAATGCTCATTTTTATTTCCTCACTCGTGATCGGTCTCATTGTCGGTACGATTTCAGGATATAAAGGCGGATGGGTTGATCAGCTGTTAATGAGATTTTGTGATGGTGTGATGGCCTTTCCAAACTTAATTTTAGTTCTTGGTCTAGTGGGCATATTCGGCCCTGGACTTCCTCAAGTCATTCTTGCTCTCATGCTGGTGCAATGGGTCTATTATGCGAGAATCTTTAGAGGAATGGTGCTTAGCCTGAAAGAGGAAAACTTTATTAAAGCCGCAAAAATCAATGGATCATCACAATGGAAGATTCTGAAAAAACATATCATACCTAATGTGCTCCCTCCCCTCGTTGTCATGGGTACATTGGAAATGGGCTGGGCCATTATGGACATATCCGCTATGTCGTTTCTTGGATTAGGCGTCCAGCCCCCAGCTGCGGAATGGGGAGCGATGATTCATGAAGGTAAATCGTATATTCGGACGAACCCTGAGTTGATGATTTATCCAGGGCTGATGATCATGATTGTGGTTGTAACGTTCAATTTATTGGGCGAGAGTTTATCAGAAAAATACGGAGTTAAACGTCGATGATAAAAAGGAATGACGAAGTTGGGAACAGAACAATCACCGGTGCTCAAAGTGAGAGATTTGCATGTACAGGCCAAAACGCAAAAAGGAGTTTCAACCCTAGTGCAAGACGTCAATTTCGAACTGAAGCGAGGTCAAATCCTTGGTCTGATTGGTGAGAGCGGATGCGGAAAAACAGTAACGGGCATGTCCATTCTTCAGATGCTTCATCAGAAAACAACCAAGGTGGAAGGAAGCATTTCCTTACAAGGCCGAGAATTAAACGGATTGGCAGATCAAGAAATGCGCAAGATCCGCGGCAAAGATATGGCCTATATTATGCAAAATCCGATGAACGCTTTTACACCCGTTTTTACGATTGGCCATCAAATGATCGAAACGATTCGCTCTCATACGTCTTTTAACAAAAAGCAGGCGAAGGAGCTTGCAATCGAAGCATTGCATAATGTGAGCTTATCCAATCCTGTTAAACTTTTAAAATCTTACCCTTTTCAATTAAGCGGCGGAATGCTTCAACGGGTGATGATTGCAACCGCTGTTTGCTTACATCCGGCCATTCTGATTGCGGATGAACCCACAACTGCACTAGACGTCAATAATCAGAAGACCGTGCTGAAACATTTAGATGACCTGCGCTCTACATGTGGAACGGCGATTTTGCTCATCTCTCATGATCTGGGCGTCATTGCTGAAATGGCGGATGAAGTTGCTGTGATGCAGAAAGGAAAAATCGCAGAAAAAGCAGATGTGTTTCAGCTGTTTGATGCACCAAATCATGAATATACAAAGAAGCTATTGGATGCACGTTTGACATTGCCAATAGATAAACGTTCCATTGGATCATGTTGACAGAATTTGATACGGGGTGATGAAGTGAGTTTATTACAAGTGAGAGGAGTTAGTCATTGTTATGGGGCTCGGACATTGTTTAAATGGCAAACCCCATCTAAACAAGTCCTTTCCGATGTCAGCTTTTCGATTGAGCAGGGTACATGCTTAGGCATGATTGGGCCAAGCGGAGCCGGTAAGAGTACATTGGGAAAAGTATTGCTTGGGTTAGAACGGCCGCAATCAGGTCAAATCCTTTTCCAAGGCCATGATATGTATAGCGCAAATAAATCGATCCGGCGAAAAATCCGTCGTGACCTTCAAGCTGTCTTTCAAGATTCATACTCGTCCGTCAACCCGCGAATGACAGCGGAACGGATTATCGCAGAACCATTAGAAAACTATGAAACACTTACAATAGCGGAACAAAGGCGAACCATCATCGAGCTGTTGGAAAGAGTAGGCTTAAGTGAACAGGATTTAACAAAATACCCGCACCAATTCAGCGGCGGTCAATTGCAGCGGATCAATATCGCTAGAGCAATCTCGCTCAAACCGAAGCTGATCGTATTAGACGAATCAGTCAGCAGTCTGGACATGGTAACCCAAATGCTTATACTCGATTTGTTAAAAGAGCTCAAAGATGAGTTTGGGTTATCGTATTTTTTTATTACGCATGATTTGAAAGCCGCTTATCAATTGAGTGACACACTAGGTGTACTGGATAACGGAAAATTAGTTGAACTTTACGAGTCCAAACATCAGTTCTTTGCGTCAGACCATCCAGCAGTAAAAGAGATGAAAAGCTCCATACTTGCAGAACACCCGCGCTTTCGTTCGATAGGAACAAAAACGGTTCAGTGATAAACTTGCTTAAGCCCTTTCATTACGTCAACTAGCAATGCCTCTTTCCGATGACAAAGGCAATGAAATCGTTCTTCGGTCAGCCTGATCACCGGCGCAATCAATCAGCACGAACACTGATAAACACAAAAAAGCTGGCGCCAAACGAGCACCAGCTTGATACTCTTTATGGTATAACCCCCCAGGCATCAGCACACCACGCAAACTTAATTTCCCTTGACTTTTAATTGGATACTGTTGGACTGATAGACGAGCTTCACTTTGTACTTGCTTGGCAAGCCCGTGGTTTCGATTGAAGAAAAGGATCCATTACGCTTATGACAGGTGATGATCGCGGGTCCGTCCTCCGGTATATAATTGTCCGAAAAATGGAGACGTAATGTCCCTTTTAATTTTTCTTTGCCCTTGATTTTGAGCAGATTATGCTTACCGCTGAGATTGAGTTCAAGTATACCCTTGGCTGATTGTTTGTAGTCTCCGCCGATGATCAGTTTTCCTGAGACACCTTCCTTCAGGATGCCTCTGTTGTTTGAAACATCACCTCTCCCAAAAGCTGTCTCGGAGCCGCCCTCAAGCGTACCCTGATTAATCCGCGTGCCGCCAGAGTATGTATTGTTCCCCTCCAGCTTTAACGTGCCTGTCCCCTTTTTGGTCAGCTTTTCGATGCCGGAGATATCGTTGCGCCAGCGATCGAGTGCATAGAAGCCGCCTTTGGAAGAATCCATAAAAGCGCCATAGCCATCAGCGCGGAAAAGAGATCAAGCCTTCCCCACCCTTCTGCATCATCAAGAACAGGATAGCCGGAAGAGGCGAAAAAGCTGCTGACTCCTCGTCAGCAGCTTTTTCAGAGACATCTGAGTAATCACTCTCTACAAAGGTAGACGTTATCCCTTTCTATCTATTTTCACAGTAAAAAAAAGAAATAATACACTTCATGGGCATGTTACTCCCCAATTAATGCGCCATCATCTCATGGGCAATATCATGTCCGTCCATTTCTGACGGATAGTAGGTAGGCCAGTTTTTGACTTCATCAAGTAAAGCTTCACGGTCAGCACCCCAATACAGATGGTAATGACTAGCTTTAGTCGGATAGATACTATGATCACTAAACTGAATATACTGAGGAAGGCCTTCAGCTTTTTTATCCAGTTTGAAAATGTATCTTACCCCTCTATTGCCCGCATCATATGTTAAAATTTCATACCCGTCATAAGTATACTTACCAGAATATTCTTTTCCGTTTTTGAAGAACTTTACAGTATCTTGCTGGATTAAGATACGGTCAACATCTGTTTTATACCCTTTTTTATAATACTCTTTATATTCTTCAGCTGTCTTGTCACCTTCATGTTCTGATTTATGTGAAAATACTTCATCAAGAGTGCCATCTTGCAGGTACGGATATACTGATTGCCAGTCTCCTTCCCAATCAGAAAGTGACCGATCCTTTACTTGGCTGTTTTTAAAATAGCCTTCATAAATTTTTTCTGTCTCTTTATCATGTGCATGTGCATGACTATGATCGTGTTCATGATCATGATCATGAGATTCAGATGTTTGCTCTTGGGTTTTAGAAGAGTTTTCTGAAACTGATGAACTTGTTTTATGAGACTCACCTTTTGATGAATCTGAAGCCTGACATCCTGCCAATACTAGTAATGAACCAATCGTTAATATACCTAACCTCTTACCAAATAAAATTCCCATTACAACACTCCTTCTCATTAAAACGAAATAATTACGATTTGTATTATACAACGATCTTGTTAAAATATCAAAGGGAAAATGACTGAATCATGACTGAGTGCACTTTCCAGCCCCTCTCTCCTTATAAACACCGTGCGTCTGACTTGCCTACATCCGATCAATAAATTAAGTCCTTTAAAAGTGGAATCATTCCTAAGTTTTCGTTTCAAAGATACCCTATCCTTATAGAAAACCCCCTTTTAATCAGTTGTTTGTAATCATTTCATTAACTTGCAGCAGGAGCCGTTAGGCCGACGTCACCACGTACAGACTGTTTATCATTCAATTTATATTGAATATGCAATTTTTCGCGGCGCAATGTTCTTTCTGTATGCTTCAAATTCATTTAGGGAAAAGTAACGTTGATTAAAGGAGGTTAAATCAATATGGATCATCAAACATTAGCTGCTCACGAGGCTGTAGATTTACATGAAATCGTGAACTTTAAAACACTTTGTATAGCGAAATCGAAATTAATGCAGGGACTTGTGTTTGACCAAGACCTGAAAGACTTGATGCAAAACGATGTGCAGCAAGCCATTCAAGATCTTACTGATTTACAAGCGGTTTATGAGCGTGCGCCATTTCAGGCCCCCGTCCCTCAAAGCCGCCCAACGCCAATCATCAATTGAAAGGAAGGTAAGCAAATTTGAACCATGATCATTTAGACCCTATTAATTCGCTAAATGTGCCTGAACTTGCAGACACTACATTTGCATTGGATTTTCTTATACGAGCAAAAGAAGGCGTGAGAAATACAGCTGTAGCATTGACTGAAACCGCATCATCAGATGTAAGAGCCTTGTTGCGGAAACAGCTGATGCAAGGAATCGCGATGCACCAAGAGATTACAGAACTGATGATAAGCAAAAAATGGTTCCACCCGTATGAGCTGAGCGAACAATATAAACTGGATCGGCTCTCTGCAAAAAACACGATCATGGTCGGCAACATGAATCTCTTTCCTGTTGAAACAAATCGAAAAGGGATGTTTGACCGGACACCTGATGAACACTAACACTGGAGGTTTTACAGCATGAAGGCCGTAACGTATCAAGGCATTAAAAATGTTGTTGTCAAAGATGTGCCAGATCCAAAGATTGAAAAATCCGATGACATGATTATAAAAGTTACCAGTACAGCCATTTGCGGATCGGATTTGCATTTAATCCATGGATTGATTCCTAACCTGCAAGAAGACTATGTCATCGGCCATGAACCGATGGGAATCGTTGAAGAAGTTGGGCCGGGAGTGACAAAGGTGCAAAAAGGCGATCGCGTCATTATCCCTTTTACGATCGCCTGCGGTGAATGCTTTTTTTGTAAACACCAGCTGGAAAGTCAGTGTGATCAATCTAATGACAACGGAGAAATGGGCGCCTATTTCGGCTATTCAGGGGATACTGGCGGTTATCCAGGCGGGCAGGCAGAATATTTAAGAGTGCCATTTGCGAATTTTACCCATTTTAAAATTCCTGAAACCTGTGAGGAGCCCGATGAGAAGTTAAGCGTGATATCCGATGCCATGACCACCGGTTTCTGGAGTGTAGACAATGCCGGTGTAAAAGACGGCGATACAGTTATTGTTCTCGGCTGCGGGCCAGTCGGCCTTTTTGCTCAAAAGTTTTGTTGGTTAAAGGGCGCAAAGCGTGTCATAGCGGTTGACTATGTAAACTACCGCTTACAGCATGCCAAACGAACAAATCAAGTAGAAATCGTTAATTTTGAAGACCATGAAAATACAGGGAGTTACTTGAAAGAAATCACCAAAGGCGGAGCGGATGTTGTGATTGACGCTGTTGGGATGGATGGGAAAATGAGCGACCTCGAGTTCCTTGCCAGCGGATTAAAACTTCATGGCGGAACGATGAGTGCATTGGTCATTGCTTCCCAAGCCGTTCGCAAAGGCGGAACCATCCAAATTACAGGTGTGTATGGAGGAAGATATAACGGTTTTCCGTTAGGTGATATCATGCAGCGAAACATCAATATACGCTCTGGACAAGCTCCGGTGATCCACTATATGCCATACATGTTTGAATTAGTGTCAACGGGCAAAATTGATCCGGGAGATGTTGTAAGCCATGTTCTGCCGCTTAGTGAAGCTAAGCATGGTTATGACATTTTTGATACAAAAATGGATGACTGTATAAAAGTAGTGTTAAAGCCTTAAAAAACGGAGGTTACAGAAATGGAATACGCCTTACATGAAGTGCTTGAGGTCCAAGAAATGACTGCATTTAAGACCCTTTGTTTGACGAAATCCAAAACAATGAAGGCGCTGGTGTCTGATCCGAAGCTTAAAGAAATCATGCAGCAAGACGTTGACATTACGACACGACAGTTACAGGAATTTGCTTCTATTTTAACTAATGCAAAGCATGAATGAGGAGATGAATGAATCATGAATCCTATCATTGAATATCTCACCGGCATGAACGTCTTAACAGACCAAATCATTGCCATGGACTTATTGATTGCAGCAAAAAACGGAGTCAGAAATTATGCGATGGCCGCAACTGAAGCTGGGACGCCTGAAGTGAAAGAGATCCTTACCAGGCATTTGGAAGAAGCTCTCGATATGCACGAACAAATCTCAAGCTATATGATGGAAAAGGGCTGGTACCATCCTTGGAACACAGACGAACAAGTCAAGCTGAATTTAAAAAATATCGAAACTGCGATTCAGTTGCCAACCCTTTAACATACATTAGCTGAGGAGCAGTATGGATTGGCAAAACGGTTCCTCAGCTAATGTTTTTAAAAGTTGAATCATCTTTAAACTTTCGACATTTCATTTTATGTTTATCAATATATTAACTCTTCGTGAACCCGCTTCTTCCCAGCCGGTCTTCTATCGTCTGCAAAGCCTGTTCTTCATCAATCCCTTCAGCTCTGATTTGAATGTGGGTACCAGATGTAATGCCTAATGACATCACATCAATAAGGGACTTGGGCGGATTTTTGAGATCAACGGATTTCTCCTCATATAAAAGAAATATATGAGAGCGAAATTTGCAGGCTGCACGAACCAACAAAGTTGCTGCACGGGCAAAACCTGTACTTGCAATAATCGTATACTGTTTTTCAATCATGCTTCCCTGCTCCTTCTTCCCATATTAACGGTATTTATATGTTATTTTCATTTCGATGAGGAGTCAGGAGCCCTCCTTTTCATATTACCTGAGGGTACTTGTTGTCACACCGATGATGTTTGCAAATCCTCCAATCGAATAAGTAATCGAATCCACCTCTTTTTATTCACCATTTCTTGACGGGGAAATAAGCTCGAAACAACCTGTCCCCCCTCGGAGGCAAAGAATGCTACCTTGTCACTTATCTTCCGTTTTAGGCCTGTTTTTAAGCTTAGCCTCATTTTCACGTAATTTCCCATCATAATCTTCAATTTTTGTATCTAATCTTTTAATTGTTTCATCAATTTCTTTCCGCTTCTCTATGAGCCGCTGTCTTTCATCAGCCAGGATATTTTTGCGGGCTTCTACCGTACGATCTCCTTCAGTAAATAACGATGTATATTCTATTAACGCTTCAATCGATAGACCCGCATTTCGCATGCATTTAATGAATTCAATCCATTTGATATCTTCTTCATCATAATCGCGAATGCCGCTTTCTTTTCGTTTTACCGGCGGGATTAATCCGACACGTTCGTAGTATCTGAGTGTCGCCGCTGTGAGGCCGAACTGCTTTGCCACCTGCGCAATATTCATACTTTTCACCTCTCTGTCCTGCATGTTTTGAAGGTAACACTTAAAGTTAACTTTAAGTCAAGCGGAAACAAGTTTTAACAGCTGAATCTTTTTTCAAAAATTCAAGACTTGCCTTAAAGCACACTTTAAGCTCTATACTTCTCCATGCAATAAAAACAGTTTAGATGGAGGGATTGCTAAATGGCAAAAAAACAAACTGCTGGACGAGATATACGAGGAAAATCAGCGCAAAAGTTTGCTCAACTTAACGATGATGTTCTGTTCGGTGACATTTTGGCAAGAGAGGAAGAACTGTCTCCGCGGGATCGCAGCATGATTACAGTCTCAGTTAATTGCACTGGAGATGTCATAAATATCCCACCCCATGTAAAACATTGGCACGGTGCGACAAAAGACAGTTGGTTTGCGCACTTAGCCATTACACCGGGGGAAACGGTTTGGTTAGAGCCTGTTCATGATGACGTGTACCATACCTTATAAAATGTTCTCGTTTTGAGTTCATCCAAGCTCGTTATCTATCAAATTCAATTAGAGATGAAGTTTTTTTCAAAAAACCCTTGCCTTAAAGCGGACTTTAAGGTTTATCGTTATGTTGAAGATACGATAAAACATAAATAAGTGCATGTTTTTACGAACAACCACTTATGATAAAGAAAGGGTAGGTTCATATGTGTAATCAACATCAAACTCGTGTATTAAGCGTATCACATGCAAAAGCCAAATTTGAGCAAACGACGATTGAGCGAAGAGAATTACAGCCGCATGATGTCTTAATCGATATAAAATTCAGCGGCATTTGCCATTCAGACATCCATAGCGCATTTGATGAATGGGGGGGAGGCATATTCCCAATGGTGCCCGGACATGAAATTGCCGGTGTCGTAACAGCTGTTGGATCAGAAGTGACTAAGTTTGCTGTCGGGGACCGCGTTGGTGTCGGCTGTTTTGTTGACTCCTGCGGAGAATGCGAATACTGTCTCAGCGGTGAGGAACAGTTCTGCACAAAGGGCGTTGTTCAAACTTATAACTCACTAGACTACGATGGAAATCCGACGTATGGCGGGTACAGCCAAAAAATCGTTGTCACCGACAGATTTGTTGTCCGAATTCCAGACAGTTTGGAAATGGATGTTGCCAGTCCGCTATTGTGTGCAGGTATCACAACGTATTCCCCGCTGAAACACTGGAATGTTGGGCCTGGTAAAAAGGTTGCCATTGTAGGAGTTGGAGGTCTTGGACATTTGGCAATTCAATTTGCACATGCGATGGGTGCAGAGGTAACCGTCCTGAGCCGCTCTTTGAATAAAAAAGAGGAAGCGCTGGAACTTGGGGCAGATCATTACTTTGCTACAAGTGACCCAGCGACATTCACTGCATTGTCCGGGCGTTTTGACGTGATCTTAAATACAGTATCCGCGAATCTTGATGTAGACGCCTATTTATCAATGCTTCGTATTGACGGAACACTTGTAAATGTCGGAGCGCCCGCTGAGCAGGACACATACAGTGTGTTTTCCTTAATCATGGGACGCCGCAGCCTCGCAGGTTCTCTTGTCGGCGGTATTGCCGAAACTCAAGAGATGCTTGATTTCGCTGCTGAACATGGCATCGCACCTAAAATCGAAGTAATCCGCGCTAACCAAGTAGACGAAGCATACGAACGTATCCTCCAAAGTGATGTCCGTTATCGATTTGTGATTGATATTTCCACATTGTAATTCTAAAAAATGGATTAGTCCTTAAATGGGCTGACCCGCTTTTATTTAAAAGAAATTCACGAAAAACGATCTTCTTAAGCAAATGTTTTGAAGGCCGGTCAATCTTCCTGTTATTCTATGGGCATAAAGAGGGTATAGGAGGTTTTTTATATGAGCAAAAAAATTGCAGTTCTCGTTACAGACCAATTCGAAGATATCGAATATACAAGTCCGGTAAAAGCATACGAGGAAGCTGGCTATAGTGTCACAGCTATCGATTTGGAAGCTGGCAAAGAAGTTACCGGTAAGCATGGAGAGAAAGTAAAGATCGATAAAGCAATCTCAGAAGTGAATGCAAGTGAATTTGATGCACTTTTAATTCCTGGGGGATTCTCTCCGGATTTGCTCCGTGCAGATGATCGCCCTGGTGAATTCGTGAAAGCATTCGTCGAAAATGAAAAACCGGTTTTCGCTATTTGCCACGGCCCGCAAGTACTAATTGATACGGATCTCCTGAAAGGCAAAGATATCACAGGCTACCGCAGCATCCGCAAAGATTTAATCAATGCCGGCGCAAATTACAAAGATGCAGAAGTCATCGTCAGCCACAACATTGTCACAAGCAGAACACCTGATGATTTGGAAGCATTTAACCGCGAATCATTGAAGTTGTTGAAATAATGAGAAGGCACAGACTGTTTAGGTCTGTGCCTTTTTTTAAGAAAAAATGTTGCTAGCCAGGTAATCGCGTTTGCTATATCACATGAACCCCTCTATTTAAGATCCCTTATTTACATTCTGAAAGACAGCAGTTGCATCCCACACATTTAAGCCGAATTGACCTTCGGAGAATGTAGAATCATTCGTATCAATTACAAGACGATCATCTAAATAGATTTTGAAGTGATCACCCCGAGCCTCAGTTTTCAGATGATACTTTTTATTTACGTCTATCGGTGTTTTGTATTCGGCAATGACAGAAGCAGCACCGTTCTCAAATTTAAAGAATTTCACTAAGTCATGTTTCGCATCCACATTGGCAAGATAACCGTTTTGGGCATCTTTGTCAGAGCGAAACATAAGCGCTCCTGCCCCCCTTCCGTTTCCATCCTTAATAGTGATATCAGATTCATAGGTGAAGTCAGATCCGGATGCTGAAGACAAAATAAAGGAATCACCCTCCGATCTTCCTTGTTTTCCTTCAATTGTGTCGGCCCACGTGCCATTTACAGTCGTCCAGCCAGCCAAATTAGAGATGAAAGGTGATGTTCCCCATACCTTTTTTAAAGGGTATATCTTTAAAGATTTCATCTTTACACCGCCATTCGCCGCATATAATTCAAGACCGTTGCTTGATCGATCCGGGAGAATGATATCGGTTATGACCTGCTGTCCGTCATTCCCAAATACTTCAACTGAAGAGCGGTCGACAAAAATGCGCATCTTTACCCTTCCATTTACCGGTTTCAGCGGAGCTGTTTGTTTTCCGGTGTTAAAGGTCGGATTAAAGGTGACGTTCCCCGACTCGCTTCGGTCAACGAACAGTTTGGCATTTTTTCGATCATAGCCGACTTTTGTGAATTGATTTCTGCCTGTTCGAACTTTAAAACCAAATTCAGCAGCTGAACGTGGTGTCACTTGAAATTCTGCATGTAATTCATACGCATCTCCAGATAGGCCCGCTAACACATTTTGGCTTGTGGTCGATATGGTCTGATTCTTCCACTTTTTAGAGGTTCCGCGAATGGTTTGCAGCTCTTTTACTGGTGTTTGGACGACCCTGACTCCTCCAGTAAGCGCTTTCAATTTTAACTCTCTTGGAATAGACGCCGCACTTCTCCATGGGGAGGTAGGAACATCATTCGCATATTGCCAATTGCTCATCCACCCTAACCATAGCCGCCGGCCGTCTGAGGATGGAATATCGGACCAGGATACAGCCGCATAAAAGTCTTTGCCGTAATCCGTCCAGAGAACTTTGTTTGACGGATTTTCATTTTTAAAATGAGTTCCATCAAAGTCCCCTACAAAATATTGCATGCCTGATCCTCCCGAAACCGCTCCGTTTCCGACACTGACCTGCATCACCCATTTTTTTTGATTCGGATTGCCGTCTACCGGAAGCTCAAACAAATCCGGGCACTCCCATACTCCCCCATGGCTCCCTTGTCCCTGTCCAAACTCACTTGCATATGTCCACTGCTTCAGATTTTTTGATGTATAAATGAGGATTCGGTCACCGGCCGCAAGCACCATCACCCACTTGTTTTCTTTTTCATACCAAAAGACCTTTGGATCGCGAAAATCTTTTTTTCCCGGGTTCGGAATGACAGGGTTTCCAGCGTATTTCGTCCACGTTCTTCCTTTGTCATTGCTATAAGCAATGCTTTGCACTTGATGGCCTTCCCTGTCCTGTGTATAAACAGCCACAAGCGGCTTCTCTTCGCCTGTTTGAAAACCGCTTGTGTTATTTCTATCTACAACTGCGCTTCCAGAAAAGATCGTGCCTTTGTCATCCGGAGCCAGCGCAACAGGAAGGTGTTTCCACGTAACCAAATCTTTGCTCACGGCATGCCCCCAATGCATGGGCCCCCACTGAAGTCCGTATGGATGGTATTGATAGAACAAGTGATATTCTCCAGCATAATATACCATCCCGTTTGGATCATTCATCCAGTTTGCCTCCGGCGTGAAATGATATTGAGGACGATAATCCTCATCATAGTAGCTTGAATCAGCTGCCTCAACCGAAAATGCCATAGTGAATAGCAGGGTGAACATGATGATGACTTGAGAAAGTCTCTTTTTCATTTGTTTCTTCGCTCCTCTCTTCATGTTTGAACACTTCAAGAGAGACTGCTGCACAAGTTGGTCCGTTTCTGGCAATTCTCCTCTGTTTTGCTGTTATCCGAATGATTGATATGTGATAGACTGCCGCAGTTTCCCTCTTCTTTCTTACTTCACACAGAGCTTATGCTAAGAATCCAGCCCAATACCCAAGAATTCCGATGATAAAGATGCCGCATATAATGAGAAGAGGATTCACCCCTTTCCGCAGCATCCATGCCACCAATAACGTTAACCCTAGAGGCAGCGCCCCCGGCATGATGCTGTCTAACACATTTTGTACGGTTTGAACATCCACTTTTCCGCTTTCATCCTTAATCCTGGACACAACGATGGGAATGTTGATGGTGGTCCATTTGGAAACGAGAGCTCCCATTACAAATAATCCGAGAATCGAAGCGCCCTCTGTCAGCTTTTGAATGCGATTCCCCGCTAAATCCTGCAGAATCTCCATTCCTTTCACATAGCCATACTTTAATCCGTAATATTTTGTGCTTAATCTTATGGCGTTCAGCAAGAAAAAGAATAGCAAAGGGCCGGCAATGTTTCCTCCTAAAGCAAGGGATGCCCCTAACGCAGCTAAGACCGGGCGAATCGTTCCCCAGAAAATCGGGTCGCCTACACCCGCTATCGGGCCCATCAAACCGATTTTCATTCCGCTGATCGCTTTTCCATCAATTCCTTTATTGTTCGCCATTTCTTCTTCCATGGCTGCCGTCACGCCAAATATAGGCGCTGTCAGCCACGGATGTGTATTAAACCATTCCAAATGCCGCTGCAAGGCTTCGTTTCTTTTCGCGCCGGGACCGTATAATTTTTTGATCGCCGGTATCATGACATAGCAATAACCCATGGCCTGCACACGTTCGAAGTTAAAGGAGCCGAGCAAAAAGTTTGAACGAATAAACATGCTGAAAATTTCTTTTTTCGTTAATCGCTTTTCTTTCTCCATCTTTTTCATCCCCCCTCATGGTTTAGGCATCAAGATCATCATCGTCATCATAAACACCGACTTGGCCACTGTCAGATGCGGCGGCCACCGCTCCGTGCGCGGTATGTTTTTGCATCATCTGCTGGTATAAAAGCGCCAGACAGAGACCGAGGGCTCCAAATCCTACTAAGTTGAAATCGGTAAACGCTGCTAATAAGAAACCAATATAGAAAAATGGCTTTAAATATGGAATATTCATCATATTGATCACCATGGCATATCCGACAACAACGATAATGCCTCCGCCTATTTGCAGCCCTTTTGTAATCACATCCGGAATATTGCCCAAGAACGCCTGAACAGCGCTGACACTGATCAATGCGACAATCAAAGTCGGTATCATGACGCGAAGCGCTTGAAACACCATCGCGGTAATATGCATAATTTCAATTCCTTTTATATTCCCTTCTTTTGCGTATTGATCAGCGCGGTGAATGAAAAAGACAGTGATCGTCCGCACAAAAATCGTCAGCGCCTGACCAGCAGCTGCCAAAGCAACAGCTACGGCAATCCCTTCGCCAATTCCCTGATCAGCGGTAATAACTAAAATGGTTGAGATGACAGAGGCGATCGCTGTATCAGGCGCCATAGCAAGGCCGACGTTCATCCAGCCCAGCGCCATCAGCTCCAGTGTGCCGCCGAGAATAATGCCTGTTTTTAAATCCCCGAGCACCAAGCCAACCAGCGTGCAGGCCACAAGCGGCCGGTGTGTCTGCCCTTCATCCAATACACTTGCGATTCCGGTGATTGCTGCAATGATTAACAACAAAATAATTTGTAATGAAGACATATTCTCATCCCCTTGATTATTTTGTTACGTTCCGTAAAATCTGGACAAAGTCCTCGCTGGCATCTGAAGGCAGCTGTCTCAATTCCACTGTCACGCCCAGATCACTTAATGTTTCAAACGCCTTTATATCTTGCTCTGTGACGCTGACTGATTTTGTGATTTGCCTGCGGTGATTTTCAAAACGCATTCCTCCAACGTTTACTGTTTTGATCGGTACGCCTGCTTCTATAAGAGATACAATATCGGACGGATTTTCAAACAAGAGCATTGCCGTTACCCCTTCATAACGCGGACTATGAAACGCTTTTGCCATTTTTGAAACCGAAACGGCACTCGCTTTTACATTTGAAGGCGCAACAGAAAGGATCAGCGCTTTTCTCATGTCGTCCTGTGCAATATCATCGGAGACAACGATAATTCGGTCTGCCGCATGGACTTTAATCCACCTTGTCAGGATTTGGCCGTGAATAAAGCGGTCATCAATTCTTGCTAACACAATGTTCATCACAATTCATCCTCTCTTGTTTCTTGATTGGCTGTTTTTACTTTTTCTAAATGTTCACTGCACACTTGAAAGCTTTGCTGGCTCATTGCTTTTAAGTTGTTCAGCAAATCTTTAAGTGTCAGATGTTCTCTCAGGCTTAATACCTCCAGCAGAATCGGCAAGTTTACGCCGGCTGCCATATCCATTCTTTGATCTTCAGCAATGAAAGAAGCTGCCGCGTTATATGGCGTTCCTCCAAAAATGTCGACTAAAAAAAGCACTTCATTTTCTTCCGGAATGTCTTTGAGCGCCTGATGATATTTTTCTTGCAGTGTTTGAACTCCTTCTCCTTTAAAAAACGGCACTGCAATCAGGTTATTTTCTTCACCGAATATCATCCCTGAAGACTCTTTTAATGCTATGGGAAAATCTCCATGACCACTGATAATAACTGAAATCATATTCATTGCTCCTTTCCTGTTTTGTACACCCATATATAATGCAAGGATCGTGCCAACAAAGTTGTGTTAAGCGTTTTCATTAAGTTTTCAGCAAATGACAGTCTATTGTTGAAACACTTGAAACCAAAAAAATAAACCTGTATTAAAATGGCGTTCCATTTAATACAGGTTCACATAAAAAAACCGCTTTTAAAACAGCTGGCCAGGCACTTCTTCAGCGAAGATGGCGGCAATAAATAATTTTTCATCATCACTTATGCGAAGTCCAAGCTTTTGTTCATATGGGGCTAATGTACGTTCTGTCACGTTCAGCATTCTTTTTAGCTGTTCATTTATTTCATCTTCCTCTGAGAAAGCTATCGGATTCTGCTTAATCACCCTCTCAAAGGCGAAAGCCGTATGCATGATGACTTTGATTAAAACAGCATTATTGAAAATGACTCCCAGCTCATCTTGAACGGTTTGCAGCCACTCTAATAACATCTCGATCATATGGTGGGGGTTCAAGAAGACAAGGTACTTTTTCAAGCTATCCTCGCAAAGCTCCCTGACAATGATATTCGCTTCGTTCAATCCATTGCTCAAGGGGGTGCTTCCTTTGGTAATCGCCTGTTGAATCAGCTTCTCTCCCTCCCCTTCAATTAACACTTCTAAAGATACATGCGGAGCATTGATTTTAGGATCTTTCGTTCCGACTGTCGCAAGGATCTCATACTCTTTTTCAATTTCTTTTATGTTGTTTGCCAATTTAATGGATGAAACAGTCAATATGTGAATCGGGGTATCAGAGGCCTTGTTTACGATCGTTGTCAGGATGTCTTCCAGCTTTTTGGCCGTCCCGCTGCCTGTCGTACAGATGGAAACCAATGCCTTCTTTTTGCCGGATGCTGCTGGCTGCCGCTCCCATAACTCAATAAAATCTTTCGTGACCGATTGATAGATCGCATGCAAATTTAAATTCAAATAGTTCACTTTTCTGACAGCATCCAGCACCATTGAGGTCGTCACATTGCTGATGGTTTTGATGGCAATGCCTGTCTTTTCCTCCAGCTTGCTTTCCAGCATCGCAAGTGACCCCATATCTACCAGCATTAAAACACCTTCCCCTTCGTCAACCTGTTTCATTTTTTCCGCTACGCATTCGATAATGTCCGAAGGTGAAACAGAAAGCGGCATATCAACTGCTGCAATGGGAGTGCTTCCTAACAGTTCTGTCGCGACTTCAACCATTGAACTCGCCGTGCTATTTCCATGTGCAGCCACGATAATACCGACCCTTTTGTTCTCTTTTAACGATTTGATGGAATGAATCAGCATTGTTAAGTAGATAACTTCTATTTCCGGGATGGCCACTTTAAAATATTTCTGAATTTGATCTTTAAATATCATCGCCACCCGATATTCTTTCACATGAGTGTCACGGATTTCATCAGTCTCCTGTGTATTTAAAACATCAATTTGTTTTCCGCGCTTTAAAAATGCGTCAATATGCATACTCAAGAAATAAATAAATTTACGGTCAAATGTGCAAGCCAGCTCATGCTCAGCTATTTCTTTTAACTGTTTGGTCATTTGAATCACGTCGTCTTCAACGAATGTCAGCAGGCTGTCCTTTTGAAACGCCCGATGATGAAAAAAACTTCTGACATGCAAATGGATATCAGTTAAGATGTACTGATTAATATCCTTTTTGGATAATCCTTCTTTCATAAGGGTTTTCACTTTTTCCTCGATCAAATGATACAAGTTAAATGAGAGGTCTTCGTCAATTTTTGTTGTTTCATCTTCTACAATCGGAGAGATAATCGTTGTAATATTGACATATTCAGAAATAGCTTTGCTTCTTTGCATGTTTTTGCTGCTGGACATCCATTCTTGCTTGATTTCATCCGGCAGATCCCGAACAGTCAGTTCAATAACCTCATTTTTTTCAAGGTTGTGCAAAAACCCGTGTGCACAAACTAACTGGACATTTGATTTCAGCTGTCCCACATTTCCAAATTTCGCAGAATGAATAAGCGCATTATAGACATCTATGTGCACACTCAGATTTTTCTTAATTCGCTCTGCTTCTTTCCCTAATAAAAACGTCGTCAGATCCACTCTTTCTTTAAGCGATCGTTCTTCAAGCGAAGGAATATGTATGGTCATTGGAATTCTTCGCAAAAATGTTTTCAATAAAGCAGAACTCGGATTTTCTGTTGTGGCGGAAATAAACAATACGTTCGATGTTCGTTTATGTTCCGATTCCCCAAGCCGGTTATAAGAACCGCTGTCAATAAAATAAAACAGCATTTCCTGCCCCTCAGGAGGGAGACGGTGGATTTCATCCATAAAAAGAATGCCCCCATCAGCCTGTTCGACTAAGCCAGCCTTATCCTCGCCGGCACCTGTAAATGAACCTTTTTTGTGTCCGAATAATTGAGATAGCAATAATTGAGGATTGTTGTAGTAATCTGCACAGTTAAATGTAATAAATGGTGAGCCGGCCTTCAAAATGTCAGAGTAAATGGCAAACTGGTAAATACGGTTCGCAAAAAGGGATTTACCGGAACCAGTCGGCCCTAGGAGGAGCATATGCAGGCCGTTCGGCGGATAAAAAACAGCTGCTTTTGCCTGGGAAATGGCTTTCTTCAAACTGCCTTTTGCCCCAATCATAAGCTCTAGAGGATTCGTAGAAATAGGTTGTTGTTTCTGTTTGGAATTCCCGGAAAACGGCTCCAGGCTTTTCACTTCCATCAACTCGGTATCCCATTTCTTGTTGCACAATCTTTCCGCTATTTCGACTGGGATGTATCGCACAGGAAACGATTTTATTTTTATGACCTTTTTGGACCGGACGAGATTGTTCAACTCAAAACTGACATTGGACCGCTCCATTTTCAGCTGCTCAGCAATTTCCTTTGCCGAACTCCCCTGTACTTTTAAAAGATGATCTAAACTTGAATCATGAAAATTATGCATAAGCTGATGGTATATTTTATCTATTCTTTTCACGTCTATCATCCTTTGTCCTTATTAGATAAGCCCTGAATATTCCGAATCTTCATGGCGGAAACATCTAATTCTACACTTCCAGAAAGGCCTCTATAGCAGATTGACATGCCGGCCTTTTATGCTTATGTGTTTAGAATGTTGAATCATTTACATCTCATATTAGTATTTTAGATTCGCGTTCCCCAGGGCTGGGCTCCTTCCAAAGTAATAATCAGTAAACAGTTTATCATTCTTGAGGAATGTAAAGATGCCAAAATCACGAATGACAAAAAATGAATCTTAAAGACTGGGTCAAATCACCTAAAATGCATCCAATTGAAACAAAGAAATGGCGGACACTCTATGTGTGTCCGCCGCAGTGATTCACGATAAAAAATCAGGATGCAGCAACTGCTCGATCTTTCTCTTTTCATTATGCAAAACTTCTTCATCTTTACAAAACATCTGGAAGGTCAGTGAATCTGTAAACATAAAAACTTTATCTCCATCGGCAAAAAATAAATATTGATGATTTCTCGCAGCCATCTTGCCCAGAATTGAAAAATCTCCGATATGATCGATTTGATATCCCCTGCTGGTCTCAATCAAAGCGGGCGTATGATCATACAATCCGCTACCTATTAAAAAAGCCTTGTACGCTTCATAAGCATCAGCAAACTCATCATCCAGATGACATTCACCCTCCCAGTCATTACTTAGAAATGGCGTAACAACTGTTTGTCCGAAAGTTGATAGATAAGGAGATATCCATTGAAAAAATAGATCCTCCATATGCACCCACTGTTTTTTTGAGATTTTTATGTTTGAATACGGATTCTCGACTGATTCAAAACCGAATGATTGATAAAAATCTTTTATTTCATGCTTATTCTCCGGGAGGCCAATCAGGATGCGATGTTTATTATTCTTTTGATGCTCCCAATCAAAAAACTGATATTCTGATAAAATTTTCAATAGCTGTGCTGTATGTAAGTTCATTATATGTCCTGCCTCATGTCATTCATTTCGCCTGTATTCTTATTAATGAGCGGCCCTCATAAGCATACTGTTATCATCTATCCTAGCAAAACAAAAAAGACATCGTCAAAACAATGTCTTTTTGTTTGCCATTACATATTTATTACTGTTTTCACTCGGTCACGAATGACGGTTACGCCAGTAGGACGTTTTACCAAAATCTCTTTTCCTCACTGAGCATTTACCTTTTTTTCTACTATTCAATAAAACTGGAAGTGAAAATAGAGAGTGAGAGATATTTAGCACCTGTACGAACAAGCAAATGAAAATTATATTTTTAAAATTTAAAAAGTAAACATTGTATTCTTTTAGATGGTATAATATCCGATAAAACTTTATTCATCTTTTATTATTGGAGGAAAATAAAATTGAGAGGCAATTCTAACAAAGACAATTTTGGACAACAACAAAAATTGTCTAGAGGCCTTAAAAACAGGCATATACAATTAATGGCGATTGGGGGTGCAATCGGGACAGGTTTATTCTTAGGCTCAGGAAAATCCATCCACTTTGCGGGACCATCTATTTTATTTGCTTACATGATCACCGGTGTATTTTGCTTTTTCATTATGCGTTCGCTCGGAGAACTGCTCTTATCAAATACGGGATATCACTCTTTCGTTGATTTTGTAAGGGACTATCTAGGAGACATGGCAGCGTTTATTACTGGCTGGACCTATTGGTTCTGCTGGATTTCTCTCGCGATGGCTGATTTAACGGCAGTCGGGATTTATACGCAATATTGGCTTCCTGCGGTGCCTCAATGGCTGCCGGGTCTTCTTGCGCTTATCATCTTGCTGATCATGAACCTTGCAACCGTTAAACTGTTCGGAGAATTAGAATTCTGGTTTGCATTGATCAAAGTTATCGCCATTTTGGCTCTTATCGCAACTGGTATTTTCTTGATAGCGAAAGGTTTTTCCGCTGATTCCGGCACAGCCAGCCTCACGAATCTTTGGAGCCACGGCGGCATGTTTCCAAATGGATGGCATGGATTTATCCTTTCATTCCAAATGGTTGTCTTCGCTTTTGTGGGAATTGAACTTGTTGGATTGACTGCAGGTGAAACTGAAAATCCCCAAAAAGTGATCCCTAAAGCCATCAATCAAATCCCAGTTCGGATTTTACTTTTTTATGTCGGCGCACTTTTTGTCATTATGTGTATCTATCCTTGGAACGTTTTGAACCCAAATGAAAGCCCATTTGTTCAAGTCTTTTCTGTTGTAGGCATCGTTGCCGCCGCCAGTATGATCAATTTTGTTGTATTAACATCAGCGGCATCAGCGGCCAACAGCGCTTTATTCAGCACAAGCCGCATGGTCTATTCTCTCGCCAAGGATCATCACGCCCCTGGATTATTGAAGAAACTGACTTCTTCTAAAGTTCCAAGCAATGCGCTGTTCTTTTCAACCATCGCCATTCTGATTGGCGTTAGCCTGAATTATATAATGCCCGAGCAAGTCTTTACATTGATTACAAGTGTTTCTACCATATGTTTCATTTTCATTTGGGGCATTACGGTGATTTGCCATTTAAAATATCGAAAAACAAGGCAGGATGAAGCGAAAGCAAACAAATTTAAAATGCCCTTTTACCCATTATCCAACTATTTAACACTCGCATTTCTCGCGTTCATTCTTATCGTATTGGCACTGGCGAATGATACACGTGTTGCTTTATTTGTCACTCCGGCCTGGTTTGTTTTATTGATTATCATGTATAAGGTACAGACCACCAGGGGACATAAGATAAAATAACAAAAAGACAAGGGATACACACTCCCTTGTTTTTTTTGTATTAAAAATGATACTGCCGGACTAAAAGAGGATTCGAAAGGCAAAACAACTGCTTGACTGATCTCCAATTCATGTAAGCTAATTTCAATTCATACCAGTTTTGATGCCGAAACCCACTAATATAATACCAGTTATTTTTTGAAACGCTTTCTGGAACTTCGAGTTTTTCATCCATTTTTTTGCGAAATCAATCATATAAACGAGAAAGAGGAACCACAAAACCGCTAATAAGGTTAGGATTGAAGCTAAAATGATGAGCTGCTGGTTTATGTTTCCCTTTAGATTGATAAATTGGGGCATGATTGTAACATAAACCAAAACAGTTTTAGGATTGAGAATATTACTAAGTGATCCTTGCATAAAGGAAGTTTTATAATAACGTTTCGGAGAATTTTCCTTGCTTGCTTGAGATTGCGTTTCATCAAAAGAAAACATGCTTTTGGCAAAAAAACTCTTGATTCCTAAATAAATTAAGTATGCTGCTCCCAAATATTTGATCGTTGTGAAAAGAAATACCGACTTTGCAATAACCACTGATAAACCTAAAATGGCGATAACCGTCCAAAAGGAAAGTCCTGTTGCCAATCCAAGGATGTTATAACGGCCAGCCTTTGCGCCATATCTAAGGGTATTTTTCATCACAAGCATCGTATCTGCTCCCGGTATGATAACCATCATGGCAGCAATCGGTATGTATGTGAGTATGCTGTGCATTTCTTCTCCCCCTTTAAAAAATCTCCGCAATATATAGTGACTACGATAGTAACTACTTATAAAATTGTATCAATGCGTTTGGAATAAATCAATATGGTTTGTTAAAATAGCGATTACAAGGGCAGCGACTGCTCTTTATATTGGAGGATGTATGAAGGAAAATATGTTAGACATTTTAAAAAACCTTAATTTTACCGAATATGAATCAAAAGCATATCTTGCTTTATTGCAAGAATCGCCTTTAACAGGCTATGCCGTCGCCAAAAATTCCGGAGTGCCCCGTTCTAAAATTTATGAAGTCTTGGAAAGTCTTGTCTTAAGAGGAGATGTTTTTGTAAGTCATGGAAATACACCTCAGTATGTGCCTGTCCCCGCTAAAGAACTGATTAAAAACCGCCGGCTCAAAGCGGAAGAGCATTTTGATCAGGCTGAGAAATACTTTGAAAAATTCGAGCAGACCGCAAATGACCGGGAAAATATCTGGAATATCACCGGACGCAATGAAATTCTTGAAAAAGTGAAGGCTTGTATCTTATCCGCCAAAAAAAGAATTCTCTTGGAAATATGGGAAGAGGATTTTGAAGAAATAGAATCAGAGCTAAGACAAGCGGCAAATCAAGGTGTCATTGTGACCATTATTGCGTACGGAGACATCACATCTGATTTTGCTGCTGTTTACCTTCATGATATGAGCAGTGAAATTACAGAAGAGTATGACGGGCGGTGGCTTGTCTATAGCGGAGATGATTCAGAAGTTGTAGCAGGTATCGTCTCTCTTGGCAACGACAGCCGTGCTGCATGGACGATGCATGTAGGTTTAGTCATGCCTATTACTGAAGTCATCATTCATGATCTGTACCTCATGGAAATCCTGAAAAAGCATAGAGGGCTTTTAGAAGAAAGCTTTGGGAAAAATCTCATCCAGCTGCGCCGCAAATTTTCAATCCACTCTGATTTCAAAAAACATTATTTGGAATAGAGCAAATGATGTTTCTGATATCATTATTTAACCAAAAACATTGCTTATATCAATACAAAGAACTTGTCGAGAAAAACTATTTTTCGGCAAGTTCCTTGTATTGCAAAATTTTTTTACCGATTGATCAGTCTGGCGTGGCTTTGAGGAGAATTTGTTCACTCATTTAAATCGCAATAAGGTGAGTGGGATCAGACAATAAGACATATTCCCCATTTTTATGATTGTCTTTTTTGTTAATTAATTTATTTTGCAAGGCTTAGAAATGTTTAAGCACTATTTATTGATTCTGAGAGGAATCTGGTCAGCAAACGACATTTCCTCGTATTCATTATGATCGAATATCTATACTCTGTAATCATACACCTTCAAGCCTTTCCTTACTGAATAAGCGAATGGCAATAAAGAAAAAGATAATATACACACATAAAAGCACCAAATAAGGAAGACGGAGAGCCCATTCACGATTAAAAGCCACTTCACCCACACTGACTAGAATACCGCCTAAAATTGTTCCAATGGAACTGACTCCCCAGGACAAAAAGCGAAATACTGTATTCACGCGCCCTAACAGCTCTTGGGGAACAATTCGCTGTCTATACGTTACATTCAAGACACCCCATACCACAATAAAAAAAGAGGCAATAATATAGGATAGACAGACAATATACCAATTACTGCTAAGGCCTGCAATACCGTAACATATTCCCATGGTCAAAATCGAGATAAGCAAACTTTTTCTTGCCCCCAATTTTGTTTTTAGATTTGAAACTGCTCGTCCCCCGATCACACTGCCTACAGTTGCAAAGGAAATCAGCAAACCAAACTCAAAAGAACTCAAATGCAAAATCTCTTTCATGAAGAAAACTTGCATAGCAGTAATCATTGAGAAAACCATAGTGACACCAGATCCAAACAATGCTAAAGGTCTTAGCAAAGAATCATTCCAAACAAAGAGTATACCTTCTTTTAAATCAGCTTTGAAAGTAACCTTTTTTCTTTCCTCTCTCGCTTGAAAGTTACCTTTCATTCTTATTAACAAAGGAATTGAAGTGACAGAAGTAATCACATCTATAACGAAAGGCGCGGGAAGGCCAATTAGAATTAGAATGCCTGCGAGCGCTCCCCCTAAAAGATCGCTTGCGATTAATTGAACCGAAGCAAAAAGACCGTTCGCCTTCTCAAGTTGTTTACTATTAACAACCATTGGCACTATCGTTTGTGCTGTGCAGTCAAACATTACCTTAGCAGTACCAAAAAGAAACGTTAAGATAATCAAAAGCGGTACAGTCGCCCATTCATAGATTATCAGAACAGTTAACAGCAATATCATTACTGCCCTGACTGTTCCCGAAACAGCCATTAGTAAATTGCGGGGATAGCGATCAATTAAGATTCCAAAAGGCAAACTAAACAGTAACCAAGGCAGAAAGATGGCTGAGGATACCAATGACGCTAATATTGTATTACTTGTTAGTGAAGCTGCAACCCAAGGAAGCGCATTAAAAGTGAGGCCATCTCCAATACTTGTTAAGGTTACAGCAGTAAAAAGACGGCGAAAAGAAGGATCAAAAGCAGGAGTTTTTGATTTGCGTTTAATGTTCAGTTCAATTTTCATTTCTTTCTCCTTTAACCTTCATTACATAGGATTAGTTAGGTTAAGTTTCGTCACAAGCTGTTGAATATCACCTGCCCAGTGATCAAAATGAGCATAAGGGTTTGCCGTCATAGCCAACAGCTGCCAAAGAGCTGTGTTTATAAACCACTCTGCATTTAGTTTCATTAATTTTTCAGCATCCTCGGTCATCCATTGAAGGTACCATTCTAATCCTTTAGGTTTTTCAAAGGCGTATGCTCCGATTAAAACAGGTATGAGAGAACTTTCAGCTGATTCTTTAACTAGTAAGTATTCTGTTAAAATACGAGCTTTTAAAGAATCGTAAGCAAGTTCTGATATCTTGTTAATACCGGAAAGTCCACATTCGTGTAATGAAAGATTGCATACGTTAATGAGATGTGACCATCTGCTGTACATTTCACGATCTATTTCTTCAGTTGTATTATTAGGAATGCTAAAATGCTTATCATCCAGCTTTTCCAATTTGATCTCTAATGCATATTTTAGCCTATTAGGCAATATTTGAGAGATTATTTTGTCTATATTCCTAAGGGAATATCCAAATTTTTGTTTAGGCTCCTCTAGCTTCTGATGTTGGTAAGCAAGAAAAGTTATGTTTCGTCGGTGAGGTAATACCCGTACATTTTTGAAATGTTTGCATATCAATTGTGCTACCCGCTGTTGTATAGTTCCTCCTTCCAAGGGTCTTAACTGTTGAGGAAGCCCCCAAGAATTAAATAAAACAACGCCTTTAGGAGCGATGTTGTTTATGATTAACTTCCAAAACTCACAAGTTAAAACAAATTCCGGATAATCACTCTTTGTGTATAAATCAATGCAGATTGCATCAAATGGTATGTCCCTAAATTCTTTTAAATATTCTAATGCATCTTTATGTATAAAATTAATTTTCCTGCTTAATGCAGGAAAATACTCGTCGAAAATTAATGAGCTAATTTTTATTGATCGAGGATTCAAATCCACAGCTGTTATTTCTACACTGCTGTTTCCAATTAATAAAGGTCTTAGTGCCCCGCCATACCCTACTCCAAGTAATAAAATTCGTTGAGAATTCTGTAACACTTTTGCTACAGCAAAATCATCTGTTTGATTTCCTACAAAAACCCTGTCGTGTGTTATTAGTGAGTCAATTGTGTGAATATGTAGCTGATTTGCACTATAAAGTTCGTCTTTCACTGATATATTATTAATCATTACTTGTCTCTTTCCTCCTTCACTAAGAACCTCTTGTATCTGCTCGTGACAAGTCGACCCCTTCATAAAAAGCAGTGCTTAAATCAGCTCCCCATAAAGTTGCAGACCAAAGCTCAGCTCCTCTAAGCGCTGTTCCTTTCATATTCACATTTCTTAATTCAGCATAAGTTAAATTTGCTCTACGGAGATCCGTATTGGTAAGATCCGCTCCAAATAGGTTTGCTTCGTTCAAGTTGCACCCTTGAAGATTCGCTCCTTCAAGACATGCTCCTTTAAGATTTGCTCGAGCTAAGTTTGCACCTTGAAGATCACAATTTTTCAAATTTGCCCCGCGTAAATCTGCTGCTTCTAAATGAGCTCCCTTTAAACGTGCTGCTTCTAAATCTACATATTGTCCATATTTCCGTATCATTTCAACTGCATCTAATATCGTTAAAATACTACCGTTCTTGAGATGAGCAGTGTCTTCATCTTCCCACAATATATCCTCAAAGGTTGTTTCTGCAACTCCAATTAAATGCAAATATGAAGACTGTTTCGTCAGAGACTTAGCAGTTTTTGACACGATGATCTCTCCTGATAAATCTCTTTTATTAAATATTCTGTTAATTTTTTCAACATCACAAAGAGCCAAAAGAAATAATGGTTCAGAGAGAGAGACTTGATCACTTACATGATTACTAATTACATCTAATAAGCTATGCATATGCATTGTTTGCCTCCTTCTTCACTAAAATTGAATTTACAGCAGAAGTACCGTTAATCCCATAAAAATCAGTGTAAAATGTATCTACTAAAATATTTTTTTGTGTCAAAGACCACTCTTTTAATTCGTCTTGCTTTAATATACTGTCCTCTATCATTAAATAGTCTCCTTCTAGCATTAAAAACCCTAGATACTGCAACACCCTTTTAAGATGAACATGTGCATCCTCAATTATTAAAAAGGGTCTGGGCAATGTTTCAATAAAACATGCAGTCAATAAATAATCTATTTTGCCGATATCACCCCTTCTAAATTCAACATCTTTTGGTAAGGTTCTAGGCTGGATTTGATCTATTCCTATTATTCTAACCCCAAGATTATTTAAATCTGTAATATCTTTAAGCCAACATAAACTTGCTTCTGTCGAGCCAATCTCAATAATAGTGGCAGGGCGAATTTCACTTATCATCATATGGTAAATAGCTAAGTCATAGGCGCTCTTAAACAACGGTTTTCCTTGCCAGCAAAAAACATTATGTACACCTTGACTGCACACCCTAGAAAAATTGTCTAAAGAGCTAACAGGCATATTAATAAGTCGATCGCTTAAATTAACAAACCTTCTATCCCCTGTAATGGTGACTATTTCTAAAACACGTTCTAAAATCTCACTATCATATTTATTATCTTTCAAGAATGCTTCCCCTTGTTGTAGAATTAAATTATCAAAAAAAGTTGTAACTCCATTTTGGTGTTGATTTATTTTCATTAATGTTTTATCTATTATTTTATGAACGAGTGATTTTTCTAAATACATTTTTGGGATCACCTCATTTTTTCTTGGAAGAAAAAATTTTGAGTTAAACGTGCATCATTGATAGAATTACCGAATTGTTCTGTAATCCCATGAAAGTATTTTGAGCCTTGAAACAAAATTAAACGGTTAAATTTTAAAGGAATTTCATAAATCTTTTCCCAGGCATCTTCTTTTTTAGAATCTGGAAATACGTACTTGCCGTCAAACTCGCAAATGTCCGTACAATGGTAAGTTTCTAATTCATACAATTCCGGCGCTTTATTTAAACCCGTTTTTTTATGACGATAAATACCTAAACCTCCACGGCAATCTTCATCTTTTGTCAAATAGATGATACCTGTCCATTCAACACCATGATCAAGATGTACTTTTGTGTGAGCAAAATCCTTTTTAGTCGAGTACCTAAATTTACCGAATACATATTCACCTGGTTTAGTAATAATCGGCTTACCTATCAATTTCTCGAATGTTTCCTTATGATTTGAAGAAAAAAATGATTTTTCACTTTCTGCACCTGGGAAGTTTTGTTCATCACCAAAATTCGTATAATCCGCTCTTAAAGCAAAACTGCGAACTTGCTCTGGATTTGAATAAAATCCATCAACTACAAAAATATCTTTTGGAATCATTCTGCTGACCCCAAAAAGAAAAAATTATGTGTGATACGACAGTTCTCAGGAGTATCACCGAATCCGCCAATAGGAGCATGGTAAAACTCTCTTCCTTTAAATAAGACTAATCGATTAAAAACAGGACTAACGGATGTTACCAATTCCCAACGAGTTAAATCTGCTTGATCTCTGTAAATCACTTGTCTTTCAAACTCTGCTGCGTCTTCAAAGCCAAGTTTTCTTGCTTTACTGTTTGAGGGAGGACCTTCAAGTCCAGTTTCAATATGCCGATAGAAACCAACACCTTTGTCTACGGGAGCATTTGGAGTTAAAAATATAAGAGCTGCCCAATCTACAGAGTCAGCATGAACTTTTGGCATTTTCCCTGTTTCTTCTGTTATTAGTCTAAACCCTCCAAATGTAAAACGATCAGGATCTACTTCAATTGACGAATCAATAATTTGTTCAAAAGAACTTTTTAACACTTCAGAGTTAAAAACTCGGTGACTTTGGTACCCAGGATAGTTAAATTTAGCAACACTCGAATATTGATCTTCCAAAGCTAGATCCCTTATTTTGTAAGGCTGAGAATAATAGTTATCAATAACTAAAATTTTTTGATCCAAAGTTGTAAGCCTCCTTTTGTTTTTCCATAGATATTATTAGGAATAGAAAGGAGAGGATACCCTCTCCTTTCTATGTAAAATGCGTTTCTTAAAGTGCTGTTTTGAAAAGTTTGTCGATTTCTTTTTGTTCCTCTTTAGTGTTAGGAACTTGTGCAGTAATTCTAGGCATGTTATTAGGTGAAGTTCGTGCATATACACTGTTATCAAAAGACTCTAACTTAGTTTCTTTTTCCTTTGTTCTTTTGAAATTCATTTATATCTCCTCCTTTCATAATCTGCTCCAAGAATAAGTTGTCTAATAATATCCCTGAAACAATTTTAGATTATTACAAATTTTCAATTATTTCAAGTTATTTCTAAAATATGGTTAATGATGACTGTTATAGGGTATTTTAAAAATGAGGTATTATTCGATAATACTCATCTAACAACAATTATAAGATTTGATGTCTAATAATAAAATAATTATAAAATAAAGAGAGATTTCCCATTGTCACTCACTCTACTTATATGTTTTCTTCTATTCACGTTAGGGAATGAACATGTTGAATGGAGGGAGAATAATGGCACCTAAAGAAGAAAATGAGATCAAAAAAGAACTGAAACGATACGAGCTCTTTTTCAAAAAACGATATAAGATTCTTTATACAGTAAATGATTTTATCATTGGTGCCTTGTTTCTTGTCGGAAGTATTTTCTTTTTTTATGAGCAGTTCAAGTCGGCAGGGATATGGCTGTTTGCGATTGGGAGTTTGCTGCTGTTAATCAGGCCGACGATTCGGCTGATTCATGACTTTCATTACCGTAAACATGTGGAAAACCAATTTAAACATCGATCTTCAACAGATGGTTCATCTTGAGGCATACGCGAGAGCAAAATGCCATAAAACTAATGCGTAAACCAAAAACAAGACTTTCAGACTATTTATTTTTAAAAATAAGACAAAAGAACTAAACTTTTGCCCCTGTTTGACGATATGAACAATAAGGCCGGCGCGATACTCCCTATAACATCCTTTTCAGTAGATTTCATTATCGTGCCGGTTTTCTCACATGCAAAATTATCCCGCCAATCTGATGGCGGGATTTTATTTTTTACATTCCTGTCCAAACGTCTTTACCATATCGTTTTTGGTTTTGCAGCTTCTGCAGCCATTCAGCTGATTCTTCCCGGCTCGCTCCTTTTTCAGCTTCATACGCCAGACGCAGCGTATTCTCTACATCAGGAGCCATTTGCGATCCATCACCGCATACGTATATGTGTGCCCCTTTTTCAATGAGTGATATCAATTTCTGCGTATCTTGTTTGAGCAAGTGCTGGACATATCCCTTTGGTTCGTTTTCGACGCGTGAGTAGCATCGGCGGATGGTGACAATACCATCCTGTTCCGCTTGATCCAGCTCTTCTCTGTATAGATCGTCATGATTGGGGCGCCGGCAGCCGAAATACAAAAGAGCTTCACCAAGCGTGTTTCCTTCCTTCTTCAAAACAGATCTTGCCTGAATAAAGCCCCTGAATGGTGCAATTCCTGTACCCGGTCCAACCATAATCATAGGCGTTTCAGGGTCATCTGGCATTTGGAATCCGGATTGAGGCGTTCGGATGAAACAGGCTGCTGCATCACCTGTATTCAGCTCTGCTAAATAATTAGAAGCAACGCCCCGGTATTCACCACGCCCGCTCCAAGCTGATGCTTTAACAACGCCTACTGTCATGCTCACGATATTGGCTTGGACCTTCGGTGAGCTTGAAATGGAATAATATCTTGGTTTTAATGATGGCAAAAGTTCTAAAAACCGCTCAAACGGCATTTCGCAAGCAGGGTAATCCTCTAAAAGATCAAGCATGGTGAGACGTTTTGCCAATACCTGCTCTTTATAAATGCCATCTTCTGAAACGAGCTGTTGCAACTTTTTTTTATGCGGCGGACAGACTGTATAAGAAGCCAGCTCCCGAAGTTGAAGTCTTGAAGCCGGGTCCTGCAGCTCCACATAGGACGCCAATACATCCGCCACTTTAATCGGCCGATCCATCGGAAGATGAGCCATATGAGGGCTTCCGCTCATTTTTATGACATGATTGGCCTGCAAACTGAATCGGCTCAGGACCCGCTGAACAAGTTTCCGGCTGTTTTGCGGCAGAATTCCGATATGATCGCCTTCTTGATATGTTTTGGCATCAGAAATTTGCAATTCAATATGGCGGGTAGAACGCGGACTATCTGCTGTCTGGAGCTCCCGGTTCTCTAACACAATCCCTTCAAACGCGCCATATGCCTTAGCAAGCGGCGTTTCTGTCGCTTCACTGAGAAAAGTAATGGATAATGAAGGCCTGTCTTCTTTCTGAGATATTTCGTTTATATCAAATGCGTCCATCGTTTCCTTCCAGAAACGGTTTTCCCAAGACTCGCGATGGCTTTCAAAATCATCGGCGGCATCGCCTTCCCCAATCGCTATTAAACGCGTTGCCCCCTTTGCTTTCATCATGTCATCTATGAGTCGGGGAATTCGCTGATACGTGCTGGCCCAGCTCCGGTTTCCGCAGCCGAATACCGCATAGGAAACACCTTTCAATCGGCCCTCCTCAAGCTCCTCCAGCCACTCCAAAAAGCCGGCAGCATTATCAGGCGGCGCCCCGTTATAAGAAGCCGTAACAATGACCACGGCACCTTGGTCGGGAAGCTTGCCAATATAATCGTCAAGCGGAGCGATTTCAGCTGTAAAGCCCAGCTGGCGGCCGTAAGCAGACAGTTCACCGGCTATTCCTTCCGCTGTTCCAAGATTAGAACCGTAAAGAACAAGTAAAGGTGTGCCGTGTTTAGGTTTTGTTTCTTTTGGCTTCGTTTCTGTTTTGATGTCAGCCTGTTCTTTTCTCTGTACGTTGATTGCTGCTGTTTTCCGCGGTTTCACAGTAATTTTAAATTCATCCGGCTTGATCGTTAATGCCTCTTTGATTTTCAGTTCGTATCCAGTATGGTTCATCAAATCAAAATGCTTTAATACAAGACCTAGAACCATCGTCGCTTCCTGGAGAGCAAACTGCATGCCGATACAAGCGCGCTGTCCGTTTCCAAACGGCTTATACGCATGGTGAGGAATGCGCGAAGGGTCTTCAAACCGTTCCGGACGAAAATCTTCTGCATCCTCTCCCCAAGCGTTTTGATCCCTGTGCAGTTTCGGAATCAAAATAGTGACAGGCTGCCCTTTACTGATCGGATATTCCCCGCCTAAAACAGTATCTTCCTTAGCGTAGAGAGAAAAGGCCGGAGCTGTTGGGAACAGTCTTAGCGTTTCATTTAAAACCATCCGAATGTATTTCAGCTGCTGGATTTGTCTATATTCCGGCGTGTCATCCGTTAACACGCGATCTGCTTCCTCTTGCGCTTTTTCCAGTTTTTCCGGATGTGTAAGCAGACAGTAGATCGCAAAGGAAAGCAAACCGCTTGTGGTTTCATGTCCTGCAATCAAAAACGTTATGATCTGGTATCTAATGTTTTCATCATCCAGCGTTTCACCTGTTACAGGATCTTTGGCATAAAGCATGAGTGATAAAAGGTCCTTAATGTTTTCATCCGGGTTCGCTTTTCGCTCCGCTATCATTCTATCGACAAGAGCGTTCATGACTTCTATATCTTTTTGGAACTGCAGCTTTGTTTTCACCATCACCTTATCTTGCAGACCCAGTCTTTTCGATTGATTCATCGCCTCTTTTAAGGCACGGAGCATACTGGTGATAAACGGATGCTGTGAATCACGGTAAAAGCTGTTGAAACGGTAGTTAAACCCGCATAACCCAATCGTATCAAGCGTCAGACGGGTCATGTCGTCCGCTACATCAATTTCTTCATTAGGATTAAGCCGACTCCATTTTTGAATCAGCTGGGTTGCGATATCCAGCATCATAGAATGATAGCTTTTCATCGCTTTTTGACTGAAACTCGGCAGCAGAATGCGGTGGGCTTTTTGCCAATTCGGCTCATGCGTCCAGCTTGTAAATAACCCGTCTCCGCCAAACTCGCGCACCTTTAGCAAGCCTTTGCCAAGATTTTTATCAAAACGGCTTTCATCACACACTTCAGCCACAAGACTGTGGCCGGATACAAAAACACTGGATACCCCCGGAAAATCGAAACGGAAAATCGGCCCCAATTCATCTGCTATCTTCCATAATGACTGAGAAAGCTGCTCTTTTTCCAGATGCGGAAGGTTTTTTAAAGGTCCGTATGTTTTGGGCTGAGGTATTGCGCTTGCCTGTTTCATCAACATCTTCCTTTCCTATTATTTTTGTGAAGTAAATGAATGAAGCTTAATGGCGTCCCAGCAGCATTGTTCCAATTCAGTCCTTAAATCCATGTCCATCTCTATATCACCCGTTTGGACAAGCTGATATATCTTGAGAAACGCCCCTAACACAATCGCAATTAACACGTTTGAGGGCAGGCTGCGAATTACACCTTCCGCTTTTCCCTTATTAAAATAGTCATCAAGCATTTGAGTCAGATTTTCTATCATTTTTCTGCTTGTGGCATTTAAGTAATGAGCGTCTTTCTTCGTTTCAAGAAAGAAAAGCGCATAGTCGCTCTCTTTTGTAAATTGAATGAGACAGCAAAATACATGGTGAAAGCCTTCTCTGACACTCAATTCCGAAAAGTCTTGTTTCAGCTTTTCCATAAAGCGCTGAATGCTTTCTTGAAACAATACGTTGACGAGTGTTTCTTTGCTGTCAAAATAGCGGTAGATCGTTCCTGTACCCACATGGGCTCGTTCAGCTATCATTGGGATAGTGGTAGCGTCAAATCCCCTCTCTGTAAATAGTGAAACCGACGCTTTCATAATCATGTCGTATTTACTGCTGGATGCGGATAACATGGAATGTTAGTACCTCCGATCGTTGCGGAATGAATATTCATTCCTTTTGTTCATAATGAATATCTGACCTGTCTGATATCACCTCTTTACCCTTTCTTATGATATCAGTTTATATGAAAAAAACTTTTTTTAATATAAAGTATATGCAAAAAATAAAAAATTAAGAAAATATACCCAATCCCCAAAATAAAGGCTCTGGATATATTTCCCGAGAAATGATTTTATTTAACAGCCACAATGCAAAGACAGGAATCACGCCTGATGATAGAAAGATCCCTGAAATGCTGATCTTCCAGCAGTTGAATATACATGTTCTCTTTCTCACCGGTATTTGTATCAATATTGATGTAAAATTGGCCGTCAATTTGAAGCACACGGTAAATTTCCCTTAATGCAAGCCTAATATCAGTGCAGCTCTGAACCGTATGTAAGGAAAACACTTTATTAAAGGTACGGTCATCAAAGGGAATGTTCTCGGGATAGCCATGAAAAATCTCCCCTTTCCCCATGTTCTTTCGATTTGCGAGTGATATTTGCCTTACCTTTCGCTTTGAAGGGTCAATGCTTTTTAAGCTTCCCTTTTCTAGTTTCTCGGTTATGTTCTTAAAAACAGTGGCATTTCCGATTCCAATTTCTAAAATTCTGTCATTTTCTTGTATGTCTATAGAGTCAATCATCATATGCTCAATTGTTTTGGTTTGCTTATATTTCCGAGAAAATAATTTAAAAAGATTCAATTGTTTATAGAGTCTATTTTCTAGCATTTTAAACACCTGCTTTTGGTTTCCTACGTTTATTTATTATATTCGAAAAATAAACCTCATCTTCATTTCCAAATGGGAATGAAGATATCAACTAGACGGCAATGTGTTTAAAAATGTTTCAATAGAACTGAACTTTTTCATTTTTTCCCGCAAAAAAAGCAGAAAACAAATGTTTTCTGCCCTCTTTCTAGCGCCAATGATAAGGGAATACATACAACCTTTGCTGCTGCATGGCCATCAGCCTCTGCTGGCGGAATGGATTTCCATAACCATGTTTGAAGGAATGCGGCATGGACGCATAACCATGGCCAATCGACGGCAGCCTTTTCTGATAATCGTTCATCATGCCATCACCTGCCTTACCGTAACGTTGATTTATCATATGCAGGCAGACATTTTCTTGACAGCTGTTTCGCTAAACTTGGTCCTTCTCCATCGTATAATGCATCAATAATTCCATTCTAAGCATATGTCATCTCCCCCTTCAGTTTTTCATTGCTTTTTAGCGCCAGTTTGTTAAATAAAGATGCTTTAACTGAGACTCTTTCATTTCATCATAAATCTGCTCAATCTGCTGTTCTCGTTCGAATTCTTCCGGGTTTTTAAACCGTTTGTTAATCGTTAACGTTAAAAAGAATAGGTTAATCGTCATATCGCTCACCCCCTTTCAAAGTCCGCTTCAAGCGAAATAACCCGCGGCATCATTTCTTCTGCCGCGGGCAAATAAAAACCGCAGACAAAAGAAGACACCAAACCAATGCCTCTACTGCCTGCGGGGAGTTGCGTATGTCCGTCTATTCCGAATTTAATGCGTGCGATAAGCATCGGTTAAGGAAGGACACGAACTCTTCCACAGGCTGAATGAACCATGAATTTTTTCTTGTGTATCACGTACAGGTTGACGTCGTTGTCTCATTGTCATTTTGTTCAGCCTCCTTTGCTTTTTTCTTCCTTTGTAAGTATATCCACCAAATTCCATTTTGTAAACATCTTTTTCTAAAAATGGACTGAATTTGTACGTTTCCTCGAGTGGATTTGCCCTTTATTCATGATACCTGCTTCATTTCTTTTCTGGAGCAGTCTTTCTTATGATATCCAATAAAATAAATGAGACCGACAAACACCGCTCCGCCGATGACATTGCCGATAAAAGCCGGAATGATGTTTCCGATAAACTGCCCCCACGTGAACGAGCCAGCAAAAATGGCAGCGGGAATCACAAACATGTTGGCGACAACGTGCTGAAATCCGATTGCAACAAAAGCCATAATGGGGAACCAGATGCCAAGGATTTTCCCTGCTCCGTCTTGGGCGCCGAAAGAAAGCCACACCGCAAGACATACAAGCCAGTTACAGCCGATGCCGGAAATGAGAACCTTGCCGAAGCTCATATCAAGCTTTCCTTGCGCAACGGCGATCGTTTTTTCTAAATAAGGACCTGTTTCAGTCAACCCAACCAAATGCCCGAAAAAGTAGGCAACAAACAATGCGCCGATTAGGTTCATAATCGTGACGATTCCCCAGTTAACCGCCAATTCTTTTACTGATATTTTTCTCGAAAATAAGGCCATCGCAACGGACATCATATTTCCTGTGATCAATTCAGCGCCAGCGAGCACCACAAGGATCAGACCAACAGGAAATACAGCAGCCCCGATAAGGCTGGAAAGGCTTCCCCATTCTTTCGGCAGGTCGCCGATTACCCTGATATCAAGCAAGTACCCGAGCGCGATAAATGCGCCGCCTAAAAACCCCAATACAAGCAGAGACGGCAGCGGAAGCTTTACTTTTTTCATCCCTGCTTCAATTGCTGCATCCGCTATTTCATCCGGTTTTCGAAAAGCCATACTAAAACCCTCCATTATTTCTTCTTTTCTCACAGTTATGGCAGAAAGGCAATAAAAAAAGGCAGCACTCAAATGACCTGTGTCAACCAGGCGTTTGAATGCTGCCTAACTTGTATGCATACCCATACAACAATATCAAGCAGAATTTAAGATATTGAAAGAGAATATATACAGTTCGTGCATACATTCCATTGCTTTTGCCTTCTATAACTGTAGCCACATCATATCAAATGTGACAAATTTGTGTCAATGACAAATGTGCTAGCTTTGCAGGGCTTCTTTTTGATCATCTATTTTTTGGTCAAAGACAAACACAGATACAGCGATATTTTCCTCAATTTTTATATCAGAAAACAAATGGACTAGCTTAGCCCCAATCAGCTCTTCCATTCCCTCCGGCGTTTGTTTGGAATAAAGGTCTTGAATCAGGCTTGTCCGGGCCGCATGTACCATTTCTCTTCCTTCAGGTGTGCGGGCGATAAACTGCTCGCTTGCACTCAGATTTCCGTATAGTGTTGAGACTGCCATGTTTTCTACAAATACAGTATGAATTCGTTCAGGCCCTTTGCCGAATAATTCTTTACGAAGTTTTCGAATGATATCATTGAACTCATGAATTTTTTTAGACATGCTGATTACCCCTTCCGATATGGCCTCGTAAGGCTTTTCCCGGTTCCCCTCAGGACATTTCACTTGGTTAAAATTTTCCTGCTATATTGTATTATAATAAATATCACTTTATAATAAAAGCAGTGTTGATGGATTTGTAATAGGATTTTGTTATAAGTCTATCGTTTTATAAAAATCAAGGATTGGTCTGTTAGTAAGACTTGCTAGTGAACTATTCCGCCATGTGTGTTTACACCTTCTTAGCGTTAAGGACAGGTGTATCTATACATGGCTTTTTTTGACTTCTTGAAAGAAAGATGGAGGGATATATGAATATGATGGACGTTACGTCGATCAGTGTCCGTGTAGACGGAAACGAAATTCAAGCACGAGCAGGGGCCACAATTTTAGATATTTTAAATGAAAACGGGATTGAGTACCCACAGATTTGCCACGTTCCAGAGGTTGACCCGCTTCAAACTTGTGATACTTGCATTGTAGAGGCAAACGGCAAGCTGGTTCGTTCATGTTCTACTGTCGTGGAAAATGGAATGTCAATTGACCTTTCGGGAAATCGGGTGAAAGAGGCGCAAACCGAAGCGATGGACCGCCTTCTTGAAAATCATTTGCTGTATTGTACGGTTTGCGATAACAACAATGGGAACTGTACGCTGCATAACACAGCGGAAATGATGGGGATCGAGCATCAAAAATATCCATACACGCCAAAAGAAGATCCGTCTTGCGCGATTGATATGTCTCATCCGTTTTACCGCTATGATCCAAACCAATGTATCGCCTGCGGCCAATGCGTTGAGGTATGTCAAAACCTTCAGGTAAATGAAACCCTCTCAATCGACTGGGAACGCGAACGTCCTCGCGTGATTTGGGATGAGGGAGTTTCGATCAATGAATCTTCTTGTGTCAGCTGCGGCCAGTGTGTCACCGTATGCCCATGTAATGCGCTGATGGAAAAATCAATGCTCGGGCAGGCTGGCTTTATGACAGGCATCAAAGAGGATGTCATGGAACCGATGATTGATCTCGTAAAAAACGTTGAACCCGATTACGGCAGCATTTTTGCCATTTCTGAAGTCGAAGCGGCTATGCGTGACACGAGAACGAAAAAAACAAAAACGGTATGTACGTTCTGCGGTGTGGGATGTTCTTTTGAAGTATGGACAAAAGGACGGGATATTTTAAAGATCCAGCCTGTTTCCGATGCTCCGGTTAATGCGATTTCTACATGTGTCAAAGGAAAATTCGGCTGGGACTTCGTCAATTCTGAAGAGCGGATCACAAAGCCTTTAATCCGTAAAAACGGGGCTTTTGTTGAATCTTCTTGGGAAGAAGCCCTCGATCTTGTCGCAAGCAGATTAGGATCAATTAAGGAGCAGTTCGGCAAAGGTTCTGTCGGATTTATTTCTTCTTCTAAGATTACGAATGAAGAAAACTATGTTATTCAAAAATTAGCGCGTCAGGTATTTGAAACAAACAACGTCGATAACTGCTCACGCTACTGCCAGTCTCCTGCTACAGACGGATTGTTCCGCACTGTCGGGATGGGCGGTGACGCCGGCACGATTAAAGATATTGCCAAAGCCGGTCTTGTCATCATTGTCGGCGCCAATCCGGCGGAAGGGCATCCGGTGCTTGCAACACGTGTCAAACGGGCGCATAAGCTCCACGGTCAAAAACTGATCGTTGCCGACCTGCGTAAAAATGAGATGGCGGAGCGGTCTGACCTGTTCATCAGCCCTAAACAAGGTACAGACCAAGTTTGGCTGATGGCTGTAACAAAATATATGATCGATCAAGGATGGCACGATCAGGCGTTTATTAATGATAACGTGAATTACTTTGAAGATTATAAAGAAACACTTCAAACCTATACACTTGATTACGCGGAACGCATTACAGGCCTTTCAAAAGAAAACATGATTGAAATGGCGGAAATGATTCGTGACGCTGATGGCACTTGTGTCCTTTGGGGAATGGGTGTCACACAAAATACAGGCGGTTCTGATACATCAGCAGCGATTTCAAACCTGCTTCTCGCTACGGGCAACTATCGCCGTCCTGGTGCCGGCGCGTATCCTCTGCGCGGACACAATAACGTACAAGGCGCTTGCGATATGGGAACACTGCCTGGCTGGCTGCCGGGGTATCAGCATATTACTGATGACAAAGCCCGCGCTAAATTTGAAGAAGCTTACGGTGTCGAAATTGAAGGAAAACCTGGTTTAGATAATATTCAAATGCTTCATTCCATTGAAGAAGGAAAAATGAAGGCGATGTATCTTGTCGGTGAAGATATGGCGCTTGTCGATTCAAACGCGAACCATGTGCATGATATTTTATCAAGCCTTGATTTCTTCGTGGTTCAGGACATCTTCCTGTCAAGAACAGCGCAATATGCCGATGTCGTCTTGCCTGCCACTCCTTCACTTGAAAAAGACGGGACATTTACCAATACAGAACGCCGCGTGCAGCGATTGTATCAGGCGCTTCCGACACTTGGTGACGCAAAACCGGACTGGTGGATTATTCAAGAGGTGGCAAACCGCTTAGGAGCAAACTGGAATTACAGCCATCCAAGTGACATTTTCTCAGAAATGGCGAGCCTTTCTCCTCTGTTTGGGAAAGCAAGCTATGAGGTGCTTGAAGACTGGAACAGCTTCCTATGGGGCAGCTTTACAGGTGAAAGCACACCGCTTCTGTATGAAGACGGATTTAATTTCCCTGACAAAAAAGCCCGCTTTGCACTTTCTGATTGGACTGAGCCAGCGGCATTTCCGGAAGAATATGACCTTCATATCAATAATGGCCGGATGCTGGAGCATTTCCATGAAGGAAACATGACAAATAAATCAAAAGGCATCCAAGCAAAAGTGCCGAATGTATTCGTTGAAATCTCGCCTGAGCTTGCACAGGAGCGAGGTGTTTGTGACGGTTCGCTTGTCCGGCTCGTTTCTCCGTTCGGAGCAGTCAAATTAAACGCGCTGATCACAGACCGGGTACGGAAAAATGAACTCTATCTGCCGATGAACTCAACCGACAAGGAGTCAGCGATTAACTTCTTGACAGGGCCTGCGGCTGATAAACGCACGAACACGCCTGCTTATAAACAGACGAAGGTACGCATGGAAGTGCTGGGAGGCTGCGAAAGCACACCGCTTCCTAAAACAAATCCGCGTAACAAGAAACGGAACCCGCAAAACGGCGTCGAGGCAGAAAGAAAATGGAATCGTCCGGGCTATGTTCATCTAACTGATTAAACGAAAGGGGGAAACAAAATGGCTACTCCGATTACAACGATCAAAAAAGAAACAAAAACACCGGAGCAAATCAAGCTTGAAAAAATTGAGGAGCTGAAAGGGCTGCTGGCGGAAAATGAAGATGCTGTCTCGAAAACGATGACGTTAATGAGTGAACTGAATGAACTTGGAATCTTTGATGCGGCAGCAAGTATGCTGAGGGCGAAGGAAGACATCGCCAAGATTGCGCTTGGCCAAGTCTCGCGTGAGCCTGTCACCAACCTCATCAACACGATGATGGCCGCTGGAGGCGCATTGACAAAAGCAGATCCTGAGTTTACAGGAAAACTTTTAGAAAGCGTAATGGCTGGAACTGAACAGGCGCAAAGCTTTTTAAAAGAAGACAAGAAAGTCGGGATTTTCGACCTTTTAAAAGCAATGAATGATCCTGATATCAACAGAGCCGTCGGCTTCGGCCTTCAGTTTTTAAAAGGCATGGGAAAAGAACTGCAAGAAAAATAACAAAAAACAGCCATCGCTGATTGATGGCTGTTTTTTTATTCGTCGGCTTCTTCCAAACGCTTCTTGTAAATTAATGAACGATCTACGCAAAAGAAGGCACCGGCTAAAAATACGCAATCCGCTAAAAGCATCATCGATTTTTGGCCTAAGGTTAAGCCTTGATCGGGGAGAACTGCGCCTATATATAAAAAAGTGCTGACTGCAAGCAACGTAAAAGCAAAATGCTTGTAATCTTCTTTTAAAGATTTCATTCTATTTTTATTCAAATGAATCACCTGCCAGATTCGTAGTATACGACTATTATAATATAATCTGGCGGCTTACAGAGAAAGTAATTGTATCCATTTGTTATATATTTTTAAGCGCTTGCTCAATATCTTCCAGCAAATCTTCTGCATCTTCAATTCCTACAGAAATTCTGATTAAGCCATCCGTAATACCGAGTTCAAGCCGGCGTTCTCTCGGAATAGAGGCATGTGTCATTCTTGCCGGAACAGAAATTAAGCTTTCTACCGCGCCGAGGCTTTCAGCAATGGTAAACAATTTCAGATTTCCTAAAAATGCATCAACCTTCTCTTCACTGCCGATATCAAAAGAGATCATGCCGCCGAAGCCAGACCCTTGCGTTTTTGCAAGCTCATGTCCGGGATGATTTGAAGAACCAGGATAATATAACGTTTGGACAGCAGGGTGATTCTCAAGAAAACTCGCGATTTTCCGCGCATTTTGATCGATCGCTTCCATTCTGAGACCCAATGTTTTGATTCCTCTCATTAACAGCCAGGAATCTTGAGGGCCAAGAACGCCGCCTGTGGAGTTTTGCACAAAATGCAGCTCTTCCCCAAGCTCTTTCGATGCGGTCACAACTAAACCGCCGACGACGTCACTGTGTCCGCCAAGATATTTTGTCGCACTGTGAAGCACGATATCAGCCCCTAAAGTAAGCGGCTGCTGAAAATAAGGGGTGTTAAAGGTATTGTCTACGATAAGAAGTACACCGGCTTTTTTTGCGATATCAGCCATGAGCGACAAGTCGGTGATTTTGAGCAGCGGGTTTGTCGGTGTCTCAATATAAATGGCTTTTGTGTTAGGACGAATCGCTTTTTCAACTTCTTCTCCGCTGCTTGTATCGACAAATGTTGATTCAATGCCAAGACGATTGAGCACCTTTGTCATCACGCGGTATGTTCCGCCGTACACATCATCAGTTAAAACAACATGATCTCCGCTGTTAAACAGCATCATAACCGCTGTAATGGCAGCCATTCCTGAACTGAACGCATAGCCTGCTTCCCCGCCTTCCAGCTCTGTCACAAGCGCTTCGAGAGCGGCCCTTGTCGGATTGGCCGTTCTTGAATACTCATAGCCGGTATGCTGCCCTGCTTTTGGCTGCTTGTACGTACTCACTTGATAAATAGGCACGGACACTGCGCCTGTTTTCTCATCACCTGTGATTCCGCCGTGTATCATCAAAGTTTTTTTCTTCATATCAGATGCCTCCTTCGTAAATTTGTTTGCTGATATATCGATCACTGCTGTCAGGGAATACCGTGACAATGTTTGTTCCTGCGGATGCTTTTTTCGCTTCCTCCAATGCTGCATAAAGCGCTGCACCTGAAGAGCTACCGATCAGCAGTCCTTCTTTTTCCGCCGCTTCTTTTACAAGTCTAAACGCATTCTCATCTGTTACGGTGTAGATCTCATCAAAATGGCTTTTATTCATATAATCGGGGATAAACTCCATGCCGATGCCTTCTGTTTTATGAGCGTGAGGCTCTCCTCCGTTTAAAATGGAGCCCTCCGGTTCGACAATCACTGTTTTAACTGCTGGGTTTTTTTCTTTTAAGAAGAAAGCTGTTCCTGCGAATGTGCCTCCTGATCCTGCCCCTGCGACAAACGTATGAATATTGCCGTCAAGCGCTTCCCAAATTTCAGGCCCAAGCGTTTTATAGTAAGTCGATGGATTTACTTGGTTTTTAAATTGCAAAACGCAATAAGAATTTTCAATTTCAGTCTCCAGCTGAATGGCTTTTTGAATGGCTCCCTGCATTCCGTCTTGACGCGGTGTATGGATGATCGATGCGCCAAGCGCTTGCATAATTTGCTGTTTCTCTGTGCTGAAATGTTCAGGGACACAGAAAATTGCTTGTAATCCATATTTTCTGGCACTCAGCGCAAGGCCGATTCCTGTATTTCCTGCCGTAGCTTCTATAATCACTCCGCCGGGCTTTACTTTGCCCGAATCCAAAGCGTCACGGATCAGCATATCTCCCAGTCTGTCTTTGATGCTTCCGCCGGGATTCATCATTTCAAGCTTGGCATACACTGCGACCCCGTCTGGAACATCAAAGTTCTTCAGGCGGAGAAGCGGTGTATTCCCAATCAGCTCGGTAATGTCCGTAATAACAGTCATATATGTCCTCCTCCTTGATAGAGGTTGTTTTTAGGGAAAACGGAGGAGAACTCTCCCCCGTTTAATGAATTCGTTTGATCACTTTTAACACAAGCTCTGTGGAATTGACAGCGGCCTGCTCTAAAAATTGGTCAAATGATACATGTGATTCTTTTCCAGCGATATCAGATAAAGCTCTGATGACGACAAACGGCGTTTTAAATTGATGACACACCTGAGCCACTGCCGCAGCCTCCATTTCAACCGCATACAGCTCAGAAAATCTCGCACGCACTTCTTCAACCCGCTTCGGATCGTTCATAAAAGAATCACCTGTTGCGATCGTTCCTTTTGCAACCTGAATGCCGTCAAGTTCAGAAATCGCTTCTTCAGTGATGCTGATCAGCTTTTCGTCTGCTGCATAAGCAGCCGGAAGACCCGGAACCTGGCCGTATTCATAGTCAAAGGCCGTTACATCTACATCATGATGGCGAACGTCAGTTGAAATGACGACATCTCCTACATTCAGTGTATGATGAAATCCGCCCGCTGAGCCTGTGTTAATCACATAATTGGGCTTATATCGGTCAAGCAAAAGCGTTGTGCTGATGGCAGCATTTACTTTTCCAATTCCAGATTTTAAAAGAATCACTTCGGTTCCTTCATATTCACCTGTTGTAAATTCACAGTGTGCGATTGTTTCTGTTTTTGCATTTTCAAGTTTGCTTCTTAGGATGGTAACTTCCTCTTCCATTGCTCCGATGACTGCTAGTTTCATCTATTCACATTCCCTTCACTTTACCGTTTGATCGCCTCCATTATCCACACGAAGTCGTTTTGCTGAGTGAATTGGACTGCAAAACCTTCAGCTGTAAACATCTCTTTCAGCGCATCCAATGTGGGATAATGCTCTGTCTCTAAATCATTTGCAAGCTGATAGAAGCCTTGAGAACGGGCTTTATCGATAGCCTGTTGATACGCTTGCGCATCTTTAAAGACGGTATCGGCAAACACTATTTTATCATGCAAGTGAAGGTATTTGCCATATTGCTTTATTGCAGCCCGCTTTTCTTCATCGGTCAAATGATGAAAAGCATATGAACTGACAATTGTGTCAGCATGAAATGGCGGCTCGGGAAATGTCAGGAAGTCTCCGTCAACGAATTCCGCCCTGCCTGAAAGCTTGTCAGAAGCCAATTTTCGCATGGCGGGAGACGGTTCGATTCCAAATACAGATTTGCCCGCATCCAGCAGCTTGGCTGTCAAATTCCCTGTCCCCGGGCCAAATTCTAACACATGTGTTCCAGACCTGCTGACGATGGCATCAAGGATATCATCGTAGCCTCTGAATGCTTCTTTATACTGAATATCAAAACCTTGTACTGTTTGATCATAAGTTGCTGCCCAATCTTCAAAAAGAGGGATAAATTCACGTCCCATATTTGTCACACTCCATATTTTATAATTCCTATAAGCATACTATGAATTAATGATGGAACAGTTCCTATCATACCACATCTTCTGAAAAGGAGGTACTAAAACACTTTGTGTATTTTATGCCAACGATATTGCGCGTTTACGGCAAAAAAGCTTATACTTCATATGACTTGTGAAAGTAGGAGGGCCGAGAGATGAATTTTCAATTAGATTTGATAAAAGACAAAGTGGAATTTTTCGAAGCGGCTTCATTGCAGGAGCTTGAAAAGAAAATCAATACACAAATTGAAAACAATAAAGCCATCATGCTCCGGGTGAAGTCTGTTTCACACCAGACCGCTGTGGCAGACGGTAGAATATTGTACAGCGCGGTTGTTCATTTCGCAGCTGAAGCCTAAAACAAACGCAGCCGGCTCTAAACCGGCTGTTCACCGTGTCGACAAACCCTCGCATTCGTTGTCAGGCCTGCGCGTCGATGCTCACTTGAGAAAAGATCAGCGGCTAAAAGCTGAGCGTCCTGCTCAAACGCCGCTGTCACCGCATCCTGCGGAAGTCTGCTTCGATGCTCGTCCTTCCTAGACTTCAAGGGTTTTCAATCACGCTGAAAAAATGACAAAAAGCTAAAATGAACACCATTTTAGCTTTTTGTCAACAATCTGAGCAGCCGGCTCTAGACCGGCTGCTTTGTTTATTTTAGTTTTTCTACTTTTGTCGGCTTCCAGCCTTTGTCATCAACCCATGTAATCGTGACTTGATATTTATCTCCGGTCGTCTTGTCTAAAACCTTGCCTTTGGCATCCTGAGGGCTGCCGTTATTCCCGAGCCAGAGCACCGTCATGTTATCTTTTGAAACACCGGTTGCATATGAAATAGCTTTCAGCATCTCAGCCCAGTCTTGTGAGCTTGAGTCATAAGTGGCGGCATGTTCGCCCGTCTGCTCAGTTCCGACTGCTTTCCAATCAGAATTTACATACGTTTTTTCTACATCGCTTGATGAGCCGCCTTCTGTTACTTTTGCGTCTTTAAGCGGGTCACCTGAATCTGAGCTTGAGTCTGAATCGGAATCAGAGTCATCACCTTTAGAAGAATCATCTTTTTTCGAATCTGAGTCTGAATCAGAAGACTTCTCAGCATCCTTTTCGCTGTCAGATGTATCTTTCTTGCTGTCTTTTATATCCTCATCCGATTTCTTTTCCGTCTTTCCTGAAGCCGGAGATTCTTGTTTTTGCGCCGTTTCAGAATCCTTGCTGACATCTTTGCTAGAAGGACTGTTAATGAAGAGATTAGCTGCTACCACGACGATTAGTATGGATACGATTGCAATTAAAATGTTAAGCACTAAATTAGTTTTCCTGCGCTTATCACGGTTTTCATAACGAGATTGATTATTGCTCAATAATTCTGCACTCCTTTATCCCTCTTGGCTCAGCATATATTTTACCATGTGCTGAGAAGTTGTTCTATTTCTGATTGATTTCTATTTCGTGTACTTTTTTAACAATATCATAAAACACGGAATTTGTCAGAGCCTTATCCCCCGGCGTATCCATGTGTAAAACGACAAGAGCGTATTTCGGCTTATCCGCCGGAAAATATCCGGCAAACCATTTTTCATAGAGTGCTTTTTGCTCTTTTGAAAGCTTGCCTGTCTGGGCTGTGCCTGACTTCCCTGCTACAGTATACGGAAGATCCTGAAACCTTCTGCCCGTTCCGGAAGGAGATTCCACCACCCGCCGCAGCATTTTTTGAAGCTGTTGTGCCGTATATTTGTCTATCGTTTCTCCGCTGAGCTTCTGATCTTTAAACTTGGCGAGCGTTGTGCCGTTTTTATATTCAATTTGTTCAGCGATTTTCACCTGCCGCTTTTCTCCGCCGCGGGCGATGGCCGCCATCATATTGGCTACCTCGAGCGGCGTTACCTTCACATTTTTCTGCCCGATCGCTGTTTGCGCAATGGCTTTTTTGACTAATTTGTCTTTTTCATCCCCCCAAACCACGCCGCTTTTTTCATTATACAACTGACGGAAATTTGATTCGTGATACAGTTTTCCTTCCCAGCCTGCCCGATCTGTGAGAGCCAGCTTTTCTGCCATATCTTCAATAACCGAGCTGTCTTTTTTCATTAATTGTTCTGCAAGACTCGTAAATGTGTAATTGCAGCTCTGGGCAAAACTTTCATCAAAAGACAAGGTTCCTTTATCGTCACCCGGTTCCCCATACAGGTTTAAATTGCAATTAAAGGTTTGACTCGGCTTCACCGTATCATTTTCGATTGCAGCTGCGGCAATGACTGTTTTAAAAACAGAACCGGGATAGATTGGCGTCAGCATGTAATTTTGAAGCGTGTTTTGCCGGGACACATCCGCATTCGGTTTGCTTACTATTCCCAGAACACTGCTATTTTCGATGTCCAGCAGCACAGCTCCTCCTTTTTTCAGCCCCTGTTCATCCAATACCTCCTCCATCACTTTTTGAATGCTTTGATCGATCGTTGTTTTGACCTGAAGCGGATAAAACGTATTGGCTTCAGCAGTATATTTGACGTCCATGCCAAACAAAGGATTTCCTCTTCCGTCCACATGATATAAAAGTTTTGTATCTTGTTCTGGAAGCAAAAACTCATCAAATGTCCGTTCTAAACCGGTTGTTCCGATTTTCGTTGTAATCGGGAGGTTCTTCTGGTCCGGATATTTCTTCCGGAGAAGCGCCGGATCTTGATTTGTGTTTCCTATCGTATGTGAAGCAAGGCTTGGCTTGTCTTCATTCTCCATATATACGCCGTAAATGCCGGGATATTTCAAAGAATTGATTTTTGTAATGGATTGTTTCGAAAGTGTTTTGATTTTCCTTTGATGCAAAATGACCGGTTTTTTCGCTTTTGTGAGTGTCTGGTGCAATTCATCTTCAGACATGCCGATGATGTCCGCAACTTTTTTGATCGGCCAATCCTGCGTCAGCAGAAAAGGGAACAAAACAACTGCAGGCTCGCTTTTGCCGGTCAGCGCCTGCCCGTTTCGATCTAAAAAGGAACCTCTTCCGTCAGAAATGAGCACTTCCTCCGTCCGCTGTTTCACACTTTCCTGGATCAAATTGATTTTCTTTTTAGAAAATGATTCGGTGAAAAACAGCTGGATTTCCGCCAGCCGCAGCAACAGCAAAAAAAATACGATCAAAAAAGCGATGACTGCCAGCTTCATTCGTTTCGATATCTTCATAAAAAAACACCTCACCCACATTGTGGACGAGGTGTTTATCCGCTAAACGGATATTATGAAATTTTCACAATTTTCACGAGCATTTCTCCGCCCGGTGTTTGAACTGTGACTTCATCATCGACTTTTTTGCCCAGCAGGCTTTTTGCGATCGGTGAGTCGTTTGAGATTTTCCCTTCAAACGGATCAGCTTCAGCGCTTCCAACGATTGTATATGATTCTTCTTCACCGTCAGGCAATTCGACGAAAGTGACCGTTTTACCCAAACCGACATCGTTAGAGCCGCCGTCATCTTCAATGATTTTCGCGTTGCGGATCATATTTTCCAGAGTCGTTACACGGCCCTCTACGAATGCCTGCTCTTCTTTTGCTGAATCGTATTCAGAGTTCTCGGAAAGGTCTCCGAAACTTCTCGCAATTTTGATGCGCTCTACTACTTCTTTTCGTTTAACCGTTTTCAAATATTCCAATTCTTGTTCAAGTTTTTGTTTTCCTTCTTCAGTCATAGGAAAAACTTTCTCTTGTGCCATGTCCCTTCACTCCTTCTGGTTGTCCCTCAACATCTTCGATTATGTATGAGAGCATAAACTAAAAAATACAAGAATGAGAACACAGGGCAGTCCTCGTTCTTCTCTCCCATATAGGTACTGTTTATCTTAAACTGAATCTTGTCGTTCTGCAAATATTTCGCGTTTATAAACAGGGAAAGAAGGGAATTCGCACATCCCCTTCCTGCCTATACATAATATGGTCAGAGTTATTTATGTCTATGCTATGGTATTACAAAATCGCGTTTTGTTCAAGGATGGTCTGTATTTTCGTGACCATCAGATCAATTGTTCCTCTAGAGTATTGAGTACAACCCATTTATAACGAAATCCTACTATGTCAGGCTTTATGTAAGGTTTCCGTATATGTCAATTTGCTCTGGTTTACACTGTTTTATAAAAAAGTATGGGCAAACTGTGGGCAATGTGGGCATTTCTCTTCTAGTATAATTGATGTGTGTACTTGATAAGGGAGTGACTCATTTGATTCTTAACAACGCCCATGGATTTTCACTTACTTTAGCACGCATCTTAGGCAATGTGCAAGCAACAAGTAAAGGATCGCTCAGAAAAAGCATTACCCGGCATTCTTCAGGTAAAGCCACTAACAAATTAATGAGAAAATCATCAAGTAGGTTTTTACCATGACCGACTTTGAACGAAAGTTATATCGGATCATTGTGAACATGCATTTATATAGAAAGAACCCGACTTTACAAGAACTCAAAAGAAAGACTGGGAAAAGCGAACAGGAGATCCGTGAGACTACAAAAAGTCTGATCCGCAAAGGCGCGCTTTCATGGGATAAAAAAAACAAAATATGGATTATATAAAGTCCCGCTGTGAAATGAGTCGGGACTTTTCCGTTTTACAAAACAGGAACAAAGACACAGATCAAATGAATCATTTTCCTATAAGACAAAGACTTTTCAATTATTCGCCTTTTCCTCGTGGTAAAATTTTGGATGTGCAATACCAAAAGAAGGGATATGATCATGAAAGTATTTGAGGCCAAAACACTGCTTTCAGAAGCAGATAAACGCGCAAAGGAATACAAAGAATTAAGAAGTCAAATGGTCAATCTAAAAAAAGCTTTTAAAGCTGTAGCTAATTTAGATGACGGCGAGTTTTCCGGCAAAGGCGCTGACAACATTAAAGCATTTTATCAAGACCACGCAGGTGTAGCTGATAATTGGATTGACTTACTTGATATGAAAATTGCTTTCTTGACAAGCATTTCAGACACTCTAGAGGACGCCAGCTTATCTGATGCATATATAGAAGAATCCTTCTTAGAACATGAGCTGACTAACGCCTACACAAAATCAAAATCTATAATGTCTGAACAAAAGAAAGCGATGAAAGATATTTTAAATGATATCGACGATATCCTCCCGCTTGATCTGTTTTCAACTGAAGACTTTAAAGATGAACTCGCCGACACGGAGAACCAACGCAAAAAAACAGTCAATAAAGTAGACAGCGTTGACGAAGCGCTTGTTTCTGAATATGCCCAGTCAGAGCCAAACGAGCAATTCATCAAGAAGGACTTCCAAAAGCTTGAGGAATCAACAGGCAAAGGCAAGAATGCCACACCTATCCACTACAATGCTAAAGCGTATCGTGAAAGTGATATACATACGAAAAAAGGCGATATTGAGAAACAGACTGAAGCTTATTTGAAGATTAAGAAAGATGAAGCGAAAGAACGAGAAATCAAAGAGCTGAAAAAGAAACTAGCTGACGGAGTGATAGATCCGGATGAATACTTAGACATTGCGAAGAAGGTCGGCTATGAAAACCTGACACCAGAACAGCTCCAGTACGCAGTGCAGCTGGAACAAGCAAAACAGCTGAAGGCTGTCGGTGAAAATGTAATCAATGCCGGTAAAGCAGTAATTGATTTCGTCGATGGGGTTAATGATGGAATTAACGATGCGATTGACGATACGATATATGGCGTCAAAGACTTGGTTGTGGGCGCATGGGACTATTCGCAGCTCCCTACCGAACTAAAACTCACAAAAACAATTACAACAGTTTTAAGCGTACCTTCTTATTCTAAAATCATCTGGACAAACCTTGCCGACTCATGGAATGATAAAATGATAAATGGCAATGCATACGAAAAAGGACATTATATCAGTTATGTGGCAGGAAATATCGTTGGTACAAAAGGTGCGGGTTCCGCAGTGCAAACAACGACCAAACTTTCTAAAGTAGGTAAAGTGGTTGAAGGTGGAACAGCCGCTGCTCATGTCAATAAAGGAATAAACAAAGGCAAATCTTATCTCAATTCTTTTGTTAAAAATAAGAATGAACTTGCACTTGTTGGGATTGCACAAGACGTCGAGAATACGTATAACGCAAAAAATACTCCTCTATTAAAAAGTATGATTGAAGATAAAAAAGAGAGTGTTCTCACTAAATCAGTCAATTCAAACGGTTCCGGTGGCTCTAATGGTATTTCTAAAAAAACTATAAAACACGTATATCACGGTGAAATTAACAGAAAGAAAAGAGCAGTTGGTTATCATCATGAGAGTATGATGAGTGGTAGCAGAATATTACCAGGAACAGAAGAAGCACCTGATATAAACGGGGTATATAGAGCTAAAGTAGAAGTAAATGGCGTAAAAAAAGTAGCAAGGTCCACTTTCTTTCCAAAGGAATGGGATAGAGTAAAAGTATACAATACAATATCTGAAGCCTACAAAAACAAAAAACTAATACGAGATAATAAGTATATCGGCAAAACTTCATCAGGGATTGATGTTGAAATGTATATTAATAAGGATGGCTCAATATCAACTGCCTATCCTTTATATAAAAAACCAAAGGAATGATTGATTTATCATGGAATTTTCATTTGAATTTAAAAGAGACCTTTTAGGATATTTAAGAGTAGTTCTTCCTACAGAACTAGAATACTTTTCTGATTTCATTGAAGACATTGTTTCGTTAGGTGAAGCTGATGAATACTTAAAAATTATTCAAGAAGTATTGGATGGCTCTTCTGAAGAATATGAGATTCAATTAAACACCACCATTGCATATATAAAAAAAGATAAAACAGTCGTAGAACACCTTTATACAGAAAGCGAAAACGACAAAAGTTCCATGGAAACAGAAAAATTTAAAAAACTTATGCTTGTTTGGAGAGACAAGATCCCAGAAAGGTATAAGAGCGTTGATTGAAACTTTTAGGTCCCTTGAATTTCAAGGGACCTTTTATTACTTCAATTTTTCTTCAATTTTCGCTTTAGTAGCTGGTCCATAAATGCCGTCAGCAGTCAGGCCACTTACTGACTGGAACCGTTTGACCGCGTTTGCTGTTTTCGGACCATACACGCCATCAATTCCGTTATTCTTCGCCCCTTTATCCGGATAGAAATAAAGAGCTGCAAGCGCTCTTTGAATCTTAGTAACGTCGTCTCCTTTTCTCATCGGCTTTATAACTTTAAAGATGCCAGAAGGCAGCGCATAGGACGTTTTTTTGCTGCTTGGTTTAGGGCTCGAAGTGCTTGAGCCTGTGAGCTTTAATACTTGGCCGACCTTTATCAAGTTCGGATTCTTGATACCGTTCAACCTTTGCAGGGTTGCCATACTTACGCCTGTTTTCTGTGCAATGACAGAAAGAGCATCACCTTTCTTCACGGTGTACGTCGCCCCGTTAGCCTTTGTTTTCGTTTTCGTAGGAGAAGGTGCTTTTTTACCACCAAGGCGTTCTAATTCTGCAGCAATGGCCGCCTTCACTTGTGCCCATCTTCCCTCAGATAAAATACGGTGCGGGCAATACTTGCCGTTCCAGTCTTGATGCTTTCGTACACGATCAATCCCCCAGCCGCGTTCTTTAAGTAGCTGCGCCACAAACTTAATGGCCAGCGCTTCAGCTTTTTTATACCGTGCGCCCCCTGACTTGCTGTAGCAGATTTCAACGCCGATAGACTTACGGTTCCCGGTGCCGTTTGTTCCGTCTCCAGTGTGCCATGCATTGCGATTTGTGGGAATTCCCTGCCGCACCTCTTTGTCATCGACTGCAAAGTGAAAGCTTGTCGAGCTTGTATTCCCGATCATATAACTGATCTCGTTGGCAGCTGACGCGTCATTGGCTGTATTGTGGATGGTGATGTACTTCGCAGTCATTGCGTTCGGACATTTCAAACCGTATTTAGATTTTGATACAAGATTCTTTTTCACTGTGATTGTCATAAATGTTCTCTCCTTTATTTTTGATATTGAAAAAGCCGCCGGGTTACCCAGCAGCCTGTTCATCCTTTTCATTTGTTTGTTCGTTGTCATTTTCAATTACGTGAAGTCTGTCAGTGATGGCTGCCGGAATCTTAACGCCGATCTGTGCCAGATTCTCCGTAATGGAAAGCCCTTCATTGGCGATATAAAAAAGAACGGTTCCAAATGTCAGGACCCCGTTCAGATTGAGAATTGTATCTATGATGTTTGCCACAATGACCACTGAAAAACTAAGCATTTTCCGAACATAACCGAACCACGCGCTCCGGCTCCGCAGTTTCTTAAATTTCCAAGCCTTGATGACGCCTGTTATTACGTCAAGAATGCTCAGAACAAGCAGTAAATCAAGATATTTCACACCCCCAAACAGGTACACTCTCGCTAAATCTAATGTTTCAAAATTAATAAACACAGTCGTTTCCTCCATTTCTTGTTATCACCTCCTTAGAGGCAAAATAAAAACACCTCTTTGGGTGCTGGTTAACTTCCTAAATCTACGACAACCGGCTCAGTGGCTGGATAAGTCAGGCCGGTGATTTCTTTATATTGTTCTTCTGTTATCCTATTGAGCTCAACAAAACGGGCAACATCAGCGTTTGTGTAATACTGTCTCCCCCATCCATAGATGATCTTGATATTTCTAAACCAATAATCCATTATGCTTTCCCTCCCTCGGCCATCATCAGAAACAAGTCCGAAATCATTTTGTTCTGAGACTCTATCACGTTCTGAGCCTCAGCCAGCTGTACTATCGTCAATGCGTTTTGTGCTTTCAATTCATCTAAAACAGAAGGAGGGTCTGGTCCCTTCAAACTGTCTTTATATTCCTGATCAGCTTTTTCAATCCACTCTTGTTTGTCAACGTCAAACCAAGGGAGCCACATGCCCGAACTGTTTTTTTCAGGCGGTTTATCAGTAGCATTAGGCGGTATATTATACTTGCCTGTTTCAGCGTTAGGAAAAAGCTCAACAGGTTGTCCAACATAAAAGCCATCTTCTCTATACGGATAAATTAAGATCATGCTTCTCCCTCCTTAGTTTAATGGGATCACTTTATCTATATAGTAGCCAGTCACTTTGCTGCTATCATTTGCCATCAGACCGGTCAATTTAAGATCCCCTGACGGAAACACGATTAATTTACTTTGTCCTGTTATTCCACTTACAGCAACTAAATCCATCACTCCTTTAGACGGTGCATAGGAAGAGGGTATAGATGCAAAAACGATTTCACGGTCTGTCACTACATGTCCAGTAAGATGAAGGGCATCCGCTACTTTTTTAAACTGCAGCTGACGATCTCCTGTTTTTGCTCCATTTTTGTAAGTGGCATTACTCCAAGGCACTTGAGTAGTTTCATTTTCAGTAAGCAGGCGTTTCCAACCTGTCCAGCCAGCAGAATTGCCATCATAATAATTTGTAAAAACATTATTTCTATAATCCATCGCATACACCCAGCCATACATGCCTTTTCCGTCAGCTGACTGGCTGGTCATTTGATAAAACCCTCTCGTTGAGGCGGCAGAAGGAGAATTTAACGCTTTTCCATTTGCGTAAAATGTGCCCATGCTCCTACCTCTACTTATAATTGCCTGAAGCATGTCTTCCCCTTCGTTTACTGCAAAAGATACTCCCCCGACATCATTTGTAATTTTTGATAACTGGGCTCCATTCCACTTCGTTCTTTCTGTAGAGGTGATATGAATTCCAGAATCCTTTGCATGGTCATTCACCTTGGCTTGTGCCCCTGCTGTAGACTCAACGGGATACCAATTGATCGCTGTATGATTCGAATTATAATAGAACCACCAAGCATTTCCTCTTATGTCCACAGCATATCCAATGCCTATCCCCGGCTGCCCGACCAATTGCATACCACGTAGGCTTGTGTCTGACGGGTTATCCGTCACTGCATTAGTTCCATAGAAAGAAACTGATCCAACAGCTTTTAGCGACTCATAAAACGAGCCAGACGTTAAATTGATTTTCTGTGTTCCGTTATCAGCCGTTATTTTAAACAATTGACTGGCATTCCATTTGTCCTTTTCGTTTTTTGAAACATGGCGTTCATTGTTAAAGTTATGTTGTCTGAACTCATAAAAATCGGCCTGTTTGACATTATCAACATTCCCCAATCCCACTTGATCGGCTGTCACTTTATGTGGGTTGGAGGTATCATCTACATGACTATCAAATTCAGCCTTTGACGCTTGTTTTACGTTTTCGACATTTCCCAAGCTGACCTGACTTTTTGTAACACCATGAGGGTTCAACTTGTCATTTATATGGCTGTCTAAATTCGACTGAACAGCATCAGCCTTTTTCTGTGCCCCATCTTTTGTTTCAATGTTCTTTAAGTCCTCAAATTTTTTCCGCAGCTCTTCAACAGTCTGAATAGTCTCGTTATAAAGCTCATTGATCTTATGTTTCAAGGACTCAAAATCATCTATATAGTATTCCGCACTTGGCAAGATATCGGTGTCAATCAAGGCTTTCTTAATCTCAAAAGAAAACTCATGAATCGACATGGCCTGCTGATTGGTGTACGAAACATCTAGCTCAGCCTGAACGGTCCCAACGTGTCTGATTTCTTCATCAGAGAGAACATACGACAGCCGGCCGTTCAATTTATCAATGATTTCAATGTTTCGGACAAATCGGCTGCCATCAGACATGAAAAGAACGAGCTTCACCACTGCCGCGGATAACGGTAGGGGAACCCCGTCCTTCATAAGCTGGAATGATAGCTTTGCTGTTCCTTTGTCTTGAGTTGTATATTGAATGTTTGTTTGTACCGGGCTTTTGCGCCTGCCATTGATCGTAAATGTAAGTGATTCGTCTTTGTACGGCATGGTATCCCCCCTTTACTCCTCTCCAGAAGGAGATCCTTCAGCCTGCCGCAGCCTTTTGATCTCATTCATTTCCTCTTCTGTTATCTTGCCTTGCTCTACGGCCATAGAAAGAAGTTCCTCCTTACCGTCCCAATGCCCTGATAGATAACACGTCTTAATGGCATTATAAAAAGGGCTGCTCATCCCGCATCACCCCTTACCATTGTTTCCAGTATATCGGCGACAGCTTTCAGCGCCTTTTCCCCATCGCTTTCTTCAACTGATTCAGCAGTCTCAAGAGATTCAATGTATTCAGCCGATGCACTTTCTACCCATTCTGTTCCCGTCCATTTGGCCTTCACCAAGTCACCCGGACTGATCTCAGTTGCATTTTCCGGCACAATCCGTTGCATATTTCCTTCATCTTCTTCAATGTATTGAATTTCAACCGGACAATCATAAATATAATTTTCATCATATTGGTAAGCCCATATTTGTTCATATTTCATATTGACACCCCTTTTTAATCCAGCTTGATGATTTCATCAATATAGGTGTAAGTTGCATTCGACTCGTTTTTGGCAAACAGCCCGTGTGCAGAAATATTTCCATTGGATCGAAAAACGATCTTTCGCTCTCCTGTTGTTCCGGCTACAGGGCAACATTTAAATACATTCTTTTTAGGCCGGGCACTGGCAGGCAACGTGGCGAAATCGATGCCATCTTTTTTCGGAATCGTAACTCGGCCCCTTACAAAAAGAAAACCTCCCTGCACTGCAAATTGGAGACGAAAGTTGCTGTCAGGATTCTTTGCGCCATTCTTTAAAGGCAGGTTTGCCCAAGGTAGCTTTCCACTGGCTGAAATCTCGGACCAATCTCCAACATTCCCTTCATTTGTAACAACTCTTGTCAAAATCTTAATTGGCCGCCCTGTTGCGTTTCTGGTTAACGTTTGAATAACTGATCCGGCACGATCTGCCGGTGCAATGTTCAACCACCAGCCAGCGTTACCGCTGTCCGGATGATCCGAAAGCGTCTTAGTTTCTGTCGTCAGCATATAGTAAAAACCGGGTTGCCTAAATTCTTTTAAAGATTTCAGACCATCCGGCAGCCGCTTTGAATAACCATTATTTTGAGTGAGTTTATACCCTTGATACCCCTGAGCTAAATCAATGCCGAATTTGGCTGCATTCTCTTTTGAATGGTAGGCGTATACCTTGGCAAGTCTTTTTCCGACGGCTCCCGTCACCACGCCTGCAAATAGTGATTTTTTCCCTGTCTTCGGGTCCTTGTATAAAAAGATGGACTCAGGCTCACGGAAACCATCTTCATATTTGCCATCTGGCCCATAACCAAAATCACAAGAGATGCGTTTTTTTAAGCTTCCATCCTTAAAACTAAATAACGCCAGCTCACATGGATAGGTTTTGTTGTTTGTATCGCCGGTGTACCAGTACAAGTCGTACCCGTCTATTGTGAAGCCTTGGAGATAAAACAAGTCATTCGGAATGATCACCTTCCCCAGCACTTTATTTACTCCGTTTTTCACGTCACTTAATTTCCGAAGCTCTACCAAACTAGTATCATCTTTTAATCTCATTCGGAAAGCTATAAAGCCACTTTCTCTATCAATAACAGGGATCGTATAGTAATCATTGAATTTGTTATAACGCTTGATCCCTCCACTGCCGCCGTTCAATGTGGCGCCCGCTGTATAAGGAAAACGCACTAGATCGTTTCCGACAGTGTTCCCGTTTGAGTCGACAACATTATAGTTAGACCAGATATACATTTTCCCGTTTTCCCGTTCCAGTCCAATTGTGGTACCGTGGCCGCCGTGAACTAGCTTCATGCTGTCCAACATCACCCCGTTTTGGTTCATACGTGTAATGGTGAAACTTTCGCTCTTATCTTTGTTTCCACTAGCAACCTGCGTGGCGTAGATATCGCCAGTTGGTTCATCAATCACAAAACACTGCAGCACTGTTTTATCTGCTAAATTCAAGTTTGTATGGTAAACCGGCGGAACGGTGGTGAAGTCGAACCCCATTTCTTTTTGAACAATGGAATCTAAGTTTTCAACTTCTGTCTCTTTTGCAATTAAATGATCACGTAATGTTGGATAGACCTTTCCCCGCTTATCTACGCGAGCATCGAGCATTTCTTTTATATTGGTTCCGTCTGCTTGTAAAACAAGGTTTCGGATTCGCGCTTTCGCTATTTCAATTTCCTCATAGACAGTTAGTCCGTCGCCATGAGCGACCTGTGAAGATGTATGAGCATTGTCTGCCCGTTTATGATTCGTAATATCTCGCTCAATACCATTCACAGCAGTTTCAACGCTTCCTAAATCATTTGCAAGCTGTTCCTCAAATAATGTGTTTCTGATGGTGCCAAAATACTTCCTTAGCGTTAACAACAGCAGCACTCCTTTCTTGAGCAAAATAAAAAAACGCTTATCGGAGCGTTCGCATTAACTGATCAATATAGCGTTTTTGATCCCTTATTTTCTTGGCCTGATTGACTGCAATGTCTTGAATATCCTTTCTAAAATTAGCAAATGTAAGCTTAGGACTGCTGTAAGGGTTCAAGGGGTTATATTGAATGGTCAATAAACGAACATCATCTTCAAACGTAATGCCGTCGGCCGTATCAGCCAAAACATGAATTGTATCACCTTTCCAAAAAGGCTTTTCAATGGATAAAAGCTTAGGTTCATAGATATATTGATAATCGACACTTACCGTTGTTTCCGGGTAGGGATTAACATGTTTCTTTAAGGCCGAGACCATGCTGCCGGCCTTTTTGATTGTTTCATCTTTTATCGGATCAGCCCATCTTGGTTTACCTTCTCGCAAGAATTTTTTCTCCTCGGGATGAACGTAAAGGATAGGCTCAAAAACATACTTGGGTTTTTTATCTGTTGCATTGCTATCCTTTGCCATGGCACCGTATCCCCATGCCCGAGTGGTGCAGTTTTGCGAGTTTGTTTTGATGTTAATTCCCGGCATGTTATAACGGGAATCAAGCGTGAAGTCTACTTCCTGCCCCATTTTCTTGTAAACATGTATCTTATAATTATCAACATCAATTTCTAAGTCATAATCTTCTATGATCTGATCCATTAATTCTGTACTGTTTTTCTCTCCGAAATTCTCTTCTTCTGCCGATGGGAAATCACTTTCGGGAGCTTCTAATACATAAGTGAAGTCCGTGCCTTTTAAAGCAATATCAAGCGCCTCTTTTAACTTTAGCTTTTTAGAGACATTTTCCTCAACACGGTTTTCGACTAGAAGGACAGAATAGATATGATTCGCGGTAATTTTTTTTATGATTACATTTTTTGATTGTTTCAGGTCAACATCCGTAATGTAGTATTTCTGATGATTGAACTTTCTCTCGTCGATATAAAGGATATTGTCGTTTATTAAAAGATCAAATTCAGCTGCATTCTGCTGCGTTTTTGTAATAGTGAAAGTAAAGCTTTTCTTTCCCGTGGTGTCATCTGTCAAATCAACAATAACACCTGTGATTTCAACAACGTCGGTTCCGTCCGTCGTCGAAACAAACAATTGGGGGAAATCAACATCTGAAGGCAAGTTTTTATTTAAAGAAACGTCTTTCCCCGCATATTCTTTACTTGGAAATATAGGGTCCTCAACCGGGGTATCCGGACTATCAGGTACATCTGGTTCGTCAGGTAGGGTCGGTATGTTGTCATATTGCGTCAAATTATATTTTTCTATGATACTGATTAACTTGCTCGGGTATTTTACATCTGTAGCATAGCCGCCGTCTTTTACTGCTTGGCATGCTTTTTTATAGTTGTTCTCACCCACAACCGCCTTATACCGATCAAGACGGTTATACAAGCTTCCTAAATCAGCCAAGCTTTCTGCATAGGTGGGATACTTTCTAAACTTCGCTTGAATCCGAGTAACGTTTCCGTATTTGTCTTGCTCGCTTGTCCACATCAAGACATACTGACCGTTTAATGTCCCTTTTATGCCGAAAAGGTTATGAGCTTTTTGAGCAAGTCCACTTGTGCCGTACCCACTTTCAAGACACCCCTGAGCGATGACAAGGCTGGCGAGAACATTGTATTTTTTGTATACATTTTGGGCACCGGGCAAAAGGCTTTTAATAAAGTCTGCTGCAGCCATATCATCCCTCCTTACTTGTAATAAAAATGGGTATCAAATTTGATTTCAAAATCATTCGAGTTTTGTATTTCAAACTCGTTCCATCCAATATCTAAAGACGGAAGCCGGCCAGAGGTTTTAATTCGTTTATCATTAATCACTGTATATTGTTTGATGAACGATACCTTCTGAGATCGTTGAAGCTCTTGCTCAATTTTTATCTTTTCACCGTTTGTGCGATTCACTATTGTGACATTCTTACCTTTTGCCCAAAGGGTAACATTGTAGTTATGCCGCAATGTATTTACAATGCCATCTCCCGGATTGTAAACGCTGAATCGCTTCTTGTTTTTGAAGTGATATTCCAGATCATCTCTCATTAAAATCCCCATGCCCGAACTCCAATGTTCTCCGTTGAAATTCTGAAGAGTTGAAGAGGTATACTTAGATTCAGCCAGCCCGAGAATGTCTGTAAAATCTACTGTGAATGTTGCATAGTTTTTCTGTTTATCTTTCTGGATAGAGAAGTTTCCGTCACAGGTAACCAGAAAACGACGGTTAGGAAGCAAGTCCGTTGAAATGTAATAAGGAAACGGCTGCACTAACAAGGCATAAAGCTCATGCCTGTTCTGGTAAAACGTCTCAGCGATAATTGAATCAAGAAGAAATTCAACTTTGACACTACGCTCTTTATACACAACATCCCGAGGATGCTGCGGCAAGACTAAGCCGTTTATCCTCGGGATCGTTGTTGTTTCTCGCTCAATATTGGGAGAGTCGGGTGTAAAACTCCTCACACTAAAACGAGGGAGCAAGCTTTTTAGCTCTCGCTCCCCCTTTCCATCGTTAAAATCTATATATAGATCAATCATTAACCTCTCACCCCACCTTTATAGGCACTCTGGTTGTAACGATCCGCGCTTTTTTGATCAAGAATTTTCCCATCTCCTTTTTCAAACAGGATATTTGCAACATGCTGACCATCTATCTGAACAGGTGCAGGATAAATGACAACTGGAGCTTGTGCCATTCCTGCGCTTCCTCCTCCATCACCTGTAAGTCCCTTGGATAAAAGCGTGATCAAAGCATCAAGCTTTTGGTTTAACGATGGGGTATCCACTTCATTTCTGACCACAAGTTCCGATTTCATGGAAATCAGCTGATCGGCCGCGCCCTTTATGTCAAAAGCCATCTGGCTAAGTTCCTGTTTAAATGAACTCATGGTACTTTGAGCCATGGAAACAGCGCTTTTCTTCACTTTTTTTGCCTTATCTTGAATCCCAATTGCAAAACCATCAGAGAAGTTATGACCCTCAGATTGAGTTAGTTTTGACGGAGAATGAGAGTCAATGGATTTCTTTAGTGCACTTAATGCAGACTTACCGAGATTCCATGCAGCGCTGAAAAGCGAACCATTTTGCGACCCCATGCCGTTTATAAATCCTGTTACAAAGTCTTGGCCTACACCTCTTGTTTTTACGCTTTGAAGTCCTGTTTTTGCACTATTAGAGACGTTTTTACCAGCAGAATTCGCACTTCCTTTTTGGCTGTTCACTCCACTTGCTAACTCTCTCCCTGCCTTTTTCCCTCCGCCACCGTCTGTGGTTTTACCCAATGTACCTGTAACAGATGAACTAAGAGAACCAGCAGCTGATGTATTGGCACCTTTAGTGGAATTTAAACCAGCTTTATGTTTATTCCCCTTGTTCTGACCAGCTGAATTGGCTTGCCCTCCGCCTTTATTGAGTTCACTCAGCACAGCTTGACGCAAGACCGAGACACTTTGAACATTAGAGTTTTTTGTTGAATTCAAACCTGATTTGAATGCGTTCCCTTTAGACTTACCGGCTTGGGTAGGCGTAGCAGTATCAGACTTCAATGAATTATTTAAAGCCTGCTGTAAAACTGTTCCTTCACCCACAACAGCTGGCTTTGCTTGTTTTAAGCCGCTGGCAAAGTCACGAACCACTTTTTCACCGGCAGCTTGCGTGTTACCCGGCTTATTCATTTCATCTTCAACAGCCGAGACGACTTTGCTTGCTTCTGCCCGTGCTTCACCTTCTGTCATCCCCACGCCTTGATAAAACTCTTGAAGTGCCTGCTGTGTCGTGGCAATGGCTTCTTCTTTGCTTTTACCTAGACTTTGGAGAAACTCAATCTGTTTATTGGCCCAACGTTCTTGATAGGCGGATTCAGATTCCTCAGTTTTGACCATAATCCCCATTGAGTTAGAAATATATTCATCTTGTCGCTTTAATGCTTTTCCAGTCTCTAAATCTAATAGTTGTCCGTCTCTCGACATTTTTGAGAAGAGAGCACTTGAATTCTTTTCATAAGCAGCTGTGTTTTTTGCTAAAGCCTTGTCATAATCAGCTGTGCTCTTACTGAGCAAAGTATTGCGTTTTTCTGCATCAATATAGCCCTGTGCATATAGTTTTTCAATGACATCATTCCGATAATCCAAGTCCTTTTTGGCTGCTTTTTGTCCATCTTCATAAACCTTCTTAATATCATCGTTGTACTGTTTCGCCTGTTTGAATGATAGTTTCCCTTGTTGCTCGGAAACAGCTTTTTGCATGGCGATAGCTTCTTTTTGATTGGCCGCAAACTTACTTGTAGATTGCTCAAAATATGAAAGAATCTCATTGAATTTAGCCTTTTGCGATTCATTCATTTTTGAGGATACAAGACCCGTGTCCTTCTGTAGCTGTTCTAATTCTTTTACTTTTTGTCGGGCTTCCTGCATGTCCTTATCAATAGCGCCGACCATCTTATCTGTGATCTTTTCGCCTTGTTTCTTGGTATTCTCGTCTGTATCTTCAAATAATCCTTTGAGAACAACTAACGCATCTTTCTTTAATCCCTCAAGTTCCTTGATTAGACTGTCCCGCATTTGAGAATAAGTGGTTACAAGTTTAGAAGACATTTTTTCTGCTTCTTCACCGGAAACCCGGCTCAATTCAAACAATTGAAGTTCAGCTTTTTCTCTTAAATCAACATAAGCTGCTGCTGATTTTTGAGTTGCTTTAGAAACTCCTTCGCCGTAAAGCAATGCAGCTTCCCGTGCCTCTTCCTGCTTCTTCTTTTGATTCTTTAATTCTTCATTGTAAGCATAAGTGGCAACAGTAATTCCTCCGAGAAGGGCAGTTCCACCGACAATAGCAAGGCCAACAGGACCGGTAAATGCTAGAAGAGCTCCTATTCCAGCTGTTAACGTCGCAACGGCTGTTGTTACGCCTAGAACTCCAGTGGCAAGAAGAGCAGTTTTGGCAATGGTTTGAACTGTGCTGGAATCCATATTATTAAAAACAGATATAATCTCTGTTCCTTTTTCGGCCAGATCACCAAGCGCCGGCAGAAGATTTTCAGTTAGTTTGATCTTTGCACCTTCAAGCGCAGACTGAAAAGCAACAATGCTGCCTTGTGCATTATCAAGCATAGTATCAGCCATTTTCTTGGCTGCACCATCTGACTTTTCAAGGGCTTTTGTATTATCTCCGAGGGCTTTCGATCCTTTTTCAAGAAGTATTGTCCAATGTTTATACGCCTCGGCTCCTACGATTGTTTTCAGCGTAGCAGTCTGTTGCTCTTTCGTCATGCCCTTCATACCTTTTTCCATCTCAGCAATTACTTCAGGCATGCTCTTCATATTCCCAGCAGCATCAAAGAAATTAAGACCTAGCCTTTCTATTTCTTTAGCTGCCTTTTTGGAAGGCGCTGCAAGGCGAGTCAAAGATGTACCAAATGCTTGTCCTGCTAATGTCCCTTGAAGACCAGCATCACCAAAGGCCATAACTGCGGCAGCTGATTCCTCCATGCCCCATCCAAGTGAGTGAGCATTAGGCGCCAAGAATTTCATGGCTTCCCCCATCTGCTCTACATTTGTGTTTGCATTAGAAGCCGCATACGCAATGACATCCGATGCATGACCTGATTCTTTAGCTTTTAGAGCAAATGCAGTCATGATATTTGATGTAATATCTGCCGCAGCACCGAGCTCTAACTGACCAGCAGCCGCAAGACTGAGCATGCCCGGCATCGCATCGTAAATTTCATTTACTTTGAATCCAGCCATCGCTAAAAAGCCCTGTGCATCCGCTGCCTGACTCGCTGTAAAGGCAGTGGTTGCACCGAGCTCTTTCGCTTGCTCTTTCAATTTGGCTACCTCTGACGCTGTTCCGCCGGAGATCGCTTTTACCTTGCTCATTTGCTTTTCAAATTCCATACCGGTTTGTATGGCGTCTCTGAATGTCAAAACTAAACCACCGAAGGCCACGCCCGACGTCATTGCAACCGATGATCCTACAGAGCGCATCGTACCGCCAACAGAATTCATGCGCTGCCCCATCTGTCTGATTCGCGCCGCAGCTCTTTTTGATGCACTCTCCATCTCTTTTATCTTCTGAGTCGTTTCCTTCAAGGCATGTTGCGTTCTATTCATCTGTGCAGTCGCATTGTTCAGTCGGCGTGCAAGAGCTTGTGTCTCTTTTGCATCCTTCCCTTTTTTGATTGCTGCATCTGCATAAGCTCTTTCAAGGGCTTTTACTTTTTGTTTATGCTGCTCAAGCTGTTGGCTAAGAGTCCGGGCTGTTACTTGGGCAGTCTTTAACTGATTCCCCCATACGCCAACTGCTGTACGGTTCTTCTCAAACTCTGATTTGATATTTTTCATCTGGACAGCAATACCACGCATTTCAGTATTAAACTGCGATGAATTGGAATACAGTTTGACTTTAATGTCCTTGCTCAATCGGGCACCTCCTTATCCTAAAATCTGATCTATGTACACTTGATCATTCTCATTAGGTTTTGGATTTTCAGTCGTTTCTTTTCTCCTAGCTAACCGTTTGAGATGATAAACAATGTCCATTTCGTCAATTTGGTTTTGAGAGAACCCGACTTCTTCCAAGGCGTTGTACATATCCATGACAGCCTCGGACAAACTTACTCCCCCGGTTCTTCACCATCTGCATTCTGATTCGGATTTAATAATGCACTGGCTTCAGTTATGTTTCCTAAGACATAAGTTGCAGTAGCATAAATTGTTCTTCCAGCTAGTCGGGAATCGATTCCCTCTTCAAATTGATCAAGCGTGAATTTATTTCCGAATACATTACAGACAAATTCATTTTGTTTTTCAGTAAACAGCCTGTCAGTATCGTTAGATTCAAAGTCTTCCGCAATAGCCGCAGCACTACGAAACAACTTTCCGGAAATGAAGTCTGGTGTCACGAACTTTTTGTCTTTCCCGTCAATTTTTAGAGTGATTGTTAAAGCTTCCATTTGAATTCCTCCTTTAATTCAATAAAAAAGAGCGCTTTAAGCGCTCAGGTTACTTATTTACCAACGTCAACAACTTCATCATTTCCGCCAGAAGTAAAACTATCTTCGTTATAGACAACTTGTCTGAACCAAGTATCGGCATTAATGCCGTTTCCTTCTTCGGCTTTGGCTTCCCATCTTCTCTTTCCTTTTTTCACATTTGTCAGTGGACTAAATTTAATTTTCACTTGAGTAGATTGTGGTGACGGTTTTCCTTCTTCCGTTTTATGTTCAACTGGTACCATTTCAGGCTTCCCTTTTAAGGCCCAATAGTAACGGTACCCACCAGTTGAAATTTTAGCGCGGAAACCCAGTGCAATCTCTAGCGGCCTGTCATCTGCACTAGAGAAATGAATGCCATTTTCAACCGTTTTTCCGAAAATCCTCGCCTGCATATCAAGGGGTAAATCTGCGACTTCCATTTCCCCGTCAATGTCTCCTAAGCTGCTTAACTGTGCATACGCACCGTTATCCGCGTAGAAAGTTTCTGTTTCAGACTTTGGATCAAGTTTCATACTTACTGCGCCTGGTAATTCCTCTGGATCTGAAAATTCAAGTTCACTTTTTGTATCTTTCAATACTTCTGCGATATGGAACATGTCCAATCCAGTTAAGACTCTTCCTGACATCTATTATTCCTCCTTAAAATAGCCTTTCACGTATCTCATTGCTTTGTGATAGACTTTTGTGTCTTCTTCGTACAATGGTTGCGAATCATAACGGCCATAACCGATTGAACGCATTAACTTATCTATTTCATTAGCAATCGGCTTTTCAAATTTCCGCGTACATGACTGAGTGAATATACTAATCTGAAACCGCACTTCAAAGCAGTATGCTTTGTTATCTGCATAACCGGCATCGGCATCTTTAAGCTCATAAAATACGACTCTCGGAAAAGCATTCACATCATTTGCGGTGAGATTATGAATGCCGCCCGTTACTAATTCACTCAATTGAGAACTAGACGTAAGAGTTTTGACCAATTCACTAACCGGGTCCATTGTCATTTGATCGGCGCTGTAAGGATTCTCTGCATGACATCAACAGCGCTTGCCTCCCCTTCTTCTCCGCCTTTTTCAATAAAGGGATGTGGCGGCATTTTTGAAGTGCCCCATTCTAAAAATCTGGCACGATAAGCGACTTTTTTATTCGGACCAACAGAAACAAATTTCTCTCCGTCCTTGGATTCTCTTACATTAGAGACTGTAATATTGTCCTGCATATGAGGCTGTTGTTTATCACTTCGGTTAACATGGTCGCGCTGCCGTTCAGCAATAATTTCACCGCCGGCCTTCAATGCTACAGGTTCAACCTTTTCAACATTTTCACCGATTTTTTCAAAATACCGTGTTAAATCATCAAGGCCGTCAATGTCCATATTAGCCATTCAGACCAACCTCCTGACACATGATCTCAAGCTCTTCCTTGTTATCCTCGGGATCATTAAAATCTAATACATCAAACGTGCGGAACACCGGTTCATCCTTTTTATCTCGGCCGACACACTTCACAATTCTCATATCTTGTTGAACGTCGTCTCGATAACGTATGGTGATTTTTTTTGGTGATTTGACTCCCCTTGCTCCCGCGATAACAGATTCATTGTTTCCGAGAGAACTAAAGCCGTCTATCGCACCCCATACAGTGAATAAATCAATATATTCCTCATTCCAATTCAGCTCTTCATCCTGTGTCGACTCCTTCTTTTGAAAGGTCAGTCTGTGCCGGAGTTCGCTGATTTTCTTCTTCATGATCTTGCTCTCCTTCGGATGTATAACGTAATTGAGTCAATAAATGCTCAACAGTAAAAGGGATGGATGAGCCGGTTGTCCCTGACTCATACATCCCTCTATTTTCATACCAGTGTGCAACCAACATTTGAAGCACGACTTCAAACTGTGCGTGCCCTTCCGTGTATCTACCGATTGCATTCACGATATAACTTTTGGCTGCGGTAATGTATTGTGTAAGCAAATGATCATCTGCATCATGCTCCACTTTTAAATAGTGTTTGACGGCGCTTAATAACTCCATGCTATATCACTGCCTCACTCTTGTGGCGCTTCATCTGTTCCTTTGAGAGTTTCCACTTCATTTTTCAGTTCATCAATTTGGTTTTGCAGCTTGTCAAATACTGCCTTCACCTCTGCATTCAAGTGATCCATCATGACACTTCCCGTGCCAATATTTTTGCTACGAACCGACTTTTCCAGCAGCATTTCGTGAGTAATAGAGCCATCTGCAATTACAGCTGGATCGCCCTTTTCTCCCTTTGGCCCCTGTGGTCCTGCTTCCCCTTGAGGCCCTTGTTCTCCTGTGTCTCCCTTATCGCCTTTCGGACCTTGAGGACCAGTTTCTCCTTTTTCACCTTGAGGGCCCTGTGGTCCGGTTTCCCCTTGTGGTCCTTGAGGGCCCGGGTCACCTTTTAATCCTTTCACATAGACAGGGTTATCCTCACTGTTTTCTTTTAGATAAACAGGTGTGATTGCTTTACCGTCAGCCCCCTTTTCTGATGATGTTTTTACTCCGCCACTCTCATAAAGATAATCTTCTGCCATTTTCGCTCATCCTTTTCTATTATATTTTTCATTCAGTTGCAGCTGGTTCTGTTTTCGCTGTCTCTAATGCTTTCAATCTATTTTCTAAACTTGAAAGTCTTTCTGTGATAGCTGAATTCAAGTGCTCTTCCATTACGCTTCCGGTGCCTATATTGTTGCTGCGGACTGACTTATCCTGCAGCATTTCATGGGTTACACTGCCTGCACCCATTTCGGCTTGATTTCCGCCGCCTAATGAAATTTCCTGACCGTCTTTCATTACAGTTCCGCCATCAATGGCTAAAACACCGCCAATGACGGTACGATCCCCGCCATCAGTGGTGTAATTTTTAGTTACTCGCATAATAACCCTCCTTTATTACTCAGTAGGCAAAGTCAACTGACCATACACGACCGCCTCAGAGTCCCACAGTTTTACATCTTCACGCTCAATTGCGCGCACTTTAGTTGTATTTGTCTCAAATGCACCAGCACCGACATCAGTAGAGGCGATTGATTGTTGCTGGCGGTCAAATAATACAATCGCTTCTTTTAGATCGCCGACAATAACAGGCGCTTTCCCTGATTTTGTTTTTAGAATCTTGTTTGGAATGACTACTACCCGGCGGCCAAACAGCATTTTATTTGTCGGTTCAGTTGGGATATCTTTAAGCAGATATTTGCCGTCTGCATCCTTTAACTGATCAAGATAGTCAAATCCGTCTTGGTTCGTCATGATAATTGCGTTTGGTGATATTGCTGGATCAAGCGTTACGTTTAAAGTCTTTTTGATAGCATCCAGACCTTTAAATTCTGTCTTTTTCAAGTCATCAAGAATCGCTAAAATCAAAGCATTTCGAGTTGTGATTGATTTCTTCACAAACCACTTAGCAACATAGGCCATGATTGCTTGATCTGTGTCTTGAAGCAATGTATTTGAAAGTGGCAATATGCCAGCATAATCCACAATGTTATAAGAGAGTTTGGAGAATTTCGGCTGATCCGTTTCTTGAATCTCGTCCATTTCTTCAAGAACTGCAAACGGAGTCAAATCACTATTTTTCTCAAGCATCCGACTTCCAGAACGAGTTGCAACTGGCTCAACAGTCACGTATTGCTCCAACTGATGCACTTGCTCCCGTTTTAACTCTTTGATTAGTCTAGAAATATCTTCCGGGATCAGGATGCCGCCGTCTTCTTCATTTTTTCCGGACATTGCCCGAAACTCTTCGCTTTCAAAAAGATCACGTTCCTCATCACTCAAACGCTTACCGCGAAGAGACTTCATGAATGCTTGAGCGAACATCTTTTGACGCTCCTCTTTCGCTCCTGTATCACCTGTCCTACCTTCTGGATTCCGTTCCTGCTCCGGCACAAAATTCACACCGCCCGGCAAGTCAGGCACATCAAGAGAACGCCCTTCGGTCATCAAGTCGATTTGATTCTTGAGCTGCTTCACTTCATCAAGCAATGCACGCGCTTCATCGGTTTTTCCCTCCTGCAGCGCCTTGTCTGCTTGCTGCTTCTTTTCAGTAAATTGTTGCCTTAATTCAATTTCTTTTTTGCTCATTTGCATTGGCATATAGGTTTCCTCCTTATTTAGACACAAAAAAAGACCTTACTCCGGGAGTACAAGGTCAAGTAGTTCCAATTCCATTTTTAATGTTTCATCTGATGCGTCGCGGCTCTCCTTCAACTGCTCCACTTTTTCCAAACTGCGGGCGCCCACGACAGCCTCTGTATCACTATAGGCCGGCGTTGTGACAAGAGAAATATCAAAAATACGATTGATTCTATTGATTCTTCTCTCATAGATGTCTTCGTCTTCATTCAGCCGCCATTCGTCCGCGTCTGCGTCACCATAATCGAGTGAAAAAGCAAAAGAGCATTGATTAATAACACCACTGCGGACATTTTCCATTAAATCACGCGCGTATGACGTGTCTGAGGGCTTAAATCTGAATTTGAGACCTATTCCATCTATTTCAAGGTCTAGACGCCCAGAATCGCCTGAGACAGTATTTCTCGCCAAAGGAAAGTCTTGCTGATGATTAAAAAGGGCAATAACGTTTGAAAAATCGGCTGAATCGAGTGCATTCCTGCTAATAATCTCCTTGAACCACCCCAGACGCTCTGACCATTTTTCAAATTTCAAAGCGTATCCTTCGATAAATTCGCTTTGCCCTTCACCTTCTGAACGTATTTCAATGGGTGTTGTTAACTGCCGGACCTCTTTATCCTTCATTCTTGATGTCACCCCCTTTCACGGCACCGCCAGCTTTAAGGCGCTGATATTCTTCCATGAAATCAAGGAATACATAATTTAAGCTTGATATATACTTATCACCGTTTTCAATAGGGTTGCGCTCAAGCAATTCTCTGATTTCGTCTTTATTCAGCACCCCTGTTTCATGCAGGGTTTTCAAATACTCCGCCTGCGTCTTACTGTCGCCGCGCAGCTCGCTGTCTATGTTGAATTTCACGTAATGACCGCTTTTCTGATCATGATCTAAAAACAATTTCACATTAAGCTCTTGTTCAAAATTCACGATCCACGGCTGCAGCGTATTCCTGACATATTCAATAGACTGATGTTCAATATTAGAGAATGTTGCTTTATCCAATTCGTTCAGCTTATGCAACGGCACTTTATAAATCATGGAAATCTGGGCTTTGTTAAACTTCATGGACTCAACGAATTGAGCTTCTTGTAAAGGCATGGAAATAGATTGATATTCCAAGCCGTTATCTATGATGGCGATATTTTCACCTTGGTTTACCCGTTTCCACTCTTTGCGCACGTTCTCTTTTGGTTTTTCATCCAAGAATGCCGGGACTTTCAAAATCCCCCGAGGTGTTGCCTCGTTTTTGTACAGTTTAGCATTATATTTTGTGGCAGCAGCTTGCGCCCCGATATGTTCTCGCACTACCCCTATGGGTGATTTTCCGTGTATGCCATCTGTTGAAAGTCCTTTAAAATGCAGCACTTCATGATCATACAGTTCCATGGTCTTTCCATTGACCACCGTTTGATACCACAACATGCCTGTTGCTGGATGTACATAAGCATTTGTGAAATCAGGACGTAATGGAAACAACGCGCCCGGGTAACCATCTGATCCGAATTGAATATAGGAATATGCATTTCCCCAAGTCAGAACATGAGTCATCATCAGCTTTTTCCATGTGAAGGCTGTCATGTAAGGATTAGGACGAGCATAAACAGCATACGCAGACTTGTGCTCGGGTTTCCGCTCTATGCCCCAGTCCGTTTTTTTATATGTGTGAATCGGCAGTTTTGCAATATCATCAGATAATACATTCACACATGCAAAAATGTCGGGTTGCATCAAAGAACTTCTTTCATTCACGGTTTCGCCACTCGCTGTTTTCCGGCCGCCAAATAGGTTTATAAATAAATCATTGAAATCGTCTATATCCGTTGAACCGGACCGTTTTTCAAACATCCGATCTATTAACAATTATTTCACCTCGCTTTCTTGGTCAGAAGATAGGCATAAAACATAAAAAAGACACCCGTCAAAATCAGACCGATGTTTGTATTCCATCTATAAGCAGCTGTCAGGATAAAGGCGGCGCCCGCCACAAACAGCAAATCGTTTAGTATTAACATGAAAAAAGAGAACACTTTCTTCATTCCGATCACATCCTAAAAACTAAAATTTCCCGATCCAAAGTGTTCATTCAAATCAACTCTTCCACTATTGCCGAAGTACATCGCACGGGCATACGCATTTATAACCGCTGCAATAGGGTCAATCCTTTGCGGCGATTTTGCTTTATCCAGCATGATATTTTCCTGCGGATCAATTTTCATGATCGCGTTATTGATAGCCCATGCTAAAACTGGATCATCACCGTGTATGATTTTCCCCTCATAAACATTTTCACGAAAGCTCTTAGTTGGTAATGAAAGATGATTTATTCTTTGCGGCATCTCAACAGTCGTAAGCCCTTTTGATTCAAGCCGTTGAGCTAAATGAAGAGCGTTCCATTTGTCATATACGATCTCTTGTGGTCGAAAACGATGTTTATGAATGAATTCCATTATCCATTGTTCGACCCGTTGATAATCAACCGCTTCCCCTGCCGTGTACGTGATGTAACCCATCTCTTTCCACAAGTCATATGGCACCTTATCTGTGGCCATTTTTTCCTTGGCTCGTGCTTCAGGCATAAAGGAATGTTGTCCAACATAGAACAAACCTTCCTGCACGGCCACATATCCAACAGATGTTAAGTCTGTAGTCATGGACAGATCAAGCCCCAGATAAACTGACATGCCCTGCAGATCAGGAATGTCGCCGCTGCATGCCCGCCACTTTGTCATGTTCATGTATCCATTATCCTTTTGATCAACCCACCGATTCATATTTTTAGTCAAGAAGCTTCTCATTTTCTCCGGAACTTCCAGCGCTACTTTAAGCGCAGCACGCAAAGACTCCATGCCCTCTGGATACGTTGCAACAATCGGATTGGCTTTAATCCAATTTGACTCGTCTTTTATATCGTCCACGGGATCAAGCTCACAGATCATAACAAAATAATCATCATTTTCTGTATCAATGTCTGGATCAAGGATTTTACTTGTATATTGATATTCACTGAAACATGGCCTTTCCATATGAAAGCCGGCTGTCGTAATAACGGCCATTAATGGGCTGCGGCGGGCGACCATACCACTATCAAGAACATCGTAAATTTCACTTGTTTCATGAGCATGATATTCGTCCACTATCCCAATAGATGGGTTTTTCCCGTCTCCTAATTTACGGGCTTCCCGAGATAAAGGCTGAATGATGGAGTTTGTCTTGTATTTTTTCACTCGCCCATTAGCTGAGGAGTATTTCCCTTTCAGTATGGGCGCATGATGCAGCTGTTCGAGTATGGCTTGATAAACCTCATCTGATTGTTCTCTGGACCAGCCGGCGATAAATACCCGGTGTTTTTCTTGCGTCGGAAAAATCTCGTATGACGCCATTAAAGCAAGAAACTGCGATTTTGCATTTTTACGGGCCAACTGGATATAAACTTTTCTGAAACGCCGAGCACCGTTTTCTTTTTTATAGAAACCGTAGATATTAGCCGCTATAAAAAGCTGAAAGTCTGTAAGCTCAATCGGCTGTCCGGAAAGAATCCCCTCGACGTGTCTGAATTGCCGCGCCCATTCATAAAAATCGACAACAGCCTCGGCATCAAAATAATAAGGGCAGTCATCATCTGCAAGGCGTTCAACATCTCGAAAAAAACGTTCAACCGCCCATCTGTGCTTTTTACTTGCCTTGATTTCACCAGAACGGATTTTCTCAGCGTATGACCATACCCGTTCAATGAGAATTTCGGCATTAATCTCTTGCATTACATGCGGCCCCCGAACCGTTCTTCCTCTTTTGACTTCGGTTTCCCATCATCTTTTTTCGGGATGACAAGTCTACAGCGAGAGGAAATGGTCAGCCCTAAATCACTGGAAGCTTGCCGGCATTGTTTAAACAGCTTGTCTTGGTTTATCAATAGTTCAGAATAGTCATCATTGGGAACAAGTTTTTCTTCTTCTCCTATTACATTGCCTTCATCGTCAAATTTTCTAACGATCACTGTTTTCATCGGACCCCGTTCAAGCAATTGCTCTGTTACTTGCAAATATAATTTCCGGGCAAACAAAAAACGGGCAAGCGCATCAACATCTAAATTGGTCATAATCCCGATGTTTTTTAGATCGTCCGCTATCTTTTTAAACTCTCTTTTTAAGTCTTTTGGCAAATAAGAAGGAGCTTTCACTTTGTCGTTTGGTGCCTTTATTTCCTGTTCTCGACGTTCCTCAATCTCTTGCTGTGTCAGGTGTTTCTTCCCTTTCACCAGTAGCAAATCAACAGGTTGCCGCGGTCTAGCCATTCCCTCACCTCCTTCCGAATTTTCATTTAGGGAATTTTTCAAAATGGGGAGGGGAGCGCGGTCTCCAGCGTTCATCCCTCAGAGATTTTAGGGTGGGGGGTGCTCATTTCCTCTTTCAGCTGCAGCATTGCGGCTTCTAATTTCTTTTGTGCTTCTTTTAATTTCTTTGTATACAGATCGAATGCTGTTTCCTTTTTCATCGTTGTACGAAGAGCAAACAATTTCTTTACCTTCTGTTGCATATGTCTTATGTCAGCATTCGTGTAATAGGATGTATACTCAGTCCGACACCGCGGACACTTGATATAATGTTCACGGATGCCGTCGTCATGCTTCCTGACCTTCGAGCATCCTTTAACTAAGAGCATTGTTCCACATTCATTACACATGCACGTTTGATGTTCTGTTCCCAAATCCTCCATCCTCCTTAGCTGTCTTGCTGCTGTGGCATGGCGCACATAGTGGCTGCCAGTTGCTTGAGTCCCAAAAGAGTTTCTTGTCTCCTTTATGCGGTTTGATATGATCGACTACTGTTGCCGGCACCCGTCTCCCTACCATCATGCATGATACACAGAACGGATGCTTTGACAAGTAGCCAAGACGTGCCTGCCTCCACTTGCTGTTATATCCACGCTTAGCAGCGGACTCCCGGTGCTGATCATAGCCCGGCTTGGTTCGCTTGTGCTGTTCACAGTAGCTCTCTCTTGTTAGGTTAGGACAACCGGGTTCATTACAGGGTTTCAAAGACTTATGCATATTAATAGATTACCCCCATTAAAAAAGCTCTCCAGATTGGAGAGCTTTTAAAAATGTTAGATTTAAAATTGTGTGTTAGTTTGTGTATGTTCACAATGCTGAAAACTAATTATTAATTATTCTCATCTGTAGGTGGAAGTAAACTTGTAGGTAAAGAATCTTCAATCTCTTTTGGAAGTAAAGTTTTTACAGCCGATTGACCAATCTGTTTTGCCGCCTGAGGATTTCTTGCGCACCAATTAACTAGCTTAACCATTAAAGCAGTTGCCCATTTCTTTTTAGTTAAGTATTGAACTTGGTCCTTTAACAACTCAATTTCTTGATGCAACTTTTTCTTTTCAGCTTTTAGTTCAGATTCAAGTTCTTCCGATTTATCAAAGGCTGAAGAATACTTTTCTTCAAGCTCATCAAGTTTATCTTTAAGCTTTTGTCCTTCAGCTTTTGTAAAATAACTCTCAGATACTTCTTCAAATTTTTCTTCCAAAATCTTTTCAATTTCTTCTATTTTTTCTTGTGTTTCTTTAATTTGTCTTCCAACAACTGAATTTCCCATTTCTTTTCTTAAATTTTTAACCCAAGTGGTTATTTCTCTTGTAAGTGTACCATAAGAGAAAGTGCCATTTATTTTTTCACGAGATAATAGTTTTCCAGGACTTATCTCCAAATCTTTCATTTCTCCATCAGGATTTAATATAAATGAAAAGCAATAATCCTTGTGATAAATATAAGTAATTTGCAAAGTTAATTCATCCAAAAAATTTTTATTTAATGTGGTGGATGTTGAGATTTTAAAATCATCTGCAGTAAAACCATTTCCCTCTAATTTTTCTCGTAAATTCATCAGGAAAGTTTGATTAATATCTAATGACAATAATTTCACCCCTGTTATGTTTTACACTATAAACAAAAAGCATCTCGAGGGATGCTTTTTGTTTATTTTTTAAAGATTAACCTATAAATCATCTGCTTCTTATAATTGTCATTTTTAAACTCTGACCGATCCGAAGAATATATGTACCATTTATCGTGACGGTCTGACCAATTGGTTAACTCAACTTTAGTTATGTCAGGATAGCTGTATGTATATTCTTCGTTAGTTTCTGGGTTCTTCAAATGAATAAGTAAGAGCGTACCTGTCTTAGTTTCAAATACCTGATGACCTTTTATCTCGTGTAGAATTTGTTCATCTTTTCCTGGTATATCTGGTTCGACGCTTAATTCTACCTTTGGATAATTGTTCAAACAATTAATTAACATAGGATCAATAATCATTAAATTCACCTCCTATTTTATATATCGTCTTATACATCCTAAATTTTAACACTTTATTTAAATCTTTAAATGCTGTTAGATGAATAAAAAAAAGTCTCATGCAGTTTCTTTATCGATTTAATACCTATTACCATAATACCTTGACCAAAACAAAATTGTTTGCCGTTATTCTGCCGAATTTATGCCATTTTTTAGTTACTTCTAGGTTTATATACTCCTTGGCCATTCACATATCTTGCTAATCCATCTAAATCTGGAAATAAGGTAAATTGACTTACACCACTAATATTAAGAAATTTCTTTACATCTTTTTTTAACTTAGAACTTATATTAATTTTTTTCAATATATCCGGACGATCTGCAAGTTCTTCTTCTAAGGGAAGGCCTGATTTCCCTTGTATAGTAAACATGCCATGTTGAGCTACAATTCTTGTACTGTTTCTCATTGGATATAAAGCTAATGAATTATCACTGAGTTTGGGCTCATTTATATTCACAATATCTTCATAGCTATTTTCAGGAATATAATATTTTTCTTCTCCCAAAGTTTCTTTGTTCAATTTAAGTGGTTTTAACATCCAAATTGAGCATGGATTAATATGTAACCAATCTAGGCTTGCAAAATATAATGCAACTGCAAATGATTCACTCCAATCAAGGAGTCTAGTTTTTACACCGTGATGTTGCATTAAAAATAACAAATCCCACCCCTCAGTTTTGTGGTGAATATACCCCATTCGTTTAAATAAGTTATAGTATGTTAACTCTGTAGCAATATGATCAAAATCTGGTGTACTAGGACCCATACGATATAATCCAGAATGCAACTTATAATGTGAAGCGTTTTGGCCTCTGAACCATACCTTTCCCATCTTTTCACTATCCTGGAATTCATTAATTTCATTCAGTATCTTATTCCACTCTTCTGAAAACAATTTCTCTCACGCTCTTTCAATTTTTTTAGACATGAAGAATTGCGAAATATACACAAATCACTCATAAATTTATACTGTGTAATTTGCCGAATTTAATCAAACCCCTATTATCCTGAACAATTTGACATTGACACTTTCATTTCTTTTGTGAATTCCTTCCCTGTTCCTGATACAACAATTATATTCACCCAAACATGATTTTTATTTGTATTCATCATCTCTTCAAAATAACTGAAAGGGATAACAACTTCTATGGAATGAAAAGTTTTTAATGTCGTCGGTAAGACTTCTCCATCATCGAACTTTTTTTCTTTTACAAACTTATAAGGTGTAAAGCGGTGACCACAAACAAAAAAACTTCTTAAATAATAATATACATCTTTCGGATCCCTAAAGAGGTTCTTAAAACAACTTATGTCTCTTGCTGAATATGATCTTGCCACATGTTTTGGAGGTTCTATTAAAAAATCTTCTAAATAAATATCTCTATATCCTATATTTTGAATCTTTATATAACAGAGATCACCATACTTTGGATCATAATTGCCCCCTATATAGTTAGTAAGAATGTTTATTTTTTCTCCCCTATCAGTCTTAGCTAAGAATAATGAAACCGTGATTGCAATAAAAGTTCCTATAGCTGAAATAGATGTCCATGTAATCTCATTCAACTTCCATATAATTTCATATATCATATTCTTTTCCTCCCAATTTTCTACTTTACTTGATTATCTAAATACGAACAACTTTAAATTAACCATAACTTATATACTGTGCAACTCGCCGAACTGAGCCAACCCCTTGTCCTCTCTGTTTTTAACCAATATCTCTAAAATGAATTACACACCTGTTATTTTTGAGGAATTGACGAAAGATGCAAAGAAAAAGGCCCATCCTTATTGTTTTGGATGAGCCTGGTTATATTTTAAATTTCTTCATAGCGTTGTTCATTGCGTCTTGGTTGATTCCGATGTATCGCAGGGTTGTCCGTTGGTCTGAGTGATTAAATATCTCCTGCAGCATGGCAACGTCCTTCGTTTGTTTGTAAAAATGATAGCCAAATGTTTTCCTCAATGTATGCGTGCCGATGTCATCTAAACCAACATACTCAGCAGCACCCCTGAGAATCTTGTAAGCCATTGACCGGGATATCGGTTTGTTGATTCCTTCTCGGCTTTTAAAGAGAAACTCATGATCCTCTTTCCCTTCGACATAGGCCTTAAATTCTCTTTGAAGAGCTGGCGTCATGTCGATTCTCTTTTTCTTTTTCGTTTTCTTTTCTATGAGATTGAAATAAGGGCGTTTCGCGTCTCTTACTCTTAGCTGCAGAATATCCGATATTCGGAGCCCTGAATTGATACCGGTCACGAATAGCATGTAATTCCTCATGTTTTGCTCTTTTAAAAACCTCTTGATGTAGAAGATACACTCCAGATCACGTAAAGGCTGAACAAAATTCATTAAGAAGCCGCCCCTTTCTTGTAGACTTCTTCTCTAAGAGCAAATGCCAACCGATATAGTGCCTTTGCCTTCACACGATAATAGCTACGCTGACTCAAACCCATTTCTGCATATACCTCATAATCATACATGTCTTCCGATTGCATATAGAGCATGACAATGATCTGCCGTTCTCTTTGAGAAAGCCGATTAACAGCCCTTTGAATCCTTTTTAAGAATTTGTCACGTTGAACCTCCCAATCAAGACGCTTTAATGCTACATCTTCTGTGGAAGAATGAAACTCATTCGTGATACTTGGTGGAACAATGCTATAAGTCGGGGTAACCTTTGGTAAAAAATCATCTGGCACCTGTAAGAGATATAACCGGTATTGATCAAGCAGCTTCTCTGCTTTTAATTTAGTCGCTTCTTCATCAATCTGAGGTATATTCAATGTGAACTGATCAATCGTATTTTTCTGTATATCCATCATTTTCATATTTTTACCCTCCCGTTTATCTACGTCTTAAAGCCACGCCTTTGCTTCTTTTCAACGTTTGCCTATCTTGTCCGTCAAAGCCATTCTGAGCGTTCCTGCGCGTTTTTATTGAGCTTTTTCTTTCTATTCTTCATGTCATCCCTCCGTTCAATAAAAACGGACACCAATCAATGCACAGATTCCTCTGTACAGTGATCAGTGTCCGCAGGCTCTCCGTCTTGGACTATTTATTAAGTTTTAAAAAATCTTGTTCTTTAGTTTCTATAATTTCATTAAGTTTTTTTAATTCTTGTTTCAATTTATTACTTGCTACTTTAACATGTGCTTCATGGGATGGATGTATCTTTAGGAAGTAAAGTTCTAAAGTTGAACAAACTGTTACAATTACAGAGTAATGCTGGACATACTCAAAACTAAATTTATTTTTATCAACAGACTTAATATTATTTAAACATCTGATGGCATATTCTTCATTTGCTTTTTGTGCCATAGACAAGCCTCTTCTATATTCTGGATCATCTCTTTGGTTTTTAATTTCTTCCGTAACAATTATATATTTTTCTAAACAGTTATCAAGAGACATAACATTATCCCTAAAATATATAGCTTCAATCAAAAATTGTTCAAGTCTATCAATATTCTTGTTCTTGCTTTCTCTCCTAGCATTAAATTGCATGATAAATATTGCTACACCTGCCGAAATTAATGCTCCTAATAATGACCCCCATAAACTAGGACTCAATAATATTCCTATAAGGTTATTCACCGTTTGAGCACTATTTGATGGAAAATAGAAGTTAATATTTATAATCTTTCCCTCTCTTCGATTAAAGATGGACACCAATTAGAGCATAGGTATTTCTATGAAATTGTTGGTGTCGTAGGCTTTCTGTCTTGGACAAACTTTTTATTCACTTTTTTATTTTCCTGAATAAGGAACCGCCCTTAAAGTTCAAAAGAAACATAGAGATAAGCAAGACTATAATTATTAATGCTGCTAATACTACTAAACTAATTTCAATCAATTGATTGTTCTGTAAGTAATCAATCACATTTGTAAAATCACTCATAAGCAAATAGATCATTAAAATTGATAAATATAAAAGAACGACAGTAGCAAAAGATTGTTTTATCTTTTGTAATTCTTTTAGTTTTTGTTCACTTTTATCAACTATTCTGACATCAACTTTACCATCTCTTGTTTCTATAGAACGAATAATCGAATCTTCTTTCATAGCAAGTAATTTATTAGCTATATCAGATTTCTGATCAATGGATAGAAAATTTGTTTCAAAAATTTCTTTTACGAGATGATCTAAAATTTCGCTTACACTATTCATACTGTTTTTCTTAATATTATTAGACTTGGAATAGGCTGAAGACAAGGACTCCAAAAGTGGTTTAGATGGTATTTCTCCCTCTGATATGATGTTCTTTAAAGCGATAATTAACTCTTTATTAGCCTTATCAACTCTTCTAATATAATCCTTTTTCCCAAGGAAATTACTAAGAAAATTCACAATAACTGTGCTTGCAATTGCTGTTAATAGACTCACAATCCAAGGATTAGTTAACCAGTTCATTTTCCACAACCTTTTTAGATAAATTATACCATAATCTCAAAATAATAGTTGTTTAGTTAGGTGTCATCCCCCTATCCCCGGCAGAACTGCAATCGTAAAGAATAAAACCAACGCAATCCCACCGAGAAGCCAGCCATTTGTTTTATCACGCTTTGCAATGATAGTTTCATCACCGATCATTTTCAGATCATCTGCCTTTGCCACGAGTATCGGTATGTAATCTGGATGCATTTCAAATATTCCGCCGCCTGCTCAACTGTCATCGCTTCGTCTTTTGTGGCTTTGACTGCCCGCTGAAGCTCAACCTGTAAAGGTATCATTCTGCATCTCCCTCCAATTCATTTTGAGCAACTGTTATTGCAAAATTGAGATTGGTAATGATCTTCTCTAATGCTTGTTTGTATCGTTTCCTATCTCCGTTAAGATGCTGAATATCCTTTTGTGCCTGCTTGAACTGATGAACCGTTATTTCCTGTTGACGCTTGTTTTCCTCAATGATTTCCTGTTGCTTAACAGACAGTTCAGTCCGATCAATCAGAAAGTCAATATGCTCTTTGGCCATCCAATATTGATCTGTCAGCTTAGCATTTTCATAGCCTTTTAGTTTTGAAATACGCGCTTTAATTTCCTGTAATTTATCCATGTCTGTTCCCCCTTATCGCAGAGAGGACCGGCCCCTCTGCGTCACATTTTATAGCCGATCTCAAAATCAATTCTGGAGAGATTACCTTTTGACGTTTGTACGATTGTTTTACCGTGCTCCGGCATTTCCGTTAATTTGAATGATCTATTGTTTCCGTCAATCACAATGACGTAATTTTTGTCATTTTCAATTTGATTAAGTACCTGTTCCAGATTTTCTATATGTTTTGGACAGTTCACTGTAAACGCCCCCATATGGTATAATAGAAGTGTCGAGTTTCTATTTTCCATACGGGTGACGTCTACTAATGACTGTCATCACATCCAATCGTTCATCGGGAAAACTTGCAGCTTTGTCTGTGGTTCTTCCGTTGGGATGATTGGATGTTTTTTTATATACTCCAAACGCTCCTCTTCCGTCATAACCCATGTAATGACTTCTCCATGCTGACGTAAGTTCTTATTTTCTGTCATGTCCTCGCCTCCTTACTCTTCGTTTAATTGTTTGATGCGCAGATTGTAAAGCGTCTCAATTTCATCGTCAGACTGGCGTTCCAGAAATGCTTTTCCGTATCCGCCCAAGATAGTGAGCCACTCAATCAAGTGCTGACGTTCTGTCCATTCCAACGGTCCCCGCTCCCTTCTTGATCAATAATTGCATCGCAGCATTTTTATAGTCAGGCGGACATTCTTCATACCGCACAATGACCATAAGTTGGTGAATGGTTGCTTTCTCAAAAGGGGAGGCGCTGCCTGATAAGATCATGTTCTGTCGCATCCTTTCCGAGAAGTCCGTTTTTCCGCGGATCAATGAAACCTTTGCCCGCTTGATCAATGATCAGGAATAGCACTTCATCAATGTCTCTATTAAGCTGCTTTGATATCCAGATGATAGAATCATCGGCTTCCCACATTTCACGGAATCGCTTGATCTCCCAATCATTCCAGACAAAGTTTTTTTCGATGAATGGAATATACACCGGACTATCCTGCACGAACCGCCGCAAATTATCTTTTTTATCTCTCAGATGCTTTTTACTGATGAAGATTCGGTTATTCGCATTTAACCCGTAGGGACGTGGCGGAAGCACGCGGCCTCTTGCAAAGTCAACAATCAGCAAAATGATTTCATCCGGCTTTCTGTTCAGCAGCTCGGCCATGTCATAAATAGATTTGCCGTCATACCAGTAATCAACAACCTGACGCATTTGCACCAAGGACCATTCAAAATTAAGATCCACTAAGGCAATTTCTAACCGATCAGCAAGGGCCGCGACACTCATGCCAAACACTTCCTAACTCTCCCAGTATTCCGATGAACTAGAACGAGACGATGCTCCTGCCGCAAATCTTTTGATACGAGCCAGTTTTCAACAGTTAGACCGTTTGCCTTGATAATCTCCCTTTGCGCGCGTGTTGGACGTTTGCCATGTTTCATACTGCATTCCTCCTAGAGTTTTGATAGTCTGCTATTTTCTGATCAATGTGAGCAATGAGTTTATTAACCTCTTGCTTGCGCTCAGCGTCAGTAAGCTTCCGTTCTGGCTTGAGCTCCCAAACGCCGGGCATCACTGCTTGTACCACTTGTTTCCCCCCTTAATTCAGCAGAGCCGGTGTCTTACGCCCTTTGTTCTTTTGCTTCTCTTCAAAATCAATTTGTTCAAGATGGGCTGTAAGGCGGTTGACGGTCTTTCTGTCATAAAGCTTTGCTAAAGCAATGCCGGTAAGGTTTGTTGTCACTATGGTCACCTTGCCTTGTCTGCCAGTAGAGACCCCATACCAAACTCTTTGAATGAAATCAGGTGCTGTCCTTTTCTCGTTATCTGTGTCACCCACTTCGCTCCCTAAGTCGTCGATAACGAGGTAATCGACTCGTGTAAGCAGTTCGATTGCCTTAAACTCCGTAAGCTTTTCAGAATCATCGTTGAAAGAACTTTTGATACGTCGCATAAGTGCATCACTATTAACGAAAAGCGCTGATTTTGCATATTCTTCTGAATTCTGTTTGTTCAGTTCTTTAAGAGCTGATATTGCAAGATGACTCTTTCCAGCGTTGGACTCGCCAGTTAGAAATATATTCATGACCGCGCCCGCTTTGATCTGGTCTACCAGTTCAAGCATCCGGCATTTGTTATCTGCGTCCTCATTGTTGTAACAATGAAACGTTTCGAACGTTGCCTTTACAAGAGTTGGATCAGCAATAAGCGAATGTGTAGAAAGAACCTTTCTCTCTACCTGCCGACGCCATGTCTCAGCTTCTTTTTCAATCTCCTTATTGCGCTGTTCCCTTTCGCACATCGGGCATTTTACTGAACCGTCATGCAGCTTCATCAGTTGAACAGGATAAGGCTTTTCTTCGCTGCTGATAATTCTTGTATGTTTATTGCAGTAGACAGGATTTCCAGCTTCATCAGTATGGAATGTCATCCTCCGAGATATTTCGCCCTTGACTGCGGCTGCCCGCTCCCTTGTGATTTCCTCCATGTGATAAGCCTCCTTTTTGGTTAAGATAAGACTCGAATTTTGTGCCGAACAATGTTTCAGGACGTAAAAACCTATTCATAGCAGGATCATTGAGCCATTCCTCTGTTTTTACTAGAATGACATGTTTAAAATCTTCAAAGCGAAAACCTTCGTTCCAGCGTGCCTTGATGTCTTTTTTTGTTTTAGGTGTAGTATGCCGGTATCGTGTACCCGCTACTTTGTTCAGCAGATCAATGATCAGTTTGTATGGAATCTCTTCTTTTTCTTTTTTTGAAGAAGATGCGGCGTCGGGTTTACCCGACAATATATCTTTTATTTCTTTCTTCTTACTTCTTACTTCTTCTTCTTGTTCGTTACATTGAGTTACTGTAACGTCACCTGTAACGTTACTCGATTGTGAAAGTTTTAGAGCCTTTTGTTTTTCCCGATATTTCGCAACTCTTTTGCGAGTATCTTCACGAATTTTATTCAGTGCATCCACGTTTTGATGTTTCTCCCAATTACAGATACTTATATAATTTTGATCATCAATTTCAATCATTCCGAAGCGTCTAAATGTTTCCAAAGCCATTCTGACAACGCCTATCGGGCGCGAAAAAATAGCTGCAAGCATTTCATCTGTATACGGAACATTTTCACTAAGAAAGATATAACCTGAAGCATTTGTTTTACCGGCTTGAGCAAGCAGCTTAACCCATATAATTAATAAAGTGTCTGCTTCGGGCATCTGTTCAATGAGCTTAATCTTCTCGTCATCGAACATTTGAGTACTAAGCTTTACGAATTTGATTTCAGACATCTAGATCAGCACCTTCTGACTTAGTTAAAGGCCAGGGCGATCTCTTTCCGTTAACAATGACTGTACCCAACAGGTTATCTGCCCTTTCACGTCGGATAACCTTTCCGCCTTGCGAAAGAATTTTATCCAAAGCTCTTTGATGAGTTGATTCAGATTCACTGATCACTAAGTGAAATTTTTTTTGTTGCCAAACGTGACTGATTAAAAACACTTCACCCAATCCTTTCCGCTCTAGTGCAATTTTTTTGAGCAATCCACGCCTCGACTGCACGCCGCGAAAACCTCTGTTGTGTTTTTCCTGAACCGGGCCGCCCTGGCAGCTCAAATACCGGAAAATCTGGCTGACTAAAATATAATTCTTCTGCTGTTCTGGCTGTGCATTTCAAGATCCCCTCATACACTTCTTTTTTAGTCAGAAGTTGATCTTGAGAGGACAAAACCGAAATCATTTCTTGAATTTTAGGAATCAAAGCCGCACTCACATTTGCAATTACATCATTTGTAATTCTTTCGATATCTGATTGTTCGAGTTCAATTTTCATATTGTTCCTCCAAGTATTTTTTATTTCCTCACAGGAAACTAAATGTTAAAAAAAATGACTCATTGGAATATTTAATTTGCGGGCTATTTTTTCTATACTTGTAATACTTGGGTTTACTTTCCCGTTTTCAATCTTCGAAATATATGATGCTGAAAATCCAAGTGACCCTGCAAACTCTCTGAGTGTCTGCCCTTTTTGCGTTCGAATTGCTTTGACTCTGTTTCTGAATTTCGAGATATTCATTTATTCACCTCTCTCATCAGTTTCCTGTGTGGAAACTAAGAAAACTATAACACCTTATCTTGGAATTGACAACCCCTCTCTTACGATAATTTGTATACTATTTGTCAACACAGGTGTTATAATGTCTATAATACAGGTGATAAAACTAATTAGATATTTTACACATAAAAAACTTTTAAATGGCGAAATAAGGTGATTATTTGAATAAGAATATAGGTGCCAATATAAAAAAATTACGTGAAGAAAAAGGTTATGGTTTAGTTCAAGCAGCTGAAGGCATAGGAATATCACGAGGTTATTTATCTAAGTTAGAAAAAGGTACGCAATATCCATCTGTTAAAACAATAGATAAGATTGCCGAATTTTTTTCTGTTGATCGTTCTTACTTTTTTACTGATCTTGACAACTTGGATCAATTCTCGGAGGCTGAAAGAGAAATTACTTTCGAGCGTGACTTGTCTATAGAAAACCTTAGAAAGAAATATAACCTAACTATGGAAGGCAAAGAGGTTTCTGATGATGAAATTAATGTGATGTTAGAAGTCTTAAAAGCGTATAGAAAATCAAAGGGTAGTTCAGATATCGATTGATTCATCTTCAGCCAGCTGTTTAATTTTCTCCAGTAGTTCATCAAGTGGAACATCTTTTTTCATTTTTCACTAACCCCTTCTACGAACGTTCGTTCTAATTATAATCGAATACACTTATAAAATAAATATGTTGAGAAGGATTTCCTATTTTCTCATTTTGTCAAAATAGGAAATCCTCTTTAAAAACACGAAAGACGTTGCCTATGTATATGGCAGCGTCTTTTTAATAAAATATAGCTTTTTCTTCTTTTGGTTGTGGTGTTGGTATTTGTGTCGGTGTTTCTCTTTTTAATTTAAAGCTCATGCCAACTGGAGGATCAGCCAGTTGTTTAGTTCCTGTTGATGGAACGACTATATCGCTCTTTGAACCCGGAGCATCCGTACTATTTGCACTAAAAACAAATGCTAGTGCTATTGCTAAAGTAATCAAAACTCCTATAATTGTCTTTTTCACCAATTTTCACCTCCCTTTTTAATATATTATAATCAACTCCTAATTTTAGCAACTCCATTTTTGGTAGATTTGCTCTAAAGTAATCTTTCTTTTCGCCAAAAACATGTAACGATAACAGCAGTTTCTCCTGATTCTTTTCTCTTCTCCCGTCAAAATAAAAAGCTAAGGCTGAATAATATTTGTCATCATAAAAATATTTCAAATTAGCTTTATTGACAACAGATTTAATAAAATCAGTCACTATATATTCTTCCGGTACGGGTCTGTTCCAGAATAGGTTTGTTATCGCTAATTGTTCACGTAAGTCATTTGCTACAAAATATCTTTCTTTCGTGTTATTTAACTGAATTCCTTTCTTGAGAAAGTTTGATGTTTGCTCGTATGATTCAAATAAATAAGATAAACCCAATATAAAATATCCATTAGTCACAGAATTAACACTAAAATTTCTTTCGATAAGCTTTTCAGCAATCCTTCTGGATTTATCTATTTCATTTTCAAACTTAAGATACATATTGGCGAGTGCTTCATCTGTGCGGCTTAAAAATGCTTTTTTAATAAACGGATCTTTCATTTCAGGAAGCATATTGTGAATTTTTCTTATGTAGTGCAGAGACAAGTCATACTTCTCACTATAATAAAAACAAAGCATCTCAAGAATTTGCAAAAGTGTTTTTAAGTCATCAGAATTAGGTTGCAGCTCTTTCAACATCTCAAGATAATCAACTTCACTATAAACACGATTGTGTTTTGACCATAGTTGCCACTGATAGACTATTGCCCATTCCTTTAACTCTCTGTTATTTCCGTCCAATGTTTTGTTAAGCAACATACAAGTAACTGAGTCCAAACTTTTTGAATGAGCATATTCAAAAGCAGTTTTTATATTCTTCTTAGTCGCCTCAAGACAGCATTGGCGCATGATATCGACCTCGTTATCCTTATCAAGATAACGCACTATCTCCAACACCATCCAAAGTGAAATTTCTTGCCCATTCAAAAACTTGCTTAAGTGGGCAGCACTAATCCCAATTTTATCGGCAATCTCTTTCTGTTTTTCATCCGAAGACTCAATTATACGCTTTAAATGATTTCTAACATCAACTATACCTTCACGCATCATAATCACCATTTCAAAATTAATTTAACATACTGAACCAAAAAAGATTGTCGATTAATGACGAAAGAGTCAAAGAAAGAACAAAAAATTTAAATAGAAATAATTTTCCTATTATTCTTTATTATACCATAATTCTGACTAAAAAGATATATTTTATATGTTATTTTAATTCAAAATTAATAAAATCAATTATTATTGATTTACTGCCTTAGTATCAACTTCGTGTATTTTTTCCTACAAAAACAATATGTAACATTGCATAATAGTATTAGAGTTATATTTTAGAAAAAGTTTGGAGGTAATACCCATGGCGAGTTATAGGAAGCGTGGGGATAACTGGGAATATAGAATCACTTACAATGACCCTATAACCAGAAAACGTCGAGAAAAAACAAAAAAAGGCTTCCGAACAAAGAAAGAAGCTATGATTGCAGCTGCAGAGGCTGAATTAAATATTGACCAACAATTCTATGAGAAGAACGATTCCATTACAATTTCAGAGTATTTAGACTTGTGGTTTGACACGTACAAACACACTGTAAAAGAAAGCTCGTGGAAGGCCCGGAAAGATAGCATGGTCATCATAAAAAAACATATCGGAAGCATCAAGGTGAAAAACATCAATGCGTCTATGTATCAAAAATTTCTGAATGACATAGCCCCTGATTATGCAAAGAACACGCTAACAGGCGTACACCAAGTTTTTAAGATGATGACTAAAAATGCTATGAGAGATCAATACTTCAAACTTGATCCGCTTGTGGGGATTCGTTTGCCTCGTGCAAAAGACGCTGAACGAGTCACAGATGATCAGGATCTGAAAGACATTAAATTCTGGGAGAAGGAAGAGATATCTCAATTCCTACAATGTGTAAAAAGGAGAGGACGGCCGCAAGATTTAGCAATGTTTGTCCTGCTCGTTTATTCAGGACTTAGAATTGGTGAAGCTGTGGCTTTAAAATGGGACAAGATAGACTTCGAGGAATCAATCATACGAGTTCGCTATACGTTGTATCAGCAAGGCGGTCTGAGAGACAATTATAAATTGCTCAGTCCCAAAACTTCATCCTCAATAAGAAATATACCTGTGCCGCCTCAAGTCATCAATCAATTAAGAATACTAAAACATATACAGAATCACATCAAAATGGAAAACCGAGACCAGTATAAGGATGAAGGATTTGTGTTCACAGACAAAACCGGCCGCCCTATCCCTGCCCGGAATTTCAATTATAAATTAGACACTTATATAAAAAAATCCAATGTCACCCGGATCACGCCCCATAACCTAAGACACACATATGCATCACTGCTGATTGACGCAGAAGTTAAATTGAAGGAAGCTCAAAAACGTTTAGGACATGCTTCCTCCAAAACAACATTAGATATTTATTCGCACATCATGAAAGATACCAAAACTGAAGCAATCGTTCAATTCAATGCTGTTGCAAATGAAATCTTTTAAAGACTTTTCCTAACCTTTGTTCTTGAGTTAGTTTTAAGTTAAGCGAGACCAATAGTATAATAATGGAAAGGGAGGTGCTGTAAATGATGAAGTTGAGGATGAACTATGTAGTATTGTTCATTATTTTATCCGAAGGGTTTCTTATAGCAGGCTTTGCATTAGAAAATGTCCTTGACTATTCATTGGTGATCGGAATCATCTTACAGATCATATGTGTTATTTGTGCCTCAATTTTCGCAGTCAAGAACAATAAGAATTCAAACAGGACACAGTAAGGAATTGCTGTGTCTTTTTCATGTTATTATCGAGGTTCTAAAGAGCAATAGAATGAAAAGAAAATACATTGTCTTAAAAACTGTGGGCAAAAAATGGGCAAGATCATATTTTTGACCTTGCCCACCCACTTCAAAAGCTTATTACATCAGGTTATTCTCTAGTATCGTCTGAATCTTCGTGACCATCAGATCAATTGCGACGTGATTCTGTCCGCCTTCCGGGATAATAATATCAGCGTATCGTTTTGTCGGTTCAACGAATTGGTTATGCATCGGGCGGACAACTGACACATATTGTTCAATGACAGAATCAATAGAGCGGCCGCGCTCATTAATATCTCTCATAATCCGTCTGATGATACGCAAGTCAGCATCTGTATCCACGTAAAGCTTGATATCCATCAGATCACGGAGTCTTTTGTCTTCAAGAACAAGAATGCCTTCAAGGATAATAACATCCTTTGGCTCTACGTGAACCGTTTCTTCTGAACGTGTGTGAAGCTTATAGTCGTAAATCGGCTTTTCAATCGGGCGGTAATTCAATAGATCTTGAATATGCTCGATTAAATAGTCATTATCAAACGCAAGCGGATGATCATAGTTTGTGTTCAGCCTTTCTTCAAATGGAAGATGGCTTTGGTCTTTATAATAAAGGTCTTGCTGGATCATTAAAATCGAGTGCCCTTTAAATTGTTCATAAATGGACCGTGTGACACTCGTTTTTCCTGAACCGGAACCTCCTGCGATTCCAATGACTACTGGATTCTTACCCATGGGTTGTTACTTCCCCTTTCTCATCATGTTGCTCGGATAAATCTTTTTGTCTAGTTTGAATTTGACAATTTGCAGGGGATGGCGGGCAGCATCTAGCTCATTTCCGTCTTCGTCCCAAATGGCTTCAATCGTATGTGTAAAGTTTTCAATTTCCGGACCGAAAAATTCCACTTCGTCGCCTTTTTTGAAGAAATTACGCTGCTGAAGCGTGACCATTTGTGTGTCTTCGTCATAATTCAGTACCAAGCCGACAAAATCAAACGTCGTTTTTTTGGCGTGCTCGCCGAACATTTGCTCTTCATAGCCTGGCGTTCCTTCAAAGAAAGCTGTCGCAGTGTCCCGGTTGGCGCACTTATCAAGCTCTTCCAGCCATTCTTTTTGAATCACAAAGTGATCCGGATCAGCGCAATAAGCGTCAATGACTTTGCGGTATACGCTGACAACTGTCGCTACATAGTGAATTGACTTCATGCGTCCTTCAATCTTTAAGCTGTCGATGCCCATTTCGATCATTTTCGGAATGGATTCAATCAGTTTCAAATCTTTAGGGCTCATTGCAAATGGCGCATCTTCTCCACCATACAAAGCGACGGCGTTGGCACCGTCTGTTTGATACAGATCATAATCCCAGCGGCATGACTGGCAGCAGCCTCCGCGGTTGGAATCCCGCGCTGTCATGTGATTGCTCAACACGCAGCGGCCGGAATATGCGATACACATCGCGCCGTGAATAAAGGATTCGATTTCGATATCTACCTTTTCTTTCATTTCTCTGATTTCGAGAGCGCTTGTTTCACGTGCAAGCACAACGCGGTCAAGGCCTTCTTCCTTCCAGAACTGGACAGCCTTCCAGTTTGAAAGAGACTGCTGCGTGCTCAAGTGAACCTCAACATTCGGCGCCACTCTGCGGCATGTTTCGATAATAAGCGGATCTGCCACAATGATGCCGGCGACGTTGGCGTCTCCAAGCGCTTTTAAATATTCCTCTAGCCCGTCCATGTTTTCATTATGGGCGAAAATATTCGTCGTCACGTAAATCTTTGCGCCATATTGTTTCGCGAATTCTACGCCTTCTGCAATTTCTTCGATCGTAAAGTTATCGGCATTCGAGCGCAGACCGTATTCCTGTCCTCCGATAAAGACCGCGTCCGCTCCGTAATGAACAGCAATTTTCAGCTTTTCAAGATTACCCGCGGGTGCGAGAAGCTCGGGCTTTTTCGTAATCACACGCTTACCATTGACAATTTTGGATATCTTATCATTTACGGCAGTCATAGCTTAACCTCCTTTTGATTAATAAACCGTTTCTTTGAAGAAGAATCCGGTATCGATTTTTCTGTTTACTGGCTGGATGCTTTCAATGCGTTCGATCCAGTCTTCTTTTTTCGCTTCATATTCGTCACGGTTTTCCACACACAGATCAATGGCTTCTCTGTACATTTTGGTGACTTCTATTAAGTATTCAGACGTTTTCAGGACACCGTCGATTTGGAAAGAATCAATGCCGGCATCTATCAATTCTTCGAGCTCATCAATGATGCACACATCGTTCGGGCTCATGATGTGCGTGCCGTTTTCATCTTCGAAAATCGGATATTTATTGTCACGTTCTTTATCGTGCAAAAACATGCCCGATTCCTTTTTCTTTCCTTCAATGTCCATGACTTTGCCTTGGTATTCAAAATAGTTTCCAATCAAAGAACGCTTCGATTGGAACATACACGTCATTCCATGCACCTGGATTTCAATTTCGACTTCGGCGTTTTCTTTGATCTCCACCATACTGTCCATGTTTAACTCTCTGGCAAGCACAGAACGCGCCGCGCCTTTGCGTCCCCAGTAGTTGCATGTATAGTAGTTGGTGCCTGTCGTTTCTGTGCTCCAATGAAGCTTCAGGCCAGGCGCAGATTCACGAGCAGCCATAAGCACGGCAGGATCGCCAAACACGGCTGCATCGACACCGGTTTCCGCTAAATAAGCCAGATATTCGCCAAGCTCTCCCACTTTATCGTTATGGAAAATGGCATTTACAGCAACGTATACTTTTGCCCCTTCTTTGTGAGCGATCTCTACAGCTTTTGTTACATCTTCACGAGAAAATTCCCCGGCTAATCTCAAGCCGTATCTCTGTTCCCCAACTAAAAACGCAGTTGCCCCCGCCTGTATCAGCGGCAAAATGTCCGCCGTACTCGTCGGCGTTACTAAGAGCTCTGGTTTTTTCATGACGTTCACCTCTTCTTTTTACTAATCGCAAGTCCGTCCCCGACTGGCATAATCGCAGTTTGATAATCCGGATGATTCATCAGCCAATGATTATATTCATCAATTTTTGCTATCAGCCTGCGCTTTCTTTTCGGTTCTATTTTGCTGTAATCCTCTGCCACCAGACCTTTAAACAGCACATTGTCTGTTATAATCACCCCGTCCGGCGAAAGCATCGGTTCATATAAATGAAAAAAGTTTTGATACTGTCCTTTTGCAGCGTCAATAAAAATAACATCGTAAGGCGCGGTTACATGAACGGCGGCGGCTAATTCAAGCGCGTCTCCGTAAAAAACATGAATCCGGTCATCAAGCTGAAACTCCTTGATATTGTTTACCGCTTCTTCATGCCGTTTCTCATTGCGTTCAATTGTATATATTTCGGCAGACGGCAGCTCCAGCGCCATACGAATGGCGGAATAACCAATGGCCGTTCCGATTTCTAGTATTTTTTTCGGCTGTTTCACAGACAAAATTTGAAGCAGCACCGCCATGCCCGCTTTTTCCATAATTGGGACATGATGTTCATCTGCATATGCTTCAAGCTTCTTCACGTTTTCCGGCCGAGGCTTCAATAATGCTTCTATATAGTCATTTATTTGTTCATACCGGTCAGTCACTACAAACAGCCTCCCGTTCTAAAAAGGAGTGCCCCCGTCTTTTTACACAGGACACTCTCTGAATACGTCATGATACATCGGTAAACAACCCGATATATTTTATCATAAAACCTTGCGGAAAGCGAATAAAAGGAGAGCTTTTTGCTCCCCTTTTATTGCTCATTTTTTGAGAAAATGTATTTTTCTTTTGCTTTATTATGCTCTTTTAACGTTTTTGTAAATACAACCTCACCACTTGATTTAGCCAAGAAGTACAGATAGTCCGTTTGATCTGGATGCAACGCCGCCTCCCATGACGACATGCCGGCGTTGGCAATCGGTCCTGGCGTCAATCCCGGGTTTTTATACGTATTGTACGGTGAATCGATTTCCAAATCCTTATAAAGAACACGATCTTTATGCTTGCCTGCCGCGTACAGCACGGTCGGATCTGTTTGGAGCGGCATGTTCTTCTTCAGACGGTTATAAAAGACGCTCGCAATTTTATGGCGATCGACTTTTTCAGTCGCTTCTTCTTCAATCAAAGAAGCCATCGTCAGCAGCTTATGCACGGAAAGGTTATTTTTCTTCATTTCTGCTTTGTATGTTTCGACATAAGAATTTGTCTGTTTAACCATTGCCGTGATGATGTCTTCAAGTGACGTGTCTGGATCATGAAAAGGGTATGTAGCCGGGAATAGGTACCCTTCCAGCGGATGCTTAATGTTTTTATTGAAAACATCGTTTGTAATAGTGTCCGGGAATTCTTTCTTCAGCTGATTGATAAATGTTTCATCGTCCAGCTTCGCCATGACTTGTTTTTTAGAGTATTTCGTTTCATCAGCAATAGCGGCCGCGATTTGTGTCAGCTGCGCTCCCTCAGTTGCTGTAATTTGAAATGCATAGCCTGTAGCCCCGCTCGTCAGCTTATGAATAATGGCATCTACATCCATTCCTTTATTCAAATGGTAGAATCCCGCCTGAAACCCGGAAGCGCCTTTATATTTGACATAATACTGAAATGCCTTCTCGCTTTTTATGACATCGTTTTTCTTCAATATCGATGCGATGGCCGAAACAGACGAGCCGCTCGGAATGTTGATGTTAACTGTGGTTTCACTGTCTTTTTCAACAGGTTCAAGCAATGTTTTCCCATATAAAAATGCCCCGCCAATGATGAGAAGCAGCACTATAATGGAAGACAGTATGATTCTTTTTTTATTGAAGAATGATTTTTTTTGCCGATTGATATACATTAGGTCCCCTCCCATCAGCTCTTATACTACATGATTCATTGGATTTCGGCAATTTATTACAAAACAAGGGTGAAAGAGGCCTTATACAGCATAAAAAAAGCCGGAGCAGTATGGCTCCGGCTTTGGCGCGGTGTTTTATTCTTCGTCTTCGTCCGCTAAGAATGTGTTAAGGGTTTCTTCAATCATATCCCATTCTTCGTCAGTTTCGATCGGATGTAGCTCACCGTTTTCACTGCCTTCGTTTGGCGTGAAGCTGGAAGCAAGAATTTCTACTTCTTCATCATCTTTTGCTTCCATTGGGTAGTACAGCACATAAGACTTCCCAAACTCTTCGTTTTCAAATGTAAACAGCACTTCACAAAGCTGTTCATTTCCTTGATCGTCAACAATTGTAATATTATTTTCGCCGTGTTCCATTTTCTTCACCCCTGGCTTTAATTTAAACTGTCAAGATATCCTTGCAAAATCATAACAGCCGCCATTTTATCAATGACTTTTTTTCGTTTTTGCCTGCTGACATCAGCGGCAATCAGCATTTTTTCAGCCGCCATTGTGGTAAGACGCTCGTCCCACAGCACAACAGGAACATTGTACGTTGTTTCAAGCATTTTCGCAAATGTTTGGCTGGCTTCGCCTCTCGGGCCGACTGTTCCGTTCATATTCTTAGGAAAGCCGAGCACGATTTTATCTATAGTATACTCCTGAATCAGATCAGATAAACGGGAAAAACCATAATCGCCTTCAGCTTCATTGATCTTTATGGTCTCAATGCCCTGAGCAGTCCAGCCCATTTCGTCGCTCAGAGCAACACCGAGTGTTTTGGTTCCTAAATCGAGTCCTAATATTCTCATACTTTTTTTACGCCTCTTTATGCTGTTCTAAATAAGACTTCACCAATTCCTCGATTAATTCGTCTCTTTCAAGTTTGCGAATTAAATTACGAGCGTCACGATGCCTAGGAATATAAGCGGGATCACCTGACAGCAAGTATCCGACAATCTGATTGATTGGATTGTAGCCCTTTTCCTGAAGCGCGTCATACACTGTAATCAGCACCTCATTTACATTAGTCTCAGCAGAATCATCGGAGAAATTAAATTTCATCGTTTTATCAAACGAGCTCACCGTTTTGCACCTCTTTCCCAAATTCGCAGGCAAAGTTCAGCCTGGGGTCCTAATCTTACCATCATTCTACACTACATGGGCAAATTATAAAACGGATTTGACCCAATCTTCTACAGAAGTCAAAGCTTCTTCTAATTTTTCCGGCTGTTTGCCGCCTGCCTGCGCCATATCCGGACGGCCTCCGCCGCCACCGCCGCAAACTTCCGCAGCTTGTTTGACCAGCTTGCCGGCATGTAGGCCTTTCTCAATGAGATCCTTTGTTACGCCGGCGGAAATATTGACTTTATCGTTTTGTACCGCACCGAGCACAATCACCGCAGATCCAATCTTCGCTTTCAGTTCGTCCACCATTGCGCGGAGATGATTCATGTCTTTCGCATTTACTTTTTCCGCAAGCACACTCACACCGTCAACATCTTTCACTTTTGACAGAATCGCTCCTGCTTCCACGTTGCCTAGTTTCGCAAGAAGAGATTCATTTTCTCTTTGTGCTTCCTTCAGTTCAGCCTGCAGAGCCGCAACCCGTTTCGGCACTTCTTTGATATTTGTTTTCAGCTCGTCTGCAGCGTGCTTCAATACTGAAATTTGGCTGTTCATTTCTTCGTAAGCGCCTTGCCCCGTTACAGCTTCAATCCGTCTTGTGCCCGCGCCGATTCCAGATTCAGAAGCCACTTTAAACAAGCCGATTTCCGCTGTGTTTCTGACATGGCATCCGCCGCACAGCTCTAAACTGTAATCTCCGACTTGAACGACACGGACAATATCGCCGTATTTTTCGCCGAACAGAGCCATCGCGCCCATTTCTTTTGCTTCAGCGATCGGTTTTAAATCAATGCTGACCGGGATACTCGCCCAGATCTTTTCGTTTACGATTCTTTCAATTTGTTCAAGCTCTTCTTTTGTCACTTGACCAAAGTGCGAGAAATCAAAACGAAGGCGGTTTTCAGTCACAAGAGATCCCGCCTGATTGACATGAGTTCCAAGAACGTCTTTCAATGCCTGATGCAATAAATGCGTTGCCGTATGGTTTTTAATGACGCCGCTTCTCATATGGTCTTCAACTTCAGCAGTAACATGCAGGCCTTTTTGAACAGTGCCGCTCTCCACAACACCTTCATGCACATGCTGGCCGTTCGGCGCTTTTTTTACATCTTTAATTCTTACCACTGCCTGTTCGCTGCGGAGATAGCCTTTATCGCCGATTTGGCCGCCGCTTTCTGCATAGAACGGTGTTTCATCAAGAATCACTTGAACGCTGTCTCCTTCATGAGCCTCTTCAATGAATTGGCCGTCTTGAAGAAGCACAATGACACTGGCATCAGCTTTTGTTTGAGAGTAGCCGACAAATGTGCTTTCATCGCTCACGTCGCGCAATGCGCCGCCCTGCACCTGCATGCTGCCGACATCTTGGCGGGCGTTTCTTGCCCGTTCACGCTGCTGATTCATTTCTTCTTCAAAGCCTTCATGGTCAACCGTCATATTCTCGTCTTCGGCGTATTCTTCCGTCAGCTCAACTGGGAATCCATACGTATCGTACAGTTTAAACACATCGGCCCCTGAAATCACGCTGCTGCCCTTGCCTTTTTCTTTTTTGATCATTTCTGACAAGATCGCAAGCCCTTCGTTAAGAGTTTCGTGGAAGCGCTCTTCTTCAGTTTTGATGACTTTTGCGATAAAATCCGCTTTCTCTTTTACTTCAGGATAGAAATCAGCCATGATTTCAGCAACAACCGGCACTAAGTCGTACATAAACGGACGGTGGATGTTGATTGTTTTGGCATAACGCACTGCCCGGCGCAATAAGCGTCTTAAGACATAGCCGCGGCCTTCATTGGACGGCAGCGCCCCGTCACTGACAGCAAAGGCGACCGTTCTGATGTGGTCGGCAATCACTTTAAACGCAGTATCTTTCACATTGTCTGTGCCATATGTTTCACCAGAAATGCTTTCTGTTGCTTTGATGATCGGAACAAATAAATCGGTATCAAAGTTAGTCGGAACATTCTGGATGACAGATACCATTCTTTCAAGCCCCATGCCCGTATCAATGTTTTTCTTCGGAAGCGGCGTGTACGTGCCGTCAGGGTTATGGTTGAACTCAGAGAACACAAGATTCCATACTTCCAGGTAACGGTCGTTTTCTCCGCCTGGGTAAAGCTCCGGATCTTCCGGATCGTTTCCGTATGCTTCACCGCGGTCGTAGAAGATCTCTGTGTTCGGTCCGCTCGGTCCTTCACCGATGTCCCAGAAGTTCCCTTCAAGACGGATAATTCTGTCCTCAGGAATACCGATTTTTTTCGCCCAGTACTCATACGCCTCTTCATCCTCGGGGTGAACCGTAACAGAGAGAAGCTCTTTGTCGAAACCGATCCACTTGTCACTGGTTAAAAACTCCCAAGCCCATGTAATGGCTTCTTCTTTGAAATAATCGCCAATGGAAAAGTTTCCGAGCATTTCAAAGAATGTATGATGGCGCGCAGTTTTACCTACATTTTCTATATCGTTTGTTCTGATCGCTTTTTGAGCGTTTACGATTCTTGGATTTTCCGGAACGACACGGCCGTCAAAATATTTTTTCAGTGTCGCAACACCGCTGTTGATCCAAAGCAGTGAAGGATCCTCATGTGGCACTAATGATGCGCTCGGCTCTACCGCATGTCCTTTTTCTTTAAAGAAATCCAAAAACATTTGACGAACTTCAGCAGAAGTTAGGTGTTTCATTGTATTTCCTCCTCTATAAAAATCGAAATTCTCTTTAGTGACAGCAAAAAAGCCCTCCCCCTATGCAAACCACACGTTTACACAGGGACGAGAGCTGTCTCGCGGTACCACCCTGATTACGGGCTTCATTTATCATTCGCCCGTCACCTTTTACCCTGTAACGCAGGATGTGCGGCAGTGATTAACTGCACTCAGGATTAGCTTCCTCCGATCTTCTGATAAAGCTCCTTTCAGCTTGCGGAGCTTCTCTCTTTAACAGGGCTTCGGCGTACTCGGATCCGTCACTCGAGATTCGTATGTATTCTACGAGAAATTATAGACAAGCTGCACGTCAATGTCAATGCTCCGTCCTCATCCGCAAAAAATGGATCATCATCACTTTTAAAACAGCCGTCGCAGGAACAGCCAGAATCATCCCGACGATTCCCGCAAGCTCTCCTCCGGCAAGCAGCGCAAGCATGATGACGACAGGATGCATTTTAAGGCTTCTGCCAACAATGAACGGACTGAGGATATTCCCTTCCATAAACTGCAGAGTAAACACTGTAATCACCACAACAAGAATCGCATTCACTGAGATCGTCATCGCAATTAAAAGCGCCGGAACCGCTCCGATAAACGGACCAAAATAAGGTATGACATTCGTTATCCCTGAAATCAGGCCTAAGATCAACGGATAGGGAAGTCCAAATATCCAGAATGTAACGCCCGCCAGCACGCCGAGAATGAAACAGACCAGAAGCTGGCCGCGGACGTAATCGCCAAGAGAGTCATCCACATCCCGCAAGAAGGCGCTGCCCCGCTTTCTCCACGACTTCGGAGTCAAGTACCATACCGTCTTTTTCATCAACTCAATATCCTTTACCATATAAAACACGAGAAAAGGGATTGTTGCCGCAATGATGAAGTAATCAAGCACGTTGCGAATTCCGCTGATTGCACCCTCGATCGCTCCCGCGAAAAACGCCTCCGTCTGGCGGATCATTTTATCTATCCGATGGTGCATGCCGTCCGGCCAGTCATCAGTATGGTTATGCACATGAAGAAGGAGCCCGTTATACGTATCGGCAAACATAGGTATATTCTCAGATAAATCCGTCAGCTGCACAATTAAAACAGGCACCCCTTTATACAGCGCCCAGCCAATTCCGCCAAAAAAAAGAACATAAATAACCAAGATGCTCAAGGTCCTCGGCAATCCTTTGCCGTGCAGCCACTCCGTGACCGGGAGCAATAAATAAGAAATAAAAATTGAAATGATCAAGGGAATAAAGATTGTTTTTATGACGAGCCAAAAGGGCGACCATAACACATCAAGCATAAAAAAGACGTAGACTGTTAACAGGACCAGCAAACAAATGGCCACCCACAACAAAAGCTGCACCGGTTTTTGAAGCATCTGCTTTCACCTCTTCTATATCTTTTGAGGAACGGTACGAATTATTCTCTCTCCTTATAACAAAAAGGATACTCTTCGGAGAGTATCCTTTTTCACTTAAAACATTTTCGTTATTCTTCTTCTCATCCGCTTCATGCTTCGATTATTCAGCATGTTGGATTGAGTCGTCATTCGGTACACGAGAGCCCCAGCTCCCAATGCCAAAAGAGAAGTCATCGTCCGATTCATCCTGCGCATCTCCCTTCATCATTAAAAATTGATGCTGCGTTCATCCTCAGAAAACAAATCATCTAAGCTGCTTAACGTTCCGTCTTCTTCCACCTGATGAGTTGCAATCTTCCCTTTGGCTACTGTCAGTTCAATAAAACAGCTCCAGCAATAATATTGGTTCACGCCGATTTTCCCGATATCCTTACTTTTGCAATTCGGGCATATAAGCATATCTCACACCTCTATCCGTTCAGAACGATCTCGTCTTTCCGCACCTCGACAAGCGAATCCGCTCTTTGGATCTGATGCTTGCTTCCCGCCAGATCAGAAAAGAAACCGTCCGAGAGTTCATATGCTACGATTATGCCCCTGTCCAAACAAAAGTATACATCTTCCAGCATCCCCAATATATCTCCCTCTTGCGATTTTACAAGCTTCATTTTCATCTGCTCGTATGTGAAGCATGATTTCGGAAGAGGCAGAAGCTGGTCTGAACTGATCGAGACCAATATGCGGTCATCAAGAATGCAAGAAATATCACACGCCCGTAATAACGCGTGATGATGATGCAAAAACCGTTTTTGTGCAACAATAAACCCGAGACAATCTCCCTTAAGAGAAAAACAAATATCGGAAATTGTCCCAAGATAACAAGAAGTTCGTTCTGAGTATACTGGGAATCCTTCTATCTCATGGCATGTTCTCAAAGTGTGATCAACCACCTTTTGTTGAACAAGCTTAGGTTTTGCTTTGCACCTTAGACTCATACGATGAAATCACTTCCACCGCAAAATAAAAAAACTCCCGCAGCGCGGGAGCCTTTTACAGCTGTCCTTCTTTCATAAAATCGAATGGTGTAATGCCTTCCATACCAATATTGGCATCGTGTACGCTGAATGGGAGCTCTTTTTGCAAAGCCTCAAGCTCAGCATCCATTTCCTCAATCTGTATTGAGAGCCTGTTTCTCAAGGCGGTCTGCCTGACCGTTGCGTCATTATTTTTCACGCCCCACTCCAGCGCCTCCTCTTCTCCGCATAAAATGAGAAACTTCTTCGCTCTTGTAATCGCGGTATAAAGAAGGTTTCTTCTGAGCATTCTATAATAGCCTTTCACAACAGGCAAAACCACAATCGGAAATTCACTTCCCTGCGATTTATGAATAGAGCAGCAATACGCGTGTGTAAACTGGTTAAAGTCTTTTTTCGTAAACGTCATTTCATTCCCGTCAAAAGAAACGACAGCCATATCTTCTTTTTCTGTATTTTCCTTCGCATAAAATATCGACGTAATTTCGCCAATATCTCCGTTGAATACATTGTTTTCCGGCTGATTGACGAGCTGCAAAATTTTATCTCCGGTTCTGTAGACAACATCTCCGAATTTCAATTCCCTCCGTTTTTCTTTAGGAGGATTTAAAATGTCCTGCAGCATTACATTTAGTTCATTGATCCCGGCTTTTCCTCTGTACATCGGAGCGAGAACCTGAATGTCCTTTGCCGTATAGCCTTTTTTCAATGCATTGGCGACGACCTTTTCAACTACCTCTTTAATTTGCGATCCTCCGCAGCGAATAAAGGAACGGTCCTTCGTCGGGGCAGTCAAATTGTTTGGCAGCAAACCATTTTTCATCTGATGGGCAAGCTCGACGATTGATGATCCTTCCGCCTGGCGGTAAATATCTGTCAGTCTCACAGTGGGTATCACCTGAGATGCCAAAAGGTCTCTCAGCACTTGGCCCGGACCGACAGAAGGCAGCTGATCTTCGTCTCCGACGATGATGATTTGAATATGATCAGGGATCGCCTTGAACATATGGTTTGCAAGCCATATATCAAGCATACTCGCTTCATCGATGATTAACAGCTTCCCTTCGATCGGCTGATCCTCTGTATGGGTAAAGCCCTCTGCGCCATTCCAGCCAAGGAGCCTGTGAATCGTGACTGCCGGAAGGCCCGTTGATTCACTCATCCGTTTCGCCGCTCTCCCTGTCGGTGCGGCCAATACAATCGGAAAGACTTCATCCTTTTTATAAGCTGACGGGTCTAGCGACACACCGTGAAGCTCTCCGTACAGTTCGACAATCCCTCTGATTACCGTCGTTTTCCCTGTTCCCGGGCCTCCCGTTAAAAGCAGCATCGGTGAGGAAAGGGCTTTTTGAATCGCTTCCTTTTGGCTGGGGGCATACTGAACGTTCATCCGTTCCTCCAGTTCTCCCAAAGCGAGCAGAAATTCTGATTCAGGAAACTGGTCGTCATATTCGGTTTGGCTTGCGATATGTTTCACGCGCTTCGCAACATTTTGTTCCGCGTAAAACAGCGATGGGAAATAACAGCGGCCATCTTCTATGACAATGTCTTTATTTTCTCCAAGGGCAATAATCGCGTTAGCTGCATCCATTTCTGTGATGCGCTGCCCTTCCTTTGCTGACTGATTTAACAGTGATTGGGTATCGATAATGAGCTGTTCCGTTTCTATGTACGTATGCCCATCTGACAGACAAGTTGTTTCAAGCGTGTACAAAATGGCGGCTTTTACCCGCTCAGGATGATTACCCGAAAGCCCCATTCTGCTGCCCAGTTCATCCGCTTTTCCAAACCCGATGCCTTCTACATCTTTCACAAGCTGATAAGGGTTTTCCTGAATCTTTTCAAGCGTCTCCGATTCATAGGCTTGATAGATTTTCATAGACAGCTGCGGACCGAATCCAAACTGATTAAGGGATATCATGATTTGTTCCAGTCCCTGATGCCGCTGCAGGGCGCCGGCTAGCGTGTCGGCTTTCTTTTTTGACAGCCTTGGAACATCGTAAAGCACTGAAGCGTCAGCTAGTATTTTATTAATCGCGCTGTCACCCAGTTTTTTCACAATTTCTTCAGCTGTTTTTTTGCCGATCCCCTCGAACAAATCACTTGATAAATAGTGAACGATGCCTTCTTTAGTCGTCGGAATCTCCTTTTTGAAATGCTCCGCCTGAAATTGGAGCCCGAATTTTGGATGGGTTACGATCTTGCCGTAAAACGTGTAGGTCTCTTCTTCTTGAAGCGCAGGGAAGTAGCCCGTCACGGATACGGCTTTATCTTCAATGGCTTCGGAGGTCTCTCTGACTTTCACTTTCAGAACCGTATATAAATTGGTGTCATTATGATAGATGACTGTGTTGACTGTCCCTTTTAGATAGGGCTCTTCCTCCATGTTAAGCTGATCCGGATGCTGCTGCACGAGCTGTCCCTCCTCCTGTGCTGTTATGATGGATCGATCAGTTTTTTAGCATGAAGCGCAAGCATATGATCCGGCTGGATGGCGATCGCCTTGTCCAGCATTTCCAGCGCTTTTTTTCGATTTTCTTTATATGCATAAGCGACACCGGCATTGTAAAATGCATCAGCGTGCCCCGGATTTAGCTTAGTTACAGCTGTGAACTGGCTGAGCGCTTCGTCCAGCATGCCCTCGTTCGCTAAGCACATCCCAAATTGAAAGCGCGCTTCCGCATCGTTTTCATTCAGTTCGACCGCTCTTTGTAAATATGGCAGTGCAAGTTTAGGTTGTTCGAGTTTGACAAGAACCGTTCCGAGCATGTAAAACAGGTCGCCGTTTTCCATCCCGGCACGAAGCGCTTTTTCAAACATGTCTTTCGCTTCTTTGTACATTTCTTTTACAACATAGACATTTCCTGCCCCATAATACGCAGTGGCTGCGCTATTGTCTAATTCAAGCGCTTTATCATAAAACGCAAGCGCCCGTTCCAGCTCGTTTACGGATGAAAGCAGGTTAGCAAAGTTGATATATGGAATCGCGTCTTCTTTATTTTCTTCAATCGCTTTTGTAAATGCCTCTGCCGCTTTCTCGTAATCGCCTTCCTGCATCGCCTCTATACCGAGTTGATTATAATCCACCGACCATCTTCCTTTCATTAAAAAACCCCAACTCAGTGTTGAGGTTTTTCATCTTTTATACGTACCACAATTTTGTTCCATCTTTGTACACATCATCAATTGTTCCGCCGCCAAGGCATTCTTCGCCATCATAGAAGACAACGGCTTGACCCGGCGTAACAGCGCGGACTTGTTCATCAAAGATGACTTCCGCTTCGCCTTCACCCGTCATGCGCACCGTCACTTTATGATCTTCTTGACGGTAACGGAATTTAGCCGTGCAGGAAATCTCTTCGCCCTTCATGATATCCGGACGAACCCAGCTAATATTCGTTGCTGTAATTTTGTCGGAATAAAGAAGCGGGTTATGGAATCCTTGATCCACGTAGAGGATGTTCTTTTCAAGATCTTTACCGACCGCAAACCACGGCTCGCCGCTTCCGCCGATGCCAAGCCCGTGACGCTGTCCGATCGTATAGTACATCAACCCGTCGTGGCGTCCTTTTACTTCGCCGTCCATCGTCATCATATCACCCGGCTGTGCAGGGAGATATTGGCTGAGAAACGTTTTGAAGTTGCGCTCGCCGATAAAACAGATGCCCGTACTGTCTTTTTTCGCCGCCGTAGCAAGATCTGCTTCTTTGGCAATTTCACGCACACGGCTTTTTTGAAGCTCGCCGATCGGGAACATGACTTTGCTTAGTGTATCTTCTGTCAGCTGATTCAAGAAGTACGTTTGATCTTTGTTTTCATCAATGCCTCGCAGCATTCTGACTTTGCCGCCGCTTCTGTCAACCCTTGAATAGTGGCCAGTCGCTAGATAGTCGGCGCCAAGTGACAGGGCGTGCTCCAAAAACGCCTTGAATTTAATTTCTTTGTTGCATAGCACATCCGGGTTGGGTGTTCTGCCTGCTTTATATTCATCAAGGAAGTATTGAAATACCTTCTCATAATATTGCTTTTCAAAATTTACGGCATAGTACGGAATTCCGATTTGGTTGCAGACGCGGATCACATCTTCATAATCCTCTGTCGCCGTGCAAAAACCGTTTTCGTCCGTATCATCCCAGTTTTTCATAAAGATTCCGATAACATCATAGCCCTGTTCTTTTAACAGAAGGGCCGCCACAGATGAGTCTACACCGCCGGACATACCGACGACGACTCTTGTATCTTCCGGCCGTTTTTCCAATTTCATTCACTCCAATAACTAAGCCGCCTTATTGTGTCAGCCGTTTGACAACGTCGGCCACATGTTTGGCAGCAGTTTTCACTTGCTCAGCGGTATTGCCGAGGCCGAAGCTGATCCGAATTGAGGACGTCAGCCGGTCACTCTCTTCTCCGAACATAGCAGTCAGAACATGTGACGGCAGGACCGAACCGGCCGTGCACGCTGATCCGCTTGAAACGGCTACTCCCGCCATATCCAGATTCACCAGCAGCGCTTCCACTGATACACCGGGGAAATAAAGGTTCAGAACATGCGGCAGGCAATGCTCTTTGTCCCCGTTGATCTCGAATGCCACACCGGCATTTTCAAGCGTGTCGGCGATGATTGTTTTAAACGATTGATACTTCTCGTTTTTTTCGTCCCGTTCTTCACTTGACAGCTTGATGGCTTCTTTCAGCCCGACAATGCCGGGAACATTTTCTGTTCCGGCACGGCGTTTTCTTTCTTGCTCTCCCCCGAATAAGAGCGGGGAAAGCTTCACATCTTTACTTGCATATAAAAAGCCTGTCCCTTTTGGCCCGTTGAGCTTGTGCCCAGAAACAGACAGAAGGTCGATATGGCTGTTGTTCACATCAATTGGCAGCAACCCGAATGCCTGTACAGCATCGGTATGAAAATAAGCCTGGTGTTCCTTCAGCAGCTCACCGATTTCATCGATCGGCTGCAATGTTCCGACTTCATTGTTTCCATACATCACTGTCACAAGGATTGTATCATCACGCAGTGCTTCTTTCACCTGTTTTGCACTGACTCTACCATTTTGGCCAACGTCCAGATACGTAACTTCAAATCCGTCTTCCTCTAGTTTTTCACAAGCATGAAGCACGGCGTGATGCTCAACTTTTGTCGTAATGATGTGTCTGCCCAAATCTTTTCTTGCAAGCGCGGTTCCCATAATGGCCAAGTTATCAGCTTCCGTCCCTCCGCTTGTAAAAATGATCTCCTGCTCCGCCGCTCCGATTTCGGCTGCAATCTGAGCTCTTGCTTCGTCCACCCATTTTCGAGATTCTCTACCAAATGAATGAATACTGGATGGATTCCCAAAATTGCCGGAGAAATGAGGGATCATTTTTTCCAGCACTCGCTCATCCATCGGAGACGTTGCGGCATGATCTAAATAAATCCGTTCCATTATATTTGCACCTCTGATCTAAATATAGAACATATAAGCTTCTTGCTCTCCGTCTGTATAGCTGGCAAGATCCTCTAATGTTGTACTGTCTAAAACCTCTTTCACAGCATCACGTATACGAATCCAGAGCTCCCGCTTGGCAGGCTCCTCGTCTTCCAGCACTTCAACAGGACTGATCGGCCCCTCGAGTACACGGATAATATCTCCCGCCGTGATCGCATCCGGCTCGCTGCCTAATACATATCCGCCGTATGCGCCTCTAATGCTTTTCACTAAGCCGGCATTTCTGAGCGGCGATACGAGCTGCTCCAAATAATGCTCGGAAAGATTATTCGTCTGTGCGATGCTTTTTAATGAAGTCGGGCCTTCACCATGCTTTTTTGCAAGCTCGATCATAATGGTGAGCCCGTATCTTCCCTTAGTTGATATTTTCAACATGAACACCTCTGTTATTTCATGATTTTCCACGTTTATAATGGCAATTTCTATATGATTCGTCCGTTTATTATCTAATAGACCAACTGTTATTATAACATACCTTCAGCGATTTTTCATTGAGGCGGGGGGAAACGGGCTTCCCTCTTTCCTAATGTCCGGTTTTCCGTTACCCTGTAATTATGTAAGGAGAGATGAGGATGAAGCCATTGGCATATCGGATGCGTCCGACAAAAATTGAGGATATTATCGGCCAGCAGCATCTGGTGGCTGAAGATAAAATAATCGGCAGAATGGTTCAGGCAAAACATTTGTCATCCATGATTTTGTACGGGCCGCCCGGAATTGGAAAAACATCAATCGCAACAGCAATCGCCGGTTCAACAAGTATTGCTTTTCGGAAGCTGAATGCTGTCATTAACAATAAAAAAGATATGGAAATCGTAGCCCAGGAAGCTAAAATGTCAGGCCAAGTGATTTTGATTCTGGATGAAGTTCACAGGCTGGATAAAGGGAAACAAGATTTTCTTTTGCCCTATTTAGAAAACGGGATGATCATTTTGATCGGAGCAACCACGGCTAACCCGTATCATGCCATAAATCCGGCGATCAGAAGCCGGACACAGATCTTTGAGCTTGAGCCGTTAACACCGGAACTGATTAAACAGGCTCTGGAACGGGCGCTTCATGATGAGCATCGCGGCCTTGGCACCTATTCTGTATCCATTGATGATCAGGCGATGGAGCATTTTGCCCGGGGATGCGGAGGGGATGTCCGCTCCGCTTTAAATGCGCTTGAGCTGGCCGTGTTGTCAACAAAGGAGTCACCAGATGGTGTGATTCACATTACATTAGAAACCGCGGAAGAATGTTTGCAGAAAAAGAGCTTTACTCACGATAAAGATGGTGACGCGCATTATGATGTTTTATCCGCTTTTCAAAAATCGATCCGCGGCTCTGATGCCAACGCTGCTCTTCACTATTTGGCAAGATTAATTGAAGCAGGCGATCTGGAAAGCATTGCAAGAAGACTGCTTGTCATCGCCTATGAAGATATCGGCTTAGCAAGCCCCCAAGCTGGCCCAAGGGTGCTGCACGCTATTCAGACTGCTGAGCGAGTCGGATTTCCCGAAGCACGAATTCCGCTGGCCAACGCAGTCATTGAACTTTGCCTCTCGCCGAAATCAAACTCAGCCATTCTGGCAATCGATGAGGCGCTTGCAGATATCAGATCCGGAAAAATCGGGGATGTCCCTAAGCATTTAAAAGACGCGCATTATAAAGGAGCTCAGGAATTAGGAAGAGGAATCGACTATAAATACCCGCATCATTACGACAACGGATGGGTCGAACAGCAATATCTCCCTGATCCTTTAAAAAACAAGCAATATTACAAGCCGAAACAGACAGGCAAGTTCGAACTCGCATTAAAGCAGGTATACGACAAATTAATGAAAAGAAAATAAATTAAAAACAGCCTTGAAGCATCATCAAGGCTGTTTCTATGCGTTATTTATCCTTCACGCGTTTGATTTCAATGTCTTTTACAAGATCCATGACAACATGCCCGCCCATAATCAAACCGGCAACTGACGGCACAAAAGCATTAGAAGATGGCGGCATTTTTGCTTTGCGGATGTTCGCTTCGTCATTTCCCACTTCTTTTCTGACATCTTCCCGAATAACAATCGGGCTTTCGTCAGAGAAAATCACTTGAACACCCTTTTTGATGCCCTCTTTCCGTAATCTCGTACGGACGACCTTCGCAATGGGATCAGTGTGCGTTTTTGAAATATCAGCGATTTGGAAGCGTGTCGGATCTGTTTTATTGGCGGCGCCCATGCTGGAGATGAGCGGAATATCCCGTTTCAAACATTCTTTCATTAAATGGATTTTATAATGAATGGTGTCTGACGCATCAATGACATAATCAAGCTTATATTCAAAAAATTGCTCATACGTTTCTTCCGTATAGAACATTTTTAATGCGATCACTTCACACTCCGGGTTAATGTCCGCGATCCGCGCTTTCATTAAATCAACTTTCGGCTGTCCGACTGTTGAAAGGAGCGCGTGAAGCTGACGGTTTACGTTTGTAATGTCCACATCATCTTTGTCGACAAGCAAAATGCGGCCGACGCCTGACCGCGCGAGAGCTTCCGCCGCGAACGATCCGACTCCGCCGACCCCAAGCACAGCAACCGTGCTGTTTTTCAGCGTTTCTAGGCCTTCTTTTCCGATAGCTAATTCATTGCGTGAAAACTGGTGTAACAAGAACCTCACTCCACATTCGTATTCTGGTTTCATCTATTAAATGGCTGAATCATGTGCAGCCGTTTTTTCTGCGCACAAAAAATAAAGTCCCAATAGTGCCGTTGCAGCTTTCCTTTGTTTTGAACCCGCTCTCAGCAGGTGGGTGCCCTCTTTCAAATCTTGTAAGTCCTCTTTACCGAATGAAAAGAGGCATGTACGCCATTTAAAAATACGGGCTCCCAAATCAAAAAAATGTTCGGTCAAAACTAGGTGTACAACTAACACATCAGGACTTTATTTAACTTGTCAAAATCATATCATAGACGATTTTGATTTTCAAGAATCGAACTGCTCATTCAGCTCTTTACTTTTTTCTTGATAGAAAGGTGAAGCTCGTCCAGCTGGGCGTCGCTTACTTCGCCTGGCGCTTCTGTCATCAGGCAGCTTGCACTTGCCGTTTTCGGGAATGCAATCGTATCTCTTAGGTTCGTACGTCCTGCGAGAAGCATGACGAGACGGTCTAAGCCAAGCGCGATTCCGCCGTGCGGAGGAGCGCCGTAATCAAATGCTTCAAGTAAGAACCCGAACTGCTCAGCCGCTTCTTCTTGTGAGAAGCCAAGAAGCGCAAACATTTTTTCCTGAATGTCCTTTTCGAAAATACGGATTGAACCTCCGCCAAGCTCATAGCCGTTTAAGACGAGGTCATAGGCTTGTGCTTTCATGTCTTCAGGCGCTGTTTCAATCAGTTCAAGGTCTTCACGGACAGGCATTGTGAACGGATGGTGGGCTGCGTAAAAACGGCCTTCCTCCGGATCATGCTCTAAAAGCGGCCAGTCGATAACCCATAAGAAATTGAACAGGTTTTCGTCAATCAGTCCGCGTTCTTTCCCAAGCTTTAAGCGCAGGGCGCCGAGCGATGCGGCAACCACTTCGAATTTATCCGCTCCGAACAGCAGCAAATCACCTTCAGCAGCATCAAGCGCCTCAATCAGCTTGGACTGCTTGTCTTCATCAAAGAATTTGGCGATCGGGCCTTTCACTCCGTCTGCCTCAACTTTCACCCAGGCAAGTCCTTTTGCCCCGTAGTTTGCGGCAAAAGCGCCAAGAGCGTCAATATCTTTTCTTGAGTAATCGCCCGCTCCGCCTTTTACGTTGATTGCTTTTACCACGCCGCCGTTTGCCACAGCTGATGAGAATACTTTAAACTCTGTATCCTTCACAATGTCAGACACATCTGTCAAAAGCATATCAAATCGAGTATCCGGTTTATCAGAACCATAACTGTTCATCGCCTCATCATACGTCATTCGAGGAAGAGGAAGCTTGAGCTCCACACCTTTTGTTTCGCGCATAATCTTTGCCATCATATCCTCAGCCAATGACATAATATCTTCCTGGCTCATAAAGGACATTTCAATATCAATTTGCGTAAACTCAGGCTGGCGGTCCGCACGCAAGTCTTCATCTCGGAAACAGCGGGCAATTTGATAATAGCGTTCAATGCCTGACACCATCAGAAGCTGTTTAAATAGCTGCGGAGACTGAGGCAGCGCATAGAACTCACCTTCATGCACTCGGCTCGGCACCAAGTAGTCACGGGCGCCTTCAGGTGTGCTTCCTGTTAAAATCGGCGTTTCAATATCAAGAAATCCTTTTTCATCTAAAAAGCTGCGGACAGCTTTCGTCACGTTATGGCGCAGCTGCATCGTTTGGAACATAGTCGGTCTGCGCAAATCCAAGTAACGGTGTTTTAAACGGACGTCCTCTGATACGTCTTCCGCTTGATCTGAAATCGCAAATGGAGGTGTCTTTGCAGCATTTAATACGTTCACTCCATCAGCGTGAATTTCGATCGCGCCTGTTTTCAAATTCTGATTGACTGTTCCCTCTTCACGCGCCACTACTTTCCCTTGAATATCAAGCACGTATTCGTTTCGGATGCCTTCCGCGATAGCAAGCGCTTCTTTTGACACATCAGGGTTAAACACGACTTGAACAATTCCCGTACGGTCGCGCAAGTCAATAAAAATCAATCCGCCGAGGTCCCGTCTTTTTTGGACCCAGCCTTTCAGCGTTACAGATTCACCAATTGCTTTTTCAGTTATTTCGCCGCAATAATATGTTCTTCCAAACAATAGATTCCACTCCTTATCCCTTTTGGTTTGCCTTCATCACATGTATCAATTCATCAAGTGCCACTTCAATCTGTTCGCCCGTCTGTGCATCCTTAACATTGATTTTATTTTGGGCTAGCTCATCTTCACCCAAAATCGCAATAAATCTGGCATTCAGGCGGTCAGCTGTTTTGAACTGGCCTTTCATTTTCTTATTTTCATAATCGATTTCGCTGGAGATTCCTGCTTCTCTCAGTTTGTACACCAATGAAACAGAATAATCCTTTGCTTTCTCGCCGAGGGTGACGACATAGCAATCGATTCCCTGATCGACAGGCAGTTCTCTTTTTTCAGCATCAATGGCGGCAAGCAGGCGTTCAATGCTCATCGCAAACCCGATGCCCGGCGCTTCAGGCCCGCCGATCTGTTCGACCAAACCATCGTAGCGTCCGCCGCCGGCAAGAGTTGTAATCGCGCCAAACCCCTCCGCATTGCTCATGATTTCAAATGCGGTGTGGTTGTAATAATCCAGCCCTCTCACAAGATTAGGATCAATTTCATACGCAATGCCAAGATCGTTTAAGTATTGCTTTACTTTCTCAAAATAAGCGGCTGATTCTTCATTTAAATATGTCAAAATCGAAGGTGCTGATTTCATCAGTTCATGATCGCGGTCTTTTTTGCAGTCCAAGATTCTGAGCGGGTTTGTGTGCAGACGTGACTGGCAGTCTGAACAAAACTCTTCGATGCGAGGCTCAAAATGTTTCACGAGCGCTTCTCTGTAGCTTTTGCGGCTTTCTTGGTCGCCGAGACTGTTTATGACAAGCTTGACGTTTTGCAAACCTGCTTTTTGATAAATACTCATCGCAAGCGCCATGACTTCGGCATCAATCGCAGGGTCACTCGAGCCTATTGCTTCAATTCCAAACTGATAGAACTGGCGGTACCGGCCCGTCTGCGGACGTTCATAACGGAACATCGGCCCGACATAATAAAGCTTTGTCGGCTGGACAGGATTTGCAAATAGCTTATTTTCATTAAAAGCGCGAACCGCCGCAGCTGTTCCCTCTGGTCGAAGCGTCAGGCTTCTTCCTTTGCGGTCCTGGAAGGTATACATTTCTTTTTGTACGATATCTGTAGACTCTCCGACACCTCTGGCAAATAGTTCTGTATGCTCAAAAATCGGTGTGCGGATTTCTTTATATTGATAAGTGCGGCAAGTGTCTCTCATAATTTGTTCAACAAACTGCCAGCGATCTGATTCTCCGGGCAGAATATCCTGTGTTCCTCTTGGAATGTTATATCCCATATGTAGACCTCCTTATGTATCCCTTATAAAAATATACAATGATCGTTAATGATGAAAATAAAAAAACTCTCGTCCCTACTATACATGTATAGTAGGGACGAGAGTTATACCCGTGGTGCCACCCTAGTTGGAATATGTTCATATTCCCGCTCGATCCTTTAACGCAGGTTCACGTTCACTGCCTAATGACGGGATTAACGCGTTCAGCAGGAAACCTCCGGAGTGTTGTTTCGAGAAAGACGCAATGGGATCCGCTTTCAGCCTGGGGCGGTTCCTCTCTATCCATGCAATCTGACCTACTCTTCTCCATTATTGGTTCAAATCTTTCATCATTTTGCTATGTACTCAATTTCTATTATAATAATGGGATTGAGGTTCTCTGTCAAGCTTTATTCCGGTTGTTTTTCCTTATCGCTGCTTCTTTGGACATAAGACCAAATTCAGATGCCGTTTCAGTAAGATAACCAGTCGTATCAGGTTCAGCGTGATCGCTGTAATGCAGATTTGCTTCACCGTCGTGAAACGCGCGGCCCATTTTTGGATGATATTTCATGATTTGCACACCTTTTTGATTGTATTTACGCCTAGTATAAACAAATCATTTTATTTTTATTTAAAAATCAGAAAGGACTTTACGATATTAAGCAAGAAAGCTTTTTTTATGATCATCTGAAAGGAGGACACAATGAGCAAGAAATACTTTGTTCTTATTGTATGTATTATCGTCGCGGGGGCGCTTTTCCCGCCTTTTTCTTCCGTTACAGCCGCTCAGGGAGAAGCGGTCATCGCAACAGATGAAATGAACGTCAGAAGCGGCCCGGGGCTTAGCTACGGGATTACAGCGAAAGTAAAAAAGGGAGAGCATTACCCGATTTTAAAAGAAGAAGGAGACTGGGTGCAGATACAGCTTGGTTCCGGAGACAAAGGATGGGTGGTGTCATGGCTTATTACAAAAGAAGATCAGGGCAGCTCAAGCTCTTCGGAAAGCAGTGATACTGTTACATCAACAGATCCAGATCTGCGAATGAGAACCGGACCGGGCACTTCATACGACGTCATCGGCAAATTCCCGCAAGGCAGCCAAGCGTCTGTCATTGATAAAGATTCGGGCTGGATCAAGATATCCTATCAAAACGCCACCGGATGGGTGTCATCTGAATATGTCACGTCAAGCGGCAGCAGTTCAGTATCTGATGGGAATGATCAAACCGAATCTCCCGATGCATCAACGAGCACGGTCGGTGTTTCCTCACTAAATGTAAGAGCCTCCGCCTCACATGACGCGGCGATTATAACGAAACTGGATCGCGGAACGAAAGTGACGATTCTCAACGAGAAAAATGGCTGGGCTCACATCGAAGTGAACGGGTTGAAAGGCTGGGTTGCAAGCCATTACCTTTTGACTAGTTCTGATCCAGCTGAAGATTCAGCAAATGCCGGCAGCTCCTCCTCCGCTAAAAAAGCCTATATCGTATACGGAGGAACGAATGTAAGAAGTGATGCGTCAACATCATCTTCGATCGTAGAACGTGCTGCCAAAGGCGATTCCTATCCGATAACCGGTTCAAAGGGCAGCTGGTATGAGATAAAGCTTGATAACGGACAGACTGCTTATGTCGCCAATTGGGTGGTCCAAACGTCTAAAAGTGCGGAAGAATCAGGAGAACCCCCTGTCGCTGATTCCCCGTCCGGAAACGGCTCTCTAAACAATAAAACGATTATTGTTGATCCGGGACACGGAGGAAAAGACAGCGGAACGATCGGCTACTCGGGTAAATTCGAGAAAAACCTGACGATTAAAACAGCAAAACTGCTCGCCGGCAAACTTAGATCGGCTGGAGCAGATGTGTATGTGACACGCCAGGATGATACCTTTGTCAGCTTACAGTCACGGGTCTCTACGTCTCACTATCGCAACGCTGACGCCTTTATCAGCATTCATTATGACAGCTATGCGGATGCTTCCACGAGAGGCAGCACCGCTTACTACTACAGCCCTGCCAAAGATCAGGGACTGGCGTCAGATGTACATTCAGAAGTGGTGAAGCGTTCTTCCATTCCTGACCGCGGCGTGTTATTCGGAGATTATTATGTGCTTCGGGAAAACAGACAGCCCGCTATGCTGTATGAGCTGGGGTATTTAAGCCATCCGCAGGAAGAGGCCATCGTACATAGCAGCTCTTACCAAGAAAAAGTAACAGACGGTATCGAGAGCGGATTGGAGAAATATTTCCAATAAAAAAAGCTGCCTTTTGGCAGCTTTTTTATTTTGAATCCATCATGAGCGTGACCGGTCCTGAGTTTGTAAGCTGAACATCCATCATCGCTCCAAACATTCCGGTCTCCACTTTGATTCCTTTTTCACGAAGCAGGTCGTTCCATTTTTCATAGAGACCTAAAGCTTTATCAGGTTTTGCGGCGTTCATGTAGTTCGGCCGGCGCCCTTTTTTCGTATCTCCGTAAAGCGTAAACTGTGAGACGGATAAAATCTCTCCTCCTATATCTAAAAGAGACAGATTCATTTTCCCTTCACTGTCATCAAATATACGAAGATGAACCATTTTATCGGCCAAATAAGCTGCATCCTCTTCTGTATCATCGTGAGTGATGCCGACCAGCACCATGATGCCTTGTCCAATTTGACCGACAACCTCTTCATTCACTGTTACGCTTGCTTCAGTTACTCGCTGAACAACTAATCTCATTTTCTAACCCCTTTAGTTCATGACGCGGCGCACAGAATAGATATCTCTTATCTGTTTAATACGCTCGACGACTTTGTGCAAGTGATTGATGTTCTGAATAAAAATCGCCATATGAATAGTTGCCACTTTATTGCGATCCGATTTGCCAGAAACAGATGAGATATTTGTTTTCGTTTCATTCACTGCCTGAAGCACCTCGTTCAGCAATCCGCGGCGGTCATACCCAAGAATCTCTATCTCAACATTATATTCCTTGCGCTTTTGAACCTGCGACTCATGTTCCCACTCTACCGGAATCAGCCGCTCCAGGGCTTCATTCGTTTTGACATTCGGGCAATCTTCACGATGGACCGAAACCCCTCTGCCTTTTGTGATAAATCCGACAATATCGTCACCCGGTACAGGATTGCAGCATTTTGATAAACGGACAAGAAGATTGTCGATCCCCTTGACGCGAACGCCCGCTTCCCGTTTCCTGCCTTGCGGGTACGGCTTAGATTCCGCAGTGACTTCCTGAACGCTCTTTTCCTGTTCTTCCTGATCGCGCTGCTTTCTCTCTTTTTCCGTCAGGCGGTTTGCGACCTGCAAGGCTGTAATGCCGTTATAGCCGACCGCTGCGTACATATCCTCTTCATTTGAGAAATTAAACTTGTCAGCAACCTTCTGGATATTCTCCGGCGTTAAGACATCCTTCACTTCAAAATCCAGATTCTTAATTTCTTTTTCTACCAGCTCACGACCTTTTTCGACATTTTCTTCGCGCCGCTGTTTCTTAAAGAATTGACGGATCTTATGCTTCGCCTGGGAGGTTTGAGCAAGCTTCACCCAATCCTGGCTCGGACCATAGGAGTGCTTAGACGTCAGAATTTCAACGATATCACCTGTCCGAAGCTTATGATCCAGCGTTACCATTTTTCCGTTTACTTTGGCACCGATTGTTTTATTGCCGATTTCAGAGTGAATCCGGTAAGAAAAATCAATCGGAACAGAACCGGACGGAAGCTCGATTACATCTCCTTTCGGTGTAAAGACATACACCATGTCAGAAAACAAATCGATTTTGAGCGATTCCATAAATTCTTCAGCATCTGTTGATTCATTTTGGAATTCTAAAATTTCACGGAACCAAGAAAGCTTTTTCTCAAAGGTTGCGCCTTCGGTGGCCGCTTTCCCTTCTTTATAAGCCCAGTGAGCCGCAACTCCGTATTCCGCAATTTCATGCATTTCAAAGGTGCGGATCTGCACCTCCAGCGGATCGCCTTTAGGCCCGATAACCGTTGTATGAAGCGATTGATACATATTCGGCTTCGGCATTGCGATATAATCTTTGAATCTGCCGGGCATCGGTTTCCAGCATGTGTGAATGATGCCGAGCACCGCGTAGCAGTCCTTTATGCTATTCACAAGAATGCGGACAGCCAATAAATCGTAAATTTCGTTAAATTGCTTATTTTGCAGCACCATTTTGCGATAAATGCTGTAAATATGTTTCGGACGTCCCGAGAAGTCAGCTTTGATGTGCACTTCTTCGACACGTTTCTTCACTTCATCGACTACCTCTTCGACATAAAGCTCACGTTCTGCGCGTTTCTTCTTCATGAGGTTGACAATTCTGTAATATTGCTGAGGATTCAAATAACGGAGCGCCGTGTCTTCCAATTCCCACTTAATTTTGGAAATCCCGAGTCGATGCGCCAAAGGCGCAAAAATCTCCAGCGTTTCATTGGAAATTCTCCGCTGTTTTTCCTGAGGAAGATGTTTCAGCGTCCGCATATTGTGAAGACGATCCGCCAGCTTGATCAGTATGACCCGGATATCTTGAGCCATAGCGACAAACATTTTGCGATGATTTTCCGCCTGCTGTTCCTCTTGAGATTTATATTTAATTTTGCCGAGCTTCGTTACGCCGTCCACAAGCATTGCCACTTCTTCGGAAAATGCTTCTTTCAGGTCATCAAGCGTCACATCTGTATCTTCCACGACATCGTGAAGAAATCCGCCCGCGATTGTGGAAGGATCCATTTCAAGATCCACGAGAATTCCCGCAACCTGAATCGGATGAATAATATATGGCTCGCCCGATTTGCGGTATTGCTCGCGATGAGCATCCTCAGCGTACAGATATGCTTTTTCGACAAATGCGATATGCTCATCAGATAAATAGCTGCGCGCTTTATCAATAACTTGCTCGGCAGTCAATACTTGTTCGTTCGCCATGGAATCACCTTTTTTAGAATGTAAACTGTATTGTAGTTTATTATCAAGAAAAAAACGAAAGATGTAAAGAGCAGAAGTTCAAATCGCCAAATATTATATAAAATAAATGCAAAACAATAGGAAAAAAGCACCCTGACATGGAGTGCTTTTTCGTTATGCGATTATCCTTAGTATTTCATCAATGTTAACATGTCATAATCTTTAAGCTTTTCTCTGCCGTCAAGGTAAGAAAGCTCGATTAAGAAAGCGATACCAGCAACCACGCCGCCAAGTTCTTCAACAAGTTTGATTGTGGCTTCAATTGTGCCGCCTGTCGCAAGCAGGTCATCTGTAATGAGCACACGCTGACCCGGTTTAATCGCATCTTTATGGATCGTTAATACGTCTTTTCCGTATTCCAAGCCGTAATCCACTTTAACCACTTCACGAGGCAACTTGCCTTCTTTGCGGACCGGCGCAAAACCTACGCCAAGCACGTAAGCAACGGGACAGCCGATAATAAAGCCGCGCGCTTCAGGGCCGACGACCAAATCAATTTGTTTTTCTTTCGCATATTCAACAATTTGGTCTGTGGCATAGCGGTATACATCGCCTTTATCCATCAATGTCGTAATATCTTTAAATTGCACGCCCTCTTTCGGGTAATCCGGTACAATTGTTACGTATTGTTTTAAATCCATCTGTTTTATGTCCTCCTCGTACTTTCATAAGCCTCTGAATCTTGTTTCATCAGCTTATTCAGCCATTCCTTCAGCTCTTCAGCAGAAGAATAATTCAGCTTTTGATCCAATTCCATCAGCTGCTTCTTCGCCTGATAGGTTTGTGAGTCTGTTAAGTCGCGTTTCTTGACTCCGCTAATCACAGACAGCACACCATTCTCTATTTTAACAAAACCGAGATCAAAAAACACCTTTGTCATGAAATTGATTGTTTCAACGGACCAGCCCTTATGTCTCGCAAGCTCTGAGCCGTGTTGTTTCACGTCAAAAGAACCTCTTTTCAGAAGAAACCCATAATACCATTTAAAGTGGTCTCTTGCTGGAAAAGCTGATAAAAAGTGATCCTCTTGATTAAGAAAAATAAAATATATCCGCTCAGGCATCTTGCCTTCCAGCAAATGTGCGAGCATGTCCAACGAAGGCGGCGGATCCAGTAATACAATATAAGCACCATCGAGATCTAACGCCTTCGCCTGATCTTCAGAACTGATGACGTGCACTTCACGGCGAAGATCTTCAGTCTGAAGAAGTGTTGTTGAGTCTTCTTTGAAAGAGACAATGGCCCGTTTAGCAGATGGAAGGGCAGAAACTGTGTCTTCCCACATCCGTTTCCCCCTTAAATCAAACAGCTGCCATTCAGAAACAGCGGCATCCTTAATCATAAGCTGCGGTTTTTTTCTATTGTTCCATTCGTTGATAGACATCTCACCGACAATTGAAATTCTTGAGCCGCGGACGATGCCTTCTTCAAGCTCACCTTTATTAAAACCGACGCAATCAAGCTGAGATGACTCGTTTCTGACCGTCATTTTGACATGATTTTTATTTGCTCCAATCTTCCGGACATCTTCCAGCACAGCGTTTTCTACGAGAACGTGCGGTTTCGGGTTTAGCATGCCAAAGGGGGACAGCAGGTTCATTTCTGTAATGCTATCAACCGTAATGTCCTCGACACCGCAGACGAGATCGACTTCCTGTACAGGAATAAAATCCTCTTCCGTAAGCGTATTGTCCGCTATTTGATTCAGCCTGTTTCGCAAATCCGGCACATCTTCGGCATTCAGCGTCATCCCCGCCGCCATTGGATGGCCGCCGAAATGAGGAAGAATATCTCTGCATTCAGAAAGGCTTTCGAATAAATTAAAACCCCTGATGCTCCGGGCCGAACCTTTAGCGATCCCTTTTTCTTCATCAATGCCAAGCACAATGGCCGGGCGGTAGAAACGGTCCACAAGCTTTGAAGCCACAATTCCGACGACTCCTGGATTCCATCCGGCTTTGGCCACGACGATTGCAGTTTGATCGAGGCTTTGCTGTTCAACCATTTCAATCGCTTCATCCGTCATTTTACTGACCATCTTTTGGCGCTCTTTGTTCAGCTGGTCAATTTCAGCGGCAAGCTCTCCCGCTTCAAACGAATCCTCTGTCATGAGCAAATGAACAGCGGGATCCGCCTGTTCAATTCTTCCGACGGCATTCAGCCTTGGTGCAAGCTGGAACCCGACTGTTTCTTCGTTCGCTTCTCCGATGTCTCCGCCTGACAGCTTGATCAGCTCTTTTAAGCCCAGCCGATTCGTCCGACGAAGCCTTTCAAGTCCCAGTGTTGCAATTAATCTGTTTTCGTCATGCAACGGGACTAGATCGGCAATGGTGCCGATTGCCGCCAGGTCAAGCAATTCATCTGGGAGTTCGCCCAATAAAGCGTGGGCAAGCTTAAACGCGACTCCGACTCCGGCCAGTTCTTTAAACGGGTAGGTGCAGCCCGGCTGCTTCGGGTGGACGATCGCGTAAACATCCGGAAGTTCCGGTCCCGGCTCATGGTGATCTGTAATGATGACATCCAGTCCGAGTTCCTTTGCCACCTTTGCTTCATGTACAGCGGCAATTCCTGTATCAACCGTAATAATCAGAGAGAAGCCCCGTTCCTTAATCGAACGAAATGCCTGTTCATTAGGGCCGTAGCCTTCTTTAAAGCGGTCAGGTATATAAAAATCAACTTGAGCCGACAGCTTTTGCAGTGTGTGCAGCATCACTGACGTACTGGTAACTCCATCGGCATCATAATCGCCATATATCATAATCTGTTCTTGTTGTGATATCGCCTGTTTTATTCGCTCTGCCGCTTCTTTCATGCCCTTCATTTCAAAAGGATCATTAAAATCGGCATCCTTTGTATGTAAAAACAGCCTTGCGCTTTCTGCTGTATCAAAGCCTCTTTTTACAAGCAGGGACGCAACAAGAGGTGTTATATGCAATTGTTCTGTGAGTGATTTGACCTTATTCTGATCTGGTCGCTGGATTTCCCATCGCATTTTTGACGCTAACATAAATTCACCCCTCAACCACCCTATTATACTAGAGCAGGCTGAGGGGTTTCAAATATTATTCGAAAACTAGTCTTTTTTCTCAAGTCTGGCTGATGCATCCTGTGTGTCATTCAGGTCAGCATGCAACGTATCCTCTTGTTTATGTATCGTTCCTTGTACAGTTTTCTTTTCTTTCCGCAGCGCTTTTATTTCCCGCTTTAGTTTCATCACCTGAAAAACGCCGGCAGAAAATACGATCAGCGCGCCCATTAGAACTGAGCCCAAAATAACTAAAATAAGCGGCCACTCCGATCTGCCAAACAGGTAATCAACTTCTACCGATCTTACATTAATAACTGCAAAAATAGCGACAATTAAGGTAAAAATAAGTGCGAAAATAATGGTCCATTGTTTATTCATTCTCTTCCTCCAAAACTTCAGAATATTAGGTAACTTTCCCTGTCAAGGCTTGTTTTAAACATGGCTTGACACTAGGTCAAGCCTCATTTGCGGTTAATTTTTCCCGGATCAACCTCTTCAATCCGTTTCCCTCACCGGAAATCACAAGGGTATCTCCCTCATCAATAACTATTTCCGATCCCGGATTCAATTGTTTTTCCTGATTCTTCTTAATGATCGCAATGACAGTCACATGATATTCCTGTCCTGCGTTCAAATCACCAATTGTATGATGAATGGCAGGCGCTCCCGCCTCTGCTTTACACCACTCTATGATTAAATCATTAAGGGCTGCCTCGACGCTTTCTAATGCTTTCGGTTTATATGCCATTCCGCCGAGAATGGCAGAAATTTGCCTGGCTTCAGCATCGTCAAATTGCACGGAGGCCACACATTCTTCATGATCATTTTCGTCAAAATAGTACAACTCTCTCCGGCCGTCATGATGAATGATAATTGAAATTTTATCGCAGTTTCTAGTGATGATTTCAACTTTATGCCCTATGCCCGGCAGCACTGATTCACGAACCCTCATAGATAAACCCTCCCACATATCTGAAAACCAGCCACAAATACTCTTAACACCATTTATATGTTTAAATGTAAGCGCATGTCATTATAGCAAATGTCTATTTTAAGTTCAATGAAACTTCAAAAAAACAAGCTGCCCTGCAAAGGACAGCCTGACATTTTTTTATTGCACCGAATCTTTTTTCAGTTCTTTCCCTTTCCATACAAGCCAAATTTGTGCGGCGATATAGAGGGATGAATATACACCTGTTAACAGCCCGATTAACAGTGCGACTGAGAAGTTTGTAATAGAGGCCGCTCCAAAGATCAACAGCGCCACTACAACAATAACTACAGTCAGTACAGTATTAACTGAACGAGTAAAGGTTTGCTGCAGGCTTAGATTTACGATATGGTTCAGGTCAGCAAACGTTTTCGGCTTACGTTTTTTCATATGCTCGCGAATCCTGTCAAATGTAACAATTGTATCGTTTATCGAATAACCGATAATCGTCAGGACGGCGGCAATAAACGTCACATCTACTTCCAGCCTTGTAATGCTGAAAATCGTGAGGATGAAGAAAGCGTCGTATAACAGTGAAGCAATAGCAGCAATCGCCATTTTGTATTCAAACCGGATCGAAACGTAAATAATGATACCGATAGAAGCGATCGCGACTGCGTACAGAGCACTTCTTGCCAGCTCTTTACCGACTGTCGGTGAAACTGTGCTGACATTCGGCTCTGTTCCGTATTTGTCTTTGAAATACGTTTTTACTTTGGCAATCGTTTCTTTATCTGGGACCCCGACAAAACGCGCAACCCCAATATTGCTCTTGTCACCAGAAAGAACAACTGTATCAGGGTCCATGCCAAGTGATGCAAAATCTTTCTCCACCTGCTCTGTCGTCAGCTTATGGTCGCTTTGCACTTCAATTCGTGCGCCGCTTGCAAAATCAATGCCCAGATTCAGCTTAAACACAAGCAGAATGATAATCCCTATAACAGTGATGGCACTGGATAATATGAGGAAAAATTTACGTTTGCTTGTGAAATCCCATTTTTGGAACGGCGTATACGGCTCGGTATTTTCATCTGTATGCTGAATATCCATGATATGTTTCTTTTTGACGCCGAACCAGCCTTTTTTCCGATCAAACCATCTGCTCTCCACAAGAAGCGACAGCAAAAATCTAGATAAGAAAACCGCTGTGATAAAGCTTGTTAAAATCGACAGAATCAGCATTGTCGCAAACCCTTTTACAGAGCTTGTCCCAAAGATGAAAAGCACAACGGCCGCAATAATTGTTGTAATATTCGCGTCAAGAATCGTTGCGAATGACCGTCTGTTTCCTGAACGGAAGGCAGAGCGGACTGACTTTCCTAGCTTAAGCTCCTCTTTAATCCGTTCATAGGTGATGATATTCGCATCAACAGCCATCCCGACACCTAATATCAGCGCGGCAATTCCCGGAAGTGTGAGTACAGCGTTCATCCAGTCAAAGACCTGGAGAGTAATATAGATGTAAACTGACAGCGTAATCACCGCAATAAATCCAGGCAGACGATAATAGAAAAGCATAAATAAGAAAATAATTGCGATTCCGATAATGCCTGCAAACACCGTATCCTGCAGCGCCTGCTGACCAAATTGCGCGCCTACTGATGTTGAATATTTTTCAGTCAGTTTTACAGGAAGCGCGCCGGCGTTTAAAATGCTGGCTAAATCTTTCGCTTCTTGAACTGTAAATTGGCCTTCAATTGTAACATCTTTTGTGTTTAATTCTTGACTTACATTCGGAGCGGATACATATTTAGGATGCTCTTTTTGAACTTCTTTCTTAAAGGAGTCTCCTTTTTCGTAATCCATCCAAATGACAAGCTGGTTGTTTGGCGCCATGTTCATGACTTTTTTGGTCACTTCACCGAATTTATCAGCGTCTTTCAATTTAATGCTGACAATGGGTTCATTTGTTTTGGCGTCATATGTTTGTTTAGCCCCGTTTTCCACTAGGTCAGAGCCGTTCAGCAATTCTTTGTCATTTGTATCTCTGAAAGAAAGCTGCGCTTCAGTGGCCAAGATTTCACGCGCTCTGTTTTGGTTTGTCACCCCAGCGAGCTGAACGCGAATCCGGTTATTTCCTTCAATTTGAATGTTCGGTTCACTGACACCGAGAACATTTGCCCTCCGGTTCAACGCCTCTACTGTGCTGACCAGAACGTCTTTTGTGATTTTGTCACCTTTTTTTACGGGCTGTACATCATACAGCACCTCAAATCCGCCTTGCAAATCCAATCCTAACGTAATATTGTTAGCGGCAGGCTTCGTAAAGTAGCCCAAGCTCGTGCCGATCAATAAAACGAGAAGGAAAAACGCAATCAAGCGTCCTTTTTTCATTATGTATATCCTCCCTTAAACCTATGTGAATCAGCCTGCTATCTCAGCAGTTCTTCCAATGCTTCCTGGCCTTCTTCACTTCCCAGCCAATTAGACGTTTTAAATGACTCAACGGTTGCATAGTTCATAAATTCGCCAATTTTCACTGATAAAATATCGCTCGTCAGTTCATAAATGTGCAGTTCCGTTTTCTTTTTCCACTTCTTATGTGTTAAGTATGACCACAAACTTTCGAGTTCAACATCATCATACCCGAGAATCTTAAACTCTTCCAGTTTGCTGTAAAGAAACGGCCTGACGTGGTCTTTATATAGATCGGCGGGATGCTTCTCCATGAATTCCACGCTCCTTTTTTTATTGTTTTTCAAGAAGACTTGTCATGCTTGGACGATATATACGCATATCTTTATTGTATATGATTACAGGTAGTTTGAGAAGGCAGGGGGTAAAAATGGCGAAACAGACGTTTTTAAGGGGCACTCTTATCCTGATCGCAGCAGGAATGGTTACAAGAATGCTCGGGTTTGTCAACCGGGTGGTTATCGCCCGTTTTATCGGTGAAGAAGGAGTCGGGCTTTACATGATGGCGGCGCCTACCTTCTTCTTGGCCACTACATTAACTCAATTCGGTCTGCCGGTCGCGATCAGCAAGCTTGTCGCTGAAGCAAGCGCGCGCGGGGATCATCAAAAAACAAAAAATATTTTAGTCATGTCTCTGACCATCACAGGAGTGCTCAGCCTGATCTTTACACCGCTGTTTCTGTTTTTCGCTCCGGTTATGGCGGAAACGATGCTGACAGATAAGAGAACACTGTATCCGCTCCTGGCCATTACGCCGGTTGTGCCGATTATTGCCATATCGAGTGTGCTGAGGGGATACTTTCAAGGAAAACAGAATATGAACCCGCTTGCCGTGTCACAAGTTCTTGAACAGGTCGTCCGCATTTCACTTGTCGCTGTATGCACGACGATTTTTCTCCCTTACGGAATTGAATATGCCGCAGCGGGAGCAATGATATCCTCCGTCGCAGGTGAACTGGCGTCACTTCTTTATTTGTTCATTTGCTTTAAGTATAAAAAGACAATTAAAATCAGAAAGCATTTTTTCCAGTCAATTAAAAACGGAACACAAACCTTTACCCAATTAATGAGCGTGTCCCTTCCAACGACCGGAAGCCGGTTTATCGGCAACCTCTCTTGGTTCTTCGAGCCGATTGTCGTCGCTCAAAGTCTTGCCATCGCCGGTGTGGCAACAGTTGCCGCCACGAAGCAATACGGGGAACTGACCGGCTTTGCCATGACGCTGCTGACCCTGCCCAGCTTTATTACATATTCTTTGTCGACTGCACTTGTTCCTGCGATCAGTGAAGGAATGGAGCAGAAAAAACTGCAGGTGGTGGAATACCGGCTGGAACAGGCTATGCGTCTATGCCTGCTCAGCGGAGGCATTGCGGTTGTCATTTTATATGTTTTTGCGGATGAGCTGATGAGGGTGATGTATGGTTCCTCAGGCGCAGCTGTATTTATAAAAGTCATGGCCCCGTTTTTTCTGCTTTATTATTTCCAGGGCCCTCTTCAAGCTGTGCTGCAGGCGCTTAATTTAGCGGGTGCTGCGATGATGAACAGCTTAATCGGAGCACTTGTCAAAACAGGCCTAATTTTCGTCCTTGCCACCAGACCGTCTCTCGGCATCATGGGCGCGGCATTAGCGATCGTAACAGGCATGGTGCTCGTTACGCTTTTGCACGCGGCAACAGTCAGTAAGGTGCTGCCGATCAGTATCAAAATCAAGGAGTATGCACTCAGTTTCGCTGTGATTGCGATATGCGGATTCATCAGCTCCGCCATCAAACAATATGTCACCTTTGGAGCGTCCGAGGTTGTGAATGTCGCCGGATGGATTGCGACGAGTGCTGCTGTCTATATCATCCTCCTGCTTGTATTCCGTTTAATTAAAAAAGATGAGCTTCGCCGTATTCCTATTATCGGACGTCTGATTGTCCGATAAAGATTACGTGCGGGGCCCATCTTTTTCATCAATAAATAATTCTCCGTCAGTAAACGAGCAAAATGAAATGTTTGAAGGATTTGTATATCCGTGTTTTCTTAATTTTTCAAGCAGCCATTGTTTATCTTTACCGATTCTTGATAGGTTTTCTGTTTGAATAGAACCGTCTATAATGAGCGGTATTTCGAGCTGCCGATGCTCCCCGCTGTTTTCTTTCTTTACAACAGTCAGTTTACCTGACGGCTCTAAAATGGCAAATGATACATCAGCTACTCTGTCGATATTATTTTCTCTGAGCTGAACCATTAAATCATCAAAATTATAACGCTGTGATTTCATGGCGTTTTCGTCAATTTTTCCATATTTGATAATAATGGTCGGCTTGCCGTCCAGAAGCTGGCGGATTTTTCGGTTTTTTAAAGAAAAGTATGCGAATGTCACTTGAATGATCATTAAAACAAGCATTGGCAAAATGGTGTGAAATAGATGATCTTCTACGTTTTCTATAGCTAAAACGGCAATTTCAGCCATCATAATAAAAACAACGAGGTCTAAAATGCTAAGCTCCCCGATCTCCCGTTTGCCCATGAAACGAAAAATGACCAATATCACAAAATACAATATGATTGTGCGAAACGTAATAGTGAGAAGCTCTTCCATCATACACCTCCAACTCATCATAGGATGCAACAAAACGGACAATTTATGTAAGATGAATGGATCGTATTTCATAAAGCTTTTACGTCTAATTCATGGGGCAAGGGAATACATTTTTACAAAGACGAGCCATCAGCATGTCTGACGGCTTTGTTCAAAAAGAACAGAAGCCTTTTAATACAGGCAGAGAGGAGACATTCATGGAGGAAACGAAACAAGTTGGAAAAGGCATTCTTTACGGCTTAATCGCCATTTTTTCAGCTATGCTCCTGACGAGCTTAGCCGTTTCACTTTTACTGACGGCAACCTCGCTGGAAGAGTCATCATTCAACTGGCTGATCACTGCCATCTCATTTCTTTCTTTATTCATCGGCGGGTTTATTTCAGGAGGAAAAGGGAAGGAAAGAGGCTGGATGATCGGGGCATTAACCGCCTTAAGTTTTTCAGTGATTATTTTATTGTTTCAGTATTTAGGGTTCGGAAAAACATTTACAGCGGAGCAGCTGCTCTATCATCTTGGATTTTTAGGGGTGTGCATGCTGGGCGGGATTTTCGGCGTGAACATGAGGGGAAACAGGTCTTCAACATAAAAAAGACGACAAAAAAAAGAGCGGGATCATCCGCTCTTTTTTTTGTTTGCTATGTACAGCTCCTGCTGTTATTCAGCAGCAGAAACTTCTCTGATCGCGCGGCGGTCGAACGTAAGACGTGTGTTTTCACCAGTCTTAACGACGACTTTGCTTTCGTCGATAGAGTCAACAGTACCGTGCAATCCCCCGATTGTCACTACTGAATCGCCTTTTTTCAGTTCCTCCTGCATTCGGCGTACTGCCTTTTGCTGTTTTTGCTGAGGACGAATCAGCAAGAAGTAAAGGACCGCAAACATTAAAATAATAGGAACCAATGTGCCTAAAGTGCCTGTCATGATTTTCACCCCTTTCTGTAAGCCTGTGATTTATTTTTATTTAGAAGCTTTTCGCATTTGGCTTGTTGTAGCCGTAACGCTCAAAGAACTCTTCTCTGAAATCACCCAGACGATCCTCACGAATAGCCTGTCTTACCTGCACCATTAAGTGTAACAGAAAATGAAGGTTATGGTAAGTTGTTAATCGAAGGCCAAATGTTTCGTTGCAGCGGATCAAATGTCTGATATACGCGCGAGTGTAGTTTTTACATGTATAACAATCACACTCTTCATCAATCGGACGGAAATCTCTTTCGAATTTCGCATTTTTCATATTGAGACGGCCTTCAGCTGTAAACACCGTACCGTTTCTAGCAATCCGCGTAGGCAGCACACAGTCAAACATGTCGACCCCGCGGATCGCTCCGTCGATCAGCGCGTCCGGAGAACCGACTCCCATCAGATATCTCGGTTTATCCTTCGGCAAGAGCGGTGTTGTAAACTCGAGCACACGATTCATGACATCCTTCGGTTCACCGACAGATAATCCGCCTATAGCATATCCCGGGAAATCAAGAGAAATCAAGTCCTTCGCGCTTTGCGTGCGCAAATCTTCATATTCTCCGCCTTGCACAATGCCAAACAGCCCCTGTTCGTCCTGACGGGTGTGGGCATTGAGGCAGCGTTCCGCCCAGCGGCTTGTCCGCTCAACTGAGCGCTTCATATAATCGTACTCTGCCGGATATGGCGGGCATTCGTCAAACGCCATCATAATATCGGAGCCGAGTGCGTTTTGGATCTCCATCGCTTTTTCCGGAGATAAAAACAGCTTGTCTCCATTTAAGTGATTGCGGAAATGGACGCCCTCTTCCTCTATATTACGAAACTTGCTTAAAGAAAAGACCTGAAAACCGCCTGAATCTGTTAAAATCGCGCGGTCCCAGTTCATAAATTTATGGAGCCCGCCCGCTTCTTTGACAATATCTTGACCCGGGCGGAGCCATAGGTGATACGTGTTGCTTAAAATGATGCCCGCATCCATTGATTTAAGCTCTTCAGGCGACATCGTTTTGACTGTCGCCAGTGTGCCGACCGGCATAAAAACAGGCGTTTCAAAGGAGCCATGAGGCGTATGCACTTTGCCCAGCCGCGCCCCTGTTTGTTTGCATTCTTTTATAAATTCATAGCGTATTGGTTGTTCAGCCACTTTTGATGAGGCCTCCTGTTCTCGAATTATAGGATCAGCATCGCGTCTCCGAAGCTGAAGAAACGGTATTCCTCTTCCACCGCATGGTTATAGGCGCGCAGAACGTTTTCTCTTCCCGCAAGCGCGCTGACCAGCATAATCAATGATGATTTCGGCAAATGGAAGTTTGTAATCATTCCGTCAATGGCTTTAAATTCATAGCCCGGATAAATGAAGATAGATGTCCAGCCGCTTGATGCTTTAAATTGCCCGTCATGCTCCCCGGCAATCGTTTCAAGCGTGCGGGTCGAAGTCGTACCGACAGAAATGATCCGGCCGCCATTTCCCCTTACTTTGTTTAAGACCGCAGCCGTGTCTTCTGACATTTGATAAAACTCCGCATGCATATTATGCTCTTCCACGTCATCGGCACTCACAGGGCGAAACGTTCCAAGGCCTACGTGCAGTGTGATGAACTCAATTTGCACACCTTTGTCTTTCAATTGCTGTAAGATTTCTTCGGTGAAGTGAAGGCCTGCTGTAGGCGCAGCGGCAGAGCCAATTTCTTTTGAAAACACTGTTTGGTAGCGCTCTCTGTCATCAAGCTGTTCTTTGATATATGGCGGGAGCGGCATCTCTCCAAGAGATTCCAGCACCTCGTAGAAAATGCCTTCATAGTGAAATTCCACTTTTCTGCCGCCATGCTCAAGCTCTTCCGTGCAGACTGCCTTTAACCTTCCGTCTCCAAACGTCACTACGGTTCCTTTTTTCACCCGTTTCGCCGGTTTGACAAGCGTCTCCCACTTGTCACCAGCTTCTTGTTTGAGCAAAAGAAGTTCCACTTTCGCGCCGGTATCCTCTTTTGTTCCGAATAACCGCGCCGGCAGCACACGGGTATTGTTCAGCACAAGACAATCTCCTTCTTTAAAGAAGCTGATAATGTGTTTAAACGAGCTGTCAGTCAGCTCTCCTGTATGTTTATCAAGCACCATAAGCCTTGAAGCATCGCGCTGCTCCAACGGCACTTGTGCAATTAAACGTTCCGGTAGTTCAAAATCAAATAAATCGACTTTCATGATGATTTCACCTTTATTCTAGTCTTTTGTTATTTCATTCTGCCGAAAAGATTAAGCAAAATTGATAATACCACACTTATGATGATACAAGTGACAACCGGGAAGAAAAACGTGACATTTCCCTTTTTCACAAAAATATCTCCCGGCATCTTGCCGACAAAATGCAATACTGCTCCGATGATAAGCAAAACAGCACCAAGAATCATAATGATCTTAGGGAATTCAATCATATCGTGGAGCCTCCATTTGGAAATGATGATACACGGCCGGTGTCACGATCCTTCCACGCGGCGTTCTTTGGATAAAACCGATTTGCAGCAGATACGGTTCGTATACGTCTTCAATCGTATGAGGTTCTTCACCGATAGTGGCTGAAATGGTGTCAAGACCCACCGGGCCTCCATTAAACTTTTCGATCATACCCATTAGCAGCTTGTGATCAATATGATCCAAACCGAGGCGGTCAACCTGAAGCCGTTCCAGCGCATCCTGTGAAATCTCTTCCGTGATCCGGCTGTCACCCAGCACCTGGGCGAAATCGCGGACTCTCCTCAGCAGGCGGTTCGCTACGCGGGGCGTACCTCTCGATCTCCTCGCAATTTCAAGAGCTGACGGATTATCAATTTCAACCTCGAATACATCAGCGGTTCTTGTGACGATATCCGCCAGCTCTTCTTGCGTATAGTACTCAAGGCGCGACATCACGCCGAACCGATCTCTTAACGGCGCCGTCAAAAGCCCTACCCTCGTCGTTGCGCCTACCAGCGTAAAAGGAGGCAAGTCGAGCCGAACCGAGCGGGCAGAGGGGCCTTTTCCAATCACAATATCCAGACAAAAGTCCTCCATCGCCGGATACAGCACCTCTTCTATCGATCTGTGCAGCCTATGTATTTCATCAATAAATAATACATCACCCGGTTCTAGCGCCGTTAATATGGCAGCCAAATCACCAGGTCTTTCAATCGCGGGCCCTGATGTCGTCCGCAATTCCACTCCCATTTCATTGGCAACGATGGAAGCAAGCGTGGTTTTCCCGAGTCCGGGCGGCCCGTACAGAAGAACATGATCCAGCGTCTCCTGTCTCATTTTCGCCGCATCTATAAACACACGCAAATTTTCTTTCACCTTATGCTGTCCGATATACTGCGCCAGATTTTGCGGCCTCAAACTTTGCTCTATCACTGATTCATGGTTGTCTGCTTCACTTGAGACGAGCCGTTCATCCATGAACATCACCTTACTTCAATAGTTTTTGTAATGCTTTTTTCACATATTGGTCTGTTGTCAGCCCTACTTCTTCTTTTAAGTGAGGAAGCACCTTTTTGATTTCTTTTTCAGCATATCCTAGAACCCTGAGGGCCTCAAGCGCTTCTTCGAGAGCAGTTTCTGCTGTTTGCTTTTCAAGCCTTTCTTCATGATTAAACAGATTTTCAATCATTTCAGGCACAACATCAGCGAGCTTTCCTTTTAAATCAAGAATAATCTGGCGCGCAGTTTTCTTTCCTACACCAGGAAACTTGACCAAAAAGGCTTCATCCTCACTTTCAATTGCTTGGATAACCGCTCCCGGATCACCTGAGCCTAAAATAGCGAGTGCCCCTTTTGGACCGATTCCGGTCACGTTTAACAGCTTTGTAAAGAGCGCCTTCTCCTCCCTTGTTGAAAAACCGTAGAGCGAAAAAGCATCCTCTCTGATATGGTGGTACGTAAAAATCGTTTCTTGGTTTCTCTCCTTATATATAAACGGATTCGGCGTGAAAATCTGATAGCCAATGCCGCCGTTCTCTATCACAATATATTGGGGAGATACATAATCAATCGTCCCTTTAACAAATTCAATCACGCAAATTCACCTCTTTGACTGTTCTTCATTGTACCATAAAAACAGCCAAAGTCTTATAGAAAAGTTAACATACGTTCGCTTCTCTCTCATTCTTCCACGAAAAAAAAGACATGAATACATGTCTTCAATCAGCGGACGTCACCCGCTGTATGTCTTCATATGTTCTATGACGTCCTCAAACTCCGCTTTTGTCCGAAATGGAATGCCTCTCAGCAGATTTTTTTGCATATGGCTTTCCAGCCTTTCTAAATCAATTTGAAAAAAAGACTGAATCGGTTCGGAAGCTGACTCGGGCCGCCCATGAAAAGTGGAAATCACGCCATTATCCGATACACCGATATACCCGTTCACCTTGCTGAGCGGAGAAATATCGTCCATTTGCTTCCGGAAGAGCACATATCCCTTACTTTGTTCGACAAGCGTCCAGCCGGTATAAGCTGCCCAAAACTCATCCATAGAAAGCACTTTTTCACGCTTATGCTCAATGCTGACATCTCCGTCCAAATACACTTTTTCAAGCTGCACATGCACCTGCAGCGGTTCATAGTGCTCCACTTCCGCCCCTAGCGCGTGGGGCGGAGCACCTAATAGAAATGCTGCGGCTGAGCAAAGAATGCCCAGCAAAAGATACGCCGTGCTGAATCGTTTCACCCTCTACACCTCTTTGCACACGTTTATGACTAGTTTGACCAAAGAGGCTACTGCTTAACCGTTTTCTCGAAATTTGTTTGCATGTTTTCCGTGACAAGCCTTTCCTCCGTATACATATCAGCGTTTTGCTCAGAAATCGTTAAAAATTGTGTCAGAAAAGCGCTGAAAAAGTACAATGCCGCAAAGATCCAAATGACACCGCCAGCACCGAGCGGTCCAATGAAAAGACTGACGATGCCCGGCGCGATAAACGCACATAAACCGGACCCTAAGTTCAAGACTGACATGGCAGCGCCTTTATTATCAGGTGCAAGTGTCGGCAAAAGCGCGCTCAATGGCACGTAGCCGGCCAATGCTGCACCGTAGCAGCAGGCGATAATCATCAGCACCCAATACTGATGCCCGATCAACTGAGGCGTGTAATAAAGCGCCAGCGTAAAAATACCGCACCCGACACCGCCAAACCACATCACGGTATTGCGCCAGCCAAGTTTATCTCCGACTGCACCGAAAATGATATTAAACACAATATTCACGAAAAACAGCGTTCCCCATATTTGCAGCCATTCTGAAACGGAATACCCGTAACGCGCTAAATAAGTGGGGAGAAAAATCGCAAATCCAAATTGTCCTATGGCATTAATTGTCTTGACCACACCGCCGATGCCGACTTTAGGGTTTTCAAACATAATTGTAAATGCCTTCGATAGTTCTTTCCATTTCGGCTGATCTTGTTGTTGTACCGGTGTGAATTGATCTTTGTTAACAAATAGGGCGAGGAATCCGCCTGCCGCGACAAACAGCAAAGCGCTCCAAAGCGTATTGATTTCTCCAAAGGCCGGAACCGCATAGCTGGAATAGAACGGACCGAGCACATTTAAGCCGCACGTAAACATAAACCAAAACCAGCCAACGGCTTTTCCGAGAATATGATGAGAAGTGCTGTATGACACCCACACGAGAAAAGAATATGCAAACAGCGGATATCCCAAGCCTCTAAGTGCATAGCTGCCCAGGAGAGCCGGATAATGCATATGAGGAATTGCCCAGCCGATAAAAGCGGCCGAACCGAGGATAAATGCAAGCAAGCCGACAATCATCGTTTTTCTCGGCCCCCAAGTTTGGACAAACGTGCCTGAAAGCCAAGCCGAGATGGTGACAGCAATGCCGTACATGGTAAATAACGAAGCGGATTGCTGCATGCTGAGACCATGTTCAACGAGAAAAGGAGACAGCCATCCTTGTTCGAGTCCGTCTCCAACCATAAAGATAACAACGCCAATATAACCCCAAATCATGTGAGAAGGAATTCCGATTTTATTCAAAAAATTTCCTTTATCTTGTGCTGTATCCATTTTCTCCACCGCCTACTTAAAGTATCAATGGAGGTTATATACCCAAGCTTTCTGAATTGTAATCCTGCTTGATCAAAAAGCGATTTTTTCATTGTGCTCGACACTGACAGGCATGCCGATAGCGAGCGACTGCTGAGCCGCTCTGGCGATCCGTTCCGCCTGAAAACCGTCGTTTCCGGTGCACGCAGTTTCCCGGTTTGTGCCGATCGCTTCCGCAAACCGAATTATCTCTTCCTCATACGCATCCTTATAGCGTTCAAGGAAAAAGAAATGCGGTTTATCTTTCATCACAAAATCAGCAGTTGACACTTCGACTGTCGTCGGTCTGCTGTTGTCCGCCGCTGCCGAGCCTTTCGTCCCGAAAACCTCGATTCGCTGGTCATATCCGTAAACAGCTTGGCGGCTGTTGTCAATCACAGCCATGGCACCGTTTTCAAAAGTAAGCGTAATGACAGCCGTATCAATATCTCCCAGCTCTGCAAAGGAAGGATTCGCCAAAGCCGCCCCTTTTGCATACACTTCCGCCACTTCGCTTCCCATAATATATCTGGCCATATCAAAGTCATGGATCGACATATCCATAAACAAACCGCCAGAAGTACGGACATAACCTATATTCGGGGGTTCTGGGTCCCGCGATGTGATTTTTAATAAGTGGGGCGTTCCAATTTCACCTTTTTCAACAATGGTTTTGATTCTTTTAAAATGAGGATCAAAACGGCGGTTAAAACCGACTTGAAGTGCAACCCCGTGTTTCCGTACGGCCGCAAGCGCTTCTTTTGTTTCATCTAAAGAAAAACTGATGGGCTTCTCACAAAAAATATGCTTTTTCGCCTCAGCCGCTTCTCTGATCATCTGTGCATGTGTGGCTGTCGGTGAGCAAATAAAAACAGCGTCAATATCAGAGTCATGCAATAAATCACGATAGTCAGAGGTTATGTATTCAATTTGATGACTGTCAGCCCAGCTTTTTATACGGCTTACCTGAATATCAGAGACCGCCTTTATTTTCATATGAGGAATCCGGCGTATATTTTGAACATGAAGTTTGCCGATGCGACCTGCACCGATAATCCCTGTTACAATCTGTTTTGTCATAGCTTGTTCCCCCTTGAACATTTACGAAAGCGCTTTATTTTAAATTAATACTATCCCATTTGTAAGCGCTTTTCAAGAATGGAAATGATCGCTTTATGTCTCTTTTATCACAATCGAGGTTTATAGGTAGCCTTCTTCTTCAAGACCAGATACACTAGATATAGGCTCTTTTTCCTGAACAGTTTATGATTTTCCTATAAACAGCTGCATAAAATAGAGCAAAGAGGGTGAATGAAATGCTGACAAAAGCAGAGGCACTGGCCCATTCAGTCATATACCACAAAAACAGCAGATTTGATAAAGTGAAAGAAAAGCCCGGGGAATTGACACTCATCGGCAAGGGAAGAAGTGCTTATGTGTTTGCCTTAACAGAGGGCGATCGAAAATTGGCGCTGAAAGTATTTTTCCCAGAGTATCAAGCGACAGCCGTCAAAGAAGCCGCGATCTATGAAAAATTAGCCGGTTCTGCGTTCTACCCTGACATCTACGAAACTGGTGATTCATTTATTCTCATGGAATATATTAAAGGTGAAACCTTTTATAACTGTCTGAAGAAAGGCATCGCGATCAGTGATGACATGATTCAGCAGGTTGAGGAAGCACTTTCTGACGCCCGGGCCGCCGCTCTGAACCCGTCAGACATTCATTTGCGGAATCTGATTTTGACAGAAACCGGGGCAGTGCGGGTGATTGATGTTGCAAGATTCGAACAGACCAAAACGTGCACCCAGTGGGACGATTTAAAATCAGCGTATCATGCACTCTACAAAAAACCGATATTCCCCAAAAAGATTCCGGGTTTTTGGCTGGAGGTCATCGCATTTTTATATAAGAAAGATTGGTTCCAAAAGCATTTCGCACAACGGAAAAGAAAATATTCTTAAAATGAAAAGGCAGCCGCACAAGCGGCTGCCTTTGTTGGTTTATATTTACTTTCTGACAGCAGAAATCAGTTTCATTTGTTCAGGTGACAGCTTAATTCGATAGCCTCTCACAGTTAAGTAAACCGTTTCTGAGTCTTTCTCCCAGGAATGACAAAATATTTTCTCCATTTCTGTCTCCCCCACCCTTTATTTGATTAGTCCATCATACCACCGCTTTATTGAGTGAATTTTAAGGAAATGTAAAGATCGTATGAACATGAGAGAAAAAAAGGGGAGCATTACATGTTACACGCAGTAAAATCCCACTCATCCTATTTGCACTTCTGATATTCTTCGGCCCGCCGTCTATTGAATGTTATTTTCACTGAAGAGCGTTCCGAAAGGCCATTTCGAACAATCGGTTGAATCGCCGGATGGCAGTTATACGTTACACACTTATGTATCCCGCAATACCTTTAGCTTAGATGCGGCCCGAGGAACTTGTGAATGAAAAAACACTTGTCAAGGAAACAATTTACTGGAATGATCCGGACAGCAGCCCAAGTCACATGGATCAATCACAATACAATGAAAATCGACAATCAGACTTTACACCCTGCTATTGATGAAACGTATGATTGGCGAAAGGTTGATCATTGGTTACGTGAAGAACTGCCGCAGGCGCCATTGAGATGATGAAATATGAATGATATGAACTGAACTAGTGAAAAACGAATCAACAACTGACAGAGCTGGGCCATTTGCTGCTAAAGAATCTTATGACAATTCCTCTCAGTTTGCCTCTATAAGAAAAACGTGGCGTTTTCTTTTTTTCCTTCCTCTTCTTATTGATAATTACCCGTCATATAATGTGACAAACCAATTGTAGAAATAGTTCGATTAGCCCAAAATCCTTTTTATACATGTATTCGAAATGAAGTGAGGAGGAAGCTTGATGGAAGATTTTGTTACGAGTTTAAATGCTGTCTTATGGAGTACGCCCGTTATTTATATTTTATTGGGAATTGGATTGATTTTTTCTATTATGACTCGTTTTTTACAAGTCAGACATTTGAAAGAAATGATTGTTCTGATGTTCAAAGGTAAGAGCTCTGAAGCCGGCGTTTCTTCTTTTCAAGCATTATCGATTGCGCTGTCCGGCCGAGTGGGAACAGGAAACATCGCGGGTGTGGCGACAGCAATCGCCTTCGGCGGACCCGGTGCGGTGTTCTGGATGTGGACGATTGCCTTTATTGGTGCGGCGAGCGCCTTTGTTGAATCAACTCTTGCCCAAATTTACAAAGTGAAACAAGACGGCCAATATCGAGGAGGCCCCGCTTATTATATAGAAAAAGGATTAGGCATTAAGTGGTTTGCCGTCTTATTTGCCGCTGCTGCCCTTATCGCAATGGCCCTTCTGATGCCGGGCGTCCAGTCCAACTCCATTGCGGTCGGCGTCAAAAATGCATTCGGCATCTCTCCTGTCATTACAGGCGGTGTTCTCGTTTTATTGTTAGGATTTATCATTTTTGGCGGCGTCAAACGTATTGCCAATGCCGCGCAAATGATTGTTCCGTTTATGGCCATTGGCTATATCCTGCTGTCTTTGATCATTATTGTCATGAATGTTTCTGAATTGCCTGCTGTGATCTTATTAATTTTCAAAAGCGCTTTTGCATTGGATTCCGCTTTTGGCGGCCTGATCGGCATGGCAATTTCTTGGGGTGTCAAACGAGGCATTTACTCAAACGAAGCCGGCCAGGGAACAGGCCCGCATCCGGCGGCCGCCGCAGAAGTTTCCCATCCGGTCAAGCAGGGGCTGGTTCAGGCATTTTCGGTTTATATTGACACCTTATTTGTATGTTCGGCTACAGCTTTCATGATCTTATTTACCGGCATGTACAATACCCAGACTGCAGATGGTTCTTTTATCGTACATCACCTTAAAGGCGTAGAGGCTGGACCTGGTTTCACTCAAGCGGCCATTGACAATGTCCTTCCCGGATTTGGCGCTGGTTTTGTTGCCATCGCTTTATTCTTCTTCGCATTTACAACGATTATGGCATATTACTACATCGCAGAAACAAATATCGCCTATTTAGCCCGAGGCAGAAAAAGCAAATGGGCAATGTTTGGTTTAAAACTGATTATATTAGCCGCGACGTTCTACGGAACTGTAAAAACCGCATCACTTGCTTGGGCATTAGGTGATGCAGGACTTGGCATTATGGTATGGCTGAACGTCATTGCGATTGTGCTGCTTGCCAGACCGGCGCTTCTCGCTTTAAAGGATTATGAGCGCCAAAAGAAGCAGGGCTTAGACCCCGTCTTTGATCCGAAAGCGCTGGGCATCAAAAACGCTGATTTCTGGGAGAAAGAATACACACAAGAAAATGAGCGTGTCTCTTGAATACACCAAAACGGGCCCGATATGACATCGGTCCCGTTTTTTATGAGCGGTAATTTGTATATACTTCTTGAACATCATCGTCATCTTCAAGAATGTCGATCAATTTTCCCAGCTTCTCAACAGCCTGATCATCGGCATCCGTATAGGTTTTCGGAAGCATGGTCACCTCTGCCGAAGAAATTGGATATGTCGATTCAAGGGCTGTTTTTACGTCTTCAAAATGCTCGGGCTCCGTTAATACCACATATTGATCTTCTTCTGCCTGCATCTCTTCTCCCCCTGCTTCCAGCACATCAAGCATGAGTTCATCTTCATCTATTTGATGTTCTGTACAGTCAATTGTCATAAATCCCTTCCTTTCAAATAAAAAGGACACACATCCACTTTCCCCCAGACTCCCGCCATTTTTATTAAATGCTGTCCGCACATTTGATGCCGTACGATTTTTGTTATCTGTTACACATTCAACCATAACAGCAATCCCTGATGGGCCGTAGCCTTCATAGGTGATTTCCTCATAGCTGCTTCCGTCTTGGTTCCCCGCGGCTTTTTTAATGACGCGGTCAATATTTTCATTCGGCATATTGGCGCCTTTAGCTTTTTCGATGACAAGACGCAATGCTGAATTCACTTCAGGATCAGCTCCGCCTTCTTTTGCTGCCACATAAATTTCTTTCACAAGCTTCATAAATATTTTCCCGCGCTTTGCATCCTGCGCATTTTTCCTTTTTTGTATGTTTTTCCATTTGGAATGGCCTGCCATGCTTTCACCTTCTTTTGACATTTTCTATGTACACTTTAATAGGTATTTTTCGCTGATGCAAAGAAAAAGGCTGCCGATTATTTTCCGGCAGCCTGTCACTCCTAGCGGGTGTTCATTTTATGCAGTCTTCTGAACAGCCCTTTATCTGTAGACACTTGAACGTCACGGTCATTCGCATAGTTGCGTGCGGCTTTTGTAACGTTATCCCTGTCGGACTTTGTGAATTCTCTGTGGCTTCTGACTGCGACAACTACTTTTTCATCCGTTACCATTACTTGTGTGTCATTGACGTTTTTTACTTGTTTCACACGGTTGGCAATCTTCGCAGCTAGTCTTTTGTTTTCTTGGTTGTCATATCCGTTGTTTGTCACGTTCCGATTCATGTTTCTGTTATTCGTGTTATTATATGTTCCATCAGTTGCCAAAGGAACGCGATCATTAGCAGTAACACCGTTACGGTTATTCACATTAGCAGTGTTTCGGTTACCGTCGTTCTGGTCCTCCATTAATTCAGTAACAGGACCATCGTTGTCGATTCCTTCTCCCTGTCTGTCAGCATCATTTTCATTTGTATAATATCCGATTGGACGGGTATTGCCGTTATTACGCGTATCATTCTGAGCATTATCGTTTGCTCCGCATGCTGTTAATCCGGCTGTCATTAGAATCAAGCTCGCGATCGTCATTTTTTTACCCAATGGAAAAACCCCCCGTGGACGAATTGAGCATGTTTGCTCTGTTTTATCATGTACGTTCGAGGGACATGTTAAGCTTGTCAGTTCTGTCCATTTGGCGGAGATCTGCGCAAAACAAAAAAAGGAACGATTTGCATCGTTCCGAATCATCACTCATTTTCTTCTTCCGGCCGGCCAAACATTTGGTTGACAGAAGGCTGATTCGACATTGGCATAGAAGCTCCGGCCGCATATGGATTTGGGTTTGGATTTGGGTTTGGGTTAGCTGCGCCGTAAGGCATATAAGGGCTTCCATAAGCTCCAAGTCCCGAATAGCCAGGTGCAGAGAAATATGGCTGATGATCATCGTCACAGCCGCAGTCGTCAGGATCTTTGTACGGCATGTAGCCAGGGGCCGCAGCCGGCTGGTATGCTCCCATCACTTGAGGAGTGCCATAATGAGGGCCATAAGGCATTTGTCCATACGGAGATCCATAAGCCGGAGATGCGTATTGAGGCGCTCCGTATGAACCGTAATGTCCGTGGTGGCTGTTTTCATGGTGCTGGTTTTCATATTGACCCGGATCATACTGAGGCGATACAAAGCTTGGCTGGTATCCGTAAGGCTGGACCATTGGGTAAGCTTGAGCCGGATAGTACGGGTAGCATAATCCTGATCCTGGAAGGACCGGTGAAATAGGGACCGGACACGGTACGAAATGAGCTGGATAATGATAATAAGGTTGAGCAGCCGGCATATTCGGAACTGTGTGATGAATATTTTCTTCTTCCATACCGCCTACCTCTGGCGCCTTTGGCATATTAGGCATATTCGGATAATTTGCATTTTCCATATTACTCATAGCCTCCTGTTGTGGAAATTGATCTTGCATGTGATGCATATGATCCATATTTCCGTCATGATGTTTTTTCGGCTCCTCCGGTTTAGGAGGCGACCAAGGCTGGAAAAGCTGTTTCATATCATAATAATCGTTCACATCAGCTTCAGGATACACATCTTCCTGCAAATTAGGCATCGGCGGGACATACGGCACAGACTTCTTTTCTTTCGGCTTTGTGTCCTCTACGTCAACAACGGATTTAGGTTTTTCTTTCGCATATGGATGCTCTTGCTTCATACTCCCGGCCGAAGCCGGACTTTTGCCTGCTTTCGGCTCTTTTCTGACCGGGACAGCTTCAGACGGCACTTTTATTTTCATTCCAGGCATGATTAAGTCTGGATTGCTAAGCTGCGTATTGAGTTTCTTCACTTCCTCAATATCAACTCCGTACTTTTCAGCTATTTTCCAGAGCGAATCGCCTTTTTGAACGATATGGATTTTCAACGTTTTCCCCTCCTATGCAAAACGTGAACAGTTCAGCTGAGATTACAATATGTTTCTTCACAACATATGCCCGAACAAAAGAAGTTATGAGTCAGGAGGAGAAATATTTCTGATTTACGTAATCAAAAGCATACGATTCAGGGCAAGGAGGGCATCTTGCTGAATGGCTTTTGGCACCTTAATCACGCCTGAAGGTTCTCCTTTTTCTATTTGTTCTAAAGACCATAGCAAATGCGGCAAATCGATTCGGTTCATTGTCAAGCACGGGCACATGTTCGGATTGAGTGATTCGACTTGTTTATCAGGGTGCTCGTGAATGATCCGCTGAACAAGATTCATTTCTGTGCCGATTGCCCACTTGCTTCCCGCCGGAGCCTGATTGATCGTATCGATAATATATTTCGTTGATCCGCTGTCGTCACTTAGCGTCACGACTTCATGTGAGCATTCCGGATGCACAATGATCCGAATGTCAGGGTCACGTTCTTTCACATCATGGATATTTTTCACAGTGAATTTTTCGTGGACAGAACAATGCCCTTTCCACAAAATCACTTTCACATTCTTATGCTCAGATTCAGCCGATAATTCATCTTTTATCGGATCCCACACAGCCATATCCTCAAGCGCGATGCCCAGATCATAAGCCGTATTTCTCCCTAAATGCTGATCAGGCAAAAATAAAATTCGTTTTTTCTGTGTAAACGCCCATTCAAGCACCTTTTTCGCATTCGAAGAAGTCACAGTCGCTCCGCCATGCTTACCGACGAAAGCCTTGATCTCCGCAGTGGAGTTTACATAAGTTAAAGGTATGATCGTATCTCCGAATGTATGCTGAAGTTTCTCCCACGCCCTATTGGTCTGCTGCATGTCAGCCATGTCAGCCATAGAACACCCCGCTCTCATATCAGGCAGGATGACCGTTTGTTCCTCGCCTGTCAGCATATCAGCGGTCTCTGCCATAAAGTGCACACCGCAAAAAACAATATAATCCGCTGCTTTGTTTTTTTCCGCTATTTGGGCCAGCTGAAGGGAATCGCCTGTTTGGTCAGCAAATTGCACGACTTCGTCTTTTTGATAATGATGGCCTGGTATAAAGAGCCTGCTCCCAAATTTTTTCTTAATGGCTGCAACCCGCGTTTCCATATCCTTTCTTGACATTCCTTTATAACCTTCAGGCATCATATCATTCGATTGTTTGATCACATCAAGAATTGACATAAAGGCATTCCTCCATAGATTCATTTGATAATGTAACATCCATGCTGATGTCTAAACTTTTGACGGAATGCGTCAGGAATCCTAATGAAATATAATCCACACCCGTCCCCTTAAAAGCAGCCAAAGATTCTAACGTAATTCCGCCTGAAGCTTCAGTTTTTATATGGTCCGGTGTGAGATCTGCAAAATGGCGGACCATATCAGGCGGACAGTTGTCAAACATAATAACATCCGCTCCTGCTTCAATCGCTTCTTTCAGCTGTTCCTCCGTTTCAATTTCCACCTCGATATTTACCATATGCCCGGCGGCCTGACGCGCTTTTTGGCACGCCTCTGCAATAGAGCCGCATGCTGCAATATGATTATCTTTAATCATGATGCCGTCATACAATCCGAATCGATGATTATATCCGCCCCCGGCTCTGACAGCGTGTTTTTCCAGCATTCTCAGCCCCGGTGTTGTTTTTCTCGTGTCACAGATTTTTATCTGTTCATCATCCAGCCGCCGCACAGCCCCGCTTGTCATCGTCGCAATTCCAGACAGCCTCTGAATAAGATTTAATACAACCCGCTCTCCTGAAAGAAGTACAGCCGCCGGACCGCGTAAAACGGCAATCACTTCCCCTTTTCGCAACATGTCCCCATCTGTTTTATGTAAATGGATTTGAACATTTTCGTCTAATAAAGCAAAGCCTTCTTTTATCACCGCAGCTCCGGCAAAGATGCCGTCTGACTTTGCAACAATCTCCGCTTCACAGCTCTGTTCTCCAAAGATAGCCTGCGATGTTAAATCCCCCGTACCTATATCCTCAAGAAAAAAGTGATTCAGCAATTTTTTCAGCTGTAAATGATTCATTTCTCCAAATCCCCCCGTTTTTTCTAATCTTCGTTCCTTTTTTTGTGTGGACAATTTGTCTTCCTTGCCAGCGCTCATCAGCTTGAGGAAAATCGGTGCGAAAGTGCGCCCCTCTGCTTTCCTCCCGCAAAAGCGCAGAAAACGTCATCAGCTTTGCAGTTTGCCATAAATGAGAAAGTTCCAGCTGCGGTATTGTGATATCCTTCACATTCACTTTTTGAAAAGGCAGCGTATGGAGCCAGATGCTCAGCTCAATCAGACTGCCTTTTTCTCGTAAGATAGACATGTGGCTTGTCATTCTGCTTTTCAATTCATACACCTCTGTATTCGGCACCTCGTAGACGACGGTTTCTGGAGATGATTGATATTGGCTGTTATAAACCGGTTTTTGCATAATATGCTCTGCTGTTCTTTTTCCAAATACCAGCGCCTCCAGTAAGGAATTGCTCGCAAGCCGATTGGCTCCGTGCAAACCGGTGCATGAGGTCTCGCCAATTGCATAAAGCCCCGGCACTGTTGTTTCTCCCCATCGATTAACAAAAATACCTCCCATCAAGAAGTGCATTCCCGGGGCAACAGGTATTTTCCCGCTTTGAATATCAACCCCTGCTTTTTCACATATAGCGGTGATGGTAGGGAAACGCGCTTCGAAATCAGAAATCGCACTGCAGTCGATAAAAACGCGGTTTCCTTTTGTCATTTCTTCGTGAATAATCCGTGAGACGATATCTCTTGGAGCCAGGTCACCCAAAGGATGCCGCCCAGCCATAACCCGGCGGTCGCGTTCATCAACTAAACATCCGCCTTCCCCTCTTACAGCTTCTGAAACAAGCCCGAAGGAAACACCGTTTTTCACAAGCAGTGTCGGATGAAATTGAGTAAACTCTAAATCAGTTAATTCCGCTCCGGCCCGGTAAGCTAAAGAAAGGCCGTCACCGGTGACGGATGGATCGTTCGTATGGTGAAGAAACAGGCTTCCGCATCCGCCGGCCGCCAGCACCACTTCATCCGCATGCCTTACCTTGATCCGCCCCTGGCTGTCTTTTGTCATGACGCCGATACAGCGTCCGTTCTCCATAAGCAAATCTGCCGCTGTTTCATGCTCGATTAACTCGATTTTGCTGTTGATCTGTTTCAGCAAATACTCGACAAGCAGCCTTCCTGTTGCGTCTCCGCCTGCATGAAAAATGCGGTTGTACGAGTGAGCCCCTTCTCTGCCAAGACAAAGATCGCCTTGCTCATTTCGATCGAATGGAAATTCACTCTCCAATAAGTTTTGAATCATAATTTTTCCATCGTGCAAAACGTCTGCTGCAATAGCTAGATCGTTATGTCCGCAACCTGCATATAACGTATCTTCCAGATGGGCTTCAATCGAGTCACTCTTTGCATAAGCCGCAGCAATTCCACCTTGTGCATAGACTGAATTGCTGTTTTTGGCGCTTTTCTTTGTGATGACAGTCACTTCATATGAGGGCGGGAACGCTGACGCTAAGGAAAGTGCCGCCGCCCCTGAACCGATGACTACAACCGTCTTTTTAGACATATGCCACCCTCCTGTTGTTTACACCTGTCTTGACACTTATATTTACACAAGGATAAAATAAACTCAAGAGTTTTTTATGGAGAACGGATGGAGGACGACCGGATGATTTATTTAGATTATGCAGCGACAACGCCTATTTGTGAGGAAGCCCTTAACGTATATCAAAAGCTCAGTATGGATATGTACGGAAATGCAAGCAGCCTGCATGACGCAGGAGGAAAAGCAAAGCACATACTGGAGTACTGCCGTGAAAAAATCGCTGACATCATTGGCGGAGATGCAAGTGGCATCTATTTTACCAGCGGCGGCACGGAATCCAATTTTCTGGCCATTCAATCATTGCTAAACGGCCTGCCAAAAACAAAAAGACATTTTATTACGACTGCCATGGAACATCAGTCCATTCACAACTGTGCAGCTTTTCTGGAACAGCACGGATTCGATGTAACAATCATTGAACCGAATGAATACGGTCTTATTACCGAGGAAATATTAGCAGCTCATATCCGCCCGGAAACAGGCCTGGTTTCTATTCAGCATGCCAATTCTGAAACCGGGATCATCCAGCCTATTCAACGACTGTCTTCCTATCTGCACGAACAGGACATTCTTCTCCATTGCGATGCTGTGCAAACGTTTGGAAAAATCCCGATTCATACAGAACAACTGGGGGTGGCTGCACTCTCAGTGTCCAGCCATAAAGTCCATGGACCTAAAGGAGTGGGTGCGGTCTATATTCGGCCAGGAGTGCCTTGGAAACCCGTTTACCCTCTTACCGCTCACGAACAAGGATTCAGAGCCGGCACGGTGAATGTTCCCGGGATCGGAGCCTTCACTGCCGCTGCAGAGCTGATTATAAGCGAAATGGATAAACAGATATCCCGCAATGAGACATTAAGAACATACTTTTTAGACCAAATCAGCATTCGGTCTCTCCCTGTGTCCCTTGCGGCTGACACTTCACAAACGGAATGTCTTCCCCATATTGTCGGGTGTTTTTTTCACTCATTTGAAGGACAATATGTTATGTTAGAATGTAATCGGAGTAATATTTGCATTTCAACGGGCAGCGCTTGTTCCGCCGGTTATCACGGGCCGTCTGAAGCGATGAAAGCATTAAGAAAAACAGAACAAGAAGCCCTGCAATTTATCCGCATCTCTTTTGGAAGGCATACAACGGCTGAACAGCTGGATAAGTTATTACATACGTTTACAGCGCTTTGGGAACAAAAGAAAGGAGAATTTGATATTGACCGAAGAATTAAAGCTCATGGGCGCCAACAGGCGTGACCAGCTTCTTCTGTGGCTGAAGGAATCCGTATCACCGCTGACAGGAGGAGAACTCGCAAAAAAAGCGAACGTTTCAAGACAGGTAATTGTTCAGGATATATCGCTCTTGAAAGCGAAAAATGAACCAATTATCGCCACAAGCCAAGGATATGTGTACATGGATGCAGCCGCTCAGCAGCACCAGCAGGCAGAAAGAATCATAGCTTGCCTGCACGGTCCTGAACGGACAGAAGAGGAACTGCAAATCATCGTGGACGAAGGTGTTGCCGTAAAAGACGTAAAAATCGAACATCCAGTATACGGAGATTTAACTGCAGCCATCCAAGTAGGCACTCGGAAGGAAGTTAGCCATTTCATTAAAAAAATCAATTCTACGAATGCCGCCTATTTATCACAACTGACTGACGGCGTGCATCTTCATACACTGACAGCACCCGATGAATATCGTATCGACCAAGCCTGCCAAGCACTCGAGGAGGCCGGCATTTTAATTAAAGATTAAAAAAAGCCCTTTACGGGCTTTTTTTATAATTGGTAAGACTGATATGCACCAAGAAGTTTCACTTTACAGCCGAGCGCTTCGAGCTCCTGCATGGCACCTGGAATCAATACCTCATCAAACGCTTTCTCAATATCAACAATAAAGAAATAGTGGCCTAATCCGGTTTTCGTCGGACGTGACTCAATCTTCGACAAGTTTAAGTTTCTCCAAGAAAATGCAGACAGCACTCTGTGCAGCGCCCCAGATTGATCATCCTGCGGAAGCATTACCATCAGTGTCGTTTTGGGCCTTGAACTCAATTTTGAATTCACTTCAAATGATATGTTTTCATCAGGAGACAGGATAACAAATCTTGTATGATTATCCTTGTAATCCTGTATATCTCGTTTCACGATTTTCAATTCGTATGTAGAAGCGGCCATGTCATTGGCAATTACCCCGATATTCAGCTCGGGATGGTCACTGACAAATTTCGCTGCCGCTCCGGTTGAATTAGCGTATTCATAAGGTACGGAAGGAAATTGACGATGGAGAAATTTATGGCATTGCGCGATCGCGTGTGAGTGCGAGTAAATTTTGTCGAGCTCTTTCCATGCATTTTCTCTTGAAGGATGGACGAGCAAGTGCTGATGAATCGGCAACGTCATTTCACCCACGATTGGCAAGGGCTGTTCATGTATTAAATAGTCTATCGTTAAATTGACCGATCCTTCTAATGCATTCTCTAAAGGAACAAAAGCGAAATCAACTTCGCCTGCAACTGCCGCATCTATACACTCCGGTATGGTGCGGTAGGCAACATGTTCGGCGCCGTTTTGAAAACAAGAACTAACTGCTAGATGTGTGAATGTTGCTGCTGGACCTAAATAACCGACTTTCATGACGATATTCTCTCCCTTATGCACCTGAACCTAATATTTCAACCTTTTCTACAAAATCAAACTTCCTGAGTTTATTCATTAACGTATGAATGTCCTCTTCCATTGCAGACGTACTGATAGACAGTGTCACATTCGCCCTGCCTTGAAGCGGTATGGTCTGGTGAATGGAAAGAACGTTGCTTCCAGAATCAGCTACCGCCTGCAGGAGCTGAGATAACGCGCCTGACCTATCCTCCAAATGAAAGAAAAGTGTGATAATTTGTTCTTTAACCATAGTGTAGAACGGAAAAACAGCATCTCTGTATTTATAAAACGCGCTTCTGCTTAAATCCACCTTTTGAACGGCATCTGCCACTGAATCTGCTTTTTTTCGATCAAGCAGCTTTTTGACTTCCAATGTTTTTCTCATCGCATCGGGCAATACATCTTCACGGACAAGATAAAATGTCTCCTCTTTCATTTGCATCCCCCCTTTAAAATAGAGAGCCTGACATCCAGGCTCTCCTCTCAGTCATCATTAATCAATAAATTCAAATTCGAATTCCAGAAGCCTGATAATATCTCCATCCTTGGCTCCGCGTTCTCTGAGCGCTTCATCAACACCCATTCCGCGCATCTGTCTTGCAAACCGTTTAACCGATTCATCACGGGAGAAATCAGTCATCTTGAATAACCTCTCAAGACTGTCTCCTGAAAGCACAAATACACCGTCTGGATCCCGTGTAATGTTAAATGGCACTTCTTCATTCTCCATCGTGTACATGACACGGTTTTGTGTAAGCTCTTCCTCGTCATACAGCGGGAATTCCGGCGTGTTCTCCAGCTGATTGGCGACTTCAAACAGAAGCTCGCGAAGACCTTCTCTTGTCACCGCACTGATTGGGAATACCGGGTAATCATCCGTCAGCTTTTCTTTAAAGGCTTCCAGGTTTTCCGCAGCCTGCGGCATGTCCATTTTATTTGCAACGATAATTTGCGGACGTTCAGTGAGACGCAGATTGTACTCGCTCAGTTCCTGGTTAATCGTGACATAATCCTCATATGGATCGCGGCCTTCCAATCCGGACATATCAATAACGTGAACAATAACCCGTGTCCGTTCAATATGGCGCAAAAACTGGTGGCCGAGTCCGACGCCTTGGTGTGCGCCTTCAATCAGTCCAGGCAAATCGGCCATAACAAAGCTGCGTCCGTCATCCGTTTCAACCATGCCGAGATTCGGGACAAGCGTTGTAAAGTGATAGTCCGCAATTTTCGGTTTTGCAGATGAGACAACAGACAGCAAAGTGGATTTTCCCACACTCGGGAACCCGACAAGGCCGACATCCGCTAGCACTTTTAATTCAAGAACAATATAACGCTCTTTTCCCGGCTCGCCGTTTTCTGAAAGCTGAGGCGCGGGATTAGCCGGCGTAGCAAAGCGGGTATTCCCTCTTCCTCCTCTTCCGCCTCTTGCGATGACAGCCTGCTGCCCGTGCTCTGTTAAATCAGCAATGACCTGCTTTGTATCATCATCTGTCACAACGGTGCCTGGCGGAACTTTAATAACCATATCATCGGCATTTCGCCCATGCTGGTTTTTGGACATGCCGTGCTCGCCGCGAATCGCTTTAAAGTGTTTTTTGTACCTAAAGTCCATCAGGGTGCGGAGACCTTCGTCCACTTCAAAAACAACGTCTCCTCCATTTCCCCCATCACCGCCGGCAGGGCCGCCCTTCGGCACATATTTTTCACGGCGAAACGCAACCATTCCGTTGCCGCCGTCGCCGCCTTTTACATAAACTTTCACCTGATCTATAAACATAATGTCCTCCGTTCTAAACCGTTAAAAACTCCGCTAGTCCAACCCAATTTCAACCATACATTCGTGACTTGTGATCTCAAAACGCAAGATATCAATGTCCACATATCCATTTTGCCGAATATCGTCAAAAGCAGATGAATCGGCAAAAGCGCCGTGAAAATCAAGATACAGAATGAGCTGTCTGTCAGGATGATCCGTTTGCAGTGAAACCGTTAAATGATTTTCGCTCTCTCTGCTGACTGCTTGATCAAACAGATAGAACAGCTTTCTCATCAGTTTCGTCAGCTTTTGATCATAAGCCGATAAATCCTTAATTTCTCCAAGAACTTCATATTCAAGTGTCATATAATGGGTTTTCCAATTAAACGTAAGAAAATCAAACGCCAAGTGCGGTGTTTTCAGGTTTGAGAGCTTTGATTCGTGCTTTGCGTCTATAACCATTTCTTCAATCATTTCAAAGACGCGGTCATACTTCTGCAAGCTTAAGTTTCCTTTAATCAGCTGCAGCTTATTCATCCAATCATGCCGGGAATGGGCAAGCAGATGAATCAGTTCATTTGTTAATGCCGTGTCGTTTATATTTTCTTCTTGTTTTTTTGAAACATCCTTCATTTTCGCACTCCCAATCATTTAATTTCTTATTTAGGAGTCTGTATAAGTGTGTATTATGAATTATAACAGAGAAGGCTTTATTAGAAAAACAATTGTTTTTCCCAGAAATATCATGTTCCTTTTTTTCTGGCTAAGGTTGATTTGCAGCCAGGCAGAACATTTTATGTATTACTGCTTGGGGAACATATCCAGTGGGTTTGAGACGTTTATTCTCATTCTTGGCGGGGTCTGCTCGCACATACTCTGCATTTCATTCTTGGTGTTTACTCCGCATTATTGCAAAAAAAACTCCAGTCATCGACCGGAGTTTTTTGAATCATTATTGAGCTACAGGATATACGCTCACTTTTTTGCGGTCACGGCCGAAACGTTCGAATTTAACAGTTCCGTCGATTTTCGCAAATAGAGTGTCATCTCCGCCGCGGCCCACGTTTTCACCTGGGTAAATTTTTGTTCCGCGTTGACGGTAAAGGATAGAACCGCCTGTTACGAATTGACCGTCAGCACGTTTAGCACCTAAACGTTTAGACTCAGAGTCACGTCCGTTCTTTGTAGAACCTACTCCTTTTTTAGAAGCGAAAAACTGAAGATCTAATCTAAGCATGTAGCTCACCTCCTATATTATGTTTGTGGTCACACGCAAGTTATCTTTGTAATCCCGTTCAATTGTCTCCAACGAAACAATCATGCCTTCAATCAGCAGCTGAGCTTTTTGGCGCGCCTCCGGATCAAGTGATTCAGGGAATTCAAAGTAAAAATAACCCCCGTCCTCCCCTATATCAAGAAGCGGCTCGAAGCCCGCGAGCACAATGACTGCGTTAACAGCTCCAAACACAACGGCTGTTACTCCGGCACAAACAAGATCTTGTCCATGTTCAGCAAAATTCGCATGGCCTGTCATTTCAAAAGACAATATGCCTTTATCATGAGACCTTCTGATTGTTGCCTGAATCATGCTTACGCGTTGATTTTTTCGATCGTCACTTTAGTGTAAGGCTGACGATGACCTTGTTTTTTATGAACGTTTTTCTTTGCTTTGTATCTGAAAACAGTGATTTTTTTCGCGCGGCCTTGTTTTTCAACTTTAGCCGTTACTGTCGCGCCTTCAACTGTAGGGTTGCCGACTTTCACGTTGTCTCCGCCAACAAACAAAACGTCTTCAAAAGTAACTGTTTCACCTGCTTCAACAGCAAGTTTTTCGATGAAAACAGTTTGGCCTTCTTCAACTTTGATTTGTTTACCGCCTGTTTTAATGATTGCGTACATTCTCTGCACCTCCTATTAGACTAAGACTCGCCAGATACCAGGGGGCTTTAAGCTCTTAACACCTGTACTGAGCGGTTGTAGCAATGGTGCTACATCCATAACATTAAAAAATATACCAAAACACAAGACGTTTGTCAAACCATTTTAGTAAGGCAGCAGCAGTTCTTCCATGGAGGAATTCGTCCGCTTATCGGCAAAATAAGCATGCAGCACTTCATTCTCGTCAAGCTGACTGAGTTTCTGCCCTGATTTCTCTATAATAATCGGATGTTTGCAGCCGCGCTTGAACTCGGCCATCACATGATAGACTTTGTCCTCTGCCTTTACATTGAGCGGCAGCAGTTTTTCGAGCTCACGGTTTTTTCCGTAATACCGTTCAAGCAGAAATCTCACATGGATATAGTGCCTTTGCCTGTATTCCTCAAACAAAGAAACAGCCAGAAAGACAAACAAAATCCATGCACTGATTTGCAGAGGAACCACAAATAAAACCCAACACCCAAGCAGCAGGCAGAAGCAGAGCGATGTTTTTAAATTCAGCCTGTGAGCTCTTTGAAAGGGAAGCTGCTTGGAAAACAACAAAAATAACAGCTTTCCGCCATCAAGAGGCCAGATCGGCAGCAGATTGACAAATAAAATAGAAAGGTTATAAAAGGTGAAGAGTTCAAAGGTATGCTGATGAATCAATGAGAATTCTGCAAACATCCAGGCTGCAAACTGAAGCCAGATGTGCTGAAGAGGACCGGCAATAATCACCGCAAACTCTTCCTTTAACGGCCGATTCCCGTGCTCTTCCACTTCAACCGTCCCGCCAAACGGCAGCAAAAAAACTCGCTTGATTCTCCAAGAAAAAAACACGGCCAGAGCAGCATGCCCCAGCTCATGGATCAGCACAATCAGAAGCAGGCATAACAATGCTTTCATATGGCCTGTGACTAGCCCCAGCGCAGCGATAATCCAAAGAAAAGGATGCACATGAATTTTCAAGATAAGGTCGAGCCATTTATTCAAATGAAATCACCTGAATCGGATCAATAAATTTATCGCCGTCTTTCATGGCGAAATAATAGACCCCTTTATTATGATCATCCAGTTTAATCGAACCGAGCTTTTTGCCTTTATCTACAAAATCATATAACGCAACTTCGACATCTTTGAGCTTGCCATAAATACTATAGGTGTTGTCAGCATGCTGCACCTTAACTGTCAGTCCCGTCTGGCTGTCTTTGCTGACTTCAACTACATAGCCTTCTTTTATGCTATCAATTGTATCGCTGCTTGTTTCAACTTTAATCCCTTCCCCATTGTCCTGAAAATCCTGCTGCACTTTCCCGGATGCAGGCGCGATCAGATCTTGTCCCACTGCGATCTGCTGTTCCTTATTTTTATGTTCAGGAGCCAGAAAAGCAAGCGGATTGCCAAATTTCGTTTCAAACCAATGGCTTGCTGAGGCAAATTGAAATTCAGTTTCGAAGGTTTTGGCAACGACGGGTTTAATCTGGCTGACGGGTCCCATATTCGTTTTATAGACTATGGCGGAAACGAGAACAAGGCAGGCCGACAGAAGACATTTTAGGATAATTGAATCTGTTTTAACCAAAGGGTGTTTTCCGTGGAATTTCGAAATGTTATCTTCATAGACCGGAAGAGTTCCATGCTTTTCCTGATCCGTTACCATTACCCAAGACGGGGGTTTCTGTTTTTCAGAAACTGTCTGAGTAGAGAAACGTTTTGAGCCGGAAAACTGTTTTCTTCTTTTCTCTAATCGTTTTCTGATTTCATCTGCTCTGTGACTCATTGCCATCATCCTTTGCATTCGTTGGGTTTGTACATCATATGTCTTGTCCAGGGCAAATATTCATTTTACTCTTACTCAAGCACAAAGCAGACAAAAACAAAAAAATCTGACACAGCATTTGCTTTGTCAGATTCTTCTCTTTGATTCTATCACATTAAGATCTTACTCCGAAAAACGACTTAATCTTAGCCATCATTCCTTTGTTTTGCTCTTCAAGCACCTGCAAAGGAACAGATTCGCCTAAAATGCGGCGGGCAATATTGCGATATGCAATGGAAGCGCGGTTTTTCGGGTCCATTGCAATCGGTTCGCCATGGTTGGAAGCTTTAATGACTTCATCATCATCAGCCACGATTCCGAGCAAATCGATCGACAAATGCTGTGCAATTTCGTCGATATCCATCGTATCACCGTTTTTCATCAGGTGATTTCTGATTCTGTTTACAACGAGCCGCGGCGGTTCAATGTTTTCCTCTTGCTCCAGCAGCCCTATAATACGGTCAGCATCACGAACAGCTGAGATTTCAGGCGTTGTGACCACAATTGCTTTATCAGCTCCGGAAACGGCATTTTTGTATCCTTGTTCAATTCCGGCAGGACAGTCTATGATGACATAATCAAATTCCTGTTTGAGCTGTTGGACCATATTTTTAATTTGTTCAGGAGCAACAGCCGTCTTATCGCTCGTTTGAGCAGCAGGCATTAAATAGAGCAGATCATCGAAACGTTTGTCTTTTACGAGCGCCTGATGCATTTTGCATCTTTCCTCTACAACGTCTACAAGATCGTAAATAATTCTATTTTCAAGCCCCATTACAACATCTAGGTTGCGCAGCCCTATATCAGTATCTACTAAGCATACACGCTTCCCTAAAATGGCTAAGGCGGTACCGAGATTCGCAGATGTTGTCGTTTTACCTACTCCGCCTTTTCCCGAAGTTATTACGATAGCCTCACCCAATTCACATTCCTCCCTCAAGCCTTGTTAGATCAGGTCTTAAATGAGCCAAATGTTGAAGGCGTTCAATGACCATATTTCCGTCTGTATCTAAGTAAGCACATTCCATTTCGTTCCCTTTTTGAATGTGGTCTGGGGAGCGATTTAACACGTGATTGATTCTTAATTGTGTCGGCAGCATTTCAGAGGCAGCGATGACCGCTTGATTATTTCCGTTAAATCCCGCGTGCGCGACACCTTTCAGTGAGCCCAGAACAAAAATGTTCCCTCCGGCCCTGACTGTTCCGCCGGGATTCACATCACCGATCAGGAGCAAGTCGCCTTTCACCTGCAGCACTTGGCCTGATCGGACAATTTTTGAAACAGAAATAATTTCAGCTTCCTCTTTCATACGCTGTGCTTCTTTTTTAGTAATGACTTCACTGTCAATAGAATGAACAAACAAATCCTTCTTTGACGCGATCAACTCGGTCAGCTGTTCCTCTTGCTCTTTATATAAAAAGCGATTTCCCAGCTTAACATGGACGCTGATTTTCTGGCCTTTACCATCCGTATATTGTTCAATTGACAGCATATTCTGAAGACCATCGAGAAGCTCATCAAAAGAACACGCATCATCCAGATGCAATGTTAACCCGTTCTTTGTTCCTTTTATTGTTACATATTGCTGCTTTTTGGTCTTCACAATATCACCTCAACAACATACTTATTTCGTCAAAAAAAGATAAAATCCTTTTTACTCATCTCTCAATTCTTTCTTTAGACTCATAAAAAATAATCTAAATGGCAGAACCAGAATAAGAGCGGCTGCAATATTTAATAAAACTGTCGGTATAAACCGGTCAAGCACAAATCCGTTAAACGTCATGATGTCTTTATGAATCAAAGACTGGATGCCGAACACGAAAAACTCGAGCACGCAGACAGCGAGAACAGCTATTAATATTACCACAAATGCGTTTGTATGCAGTACTTTAAACGCTTTTGAAGCCAAATAGCATAACCCGGCAAACCCAAACATATAAACGCCTAATAGACTTGTATAGTTCATGTCATATAGAAGGCCAAAAATAAATCCGTAAATCATCGCGTGTTTTTGATTGATGAAAGCCGACATGAATATCAATACTAGCATCAGAAAACGCGGGACAAGCACCTGATCATCTGTAACGAACGGAAAATGCACCAGATCTGTAAAAATGCTTTCCGCAGAAAAAACAAGCATCATAACGAAAGGGAGAAGGAAACGTTTCACGATCCTTCCTCCTCTGTATCGACTGTCGGCACATCACGGTTAACAACGATCACATTATTTAAATCGGTAAGATCAGCCGCAGGTTTTACATAAGCAACTTTCGTTAATCCATAGGAATCTGACTCAATATCCGTCACTTCACCGATTGTCAGCCCCTCTGGGAAAACTCCGCCTGTTCCAGATGTTTCAATAAGATCGCCTTTTTTCACGTCTTGTTTATCCTTGCGCTCAATAATTGACATCTTAAGCCGTTTCTTGTCTCTGTCATAGCCTTCGATCAATCCGTAGCCTTTGCCGCCTTTTTTTCCGGAAATTTTCGTCGCGACTCTGTTATTGCGGTCAGTATCGCTTAAAAGCTGAACAGCAGACGTAAAATTGTTAAGTCCGGAGCTTTTGATCTTGCCGATTAATGCGCCTTTTTCGTTTGTAACAGCCATATCTTTCGCTACGTTTTGCTGAGTCCCCTTATTAATGGTGACCTGTTTCGCCCAATTGTCTGGGCTTCTGGCAATGACCGTCGCTAAAATCGGCTTGTAATCTTTAATCGAATTGACATGGCCAAGCTCGTCACGCAAGGATTTGTTTTCTTCTTCAAGTTCTTGAAGTTTGGCTTCATATTGTGTCTGTCCGTCAAGCTTCTCTCTCAGACGCTCGTTTTCTTTGTATGTGTTTTTTAAATCATTAATGTTCTCAAATATCCCTGCAAAAAATTCGGCAGGCGTATGAAAAATATTTTGAAATACTCCCGTCGTATCGCCGATCACTTTCTCAGGCCAGGTGGTATTGCGGCCGCCCTTCAGCGAAAATCCAATCATAGCCACCAATATGATAATACACAGAAGTAATAGCATTAACCGTTTATTCGGCATCGTGTTACACCTCTTCTATTGAACTCCCGATTATCTAGTTTTCCCTTTGAAAAGATGGATGTGCTCCAGTGCTTTTCCTGTTCCGATCGCTACACAATCAAGCGGGTCTTCGGCGATAAGGACCGGCATTTTTGTTTCTTCGCTGATGACTTTGTCCAAGTTGCGAAGAAGCGCTCCGCCGCCGGTTAACACAATGCCTCTGTCCATAATATCAGCTGCAAGCTCAGGCGGTGTTTTTTCAAGTGTGCTCTTCACCGCTTCCACAATTGTAGATACAGTGTCGCGCAGAGCACCAGAAATTTCTTTTCCTGTAATTTCGATTGTTTTCGGCAGACCTGTCAATAAATCGCGTCCGCGGATTTCCATTTTATCGGATTCTTCAGGAGCTTCTGCAGATCCGATCTCCATTTTAATCGCTTCAGCCGTACGGTCACCAATCATCAGGTTGTACGTTTTTCTGATGTAGTTGATAATCGCATCATCCATCTCATCACCGGCTACGCGGATTGACTGTGACGTTACAATGCCGCCAAGGGAAATAATCGCAACCTCTGTCGTACCGCCTCCGATATCAACTACCATGCTTCCAGTCGGTTCCCAAACCGGCAGATTGGCTCCGATTGCTGCGGCAAACGGCTCTTCAATCGGATACGCGTCACGCGCTCCGGCCTGTCTTGTCGCATCGATGACAGCGCGTTCTTCAACAGCTGTAATGCCTGATGGGACACAAACCATGACATATGGTTTTCTGGCAAACATGCCTTTATTTTTAATGGCTTGATTGATGTAATATTTCATCATTGTAGCCGTTGTTTCATAATCAGCGATAACGCCGTCTTTCATCGGGCGAAGGGCCACCACGTTGCCCGGTGTCCGTCCGATCATATTTTTCGCATCATTTCCGACAGCAACAATCGACTTCGTATCCGTTTGCAAAGCGACTACTGACGGCTCTCTCACGACAATTCCTTTTCCTTTTACAAAAACAAGCGTATTCGCAGTTCCAAGATCTATACCAAGGTCTCTTGCACCAATTCCAAACATATGTATGTATCTTCCTTTCTTAAAGCAAAAATACCCTAAAGGGAAAAACTCATAAACTCTATTATAGCTTAATTCGACGAAAAAAAAAGTGTTACAAATATCCTTTTTCCTTTAAACTCACAAATTTTTTATCCCCGATCACCAAATGGTCAAGCAGCTCGATGCCAATCAGGTTTCCGCATTCAAACAGGCGTCTTGTCACTTCAATATCTTCCCTGCTCGGCGTCGGATCTCCAGAAGGATGATTATGAACACAGATAAAGGAAGCGGCAGATCGTTTAAACGCTTCTTTAAACACCTCCCGCGGGTGGACAATAGATGAATTCAGGCTTCCGATAAATACGGTGCGTTTATGGATGACTTGGTTTTTTGTATTTAAGTATAAACATGTAAAATAGACATAAATACAGAAATTATCTAAGGATACGTATGTTAGACGCACAGCTGCACAAAATGTTTCAAAAAAATTTTTCTGATTTTAAAAAAGGTTTATAATTTAAGTAGAAATAACCAGGGAGGCACTTATGAACATTAATAAAATAAGATCAGCGCTCTACAAGTCGGCTAAAATTTTAGGGGATGTTAATGCTGCTAAAAACGGCACTCTCGGGAAACGTATTGCCCGCCGTGCGGCCGGTAAAGCAACAAATAAACTATTACGGAATCTATTTAAATAAAAAAGGAGAATTTGGGAAGATGCAGTATTTGTTATTCATAGAGAGGAGTGATCAAGATGAAAATTCAACGTGAGTTACCTGTAGGAACACATCATGACCCACCTGTAGGAATGGAGTTAGGTCGCGAAATAAGAGTAGGCGCATAAGTAAAAAGGCCTTTCGTATGACGAGAGGCCTTTTGTTTATTGATGGACACGGCAGCCGCAATCACAATGGAAATGCACATGCCTGTTACCGTACCAATCGCAAACATAATTAGTCGATTCTTTACGGCATGATGGGCAAGTGATAGCCGGCTTTTCTGCTGGCTCTCCTTCGTGCTGCTCGTATATCTCTATAACTTCATTAATTAGGAAGGTAGTTCTTTCAAGTTCTTCAAGTAGCTCTTTTGGCAGCTCTTTCACACCTATCACCTCAAAAAGAAGATAACAGAACATTTGTTCCTAAACAATTAAAAAACCCTCAGTTCGAGATAAAGGGGAGAAAAGTACCATGTGATTCCTAGATAAGTAAAAAAGCCCTGCTCATATGAGTGGGCTCAATTATTATGGGGGCGATATTTTTTATTTGCTTCAAGTTCTTCTTTTAAAGCCTCCGCATCCTGGCGTAAAAACAAACTTGTGTTCCCTATCTTCTTTACAGCTTCGATGCGCTTATCACTTATCAATTTACTCATGCGTTGCTTATTTACCCCTAAAATCCCGGCAACTTCGGAAGTGCTGAGGACCTCAGTTTTTACGAAGCCCTCAACCTCCTGGCGACCTCTTAAATGAAATTCCATGTTATTTTCTCCTTAGAGCCATGTCTTTGAGAACAGCATAAATTGTCAACGCTACAATTATAGCCATTACAGACGTTGTAAATGCGTTTGTCCAAAAGGAGCGCACGCCTATCGCTGCCGCACTCAAAAGAATTAATGAAAAGATGAACTTTTGGTTTTTCTTCATTTTTTATGCTAGACTGATTATAATGTTATTGAGAAGCGAGCTCCCACTCGCTTCCCTGCAATCGTTAATCCTTCTTATTATCTTTCTTGTTACTATCGTGGGACTGCTGAAAAATCCAACCGATAGAAACAACATAGAAGATAATTTGAAGGATTTTTATTATGTTGTCTAGCATTTCCTCACCTCCTTATATATTTATTATAGCATATGTGTAGACATAAGTCTATACATATTATAAAAAATTTCCCTCCCTTGGTAATAAGAGAGGGATTTTCTATTATAGTAGGGCTTCCAATTTTGCTTTTGTTTTCGACCCATAGATTCCGTCAGGCGTCAATCCGTTCATCTTTTGGAATCTTTCTACTGCATTTGCTGTTTTCGGACCATACACACCGTCAATACCGTTATTCTTCGCCCCTTTGTCTGGGTAGAAATAAAGAGCCGCCAGAGCATTTTGCACCTGTCTTACTTTCGTGCCTTTCGTCATCGGACGTGTCACTTTAATAACTCCGGAAGGCAGAGCATATGACGTTTTTTTACTGCTTGGTTTAGTGCTGGAAGTGCTTGAGCCTTCAAACTTTAACTTTTGGCCAACCGTGATTTTATTTGGATCCTTAATGTTATTCCATTTCTGAAGGTTTGACACAGTTATCCCTTTAGCCTTTGCGATTCCGGAAAGTGTATCACCTTTTTTCACTGTATATGTTATTCCGGATCCTGAAGAACCGCCTGAAGATGCTGAATTTTCACCGCCGATGTTGTGTAATTCATCAGCAATAGCATCTTTTACTTCATTCCAACGTCCCTCATCTAAAATACGGTGTGGGCAATACTTGCCGTTCCAATCCTGATGCTTGCGGACACGATCAATTCCCCAGCCGCGTTCTTTAAGCAGCTGCGCCACAAACTTGATTGCCAGTTTTTCTGCCGCCTCATATTTAGCACCTCCTGACTTGCTGTAACAGATTTCAACGCCGATAGACTTACGGTTCCCGGTGCCGTTTGTGCCGTCTCCTGTGTGCCATGCATTGCGATTTGTAGGGATGCCCTGCCGCACCTCTTTGTCATCGACTGCAAAGTGAAAGCTTGTCGAGCTTGTGTTATTGATCATGTAACTGATCTCATTGGCAGCTGACGCGTCATTGGCTGTATTGTGGATGGTAATGTACTTCGCCGTCATTGCGTTCGGGCATTTCAAACCGTATTTAGATTTTGATACAAGATTCTTTTTCACTGTAATTGTCATAAGTGATCTCTCCTATTCTGTTTTTGATATAGAAAAAGCCGCCGGTTTATCCAGCAGCCTGTTCATCCTTTTCATTTGTTTGTTCGTTGTCATTTTCGATTACATGAAGCCGGTCAGTAATGGCAACCGGAATCTTAACACCGATCTGTGCAAGGTTCTCCGTAATGGAAAGCCCCTCATTGGCGATATAAAAAAGAACGGTCCCAAATGTCAGGACGCCGTTCAGATTGAGGATTGTATCTATGATATTTGCCACAATGACCACCGAAAAACTAAGCATTTTCCGGACATAACCAAACCAAGCGCTTCGGCTCCGCAGCTTCTTAAATTTCCAAGCCTTGATGACGCCTGTTATGACGTCAAGAATACTAAGAACCAGCAGTAAATCAAGATATTTAACACCTCCAAACAGGTAAACTCTCGCTAAATCCAACGTTTCAAAGTTAATAAACACACTTGTTTCCTCCATTTCGTTTGTTCCCCTCCTTAGAGGCAAAATAAAAACGCCTATTAAGCGCTTATCCTTCTTTATTCAATTCAACCCCAGCAGGCTCGTCAGTCTCCCCAGTAGGGACGTCACTGGGAGAAGGGTAATCCTTTCCGGTAATTTCTTTGTATTGTTCTGTGGTAATCCATTCAATCTCAACATATTCCTGTACCTTTTCGTCTGTATAGCATTTCCACTCATAAAACTGTTTAATGTCAGCTACTTCTGGATAACGAGTCATTTAGTTTGCCCCCTTCAAATCTTCAATTTGTTTTTGCATCTGTGCAATGGCTAAAGCCTGTTCGGCTTCCCTCATACGTCTTTCTTCGTTTTCCTTCTCTGACTTTGCAATTTGCAAGGAAAGTGCTGCATTCTGCTGCTTCAAAAGGTCAACTACTGAGATTTCTTTACCGCCTGAATTTAAAATAGCCTCGATCTCTTCCTGTGTGGCTGTCTCTGTCCATTCCTGCTTTTCTGCATCAAACTTTGGTTTGAATAAAGAAGGAGAGTCCGGCAGCGCCACTGTCGTACAATCAGCAGGGATAGCATAATTCCCTGTATCGTCCATTTCTGTGACTAGAACTGGCTCAACAAATAGATAATTTTCATCATATCTATAAACCTGTAACATTCTTTACCTCCTTAATTTAATGGGATAACAGCATCCATATAATAACCTGTAACAGCACTGTCATTATTTGAATGAATGCCGGTTAACTTCATATCGCCACTTGAATAAACAAATAGCTTACTGTAGCCCGTTGTGCCAGAAACCAGAACCATCGCAACCGCACCATTTGTCGGCAATCCGTCAGACGGGATAGAACCGCACACAACCTCACGTGTTGCTGTGATATGCCCGCGCAGTAAAAGAAGGTTTCCCCATTTCGCATACTGAAATGTTCTGTCTCCTGTAGATGCGCCGTTTTTCAGGGTAACATTTTGCCAGATTGCATTTTCAAAATTTTTGCTTGTATCCAGCTGTTTCCACCCTGTCCAGCCCGAAGAATTACCATCATAATAATTTGTAAAAACATTATTTCTGTAGTCCATCGCATAAACCCAGCCATACATACCCTTGCCATCAGTTGATTGACTTGTCATTTGATAAAACCCTCTTGTAGAGGCGCTAGAAGGAGAATTTACTGCTTTTCCATTTGCATAAAAGGTGCCCATGCTCCTACCTCTATTTACAATTGCCTGAAGCATGTCTTCGCCTTCATTTACTGCAAAAGCTACACCCCCAACATCATTTGTGATTTTCGTTAATTGACCGCCGTTCCATTTCTCTCTCTCAATTTGTGTGATGTGACGAATAGGATTGTAATTATGGGCGTTAAACTCCGTTAAAGGTGCCTGCTGAACATTATCCACCTTATCCAAGCCTACTTGCGCTTTTGTTACGGCGTGCGGGTTGTCCTTTCTATTTGCGTGAGCATCTACCTTCGACTGAGCACCTGTGATGGACTCTGCAGGAAACCAATTGATCTTGGTATGGCTCGAATTGTAATAGAACCACCAAGCATTCCCATTCACGTCCACGGCGTACCCCATGCCAATCCCTGGCTGTCCTACAATCTGCATACCGCGCAAGCTTGATGATGACGGGTTATCTGTGACAGCGTTGGTCCCGTAAAAAGAGACAGTCCCGACATCTTTAAGCGAATCATAAAAAGAGCCTTGTGTGAGGTTGTATTTCTGTGTCCCGTTCTCTGCCGTTATCCTGAAAGTTTGGCCGTTATTCCACTTTGTTCTCTCGCTAGAAGAAATGTGTTTGGCTGCATCTGATACATGCAGGTCAAAATCTTGTTTAGAAGCTTGCTGCACATTGTCCACATTGCCCAACCCTATTTGACTTTTTGTAACGCCGTGAGGGTTGGACTTGTCTCTTGTGTGAGTGTCTAGGTTCGTCTGGACAGCGTCGGCTTTCTCTTGTGAGCCCGCCTTTGTCTCAACATTATCTAAGTCTTTAAATTTTTCCTGAAGGTCCGCCACTATTGCCTCAACCGACTGCCTCAACGTCTCAAAATCCTCAATATAATACTCGGCAATTGGTACAATATCCGAGTCAATGAGGTTTTTGTCTATCTGGAAAGTAAACTGAGTAATGCCCAGAGACTGTTTATTGTCATAATACAGATTAAGAGACGCCTGGACCTTGCCGTAATGCTTGATTTCCTCACTTGTCAAAACGTATTCCGCAATGCCTTTCAGCCTATCGACGATCGTAATATTCTTGATGAACTTACTGCCGTCGGTCATCACCATAACAAGTTTCCCAGTAACCGCGGACAAAGGTAAAGGGACGCCATCTTTGAACACTTTAAAGATCAATTTGGCCGTCCCTATGTCTTGCGTACTAAAATGTATGTTTGTTGTCCTGCTGCTTGAGCTAGTGCCTACATTGGCACTTATCGCAGCATCTTTATAGATCATGAATCTCCCTCCTTACCCTATCGGAAAGCTGACATTGACGTATGTGTAAGTGACCGAGTCCATACTGTTTACCGCAAAGCCATAGGCAACAACTTCCCCGTTTGCACGCACGTCTATTTTGCGCTCTCCTGTTGTTCCAGCCACCTGACAGCCATCATACCAAGCTTTACTTGGTCTAGCTCCTGCCGGTAAAACTGCAAATATTACCCCGTCTGTCACCGGAATTTTAACCCTTCCGCGCAAATGAACGAGCCCGCCGTTTATGGCATATTGCAATTTATCATTAGAATCAGGATTCGAAGCCCCGTTTTTCAAGGGAAGATTCGTCCAATCCAAATCTTGACTGGACATAAGCTCCGCCCATTCCCCGGCAACCCCCGAGCCAGTTACAACCCGAGTGAAAATTTTAATTGATCGCCCTGTGGAATTTCGTGTAAGCGTCTGAATAACAGAACCGGAACCGTCGGCCGGTGCAACTTGAAGCCACCATCCCGCATCGCCGCCGGCCGGATGATCCGTCATCTTGTTTGCTTCTGCTGTTTTCATGTAATAGTAACCCACTTGGCGAAAGTCTTTGAGTTTTGTCAGTCCATCAGGCAGGCTCTTTGCGAATCCATTGTTTTTGGTCAATGGATAGCCTTGAAACCCTTGTGATAAGTCTGTGGCAAATGTAGCCGCATTATCTTTGGAATGATACGCATAGACTTTTGCCAGGCGCTTTCCCACTGTACCGGTTGCAATTGCCGCGAATAACGATTTCTTCCCGGTCTTCGGGTCCTTATAAAGAAAAATGGATTCCGGCTCACGAAAATCCCCCTCGTATTTCCCATCAGGTCCCCGGCCAAAATCACATGTAATTCGTTTCTTGAGCTTTCCATCTTTGAAGCTGAACAAAGACAATTCAGCCGGATAGGTGACGCTGTTAGTGTCTCCTGTGTACCAATACAAGTCGTATCCGTCGATAGTAAAGCCCTGCAGGTAATGCAAATCGTTTGGAACTGTCACTTCTCCCAGCAGTTTATCAATACCGTTTTTCACATCATTCAATTTACGCAGCTGCACAACGCTGTCATCGTTGCTGTCTTTTAAACGCAAGGCAATCAAACCGTTTTGTTGATCAATAACTGGAATCGCATATAGATCAGTGAATTTATTAAACCGTTTGATGCCGCCATTTCCTCCGTTAATCGTTGCCCCGGCTGTGTAGGGAAACCGAACTAGGTCATGACCGATTGAGCTACCATGTGAATCAACCACCTCATAATTTGACCAGATATACATTCTGTCGTTTTCTCGTTCAAGCCCGATTGTGGTGCCATGCCCGCCGTGAACGACTGTCATGCTATCAAGCATTACGCCATTTTTATTCATCCGGGTAATGACATAGTTTTGACTTTGATCTGTGTTGCCACTTCCCACCTGCGTCGCGTATATATCGCCTGTTTTCTCGTCGATTACGAAACACTGCAGCACCGTTTTATCTGCAAGGTTCAAACTCGTATGATAAACGGGCGGGATTGTCGTGTAATCGAACCCATATTCTTTTTGAACAGAGGCATCAAGGTCAGAGAGTGATTTTTCAATCTCCACAACACGCTCATTTGCCGTGTCAAATTCTTTACCTTCTCGGTTTATACGGAGGTCCAGAACCTCTTTTACATTTGTGCCGTCTGCTTTGGTAATCACGTTGGCGAAACGCTTTTTCATCGTTTCTAATTCTGTAGAAACAGAAAGACCACCGTGATCAATTTGACTTGATTTGTGGGCGGTCTGTGAACTTTCATGATATTTAAGTTTATTATTTATCAGATTGACTTCTGTCTCCGTTGCCTTGGCGTTGTCATCCAACTGAGTGAACAGTTTGGCATTCGGTGCATCCCCATGCCTCTTATTAAGATAAAGCGTCATGTTTTCACCTCTATTTCTGTCCTACTATGAGGATTTTTACTTTTGAACCTTCTGGAACATCCAGAGGATCACTTATTTTTCCGTCTTTATAAAGGGTTATATTAATGATGTTTGTGTCTACATCTTCCGCGTACAACGTATAGCCCGCCTCTTTCATAATAGAATTGGCATCGCCGGTCACATACTGGATCGCATAATCATCATCCGTATTCAATGAAAGAATGCTCGCCGCCAAGGAAACAAAACCATCGCCAAAAGAGACAGACCATTCACCGTTTAAAAATTGCAAAGAAAACGTATATGTGGTCTGCTGTGAAGCCTGCGTATTCGCCAGACTTTGCTTTATTTGATTGATCTCAGCAAGCCCTGAAGCCAATTTATTTTGATAATTCTTGATGGCCTGCTCCTGATTCTTCGCACGCTTTTTCTCTTCGATTTCCATGTCTACACGGCTTTTTCGTTTCCCGTCAATTGTCAGGTCAGAGGGCTGTTCTGGTCTTAATGGGTTGTATGAGGCCCCTGTAGCTCTCAGCTTCCCATCAAATGTGATCCCGTTCAAAGGCGTATCAGCATATACACGAATAGTGTCCCCCGCCATAACCGGCTCTTCTATGTCAGCCAGGGCCTGATCTAGCAATTCCACATAGTCGGCATCATAGGACACCTCTGCATAAGGATTGACTTTAGTTTTAAGCAGTTTAATCATGTCATCCTTTGTCGTGATTGAATCATCCGTGACCGGTTCCGCCCAAGATGGCTGCCCGTTTATGAGAAACTTTTTTTCCTCTGGATGAACATAGGTAACCGGAGGAAAGACATACTTTTCATCCTCATTCTTGAAAGTCCTGTACACCCCGATAATGTTGCCGCGCAGAAGGTACATGACCGGATCGGCTTTCTTTGCGCCTTTGGTATTTGGGTTATTGCTGTCCCTGCCTTTAAAAGTAGCAACTACCTTATAAGTCTTGCTGTCCAGGCCGCGAATGATATCAAACTCTTTTTCTGTCGGGGCTGAATCTTTATAGACAGAAATGGCTTTCGTCTGATCGCCTATTTTAAATTCCCATTTACCGCCCAGCTTCGACACTAGGGTTTTAAATTTAAAACCTGTCCCTGTGAAGGAGAAAGAAAACGTGGCTCCTATTTTCTTCGTATAATCAGCTTTTAATGAGCTATCATACGCCCAGGTTCCTGTTTTGGAATCGTAGGGGATCGACTGATCACCCAAGATGTCCTTATCTTCTTTGAGCTTCCCGTATCCTTTCACCCGTGTTGTCGTGTTATCTTCGCTTGTTGTGATCTGTAAAGACGTAAGATTCGAAAGGTTATCCAGCCTTTTTACAATCTCTTTGCCAGCTTTTTTGTAGATATATAAATGCGTGTTATCCGGTATGATTTCAACCCCAAAGGTAGAAATGATTTCATCCATCAGTTCAGAGGTCTTTTTATTGCCGAATCCCTCCAGTTTTTTAGCTCCGATTCCCTTCGCATCCGGCATAATTGTAAATGTGATTTCACTGCCTTTTACTGCGTGCTTAAGTGCTTCATTGAGAGTTTTTGTACCTTCTATCGTCTCGTGAACAACATGCTTGATCGCCCTAAAGGAATAGATATGCGTGGCTGTAATGTCTTTCGTTAGCAGGGCGCCTTCCTGTTTGATCGTGGGCGTGTTAATGAAATACTGCTGCTTTTTATACCGCACCTCGTCGATAATAATAAAATTTCTTCCGACTAAAGCATTGAAAGGAATCTGATTGTATTCTGTTAAAGTAATTGAGAAAGACAAATCCTTTTTCCCAGTGATATCATCATTCACTTTGGGCTCAACGTGAATCAACTCATGCTGTTGCCCTGTGTTAATATCATGTACAAACATCTGATTCAAAGAGCATCACCCCCTATTTATAATAAAAGTGTGTAATGAATCGGATATCGCTGTAGGTAGCGCCGGCAATCCTAAATTGATTCTGGCCGGCTGCAAGAGTCGGGAATCGCCCACTTCTATCGGAAATAGGCGCAGAGTTCTTCAAAATGTGATGCTTCAAAAGCGTTATCTTATCCGTTTTTGAAAATTTCCCGTTCAGTGTCAGGGTTTCGTTTGTCGTGATATTTGTAATTGAAATATCCGTACCCTGCAGGTACATTTCAACGTTGTAATTGTAGTTAATCGGATCCAGTTTTACGTCCCCTATGTTATCCACTACAAAAGAGTTTTTATTTTGAAAGTGAAACACAGGTGTTGAGTCCCGTCGGATATTCATGCCCAAGTGAAACTTTTCGTCCTTCAATTCCATAGATGCAGTGCTGTCATTTAAAGACTCAGCAAGCCCCTGAATAGCCGTTAATGTAATATCCACTTCCTGATACTTTTTGCCGTTTTCTTGATAGATGGAAAATGCGTCATCACACGTAACAAGCCATCGTTTATAAGGCTGCTGAGTATTAATTACATAGTAGGGGTCCTCTCTAACAAAAAGATTGTAAACGGCATCCCTTTTGATCTGGAACTGAAAAGAGCTATTCGCCTCCACAAGCACTTTTGTGTTGATTTTTCGTTCTGTGTATCTCCCAGCGTTCCCCTGCTTAAGCATCATCGTCCCGTTAATGAGCGCGCTTGTTCCTGCCGTCTGCCTTTCAAACACTGGCGCCTCCGGTCTAAATGAAGAAAGCGAGACACCTGAAAGAGTCTCGCTTAAATACTTGCCGTCTATTATTAGATCATAATTTATCAACCTACCACTCTCCTAAGAGAAGCTTACATTGTTCAGCAATCCCTTTTGATTCCTTTCTTTGTTGTAAACATCGTCTTGGACTTTGTTTAATTCTTGTACGCTTAAAACCATCTTAGGGTCCTTTGCCACAAGCTGCGTTAATAGTCTCACCGTTTGGCTTAACAGATTAATCTCGGCTTGCTGATTGCTGTTTTGTTGCTGCAGCAGAGTGACCATCTTTTGCAATGCGTTTGCATCGCTTGTGTTTGACCGATTTTCCGGCTCATACCCGACCATTTTACCCGCCTGACTGAGAACCTTATGAGCTTGGCTGCGCCTAAATTGACGCAACGGCAGCAGCATTTCCCCTTTATGGACCTCGGCCATGTGATCTCGTGTAATCAATCCGCCTTTATCGTATCCGACATAACGGCCGCCGCGCGCCATAGACTTCAAGCCGGGATGATTTAAGATTCCGCCGTATCTGCTGTTCAGATAGTTAATAGAGGCAAGGATCTGGTCAACTGGATTTTTGATATTTCCGTGCCCTGGTTCCTTATTGGCGTTGAAGGTACTCGGGATAAACTGCATCAATCCTTGTGATGGGTGACCGGCTTTCGCGTTTGAATCCCATGTGTTAACGACATTTGGATTGCCGCCTGATTCCTTCATCGCTATTGTCTCAAGCGCCGAGGCATACTCTGATCCCAGCCCTTTTATCTTTAAGGCTTTAGCAACCCACTTTTTGACGGCTTCCGTGCCGCCCTCACCAAAGTTGCTTGATTCTCCAAACTTATCTTTGATGAAATTGACAAAATTCTTTTTAATAAGGGAGAATGAACCCTTTAAGACATCGCCGGTAATGCCTTTCACCTTAGGCAGTTTCAGCCCTAGCTTTTCAATAACCTTTTTGACGAGTTTTGACGGGTTGCTGATATAGTCAAACACATCTAAAGCAAGGTCCTTCACTTTCCCAACGGCTGCCTTTGCTCCATTCCACATCTTTGAAATAAAGCCTTCTTTCTTCTTTGTTCCGTTTGCATAAGCCGGAACCCCTGAAAGAAAAGCTTTAGTGTCAATCGCTGACATGACTTGTGTTCCTTGAGGAAGGTTCATCAGCGTATCAGTCGCAGGGCTCAGTCCCATGTGACCCGAAGGGGTTATAAAAGCTTCTGGCCCAGCATTTGAGCCTCTACCATCACCAAGAATGGCTAGGCCTCCTGGATGCCCGCCTGTACCATTTGCATACTGCGGAACTTCCCATTTAGGGATTTTAGTATCAACCCCAATTTTTCCTAGAATCCAGTTGATACCCTGCTGAGTAAAGCCGTTGATGATTTTACCGAATCCGCGAAGCGTTCGGTTACCAAACGCTTTAATTCCGTCCCATGCTTTGCCTGCCATGCTCTTAATTCCGTCACCCATTTTCTTAGGCAGCGCCTTCGCTCCATCTACAATGTCAGTGAATTTTTTAGAAATACTAGTTTTCATGTCAGTGACAATTTTTAGAGCTTTATCTTTCAAGAAACTAAACATTTTTCCCGCATTTGTGGCGCCATCCTTAAACAAACTTTTGATCCAGCCCCACATTTTTGGGAAAATGCCTTTTAAACCAGCGCCAAGAGCCTTTGCCCCGCCGAGAATCTTGCCGAAAAATGAAAGTTGGATTGCATTCCAGACCACTTTTATCGCGCCAGAGAATATTTTTTTAATCCCTTCCCACATTTTTGAGAAATTCCCTGTCAGTAACCCAGAGAAAACGAGGATAACGCCCTGAATTACAGACATTGCGCCAGTAATTACGCCCTTTATGTTGCCCCATACAGATTTAATAATCGCAAGTACGGCCGGCATGACAAATTGGACAACGGACCACACATTTTGAAGGGCCTGAGAGATCACAGAACCGTTTTGCTCCCAGAAAGACTTCCACTGCCCAGTGAGTTGACCAATGAACGACATCACGCCGCCTAGTGCCTGTTTGACCAGAGGACCAAGAGTTCCAAAAACTTGGGATGCAATAGTGCCGAGAGTCGAAAAGGTCGGCTTCATGGCGTCAAAGCTTGCTTTCATGTTGGATATGATAGGCTGTGCCTGCTGCTTAAAGCCGGAAAAAGCAGTCTTGATATTGTTTATCCCGTCGATAATGGTTTGGACCGTTAACACCGGGAAAAAGTCCATCAGTTTATCGGCACCTTTTGACGTATCACCATTGAAAACGTCCATTATGCCAGAAAAAATAGTCTTTAGATTCTTTCCGGCATTCGCGATATTGTTAAAAGTCGGTTCAAGGCTTTTCATGCCAGACTCTAAGCCAGACATGACCGGCTCCAATACGTCTAAAAGGCCGTTGCCGATCGGAAGGAGAGCCGACAAGGCGGAACGACCTATCTTTTTCAGCCGTGCCCCGAAGTTATCTTGGAGAGCTTTTCCGGCCTCTTTCGTTTTCCCGTTCACATCGCCAATCTTTCCATTAATGCCGCCGAGGGCATACATCGCGTCAGCCTCAAGGTCTTCCCATTTGGTGCCGTACAAAGCTACCCCGATATTATTCGCCTTGACTTGGTCTTTCATCCCTTTCAGCTCACCCAGAACTGCGTTAGAAACGTCTTTAACCGTCCCTTTTCCTTTTAGAAATTGGCTCCATACTTTCTGAGTGCTTCCGGAAAGCTGCGCCATCGCTCCGGACGTCGAATCGGAGCCGTCTTTCACTCTGATCTGAAATTCTTTCATGACGTCATTAATGTAGTCGAGATTATAAACCCCTGCTTGGCTGCCCTTCGTTAAGAGCTGGAAGTATTCTTCCGCAGAAAAACCCATTTTGCCGAATAAAGGCGCGTACTCGCTCAGGTTATCAAACATTTCGTTTGAAAAGTTTAGCCCCTTTTGGGCACCGTACGTCATCAAATCAAAAGCCTTTTGGCTCTCAACACCGAAACCTTTCATGATATTGTTGCCAGCTCGGGTGACTTCATTTACATCTGCGTCAAAGGTTTCTGAAAGAGTAATAGCCCCTTTGGTTACATCCTTTAAATCCTTGTCGCTGAGCCCCCTGATATTCTGACGGACCTGTTTCAGGGCGTCTTTGACTACATCCATATTTTCGCCAAAACCGTCTTTCCAAACGCTTGTAGCTGCTTTCGTCAAATCTTTCGCTTCATCTTTGGTAAGGCCCAATTGAGCCCTGAATTCACCCTGTGATTTTTGAGTATCAAGCGCCATTTTAGCGCCCATTGCTCCGACTGCGGCAGTTAACCCGGTTACTCCCGCAATCCCGGCAGTCAACGCGCCCACTAGCCCCACTTTGATAAAAGAACTGAATTTGGATACTTTCCCGCCAGCGTCTCCACTTGCATCGCCAATCTCCCTTTGGCTGTCCGTCAACTCATCAGCGCTCTCGCTTGCTTGGCTTTGGGCTTGTTCCAGCCGTTGGTATTGCATCTGTGCGCGCCCCAGAGACCCTTCAAGAGAATGATATGATTGAATCTGAGTATTGAGCCTCTGGGCGTATTTCTGGGCCTCCTGTGAGCCTTCGCCGTATAGCTCAACCTGTTTCTCGTAAGATTTCCGATACTCTTCCACAATCCTCTCTTGAATGGAAAGCTCATTTGATAAACCTTCAACCTGCTTTTTGCTGGCCGTGAGTTCGTCACCCATCGCTTTAAACTCTTGAACAGTTGCTTTTGTGGCTGTCCGCGCTGTTTTGAGGTTATTTCTCAGACCGGTTATCCCTCTGTTTACTCCTGCATCGTTTAGCGTGGTATTAATGACTAAATTTCCTATCGGTCTACCTTCTGTCGCCAAATAGTTACCTCCCTTCTATCGTTTTTTAGAAACACAAAAAGAGCGCCTTTACAGACACCCTTCTACAAAGTTGCACCGAATATTTGATAAGCCGGGACCAATTTGTTCTCTTCCTCATGCTTGTAAGCTGCAAGATCAAAGAATCGTTGTATATCCATATCATCTATTTCATGAAGCTTGTAACCATTTTCCATCAAGTCAAGATACATTTGCTTCATCCTGTTAAGGTAGTCCCTGTAGGTCATTGGCTTCCCTGTTATTTTTGAGCTTTCTCGGCCTTCTTCTTCAATTGAGCCTTTTTTTTATCTTTAACCATAACCTGATCAATAATATCTCTGAGCCAGTCAAATAAATCATCAGATTGGACACCGTCTAAAATATCATCAAAGGTAAATTGATTTTGGAATATGTCTAAAACAAGAGTCATCATGTCATCCATCACATCATGCTCTGTCATGCCAGATTCTTCATCCATTGCCTTTGCATGTATTTCTAAAGCTCTATACGTATATCTTGCTGTAACAAGTGGCTGAACAAATGTTTTTTCTGGGACAGATAAAATTTCTCCGTTTTCATCTAATTCAGCAAGGGCATAATCTCTCAAAACTGCTTTAACCATTGTAAAACCCACCTTTTAATTTTTATAGAAAAAGCAGCCTCTGTCAGGCTGCCGGTTTTATTTTCCTAAATCTGCGCTCACTTCTTCTGTTGTCATTCCATCTGGAAGCACCCCGTAAGCACGTTGATAGAACTTTTCTAATGTGAACCCATCGTTCTGATCATAACCAATTAGGAACACAAGTCCGTCCGATTTACGCGGCAAGAATTGTCCTTCGATTGCATCTGTTTGATAGTCCACTTTATCTTCTTTCGTTTTTCCTTCCACTGAAGGGATTCCAAATTTACCTTTTAACAGGGCATAGTACACATAGCCTTTTTCATGGTGTTTCTGCCGCCATGTGATGCACACGTAAGGAGGCTCCATATCCTTATGGTACTCCTCAATGCCATCAACAACCGGCACACCTAAAAGAGTTCTTTTCATTTCTGTGGTAAGGTCTGCGACATTTAATTCGAGTTTTGTTTCACTAACTCCTGAACTCTTTACCGCATAAATGCCGTCATCCGCATAAAGAGGTGTTAATTCAGAAGAAACATCTAACTTGGCTTCAATTGCCCCTGGCATATCTACGATCCCAGAGGCTTTTTCATCAACAAGTTCGGCATATTTAATGCCACTTAGCCCCGTCTTAGCCATTCATATCATCCTTTTCCATGTTTATTTTTTGTATATCAATTAATTTCGTGGCCCTGTATCTCCGGGCGTACCGGTACAGAGCAATATCTGGGTCACGGTCAAAGGCTGACGCATATTGCTTGTAGTCGTTCTCTGCCATGATCTGATCAATCACAGGCTGAATAGCCTGGGCGTCCTTTATTGTTTTGGTCCATAAATCTATTTGAATATCAACCTCAAATGTTAGGGCCCTATCATCCGCATAGTCTTTTCTGTGACTCTCAAGCTCGTTAATGCGAATCATTGGGGCCTTTTCTATATCTCGGTCTTCTTCCGGAACAAAGACCAGGAATATCCGGTCAATGTCCACAAGAGAAGTAAGGGTTTCGTTTTCACTTAAAAGCTTTTCAACTTCCTGAATGGGAAGCATCATAGTCCCAGCTCCCTCATGTAAACTTGCTGCACGATCTGTAAAACCGTCTGCTCCATCTCGTTTGATGTCCTCTCAATGAAATGCTGCGGGGGCTGCTTGATCGTTCCAAAGTTAGAGAAGTGTAGGCGGGATGCTGTTTCTTTCCCATAACCCACACTTGCATATATCTCCCCGTCTTCCTTCGCCTTTGTGTACACCACATTATCTTTCATGTGTACTTTGTGGGGGTCGTGGTCGCTTTCTCTGCCTCGGGGCGTATTACGTTCCAGAGCCTCAGCAAAAACCTGAGCGCCTGCCTGCACGGCTGTTTTGGCAGCCCTGGTATTTTTTCTTGCAAGTTTATCAAGCTCTTTTTCTATACCGCTGATACCGTCATCTTGTCGGGCCATCAGCTCACCTTCTCCGCAAAAACATTGATCAGGTTTTTATCCTGAGAGTTTGGGAGAATATCTTTTATTTCGTAAAGCTCATCATCATGAAGAACGTGCATGTTATTGGTCGCCTTCTTAACTTGCTGATAGCGAATAATGAACGTAATGCTGTTCTCTAAGAAGGTGCCAGCTGTCGTGAGCTTTTCCCTTAACTTCTGTTCTCTTATCTCAGCCCAGCAAGAAAATAAGGGCTCATTTACCACAATATTCTCCCTAGTTTCTGGATCCTTCCCATTCTTTCGTGTAACAAAAGTGATGCGTGTATTGAGTCGGCTAAATTCCATCTGTATACGCCCCTCTGAATTGCTGAATAAAGTTTGTTACGCCGAAAGGTATTTCTTGCAATGCTTTGTCCATTGAGGATACGCGCTGTTCATACCAGGCACCTACCAGAAACATGACAGCCGTATCAAACTTAGAGTTGTTTTGAAAGAAAGCATCCCTGTTTGGCGAAAGCGTTACGGCATCTTTTATATATTCTTCCGCAGCATCTTTCAGCTGCTGGATAAACCCATCATCAAAATTGTGATCTATACGCATCGCAAGCTTTAATTCTTCAAGCGTCATTCCAACACTCCTTTACAAACAAAAAGGGACGCCGGTATGCGCCCCATTATGCATTATTCTGTTGGTGTTCCTTTCAATTCATCAATTTGTTTTTGCATACCGTCAAGTAGTGACTTTACTTCACTGTTCAGGTTATCCAATTTCACGCTGCCCTTTCCGATGTGATTACTTCTAACTGAGCCGTCGGCCAACATTTCATACGTGATACTTCCCTTTTCAATAACTGCCGGGTCGCCTTTTTCACCCTTTGGTCCGGCCGGTCCGGTTTCTCCTCGCAACCCCTTAATGTACAAAGGATTTTCTTCACTGTTTCCGCCAAGGTAAACCCGTGTTGTCGGTTTACCGTCCGTGTCCATTTCCGATGCTGTCCAAACGTTTCCGCTTTTATTTAGAAATTCTTTCTCCATTTTTAATCATCCTTTTCAATTATTTTTTATTGGCCCACGTCTACCGCTGACTGATCTTCTGTGCTAGGTGTCGGTTGATTGATAGTGACATAATAGCCAGCTTTATCATCAGCTTTCTTCACGTCGAAACGAATCGCCAGAGAAAGGACCTGTCCATAAAGGTCATTTTCCACCCATTTTGCTGTGGCTTTTAATCGGTTCGCAAAAAGAACAGCACGTTTTAAATCTCCAATAAACATAACCGCGTCGCCATCTTTTTCACCTAAGACAGGATCATCTACAACTGTGTTCGGTCTTCCAAACAATACTTTTCCAGATGGGGATGAAATATTTTGCTGTAAAATGTATTGCCCGTTTTTATCTTTGAGCGTATCTAAGAATTGAAACGCCGAAGAAGTTGCGACAATATCACGCTTATAAGCCTGTTTTAAATACACATTGAAAATCTTTTTAAGCTCGTCAGTTCCTGATACTGTCATCGTTGTGAATGTGCGTAGAACTGCAGCAATTCTAGAATTTCGTGTATTGCGTTCAATCTGTTGCAAATAATTTGCTACAAGGGCCGTTAAGTCAACGCCTGAATCGTCAATGGCCTCCTGAGAAATTGGCAATTGACCGCGGTATGTTACAACCTTCCACTCCACCTTCTTAAATTTTGGTTTCGCTAACTCTGGATTTTTCTCTAGTTCTTCCACAGAGTTTAGTTGAGTGCTAGCGTTCTCCAGAACTGGATAAGTACCAGATGAAGTTGTAACAGAAACGTTATTTACCATTGTGCCAAGGTCAACAACGTCTTCCAGTTCCTGTTGTGGCTTAGTGATTACATCAATTGGAATTAGCACTTCTGCACCATCAGATTTCAGCCCGTCGCGCTTTTCCCCTTTTGAACGCAGAAACTCTTCAAAGGCTCTTACTTCTTCTGTCTTCCCAGGTTTAATAATTGTACGGAAGCTAGCTCCATGCATTGATCTTTTTTCATCATCGTCTTCATTACCACCAGCCGGTGCAGGATTTTCCGGCTTAAGCCCCGCTAACTCTTCATACTCCGCAAGCTTTTTCTGCAGGCCGTCAAGTTCTTCTTTCAAGGAGGTAATTTCACCTTTCAGAGCTGTAGCTTCATCCAGCTTGTCTTCCTCTGCTCGTTTTTGGGCATCTGTGATTTTTGTATTAATGGCCGTTTGTTTTTTTGTAATCTGTGATCGTAGTTCCTTAATTTTTTCAGTTAACATGTGTTTGCTCCTTTTCAAATAAAATAAGCACCCGATTTTCGAGTGCTTTTACAATCCCATTTTTAATAAATCCAGCTGTAGCAGCAGCTTTTCTTTTTCCGGATTCCGGTTTCTTTCCTCATACTGCTGTAAATTCCGTTTGGCAATTGTTACGTCAGTGTCTTCATAAGCCGGATAAGTAACGACTGACACATCTGTAAGCTTTGAAATGTTTCTCAAGCTCCGCAACGGCAGGCCGGTTTCCTGGTCACGAGTAAAACTATCCCCATCCTTCCCCAGCATGAAGCCGAAAGAACAATTTGAGATATTACCAACCCGCAGATTTTCGTATAAATCTGTTGCGTACTGCGTATTCGGTAAAGTAACGTCGAATCTTAAGCCGATGTCATCAACTTCAAGCTTAAGCGTGCCGGCAGACGTACGCCCGAGAATCTTGGACGGGTCATGATCAATTAATGCCCGCACATCGCTCATGTCTGTCTGATCCAGAGCCCTTTTATCAATCATTTCAATAAAACCGCCCAAATTGTGGCTGCGGGTGCCGAATTTTAAAGCATAACCGCTAATTACTTTTGGGCCGTTATCGTCTGAATGAGCTTTTAAGGCCCCTTCCTGCCACGTTCTAATCTCTACTTCCTTAGACATTCCCCTCACCTCCTTCACCTGCTGACGAGATCGGCAGGCTCTTTGCTTTTGCTTTCTGAATCTCGTCCATTGAATCAATGTTCACATAGTTCAAACTCATGTAACGCTTGTCCCCATTTGGTATTGGCTCGTAACCATACTCAGCCAGCGCATTGTTGAGAGAGAAAATGCCGTTTTGTAGCAAGGCAATGACATTTTCACGCTTCGTTTTTGCGTCCGTTTCCCTAAACCTCCGCGTATCGAATTGAAATTTCCGTTGCAGGTTTAAAGGATACGGCAACATTTTGAAATTAAGCTCTGAGGCGATGGCCGCAAAATAGTTGGATAGTGTATTTGTCAGATAGTCCAAGTTAGCTTGTTCAAGTGACGTGTTGACTTGCTCAATGCCCAGCTTGTGCGCCGGCAGCCCGAACACTTTGGCTATCTGTTTCGTTGAATGCGTGTAGTTATTCACGATCTCAAGCACTTTCGTATTGATTTCTAACTGGCTAAACTCCATGTTTTCATCGAGCACAACAACCCGCTGTTGATTCTTTATGCCAGAGTTTGCTTTTTCAAATTCATTACGGATTTTGTCCTTTGCCTCAGGAGACAAATGACCTTTTTTCATGTTTACAATACCGCTTAAGTTGACGCCTCTTCTGAAAAAGTCTGTAACAAGGCGCTTCCCAGCCTCCTGGCTTTCAATCTCATGCTTAAGGCTAGAAAGAGGACTCATACCCGTTATTCCGTCCACGCTGAAAAATTTAATGTGCAGTACATTTTCCGGCTTCAAGACTCTTTCTTTGCCGCCAGACGGATAATACCTATACAGTATTTCATTTCGGTCCTGTAGCTGCTCAGCATAGACTTCACTATTCAATAAATGAATAAGCTCTAATGGTGTTCCCTCTTTGTCCCGGACTATTTCCGCATAAGACTGGCCATTCATTAGAGCGTTGGCCACAAGAATGAATTTAAAAAAGTAACCCGAATAATAATCATTGGGCTTCTCATTCAGTAACCTGAACAGATCGGAATCCTTTTCCTCAACACCACTTTGGTGAACCATAATTGGCGATGCTGCAATATCAGAGGAAAGAGTAAGAACCGCCGTGAACACGTCGCTATTTTTGATCGCACTGACAGACGTGTAAGATAGCCCGTCCAAGCCAAGAATGATTTCATTGAACTCTCGGGCCCCTGGGCTCTGCTTATCTAATGATCGAAAGAATGCCACTTAATCACCCCCCTTCCTCTTCTTTTGGATTCAGCAAGAAGGCAATAAGAACGAGAAAAAGACCTGTCACAATAAAGCCGGCTACAGGGTGAAGATAGAAAACCCCATAGTCGATAACAAACAGCCCCGCTAAAAATAAAAGAGTATGCAAGTTCAACTGAATAAACTGACATACTCCCAACAAAAATGTATTTATTTTTCCGATTTTCATGGCTCCCCCTCCTTCCCTAAAGAGTAAATTCTTCGCTTTCATAATAAGAGTTCCAATCAAATTCCTCTTGTTTGTAATGGTACATAGCGCCCGTGTGTGCGTTCATCATTGCCGCTGCAGGGTCAATCTTTTCCCTGTATAGCGCTTTGTCAATCTGAATCGTATCATTCACTTTTTTCAGCATTGCATTGTGCATCGCCGTATCAAGTAATGGATTCTTACTGTGTATGATTTTCCCGTCGAATACATTCAAACGAAAATCTTTTGTTGGTTCAGATAATGTGCGAGGACCTTGTCGGACTTCAATCAGCACATCCTCATAGCCGTATTTCTCAATTTCATTTAAGAATAAAGAGATATTGTAAGGGTCAAAGAAGATTCCTTTTACTTGTAAATCAAATTCTTTAATATGATTAATCATATAATCCACAACCTGCTGCAGATTAATGATCCCAGATTTTTTGTCAGTAATTGTACAGTATCCGGCTTTCGCAAGAGTGCGATAGTCCAGTTTGTCACGCTCAATTTTATTATCCAGTCCGCCTTTTGTTCCAACAAACGAGTGACTGTCCACATAAAATGTCTCTTGTTCATCCTCTAACGGATAAATGAAGCCAAGGGCTGATAAATCATCAGTTCGTGATAAGTCAATCCCTATGTAAACCGGCTTCCCTGTAATGTCAGGCGCAGCATCCACACCGCGCTTTTTCCAATCGTTCCCGTTGATAAAACTTTCAGAGGAAGCAGACTGCCATATATTAAAGTTTTTTACGAGTGTACCGTTTAGATCATCTTTATCAAGGGCCTCTTTCAATTTCTTGCGGAGGTTTTTCAAGATTTTCTTTTGTAGACCCTCCACCTCAAGCAATGGATTGCTTTTTATCCAAGTGCTTTCGTCGTAAATTTCCTCTTCGTCATCTTGTTCGTAGACAATTGCAAAATAGTTTTCATTTTCCTTACGGCCACTGAGAATATCATCAACATAAGGATACTCCTGCGAATACATGGGACCGTTCAGCTTAAAGCCAGCAGTACTGATGATTAAGATAAGGCCCTGGTCCTGCTGACCTTGGGAAGACTCCAGGACTTCCATCATTTTTGTGTTGGACGCCGTGTGGTACTCGTCGAGAATTCCAATAAGAACATTCAAGCTGTCCAAGTTATCGGTATCCCTTGATAAAGGCATAATCACACAATCATCTTTCAGGTACCGAATTTCATTTTGTATGAGCTTTGTCCATTTTCTCATGAATTTCGATTTACTTCGTATCTTCTTAAGCTGCATCGAGATCATTTTAAAGACGGTTTTCGCTTGGCCTCTTGAATTAGCTGTTGCATAAATTTGCCTGTCAAACTTAGGCGCTTCGCCGTAAATCAGCTCATACAGTGATAGACCCGCAACGAGTACAGATTTACCACCCTTTCTCGCCATGCTTATATACGCTTTGGTGAATCGTCGGAAGCCGGTCTCTTTATTCCTCCAAGCATAGAGCATGTACACAATGAACTTTTGAAACAAAGCCAGTTTTGTGGGCTTTCCCGTTGATATATCTGGCAGCATCTCAAGAAACTTAATGACCTTTTTTGCCTTTTCTGGTCTGTATTCATATTCATAAGACGGGTCAGCTGCTCTTTCCAAATCTCTCAGGTGACGCTGACAAGCTTTTATGACTTTCTTGCATGCCGTTATTTCTCCGCTGACAACCTTTTTCGCATAAAGCGTGCCGGGGTCAAGATTTTCAATCGTCATCTATCGCCATTGCTCCAAACTCATCATGTTCCTCGCTGTCGCTGTCGAGGCCGACGATTCGCAGACGTGAATCCAGAGACAGACCAAGCTGGCCGGCAATGCCCCGGATCTCTTTAGACATGCTGTTCATTATATCCACAGATGGATTTTTCTTTTTTACCGTCTCACCCCGGCTGTTTTTTTCAAACATGACTTGGCCGTCTTTGGCTATATCGGCCATTGCTTCCCGATACTGTGCATAGCTGTTGCAATAGATCGCAAGCAATGTCGAATCTAATTCAGAGATTGGCAAATTGATAATGTGCGGGTAGATACGCCGCCATTCATTCTTCGCCATAGTGGACAGCCAGTATGGTGGCTTTTCTTGCAAGGGCGAAAAATCTTTCAGTTTTTCTTCCTGCTGCAGACGCTCTTCCCGCTCTTCGTTGGTAATTTGTCCTTTTAACGTTTCCGTTAATTGTTTTCGTCTCGCCAATCAAAACCACCACCTTTCGTCCAAAATACATCACATAAATTTCGGTAAAATCAGCGAACGACAAAAACGCCGATCAACTCATACGAGATAAGGGATCGCGCGTAATATTCCAGTATTCAAAATCCGGCTAAAATAGTAAATCTCAAAATTTCATTTCAACATTTTTTACAAAGTTGAGGGGGCGCCGATGCCCAGGAAAAATTTTTTGGTACCCGGTTAAAGTTCGGGGGGACTTAATTCATTTTCCCGTTAAAAATTTTTGATTCTCCACCCACAATTGGGGAAAGACCATGATACTCTCTAACTTCGTTTACTGTAAGTACGCCACACCGCATAAGACCTGCAAATTTATTTGGATTCATAGGCTCTTTTTTAGGAACCTTTGGTGCTCTAATGGTTGGTCTTGAAGCATATCCCATTTGTTATTCTCCTTTCCCAAACGTGACTTGGTTATGATGATACTGACATAACACCTCAAGATTATTTAAATCAGTACGTGCCTGATCATCGTTTAAAACGTCTCTAAGCTCTTTAAACTTATGATGGACTACTAACCTATTAGACTTATTTAAACGTCCCTGTGAGGCGCAGACGGCACAATGATAGTTACTTTCTCTTAGCTTCTGTTCTCGAAGAAGTTTCCACTCTCTCGAATGGTAGTAAGAATAGAGTTCATTGTTCTCCCTGTTGTACCTCACATCTTTGTTGTATTGCTTGTCAGCATAGCCCTCGTGCTTCTCACAATAGCGTTGTGTCCAGTCCACATAGTTGCGGCAGGCTGGTGCGTTACATCTTTTTAACGGCAGGACTATCACTTCCTTTCCTTTTATCAACTAGAAAAATATAACACTTCAATTCCCAAATACGATATAATTTAACCAGGAGGTGATAAATATGGCAGATATATCTACTAAACCGAGTCCAATTCAGCGTAATCAATATGATGTCGCTGTAGAATTAACCCAATTACACGTAGAAAAATATGGTGTCTCTAATCCAAACGATATAGCTGACGCATATGCAAAATATTATGCATTAGCTTTTATTTTGCATAGAGATCGAGGGTCCCAACTAGTAACGCTTCTTCCCGAAGAAATCAAAAGCAAATTAAAATATTAAACAGATATGATCGTGCCATCTATACTTTAATGTGTAGATGGTTTCTTTTTTTATTAATTCTACCCCTCCTATATATTCTTTCTAAACTGCCGCCGTACTCAAGCCGTTAACCGCCAATAGTCCTCCCTGAGATTTACCGGAAGCAGTTTACAAAAAATATCTCCCGATACCAAAGTCGCAAGACTAGCGCGATCCAGCTCAGAATGATCACTCATTCCTCAACGCTTTAATTTGAGTATCCGAATTCGCCTTGATAAGGGATAGGCGCTTTTCCCGTGCTATGAAGTTGTTCTTGATAAGTTTGAAAATCCACACTCCCACGAAGTTGATAAGAAAAGTTTATCGGTATTTCAAACATAAATAGTCTCCTTTTTTGGGCCCCTTTTTGTATCCTTAAAAGTCCGTTTTTTGTCCAAAAGAAAAAGCACTCAGATAATCCCAAGTGCTGTAGCAAGGCGGTATATCGCCCTTTTTTTCAGTTCATAATAAGTGTTTTTCTTGATACCTAAATCCATGTATATACTTATGTCCTTTACTGCAGATGCCGTAAGATACTTCTTCTCAATGATTAAACGTTCTAAGTCATCCAGGCTATTTTGTAACGCCCGTTCCATCTGCTTCACCTTTAGCTCATTGATATTATGCGAATCCCTAAGAGAAGGAAAGAGACTCATGCCCGCGCTTTCGCATTCTCTCTTGTTTTCAATTTGTACTTTTAAGGCTCTATAATCTTTTAGCTCTTTGATGACTATTTTTCTTACGGCTCTTGCATCCACTGGACTCATAAATGAAAGCTGTTCTGCTGTCATGTTAATTTCTCCAATCTTGCTTTGACTGCCTCCATTAAAGCATTTTGCCCGACGGCTTTACCCTCTAAAGCCCGCATAACATCTTCATCCACAGTGCCCTCTGTGACAAGATGGTTCACGATTACACTATGTTTTTGCCCTTGACGGTCAAGTCTTGCATTTGCTTGCTGATACAGTTCAAGACTCCAAGTCATCCCAAACCATACAATGATATGGCCTCCATCCTGTAAATTTAGTCCGTGCCCTGTAGATGCTGGATGTGCTAAAAGCATTTCAATTTTTCCTTTGTTCCAGTCAGCTATCTCTTTGCTGCTGTCTAACGTCTTTGCCTTCTTAAATTTTTGCTGAATGCGTTCAAGATCGTGCTTGTATGAATAAAAGACAAGAATAGGCTTGCCGTTGGCTGCTTCCACTATGTCCTCTAAAGCATTTAGTTTTTCATCATGAAGTTTTTGAATTTCTCCACTTTCGTCATATACGGCACCGTTCGCCAGCTGCAATAGTTTGTTTGAAAGAACTGCTGCAGTATCAGCCACAACATCGCCATCTAAAAATGGAAGAAGCAAATCCTTTTCAAGTTGTTTGTATTTCGCTTTAATTTTGTCAGGCATTCGTACTTTCACAACATTGTCTATTCGTTCAGGCAGTTCAAGCCAGTCTCTAGCCTGCATACTAATGCAAATGTCAGACACTTTTTTATGAATGGCTTCTTCGGCTCCTTCTCTAAGCTTCCAGCTGTATATAACAGTTCTATTTCTTTGATCAGGCTGAAAGTATTTCTCTCTATAACTGGTGACGGTTTTACCCAATCGCTCTCCCTGATCTAACAAATACATTTGCGGCCATAAATCAATCAAACTGTTTGGGGCGGGTGTTCCTGTCAGGCCCACAATTCTTTTTATAAAAGGCCTAACTTTCTTCAAGGCCCGGAACCGTTTTGCCTTAGATGATTTAAAGCTGGAAAGCTCATCTATCACCACCATGTCAAAGGGCCATTCTTTGCCATAAAAATTAACAAGCCATTCAACATTTTCACGGTTAATAACGTATATGTCAGCTTTAGTATCTAGGGCCATAATTCTGGATGATTCAGGGCCCAACACCTTCGATACTTTTAAATGGGAAGTGTGGTCCCATTTTTCTGTCTCTCTTGACCAAGTATCCTCTGCCACCCTTAAAGGCGCGATTACCAAGACCTTTGATACATCAAAATAGTCATATAGGAGGTCCGATACTGCTGTTAATGTACTTACGGTTTTCCCCATTCCCATATCAAGAAAAAGACCTGCTGCCTCAGTGTCAATTATGTGTTTGATTGCGTGCTCTTGATATTGATGCGGTTTGAACTCCATGAAATGCCCTCCTAACAAAAGCTTTTACTGTATCTGTAGAATCTAATACTCGAACCTCAAAGCCCAATGCTTCCAAATCTTTTTTACGTTTTACCTGTAAGGGCCTCAACTTTTCTCCCGGCGCTTTCATTTCCGCAAAGACAGCCCTTCCCCCAGGTAAAAGCACAAGCCTATCAGGCACCCCAGATAAACCTGGGGATACGAATTTCATCGCCTTGCCTCCATACCTTTCAACCTCCCGTTTGAGAAGTCGCTCTAATTGACTTTCCTTCAAAACTGCCTTCACTCCTTTTAACCGGTATCCATAGTTGCCTTAATTGCCATAGCCTATCTATGTTCATGAAATAAAGAGATTATAGGGATTTTCTTACGTGTGTACGCTATATTCTTTTATTTTTATATTTATATAGATAATATGGATACCATGGATACCAATATAGGCTGGGCCCTTGATACTGCTGGATTTATTACGGTATCCATACTCTTAAATTATGGATACTAGTATGGATACCATGGATACCGTATTTAGATTTTCATAAATTAGTATGGATACCGTTAATTCACTCTTACAAAAGCTCTTTGCACACCATACAAACGGCCAAATTTCATCCTGCCACGGCTCTCAGTGTATGGCGCCCAACCTGGAAGCCTTCGCAAAATATCGTTTATCTCACGAGCCTGAATAGGGGTCATTTGCTTAGGGTCGCCCCCAAATAGTTCAACCCACACCTCCATGGCACAAACTCTTTCACGCTTAACGGTCCCTTTCGTCTCTCCATCGAAGTCGTAACCTTGTAGAAAATTCCTTCTTTCGCTAATGTCTTTTTTGTCCCAATCTTCGGGAAGAAGAGTGTTTAAATATTCTTCAATCAGGCCAGCTTTTGCACTGTCTTCGGTGTGAAGCTCTTGGGCTTCTTTGGCGGCCTCTTCTAACTCGCCTGTGAGATAAAGGGGCTCTTTTTCATGCCAGCAATCAACGGCCTCAGCCCATATCTGGTCAATCTCATATTGGTTAAGGTCTTTCCAAATGCTTTTTGTTCTTTCCTGGGCTGCCACAACAACGGGCCAAAAGCGTCGGTTCCCTGTTCTGTCTTTCAAGAAAGTCACATCGTTAGTAGAACCAAAGAAAACGCACTGTCTCGGGAAAACAGATATTTGTCGGCCGTATGCAACCCTATAGCTGTCCTCCTGCTTGGAAATAAAGTGCTTTACTGCCTCAGCTTCTGCTTTTCGGGTCGCAGACAATTCGGCCAGCTCTATCAGCCAGGCACCTTGCAATTGTTCATAGGCTTCTTTCCCCTGAACTGTTGTAATTGAGTCAGAATGCCAACCCATCCCAAGTTTTTTAATGATGAAGCTTTTCCCCACACCCTGGGGCCCTACCATGACCAGAACGTTATCAAATTTCACGCCTGGCTTAAGAACGCGTCCAACGGCTGCAGTGAAAATCTTTCGAGTAACTGCCCGGACATATTCCGTGTCCTCAGCGCCCAGGTATTCAATAAAAAGCGTATCGAGCCGGGGCAGCCCGTCCCATTCTAAACCGTTTAAATAATCTTGCACCGGATGAAATTTATTCTTCCCTTGGACCTCCATTAAGGCATCATGAACCTTACCTTGTCCGGAAATTTTATAGATTGTCTCTAAGTAGTTTCTTAAAGAGGCATCGTCCCTGTCCGTCCAGTAATCTCCCTCCGATAATTTACGCCAAGGCAGATCACCCAAAACGGCAGCCCTATGTGAAAAGTCATTCCATGCGATTTTCCCAGCAAGCCGGGGGTCATTCTGCAGAATCAAGATAATGTTTTTGGCCGTCGAAAGAACATCGCCGTTTTTCTTTACGTCCAGATGCTCCAACCAATCCATATCCGTATCTTCAACGACCCCAAACTCTTCACTTGCCTGGGCCAGCTTTTCTTGTCCGATTGTACGTTTTACATTTTTATCATTTAAAGCAAAATCGGACATGGCCATAAATGATGGCAGGCGGACAACCGGCGTATTTGGGTCAGCTTCTTCATCACGCATGCCAAACTTATGGATTCTGACTAAATCAAAAGCATTGACTAAAAGACCTCCGACCGGGTCAGTTCCATGATGGGAATATGCAAATTTTTCGTCATCGTAGAGAATTAAACCGCCATTAGTGGACCCTTCCTTATAAGTGAAGCGCCCTGGCCCGGCTTCTTCATAAACGTCAGATAAAAACGTTTCAATTGCTTCCGGAATCGAATATGTTCGGCAGAAGGCCCCGACCATTCCGTTTTTCTCATGGGGGTCACCTTGCTTATCCGCAAGCTTTTGCCGGCTCTTTTGAATCCTAGATGATTCCGGCCAATATGACGGGTCGGTCCAGTCTTCATAGCTGGCTAATACTTCGTCGGGGTCAAGCCAGGCTTCATCTTGCAATTTAAAAACGTATTCACCGTCTTTAGACGTTGACGGCCAGTACATCAACCGGTGAGGCTGATAAGTCGTATCATCGAAAAAATCAATACCAATATCAGCTGCTAGTTTGCGGGAGACTGCCTGGTATTCATCAGGTGTAACGGCCCGCCTTAACGGAATCACAAGTCTCAAGCGTGGCGTTTCTTTGCTGTGCTTATGTGTTGAATAGGCTGCACATGCAAAGTCGTACATCATTTCTACTGACGCCCAGAGATCGCCTTTTATAAAATCAGCGTCGAGGGTGACAATTTGACGCCAGGCTACTGTATCAGTTTTCCGGCGGCCACCTTTTAAAGAGCCCCCAACAAACCCGCCAACATCTTTTATTTGGTCCTGCTGTGACTTGGACATTTTTTTATATTCTGCATAGGTTTCATTCGTGTAATTTGGTGTTGATAATTTTTTCAGCAGATCGGACCATAGCATGTCTTTGTTTTTCCAAGCCTTATCCCAACGGTTGCGCCCAATTGCTATGGTGATAGACCCGTCATGCTGCACTCGATTTTTTAAAGCTGTTTCCATCACCGGACACTCCCCCCTTTTCATTCTGCTAAAGGTACTGATTTTCGAGGCTTTTCAAGTACGCCCTCTAAAGTATTTAAAACTGATTCAAAGCGCTCATTACCCCAGGGCCCATAAATTTTATTTTTGATGATCAAAATAAACTCGGTTTCGGTCCCGATGCAGCCAAAATCCCCAAGTGAATAATTTTTAATAATAGCCATCACTTACCATCCCTTTCTATCCATTCGCAATATTCGGCTTCCTTTTTCCTCACTGAGAATAAAAGCCCGAATACGGCTATTAGACTTCTTATAAAACTCATAATCTCAGCCCCTGCTATTAATCTTTTTTATAGTAATCTGTGACAAAGCCGTCAGCCGTCAAAGGTAGACCTTTAGCCCAAGATATAGGCTCTCCCATAATGGCCTCTACTTTATCCAATTCATTTTTCCCGCGGGGAACATCCAGGACAGCTTCATCATGAACGTGCATGACAGTTTTATAGCCAGCATTGTCTAAACGTATAAGGGTAATAGCCAGACAATCCCGTGCAGTTGCCTGAACGATATTCTCGACAAGCTTGCCGCCGTATGTGTTCAACCGCCCCCACTTACCAGACTCAAGTTTCCCTTCATAAGTAAGTGCTTCTTTTCCAAAGCGTTCATCCAATTCAAGTTTTGGCTTCGCATATGCCAGGCGTCTGCCTGACGGTAGCTGTACAAACAAAATGCCGGATTCATATAAGAAGGTTAGGCCGTGCTGAAGCTTAACTGGCTTTCTCTCTTTAACTGCTTTAATTGCTGCGGCTTCTACGTCATACCAGAACTTAACTATCTTTTTGTTTGCTGTCCGCCAAGCTTTTACAAGCTCAGGAAGTTCATCCTCTGCTAAGCCCATGTTTAGGGCACCCATCTGAATAAGCGCACCTTTTCCGCCCTGGTAGCCCAAAGCTAACTCGGCAACTTTACCTTTTTGTCTTAATGGGCTGCCTTTAGTGATTGACTCAACCGGAACTTTGAACATTTGTGCTGCCGAAGCCTCGTAAATCTTCCCGTGAGTGTTGAACACTTCCAGACGCCATTCTTCTCCTGCAAGCCAAGCAATTACACGGGCCTCGATGGCCGAGAAGTCAGAGACATAAAACTCATTACCTTCTGACGGGATAAAAGCTGTTCTAACAAGCTGAGACAGTACAAAAGGAACTTGGCCGTATAGCAATTCGATGGCTTCATAGTGACCGCCCTTCAATAAGTTCCTGGCTGTGTCCAGGTCCTCTATCTTGTTTTGCGGCAAATTCTGAACTTGAACCAAACGTCCGGCCCATCTGCCAGTACGGCTGGCCCCGTAAAATTGAAGTAAGCCGCGAACACGATTATCAGGGCAAAGAGCTTTCTCCATTGCCAGATACTTTTTAACTGAGGTTTTCGCCATTTCTTGCCTTAATCTCAAAACCCTGTGAACAGTTTCATCGTTTGTGTTTTCAATAAGTTCCTCTATTTTGTCTTTAGCTAGACTGGAAACAGCAAGCCCCTTCTCTTCAAGCCATTTTTTTAATTGCGCCGTACTGTTGGGATTGGGTAGACCAGTCAACTTCTTAGCCTCTGCCATTAAGCTGGCCTGGTATTGTTCATCACAGGCTATTGCATGCTTGACCAGGTCCACGTCTATCCGAACGCCCCTATCATTTATCTCCTGATCTAACGCCCATAATTTATGTTCAGATTCCAAAGGTTCAAACTTGGAAATACGATTTTTAATTGCACGTTCCACTTCAACATCCTGGATACAATAGGCTTTGAATTGCCCCCACTTCTCCGGATCATGTTCGGGTAGATTCCTAACCCTTTGCCCATTCGCCTTGGTCGGTTTACATGGTACAGAAAAGTAACGAATAAGGGCTTTACCTGCTTTATCCTTCTGTGCCGATAGCTTTAACGCTTTGGCAACCCCGTCAAGATTCCCAGGAAGCCCTAAAGTAGTAGCGTGGACAGCTGTACACCTCCACTGTGCCGGCGGCAACATTAAATTAAAATGCTTAGCGATACACGTTCTTTCAAAGTTAGCGTTATAAGCTGTCTTGATTACCTGCGAACTTGTCAACGCCACCAAGACCTCATGCGGTAACGTATCCCCTTGGGCCAGATCAATTATTTTTATAGGGTCGTCATCGAAAGCATAAGCAAATAGCAGAATTTCAAAAGATGGAACCTCCGTGTACGCGTAAACGCCTGCTTTTAGAAGATCAACGCTTGAGAATGTTTCTATATCAATTGATAAAGTTTTCAATTAGTAGCCCGCCTTTTTTTAAAAAAATAGCCCGTTTACATCCCCGTATTTTTCTTGGAAAGCTTTACGGCCGAGTTGGGCAACCTCTTGACGTGATCTAAGGGGTGTAACTGCAGCTTCGTAAGGGTCCATTCCGCAGTTATTGACCCGATTAATATAGGTCAGGTATTTAATGCCGTTCGACTCAGCAAGGGCTATCAACTCAGGGGAGTGGCGATGGTGTTTATTACGAGACGAATGCTTTTGCACTTTTCTCATGTTCTCCCTTACGTCAGTTGCTGGGGTTGTCGCGGCCTTTTCTTCATCCCAGCCCAACCTATTCACACGTGCAAAAAATAAGTTTCGGTGAATCCCGTTTGATACTGCAACATCAGCCCATTTTGACTTTGGCTTGCGTTTTTTTACGGGTGTTGTTATGGCCTTTTCTTTATCCCATCCTGAGAAACGTATTCTTCTTTCAAGTCGTATCTTGTCAATACCGTTTTTAGCTGCCCGTTCGTATTCTTGAGGTGTGATATACCAGTCTGATGGATTAAACATGTTTTCACTCCCAATCTACTAAAAAGGGGAAACTCTCGTCTCCCCTCATAGTTCTTTTAATCTAAGAAGCTTTCGCCATCGTCTTCAAAGTCATCAACTGCATCAAAGTCATCTTGAGCCCGTGAGCGACCGCCCAGGTAATCTCCATCCTCAAGTTTTTGAATGTTATTTAAGCCACAAGCAATTCCTTTGTTTCCGGCTGTATTGAACGCGTAGAAGTTAATTGAAACGCGGCCATAGCAACCACTGTAAAGTTCTTCTGAATCAATAATGTCATTTAGGTGTTTATCTACAATTCCAGGCTTAGTCTTGCTTGAGGCATTCAAGAAATAGCACCCCGCATATTCCTCCTGGTCTGATCTTTCTTCATCCCCATCGCGCAAAGGTGTTTTGAGGTTTGCTGGGATTTTACCTCCCCATTTGCTGGCGCCAGCTTGTTTAGCTGCTTCAATTGCGGCCTTGATTTTTCTTAGTGTGTCCTTATCAGTTTTCGGGATAAGAATTGCAGTGCTGTATTTTGGCTCTTGGCCGTCCTCGATTGCATGAGGTTGAAAAGCATGAAGATATGAAAAGCGAACCTTTCCTGTTACTACCTTTGTGTTTGTGTTTTTGTTAACTGCCATTTTGCATGTCTCCTTTGGTTTAAGTTTTTTTTATTTGAAATCAGCAATAGCTGACTCAGTTGAATTTAATTCAGGCCGTTTGTCCGATTCAGGGACAAGTGTTGGCTTCCCTGCCGGCTTTATAACCAGGTCTTGCAGTAATTCATTAAAAACTTTTTTGCCTATACTTTTTTCTAAGGCTGACACTCCCAGAACCTCCGGTTTTGTAAGCACTTGTTCCGGTTCGTAACCTTCGGCCAAGAGTGTATTTTTCACTGCGTCTTTGTCCGCGTATTTCCGGTTGCTTCTACCCTCAACAAGTTTCCAGCCCGGTATCTTCTCCCCATGGTGTTCGGCTTGTGCAAGGGAATATTCTTGCACATCCTTAACCCACCTTTTGAGCTCTTCTGCTTCGTAGAGAATTGCCCCTAGGTCCTCCTTTGATAGAAGCTCAGGCTTTTGAAAATCAAAACGCGCTAACTCTAGATTTTTCTTAGCCCTTGCCGCACAGGTCGCTTTTGCCCTGCAGAATCTGCAATGTTCACCGGCTTCAAAGTCACCCTCACCCTTCCAGGCCATTTGCGCCCGGGGTTTAACAAATTCATCGGCCCATGCCATAAGCTCAGATACTGATAGCTCATATGTAGATACGCTATCTAGTCGCGGCTGTACAATAGTCATGCGAACAAATTCAATATCATAAAGAGCGCCAAATTGATTTATAGCCCCTAATGCATAGAGCATCATTTGGGTGTTTCCTTCTGCTTCCACGGGTACGCCTTTCCCGTATTTCAGGTCTATTACTTCCATAACTTCATCAGCTATGATCAAAGCGTCACCAGTCCCAAATCCTTCAGGAACCCACTCGCTGAAATCTAAGCGCTGTTCAAGTAAGATAGTCGCGTCGCCTTTGTCCGCCTCAAGGGCATTAAATTTTTCAATCACTAAATCTGAATAGGTCGTGACATATTCAAGCATTGAATCAGAATATAGCTCGTGCTTTTTTAGCTTGTTTAGTCGCCGCGTCCGTGTAGCTTTAGAAATTTGTCCAGTGTGATATTGAAGCAGCACCTCTGACACTTCGTGTGCCAGGGTCCCCTCTTCTGCAAACTCGCTTGTCGTTTCTTCAAACTGATCTTCTAAACGCGCGCTTGGCGTACAGGTGAGCCAGCGTTTTGAGCCTGACGCAGATAACTTCGCGTGGGCTCTATCGGCATGCCCCTGCGTCATAGCTGCTCCGCCAGTTCAAGTAATTCCGCGTAATGCTCTTTTGGAACCTCGGTCAGCTTTTTAGCGCCGTATTTCGCGAATAGCTGCTTTATCTCGGCTTGTTTGCCTTCCTGGGATTTTTCAGCCAACTTTTGGCGAACGACTTTAATATCAATTTCCTGCGCGTCTCCCTGGGCTGCTTTCTGGTTTGCTTCGGTTTCAGGCTTCGCAAGCTCCTTTTTAACTTCAACCGGCTTTTTCTCTGCAGGTTTTTCCTTTTCGACCTTAACCTCAGCAGCCTTATTGACGGATAAAGGGCTGGCAGAAAGTGCGTCTGCTAATGCTTGGAGCGATTTAGCAAGCTCCGGTGCTTCAATTTTTAAAGTGATATTCATAAGTGCAACCTCCTATTTTTGATTGCGGAAAGCCGCAATTTCTTTCTTTTTTGCTTTGCGAATTTTTAATTTGTAATCCTCTTCCTCGTATTGGCAGTCTTCGACCTGGGCCGCAGTGACTTTGCCCTTTTCAACGAGTTCAGCAATCGTGATAGGATTTAACTTTGACGCTGGCAGGCCTACGATGTTTCCAAGCTTTGCCTTATCGAATTTAGTAGAGACTTTTTTGACGGCTTCGATTAGCGTCGCCTTGTCATCACGGTAAACAAGTACAGGACCGTTCTGTCTTAAGAAAGCGACCAAACGAGCTGTCCGAGCGTTAATACTTGAAGCTAGTGCCGAACGGTCTTTCTTTGCCTGGTTAAGGTCTTGGAAAAACGCGTTCGCTTGAGAAACTGAGCTAATGGCTGACATGGTAAAACCTCCGGTTTCATATTTTTGGTCCGCGTGTTATAATTGCGGCGTTATTTGTTTTACAATGGGTCGCCTCGGCAAAGGCGGCTTTTTTACACTGTAGGTCTTGCTACAAGATAAGCCCTGCAGTATTTAAGCATTTGGTTGTGAGAAAAATCCGCAATTTTGGGTTTATTCATTTTTCGCATCTTCTGCTCAAATTCAGCGAAGAAGGCTGCAAGTTCAATAGCCTTTTCCCTCTGCATTTGAACCCCCTCCTTTCTCCAAGGCTTCTTTTTCAAGCAACCTTGGAACTGATAGCTTCATAAAAAACTCATAAAGCTTGTCTTCTACATGTGCCGGAAGCTCTTTCATATCCACCCTCCTTAACTACTTGTATTTCCGTCATTTTTAACACATTTAAATCCAGATTTATAAAAATCGCTATTCTGGAAAGTGTCTTTGTGCTCGGCAGATATCTTCCGTTTTCGATGTCAGAAAGGTAAGTCCTAGACAGGCCCAGTGCCTTCGCCATTTCTGTCTGCTTCAAGTGCCTTTCTTTCCTTTTATGCTTGATTAAAGCTCCAAGCTTTTTCCCATCCAGCATGTTTATCACCTCCCGTTAAGGTATGGCTAAATTGTACGGTATTCACGACATTTTGTAAAAGTCGAAATATGACGAAATTCAAGCATTTTAAAGATTTAGAGAGTATTTAGCTTGTATTTCCGTCATTTTGCTAAAAAATACTTGTATTTCCGTCATTTTTAGTATTGTATTTCCGACATTTGGGTACTATAATTGTGTCATACTAAACGACACGCGACACAATGGGAGCTTTTTAGGCCTTACTGTGTTGTAAAGGAGATAAAATCATGACTGTAGGGCAGAGAATTAAAGCTATTAGGAAGGAACGGAAGTTAACTCAAGTACAACTGGCTGACAAGGCAAATCTTTCTCGTTCATACCTTGCAGATATTGAAAGAGATAGATACAACCCAAGCCTTTCCACTTTGGAATCTGTAGCAGGGGCACTTGGTGTGCAGGTCTCTGCAATTGTTGGTGAAGAAAACCTTATAAAAGAAGAGCCTGCAGAATATAACGCTAAAGAAGAAAAAGACATTGCAAAGCGTATGGAGGAAATAAGAAGGGACTTAGAGAACTCGGACGGACTAAGCTTCTCTGGTGAGCCTATGAGTCCCGAAGCCGTTGAGTCTCTCATGGAAGCAATGGAGCACATCGTTCGTCAAACACAAAGAATCAATAAGAAATACACACCAAAGAAATACAGAAAAGACGATCAAGAATAGGGGGCCTTATACTTTGATAAAAGCAGCTGTACAAAAACTAATTAAAAAGTATAAAACCAGTAATCCTTATGAACTTGCATCATATCTAAATATTAATGTCATTCAATGGGACTTACACCATGAAATAATGGGGTTTTATAAATACGACAAAAGAAACAAATACATCGTTATCAATTCAAACTTAAGCCAGGGTAAAAAAACATTTGTCTGCGGTCATGAACTTGGGCACGCACAATTACACCCTCGCGCTAATACCCCGTTCATGAAAGAGCATACTCTTTTCTCAGTTGATAAGGTGGAAGTTGAGGCAAATACTTTTGCCGTTGAACTTCTTCTTCCAGATTGGGTTATAAGCCAGTACAAAAATACGAATTTTACCCTAAAAGATGTCGCTGTGATGAATGGGGTGCCTGCAGAGCTAGCGCATTTAAAGGATTTATCCGAGTTTAAAAATTTTTAACCTCAAAACAGAACATACGTTTCTAGAAAGGAGCTTAACTTGAATCTAATGGAAGAAAGCAACCAAAAGAGTGTCGGGATATACGTTAGGGTTTCGACAGAAGAGCAAGCAAAGGAAGGCTATTCAATAGCTGCCCAAAAGGAAAAACTAAAAGCCTATTGCGTTTCCCAGGGATGGGCAAACTATAAATTTTATATAGACGAAGGAAAATCAGCTAAAGATATACATAGACCGTCACTGGAATTAATGCTTAGACATATAGAACAAGGCATAATTAACACAGTTCTAGTCTATAGGCTCGACAGGCTGACTCGGTCTGTTCGTGATCTCTACTCTCTTTTAGACTACTTTGACAAGTACAATGCCGTTTTCAGGTCCGCCACTGAGGTCTATGATACGGGGTCAGCAACTGGCCGTCTTTTTATCACGTTAGTTGCTGCCATGGCTCAATGGGAAAGAGAGAATTTAGGGGAACGGGTAAAAATGGGCCAAGTCGAAAAGGCTCGACAGGGACAATATAGTGCTCCTGCCCCTTTTGGTTTCACAAAAGAAGGTGAGTACCTGGTCAAGAATCCTCAAGAGGGTGAAATACTCTTAGATATGATTGATAAGATCAAAAAAGGTTATTCACTTAGAGAATTGGCAGACTATCTCGACGAATCTGATGCTATGCCTAGAAGGGGATATAAATGGCATATAGCCTCTATACTCGTAATGTTGAAAAATCCGGTACTGTACGGCGCTTTTCGGTGGGGTGATGAAATAATTGAAGATGCTTTTGAGGGCTATATCTCTAAAGAGGAATTTGATCAGCTACAAAAAATATTACACGACCGGCAAAATTTTAAGAAAAGAGAAACCTACTCAATTTTCATATTCCAAACAAAAATAATCTGCCCAAATTGCGGAAATCGGCTTACAAGTGAGCGCTCTAAGTATTTCAGGAAAAGAGACAATAAACACGTTGAAAGTAATCATTATAGGTGCCAAGCTTGTCTTTTGAATAAACGCCCCACTATTGGGGGCAGTGAAAAAAAATTTGAAAAAGCTTTAATTGAGTATATGCAAAATTTAAAACTTAAGCGTGTACCGAAAATACCGGAAGAGAAACAACAGGACTATGAAAAGCTTCATCAAAGAATAATCAGTATTGAAAAACAAAGAAAAAAATATCAAAAAGCTTGGTCTATGGATTTAATGACAGACCAAGAGTTCGAACAGTTGATGTCAGAAACTAAAGAAGCTTTACAAAAAGCAACTGCTGAACTCGAAAAAGAGCAGATTTCCCATCCCCCTAAAAAGCCTATTGATATTGAACGAGCTAAAGAGCTAGTAAGGATGTTTAAAGAAAACTGGTCTGTCCTCACCAGTGAAGAGAAAAGACAATTTGTCCAAGAAATGATAAAACAAATTGAATTCGAGAAGAAAGACGGTAAAATCAAGGTTTTAGACATTCAATTTTATTAGTGTTTATGTAAAGTATGAGCAGACAAAATGCTCCTGGGTTAAAAAGCGCATATCCTCCATGACAAGATTTGCGCCGTCTTCCGGGGAGCGAATGACGAAATGTTCTTCGTTGGCTAATTTATGAATACGGCTTCCAAGCTCAACTGCCGCCAGTATTTGAACCGCTTTTACCATACCGATTCCCGGGATGCTCGACAGCTCTTCAACTGATGCTTCTTTCAGCAGACGCAGTCCGTCAAAAGTGAGCAGGAGCCGGTTTGACAGGTCCATAACAGATTCGTGTTTCGTGCCTGTCCGTAATAATATAGCCAAAAGTTCATGATTGGCTAAGTTCTCGGCTCCGACTTTCAGAAGCCGTTCTCTTGGCTTATCTTTCGTTGGGAAATCTCTAAGTTTTAATGGCAGATCGTGTATGATCAAGCACTCCTTTTCTTTCCCTTCCCGTTTATAGAACCGTCATGCCTTTATATCAAAATGGCGAAGAGCTCTCATCGTTTTTGATATAGGCAGTCCCATGACTGAATAATAATCTCCGTCTATTTTCTTTACAAAAAGCGCGCCTCTTCCTTGGATGCCGTATGCACCTGCTTTATCCATCGGCTCTTTTGTTTCAATATAAGTCCAAACCTCTTCTTCACTGAGGGGCCAAAACACAACTTCTGTCTTATCATAAAACGTCTCGCTGTGATTTTCAGCTTGTATACTGACCGCGGTGATTACTGAATGACTTCGGCCTGAAAGCCTCCGCAGCATAGAAGCAGCTTCTTCTTGATCTTGCGGTTTGCCGAGACATTCGCCGTCTAGGCATACCATTGTATCAGCGCCGATAACGATTGCATGCGGGTGGAGATCAGATACAGCCTTAGCTTTTTGTTTTGCCAACCATTGGACGTTTTCTTCTGGTGAAAAGTTTCGATTTAATTTTTCCTCTACTTCACTGACAATAATGGAGTAGGGCAGCTGGAGAAGATCGAGGAGTTCTTTCCTGCGTGGAGATTGTGAAGCAAGTATTAGCGGCTTTGTCATGTTCGTCATCCTTTCAGGGTTTGCTTAAGAAAAAAAGATACTCGTTTATCCTATCAAATCATGAGGCTTGTCACAATTTCAGAAAAATAACTTTTTCATGACAAAATAAAAAAAGCCTGTCGCTAAAGGACGAAGGCTCAGGTACTTTCTCTTATTTAATGACGGCTAACAGCTGCTGCTGAGCCTTCCACCCGGCTTCAGCACTTGGGTCCTCTAATTCCTTTAATGCCTGCAAAATCGCTTTTTTCTCTCCTTCTCCTGATGCTTCTGTTTTACCAAGCGACTTTTCTATTTTTTCTACACTCGCTTTTGTAATGTCTTCGCCGAGAATCGCCTTTGCTGCAAGCTCAGCTGTTTCCTTGAAAGAATCTGTCATATCTGACTCTATTGATAAGGAAAGCTCCTTGCCTCCCCAGGCTTCAAAATCACTGTCGATTAAAAGCTGCCCCAATTGCTGTGACACGTCCTTATCACTGGCTAAACCTGCGATGACATACGTATACCCGTCATCCTTTGACAGTGACACTGCGGAATAACCTTTTTCGGTCAGTTGTTCTGTTAACGTTTCGGCACCCTTTTCATTTGAGAATTTTCCGGCTTGTACAGCGTATGTTTCATATGTACCTTCAGCTGGTGCCGCCGGTTTTTCTGCGCCTGAGCTTTGTTTATCAGCAGAAGCATCTCCGGCTTTTGCCGTTTGGCTGCCTAGTGAATCATCTAAAGAGGCCGGGGCTGACGCTTCTTTATTGCCCGAGATGTTCAACGCGAATAAGCCTAATCCGGTGCCTATGACAGCTGCAAAGGCAATCGTCGCCGCCACTCTTTTTACGGGTTTGGCCGTCCCCGCTTTTCCTTTTGCATACAGCTTTGTTTTCTTCTTTTGATAGGGCGGAACGACTTTTGGATCCTCTTTAAACACCTTGTCCTCTTCGGAATTCCAGTTAAATTCATCTTCATCAGGATGTTCATGGGATGCCGCGACCTCTTGTTCTGCTTTTCTCTTTTCCTCCCAATTTGAAAATGTCATGTTTTTTTCCATCTCAGTTTCAGGCGTTTCTTGTTCGTAAACCGTCTCTTCTTTTCCATTAATCGTCACCTTGAGGGCTTTTTCTGCGGCTTTATTGTTTTTTTTATTCTTCCTTTTTTTCAATTCCGCTTCCTCCCTTTGTTTGCTTGACCGTTCATGTCGGCTTTTCATGCTACACACTTTAGCACAGGCGAAAAAAAAAAGAACAAGACTTTTGTCGTCTTGTCCAAAAAACGTTCGTCAAATTTTTCAGCGGTCAGCCCAATGCCACCTTCATATAAAAAGAAATAATAGAGTCGCCGTATAAATAGGCTAAAATGCTCCCTGCCGCAATTGCGGGGGCAAAGGGAAGCGGCTGCCCTTTGGCGAGTCTTCCAGTCAGGACGGCTGCCGCTCCATACACTGCACCTATCAAAATAGAAAAGAAAAAGGCAGCTGCCAGCACTTTCACACCAAGCACGAAGCCAATCACCGCAAATAATTTAATATCTCCTCCCCCTATTCCCCCATGGGTGAGTAAGGCAATTAAGACCAGGAAAAGAAATCCGGCTGCCGCACCTAACAGGCCGGCATACCAGGAATCAAGCGGAGAAATCAATCTGGCTGCCGCTAAAAAGGGGAGAAAGAAAATCAATATTCGATTTGGAATCAGCATAAAATGAATATCTGTCACTGCAACAATGATAAGAAGAGAGGTAAACACAACAGCGGGAAACAGCTCCGGAGACGGGCCAAAGCGTATTCCTGCAGCGGCAAATAAACACGCTGTCACAAGCTCTGCCGCGGGGTACATAAAAGAAATCCTATGCCCGCAGCTTTTACATTTGCCTTTTTGGAAAAGGAATGACAGGATGGGAATTAGTTCTGCGGGAGTTAATGTCCGCCGGCAAAACGAGCATGCCGAACGAGGCTTGACAATAGATATACGCAAGGGGATACGGCACCCGGCCGTATAATAAAACGAGCCAAGGATCAGCCCGAGGATAAATAGAATGGGAAGCATAGACAACACACCTTTACAAGATACTGGCATGGATTGTAGCAGAATGAGCGCCTAAACTCTAATCAGGAATTTTCGATTTCACGCGTAAAAAGCCCCGGCAAAATCTCATTTTCGATACTGCCGGGGCTAGACCTATTATTTTAACCTTTTGCGAATGTCAGAAATAAAATAGAGCGATCCGGTAATCAGCACAATTTCATTTGAGCCCTTTTTGCTTTCTATGAATCCGATCACATTGTCCGGATCTTCATCCCAGCTTTTATTGCTGATTTCACTTACATCATAGAGATCTTTTGCAAGAGAAGCACGCGGGAAATCAAAAGAAGCAAAATGAATCGCATGCGCTATGGTTTCCAATTTCTTAATCATATCGTGATACGGTTTGTCCTTTAACGCGCTAAACACCACAGAAATGCGGGAATCAGGGAAACGCTGTTTCATCGTTTCCGCCAGCTTTTCAACGCCTTCTTCGTTATGTGCACCGTCTAAATATACCGGCGGATGTTCTTGAACAAGCTCTAACCGTCCCGGCCAAGCAGCCTTTACCAGCCCGCTTCTTAACGCTTCATCACTGATATGAACAATCTTCTCCCTATTGAGACACTCAACAGCCAAAATGGACAAAGCCGCATTTTGTCTTTGATGGGTGCCCATCAGAGATGTCCGAATATCGTCATAGCACTTCTCGCCCGTTTTAAATGAAAACTGTTCTCCGGCAGGCAGAGCCAGTTCATTGAAAATAACACATGTATCATGTAATGACTGAAACGGCGCAGCATGTCGTTCAGCTTCATGACGAATGACCTGTAAGGCTTCCGGCTGGGTAACAGCTGTAACGATTGGAATACCTTCTTTAATAATTCCGGCCTTTTCTCCTGCAATTTCTTCAATGGTGTTTCCCAAAATGTTCATATGATCGTGCCCGATGCTTGTAATCACTGTTAAAAGCGGTTCAACCACATTCGTAGAATCGAATCTACCGCCTAGACCTGTTTCAAAAATAACAAAGTCGACCTTATGAAACTCAGCAAAATATAAAAACGCACACGCCGTCATAATTTCAAATTCGGTCGGCTGTCCGTATTTCGTTTGATCAAGCGCTTCAACGTGCGGTTTCATCTGATTGACAAGTGCTGTCCATTCCTCATCTGAAATCGGTGTCCCGTTAACGCTGATCCGTTCATTAAACGTAATGATATAAGGTGACGTAAACGTTCCAACCGTATATCCGGCTTCTTGCAGCATAGAACGGATAAAAGCGACAGTTGATCCTTTACCGTTTGTTCCTGCGATGTGGAACGCGCGGATTTTCTTTTCAGGATGCCCTAACCGCGCCATCAGCTGCTCCATTCGGCCGAGTCCGGGCTTCACACCGAATTTCAGCCGCCCGTGAATCCAGCTGCGCGCTTCTTCATATGCACTAAACAATGATAATCCCCTCTTTTATAAGACAAGGCGGTTTCTCTAGAAACCGCCCCGGCTTTTCATTAGCCCTTCAGCTCAGCCATTCGTTTTTGAACAGCGTCACGCTTTGCCACATAATCTTTTTCTTTTTCACGCTCTTCATCAATTACGTGCGCAGGCGCTTTTTTCATAAATCCTTCATTTCCAAGTTTCTTTTGGACGCGCTCGACTTCTTTTGTCAGCTTATCGAATTCTTTTTGCAGACGAGCAATTTCTTCATCAATATTAATTAAGCCTTCAAGCGGAAGAATAACCTCTGCTCCTGAAACAACAGCCGTCATCGCCTTATCAACGGCCTCGATATCCGTGCCGATTTTAAGTACGCTCGGATTCGTAAAGCGTTCAACGTATGAACGGTTCGCTTCGAGACGGGCTGCTATTTCGTCTGTGCTTGTTTTAATATACAGTTCAACCTGCTTGCTCATTGGCGTATTGACTTCACTGCGGATATTGCGCACAGAACGAATCAGCTCAACAAGAAGCTTCATGTCAGCTGCCGCTTCAGTATCGGTATGCTCCGGTACTGCAACAGGCCATTGGCTTACTGTAATGGATTCGCCTTGGTGAGGAAGGTGCTGCCAAATTTCCTCCGTTAAAAACGGCATAAACGGGTGGAGCAGACGCATCGTTTGATCCAATACGTAAGCAAGGATGGAACGGGTTGTTTTCTTAGCCGCTTCGTCTTCTCCGTAAAGAGGAAGCTTCGCCATTTCAATATACCAATCACAGAAATCGTCCCAAATAAAGTTGTATAAATGGCGGCCGACTTCACCGAATTCATATCGATCAGCAAGCTGGGTCACGTGCTCGATCGTTTCATTTAATCGCGTTAAAATCCACTTGTCAGCAACTGATTTTTCGCCTGACAAATCAAGCTCATCGTATGTCATGCCATCCATGTTCATTAATGCAAAACGGGAGGCATTCCAAATTTTATTGGCAAAATTCCAAGTCGATTCCACTTTTTCATAGCTGAAGCGCAGATCCTGGCCAGGAGAGCTTCCAGTCGCCAGGAAATAACGCAGAGAATCGGCTCCGTACTTGTCAATGACATCCATCGGATCGACACCGTTGCCAAGAGATTTACTCATTTTCCGGCCTTGCTCGTCACGGATTAAGCCGTGGATTAAAACATCTTTGAACGGGCGCTCGCCTGTAAATTCAATGCCTTGGAAAATCATGCGTGACACCCAGAAGAAAATGATATCGTACCCTGTCACGAGAACGTCTGTCGGGTAGTAGCGTTTAAAGTCTTCAGCTGTTACATCAGGCCAGCCCATCGTGGAGAAAGGCCAGAGCGCAGAACTGAACCATGTATCCAGTACGTCTGTATCCTGTTCCCAATTTTCGCTGTCCTCAGGCGCTTCAAGCCCGACATATAACTCGCCCGTTTCTTTATGATACCAGGCAGGAATGCGGTGGCCCCACCACAACTGACGGGAAATACACCAGTCGCGGATGTTTTCCATCCAGTGTAAATACGTTTTTTCAAAACGGTCAGGCACAAAGTTGACTTTCTCGTCTTTCTTCTGCAGCTCAATCGCCGCATCAGCAAGCGGCTGCATGCGCACAAACCATTGTGTAGATAGATATGGCTCAACAACAACCCCGCTTCGTTCACTATGGCCGACCGAGTGCATATGATCCTCGATTTTAAAGAGAACTCCTGCCTCCTGTAAATCTTTCACGAGTTTTTTGCGGCATTCAAAACGATCCATACCTTGATATTGCAGAGCGTTTTCATTCATCGTTCCGTCTTCATTCATGACAAGAATGCGTTCTAAATTGTGGCGGTTGCCAAGCTCGAAGTCGTTCGGATCATGAGCAGGCGTAATTTTCACAGCACCTGAACCAAATTCCATATCAACGTAGTCATCACCGACAATCGGGATTTCACGATTTGCAATCGGCAGAATCACCGTTTTTCCGATCAGGTGCTTATAGCGCTCATCTTCAGGGTGAACGGCAACGGCTGTATCACCGAGCATCGTTTCAGGACGTGTCGTCGCAATTTCAATTGAGCCTGAACCGTCAGCGAGCGGATAGCTCATATGGTAGAACGCGCCCTGAACATCCTTGTAAATGACCTCAATGTCGGATAGGGCTGTTTTTGTCGCAGGGTCCCAGTTAATAATATATTCGCCTCTGTAGATCAAGCCTTTTTTATAAAGCTTAACGAAAACTTCACGAACCGCTTTGCTCAGGCCTTCATCCAGCGTGAAACGTTCACGGGAATAATCAAGGCCAAGACCTAATTTCGCCCACTGGCTGCGAATAAAGTCAGCATACTCTTCCTTCCACTTCCACGTTTCTTCGAGGAATTTCTCGCGGCCCAAATCGTAGCGGGATGTGCCTTCTTCACGAAGTTTCGCTTCCACTTTAGCCTGTGTCGCGATGCCGGCATGGTCCATACCCGGAAGCCACAGCACATCATAGCCCTGCATGCGTTTCATTCTTGTTACAATGTCTTGCAGCGTTGTGTCCCACGCGTGGCCAAGATGAAGTCTTCCCGTTACGTTCGGCGGCGGAATGACAACAGAATATGGCTCTTTTGTCTGGTCACTGCCCGCTTCAAAAAATTTGCCTTTCAGCCAAAAATCATATCGGTCTTTTTCAATCGCTGCCGGATCGTATTTCGTCGGCATTGTTTGTTCATTCGTTTCCATGATAACCCTCCAGCATGTTTAAAAATGACTGAGAACGAAAAAAGAGCTCTTCATCCCTGTAAAAGGACGAAAAGCTCTTTCGCGGTACCACCTTTTTTCATGAACTCTAATCAGTTCATGCACTTACAACGGATAACGGGTGTTTCCCGAATTTCTCTACTCTTCTTTCAAGAAATTATGCTCCCGGGCGACCTTCCAATCAGACAACATAAGAAGCCTTTCAGCAAACGGCTTCTCTCTCTGCATGCGCCTTTTTTGTACTCTTCCCGTTCTAAGCAGGTGTATTTATCAGCTCATTATATACATTATTTATGTACTTTATTATAGTAAAAGTGTTTTTGATTCGTCAATCATCTTTTCCAAAAACGCCGCTTTCTATACAGATAGGCAGGCACCTATTGCCCAAGTTTACATATGATGCTTGTAAATGCGTAGAGGAGGATGCACCGTGAAGAAACGTTTCAGCTCTTATTCGCTGCCGCCGTGGGTCAAGCAAATTCGGCTTGTATCCGCGCAAGTGATTATCCCCATTACAATTTTTCAAGGAATCAGAACCATTTTCTTTCCGACAACCTTTGATGTTTTGCTGCTCGCAATCCTAATCTTTTTAGCTTGCGCCCTTCATTTAGAATGGATATAAACAAACAAGTCCGCGCCATTAAGACGTGGACTCGTTTTCAGCCTGGAATTTTTTCTCTTGTTCAATCTGATGAATTTTAATCACAAAAGGCTCTATATTTTTCATTTGCCAGTAAGCCTTTAATAATTGCGTACATTCATCTTTTTCAAGTTGTCTTTTCCCTGTTTGATAACGGTTGAGCACCTTGTACATCGCTGCCGGGTATGCCATATAGCTAAGAAAAAGGCTGACTTCCGCTTCACGCAAAGGGAATGATTTCGTATATGCATAAAACCATTCGACGCATTCCGGACAAGCTTTTGGAAAGCCTCTGAACATTTTTGTATAAAAACCGAGCAAATCGTTTTGCGGCGGGCCGACAGACGCTCTTTCAAAGTTTGTCAAATACCCTGTCCCGGCATCATTATATAGAAAATGGTGAATAGACAGACTGCCGTGGTTCATGACAACCCTTGAGACACCCTTTTCTTTAGCCGACTCATACCAGTCCTCTATCCGCTCCAGTGCAAAGTTCACCGCGGAAATGGTTTCTGAAAAATAGGTTGCGGCCTGCAGTTCAAAAGGGGAAAGGTACCATTCCTTCTCAGCTCTGTCTACAAACTGTTCATAGAAAATTTTATCATGTTCCCACTTTTTTTTCGTTTGTCCGTAATAACGTTCAATATCATCACGTCTGACCTTCATTTCCTGCGCGGTTCTCTCGTGAAGACGGGCTGTTTCTCTAAATAAATAATCATGTTTCTGATCCCGTTCTTCCTCCTGGTCAAATTGAAGCCAAGGCATTAAATAATAGGAATCTCCTGATTGTAAGCCGGCTGAGAAAAACTCTCCGCTATTTGTTCTGTAAACGGGTACAAATGAACGAAAACCTTTTTCCTCTATCGCCACCATATGATCTGTAAACTGTTTGCCGCGAACCGATTTCAATTTTTTCAGGGCAAATACGCCGTAGTCTGTATACACTTTCCACACAAGAGGACTGACAGGCTCAATAAATTGAGCAGTCAGTCCGTACTCCTGAAGAACCGATTGGGTATCTTCCATTCCATTCACCACATTTTCCGATCGCTTACGGCTTACGCATGGCTGTTGTTATATTGCGGAATATAGAGGATCTGTCCTGCTTTCAATTCATCGTCCAAGGCTAATGAATTCATTCTGATCAGCTGCTGGGAAGTAATTTCATACCGTTCGCATAAACGTTCGATCGTATCTTCCTGCTGAACAATGCATATTTTCATTCTCGAAAACTCATCCTCTTCTCTCGTAAAGAGTTTTGTTAAATAAAGAGAATTATCACTTTCCTTTGTTTGAGGTTCCTTTGTTTTAGCAGCAGGAGCAACTTTAGGAACATCATCCGCTTCCTTCCTTTCTGTCTCAGAGGTCTCAGGCAGCTGGAAGGAATGAAAAGGTGTTTCTTTCTCAGGCTCTTCAGCCGGAGGTGTTTTTCTCACTTCAATTTCAAAGCTTTCTTCCTCTTGTTCTTCCTTTTCCAGCAGTTTTGGCGCTGAATAAAAAGAATCTTCCTCTTCTTGTTCGGGCAGGAAGGTACGGTATACTGGTGTAAGCTCTTCTTGAGGTGTCTCCTCCGAGCTGTCTTTTTGATTGAAATGAAGGTGTGAAACGGATTCGTCATTCTCCACATATGCAGCTGACGCTGGTTCCTTCGTTCTGCTTTCTTCTATGGACAGAACGGTCTCAGACACAGTCTCCGGAGCTTTTTCCGTTTCTTGACGAAGTACAGGTTCAGTGTACTCCGCTTGGTCTGCTTCTTCCGGTTCTTGACGAAGTACAGGTTCAGCGTACTCCGCTTGATCTGCTTCTTCCGGTTCTTGACGAAGTGCGGGCTCAGCGTACTCCGCTTGGTCTGCTTTTTCCGGTTCTTGACGAAGTACAGGTTCAGTGTACTCCGCTTGATCTGCTTTTTCCGGTTCTTGACGAAGTGCGGGCTCAACGTGCTCCGCTTGATCTGCTTTTTCCGGTTCTTGACGAAGTGCAGACTCGTCGTGCTCCGGATGGTCTGCTTCTTCTGTTTCTTGACGGAATGCGGACTCAGCGTGCTCCGGTTGGTCTGCTTCTTCCGGTTCTTGACGAAGTGCGGGCTCAACGTGCTCCGGTTGGTCTGCTTCTTCCGGTTCTTGACGAAGTGCGGGCTCAACGTGCTCCGCTTGATCTGCTATTTCATTTTGAGCCTCTTGACGCAACGCATATTCAAGAATATGAGCCACTGGTGTTTCTGCTTTTCCCTCAGCAATCACAGTCTCTTTATGTTGCTCAGCTTGCAAAGCCGGCGATTCTTCCGCTCCAGAATTTTCACGAAGCTGAGCCTCCGCTGGAGAGACCGCTTCTTCACGAACATCTGCTATTGCAGCTGCTGGCTCTGGCGTTTCTTTTTTGGCATTAACACTCTCTTGAACCTCTTTTCCTGATGCATCAGATTCTGGCTCAGCTTCTTCTGTTTCCAATTCCGCACGAGTCGCTGCTTCCGGCACCGCAAGCTCTGGATCGTCTTCCCCTTTCACATCTTCTCGCGCCTCTGGTTCTAAAGCAACTGATTCCGGCGGTGCAGATTCTGCTTTTTCTGTTTCCAGCTCTTCACGGAGCCCCGCTTTCGAGACAAAAAGTTCTGGCGGTTCGGCTGGCGGTTCATCCTTTACAACTGCTTCCCCTGCCGGAGGTGCACCCGTTTCTAATACACTTTGGATCGGCGGTTCAGAAAGCTCTTCCTCCCTGAATGCCGCAGGAGCTTCATATAGAGGAATCTCCGGCTCTTTATCTGCCGTATCATCCAAAAGCCCTTCGATCGCTAAATCAGCCTGAATCGTTAAAATGCGCGAATCCGTTAATTGATAGTCAAATGCGTCAATAAAGACGAAGACATCCTGTAAATGGCTCACTTTATTTTTAGGAATGGTAATATCCACAGGAAAACAGTGAGTCAGTTCCGCGCTCCCATCCTCTCTCTTTCTGACTTCTTCAACAAACCGCTTATCGGTATAAAACTCTTCGGTATGTTTGTTTTGATCTATGTTGTACTCACCTGTAAGTTCAAGCGATCCTCTGATTGATACATAATCATTGACTTCCTGAACCCTAATGTCAGGATCTAATGAAATAGAAAGCAGTTCAGAAACTTCCTGTCCTTTTTGGAAATAGATCGATTCTTCTACAGAAAATTGCAATCGATGATTTTGCGGCAAGTTCATATCCTCCTTTCATCTAATCCTTAAAATTAGATGTCACTAAAGGTGTATGTATGAACTGGGGGAAATATGAGTGGGCGAGCACAGAAAAAAACCGGTACAAGGATGTCCTTGATACCGATTTTCACTCTTATCCGCGGCTGATCTCAGCGAATACTTTCTCAGCTGCCTCGATTGTTTTTTCAATATCTTCACCAGTATGGGCCGTTGAGAGGAAAAGACCTTCAAATTGTGAAGGCGGAAGAAATACACCTGCATTTGCCATCCCTTTATAATAGTTAGCAAACAGCTTCAAATCAGATGATTTGGCTGTTTCATAATTGATAACAGGTTCGTTTGTAAAGAAGAAACCGATCATTGAACCTGCGCGGTTAAAGGTATGCGGAATGCCATGAGCCTCGGCGGCTTTAGAAATGCCTTCTTCCAGCCTGTCGCCTTTTTTGATGAAATTCTTGTAGGATTCAGGTGTCAGCTGCTTCAATGTTTCTAAGCCAGCCGTCATCGCAAGCGGGTTGCCTGACAATGTGCCGGCCTGATAAATCGGACCGCTCGGAGCGATCTGCTCCATGATTTCAGCCTTGCCGCCATAAGCGCCGACAGGAAGCCCGCCCCCGATCACTTTTCCTAAACAAGTCAGATCAGGCGTTACCCCAAAATAACCTTGAGCACAGTTATAATCAACCCGGAAGCCTGTCATCACTTCATCAAAAATCAGCAGGGAACCATATTCCTCAGTGATATCACGCAGACCCTGCAGGAAACCTTCTTGCGGCGGAACAACTCCCATATTTCCGGCAACCGGCTCAACGATAACACCTGCAATGTCTTCACCGAATTGCTGGAAAGCAAGCTTTACACTTTCTAAATCATTGTACGGGACAGTAACGGTGTTTTTCGCAATGCCTTCAGGCACACCAGGGCTGTCAGGCAGACCGAGAGTGGCCACTCCTGAACCCGCTTTAATCAAGAGGGAATCGCCGTGTCCGTGGTAGCAGCCCTCAAATTTCACAATCTTGTTGCGGCCCGTATAGCCTCTTGCCAAACGGAGAGCGCTCATTGTGGCCTCCGTTCCGGAGCTGACCATTCGCACAATTTCTACAGATGGCACACGATCAATAACGAGCTTTGCCAGTTCATTTTCAACTTCAGTCGGAGCACCGAAGCTTGTCCCGTATTCAGCCACTTTTTTGAGGCTCTCTACGACGCGGTCATTTGTATGGCCTAAAATTAAAGGCCCCCATGACAAAACGTAATCAATATATTCATTTCCGTCAATATCGAAGATTTTTGAGCCTTTTCCGCGCTCCATAAAAATCGGGTCCATGTCTACCGATTTAAATGCGCGAACAGGACTGTTCACACCGCCCGGCATGAGTTTTTGCGCTTCTTTAAAAGCCGCTTTAGATTTTTCATAGCTTCTCATCTGCCTCAACTCCTGTCAACTGAATAAAATTACTCCGCAAGCCATTTCGCTGCGTCTTTCGCATGATACGTAATAATCAGATCGGCGCCTGCACGCTTCATGCTTGTTAAAATTTCTAACACAATTTCTTTTTCTTTGATCCAGCCGTGCTGCGCTGCAGCCTTCACCATTGAATACTCTCCGCTTACATTATAAGCGACGAGCGGCAAAGTAAATTCATTTTTCACATCACGCATGATATCCATATATGAAAGCGAAGGTTTGACAATCAAAAAGTCCGCGCCTTCCTCGACATCTGATTGTGCTTCGCGAAGGGCTTCCATACGATTGGCAGGATCCATCTGATATGTTTTGCGGTCCCCAAATTGCGGCGTGCTGTTTGCTGCGTCACGGAACGGGCCGTAAAACTCACTTGAATATTTCACGGCGTAAGACATAATCGGAATATTGACAAACCCTTCTTTATCAAGCGCTTTTCTGATAACCGTAACAAATCCGTCCATCATGTTTGACGGCGCAATGATATCCGCACCTGCTTTCGCTTGACTGACAGCTGTCTGCGCCAAAAGTTCCAGCGATTCATCATTGAGGATGACCCCGTCTTTGACAAGTCCGCAATGGCCGTGATCTGTATATTCACATAAGCATGTATCAGCGACAACAACCATCTCAGGGAAGTGTTTTTTAATTTCTGTGATGGCTTCTTGGACGATGCCGTGATCATGGTACGCTTGTGTACCGCAATCATCTTTTTCTTCTGGGATGCCGAACACGATAACAGATTGGATGCCCAGTTTGACCAGCTCTGCCACTTCATCCTTCAATACATCCAATGATACATGGTAAACATCAGGCATTGACGGAACAGCTTTTTCACCTTCGAGCCCTTCAACGACAAAAATCGGATAAATAAAATCGGATGGATGCAAGCGTGTTTCCTTTACCATCTCTCTCATTGCTTTTGAAGACCGCAGGCGGCGGTGCCTGTTAAATGATTGACTCATATTCTCTCTTCCTCTCTTGACATGCTGCACATTAACTCAAGCATGCCATCTATTGTAAATGTATCAGGCGTATACGATGTGATGCCGTACGTCATCAGGGCGTCCCTTGTTAAAGGTCCGATGCTGATACAGGCCGTCCTGTTCATCTGCCACTTTTTCAATTCTTCTTTTAAGACATGCATAAACGTATGTACGGTTGATGAACTCGTAAAAGTCACATAATCAAATGAGTATTGACTCGCAGCCTCTTTCAGTGCCTTGATGCCTTCTTCATCCGGAATCGTTTCGTAGACAACCCATTCCTTCACTTCAAAACCAAGCGGGATAAGCTCTTTTTTCACCACATCACGTGACAAATTACCTTTAATCACAGTAATCCGTTCCTCGGGTTCAGCGTGCTGCTTAAGGGTCTCTGCCAATTGTTCAGCGATATAATCCTTAGGCATCACATCAACCGATACGTTATGCGTTTCCAACCGGCGGGCCGTTTTTTCACCGACTGCCGCAATTTTTTTATGCGCAGGAAGAATAAGCTGATTTTCCTTTAGGTAAGAAAAAAAGAAGTCCGCTCCGTTCACGCTTGTAAAAACAAGCCAGCCAGGCGCGGCAAGATCCTCTTTCACCTGTTTCGCAACATCGTTTGGCAAAGCGCGGCGAAACGTAATTAAAGAGGTCAAAACCGCTTTTCCGCCAAGTGCCTCCACTTTTTGCTGAAACGATTTTGCCTGCGCCTTATTCCGGGTGACTAGCACTGTTTTTCCCTTCAGCGGAAAATCATTTTTCATCCTCATCAAGCTCCTGTTTTACACGATCAATTAATTCTTTGGCTCCTTTGGCAGCCATAAGAGCGGCACAGCGTTTTCCGACTTCTTCCGGATCGTTTCCTGTAACGGTTTCTTTATAAATGATTTTGCCGTCCGGAGAAGCAACAAGACCTGTCAATTCAATTTCATCCTGCTCGTTTAAGACGGAGTAGCCTGCGATCGGAACCTGGCAGCCGCCCTCCAACGCGTTTAAATAAGCACGTTCCGCCAACACAGTCCGTTTTGTATATTCATCTGTAAACTGTGAAAACAATGCCAATAGTTCGTCATCCGTTTCTCGGCACTCAATCGCCAGTGCCCCCTGGCCCACTGCAGGCAAGCAGCGTCCAGGCTCGAGGAATTCGGTTACAACATCTTGCTTCCAGCCCATTCTGGAAAGTCCGGCAGCGGCTAATATAATCGCATCATAATCCTCAGTTTCCAGCTTTTGAAGTCTCGTATCTATATTACCTCTAATCCATTTAATTGTAATGTCAGGACGCTCAATCAAAAGCTGCGCGCTTCTTCTTAAACTGCTCGTGCCGATGACAGCGCCTTCCTTCATTTCTGAAAGCTTTACGCGATTCTTTGAAATAAGGGCATCACGAGGGTCTTCTCGTTCAGGAATACAGCCGATCACAAGGCCTTCAGGCAAAACAGCAGGCATGTCCTTCATGCTGTGTACCGCCATATCAATCTCTTCGTTTAAAAGCGCTTGTTCAATCTCTTTGACAAACAGCCCTTTTCCGCCCACTTTTGATAGTGTAACATCGACGATTCGGTCGCCCTTTGTCACAATTTCTTTAATTTCAAAAGCAAATGAAGGATTGATTTCCTTCAGTTTTTGAATGACCCATTTGGTTTGAGTCATAGCGAGTTTGCTCCGTCTGGAACCTACTTTAATCGTTCTCATATTTTTCTTTCCTCCCGAATCTGCTTGGGACATCATTTAACTGAACCAATGGAATTGCGACAGGCTTCCAAGCAGGAAATAATTGATCATCAGCACAAGAAAACAAGCCGTATTCCACAGTGCAGCGACCTTTCCTTGCAGCTCTTTAATCAGCCTGATATAAAGATAATAGCTGTACAGCAGCAGGACGACAAACGAACCAAGTACTTTGGCGTCGAACCAATACAGCGTTTCTAGTGAGACATACGCCCAAATGACGCCGAGAATCAAACTCAGCAACAGCATCGGGACCCCGATGACATTCAGAACATACGCCATATAATCAAGCTTAGACAAATCTTCTATTCTCAACAGCCATTTCCCCCATTTTTTCTTTTTCAGCAGACGATATTGAAACAGATATAACACTGAAAAAACGAACGAAAGGGAAAAAGCGCCGTATGAAAGAATCGCCATTGTAATATGAATCACCAATAGCTCGGATACAAGCTGCCCGGAAAAAGCGGCTGACTGCTGCTCTGTCGGTGAAAATGTGTGAATGGCGATCATAGAAAATCCTATTACATTTGTGAAAAACACAATAAAGTCAACTCGTAAAAGCTTTGTCAGTACAAGTGACAGCGTGACAAGAACCCAGGCATAAAAATAAAGCGCCTCCGTCACATTTAATACCGGAAACCGCCCCGTCACCCACATAAAGTAGGCCAAATACACAGTTTGCAGAGTCCAGACAATAGAAAGCAACCAGAAGGCCATTTTTCCAGCCTTCCGGTTGTGTTGAAGAAAATCTATAAAATAAAAGAGTACACTTAATGCGTAAATGACGATTGTCCCCTCATTAAGTCTTGCCATTGCAGTATCAATCATTCAGCTTTCACTCACTTACAAGTGGGGCAAAGCCCGCTTTTGATTCAGCCTTTTTAAAAGAATGGACCTTTTGGCTGCTTTCAACAGTATTCAGCATTTGACGGCCCGCAGCTTCCTCAATGTCAAAAATCTGCATAAACAAGGCCAGCTTTTCTTCAGAATCAGCATCTGCCGCAAGCTCTTTCACCTTTAAGATCGGATCTCGGAGCATTTGGTTAATGATACTTTTGGTATGTTTGTTCAACAGTTTTTTCTCTCTCGTACTCAAGTGAGGCAGCTTCCGCTCGATGCTGTCCATCGTTTCTGACTGGATGGCAAGCGCCTTTTCGCGCAATGCGGAAATAACCGGAACGACACCAAGTGTATTCAGCCATTGTTTAAACTCTACAATGGTTTCTTCAATTAACAGTTCAACTTTTTCAGCGGTTTCTCTGCGCTCTTTCATGTTCGCCTCTACAATGCCTTCCAGATCGTCGATATCATAAAGGAAAACACCTTCTAGATCATTCAGCGCCGGATCAAGATCTCTAGGAACGGCAATGTCCACCATAAACAGCGGACGCCCCTTACGAAACTTATTCGCATTTTCCATCATCTCTTTGGACACGACAAAATCACTTGCACCGGTTGAACTGATTAAAATATCGGCCTCCGCCAGCGCGCTTTCAAGCTGATTTAAGCTTCTCGCCTCACCAGAGAAACGGTCTGCAAGCTCCTTTGCTTTCAAGTACGTTCGGTTAATGACAGTTACCTTGCCAATTCCCTGTCCGTGCAAGTTTTCCGCAGCAAGCTCGCCCATTTTTCCTGCACCAAGAATCAATATGTGCCTGCTTGAAAGGTTTCCGAAGATTTTTTTCGCAAGCTCAACGGCCGCATAGCTAACAGACACTGCATTAGAGCCAATGTCTGTTTCGGCGTGAGTCCGTTTACCTACTGTAACCGCCTGCTTAAACAACTCATTAAAAATCGTGCCGATCGTTTTTTCTTGCTGAGCTGTTTTAAAGCTGTCGCGCACCTGGCCGAGAATTTGCGTTTCACCGATAACCATAGAATCCAATCCGCAGACTACACGGAACAAATGCTCAACAGCCGCATCGCTTTCGTAAAACCTTAAAAACGGTGAAAGGTCTTCTTTGCTTAATTGAAACCAGTCAGCTAAAAACTTCTTTATATAATAACGGCCGGTATGGAGCTGGTCGACGACCGCATAAATTTCAGTGCGGTTGCAGGTTGAGACAATGATGTTTTCAAGAATGCTTTTCTCCGCTTTCAGCTGCACCATCGCTTCTGCCAGCTCTTCCTGCTGAAAGCTTACTTTTTCACGTATCTCAATAGGGGCGGATTTATAATCTACTCCCACAACAAGTATATGCATAGCTTAATTACACCCCCAACACCCAATCTTTATTTATAATCATTCTAACATAGAATTCATTATTTATAATAATTATAACATAGTTTCTTTCGCAAAATGTGAACAGATTTTAAAATTCTTATGCTATATTAGAAAAAGCTTCACGTGCAATAAGCATTCCTATTGACAATACCAAAAACAGCAGAAATTTACTACACATCAGCTCTAAAAATAAGAAGGTGATATGCATGAAACAAAAATCAATTTTATTCCCTTGTCTGCTGCTTGCCGCTTCTGTATATGCATGGCTTGAAAGCGGCCAAGCCGAACTGTTTTCAGGGCAGGATCAATGGCCTGTTCTCCTCATGCTGTTAGGCGCAGCCTTTATATATCAAGGAAAAAAAGAAGCCGTTACACCCCATTTTTTTATCGGTTTGCTTCTTTTGGGGATCGGTTTGCACTTTTTCGCCAAGCCGAAATGGGTATGGTGGCCGGATGATTTTGAAATGCTTCTATTTATGATCGGCTTCTCGCTCTTCGTTTCAGCCGTTCAGAAAAAAGAATATGTATATGAAGCTGTATCAATGATTTGTTTTTCCCTGTTTTTGTACTTTTTCAAACACATTATGGCGTGGCTTGAGTCTGCGCATATTCCGACAGCGCTTCTGAAAGAGTATTGGCCGTTTGTCTTTATTGGAATCAGTTTATTGTTATTATTGATAAAACGAAAAAAATCTATGCGATAAAACAAAAAACCGGCAGAGAAAACTCTCTACCGGTTTATCATTTTTTTGATCGCTCCCCAAGCCTCGTCTTTCCCCTTTTTCGTTTCTGAGGAGTAGAGAATCAGCTCATCTTCGGGATCAATATTTAATGTCTGGCGGACAACTTTTGCGTGTTTGTCCCATTTTCCTTTCGGAATCTTATCCGCCTTTGTAGCGATAATAATAACAGGGATGCCATAATACTTTAAGAATTCATACATCTGCACATCATCATTAGACGGCGCATGCCGCAAATCAACGATCTGCACCACTGCTTTCAATTCCTCGCGTGACGTAATATAAGTTTCAATCATTCTGCCCCAAGCTTCACGCTCAGACTTTGACACTTTGGCAAAACCGTAACCCGGTACATCCACAAAATGCAAAACATCATTGATAATATAAAAATTCAACGTTTGTGTTTTTCCCGGTTTTGATGATGTTCTCGCAAGATTTTTGCGATTGATTAACGAATTGATAAATGACGATTTTCCCACGTTCGATCTTCCGGCCAGTGCAATTTCCGGAAGTCCCCCTCCAGGGTACTGTTCCGGCTTAACCGCACTGATCACGATTTCTGACTTTGTGACTTTCATTTCTTCTCTCCTACTAAGGCATGTTCCAAAACTTCGTCTAAGTGGGACGCCAATATAAATGTCAGGCCCTCTCTGACGCTTTCCGGAATATCCTCTATATCTTTTTCATTCTCTTTAGGCGCAATAATGGTCGTTAATCCCGCTCTATGCGCGCCGAGCGCTTTTTCCTTTAATCCGCCGATTGGAAGCACGCGTCCGCGAAGCGTGATTTCCCCAGTCATGCCGACTTCACGTGAAACTGCCCGTCCAGTTAAAGCAGAAACAAGAGCTGTCGCCATCGTAATCCCGGCTGACGGACCATCTTTAGGCACCGCACCCTCAGGTACATGTATATGAATATCATACTTCTCATGAAAGTCAGGTTCAATGCCAAGTTCTTCTGTTTTTGAACGCACATAGCTGAATGCAGCCTGAGCTGACTCTCTCATGACATCTCCGAGCTTTCCTGTCAGGATCAATTTCCCTTTACCCGGAGAGAGCGATACTTCAATCGACAGCGTATCTCCGCCGACGGTTGTATAAGCAAGCCCTGTAACTACACCTATTTGATCTTCTGTTTCAGCTTGTCCATATCTGAAAATGCGCTTTCCGATAAAGTCCTGAAGGTTCTTCTCAGTAACCGTAATCCGTTTTCGCTCTTCAGCAACAATGGTTCTTGCGGCCTTACGGCAAATCGCGGCAAGCTGGCGTTCAAGGCTTCTCACACCCGCTTCTCTCGTATAGTAGCGGATGATATCGAGAATCGCCTGATCACGTAGCTGCAGGTTGCTTTTCTTAAGCCCGTGTTCCTTGATCTGCTTCGGAAGCAGGTGGTCTTTCACGATTTCGAGTTTTTCTACTTCTGTGTAACCTGCAATATTAATAATTTCCATTCTGTCTCTGAGCGGACCCGGAATCGTCGCCAAATTGTTTGCCGTTGCGATAAACAGCACTTTTGATAAATCAAAGGTTTCTTCAATATAGTGATCACTGAAGGTGCTGTTTTGCTCTGGATCAAGCACTTCAAGCATAGCAGATGACGGGTCGCCTCTGAAATCAGATGACATTTTGTCAATCTCGTCTAATAAGAAGACCGGATTCAGCTTGCCTGCTTTTTTCATTCCTTGAATAATGCGTCCAGGCATTGCTCCGACATAAGTTCGTCTGTGTCCGCGGATCTCTGATTCGTCACGCACTCCGCCGAGTGAAACTCTGACAAATTTCCGCTCCAAGCTTTTTGCAATGGATTTCGCTAAGGACGTTTTCCCGACACCTGGAGGTCCTGCCAAGCAGAGAATCGGGCCTTTTAGGGATTTTGTCAGCTTCTGGACAGCCAAATATTCTAAGATACGCTCTTTCACTTTTTCTAGTCCGTGATGCTCTTCGTCCAAGAGGCGCCCTGCCTCTTTCAGATCAAGCTTATCATCTGTCTCATCCGTCCACGGGAGAGCGATCAGCCAGTCGATATAATTGCGGATCACAGAGCTTTCCGCGGAACTTGACGGAATTTTTTCGTATCTGTTCAATTCCTTTAGCGCGGTTTCCTTCACATGGTCAGGCATGCCAGCTTCTTCGATTTTTTCCGTCAGCGTTTGTACTTCGCCTGTTTTGCCTTCTTTATCGCCAAGCTCTTTTTGGATTGCTTTCATTTGCTCACGCAAGTAGTATTCCTTTTGCGTACGCTCCATCGAACGTTTAACGCGCTGGCCGATTTTTTTCTCGATCTCCAGCACTTCTTTTTCATTATTAATAAAATCAATAACCTTGTTCAGTCTGTCTTTGACGTCAGACGTTTCTAAAATATCCTGCTTATCCTTTAGTTTAAGGGGCAGGTGAGAAGCAACGATGTCTGCCATTCTCCCTGGCTCTTCGATATCTGTAACCGCGGCGTATGTTTCGGCAGAGATTTTTTTAGAAATTTTTATGTACTGATCAAAGTGGTCTAACAAAGTCCGCATCAATGCTTCGTCTTCTGTATCTTTTGATTCATCTTCATGAATCAGCTGAATGTCGACCGACGTGTAATCCTCATACTCATTGTATTTGACGATTTGAGCGCGTTTGAGGCCCTCAACCAACACACGAATCGTACCGTTCGGAAGCTTCAGCATTTGCTTAATTTTTGTATAGGTGCCGACAGTGAAAATCTCGTCTTCACCCGGTTCGTCTATCGAAATATCCTGCTGAGTGGCTAAAAATATCATATGATCATGCATCATTGCCTGTTCAAGGGCTTGAACCGACTTGTCACGTCCTACATCTAAGTGTAAAACCATCGTCGGGTACACTAATAAACCTCTTAAAGGGAGGAGCGGGATGCTGCGTTTTAATTCTTCTGCCATATGACTGACACCTCCGTGACTTTAGTATGAACCATTATAATACAACTTTTTCATCCTTGTACAATAAACGGCATGATTCTATTTTCTATAATACAGTCTCCTCGTAGTATACCCTTTCTTTCCGATATGAAAAAGGAAAAGATGTCCTTCATAGAAAAAACCCTATTTTAAAAATAGGGTCAGACGGATTCTTTATTGATTTGCATATTAAACGGTTTTTGTTCTGTTGGCGGATTCACTAAAATTTCATCAAGCACTTCCTGGAACGTCTTCACTGCAATAATTGTGATTCCGTCAATCTGCTTTAGGATCGTCTGCTGATTTTCATACGGGATGATCACTTTTTTCGCACCGGATTGCTTAGCTGCTTTTATTTTCGGAATCACGCCCCCAATGGGTTTTACAAGACCATTCAGGCTGATTTCGCCCGTCATGGCAACAGTATTGTCAATTGGGATTTTGTGAATCGCCGAGAAAATTCCCGCTGCCATGGCGATGCCTGCCGACGGCCCGTCAATCGGAATCCCTCCTGGGAAATTAACGTGTATATCATAATCAGACGGCTTCATTCCCATTGTCCGGAGGACGGTTAACACGTTTTCAACCGACCCCTTTGCCATGCTTTTTCGCCGGATTGATTTTGATTGGCTGCCGATACTCTCTTCTTCAGCTATTCCTGTGATATTAATGGATCCTTTGTCCTGAGCCGGGCTTACACTCACTTCGATTTCCAGCAGCGATCCGCTATTAGGTCCGTATACTGCAAGCCCATTTACGATGCCGACTTGCGGTTCAGCGCCGATTTTCTGTTCGTGCTTCGGAATAAGCTGGCTGGAATGAATGACCCATTCAATATCCTCAATCGTAATGTCTTTCCGATTCTCCGTTACCGCCATTCCCGCCGCGATTTGAATCATGTTAACGGCTTCCCGCCCGTTTCGCGTAAAGCTGGTCAGCAGATCCAAACCTTCAGCAGAAATGTTTTTTTCAATTTTATCCGCTGCCGTTTTGGCAACTGTTTTCAATTCATCCTTTTCAAGCTCACGGAAAAATACCTCTAAACAGCGGGATCGGATAGCTGGCGGAATTTCGTTCGGCATTCTTGTCGTTGCGCCAATCAGGCGAAAATCAGCCGGCAGCCCATTTTGAAAAATGTCGTGAATATGATTCGGGATTTGTGTGTTTTCCTCGCTGTAATACGCGCTGTCTAAAAAGACTTTTCTGTCCTCAAGCACCTTCAGCATTTTATTCATTTGAATAGGATGCAACTCACCTATTTCATCAATAAACAGCACACCGCCATGGGCATGGGTAACAGCACCCTGCTTCGGCTGCGGAATTCCCGCCTGTCCCATCGCTCCTGCCCCTTGGTATATGGGATCATGGACAGAGCCGATGAGCGGATCGGCAATTCCTCTTTCATCAAAACGAGCTGTTGTCGCATCGAGTTCCACAAATACAGCCTGCTCTTTAAACGGCGATTGTTTATGTTTTTTCGCTTCTTCTAACACAAGCCGTGCAGCAGCTGTTTTTCCGACGCCCGGAGGCCCATAGACAATGACATGCTGAGGATTGGGCCCGCACAAAGCGGCCTTTAATGCTTTAATGCCGTCTTCCTGCCCAACGATATCTTGAAAGCTTTTGGGGCGGACCTTTTCAGATAATGGCTCGGACAAGCTGATGGCACGCATTTTCCGAAGCTGCTCCATTTCCTTCTTCGATTCCTTATCTATCGTGACCTTTTGTGTCCTTTGATTTTTAAGCAAATTCCAAAAATACAAACCGATGATGATCCCAAAAAACAGCTGAATAAATAACGCGATCCCTGTCCAACTCATGATGGTCCCTCCTGAAAAACAATTTATGTATCCAATTCATTCCTCTGAATGCTAGTATCTCCCACAGAAGACGGGAATAAACGTTTTTCCGGAAGAGTTTGCACGACAAAAAACCTCCTGAATGTCACCACTCAGGAGGTTTGTGCTTATCTTTATGCAGATGTTTTATCTTGGCTTACCTCAGTGCCGTCTTTTAATAAGAGGCGGGGAAGCTCTCCGTGTGTCACAGTTGCCCCGGTAATCACACATTTTTCAATGTCATCACGAGAAGGCAGATCAAACATCACATCAAGCATGATGCCCTCAATGATAGAACGGAGTCCGCGCGCTCCAGTCTTACGTTCAATTGCTTTTTTAGCAATTTCAGAAAGCGCTCCTTCTTCAAACTCAAGCTCAACATTGTCAAGCTCAAGCATTTTCTTGAATTGCTTAACAAGAGCATTTTTCGGTTTTGTTAAAATCGCAACCAATGCTTCTTCGTCAAGCTTTTCAAGGCTCGCAATAACCGGAAGACGTCCGATAAATTCAGGAATTAACCCGAAGCGGAGCAAGTCTTCAGGAAGCACTTTTGAAAGAAGATCTTCTTTCTCAAGATCAGCAGCTTTATTGTCCCCACCGAATCCAATCACTTTTTGACCTAAACGGCGTTTGATGATTTGCTCGATACCATCGAAAGCACCGCCGCAAATGAACAAAATGTTTGTTGTGTCAATTTGAATGAATTCTTGATGAGGGTGCTTACGTCCTCCTTGAGGCGGCACGCTTGCCACTGTACCCTCAAGAATTTTAAGCAATGCCTGCTGTACTCCTTCACCTGACACGTCACGTGTAATAGACGGGTTTTCTGATTTTCTTGCCACTTTATCGATTTCATCAATATAAATAATGCCCTTTTCGGCTTTTTCTACATCATAATCAGCAGCTTGGATGAGCTTCAAGAGAATATTCTCTACATCTTCACCCACATATCCAGCTTCAGTCAAAGACGTAGCGTCCGCAATCGCAAACGGCACATTTAAAATGCGGGCCAATGTTTGCGCCAGAAGGGTTTTACCGCTTCCTGTAGGACCGATTAATGAAATATTACTTTTTGAAAGCTCAACATCATCAACTTTACTGTTGGAGTTAATGCGCTTATAGTGGTTATACACAGCAACAGCGAGTGATTTCTTCGCTTGATCCTGTCCGATGACATATTCATTCAGAATTTCGCGAATTTCCTGAGGCTTCGGTACGTCTTTAAATTCTACTTCTTCTTCAGTTCCGAGTTCTTCCTCCACAATTTCAGTGCAGAGTTCGATACATTCGTCACATATATATACACCAGGTCCGGCTACAAGCTTACGAACCTGATCTTGTGTTTTTCCACAAAACGAGCATTTTAATTGTCCTTTTTCCTCGTTAAATTTAAACATTCTTTCACCCCTTAATCTTGTCTCACTTTTTCTTTTACCGGCAGAGCAAAAGAAAATGATTCTTGAAACGAACGAGTATGTATTGCATTTTACCATACTTTCCAAAAAGACGGTAACAATGTGTTTCTGACTTGCACATTCTATATGTATGACAAAAAACAGCCCTGCATTAACTATCTTGCCCCAAGAAAAAGAGATATATCATAATTGTACAAAACAAGGCACGAATGATTCGCGCCCTGTTTTATTATTACTATTATTATGCACCATATTAACGGTTTTCTACAAGAAAATCAATTGCTTTGCGAACTTTTAAATCTTCTTTCATCGCGTCAGTAGAACCGATGGCTTGTTTAATATTTTCAACAGGCATGTTGTATGCTTCAGCCATTTTAGAAAGCTCAGCATCAACTTCCTCATCTGATACTTCAAGGTTTTCCGCTTTCGCAATCCCCTCAAGAGTCAGGTTAGATTTAACGCGTTTTTCAGCATCTTCTTTCATTTGCTCTTTTAACGCAGCTTCATCTTGGCCAGAGAATTGAGTGTAAAGCTCAAGGTTCATGCCTTGCATTTGCAGACGCTGTTCAAATTCCTTCAGCATGCGGTCAAGCTCAGTGTCGACCATTGCTTGCGGTACATCGATTTCAGCATTCTCAGAAGCTTTCAGAACAAGCTCTTCACGCAATTTAGCGTCAGCTTCGTTTTCTTTCGCTTCTTCTAAACGTTTCTTTGTTTTTTCAGTTAATTCAGCAAGTGTTTCCACTTCTTCATCGATATCTTTTGCGAATTCATCGTCAAGCTCAGGAAGCTCTTTCGCTTTGATTTCGTGAATTTTCACTTTGAACACAGCTGGTTTGCCAGCAAGCTCTTCAGCGTGATACTCTTCAGGGAATGTCACTTCAACATCCTTCTCAGCGCCTGCTTCAAGGCCGACTACCTGCTCTTCGAAGCCAGGGATGAATGAACCAGAACCTACTTCAAGAGAGTAGTTTTCTGCTTTTCCACCTTCGAACGCTTCGCCGTCAACGAAACCTTCGAAATCAAGAACAACTGTGTTTCCTTCTTCAACAGCGCCTTCTTCTTTTACAACAAGCTCCGCTTGACGCTCTTGAAGCGCTTTTAGTTCATTTTGAACATCTTCATCAGTTACAGTTGCATCGTCTTTTTCAACGCCTAAGCCTTTGTATTCGCCAAGCTTCACTTCAGGTTTCACTGTTACTTTCGCTGTGAAGATTAAGCTTTCGCCTTTTTCGATTTTTTCAACATCGATTTCAGGACGGTCTACAGGCTCGATTCCAGCTTCTTCAACCGCTTTAGGGTATTCTACAGGAAGAAGAATATCCAAAGCATCTTGGTAAAGAGCTTCTACGCCAAAGCGCTGTTCGAATAATCCGCGAGGAATTTTTCCTTTACGGAATCCAGGAATTGAAACTTGTTTTACTACTTTTTTAAATGCATCATCAAGTGCTGTTTTAAACGTTTCAGCATCAACTTCAACCGTTAAAACGCCTTCGTTGCCTTCTTGTTTTTCCCATTTTACAGACATGTGTTTCCCTCCAAAAATCTATTCAGGTTGTGTCGGTCTTCCATTCTAAAGCAATCATTCGGCTTCGTCCAACAAAAACAAAGCTGCCAAAGATCAGAATCATTATGTATAGATGTTAATAATGAACTCAAAGCCTGTCCAACCGTATTTCTTATAACCCGTTATACACAAATACAACCATTATATTATAACATAACACATACCGCTTTCAACTATATGGCGCGATTTACAAATAAGAAATTTCTTCAATATCTTTTATCATCGTGCACGCTTCATCGAGTTCTCTGTCGGTAAACTCATACATCATATGAAGTTCTTCTCTTTCAATTTCAATCCCATGCATCTCGTAACCGACTTTATGCAGGGCAGCCGCCCAAAGGTCTGCCGAAAGCAATTTCGGCTGGAACGGATATAAAACATATAAATGTCTTCTCCACAGTTCTTCAACTGCCGCATATAAGGTTGGATTTTCATTTCCAAGTGTCTCATCCAGCACCCGAAGAACACGGTGTAAAATCGGTGCGGCATCAGGCGGGACAATCTCAGACGGTTCAATTGTCAGCGACTCGCCAAATTTAGTAATGTGCACGGGTTTGCTATACTCATGCTCAGCCAACAGCATGACGATCATCGTTTTGATATTCGGGTGAGCTGAGGGGTCTTGAAGGATTGTTTTGAGCAGACCTGTATACTTCGCTACATTCCGGTCTTTTAAAGAATGAATTAAATTCATTTGCTCCTCAGGGCTTGCCAGCACTTTCTCCGTGTCAATTGTATCCTCATATTCCTCGGCCCAAGCCTCGTCTTCACGTTCCGGATCGGTCATTTTACGGCTGAAATCAAGCAGCTTATAAAATTGTTCGGCACTTTCCGCAGGCAGCTGGTTTTCTTCCAAAACAGCTTCAATCGTGCTTTTGACTTCTTCGTATTTTTTGAGCTGAATTAAGATGGTCATGTACACCTGTAAAACCGTAAAATAATGGCCGTAACCTTCTTTTAGCATCTTCTCGCATACGCTTTCTGCCTCTTCCAATTCGCCCAGCTCTAAAAAGCAGATGGCCATCCCTAAGTGAAGATCGGATTCAGTATCATCATATTTCATCGCTTCTGAAAACAGATCAAGCGCTTCTTGATACTTTTTTTCCTTCAGTGATGACATCCCTTTTTCCACAAGACGGTCTTTCAGATGAGGAAAAGGAATAATTTTTGCGTTTTTCTTGTCATGCGTCATACCTATATTCCTTTCAGGCATTTATTTTGTTCAAGTGTATCAACACCTGCGAACAAAAACAAGGAATGAAAGGTTTCGCCAGGCTAAAAAAGCCGCCGGACAAATGCCGGCAGCTTTTTCAGGCTTGAAGCCAAGAGCTTCTTTGTGATTCAAACTGCTTGATTTCATCTTCCAGCAAAAGCGTTAATGAAATTTCATCATAGCCGTTGATGAGCATCTCTTTCCAATGCGGATCAACTTCGAATGAAATTTGATTGCCTTCACTATCACGAATAAGCTGATTTTCAAGGTCAACAGTCATTTGCAATGACTGGTTTTCATACTGACCGACAAGCGTTCTCCAATTGTCATATGGCATACGAATCGGCAGCATACCGTTTTTAAAGCAGTTCTGGTGGAAAATATCAGCAAATGACGGCGCGATAATGATTTTAAACCCATAGTCATCAAGCGCCCATGGAGCGTGTTCACGTGATGAACCGCACCCGAAGTTTTCTCCTGCTATTAAAATGGAAGCCCCTTGATAAGCAGGCTGGTTTAATTCAAATTCAGGGTTCGGTTCACCTTTCGCATCATATCTCCAATCAAAGAATGCAAATCGGCCGTAGCCTGTTCTTTCAATTCTCTTCAAAAATTGCTTAGGAATAATCTGGTCTGTGTCAACATTGATTCGATTTAATACGGCCGCTTTCCCCGTATGTGTTTTCAAAGGTTCCATCTCGCGCACTCCTTACACAACTGTTTTTTCCTGATAAAACTTTCTGACATCAACGAAGTGTCCGTGAATGGCAGCCATCGCAGCCATTGCCGGGCTGACGAGATGTGTTCTTGCACCTTTTCCTTGTCTGCCCTCGAAGTTGCGGTTAGAGGTTGACGCACAGCGCTCTCCCTCAGGAACAACGTCATTATTCATGCTTAAACACATACTGCAGCCTGACTCTCTCCATTCAAATCCAGCTTCCAAGAAAATCTGGTCAAGCCCTTCTTTTTCAGCCTGAAGCTTTACGCTTTGAGATCCGGGAACAACGATGGCTCTTACGCTGTCAGCTACCTTCTTCCCTTTGATCATATCAGCAGCCTGGCGAAGGTCAGTCATGCGGGAATTTGTGCAGGAACCGATAAATACGTGATCCACTTTGATGTCTTCAATATTCTGATGGGGGGTCAGCCCCATATATTCATAAGCACGAATCGCTTCTTTTTTGTCATCTTCTGCGGAAAAGCTTTCCGGCGCAGGAACTTCAGAATCGACAGGAAGAACCATTCCCGGGTTGATGCCCCATGTCACCATAGGAGAAATTTCGTTGCCGTCAAAGACGATAGATTTATCGTAAACAGCGCCAGAATCTGTGCGCAGCGCCTTCCATTCCTCTACGGCCTTGTCAAATTCTTCGCCTTTTGGCGTGTATTTGCGGTTTTGGCAATATTCGAATGTCACTTCGTCAGGTGCAATCAACCCTGCTCTTGCCCCTGCTTCAATTGACATGTTACACACGGTCATTCGTTCATCCATCGTCATATTTCTGAATACTTCCCCAGTGTATTCAATGACGTAGCCAGTGCCGAATTTCACCCCGTATTTACCAATGACAGCAAGAATGACATCCTTTGCCGTTACCCCTTTTTGAAGCGTTCCGTCTACGCGCACTTCAAGTGTTTTCGGACGCTGCTGCCAAAGTGTCTGTGTGGAAAGGACATGCTCAACTTCACTTGTCCCGATCCCGAATGCAAGGGCGCCGAATGCGCCATGGGTTGATGTATGGCTGTCGCCGCATACGATCGTTTTCCCCGGAAGCGTTAAGCCCAGTTCAGGACCGACGACATGGACAATCCCTTGATCCACACTGTGAAGATCGGCAAGGCGCACGCCAAATTCTTCACAGTTTCGTTCAAGCGCCGTCACTTGGCGTTTCGCCACTTCATCCTTTATCTCAAAACGATTGACGGTCGGAATGTTGTGGTCCATTGTCGCAAATGTGTTTTCGGGTCTTCTGACCTTTCTTCCCTTTTGTCTCAACCCTTCAAATGCCTGAGGAGACGTCACCTCATGAATAAGATGCAAATCAATATAGAGAAGATCAGGTTTCCCCTCACCATGTTTGACAATATGCTGATCCCAAATCTTTTCGATGATTGTTCGAGGCATCATCTTTTATTTCCTCCCTCTACCTATGAACTAAGACCGCTTAACGTAAGCTGTCACACATTAGAAATTGTATTTTCACTCATAATTAATGTCTTAACTTCCTTTGTAATGGCCTGAGTGCTGCTGAACTCTTCGCCTCGTGCCAAGTCTCTTGTTCTTTTTCCGGAAGCCAAGACTTTATTAACCGCATCTTCTACAGCTTTCGCTTCCTCTTCAAGCCCGAAAGATGTCCTCAAAAGCATTGCCGCTGACAATATGGCCGCGAACGGATTTGCCATCCCTTTACCGGCTATGTCAGGCGCGGAACCATGAACAGGCTCAAACAGATGAAGACCTGAACTTGACAGGCTGGCTGACGGGAGCATTCCGAGTGAGCCTGTAAGCATGGACGCTTCATCGCTTAAAATATCGCCGAACATGTTTTCAGTCACCACGACATCAAATTGATTCGGTGCATAAATCAGCTGCATGGCCGCGTTATCCACAAGCATGTGCTCCAGCTTCACATCAGGAAAGTCTTTTGCAACGTCCTCTGCCACTTCACGCCACAGCCTGCTTGATTCAAGAACGTTCGCTTTATCAACAGAGGTCACTTTGCCTTTTCTGGCCGCCGCCATTTTAAAGCCCTCTCTGATCACGCGCTCAATTTCCGTCCGCTTATAAAACAGTGTGTCTACAGCTTCCTGCTCACCTTCAGTGTTTACATAGCGTTTGCTCGGCTGGCCGAAATACAAGCCGCCTGTCAGCTCACGGACGATAACGAAATCAACGTTATCAATATATTCTTTTTTCAAAGGTGAAGCGTCAGAAAGGCTTTCGAACACCTTCACAGGCCGCAAATTCGCAAACAAATCTAGCTGTTTTCTGATGCTGAGCAGCCCTTTTTCCGGTCTCAGCTCCGAAGGATTTTGATCCCATTTCGGTCCGCCCACAGCGCCAAGCAATATAGCGTCCGCATTTTTACAAGCCGAAACGGTTTCCTCCGGGAGGGGGTTGTTATGTTCATCAATCGCCGCCCCTCCGATCAGGCCATATTCAAATTCAAAATCATGTTTAAAGCGTTCGGCAACACTTTTCAGTACGTCTGTCGCTGATTCTAATACCTCAGGGCCGATCCCGTCTCCGGGCAATAGAGCAATACGTTTCTTCAAGTTAACCGTTCTCCTTTCTTTTATGACCCGACAGCTGTATGGTTTTTAAGTCCGCTCATATTCGACTGGAAAACCAATTGACGGTTGACTGCGTTCAAATAGGCTTTCGCTGAAGCTTCTAATACGTCTTGCGCTATGCCCCGCCCTGCTGATTCTTTTCCGTTCAATAAAACTCTTACATACACCTGGGCAAATGCGTCTTCGCCTTTTCGATTGGACTGAATGCGGTAGTCCAAGAGCTCCACGTCTTTATCGATGCAGCGCTCAAGCGTGTTGTAGATCGCTTCCACGCTTCCTGCTCCAGTTGCCGCTTCCTGAATAAGCTCTGCGTTTTCTTGATTTTTCAAAGAAAGTGTAGCCGTAGGCACCTGGCTTGTTCCGTAATGCACTTGTAAGGAAAGAAATTCATACCCAATCTTGCGGTCTGTTACTTTTTCTTCTAAAATAAGAGAAACAAGATCCTCATCAGTGATTTCTTTTTTCTTCTCAGTCAACTCTTTGAACATCGCAAAGAATTTATTAATCTCTTCACTATCAAATTGGAATCCTAAAGCAGTCAGCCGGTCTTTAAATGCGTGGCGTCCGGAATGTTTACCCAGGACAAGCGCATCAGCTGTTACACCGACAAGCTCCGGTGAAATAATTTCATAAGTCGATTTTTCTTTTAAGAAGCCGTCCTGATGGATGCCTGATTCATGAGCAAATGCATTATCGCCCACAACCGCTTTATTGCGCGGAACAGCCATACCTGTCAGCTTGCTTACTAAATCGCTTGTTCGCTTAATCTCGTTCAATGTAATGCCTGTTTCAACTTGATAGAAATCTTTTCTGACATGGAGGGCAACGGCAATCTCCTCTAATGCCGCGTTTCCGGCTCTTTCACCGATCCCATTCACAGCGCATTCGATTTGATCAGCGCCATTTTCAATCGCAGCAAGAGAGTTTGCGACTGCCATCCCCAAATCATCATGACAGTGGGCTGAAAGCTTTGCTTGATGAATGTTCGAAACGTTTTCCTTCATATATTTAAAGATATTTCCGTATTCCGCTGGAGCCAGGTAGCCGACCGTATCTGGAAGATTGATAACACTGGCGCCTGCGTCAATGACTTTCTCGACGATTTCCGCTAAAAACGGCAGTTCAGTCCGGCAGGCATCTTCAGCTGACCATTGCACAACCGGAAAACGCTCTTTTGCGTATTTCACCATTTCAACCGCTCTTTCGATGACTTGCTCACGAGTTATTTTCAGCTTGTGTTTCAAGTGAATGTCCGATGTGGCGATAAATACGTGAACTCTCGGGTAAGCACCGTCCTTTAACGCTTCCCAAGCAGCATCAATATCACCTTTTACACAACGGGCAAGACCAGTCACTGAACAATTTTTAATGGTTCTTGCAATTTCCTGAACAGCTAAAAAGTCACCTCGGGACGAAGCGGGAAACCCCGCTTCAATGATATCTGCCCCGAGTCTTTCGAGCTGCTTTGCTATGGCAAGTTTCTCCTGTGTATTTAAGTTCACGCCAGGGGACTGTTCACCATCACGAAGCGTCGTGTCGAAAAAATTAATTTTGCGCAACGGAGACCACCGCTTCCTTCTTCTTGCCTTGTTTCACAAACGGCATCATTTCACGAAGCTTTCTTCCCACCACTTCAATTTGATGTTCGTTTTCGCTCGCATTGATCGCGTTGAAACGAGGACGGTTTACTTGGTTTTCGACGATCCACTCTTTTGCGAATGTCCCGTTTTGGATATCTTTTAATACTTCTTTCATAGATTCTTTTACTTTAGCGTCCACAACGCGCGGCCCTGATACGAAATCTCCCCACTGTGCTGTGTCAGAGATTGAATATCTCATGCCTTCAAGTCCTTCTTCGTACATAAGGTCTACGATTAATTTCAACTCGTGCAGACACTCGAAGTACGCAAGTTCAGGCTGGTAACCTGCTTCAGTTAATGTTTCAAATCCAGCTTTTACAAGCGCGCTTAATCCTCCGCAAAGAACTGCTTGCTCACCGAACAAATCTGTTTCTGTTTCTTCTTTAAATGTCGTTTCCAAAACGCCCGCTCTAGCGCCGCCGATTCCTTTTGCATACGCAAGGGCTTTGTCTCTTGCTTCTCCAGTCACATCTTGGTAAATCGCGAACAATGCCGGCACGCCAGCTCCTTGCTCATATGTTCTTCTTACCAAGTGTCCCGGACCTTTAGGCGCTACCAAGAATACATCTACATCCGCAGGAGGAACAATTTGATGGAAATGAACGTTAAATCCGTGAGCGAACACCAATGATTTTCCAGCTGTCAATTCATCTTTGATTTCAGCTTCGTATACTTTTTGCTGCTGTTCATCCGGAAGCAGAACCATGATGATTTCAGCTTGGGCTGCCGCTTCTTTTACTGAAAATACTTTATGTCCGTCTTCTTGAGCTTGCGTGAAAGATTTCCCTTGTCTAACACCGACGATCACGTCAACTCCGCTTTCTTTAAGGTTCAGGGCATGCGCGTGACCCTGCGAACCGTACCCGATAACCGCTACTGTTCTCCCACTCAATACGTTTTCTTTGATATCACCGTTATAATATACTTTTACCATTTCAATCTCTCCCTTGTTATGTTTTATACAATAGATATTGTTTTATTGGATGACGCCTTCTGCTGGGTTCCCCTCGCAAAAGCCGTTGTACCTGTTCTCGCGATTTCTTTAATGCCATAAGGTTTTAACAATTCAATAAGCGCTTCAATTTTGTTAGATTCGCCTGTCACCTGAACAACGATGCTGTCTCTGCTGACATCAACGACAGAGGCTCTGAACGGTTCTATAATTCCATTAATCTCTGATCTCGTTGACGGTGCGGAAACGACCTTGATTAAGGCCAGCTCCCTCTGGACAATCGATTGATTCGTGATGTCTGTGACTTTCAGGACATCAATCTGTTTGTTGAGCTGTTTTGTCAGCTGTTCAACATCATTTTCTCCTTCTACGTGAACGACAAAGGTGATTCTGGAAACGCCGGTTGTTTCTGTGTGGCCAACTGTAATACTTTCAATGTTGTAATGTCTTTTTGTAAATAGACCGGTGATCCGGTTTAATACGCCGGAACGATTCACCACAGTCAAAGTGATAATTCTTTTCAAGGTTTCACCCCCACCATTTCATGCAGCCCTTTCCCCGGAGCCACCATCGGGAATACTTTTTCTTCTCTGGCAACCCGCACGTCAATGACAACCGGCTCTTTTGATCTTAATGCCTCTTCCAGCTTTTCTTTCGCTTCCGCATCCGATGAAATTCTGATGCCTTTAATGCCGTATGCTTCTGACAATTTGACGAAGTCAGGCTGAGAAGCAAATTTAGATTCTGAATAGCGTTCTTCATAGAAAATTTCCTGCCACTGTCTGACCATTCCGAGACAAGCGTTATTTAAAATGATGACTTTGACCGGAAGATTCAATTCGCGAATGACATCGAGTTCTTGGAGCGTCATTTGAAAACCGCCGTCCCCGAGAACCGCCACTACAGTAGCATCTTTATCCGCCAGCTGTGCGCCAATCGCTGCCGGAAGGCCGAATCCCATCGTTCCAAGTCCGCCTGATGTGACCCATTTATCTGCTTTTTGGAACGGATAGAATTGCGCTGACCACATTTGATGCTGGCCGACATCCGTTGCGACTATAGCCTCGCCATTTGTAAATTGATGAATATATTCAATTAATTTCTGTGGTTTAAAGCCTTCTTCTTCATTATCTACATACCAGAGCGGGTACTCTTCTTTCCATTCGGCGAGCTGTTTTTTCCATTCGCCTGAATCGCTTTGTCTGCCGTCTTGTTTGATCAGCTCCTGCAGGACAATTTTGCTGTCTCCGACTACAGGAATCTGTGTTTTCATGATTTTTCCGATTTCAGCCGGATCAATATCGATGTGGGCAATCTTTGCGTTTTTTGCAAAGTGCTTCAGGTTTCCTGTGACGCGGTCATCAAAACGGGCACCGATACTGATTAAAAGATCACAATCATGAAGGGCCATATTGGCTGTATACGTTCCGTGCATTCCCGCCATCCCCAAGAAAAGCGGGTGATCAGCCGGGAAGCCTCCGAGCCCCAAAAGGGTGTGTGCCACTGGGATTTGCTGCTGTTCTGCATAATTTTTTAATTCTTCTGACGCTTTTCCGTGCAGTACGCCCGCCCCCGCCAGGATCACCGGTTTCTTTGCGCCGCTTACGGCTTCCACAAGCTTGCGGACCTGCAAATAATTCGGCTCGATAGTCGGCTGGTATCCCGGGAGATTCATCTCATGATCATAGCTGAATTCTCCTTCAATTGTTGCTACATCTTTCGGAATATCAATCAATACAGGTCCGGGTCTTCCAGTTGTTGCAATATGGAACGCTTCTTTAATGATACGCGGCAGATCTTCCGGCTGGCGAACCTGATAGCTGTGTTTTGTCACCGGCATGGTAATTCCTAAAATGTCCGCTTCCTGAAATGCATCACTCCCGATAACGGATGTGGCTACCTGCCCTGTAAAGACGACTAATGGCAATGAATCAATCATGGCATCCGCCAGGCCTGTAACAAGGTTTGTCGCTCCCGGGCCTGACGTGGCAATGACGACACCCGGTTTTCCGGAGACTCTTGCGTATCCTTCCGCTGCATGGATCGCACCTTGTTCGTGACGGGGAAGGATATGTACCAACCCTGAATTGTAAAGCTTATCGTAGATCGGAAGCACAGCCCCGCCCGGATAACCGAATATCATGTCTACTTTCTCTTTTTTCAATGATTCAATCAGCATTAATGCTCCGCTCATCGTCTGTGTACATTTGGCAGACGCCGAATCCACCTGTACATTAGTCCCCATTTTAGTTCCTCCTTTTGGATTTTCATCCTCTAAAGATCAATCGTTTTATTAGTTTGATAGCTGACTATTCAATAAAAAGAGCCTTTCCACCCACAATCAGCCGCGCAGTGATGCGATAGCTAAAAGGGGCGAAAAGGCTCTTCTTTCCGCGGTACCACCCTTGTTTACGGCCTATTGAATCAGCCGTCTCATGGATATTTCTATCCGCTTTAATAACGAGTGAATCAAGTTCACCCGGCCAAGTCCTACTATGGTTTCAGACTGGCACTCTGAGGCGAGTTCACCTTGTAAAGCTTTGCCGGTTCTCAGCTAACCCGGTTCTCTGTGGAAAGCTTTATCAAGGCTACTTATCCTCATCTGCGCTTTTCATATTCAGTCTCCGAAACAGCTTTTCAGCTGTTCAAGAAGGTCGTTTGTTTTTTCATTTTTCAGCATCACATTGCGATCATTTTCGCTTGTGAAGCTTGCGTTTATCTTTTGTTGAACTCATATTACGCCGCTTTGGACGCAGTGTCAACAGCATTTTTTAAAATTATTAGACAATTTTGATTAATCAATCTATATTGTATACGCTTTCATTATTGGCGCATAAGGAATTGTAACTATTAAAAGTTTTTATAATTTTTTTATTAATCTAATAAGAATACAACAGAATTTTTCAATCTGATAGAAAACTGTCATAAAATATGACGCGCTATCGTTTTTGATGGAATATATGTATGAAAGATCGGATAGGCACTTCCATTATTCCTCCGGCATACATTGGTGGTATCTTGTAAAGAAAAGGTGATACGATGAATAAATCATTAGCTGACATGCAAGGGTTCCCAGCGGGCTTTCCCACCTTTCCGCAGCCATATTATCCGACAGCTCCTTCCTTTTATCAGCAAAACGACCAGCCTTTTGGAGGCTATGGATACGGACAGCCGTACAGTCAGGCGTACAGCCCGATAAGCACCCCCTCTGCCATGTACTCCTCATTCCCATACGCATCCGGATTTTATGGGCAGCCATTTGCAGGCGCAGGCTATAGCGGCCACGGGGTAGGTTTCAGTATCCCGGCGACGCACGCCGGCGGATTCAGCAGAGCACCTGGCGCTCACGGAGGGTTTCGATATTAAAGCCGAATATTGTTTTCGGCCTTTTTTTTGCCTTGAAACGCCTTTCACAAATCAAATCATTCCAAAAATGATTCATACCGGCAGATTTTCTGTCTTTCTATTTGGAAAAAAGACGGAATATGATTATGATGAAATGAAATATGTTCTGATAACCTGCAAGTTTTTGAGGAGGAATAGAATTGCTTATAAAAATAGATAATGTAACTGGACACGAAGTGATCTCATTTGTGAATGAGCATTTACATAGCATGACGCTCAAGTCCCCGCCAGAAAGCATCCATGCCTTAGATGCAGAAAGGCTGAGAGGGCCTGAAATGACATTTTGGAGCGCATGGGAGGGCAATGAACTAGCCGGCTGCGGAGCGCTTAAAGAACTGGACAGCCGGCATGGAGAAATCAAATCAATGCGCACGTCTGCATCCCATTTAAGAAAAGGGGTTGCCAAACAAATTCTCCAACACATCCTAGAAAAGGCTAGAGAGCGGGGTTATGAGAGGGTAAGCTTAGAAACAGGTTCAATGGCTTCATTTAAGCCGGCAAGAAAATTGTATGAAAACTTCGGCTTTCAGTACTGTGAACCGTTTGCCGACTATGTTGAAGATCCGAACAGTGTGTTTATGACGAAGAAGCTGTGAACATTTTTTGGGATAGATAAGTGCAGAGGAGGATCTGACTTATCTATCCTTTTTTGTCCCTTGAAACTCCCCAATGCGTTCAATTTTGTTTATTTCAAAGTTCAGCGGGAATTAAAAACGACATGAACGATAAAATGCAAAATTGATAAAGGAGGAGATTAATATGAAAAGCATAGTTGGTGTATGCGAAACGCCGCAGGAAACCATTGCAGCCATTGAAGGCTTAATAACAAAAGGTTTTGATTCTGACGATATTTCGGTTGTGACAAGCCGGCGAGATACAGATTATCTTGAGTCACGGACAGGAACAGAGGTCAATCAAGCCGTCGATGCACATGAGGATGAATCCGAATCATTTTTTGATAAGCTGAAAGATTATTTTACAATGGATGATACTGCCGCACACAGCAAGACATTATCAGATTTGGATATTACGACTGGCGAAATAGAAAATTATCAAGAGGATCTGGATGATGGGAAACTCCTTGTGGCTGTTGATACAGATGCAGAAGTCAATCCACCTATTGATAACGGCAATGCTCTTTCAGGCGGCTTTTCAAGCACAAACGACATGGCGGATTATACAACGAAAGAAGAAAAAACAATGCCGCTGAGGGAAGAACAACTGAAAGTCGATAAGGAAGACGTTCAAACTGGAGAAGTAGAGATTGGAAAAGAAGTGAAAACAGAACAAAGAGATATGGACATCCCGGTGAGACGCGATGAAATTTATGTTGAACGCCGCCCAGTGGATGAAAATACAGCGGACGCTTCTCCCGTCAATGATTCAGAAACGGTTAGAGTTCCAATCGTTGAGGAAAAGCTGGAAGTGACTAAAAAACCGGTCGTCACTGATGAAGTGGTTGTCGGAAAACGGACTGTCGAAGAGAATGAGCACATTTCCGACACCGTGAAAAAAGAAGAGCCTCGTCTCAATAAAGAAGGAAAAGTTGACGGCTTGGATGATGATTCGTTAAATAACAAATAAATTAGTACATGTAAAAGGCTGCCTTGATATATTGTCAAGGCAGCCTTTTATATTCAGCTGTTAATGATAAAACTACCATAATAAGGATTTATTTTTCTCCAATTTTCAGAAAGACTCATACAAAAAACCGTCCATCACTATACTGAATGGTTTTAAAATACGTTTAATTTTTGTATTTATTCACTTCATACATCAAAATATTGTTAAAAACAACATAGTCCTTTTTACTTTCAAAGGGTCCTTTGTTATTATCATGCTCATCAATTTCATAAAAACCTGATCCCTCTCCAGCATCACGCTGCTTGTACCATTTAAGGAAACTGTTCACTTCTTTCATTGGAAGCTGATACTCTTTTTGTAGACCGTTAATCATCGTGATGACAAGGAAGGCTTCACCCTCATCAGATACAGTTTCATCATCTGGTTTTGTTTTGTTACCGTCATTCGCGCCTGGATTTGGAGTATTCACAGTTTCTGTAATTGTATATTTTTCTAAAGAGTTAAAGGCATTGCTTTGCGTATTGCTTTTTGGCGCCCCTCCAACAGTATAAAGCTCGTTATTTATTGAAACCGTCCCTGCCCCTGCGCGAGCATGCTGTATTTTTTCTTCCATAATGCTTACTTTATCAGATGCAGGATCATACACTTGGACGTTATTACTAACTGTAGTAGATGCAGAAAGGAACCCTCCGACTATATAAATTTTTCCATCCGACACCGCCGCGGAAGTATACCATAAAGGATTTATTAAATCCGCTTTCCTCTGCCAAGAATCACTCGACGGATTATATTCGTAAATATTTTTTCCGCCACCATTAGATCCGCCGCCAATGTAATAAATTTTTCCGTTCACAACAGCTGAAGCGGCAGCTCTTGCATTTGTTGGTTGGTTCGCTTTGTTTGTCCATGTCTTTGATAAAGTGTCATAAGCGAAATGTCTAGGTGTAGATGTATCCTGCTGTGTTATGAGATAGATGGTATTATCAATGGCTACCGCTGTGCCCAAATAGCTTTTTTTTGGTACATCTCCCCCTTCTTCCCACGTATCTGTTTTGGTATCATAAATTAATAGTTTTGAAGAATTATGATTTGAATCCGTGTTAGTTTTATTTCCTCCCATGACATAAATCTTTTCTTTTACTACAGCTACAGCTGATCCCGCTAAGTTTATTGGCATATCTGCTTTCTTTGACCATGTATCTTTCTGTGAGTCATATACAAGTGTAGTATTTGTAGCTGATCTATTTTTACCGAATCCACCGATAACATAAATTTCATTTCCAACCACAGCTGTTGCCGCATGGCTTCTTGGTTCAGGTAAGTCAGCCTTGCTCACCCACCCTTTTTCCTCTTCTGTTGCATGCGCTTGATAAAAAGGGCTTACGATTCCACAAAAAGTCAGCACTAACAATAGAATTACTTTTTTCAAAAATATCACTCCTTTTATAAAATTAGCTAACTCCTGTAATATCGTCTTTTCTTATCGAAAGTTTAACTTTCAAATATTTTTACCAATTTATAAATCCCATCATCTTAAATCGAAAAAAACCGCTCTGCTTTTCTTCTGACTGACGTTTCCATCGAAGATTGTCATAAAACTCCTCAGCAATATAATTATTGATATCAACAGTTTTTCAATACCTTCTGATTAGTTTTCAAATTCAAAACAATATAGAATTCTCAAAAGAAAAAAGCCTCAAACCAACTTCATGGTTTGAGACTTTTTTTAGACGTCCCAGGAGAGATTCGAACTCCCGACCGACGGCTTAGAAGGCCGTTGCTCTATCCAGCTGAGCTACTGGGACACGTTTTGTGTTTTCGTTTTTCGCTTTAACTATCAGCGACAAGATTTATTATATATGGGATGCAGCAATAAGTCAACGGTTTTTTAGAATTTTTTTCATGAGGAAGAAAAATTTCTTCCTCATGACATTTTCATAGTGGGACACGGTTTTGCAGATCGTCAATTTCATGGCCTGCTTGGTCGTAAAAACGCACTGTTGCGGCGTCATTTTCTAAAGTCAGTATAGCATAGCTTTCTGTCCTGCGCACCCTTGGAAGCCGGATGCTGCCTGGATTAATCATTAGTTTTCCGCGCAGCACTTCGCTTCCCGCGATGTGCGAATGCCCGAAACAGATCATATCCGCTCCGAGCTCCTCTGCACGATAGTATACGTTTAACAAGGTCTGTTTTATACCGTGAAGGTGGCCGTGTGTGACCAGTATTTTTTTTGAACCGGCATTCAGAAGAAGCTCGTTCTTAAAATCGCCTGTAAAATCGCAATTTCCTTTTACAACCTTATAAGGATCCAATGCCGGATGCCCGGTTTCGAGTTCAGAGTCTCCGCAATGAATCATGAGATCAACTTCCGCTTCATGCCGTTTCGCGATGGTTTGGAGTTCTTCTTCAAGCCCATGGCTGTCACTGATAATCAGCACGTTCATGTACAAGCTTCCTCCTTATGCCTCTAAAAGCTTCGACAGCTTTTTAAGCGCGTCAGCCCTGTGGCTGATTTTATTTTTTTCATCACTTGTCAGTTCGGCCATTGTCTGATCTTTATCTTTTACGATAAAGATCGGGTCATAGCCAAAACCGTATTCTCCTCTCGGCTCTTCAGCGATATACCCCTCAACATGGCCTTCGACTGTTTTTGTTTCCTCACCAGGGATGCTCACAGCCAGCGCGCATCGAAAACGGCCGGTACGCTGTTCTTTTTCGATTCCTTTCAGCTCGTTAAGAACTTTATCGATATTTGCCTGATCGTCTTTCTGTTCCCCTGCATAGCGGGCGGAATAAACGCCGGGTCGGCCCCCAAGATTATCGATGGACAGACCCGAGTCGTCCGCAATCACCATTTTGTTCACTGCTTTGGCAACAGCTTCTGCTTTGAGAATAGCATTTTCTTCAAACGTATGGCCTGTTTCTTCGATTTCTTCTGTGTATCCGATTTCAGCTAACGATTTGACATCATAGCCTTTTGGCTCAAGGATTTCTTTAAATTCCTTCACTTTTCCCGGATTATGTGTCGCAATAATTGCTTCTTTCATGATGTTCAAGCCTTTCTGTACTTATTTCAGTTCTGGCAGAGAATCACCCAGCACTTCTTTTTGCTTGTCAATCAGTTCATGAATGCCTTTTTCCGCAAGACCGAGAAGACCGTTCAGATCATCCCGTGAAAAAGTCGCCTCTTCCCCGGTTCCCTGCAGCTCCACAAAGCGGCCGCCGCCTGTCATAATGACATTCATATCAACTTCAGCGGAAGAATCTTCTTCATAATTTAAATCTAACAAAATTCCCTGTTCCTTATCAATTCCGACAGAAATCGCAGCAAGAAAATCAGTAATCGGATTTGCCTTGATCGTTCCCGCTTTGAGCAGCTTGCCAATCGCAATTGCCATGGCTAGAAATGCTCCTGTAATAGAAGCAGTTCTTGTTCCGCCATCAGCCTGAATGACATCGCAGTCAATCCAAATCGTACGTTCACCGAGCTTGTCTAAATCTACGACTGCCCGAAGCGCGCGGCCGATCAGGCGCTGGATCTCCATTGTTCTGCCGGTAACTTTCCCCTTAGAAGACTCTCTGATTGTTCTTTGGTTTGTTGCCCGCGGCAGCATGCTGTATTCAGCTGTAATCCAGCCTTTTCCCCCGCCCCGCAAAAACGGCGGCACGCGATCCTCAACAGACGCGTTGCAGATTACTTTTGTATTTCCCGCTGTTATTAGAACAGAACCTTCCGGATGGCTGATAAAATCCAAATCAAATGTGATTGGACGCAGCTCATCATGTTGTCTTCCGTCATGTCTCATGTTTTACCTCCGATTGTATGTACATAAACCATTTTTGTTCCGGAATTGAATAAAGAAAGAGGCAGCCGGAACGCTAACCTCTTTCTTTCTAGTATATCAAAAATTTCAATTTAAAAACTACCCGTATTCACTTGAGATGGTCTGGAGACCGGTTCAGTGAGCTTTTCGCCTTTTTCATTTACAAGCTCTGATTTCCCGTTTACTTTGACGGAAACGCTTTTTACATTCGGCTGCTCCGTTAACGTCAGCACAATGCTGTTCAGCACTTCTGAAGAAATCATTTTTGTCTTTTCATCAGCGCTGCCGAATATGGATTGATTGAAATCTAACGTCACGCGTCCGTCTTTGATTTTCGGCTTACTGACCAGCTTTACGTCATCACTGAAATCTGTTAACAGCCCGCTCACTTTGCTTGGGCCTTTAGCCAATTCGTTGATCGCTGCAGAAATATCATCTTTTTCAGTATTGTCGATCCGTTTCGTCACAGGCACATAGTACTCACTGTCTTCGTTTTCCGCCAAATAATAAACGGTGAGCGGATGTGTTGCGGTAAGATCATTTACGCCCGATGTTTCCATATTAATCCCGTCTTTACGGCTTAAATCATCTGAGATCGGCGTGCCCCCTACAGGCATCTCCTTCAATTCATGGCCGTTTATTCTCAGCTTCACTTTATCTATCGAACTGAATTGCGTAAGCGTCCACGTCACGGATTGAACAATTTTCTGTTCGTCTTCTTTCTTATAATTTTTAAATTCATTAGAGAAGTCGGCGATTGCAGTTCCATCTTTTTTGATGTCAACGTTAACGGTTGTGTCAGCCGGCAATACGGCTCTGAAGCCATTCGGAAGAATTTCTGACACAGGTCCGCCCTGAACGAGGTATTCAAGCGCCTGCTTGGCCGTGCCTTCACTTTTTGGAAGAGGCAGCGTTTGCGCAACGACATACCCGTTTTTATCAATGAGATAAAGCTCCCTCATGATTGTAGATGCGGCTTGATCCGCTTTGGCGGTATCGTTTTTTTCACTTTCTGTTTTTTCGGCTGCTGTTGTATTTGAATCGGCCCCCGCTTCATCGTTCACGTATGTAACGTCTTGAGGCGGATCAATTTCCTCGCCTGCCTTATCAGATTGAAACAAACCGCATCCGGATAAAAGCAGGGCAGAGGTGAGACAAGTGGCACCAATGACTGCAGGTCCTTTTTTCAGCATACTTTTCCCTCCTAAGGCTGTTTGTACTATTATGTATACGAGCCCTTATCAGGAAATAGACCGAAGAATTCCGGCAAAACAGAAAAAACCCGCAACATAACGTTGCGGGGCAAAGCTATTTTCTAATCGGTTCTTGCAGTGAAGTGCATTCCACATGGCCCACCTCATGGCCAAACCAGTCATTTGCGATTTTCGCAAACTGATCACGTGCTCCTGTTGTTAGGAACTGATGATCCGGAACAATCGGAGACTGGTTCAGCAGCCCTTTATATGAGAGAATCGTGCTGACTTCCCTTGCTGTTTCATCGCCGGACGAAATAATGTTTACGTGCTCTCCCATATATCTCTGAATGGATTCTTTTAAAATAGGATAGTGGGTGCAGCCTAAAATCAGTGAATCAATCGATGTGTCTTTTAACGGATACAGGGATGTTTTGACAATCTCGTCTGCTGTCTTGTCAAGAAACTTTCCGCTTTCTACAAAAGGCACAAGCAGCGGGCAGGCAAGGTTCTCAACCTTCAGGTCAGAATTTAATGCCAAAAGCGCCTCTTCGTACGCATTGCTCTTAATTGTATTCTCTGTGCCGATGACTCCGATATGCTGATTTTCCGTCACTTTTATCGCTGCTCTCGCACCCGGCTGGATCACTCCGACCACTGGTATACCGACGCTTCGCTGGATGTCTTCCAATGCGATCGCTGTTGCTGTGTTGCAGGCGATCACGAGCATTTTAATGTGGTGGTTTTCGAGTAAATAATTCGTCAGCTCCCACGTATATTGAAGCACTTCTTCTTCAGGACGCGGCCCGTATGGACACCGTTTCGTATCCCCGACGTAGATAATATTTTCTTTTGGTAGCTGTCTCATGATTTCCTTTGCAACGGTTAAACCGCCAACCCCGGAATCAATGACTCCTATTGGTTGCCCCAACAAAATCGCCTCATTTTCTCTTCATTTCATGCTGCAGTTTCATCAATGATTTTTCGAAGATGGCTATTTCTTCATCTGTAAACGTTTCGAACATATCACGCAGATATTCCTGCCTTTTTGTAATGACCTCTTGAATAATCCGTTCTCCTTCAGGCAGAAGATGTATCCGGACCACACGTCTGTCCGCCGGGTCCTTGACCCGCTCGACAAGCTCATTTTTTTGCATGCGGTCGATTAAATCCGTTGTCGTGCTGCATGCCAGATACATTTTGCCCGATAGTTCGCCGATTGTCATATCTCCTAGTTCATAAAGCCATTGCAGGCCGACAAATTGCGGCGGCGTAATTGCATATTGGTTAAGGATTTCTCGTCCTTTTTGCTTAATGATCGCGGCAATGTGGCGGAGTGACTTTTCAATATCCGCAACATGCTCCAAAGGTTTTGATGTCATTTGTCCATCCCTCACTCAAGGATCTCTTACGCACAAAAGCGTTCCGTGTCTATTTTCCTTCTTTTTTGAAGAAAATGCAAGACTCGCGCGAGAGAATTAGAGGACTTTAGGCAAACAACATCAAATAGCAAAAACTGTTTTAAGCTTTGCCATCCAAGTTTTGCATAGCATTCCAAATATGGTTTCAAACGTTCCAAACAAACAGCAATAACCGGCTCCTTCCTGAAAAGAAGGAATACCGGCAAGGATTAAAGCTCTAGCTCACCCATTCTAAGAAGCTCAACAACGGCTTGCGAACGCCCTTTCACACCCAATTTCTGCATGGCATTTGAAATATGGTTTCGAACGGTTTTCTCACTGATAAATAGCTCGCTTGCAATCTCCTTTGTTGTCTTATCTTGAACGAGCAATTCGAACACTTCTCTTTCTCTTTTCGTTAGCAGCGGCTTCGATTGAAATTCTTTCTCCTTCAAGTATTGTAACCCTCCTTGCTAAGGTGAGAGCGAATCAGAAACGAATGGGTTTTGATATAGTCAAGATATCTTATGTAAGAAGGGCACAGGAGGTGACGTTTACAAGAGAATTAGTTTATGGTGTATGGAGGAGCGTTTCTTTCTCCTCATCCGTCCAGCTGACAGTCTTGCCGCTTTCCTTTGAAACTTGGACCATCACAACTGCTCCGGTGAAGCAGGGCTCGCCTTCCCGATTTTCTCCGAGATAATGCAAGGTAAGGGATGAGCTGCCGACGGCGCTTGTTTTCACATAGATACGCAGCTCTTCATAAGGCATGACTTGGCGCAGATAATCGCATTGCTGGCTTGCCACGACCGTCATAGTCTGTTTGTTTTGATTCATCATATTCAGCTTTTTAAAATAAGAAATCCGCGCCTCCTCAAAGTATATAAAAGGCGTTACATTATTCATATGTCCAAACATGTCCGTCTCGGAAAATCGCACGGATACTTCATTAAAAAAAGAAAAGGACGTCTTCCATTGTTGAAACGGCATATCAATATAAGCGGGAAGCTTCATCTTTACTCATCTCCTTATTAAAAAAACCTCTCCCATGCGGAAGAGGTTTTTTCTTCTTATACTCTGTCGCTTCCGAAGAAATTGCGGAACGCTTGTAAGTTTGTATCTCTATTTAAGGCTGCAATCGAAGTGGTGAGCGGGATGCCTTTCGGGCAAGATTGAACGCAGTTTTGCGAGTTGCCGCAATCTCCAAGGCCGCCTTCATCCATCAGTGCGTCTAACCGCTCAGATTTATTCATGGCGCCTGTCGGATGTGCGTTAAACAGGCGGACTTGAGACATCGGTGCCGGCCCCATGAACTTCGATTTGCTGTTCACATTCGGGCAGGCTTCGAGGCAGACGCCGCACGTCATGCATTTTGATAATTCATATGCCCATTGACGGCGTTTTTCCGGCATTCTCGGCCCCGGTCCCAAATCGTGCGTACCGTCAATCGGTATCCACGCTTTTACTTTTTTCAATGAATCAAACATTCTGCTCCGGTCAACCTGCAAATCACGCACGACCGGGAACGTTTTCATTGGTTTTAAGCGGATCGGCTGTTCAAGCTGGTCGATAAGCGCCGTACAAGACTGGCGTGGCTTTCCGTTTATGACCATTGAACATGCGCCGCACACTTCTTCAAGACAGTTCATGTCCCATGTAACAGGGGTTGTCTTTTCACCTTTAACGTTAACCGGATTCCTGCGTATTTCCATCAAAGCGGAAATGACGTTTAGGTTCGGGCGGTATGGAACCTCAAATTCTTCATCGTAAGGCGTGCTGTCGGTTGTATCTTGCCGTGTGATAATAAATCGTATGGTTTTTTGTTCACTCATGATTATTTCGCCACCTTCTTCTTCGAGTAATCCCGTTTCCGAGGCGTTATCAGTGATACATCGACATCCTGATACTCAAATTCTGGCGCTTCATACGGGCTTACATGTTTAGCCATTGTTGTTTTGAGCCATTCATCATCATTACGTTCAGGATAATCCGGTTTATAATGGGCGCCCCTGCTTTCATTGCGGTTGTAAGCGCCAAGGGTAACCACCCTCGCAAGCTGAAGCATGTTCGAGAACTGGCGTGTGAACATCGCCCCCTGATTGCTCCATTTTGTCGTATCATTGATGTTAATCTTTTTAAATCGCTCCATTAATTCCTGAATTTTGTCATCCGTTTTCAAAAGCTTATCGTTATGGCGGACAACCGTTACGTTTGCCGTCATCCACTCACCGAGCTCTTTGTGAAGGACATAGGCATTTTCGGTTCCGTCCATGCTCATAATGTCAGCCCATTTTTCTTCTTCTTTTTTGACGTGAGCGTCGAATAAAGAGGAAGACATGTCTTCTGCTGAAGATTCTAAGCCATTTACATATTTCACGGCATTCGGTCCGGCCACCATTCCCCCGTATATCGCGGAGAGCAGGGAGTTCGCTCCCAAACGGTTGCCGCCGTGCATAGAGTAATCACATTCCCCAGCCGCAAACAGTCCCGGGATGTTTGTCATTTGATTGTAATCCACCCATAAACCGCCCATTGAGTAATGAACCGCCGGGAAGATTTTCATTGGAAGCTTCCGCGGGTCATCTCCCATGAACTTCTCATAAATTTCAATGATGCCGCCGAGCTTAATGTCAAGCTCTTTGGGATCTTTATGGGACAGATCAAGATACACCATGTTTTCACCATTAATGCCGAGCTTCTGGTTGACACACACATCAAATATTTCGCGTGTCGCTATATCACGCGGCACCAAGTTTCCGTAAGCTGGGTATTTTTCTTCCAGGAAATACCACGGTTTCCCGTCTTTATATGTCCACACGCGTCCGCCTTCACCGCGCGCCGATTCACTCATCAGTCTTAGTTTGTCATCGCCCGGTATGGCTGTCGGGTGAATTTGAATGAATTCTCCGTTTGCATAATACGCTCCCTGCTGATAAACGATCGACGCAGCAGATCCTGTATTAATCATGGAGTTGGTCGATTTTCCAAAAATGATCCCCGGTCCGCCCGTCGCCATGATGACAGCGTCTGAACGGAAGGATTCAATTTGCATGTTTGTCAGGTTTTGCGCAACAATTCCGCGGCAGGTTCTGTCATCATCCAATACAGCGCCAAGGAATTCCCAGCCTTCGTATTTTGTAACCAGACCCGCAACTTCGTATCTGCGCACTTGCTCGTCCAGTGCGTAAAGCAGCTGCTGTCCCGTTGTCGCACCCGCATAAGCTGTTCTGTGGTGCTGTGTACCCCCGAATCGGCGGAAATCCAGCAGGCCCTCAGGCGTCCGGTTAAACATGACGCCCATCCGGTCTAATAAGTGGATGATAGAAGGCGCTGCGTCACACATCGCTTTGACCGGCGGCTGGTTCGCAAGAAAGTCTCCCCCGTATACAGTGTCATCAAAATGCTCCCACGGAGAGTCGCCTTCCCCTTTTGTGTTGACCGCTCCGTTTATGCCGCCTTGCGCGCAAACCGAATGAGAACGTTTGACAGGAACGATGGAAAAAAGCTTAACCGCCATTCCTGATTCCGCTGCTTTAATTGTCGCCATGAGGCCGGCAAGACCCCCGCCGACTACGATAATGCTTGATTGACTCATGATAGCCCCTCTCCCTCTAGTAATCTAGTACTCTTATACAAATGCGAAAATCGCTTTTAAGCCTACGTATGACAGTGCAACAAAAATAATCAGCGTAACGTATGTCGAAATTCTTTGAGAACGAGGCGTTACCGTAATGCCCCATGTAACAGCGAAAGACCATAAACCGTTCGAGAAGTGGAAAATTGTTGATAAAACACCGACAATGTAGAAGCCAAGCATAGCCGGAGAGCTCAAAATATTCGCCATCATGTCGAAATTGACCTCAGCGCCCATTTGTGCTGCAATACGGGTTTCCCACACATGCCAACTGACGAAAATGAGGGTGATGATACCGGTTACACGCTGCAGGACGAAGAGCCAATTTCTCATATAGCTGTATTGACCTGCGTTATTTTTTGCAGTAAACGCTATGTACACACCATAAACTGCATGATAAATTAATGGTAAGAAGATAATAAAAATTTCCAATGCATACCTGAAAGGCAGACTATCCATAAAATGAGCAGCACTATTGAATGCTTCAGCGCCCCTTGCGGCAAACTGGTTGACGACTAAATGCTGAATGAGAAAGATGCCGACCGGTATGACGCCAAGCAAGGAATGCAATCTTCGAAAATAAAACTCTCTGTTCCCAGACATTACTTTACCCCCTGTTTGATAAGTGCGAAATGTGCTAAATCTCTTCCCCCACTTCTTTCAATTGTAAGCACTTTATTAAGATTTATTGACAATTTCATTTTACTCCTCCCTCAAAAGGGCGTCAAGAAAACGCGTACATAAATTACAATTTTCCGAATTAATTAGTTGATTTAAAAATTTTATTTTATCAATATATATTTCTCCCTTAATTTTTCATAAGAATTACAGGATCATTCTGTAATCCTCCCCCCTCTTTGGGCTATAATATACGAAGGAGAGAGGGGAGACAGCTATGAAGTCTAAATTTGAAGGATCTATTGACAATCTAAAAGAAATTGAAATGAACGCCTATGCCTACGAACTAATACGAGAGATCGTTCTCCCAGATATGCTTGGCCAAGATTACTCTTCCATGATGTATTGGGCAGGGAAACATCTCGCCCGTAAGTTTCCTCTTGAATCATGGGAGGAATTTCCGGCCTTCTTTGAAGAAGCGGGCTGGGGAACCCTCACTAACACAAGCGCTAAAAAACAGGAGCTTGAATTTGAACTTGAAGGGCCGATCATTTCCAACCGCCTTAAACATCAGAAAGAACCATGCTTTCAGCTTGAAGCTGGTTTTATCGCTGAACAAATTCAATTGATGAATGACCAGATTGCCGAATCATATGAACAAGTGAAAAAGAGAGCCGATAAAGTGGTTCTGACTGTGAAATGGGATATGAAAGACCCTGTGTAATCAAAAAGGCGGTGACTGCATAGTCCCGCCTTTTTTGATTACACAGCTGAAGGGTGTTTTGAAAGCTCAAATGCATCGTGCAGCGCTTCGACCGCTTTCACCATGTCATTTTCGCTTACGACTGTTGACACTTTGATTTCAGATGTGCTAACCATCTTGATTAAAATGTTTTTTTCCGCCAGTACAGCAAACATTTCAGCCGCTACACCAGGATTTGATACCATACCTGATCCGACAATGGATACTTTAGCCAGCTTGCTTTCTGTCTCGATTTTCTCAAATTCCAGCGCGCCTTTGTACTCTTCAAGCACCTCAACAGTCTGGTCCGCGTCTTCAGATTTAACAGAGAAGGAAATCCCGGCATCATGGTCTCCCGCCTGCGTTTGGATAATGATATCCACGTTAATATTTCTTTTGGCAAGCGTTGTAAAAATGGTAGACAAAGTGGTTAGGCCGCTTGTCAGCCCGTAGATTGTTACCCTTGTGATTTGATCTTCGAACGCAATGCCTCTGACAATTAAATTCTGCTCCATGGATGATTCCTCCTCAATTAATGTCCCCGCTTCTGTTTCTGTACTTGAACGCACTTCTAACGGCAATTGGTAATTTTTCGCGAATTCAACAGCTCTCGGATGAAGAACGCCGGCGCCTAAATTGGCAAGCTCAAGCATTTCATCGTATGAGATTCCGGCAAGCTTTCTCGCTGATTTCACATACCGCGGATCGGTTGTAAACACGCCGGGCACGTCGGTGTATATGTCACATTTATCCGCTTTTAATGCGGCAGCCAAAGCGACCGCTGTTGTGTCTGAACCGCCCCGGCCCAATGTCGTGATTTCACAATCCTCCGTCATGCCTTGGAATCCCGCGACAATCACAACCTTTCCTTGCTCAAGCTGGCTTGCTAAAACTGTAGTGTCGATATCTGTAATTCTGGCGTTTCCGTGTACGGATTCCGTGCGGATTCCCGCCTGCCAGCCAGTATAGGACACCGCGTCATAGCCTTTTTCCTGCAGCGCCATTGAAAGCAGGGAAATCGTGACCTGTTCGCCTGTCGCCAGCAGCATATCCATTTCGCGTTTGCTCGGCTGATCGGTGATGTCTTTTGCAAGGCTGACCAATGCGTCAGTCGATTTCCCCATAGCTGAAACGACTACGACGACTTGATGGCCTTTCTGTTTTTCCGCGATGACGCGGTTTGCCGCATTATTAATTTTTTCGACTGAGCCGACGGAAGTACCTCCGAATTTTTGTACGATTAGACCCATGAATGACCACCCTTTACATTTTGGTTCGTGCGGGTGAGGAGAAAGAGCGCTTTGTCCACAATAAAAAAAGCAATGAGAGGAATTTGCTCTCATTGCTTATCAATTAATCATCATGAATGATTATGAACAACGAGATAGCCCTCCAAGAAAATGATTTCTTGACAGCCTTACATTTATTCAATGCACGGCCAGCAAATAACACCGATGGGATTTTATTTGCTTCGGCGACCTCCCCTTTCAGCCTTTTTCACGGAATCCATCTTTCTCCAAAGGCTTACTCTTGAAGTTCGCACCTCTATCTTCACCATATAACACGATCTAACTATGAAATTAGTTCACATTTTATCAGATCTTTTTTAAAAGGACAACATTATTTTTGCAATTTGTCGTAAAGGAGCTGAGCCGCCGCTGCGGGAACACCCGCTTTTTTGAGGTCCTCAAGGCTTGCTTCCTTCATTTTTTTAACAGAACCGAAATGCTTTAACAGCATTTTCTTTCTTTTCTCTCCGATACCCGGAATGTCGTCCAATACGGATTGAAACGCGCTTTTACCGCGGATTTGCCTGTGAAAGCTGATCGCGAACCGGTGCACCTCGTCCTGGATGCGCTGCAGAAGATAAAATTCCTGGCTGTTTCGTTCCAGATACACCGCCTCCAGCGGATCCCCGATGAGTAAATTTGAGGTTCTGTGTTTTTCGTCTTTCGCTAAACCGGCAATGGGAATATCCAGACCGAGTTCATTTTCAATGACATCCCTTGCAGCGTTGATCTGCCCTTTTCCTCCGTCAATGATGATCAGATCAGGCAGCGGCAGGTTTTCACGAAGCACTCTTGAATAGCGCCTTCTGACGACCTCTCTCATTGAGCCGTAATCATCCGGGCCTGTAACGGTTTTGATTTTATATTTGCGGTATTCCCTTTTGTTCGGTTTGCCGTCGATAAACACGATCATCGCGGAAACCGGGTTTGTCCCCTGTATGTTTGAGTTATCAAACGCTTCGATTCTGTGAGGCGTATAAATATTCAAGGCTTCACCGAGCTTCTGCACAGCCCCGAATGAGCGCTCCTCATCCCGTTCGATTAAGGAGAATTTTTCTTTCAGCGCGATTTTCGCATTTTTATGGGCCAGCATGAGCAGTTCTTTTTTCGGGCCTTTTTTCGGCTGGTGGACGTTTGTTTCCAGCAGCTGCTCAATTATGGATTGATCTACGCTGTCCGGAACTAAAATTTCCTTTGGAAGGAAATGGTTGTTTTTTGAATAGAACTGCCCGATGAACGTAAGGAACTCTTCATCAGCTTCCTGATAGAGCGGGAACATGCTGACATCGCGTTCAATGAGCTTTCCTTGCCGGATGAAAAAGACCTGTACGCACATCCAGCCCTTATCGTATGCGTAAGCGAATACGTCACGGTCGACTAAATCGTTCATCGTCATTTTTTGTTTTTCCATCGTTGAGTCAATATGGGCCATTTGGTCGCGAAGCTCTTTTGCCCTTTCAAACTCAAGATTCTCCGCAGCCTCATGCATTTTCTCTTCAAGCTCTTTTTTGACATCATTATAGCCGCCCTTTAAGAATCGGGTAATGCTCTCAACCAGCTCTCTGTTCGTCTCTTCGGAAATATCCTTTACGCAAGGAGCGAGACATTGGCCCAGATGATAGTAAAGGCACACTCTGTCCGGCAGTTTGGAGCATTTTCTGAGAGGATACAGACGGTCGAGCAGTTTTTTTGTTTCCCTTGCTGCTTGCACATTCGGGTACGGCCCAAAATAGCGCCCTTTGTCTTTTTTGACATTGCGGGTGACAACCAGCCTTGGATGGCGTTCGTGGGTGAGTTTTATAAAAGGGTAGGTTTTATCGTCTTTCAGCATGACATTGTATTTCGGATCATGCTTTTTGATCAAATTCATTTCTAAAATAAGCGCTTCGAGATTAGAGGACGTCACGATATATTCAAAATCCTCGATTTCCGTCACAAGCCTTTGTGTTTTCGCATCGTGAGAACCGGTGAAGTAGGAGCGCACTCTGTTTTTCAGCACTTTCGCTTTTCCTACGTAGATCACAGTCTGCTGTCGGTCCTTCATCAGATAACATCCGGGCTGATCAGGAAGGAGGGCGAGTTTTTCTTTCAGTTGTTTGTTCATATGTTACCCTTCCTTATATTTAGTCCTTTGTTTCCAGTTTAACACGAACGTTTGTTTTTCTCTATGGTTCACAATTGGCGAATAAAAAAAGCGATCCCTCAATCGGAATCGCTCTGGCATGTAAGCAGCCGTAAATTAAAGATGTTTGTTTACAAGCTCTTGAAGTGCTTCTTTCGGTTTGAAGCCGACAGAAGTTTCAACAACTTCTCCGTCTTTTAACACAAGAAGTGTCGGGATGCTCATAACGCCGTATTTTCCGGCTGTTTCTTGGTTTTCATCCACATCGATTTTTACGATTTTCAGTTTGTCTCCCATTTCTTGATCCAGTTCTTCAAGAACAGGCGCAATCATTTTACAAGGTCCGCACCAAGGAGCCCAGAAGTCAGCCAGTACGACGCCTTCGCTTGTTTCAGCTGGGAAAGATTGATCAGTTGCTTTTACGATAGCCATTATTGAATTCCTCCAATTGTGAATGATGATTTTTAGTATAGCATCTCCCATTCGTTCACGCTATTTTAATGCTTACAAATTATTTTTTCCTGATCACAATCGGTTTACTCATTTTTATCTGGATTGAATGGGATATGTCACTTTTATTAAAACACGAATCTGATAATTGCCCCGATCACTACAATAGCCCCGATGATCATTAGAATTGTACGAAGCATAAGCTAACATCTCCTCTTCACTGTCATGTACTTTACCATGCCCTCCCGGAGCTGTTTTAAAACCTGAAAAAGAGCGCCGGCATGAAGCTCCGGCGCTCTCGCGCGATTAAGAATCCGCACGCAGCGTGAGTAAGACGACCGACATGGGCGGCAGTTTTACTTTCAGTTTGTTTTTGTTGAGGGTATATCGGCTGAAAGATTCCGGTTTGACGTGATGAGGATCGTCAAACGTGTTATGCGCATTCATTTTTTCTGCCGTGAGAATGAATCCGGAATGGTCCGCAGTCTTGTTAAGACCTCTCAGCTCAATTTCGGCCTCCGCTTTGTTTTGATGGTCGATGTTGCAAATCGTGATATTGATATCACCTTCCGCATGTTTCGATGCTGAAATACTGATTTGCGGCAGCGTTTCCCCCTTCCATTCATAGGCAGCGGAGGTTGTTTCAGTGTCTAAAAGAGAAGCATCCTGGTGTACCTTAAACATATCAAATACATGGTACGTCGGTGTCAAAAGCATCCGCTCTCCCTCAGTCAAAATCATCGCTTGAAGAACGTTTACCGTTTGGGCGATGTTGGTCATTTGCACCCTGCGGCAATGCTGATGGAAAATGTGGAAATGAGAAGCCGCGACCAGTGCATCACGAATGGTGTTTTGCTGATAAAGGAATCCAGGGTTCGTGCCTGGCTCAGGATCAAACCACGTGCCCCATTCGTCAATAATCAGCCCGACCCGCTGCTCCGGGTCGTACCGGTCCATAATCGTACCGTGTTTTTGAATCAATTCATCGATGTATTTGGCTTTTTTCATCGTAATGAACCATTCATCCTCCGTGAATTCTGTCGCTGATCCTTTGCCCTTCCAGAAATCACCCGGAATCGTGTAATAATGAAGGCTCAATCCGTCCATCAGGCCGGCGGCTTTTTTCATGAGCACGTCCGTCCAATTAAAGTCATCTACATTTGCACCGCCTGCAATTTTATAGATTTCATTGCCGCTGTAATTGCGGACATAGGTTTGAAAACGTCGGTACAGATCAGCATAGTATTCAGGGTGCATGTTTCCGCCGCAACCCCAGTTTTCATTGCCCACACCGAAATATTTCAGCTTCCAGGGCTCCTCTCTTCCATTTTGTATTCTCCAGTCTGACATCGGCGTGCCTGCATCAAACGTCATATACTCGATCCATTCCGCCATTTCCTGAACGGTTCCGCTTCCGACATTTCCGCAAATATAAGGCTCGCATTCAAGCAGCTCGCAAAGCATCATAAATTCATGCGTTCCGAATTCATTTGATTCAACTGTTCCGCCCCAGTGCGTGTTAAGCATCGTCTTTCGGTCACCGACACCGTTTGCCCAATGGTATTCGTCCGCAAAACACCCGCCCGGCCATCTGAGGACGGGAATGTGAAGCTGCTTGAGCGCTTCCAGCACATCCTTTCGTATTCCGTTTATATTGGGAATGCTTGAGTCCGATCCGACCCAAATCCCCTCATAAATCCCTCTTCCTAAATGCTCCGCAAAATGACCGTATATATTTTTGTTAATGGTTCCTTTTACAATATCTGTCTGGATCACTGCTTGATGTTTAGACATGCCTGATCATTCCTTTCATACGAATATGAAAAGCACCACAGTCAAATATGTGATCTGTCTTTTGTCTGAGGAGTCAGCATGAATGTAAGCGCTTTTAAAGTAACCATATTATATATGTTCGTACATGTCAACGATATTTTTCGTTATATATTTATTTGTACGTATGTATTTAAACATATAAAAAACCCCGAACTTCAGCAGTCCGGGGTTTCCTTTACGAGTGAATATTTAATTGTTTGAATTCCTCAGTTAATAATGGAACCACTTCAAATAAATCGCCTATGATGCCATAATCCGCTATTTTAAAAATATCGGCTTCAGGATCTTTATTGATGGCGACAATGACCTTGCTGTTTGACATGCCGGCTAAATGCTGGATGGCGCCGGAAATGCCGCAGGCGATGTACAAATCCGGGGTGACGACTTTCCCGGTCTGTCCGATCTGGAGAGCGTAATCGCAATAGTCAGCGTCGCACGCCCCGCGAGAGGCTCCGACTGCGGCTCCCAGCACCTCGGCAAGCTCCTGCAGCGGCTGAAATCCTTCCTTGCTTTTGACTCCGCGGCCGCCCGCAACGATAATTTTGGCTTCGGAGAGATCAACGCCGTCCGCTGTTTTTTTCACGATCTCTTGGATAACGGTGCGGAGGTCAGTAAGAGAAACATCAACGCTTTCAATACTCCCCGACCTGCCGGCGTCTATTTCTGAAGCTTGAATGTTATTGGGACGAATCGTTGCAAAAATCATGGGATCGGTTGAAATCACACGTTCAAATGCTTTTCCCGAGTAAATCGGCCTTGTGAATACGACATTTTCTCCGGTAACGCTTACATCTGTAGCATCAGAAATTAAGCTTGTTTGCAGCCGGGCCGCAAGTTTTGGTGAGAGATCCTTGCCCATTGCCGTGTGCCCGCATATGACCGAATCGGGCTTTTCTTGGTCAATAATGACCCTCATGACCTGGCTGTATCCGTCTGCCGTATAGGCTTTCAGCTTCGGATCCTCGGCTGTGAGAACTTTATCTGCTCCGTAATGGATAAGCTCCTGTGCAATGTTTTGTACATTTTCTCCGATGAGAACACCGATGACTTCTCCATCGCCTGAAATGGTTCTTCCTGCAGCTAATGCTTCAAAGGTGACATTCCGCAATTCTCCATCGCGAATTTCTCCGAGTACGATCACTTTTTTTCCCATTCTAACATCCCCCTGTTTCTTTGAATGTCCAAGCTTTATATGACTTTAGCTTCGCTGCGGAGCAATGAGACGAGCTCTTTTGCCTGTTCGGCAGGATCACCTTGGAGAAGCTTCCCGGCTTCTTTTTTCGGCGGCAGAAAACGTTCAATGGTTTTCATTTTTGGTTCGGCATCCTCTTCGTCAAGATCAAGATCATCAAGCTCTAGCTCTTCAAGTGGTTTTTTCTTGGCCTTCATAATGCCCGGAAGCGATGGGTAACGCGGTTCGTTTAAACCCTGCTGAGCTGTGACAAGCAATGGAAGTGTGGTTTTGATTTTCTCAACATCCCCTTCGACGTCCCTTTCTGCTTCTGCATCAGTGCCATTGATTTCGAGTTTGGTGATCGTAGTGATGCACGGAATATCCAGCAGCTCGGCAAGCCGAGGCGCGACTTGTCCTGATCCTCCGTCAATGGCAACATTTCCGCCGAGAATTAAATCAAAATCTTGATCCTTCATATAGTGGTATAAAACTTGAGAAATGGAATATTGGTCGGGTTCTTCAAGATCATCTTCTATGTTGATTAAAACGGCTTGGTCACATCCCATGGCAAGCGCCGTACGCAATTCCTTTTCCGCTTCTTCACCGCCGACAGTGACGGCAGTGATCGTGCCGCCGTGCTTTTCCTTCAGCTGGATGGCTTCTTCTATCGCGTACTCGTCGTATGGATTAATGATCCATTCCGCTCCGTCATCCTGAATCTTTCCTGCTTCAATGACGATTTTTTCTTCTGTGTCAAACGTCCGTTTCATCAGTACAAATAGATTCATGATCATATCCCCTTTTATTCGCCTTTGAACTGAGGCTTTCTTTTTTCGAGAAATGCCTGGATGCCTTCTTTGGCGTCCTCTGACTCAAATGCTTCTCCAAACCGCTTTGCTTCAAGCTTTAAGCTGCCATCATAGGAATAAACCTTGTTTGAATAAAGAAGCTCAAGCAGAGATGCCAGCGTTTGCGGGCTTTTTTGCGCAAACTTAGCGGCAAGCGCATTTGCTTTTTCAAGCACTTCTGCTTCATCCTTTGCTCCAATTGAAACAAGTCCGAGATCAAGCGCTTCTTTTCCGGATATCGGTTCTCCTGATCCAATGAGCTCTAATGCTTTGGCTATACCTATATATCTCGGAAGACGCTGTGTTCCCGCAAAACCCGGAATGATACCGAGGTTAAGTTCCGGGAGCCCCAGCTTGGCATCTTCTGCGGCGATTCTGATATGACACGCCATCGCAAGCTCAAGACCGCCGCCAAGTGCAGCACCGTGAATCGCTGCGATAATCGGTTTAGAGAAGCCTTCAATTCTTTCCATCAGCTGCTGGCCGCGCTCAGCCAGCTCTGAGGAATCCTCATTGCCTTTTAGCGATGTAAATTCTTTAATATCAGCGCCCGCTGAGAAAAATCTTCCCTCACCATGAATGATAATGCTTCGTACGCCTGCATCTGTCTCACATTGATCTAGACAGGAGGAGAGCTCTTCTAAAATTCGGCTGGAAAGCGCATTAGCTGGCGGATTGTGAATCGTCAAAACTGCCACAAATTGATCAACTGCCAGTGATATTGCATTCATAGGACAGAACTCCTTTACTTATTGTGAATTCCGGACACCAACAATTCTAAAACGCTGTCTGATAAGGCAGCTATATCGTACTTTTGGTCATTCATAACCCAAGTTGTCACGGTTTCGTCAATCGTTCCAAAAATCATCTGCCGGGCGAGGCGGACATCGAGGCCGTCTTTTAATTCGCCTGATTGTATGCCTTCCGTCAAAATGCCCTCTAAAATAGTTAAGTAGCCCTTTAATATTTCATTGATCTTCTGGCGCAGCTCCAAGTTGGACTGGCGGAGCTCAAGCTGAGTGACAATCGCGAGATTATGGTCATCCGCCAAAAGGGAAAAATGCTTTGAAATCACAAGCGCTAATTTCTCTTTGGCTGTCTCCTTGTCTTTTATGTCCTCTTCCATCCGCTCAATAAATTGGCCCATTTTTTCTTTAAAAAGAGAAATTAAAATGTCTTCTTTGTTTTTGAAATAGAGATAGATGGTGCCGTCCGCTACTCCGGCTTGTTTGGCGATTTTGGATACCTGTGACTGGTGGTAGCCGTTTTCCGCAATGACTTCTACTGCTGCATCAATAATCTGCATATACTTTGGCCGTTTTTGCTTCAAAGTTCATCGTTCCTTCCTATTGAAATGAATGACTATTCATTCATAATTTCATGATAAGGAGGATTTTCGACTTTGTCAAGTTTATTCATAGGTGTTCTCTTTTTCTTATGTCATGAGTTATTGATATGATGATTTTCGGCATCTTCTTCAAGTAAACGCCTTCTTAAAATTTTTCCTACCGCCGTTTTTGGCAGCTCTTTTCTGAATTCATAGGCTTTCGGCACCTTGTAGGGAGCGAGGCGGGATCTGGCAAAAGCGTCCAGTTCTTCTGCATCGGCTTTTGCGTCTTTCTTCAACACGACAAATGCTTTTACTGTTTCCCCTCTGTAGGAATCCGGCACACCTGCAACGACAATTTCCCGGATGGCTTCATGTTCATAAAGCGCTTCTTCTACTTCACGCGGGTAAATATTATAGCCGCCGGCGATGATGATGTCCTTCTTCCTGTCGGCAATATAGAAAAAGCCCTCTTCATCCATATAGCCCATGTCTCCGGTGAACAGCCAGCCATCTCTCAGTACAGCGGCGGTTTCCTCCGGTTTGTTCCAATATCCTTTCATCACTTGCGGCCCTTTAACAATGATTTCTCCATGCTCATACGGAGCGGCAAACCCATCCGTCTCTTCAGAATAGATCGCGGCGTCCGTACTCGGCCAAGGACAGCCGATACTGCCGGGCTTGTTCTTCCCCCAGATAAAATTGGCGTGCGTCACAGGGGATGCCTCAGACAAACCATAGCCTTCCACAAGCTTTCCGTCAGTCACCTTTTCAAATTTCTGCTTTACCTCAACAGGGAGTGCGGCTGATCCGCTAAGACAGCTTTTAATGGATGACAGATCATATTGCTGTAATTCGGGGTGATGCAAAAGACCAATGTAAATCGTCGGTGCGCCTGGAAAGAGCGTCGGTTTTTGTTTGTCGATGGTTTTAAGCGTTTCGAGCGGGTCGAACTTAGGAAGAAGAATCATTTCGAAGCCTTGCTTCATCGAATAATTCATCACTGCCGTCAGTCCGTAAACGTGAAAAAACGGTACGATGGCAAGCACTTTTTCAGCACCTTCCTTTACATCGTACATCCAAGCCGCGCACATTTCGGTATTGGCCAAGATATTCCGGTGCGTGAGCATGACCCCTTTTGGAGCCCCCGTTGTTCCTCCGGTATACTGGAGAACAGCAATATCATGCTCAGGCTCGATCTTTGGGATTGTCAGGAGCTCCATTTTTTCCTGTTTCACGCTGGAGGCGAACGTGTGAATGTGATCTTTTTTGTCAAAATCAATTTGTACTTTTTGTTTTTGCGTCAGTGGATAAAGAATATTTTTCGGAAAAGGCAAATAGTCTTTTATGCTGGTTACTAAAATCTGATCCACTATTGATAACGTTTTCATTTTTATCGCCTTCGGAAAAAGCAAATCTAAGGTGATGATCACGCTTGCCTCAGCATCTCTCAGCTGGTATTCAAGCTCGCGCTCGGTATAGAGCGGGTTCGTCTGGACCACGATACCGCCGGCAAACAAGACGCCATAATAAGAAATGACTGATTGCGGGCAATTGGGCAGCATGACAGCCACTCTGTCTCCTTTTTGCAGGCCATTGGACTGTAAAAAAGCTGCGAGTTTAAGCGCATCCGTCAGAATGTCATGAAAGGTGAGTTTTTTTCCATAAAAAGATACGGCGGTTTTGTCAGGGAATCGTGCGGCGGAGTCTGTCAGGATGGATTGCAGGGTTTGGTTCGGCAACGGAAGCTCATGCGGGATATTGTCAGGATACTCGGCAAGCCACGGCTTTTGAGACTGCATAAAACCTCCCCTTTCGGTTTTAGAGTTCCACCCTATCATTATAGCAGATGGACGGCAAAAAAAAGAAAAAGAAAGGTAAATCTTTCTTTTTCTCATGATACGAACAGATATATAAGACCGATTAACAAAAAGATTCCCGCCGCGGCGAGCAGTACCTTTGCAAGCTTTTCCATCGATTCTCCGTCCCCTTATATTCCGGCTGCCACCACAAATGAAAGCCCGACAGAAATGACAAATGAAATAAAACCGACAGCCCGGTTATCATTTTCAATTTCTTTATCAATTTTAAACCGCGGAGTCAAAAACTCAAAAATAAAGTAGCTGAGCAGAAGCATAACAAACCCGTACACGCCCCAGCCGATCATTTGCAGCAGAGAATTGTGCTGGGAGATGGAATGCTGAAATACGTTTGCGATCCCCAAAATTTTTCCGCCGGTCGCCATTGCCACCGCAAGATTTCCTTTTTGAATCTCTTCCCAGTTTTTATAAGCCGTCACCAGTTCAAACACAGTCAAAAAGAGGACGAGGCAGAGAACCGCGACACTGTAATACGCCGCGATTTCCACAAGCTCGTTTTCCCAAAAATCACTCATGGCCATACTCCCTTTTATTTTAGTTCAACAACCGTAACGCCTGATCCTCCCTCACCTGCTTCACCGAAACGGGAGCTTTTGACGCTGCGGTGGTTTTTCAGAAGATCCTGCACGCCTTTTCTCAAAGCGCCGGTTCCTTTTCCGTGGATAATTGACACTCTTGGATATCCGGCTAACACTGCATCATCCAAGTATTTTTCAACACGGCTAAGGGCATTTTCATAGCGTTCACCCCGAAGATCAAGTTCAAGCGATACGTGGTAATCCTTCCCCTTGACCGCCGTAATGATTTTTTCTTTTTTTGGTTCCGGAGCTGATTTGATAAACTCCAAATCTTTTTCTTTTACTTTCATTTTTAATATGCCGATTTGAACATTCCATTCATTGCCGCCGGTTTTTTCGAGCAGTGTTCCTTTTTGCCCGAAGGTGAGGACTTTCACCTCATCACCAGGCTTGAAATCACGTTTTTGCGGTTTCGGTTTTTCTGGTTTTTTGGACTTTTCAAAAGTAGGAACTGCGCCTTCTAACCTTTTCTTCGCGTTGATCAGCTCGTGATCCTTGAAGGATTTGTGTTCTTCTTTGATTGAGCGCAATTCATGAATAATGTCTTCGGCTTCTTCCGTTGCAGCTTTTACTTTTTCAGCCGCTTGCTGTTCAGCCTCCTCGAGCATTTTGTCTTTTTTGCTGTTGAGCTCGATGATTTGCTGCTGGAGCTCTTTGTGCAGCTTTTCTGCTTCTTTTCTGATTGATTCTGTCTCAGATAGCTCTTCTTCCGCGCGTTTTTTGCTATGTTCGAGCGACGCAATCATCGTATCGACTTCGTTATGCTCGGCTGTCATTTCTGACTTCGCCTGCCCGATAATATGAGCTGGAAGTCCAAGGCGTTTTGAAATTTCGAAGGCGTTGCTTCGTCCCGGCACACCAATTAAAAGTTTATAAGTCGGTGATAGCGTTTCGATGTCAAATTCGACGCTGGCGTTCATGACGCCTTCTCTGTTATAGCCGTACGCCTTCAATTCCGGATAATGCGTCGTGGCTAACACTCTAGCATTGGTGCGATGCACGTCATCCAGGATGCTCATGGCGAGGGCCGCCCCTTCTTGAGGGTCTGTCCCTGCGCCCAGTTCATCGAAGAGCACCAGGCTGTTTTCATTGACCTGCTCTAAAATGCCGACAATGTTCACCATATGGGATGAGAACGTACTTAAGCTTTGCTCAATCGATTGTTCATCGCCGATATCAGCGAACACATGCTCAAATACCGCGGCTTCTGACCCCTCATCTGCCGGAATATGAAGACCGGATTGCGCCATCAAGGTTAATAGCCCTAACGTTTTGAGGGTTACTGTCTTACCCCCGGTGTTTGGCCCTGTAATGACAATGGTTGAAAAATCACCGCCAAGCTCGATGTCATTGGCAACAACCTGGTCAGGCGGAAGCAATGGGTGGCGGGCTTTTTTCAAACGGACAAAGCCGCTGTCGTTCATGATCGGTTTTGTCGCTTTGACCGCTTTTGAGTATCTTGCTTTTGCAAAGATAAAATCAAGCGTCTGCAGCACTTGCAAATCTTGAAAGAGTTCCTCTGTATGCTCTGCCGTTTGCTCTGTCAGCACGCGTAAGATCCGTTCAATTTCTTGCTTTTCTTTCACTTTCGCCTGCTGAAGCGAGTTGTTCATATCTACAATCGCCTGCGGTTCAATGAACAACGTCGCGCCTGAGGAAGAGGTGTCGTGCACGATTCCTCCGTAGCTCGATCTGTACTCTTGTTTGACCGGAATAACAAAACGGTCATTCCGGATCGTAACGATCGTATCGGACAGCATTTTTGAAGCGGAAGAGGAGCGCAGCATTGACTCTAATCGGTCTCTGATTCTCGATTCGAGTGTTCTGAGCTGTGTCCGGATTCCTCTTAATGTTTCTGACGCATGATCAAGCACTTCTCCGTGATCATCGATGCAGGAATTAATCTCCCGCTCTAAATCCGACAGCGTAATAAGCTGTTCAGCATGCTGATGAATCAGCGGGATGTCGACGCCATCTTCAGCCATTTGGCTGATAAAATGTTTCATTTGTTTAACTGCGTAAAGCAAGCCTGAGATTTCAGTGAATTCTGAGGGACTGAGTACGCTGCCGATTTCCGCCCGTCTTAACGCTCCTCTGATATCAACAAGGCCGCCAAATGGCGCCCGGCCTCTCAGCCGGATAATGGCAGAAGCTTCATCTACTTCATCCAGCTGTTTTTTGATTTCGTCTATAGAAGCAGAAGGCTTAAGCTGGAGAAGCATTTCTTTTCCGAGCGATGATGCGGCGTGCTCAATAACCTGTTCTTTCACTTTATGAAATTCAAGTGATGATAATACTTTTTGCTGCACGATTGTGTGAGCCTCCTTACTTAATCGTTGCGCTTCAGGAATGCCTCTACGTCTTCAAGCGACCGGGCATTCAGAACGTTTTTCGTTTCCGTCCATCCTTTGCGCGCGGCAGTAACGCCGGTTTTCATATCGTCTAACATCTCACTATTATGGGCATCGGTATTAATCACCAATGTAACCCCTTGTTCGTTTGCTTTGATTAAATGCTCTGTGCGCAGATCGAGGCGCGCAGGGTTGGCGTTAAGCTCAAGCGCCGTATTTGTTTTCTTCGCTAGCTCAATCAGCTTGTCAATATCGATTTCGTAACCGGCCCGTCTGCCGATCAGGCGTCCGGTCGGATGTGCGATAATGTCAACATGCTTGTTGGCAAGTGCCGTCTCAAGGCGTTTCATAATGACGTGTTCCGGCTGATTAAAGCTGGAATGAATCGATGCAATGACAATATCCATTTCCGCCAGTACGTCGTCATCATAATCGAGTGTACCGTCAGGCAGGATATCCATCTCGACACCCTTCAAGATCCGGAAGTTCTCGAATTCCGCATTCAGCGCGTCAATTTCTTTTGCCTGCTGCTTGAGCCTTTCTGCAGTCAGTCCGTTGGCGACCTTTAAATATTGCGAGTGATCGGTGATCGCCATGTATTGATAGCCTTTTTTCATGCATGCTTCAGCCATCTCTCTGATCGAAAACGCGCCATCGCTCCACGTTGAGTGCATGTGGAGATCTCCTTTGATTTGCTCGGGCTCTATCAGTTCAATGCTGTCGCTGTAGGTTTCCACTTCTTGCCCGCTTTCACGGAGCTCCGGCGGAATCAGCGGCAGGCCGAAATGCGCATAAAATTCACGTTCACTAGGAAATGTTTTAATGGCTCCGGTTTCAACTGTCTCGACGCCGTATTCACTGATCCGCTCGCCTCGTTCTTTCGCGATCTGGCGCATCTTAATATTGTGATCCTTTGATCCCGTAAAATGATGGAGTGTTGTCGGAAACTGCTCTTCCGTCACAAGGCGGAAATCGACGCTTGTCTCATATTCAAAAGAAAGGATGACAGATACCTTCGTATCTCCGCTCGCAATGACGCTTTTGATGTTTGGCAGTGCAAGAAGCTGCTCCCTTATTTCAGCCGGATGATCTGTGGCAATAATATAATCCAGATCCTTCACCGTTTCCCGGGCTCTGCGGAGACTTCCGGCACGAGAAAACTTGATGATATCTGTAAATTGACCAAGATGCTCTTCAATATCCCGGGCAATCCGAAGGGCGTAGCCGATCGGGAACCGTTCTGGCTGTTTTCCGGCTTCACCGAGCGCCTGTAATATTTTTTCTTCTGATTTTTTGCCAAAGCCCGCAAGGCCTTGTACTTTTTGCTGTTCACAGGCTTCCTTCAGAGATTCTGCATCATGTACGCCGAGCTCCTTATACAGCTTTGCGATTTTTTTGCCGCCGAGCCCCGGCAGTTTCAATAAAGGCACGAGCCCTTCCGGCACTTCTTTCTGCAGCGATTCGAGCGTGCTTGACTTTCCTTCATCTATATACTCTTTAATGACGCTGTACGTACCTTTTCCGATGCCGGACAGCGACATCATATCGTCCATTTCTGATAAACTGCGGTCGTCCTGTTCCAGGGCTGCCGCAGCTTTTCGGAAGGCAGATATTTTAAACGGATTGTCCCCTTTGAGTTCCATGTAGACTGCAATGGTTTCAAGCAGCCTGATAATATCTTTTTTATGCATAAAATAACCCCCAGACGTTCACATATGTTTCCATCATACTCGAAAAAAACTTCTCCGGACAAGAGAAGTTTTTTATGCCCCGTACTGTGTCCACAGCTCTTGCAGGAGCCCTGACAAATACGGTGTATGGTTAATGATCACATTTGCGAGAGACGATTGCCCCATCATTTGCTGTAAAGCATCTACCGGAAGCACGGATGCGACATACAGCAGCACAAATGTAAATAAATAGACTTCTAGAAAACCGAGAACGGCGCCCAGCACCTGGTTAATTTGTTTGATCACCGGAATGCCGGCGACAATACTCAGAAATGACCCGAGGGTTCTCAGTAAGATTTTAGCGATGATAAATAAAACAATAAACGCAATCGCATTATAGTAGGCCGCTTCTAAATTTCCCGTAAAAAAAGAAAGTGCCGGCTGTCCTGCTGAGAAGTCGGGTGCAGGAATCCACTTTAAATGCGGCGCCACATTTTTATAGAATAAAGCCGCAAAGGCGATCGATAAAATAAAGCTCGTCAGGCGGATAAACTGAAGAATAAAACCGCGTTTTAACCCCAGTAAAGTCCCCATCAGGAGCAAGATTAAGATGATGATATCCAGCATAGTTGTTCAATCCTTTTCTTTAAGCTGACGCTCCAGTTCCTCATATTTCTCTTGTAATTTGACATAATCGTGCACCACATTTACCGCTGTCAGCACTGCAAGTTTATTTATATCAAGGTATGGATTTTGTTTATTGATTTCTCTCATTTTATCATCAACAATTCCGGCGACATACCTCATATGGGCTTTGCTTTCTTCACCGATCATCGTGAAGTGCTGGCCGTAAATGTCAACGGTTGTTTTTGTTTTTTTGCCGTCAGACAACGTTTCTCCTCCATTCCGTGAGAATCCTAGTACTTATCATAACACGTTTATTAAATGAATGGAAAGACGAGCCTCCCGCTGTTATGATACACTGGTAGATACAGCGAAAAGTGTAAAAAAAGGAGATTATTACGTGTCCCATTCTGTGATAAAAGTATCGTTGTCTGCGATTAATCAAATGAAAATGACGTACAGCGGTTCGCTTACTGCCTCTGTTCCGCAGGGAGCCGTTTTTCAGGCGAAACCGCCAGGCTGTACCATTACAGCATATCAATCCGGCAAGGTCTTGTTTCAAGGCAAAAACGCAGCGGCAGAATCCGCGCGCTGGGGAACAGCGGAGCCGCAGGAAAAGAAGAAAACGGCCAAAAAGCCGCCCGATCCCCGTTATGCCCCTCCGGCAAATATCGCCGGGATGTCTGTTATCGGCTCTGACGAGGTGGGAACCGGAGATTACTTTGGCCCGATGACGGTTGTTTGCGCGTACATTGACAAAACAATGCTCCCTTTAATGAAGGAACTCGGTGTTAAGGATTCAAAAGACTTAAAGGATCCGCAAATCATTGAGATCGCCCGAAATCTAATCAAAACCATTCCGTACAGCCTGCTGGTGTTAAAGAATGAAAAGTACAACAGCATGCAGGAAAAAGGCATGAGCCAAGGGAAAATGAAAGCTTTGCTGCACAATCAAGCCATCACCCATTTGTTAAGAAAAATGGACGGGGTAAAGCCTGAAGCCATTTTGATTGACCAATTTGCTGAGCCCGGTGTCTACTTCAATCATTTAAAGGGCAGAGACATTGTGAAGGAGCGGACCTATTTCAGCACGAAAGCTGAAGGCATTCACTTGTCAGTTGCAGCCGCTTCCATCATTGCGAGATATTCGTTTTTAATGGAAATGGATAAACTGTCACGCGAGGCAGGAATGACACTTCCAAAAGGGGCCGGTCCGCATGTCGATGAAGCGGCTGCCAAGCTGATCCTTAAAAAAGGGGGCTCCGCTCTCAGAACCTTTACAAAATTCCATTTTGCCAATACACAGAAAGCGCAGCGCCTTGCTGATAAAAAACGTTCATAGAAAAAAGCTTGCAGAGAAATCTGCAAGCTTTTTATTAGCCTCTCAAAACAGCCTGATACGTGTCTTCCAACGCTTTCAGCACTTTGCTGTGCGCTTTTGTCACTTCTTCTTCTGTCAGCGTTTGTTCAGGATTTACATACTGGAGTGAGAAAGCGACTGACTTTTTCCCTTCCTCCATATGCTCGCCTTCGTATACATCAAAGACGGATACGTCTTTCAGAAGCTTGCCGCCAGCCTCTTTAATGACGCTCTCGAGCTGGCCGCTTGTGACGGATTTTTCTGTGACAAGCGCGATATCACGTGTCACAGACGGATATTTTGGAATCGCTGTGTAGATAAGCGGCGCTGTTTCCGCTGTAAGCAGCGCATGTAGATCAAGCTCAAAGACGTATGTCTCTTTGATATCCAGTTCTTTTTCCAATGAAGGATGGACTTGGCCGATGAAGCCGATAAGAGAACCATTCAATAGAATGTTCGCTGTTCTGCCGGGGTGCAGCTGTTTGCGTTCAGATTGAACAAATTCAATGCAGTCAAGGACCTTCAGTTTGTCTAACAGTCCTTCCACAATTCCTTTGACGACGAAGAAATCAACCGGTTTTTTCTCGCCTTGCCACAGATGCTTGCGCCATAATCCGGTAACAGCTCCCGCTACGCGTTCTGTTTCAACAGGTTTTGTGTCCTCTTCTTTTGTCAGGAAAACGGAGCCGACTTCGTACAGCGCTACTGAGTCAGTCTGTCTCGCCAAGTTATAAGAAACAGAGTCAAGCAGATTCGGAACAAGGCTGTGTCTGAGAATGCTTCTTTCTTCGCTCATCGGAAGCGCAAGCACAGTGTTCAATGATTTTTCAATCGCAAACGCTGCCGCTTTCTTCTCATTTGTCAGTGAGTAAGTGATGGCTTGTGATAAGCCCGCGCCTTCAAGGAAACGTCTGACTTTACGGCGTTTTACTTGATATGGCGTTAACCCGCCTGTTGTTCCCTCTGTCTCAGGAAGCGCAGAAGGAATGTTATCGTAGCCGTACAGTCTTGCCGCTTCTTCTATTAAATCCTCTTCGATTTTAATGTCGCCGCGACGTGATGGAACTGTCACAACGAGAAGTTCATTCGCTTCACCGACAGTAAAGCCCAGACGGTTGTAAATGCTGATCAGTTCTTCTTTGCTGATTGTCATGCCGAGAACGCTGCTCACTTTGTCGGCTGATATGTGAATGTTATTTGCTTCGATTGTCAGATGATCTTTCTCAACCGTTCCAGCAAGCACTTCACCGCCGGCATATAAATGGATCAGCTGTGCAGCCCGTTCTGCCGCAAGACGTACGCGCGCCGGATCAATGCCTTTTTCAAACCTTACGCTTGATTCACTTCTCAATCCAAGGTCTTTGGAAGCCTTGCGAACCGTCTGCCCGTTGAAGTACGCAGCCTCAAGCAAAATCGTTTTTGTATCTTCCTGAACCTCTGACTTTGCTCCTCCCATCACACCGGCAACGGCCTGCGCTTTCGTTCCGTTTGTAATGACAAGTTGATCAGCAGACATCTTACGTTCTTGATCATCAAGGGTTACGATTGTTTCATTTTCAGCTGCTTTTCTTACTACGACTTCTTTGGACCCGAATTTGTCATAATCAAACGCGTGAAGCGGCTGGCCGTATTCAAGCAGGACAAAGTTTGTGATGTCAACGACGTTGTTGTGCGGGCGAATGCCTGCGTTCATCAGCTTCGTCTGCATCCAAAGCGGTGACGGAGCAATCGTGACGTTTTTAATGATTTTTGCAGTGTACAGCGGGTTCACTTCTTGATCTTCGACTTTGACAGCGATGTAATCAGACGCTTGTTCTGAAGCAGCCGGATAATCCGTTTGCGGAAGTTTTACCTCTGTGTCTAAAATTGCCGCAACCTCGTAAGCAACACCAAGCATGTTCATTGCATCCGCGCGGTTTGGCGTTAAACCAAGCTCAAGAATCGCATCATCAAGCTGTAACGCCGCTAAGGCATCGCTTCCTGTTTGTGCGTCATTCGGGAATACGAAAATGCCTTCCGCATACTCCTGTGCCACAAGTTTGCTTTCAATACCAAGCTCCTGCAAAGAACAGATCATGCCGTTAGATTCTTCACCGCGAAGCTTTGCTTTTTTGATTTTGAAATTGCCCGGCAGCATCGCTCCGACTGTTGCAACTGCGACTTTTTGTCCTTTATCCACATTCGGCGCGCCGCAAATGATCTGTACAGGTGCTTCCGCTCCGATATCCACAAGGCACTTATTCAGCTTATCAGCATTCGGATGCTGCTCGCGCTCCAGCACATGGCCGATGACAACGCCTTTGACGCCTTCTCCTTTGTATTCAATTCCTTCAACCTCAATACCTGCTCTTGTAATTTTCTCAGCAAGAACAGCCGGGTCCATGCCTTTTATATCAACATAATCCTCTAACCATTTATAAGAAACAAACATCCTAGCATCCTCCTCTTACGCCTGTTTAAACTGCGAAATAAATCTGACATCGTTTGTATAGAAGTGGCGGATATCATCAATGCCGTATTTCAGCATCGCGATGCGCTCAACCCCCATTCCGAATGCGAAGCCCTGATATTCCTTCGGATCAAAGCCAGCCATGCTCAGCACGTTCGGGTGAACCATGCCGGCGCCGAGGATTTCGATCCAGCCTGTTCCTTTACAGACTGAGCAGCCGTTTCCTCCGCATTTAAAGCATGTCACGTCCACTTCTACTGAAGGCTCAGTAAATGGGAAGAAGCTTGGGCGAAGTCTGATTTCGCGGTCTTGCCCGAACATTTTTTTCGCAACGAGTTCAAGCGTTCCTTTTAAATCACTCATGCTGATGTTTTTGTCAACGACAAGCCCTTCAATTTGCATAAATTGGTGGGAGTGTGTCGCATCATCATTATCACGGCGGTAAACTTTACCCGGGCAAATGATTTTAACGGGCCCTTTGCCTTCATGCTTTTCCATCGTCCGTGTTTGAACGGGAGACGTTTGCGTTCTCATCAGCATTTCCTCTGTGATGTAAAAACTGTCCTGCATATCGCGCGCAGGGTGTTCTTTCGGCAGGTTGAGCGATTCGAAGTTGTAATAATCTGTTTCAACTTCAGGTCCTTCCTCGACTGTGTAGCCCATACCGATAAATAAATCTTCAATTTCTTCAATGACAATAGTGAGCGGATGGCGGCCGCCGACTGCGACAGGGTTGCCCGGCAGCGTGACGTCGATTGTCTGTCCTGCGAGCTTCTGCTTCATTTCCTCTTCTTCAAGCTTCTCGTTTTTGACAGCAATCGCATTGGCGATACGCTCTCTTACTTCGTTCGCGAGCGCGCCCATTTTCGGACGTTCCTCAGCAGAAAGTTTGCCCATTCCGCGCAGCACTTCTGTGATCGGCCCTTTTTTTCCGAGATATTGCACCCGAATATCATTGACAACCTTTAATGAGCTTGTCGCTTCTACTTGTTCTAAAGCTTCTTGTTCCAGCTGTTTCAGCTTTTCTTCCATTTTGCATCCTCCTTTTATGTAAACAAACCGTCATATGTCTTTGGAAAACAAAAAAACCCGCCCCTTATACAAGGGACGAGTTGTGGCCGCGGTACCACCCTTATTTCAGACAGACTGATGCTGTCGTCAGCTTCATTGACATAACGGAATCAGATTCCGGTTCACCTTTACGCGCAGTGTACGCGGTCCCGGCGACAACTCAAGAGGTGAAGCCCATTTCCGGCTGCGTTTAAAAATGCTCTCAGTCAGCGGCATTTTCTCCCTGGAAAGCAGTTGATCAGAAATTGAGGTCCTCTGTCACGGTTTTTCAAATATTATGTTCTATTATAGATAAATCCATCGCTTGGCGCAACACTATCCTCGCAAGTGGTACACAAGGATGGCAGCCGCAATCGCAACGTTCAGTGATTCAGCTTGTCCATAAAGCGGCACGTACAGGTTCAAATCCGTTTTTTCCAGCAGGGCGGCATCGACCCCTGCTCCTTCATTTCCTACAAGAAGCGCGAAGGATTCAGACTGATGTATTTCCCGGTAAGGCGCCCCGTTTTGCAGCGCCGTGCCGTACACTTTTACGCCCTTTACCTTCAACTCATCCACGTATGTATGCAGATTTCTTCTTATAACAGGAATATGAAAATGAGACCCTTGCGCGGATCGAAGCGTTTTTCCGTTAAATGCGTCAGCCGTGCCGTCACCAAGCACAACCGCATCTAAACCGGCCGCATCAGCCGTCCGAATCATTGTTCCGAGGTTTCCCGGATCTTGAACAGCATCAATCAGCAGCACACGCTGAGGCAACGCCAGTTTTTCTTCAGGCATATGGCACACAGCGGCAATCTGCTGCGGCGTTTCTGTTTCAGTAACAGCTGCAAACGCATCTTCACTCAGCACATAGCACTGGATGCTCATATCAAGAGCTGACGGAATTTTCGTTTCATCCTTTACAAGAATTTCTTTCACCGTGCCCTCGCTCTTCAGCGCCTCTTCAACAAGATGTTCTCCCTCTATGAGGAATGTATTCGTTTTTGTTCGTTCTTTTTTCGTGTGAAGCTTTTTCCAATCCTTCACTTTTTGGTTTTTTGCCGATTCTATTTGTTTCACTGTCTGTGTGGCTCTCCTTTTTTTAACATGATGTTATTATATCGCAAGAACAGCACATAATAAACCAGGTGCAGGGTTAGAATATGCGTATTACATTTTAGGAAAAGGAGCGTTTCACATGGATCTTAATTTGCGTCATGCCGTCATTGCCAATGTTACCGGCAATAATCAGGATCAGCTTGAGCATACAATTGTGGATGCGATTCAAAGCGGTGAAGAAAAAATGCTTCCGGGGCTCGGCGTTTTATTCGAAGTCATTTGGCAGCATGCATCCGAAAGTGAGAAAAACGAAATGCTAAAAACGCTTGAAGGCGGATTAAAACCCGCCGAATAAGAGATGAAACCGGGTGACAGCGCCCGGTTTTTTTCTTATATAATAAAAACATGATGAGGGGGATCGCCATGTTTTTACAGCCGTTATTAGCGAAAAAAATTATTGCCGAAGTCAAGAAAATGTATGAACGTGAAGTCATTATTGTGAATACAGACGGACTCATTATGGCTAGCACAAATGATGAGCGTGTGGGACGATTTCATGAAGGAGCGCTCATCTGCGCAAAAGAGAAACGGAATGTCATTATTACAGTAGAAGATGAAAAAAAATTAAAAGGAGTAAAGGCAGGCCTGAATCTTCCTGTATTTTCCGACCGGGATGTAATCGCCGTCTTCGGGCTTACAGGTGAGCCTGCTGAGATTCAGCCTTACGGGGAGCTGCTTCGAAAAATGACAGAGCTGTTCATTAAGGAATCGCGGCATTTAGAGCAATCCCAGTGGCGGGAGAGAATGCTGGAGTCCTTTACGGTCGATTGGCTGCAATTAAAAGAGTGGTCTCCCGGTTTTCTTGAGAAAGCCCAGCTTCTCGGTGTTGATCTTTCCTCCCGGCGCCAAATGATTCTCATTCAAGGATATGAGTGGTCATCTTATGACATTGAGCAAATGGCACATATCTGGAAATCCGCGTACTCTTCTGACTTGTTCATCAGGTGGGGAAATGAACGGATTCTGATTAATCACGAAGTGCAAAAGCATGAACAAAGGGATCAGCTTTTGCGGCAGCTCCTTCACATTTGTTCATTTGTTCATACTGCAAACAGCTGTGTTGCAGCTGGCGCCGGAAGGGCTGTCGCAAGCTCCAGCCTGACAGACTCCTACGCGCAGGCTGAAAAAGCGCTGGCTGTCAGCCTTAAGCGAAAAACGCCCATCTTCGAAGAGGATCTGAAGCTTGATATGTGCCTGACTGAGATCAGCCCGGGCACCCGAAATGAATTTCCGCAAAGAGTATTCCGGGAGGCGCTTCAGCATCACGAGCTTATGAATACGATACGGACTTTCTTTCATCACGATTTGTCTTTGAAACAAACCGCTGAAGACATGCATATTCACATCAATACATTGCGTTATCGCCTGTCTAAGGCTGAACAGCTGACGGGTTTGCGTTTTGACTGCACAGAGGATATCGTCACGATATATGTTGCACTCTATTTTTTAGATCAAGATATAAAATAGAGAGTGTTTCAGTTTCATTTTTTGTATGTTTCTCCATAGAAAACGTTGCTTTTTTTCTTTTACAATAGATTGAAAGCGTTTTGACAGGGGGATGGGTGAAATGATCACCAAAGATGTAAAAGAACAGCTGGTCCAAATCGTCGGCAAGGAAAACTATGATGACTCGAATGCCGGCCGTCTCGTCTATTCGTATGATGCGACGCCGCAGTTTCAGTCTATGCCTGATGCCGTGATTGCTCCGAGGAGCACAAATGAAGTATCACGAATTTTAATGATTTGCAACGATCATCGAGTGCCGATCGTTCCAAGAGGATCAGGAACAAACCTATGCGGCGGCACGTGCCCGACTGAAGGCGGACTTGTTCTTCTCTTTAAGCATATGAACCGGATTCTTGAGATTGATGAAGAAAATTTGACCGCCACAGTCCAGCCGGGCGTCATTACATTAGATATGACCCGCGCGGTTGAAAGCAAAGGTTTGTTTTATCCGCCTGATCCGAGTTCTATGAAAATATCAACAATGGGCGGAAACATCAATGAAAATTCCGGCGGGCTCCGCGGATTAAAATACGGCGTCACCCGCGACTATGTCATTGGACTGGAGGCGGTGCTCGCAAACGGAGACATCATCCGCACCGGCGGAAAGCTCGCAAAGGATGTGGCCGGATACGATCTCACACGTCTTTTTGTCGGTTCAGAAGGAACACTTGGCATTGTGACAGAGGCAATCGTCAAACTCGTTCCAAAGCCGGAAACGAAGAAGACGCTGCTTGCCCTTTATGAAAATATCGATGCCGCTGCTCAAACGGTATCAGATATCATTGCCGCAAAAATCATACCCGCCACGCTTGAATTTCTTGACCAGCCCACACTTTTAGTCATTGAGGATTATGCTAAAATCGGACTTCCGACAAATGCAAAGGCGGTTCTGTTAATTGAGCAAGACGGACCGCTTGAAACCGTTGCACGGGATATGGAAAAGATTGAGGCGATCTGCAAAAAAGGCGACGCTGTTTCCGTTCAGACCGCCCAAACCGAGGAGGAAGCATTTGCCCTGACTGAAGCCCGGCGTTCTGCACTTTCTGCCCTTGCCCGCCTCAAGCCGACGACGATTTTAGAGGACGCGACCGTTCCTCGCTCAGAAATCGCCAATATGGTAAAAGCCATTAATGATATTGCCGCTAAATATGGGCTTTCTATTTGCACCTTCGGCCACGCGGGAGATGGAAACCTTCACCCGACATGTACGACTGACATAAGAAATGAGGATGAGATGGAGCGTGTCGAACAGGCTTTTGCCGAGATTTTTGAGAAAGCGATTGAACTTGGCGGCACGATAACCGGAGAGCACGGGGTCGGGGCCATGAAAGCGCCTTACTTGGAGATGAAGCTGAAAAAAGAGGGCATTGCCGCGATGAAAGCGATGAAAGCGGCATTTGATCCCCGGAACATATTAAATCCGGGCAAAGTGTTCGCGAAAGACTGCAGAAAACGTGTGGTGACGAAAAGATGACAACAGAAAAAGAAATGAACCAGATCCAAGATGAATTCAAAGAGCGCATGGATGAAGGCGAGCTTTTGAATTGTATGCGCTGCGGCTTCTGTCTTCCTTCTTGCCCGACCTATATCGAATCGGGATTTCAGGAAACTCACTCTCCGCGCGGGCGCATCGCCTTAATGAAAGCCGTAGCCGACGGTATGATTGAACCCGATGAAGATGTCGAGCGTTCGCTGTCACTTTGCCTAGGCTGTCGCGCCTGTGAACCTGTATGCCCGTCAGGCGTGAAATACGGACAGCTGCTTGAGGAAGCCAAAGATATTATCCACCAAAATAAAAAACACTCGCTCGGCGCTCGTGTCTTGCGAAAAGCCGCTTTTCAGGAGCTGTTTCCGCATCAAAACCGCATGCGCTCAGCTGTCAGCCTTATCGGTTTGTATCAGCGGTCTGGACTGCAAACCGCTGTTCGCAAAACCGGTATGCTTCGCGTCCTGCCTGAGCATTTGCGGACGATGGAAGCCGTTCTTCCTGATATTCCTAAAAACAAAGAAATGAAGCATCGGCCGCGTTTGCTGCCGTCAATTGGCCCCATGAAAAAACGGGTCGCCTTTTTTTCGGGCTGCTTAATGGATACCATGTTTTTACCGACCAACAATGCCACACTGAAGCTGCTGCAGCTGGCGGGCTGCGACATTGTCATCCCGCCTGACCAGGCTTGCTGCGGCGCGCTGCATGGGCACAGCGGGGAAAAAAACGCGGGGAAAGAGCTCGCGAAACAAAATATCGCTGCCTTCGAAGCGTTAGACGTCGAAGCTGTCATTACAAACGCAGGGGGATGCGGAGCCTTTCTCACTGAATATGATCATTTGCTGAAGGATGACCCCGAGTGGTCGGAGCGATCCGCTGCATTTGTTCAGAAACTAAAAGATTTTTCGTCCGTTTTGGTTGAACTCGATTTTCATCAAATGGACTTAGCGCTCGAGATGCCGCAGGTCATTACCTATCAAGATTCATGCCATCTAAGAAATGTGATGCATACGTCGCTTGAGCCACGCCAACTTCTTCAAAGCATCAAGGGGACCGAATTCAGAGAAATGGATAAAGCGGATAGCTGCTGCGGATCAGCGGGAATTTATAACATCGTGGAAGCTGAGATGTCTATGAAAATACTGGACAGTAAAATGGCTGCCGTCAAAGCGAGCGAAGCAATCGTCATTGTGACAGCAAATCCCGGCTGCCTGCTGCAGATGAAGCTGGGCATTGAACGTGAAGGACTAAACGGTAAAGTCAAAGCCGTTCACCTGGCTGATTTGCTGCTGGAAGCGACTGGACACCAAACATCATAAGAAAGCCCAAAACAGAAATTGTTTTGGGCTTTTGTGCATTATTCTATCGGACTGCAAATTTCAATATAATGTCCATCCGGGTCGGAGATATAGGCAACCGTCTGCCCCCATGGCTTCACTTTCGGCTCCCCAATAATTGTGACCCCCTGTTCTCTTACCCTTTTGATAACCGCTTCTACGTTTTCAGTGACAAAACCAATTTCAAATGTGTTCGAAGCAGATGTATCTGGAATGTCTAGCGGCGTGATTTCTCTGGCGCTTTCTCGCGTATTAAGCGCCAATATCGCAGAGCCTGTTTCAAATTCGACATACGTGCCGTGCTCAGCACGAATCGGCAGTCCTAAAATATCCTGATAAAAATGAATAGCCTGCTTGCTGTCCGATACGTATAGAATAAGATATTTCATTGATAATTTCATTGCCAATCCTCCTCAACATTTCATTAGTCCTTCTATCCCGGTATAGATGCTTCCATCCTTAAGCCCGGATCTCTCCACATCTGCGCCCATTTTTTCACAGCCGCCACGATAATGATGAAGCCTAACAGCAGCATGATGATCGATAGTACGCCATTCAATACACTGTAGCCTGCTGCTTCAGGATTGAAATACACATTGCGCACCATCCAATAGCCCGCATAATTGACAGTGACATATAAATAGGCAAGCGGGATAAGGCAGGTCAGAATGTAACGGCGTTTATCGGCGATTTTCAGCACGATGGTCGCTCCAATAATCAGCCCCACTGAAGCCATCAGCTGATTGGACACGCCAAACAGCGCCCAAATGGAACCGATATCCCCTGAATACAGCAGATAGCCCCACATCAGGCAGGCGAGCGCGCTGGCAAATACAGATCCCGGAATCCAGTCTGTTTTCTTCAGCGGTTTATACACCTCTCCGAAGAAATCCTGAATCAGATAACGGGCAACACGTGTGCCGGCGTCAATCGCTGTTAAAATAAATACGGCTTCAAACATAATGACAAATTGGAAAAAGTATGAGGCCAAATGGCTGAAAAACGGCATTCCGGTAAAAATATAAGTCATTCCCACCGCAAGCGTAACGGCTCCCCCTGTTCTTCCTTCTAAGTCCAAACCGATTTCCCTGCTCAATTCAGGCAAATGGACGACATTCATGCCGAGCGTACGGAAAACCTCAGGCGTGCTGTTAATCGCAAAGTAATCAGCAGGCTGCAAGGCGGTCGCTGCAATCAGCGCCATAATGCCGACAAGACACTCGACAAGCATTGCGCCAAACGCAACCGGCTTCATATCACTCCATTTATTCAGCATTTTCGGGGTCGTACCTGAACCGACAAAGGCGTGAAATCCCGAGATCGCACCGCAGGCGATAGTAATTGAAATGAACGGCCAGACGGGTCCTGCCAGCACCGGCCCGCCCCCTTTTACGAATTCTGTAAACGCAGGAAACGGGATGGACGGATTGACGACAAATACCCCGGCAATCAAAGCGATAAACACACCGATTTTCATAAAGCTGCTTAAATAATCACGCGGTGCGAGAAGGAGCCAAACGGGAAGCGCCGCTGCAAAAAACGCATAAATAGGAAGTGCAATTGCAAGCGTTTTCGTTTCTAGCGATAAAAAGTCACCGAGCGCAGTAGTCTGCACCCATGGGCCGATAAAGACTCCCGCCATTAAAAAGAGAAAACCGATCGTTGACGCAAGCTTTAAATTTCCCGTTTTCTTATAAAATAAGCCCACGCCCATCGCAATCGGAATTGTAATTCCTACCGCAAATGTGCCCCACGGATTGCGTTCAAGCGCGTGCAGCACAACCATCGACAGCCCCGCCATCGTAATCGTGATAATAAAAAGCATAGACAGTCCCGTGCAAAATCCGGCAACAGGGCCAAGCTCATCCTTCGCCACTTCTGACAGCGACTTTCCATTTTTGCGCATTGATGCAAACAGCACAACAAGATCATGGACGGCTCCCCCTATTACCGCCCCGATTAACAGCCATAATAACCCCGGCAAATAGCCGAACTGCGCCGCCAAAATCGGTCCGACCAGCGGCCCGGCCGCTGCGATCGCTGCAAAATGGTGGCCAAAAGAGACCCATTTATTTGTAGGCACATAATCTTTTCCATCCTCAAGCGCGTGAGCAGGCGTCGGCTTGTCATCATTCACTTTGAGAACCTTCACCATCATAAATGTTCCGTATAAACGATAGGCAATAGCCAAAATGCACATTGACGCTATCACAATTGTAACCGCATTCATTTTCTCTCATCCCCTTTGCTGTTTTTCATAAATATATCATAATTTCATGGTGATAAGCGGTCATTTTTTCCTATACAGAAAAGCCGGCTGGAATTGGCCGGCTCGTCGCAGTTAGTTTAGTTCAATGTCTCCAGAGGTTGTGCGAATGTTTAAATGATTAGAGGTTTCGTTATCACCTATATATCCTGTAATGCGCTTCTCTGATTTTTCTTGATACATAATTTGATCTAGGTTGACTGACGTCTCACCTGAGTCAGTCTGACAATCCATTGCTAAGGTTGCAGGTTCTTTCTGATATTCTACGGACACACTTCCGCTCGTTGTGACGATGTCAACTTCTTTGTTCTGACTCTCCTGTAGAAGGTCAATATCTCCGGAGGTTGTCTTATAATTCACCTTTCCAGCTGTTGTGCGGCTGCTTTCTATTAATCCACTTGTTGTCTTTACCACACCTTGGCCGAATGAATTTTGGTTTTCTTGAATATCTCCGCTCGTTGTTTTTAGCGTCAACTCGTTTTCGATGCGTGCATGCTTCAGCTCAATATTTCCTGATGTAGAGTCAACAGCAGTTTGATCCGCGTGCACATTTTCAATGAGAATATCCCCAGAGGTTGTCGTTACCGTTAACTCACCATACTTCTTTTCCGGAATAATGATTGTGATTTTCATATCCTTTTCGCTGTCCCACGGTATAAAAGAGATGATATTCTCGGTGATTGATTTTTAATGACTTGCCATCTTGGCTCACATCGAACAGCTTTTTGCTTTTATCACTGACTTTCCCTTCAGCCGCTACCTGAATATCATCCGTTTGCCCAATTTTGACCTCTGCATTCATCGAGCTCGTTGTTACCTCAATTTTTTTAATATCTGTGGCAGAATATGTTTCAGCAGCTGTCACCTCGTCTCTTGTAAAATCAGAAGCAGCTGCAGTGATGACAGCTCCGATGACCCCGACTGCAAATACTGCGATTAATCCTATTATGATTTTTTTCATGTCCGCGCCCCCGTCACCAGCTTTAGATTATATTTGATATATCGTAAACCCATGCCATACAGCAGCTTTCCTAAATGCGACAGCCCTATACAAGATAGCAGCCCCAGACTGCCAAACACGAGTGATAAAAAGAACTCCAGCATCATGTGCGTATTCGTTTGAAACATCAACATGCCGATAAAAATGATCGGTGACACAGAAAGTGCAAGCGCCGCCCCGCATAACCCCACGTACACTCCTAAAATGCCAATAGCCGGTCCCAGAACGAAAATCATATTTAAGAAGCTTATCGCTGCTGCTGAACATGCCATGTGAAAAAGATTCTTTTTAGGGCGTTGCTCTGCTGGAGCAGTTTCCGTGACATCTTGCATCAATTCCTTTGCAATTTGTTTTGGAGAACCGAGTTCCCTGATGATGTCCGCTTCCAGCCGCCTTCTTTCATCCCTTCGGTCATATGTTCTTCAAAATCAAATAAGATCTCATTCCGCTCTTCTTCTGAAAGCGGCATTAACGCTTTACTTAACTCCTGCAAAAACAGTTCTTGATTCATTGTTCTCCTCCCCTTGCCACGTCGATGATTTGATTGACAGATGCTGTGAACTGATCCCATTCTGCCAGCAGCAGTTTCATTCGCATGGAACCAAGCTTTGACATCGTATAGTATTTTCTGGCAGGACCTTCGGAAGACGGCGCCATATATGTTTCTAAATACTCTTCTTTCGTCAGTCTTCTTAGAAGAGGATATAAGGTGCCTTCAGCAATCGCCATGTGCCTGGAAATGTTTTGAGAAAGCTCATATCCGTATTGGTCTTTTTCAGATATGAATACAAGCACACATAGCTCTAATGCTCCCTTTTTGAATTGAGCATTCATCATAAAATCCTCCCCGAAGCTCGTTAATTTTGTTTATATTTTCCACCATTTATGCATATAGTAACATTCACTACTGAACATTACAAGGTACTGAATCATATCTACCTCCAAAAAAAAGAAAAACCGGAGAGCGATCTCCGGCTAATGTTTCACTTTATGACTGTTTTTTCAAGCGGATCACATTCCAGGAAAGCGGCGTGAAATGCGCGGTTAAGCCGTTTTCGCTGACAGATGATGTTCCGTTGGAATGCGGGACGACATTTTTTCTGTTTTGCTGGTTTGTCGCTTTGATATCCTGATGCTCGAGTACAATGTGCTCTGCGATTTGGAAGGATTCAAAGCCTCTGAGCGAAATCTCCGTCTCCATCTGATCTTCAGCTTTGTTTACCGCAAAAATCGTGAGTGTTTCTTCCTCTTCGGCATACACAACAGCGGCATCAACATATGGCACATCAGTAAAATCTGAGCAGTCGTACTTCGGAGAAGAAATAAGCGGCTTCAGTGACTCGCCTCTTCCGTAAACAGAAGCATGCATGTATGGATAGAAGATTGGCTGTCTCCATGCTTCCCCGCCTTTTTCCGTCATAATCGGCGCGATGACATTTACAAGCTGTGCAAGGCACGCGATTTTCACACGGTCTGCGTGCTGCAGCATCGTAATAAGCAGAGAGCCGACCAATAAAGCATCTTCAAAATTATAAATATCCTCTAAAATCGGACGCGCAGTAATCCAAGGCTCGACTTTTTTATCCGCCTCATTTGAGTGATACCAGACGTTCCATTCATCCAGAGAGAGATTGATTGTTTTCTTGCTGCGGGTTTTTGCTTTTACATAGTCACAGGTTGCAGCGACAGATTTAATAAAATGATCAAGATCCATGGAACGGGCCAAGTAGTTTGGCAGATTGTTATCCCGGTTTCCGTAATACGTATGGAGAGAGATATAGTCGACATGCTCGTACGTATGCTCCAGCACCTTCGCTTCCCAATCGATAAAGGTCGGCATGCCGCTGTTTGAACTGCCGCAGGCAACAAGTTCAATTGTTGGATCAACCCACTTCATGACCTTTGCAGTCTCTGCGGCAAGCCGTCCGTATTCGTCAGCTGTTTTATGGCCGATCTGCCACGGGCCATCCATTTCGTTTCCTAAGCACCATGTCTTGATGCCGTACGGCTGTTCATAGCCATGCGATCTTCTTAAATCACTCCAGTAAGAGCCTTTCGGGTGGTTACAGTATTCAACGAGATTGCGGGCGGCATCTATGCCTCTTGTGCCAAGGTTGACGGCCATGTTGACCTCAGTGTTCACCTTTTTTGCCCAAGATAAAAATTCATTTGTTCCCACTTCATTCGTTTCTGTCGTTTGCCATGCCAAGTCAAGCCGTCTCGGGCGGTTTTCGACAGGTCCGACACCGTCCTCCCAGTTATATCCGGATAAAAAGTTTCCGCCCGGATAGCGGATAAGCGGAACCTGCAATTCTTTGATCAGCGACTGGACATCCTTTCTAAACCCGTCTTTATCTGCTTCAGGGTGGTCAGGCTCATATATGCCTTCATATACCGCTCGCCCCATATGTTCGATAAACGAGCCGTAAATCCGCTTGTCTACTTCACCGATTTTATATTCTTTGTCTACAATCATTCGCGCTTTTTTCATCACACGTTTCCTCCTCTATTAACCTTTGACTCCTCCTACCGTTAGGCCGGAGATAAAGTATTTTTGGAAAAATAAGAAAATGATAATAACTGGCAAAATTGCAAATACTGAGCCGGATATGAGCATGTCATAGTTGTTTCCGTAAGGGCTCAGCAAGCTGGACAGCCCAATTGGAAGCGTAAACATTTCTTTCGAACGAAGCACAATCAACGGCCATAAGAAGTTGTTCCAGCTGTTTAAGGACTGGAGGATAATCATCGCGCCGAAAGCCGGTTTCATCAGCGGCGCCATAATCCGGAAAAAGATCCCGAATTCCGTACAGCCGTCCATCCTTGCAGAGTCCAGCAGATCTTTTGGAAGACCGAGGGCATACTGCCTGAAAAAGAAAACAGCTACCGGCGAAACGATGAATGGCAGGATGACACCCGTATACGAATCGATCAAGTGCAATCCGACGGTCAGCTTAAACAACGGAAGCATCATTACTTCAAGCGGAACCATCATAATAATCAGCACAAGAACAAAGATGATATTCCTGCCCTTAAACTCGTAAACCGCAAGTCCGTACCCAATCATCGATGAAAAAAACAGAGTGAGCACGGTCGTGAAAACCCCAAGCACAAGACTGTTAAAAAACCATTTAAAATAAATGCTGCCGCCATTAAACAGAAATGTGTAGTTATCTAAACTCATCACTTTTGGATCAATATCAACATTCAGCCCTACACGCAAAAGCTCAGATGACGGCTTTAATGATCCTAAAAGCAAACAGAAAATCGGAAAAATATACAATAGGCTCAGCATGATAAAAAACAGGGTAAGCGCGATTTTGTAAACGCTGTACTGAGGACTGTGCCGCAACATTTATCCCTCCCCCTTAAACGAGCCTGACAGCTTTAACGAAATCAGGCTGACAACAAGTATCACAATCAAAAGCACAATGCCGATGGCCGCTCCGTATCCCATTTCGTTGTAGGCAAGCCCTTGCTGGTACAAATATCCGACAAGCGTCAAGCCGATATTACCCGGGGAATTATTTTGCCAAAGGACGTAGCTTTCCTCAAACATCCTGAATCCGCCGATGATACTGATGGTTAGCACATAAACCGTTACAGGCTTGAGAAACGGCAGCGTAATGTGCCGGAATTTTTTCATCGTATTCGCGCCGTCAATATCGGCGGCTTCGTACAGCTCTTTCGGCACATTTTGCAAACCGGCCAAAAAGTAAAGGATGTTGATTCCCATCCATCTCCACGAAGCAAGCAGCACCATTAAAAACATGCCGGTATGTTCATTGTTCATCCAGTTCTGAGGTGAAAAGCCGAGTTTGAGTAAGATGGAATTGGCCAGCGACGTTTCCATTTCCCCGAAGATCAGCCGAAAAATGATCCCCGCCACAATGGTGGAAGTCAATGCCGGAATGAATAGTGCTGATTTGAATATATTTCTGAATTTGACCAGCTTTGAATTCAGGAATATGGCCAGCAGCAATGGGACTGGAATCAGCACAATCAGTGTCCAAAAGGTGTATTCCAGTGTATTCCAAAGGGCAGTATAGAACGTCGGATTGTTTAGTGCAGTGTAATTCGACAATCCGACAAACGTCACCTCTCCCGGCAATATTCTTTGAAAGCTCATGATGAAGACGCTAATGATGGGGTATAAAAAAAATACGAGAAAGGATAAAACGAATGGCGCTGTAAACAGATAGGGCGCCGCTTTTTTCGAATAAAATAGATCTCGCCAGCCTGATTGTTTCGCAGCTGAGGGAACGGGATGAACCGTTCCCGTTTTCACAGGTTTCATGAGAACCTCCCCGCTTTCACTTTTTGAATGGGATTCTATTTCTGTTTCAGTTCACCTGCCGCTCTGTCCAAGGCTTGCTTAGGCGTTTTTTGCTGAGATTTAAGTGCGTCGAACAATACGCTTCTGTTGACAAGGTCTGAAGCCTTGGCAAAATCCTCGTGTAAATAAATCGGATTGATTTCGTCCTTGATATCGAGCAGCATAGAAAAAATGCCTGTTCCATTTTGGAAGTAATCCGTGTATTTGTTTTTCTCCTTCAATTCCTGAGAGCTCCAGACATCCCAGCGAAGCGGGTCAAACCCGAGTACGCTCCAAAGCTTTTTGTTTCCTTCTTTAGAGCCCTTCGCAAAGGCCAAAAACTCTTTTGCTAACTCAACATGCTTAGATTGCTTCGGCACAACAGTTGCCGTACCGCCCAAACCTGCCGAACGGTCGCCCCCCTCTTTCCACGCCGGAAGCGGCCGGATGGCAATCTTCCCTTTCAGATCAGGCATATAATCTATGAATCTTCCCATATACCAAATCGGCATCAGAACCGACGCTGCTCCGCCTTGGTTCATAAAGCCGTAATATTCTTCACTGTGATGCCCGCCGCCCGGTGCGGCAATCATCGTTTTATCATTAATCATGTCCTTTAAAAATTGAATTGTTTTTACATTGGTGTCATTATTAAGGATCAGCTTGCCGTTTTTATCAAAATAACCTGATTTTTGCTGTGAAATCATGGATAAGAACGTTGCGGAATCATTGGTTTCCACCGTCCCCATCGGCCTTCCGGTTACTTTGCGCACTTTCTGCCCGGCTTTATGGTAATCATCCCATGTTTTGATATCATCAGGATTGACGCCGGCTTTTTTCATCACATCCATGTTATAAAACATCACTGTCGTTCCTACATGCGTATCCAGCCCGTAAAGCTTGCCGTTTTTGCTGTACAAGGTAAGCCGCGCCTCAACGAATTTATCGCGGTCCTTTTCAATCAGCGGAGTCAGGTCGGCAAGCGGTATATCAGAGCCCTTTAAAAAGTTTGAAAAACGGGCCAATTCGACATCGGCAATATCAGGGACGCCTTCTCCCGCAATTAAGGAGATAGACAAATTATCGTGCATTTGCCCATATGGATAAACGACCGTATTCAGTTTAATTTTGCGGTCAGGATATTTTTTGTTCCATTCCTTCACCATTTCCACATAAAACTGCTCATGAAGTCCATTAAATGTCCAAAAGGTCAGTTCGGTTTCACCCGATTTCCCGGATGATCTTTCTGCTGAACACCCAGCAATGAATAATGTCAGCAGCATCATGAGCACAAGAAAACAGGCAGTCATTTTTTTCATTTGCGTTACCCCTTCCATTCGAGGTGCGGGCTATTCATATAGACCATGATTGATCAGCGTTTTGTTTTCATTGATGATTCTTAATCCGGTGCAGCGGTCTCTTAATGTGTGCGCGTGTCTGAAGGCATTCTTGACGGAATCCTGCCCGACACCGATTTCGTCAAAAAACGCAGGGCCTCCTGCTGATCTCAGCCAATCGGCCAGCACTTCTCCTTCCGGGAGCGTTTCATAAGCCGATTGAATGGCTTGCCGCCGGCGCGGAGAAAATTCGTTCAGTCCGTCATCCTGGGCGAGCTTTCTGTATGTGTCAGTTAATAACACAGCGGCACAACCCACCTTTGCCCCATGGAGAATTTGAGGCCGGTTTTTCTTCATTAATTCCATCTCAATCCAATGGGAAATATGATGCTCTCCGCCTGATGCCGGACGGGAATGATCTAAAGCCAGCATGACAAGACCTGATACAATTAAAGATTCCATTAAAACCAGTATGCCTGTTTCCGTTTTCATCGCAATGTCTTCTGTGTGTGCGATACAGGCTTCCAGCGCCTCCTGAACGATCTTAGCCCCCGTTGGAGAATAAGGCTCGCCGGCAAGGTGGCGGGATATTTCCCAATCAGCTAAAGACGTGATTTTCCCGAGCATGTCGCCAAATCCAGCCGCAACCATTGACTGGGGTGCCGCTTTTAATAGATCCAGATCAGCGAACAGCGCGGATGGAGCCTTCGTTTGGATGGTTGTTTTCGTTCCGTATAAAATAAGCGGCGCCCCGGCTGACGTAAATCCGTCTACAGATGGAGCAGTCGGATAGGAAATAAACGACAAATCCCTCTGAAACGCTGCGAAGCGCACGATATCATGAATCGTGCCCGAACCGACCGCGATCATAACATCCGTTGTTTTTTCCGTATGGATCAGCGCATGAATGAGCGATCGTTCATCAGCCGTCACATCTCCGGCTTCATTTCCCGGAATGATCAGGCACTCAGCCTGAAACCCTTCTTGATGCAGGCGGTTTTCCAAATCAATTCCCGCAATGCGATGTGTATTCGAGTCGCAGACAAGGACAATCTGTTTGTTGTTTTTTCTTTTTACATAATCCAATAGCGAATCAGCTGCTTGTTTGCCGATAACAATTTCTTCAACTTCTATAGGAAAAACCTTTTCTCCGGCGAGTTCAAAAGCTTGCTCAACGTCAGCTGCGATACGATTCATAACAGAATCCCCTCCTCAGCCAATTTGGTTATATCCTTAATGGATTCCAGCACATAATCCGGCGTGTACAAACGCTGCTCACCCGGTTTCGCAGAACCAGTAAGCACTAAGGCGCTTTTCATGCCATAAAGCTTTCCCATCGCAATGTCAGATTCAATACTGTCTCCGATAATCAGGCATTCATGTGCGGACAGCCCCATTGCTGTACAGGCAGCCTCCGCCATCAGCCATGACGGCTTTCCGACAACAAGCTCTGTTTTTGCTTGAGCGGAAGCCTCTATCGCTCCGATCATACCGGCCACATCGATCGCATTGCCGTCTTCATTCGGAAAGAAGCGGTCTTTGTTCGTAGCCATGATACGAGCGCCGCCGGCGGCAGCTTGAAAGGCCAGATTTAAATCTTCGTACGTGAGTGTTTCATGAAGGGAGATCACCAGCCAATCCGCTTCCTTCGGTTCGTTCGCGTGCTCTACACCGGCCAGTCTCAGCTCGTCTGCCAAGCCTTGTTCTCCAAGCACCCACACTTTTGAAAAACGATAATGTTTCTTCAGAAAATCTGCTGTGACGCTTGACGACAGAACAATGTCGTTTACATCAGCTTCAATCCCCGCGCCGAGAAGTTTTTTTCTGCACATGGCACGGGAGATATTCCCCCGATTGCTCAAAAAGACGATTTTCTTCCCCATTCCCCGAAGCGTACTGATCGCTTCTCTTGCCCCTTCAATCAATTCATTTCCTCTGAATACAGTACCGTCCAAGTCAATCAGAATGCCGGCCGGTGACACAGGCGTATCATGACTGGCCATAATACGCATTTGCTCCGTGTTTTCGATAAAAATGCTTTTCATGAAGGACTGTATTGATTGGGGTTACATCCTTGTTCAACATAATGGAGTGATAGGCCATTTCGGCAACCGTTTCTAATACAACTGCGTTATGGATGGCATTTAAAGCGTCCGTGCCCCAGCAGAACGGTCCGTGGTTATTCACGAGTACACCCGGCACCTGTTCGTAGTTATGGTGCTGAAAGGTTTCAGCTATGACTTTTCCTGTATTCAGTTCGTAGTCATGAATGATTTCTTCATCGTACATTTCTCTTGTACATGGAATCGCACTGTCAAAATAATCAGCATGTGTCGTGCCTAAAGGCGGTATGTCTCTGCCCGATTGCGCCCAGCTTGTCGCCCATTGAGAATGGGTATGGACAATTCCCCCGATGTTCGGAAAGGCTTTGTACAAATAAACATGAGTAGGTGTATCTGAAGAAGGCTTGAGCGAGCCTTCGACGACCTCTCCTTCAAGGTTCAAAACAACCAAGTCATCAGCTGTCAGGTCGCTGTATTCGACTCCGCTAGGTTTGATGACAATTCTTTCTTTCTCACGGTCAATGCCGCTGACATTTCCCCACGTAAAGGTTACCAGCTGATGCTCTTGAAGCTTCAGGTTGGCTGCCAGCACTTCTTTTTTTAATGTTTCAAGCATGCTCCATCACCCTTTATGAATTCTTTTTGGCGGCAGATGAAAATTGAAGATTTTTGATTGTTTTCAGACGCTTCATCACATGATTTTCTTTTCCGAAGTAGTGAACCAGTTCTTTATATTCAGCGTACAATTTTTCATACACCGCGGCGTTTTCGGCGTTTGGCGTATAAGATATATCTTTCAGTTTCCCCATGTGCGCCGCTGCCTCTTTGATGTCATTGTATCCGCCGTTTTCTTTACCTGCGGCAAGCGCGCCGAAAATGGCAGATCCTAGGGCTGGCGCTTGCGGGGAACCAGAGATTTTAATGTCCATATTTGTCACATCCGCATAAACCTGCATGACAAACGGGTTTTTCTCAGCAATTCCGCCGGCTGCGTACAGCTCCTCAATCGGAACCCCGCTTTCTTTGAACGTTTCGATAATCATCCGGGTTCCGTAAGCTGTCGCTTCAACTAAAGCTCTATACATCTCTTCAGGCTTTGTCAGCAGCGTCATGCCAAGCAGCATTCCTGTTAAATCAGCATCAACAAGGGTTGAACGGTTTCCATTCCACCAATCCAAAGCAAGCAATCCGCTTTCACCCGGCGCTTGAAGGTTTGCTTTTTCACTCAGCAGCTCATGAATGCCAATGTTTTTTTCCTCTGCTTCCTTTTGATACGCTTGCGGGACACATGTCTTCACAAACCAGTCAAAATGATCGCCGACACAGGACTGCCCGGCTTCATAGCCCGCGTAGCCCGGAAGAATTCCGTTGTCCACAACACCGCACATACCGGGCACGATATGTACGTCTTCGCCTAGAAGTACATGGCACGTCGAGGTTCCCATAATCATCAGCATTTTCCCTGGCTCTGTGATGCCGACCGCTGGTACGGAAACATGAGCGTCCACATTGGCAACCGCGACAGCTGTCCCTGGAAGAAGGCCTGTCAGCTGTGCCATTTTTTCAGTCAGTCCACCGGCTCTTTCCCCTACTGAGTGAATAGAACCTGCTAATTTGTCCTTTGTAATCGTTTTCATTAAAGGGTTTAATTTGTTAAAGAAATCATCCGACGGATAGCCCGCTTTTTCACTCCAAATCGCTTTATATCCTGCTGTACAATTACTTCGCTTGAGCGAGCCGCACAGCTGGTACACGATCCAGTCTGCAGCCTCGATGATCCGGTCAGCCGCTTCATAAATGTGAGGCGCTTCTTCAGCAATCTGCATGACCTTCGGAATCATCCATTCTGATGAAATTTTTCCTCCGTACCGCTGTAAAAAAGCTTCTCCTTCTTCTTCCGCGATTTGATTGAGCCGATCAGCATGTTTTTGAGCCGCATGATGCTTCCAGAGCTTCACATAGCTGTGCGGCTCCTCTTCATATTCCGGCAGCATGCATAACGGCTGTCCTGTACTGTCAACAGGCAGGATCGTACATGCCGTAAAATCAATGCCGATCCCGATAATGTCTTTCGGCTCAACACCCGTCTGTTCGAGTAAAGACGGAATGGTTGTTTCCAAGACTTCGAGGTAATCAGCCGGATCCTGCAGCGCCCAATCCCGCGGCAGCTTATGACCCGTTTTTGGAAGGACAGTATCGATGACAGCATGTCTGTATTCTTTTACAGCAGCCGCCAGTTCCTCCCCTGTTTCGACATGAACGAGCACCGCTCTTCCTGATAAAGTTCCAAAATCAACTCCTATAGTGTAAGCCAAGTGGCATCCCCCTTCCTACTTTTGAAGCCGGTAAAGCGCCTCGTTCCATTTTAATTCGTGTTTCAGCTTGTGAATTGTCGTATCACGGGAAATGAGAACACTTTCGATTCCCGCCATTTCTGCCCAATCGAGCATTTGCTCCACTGTCAGTTCATAAGACAAGCAGGTATGGTGTGCGCCGCCGGCTAAAATCCATGCCTCCGCCGCTGTTTTCAATGATGGCTCCGGCTTCCAGAGAACACGGGCCACTGGCAGATGCGGCATATCTTTTTCAATTTCTTGTCCGTTAACTTCATTCAAAACAAGGCGGAAACGCCCGCCGATATCAACAAGGCTTGCTTGAATAGCTGAACCGCTGATGCCGTTAAATACAAAACGTGCAGGGTCCTCTTTTCCCCCGATAGAAAGCGGATGAACCTCAATTTTCGGTTGATCCAAAGCGACAGTCGGACACACTTCAAGCATATGCGAACCTAGAATCATTTCATTTCCCGGTTCAAAATGGTACGTATAATCTTCCATGAAGGACGTTCTTTTTCCTTCAGCCATGATTTTCATCATTCGTACAAGAGCCGCCGTCTTCCAATCTCCCTCACCGGCGAATCCGTAGCCCCTCTCCATCAGGCGCTGAACGGCAAGCCCCGGCAGCTGTTTCATTCCGTGCAGCACTTCAAACGATGTCGTAAACGCCGTGTATCCGCCTTGTTCAAGAAAAGCGGTTAATCCAAGTTCAATTTTCGCCTGTTCTTTAATGGACGCTACCTTTGCTTCGTCACGTTTTGTTTCCTCGCTGATCACATAGAGCCTGTCATACTCCGCATAGAGCGTGTCAACCTCGTCGTCGGTGATGCGGTTCATCACCTCTACAAGGTCTCCGATGCCATACCCGTCAACCTGCCAGCCAAATTGAATATGCGCCCCCACCTTGTCTCCGTCCGTTACCGCGACGTGACGCATGTTATCTCCGAATCTGGCAACCTTAATATGTCTGCTTTCATTTAATGCAGCCGCTGTATCCATCCACTGGGAAATCTCTTTCTTCACTTCTTCATCATCCCAGTACCCTGCAACGACTTTCCGGCTCAGACCCATTCGCGAGTTGATGTAACCGTACTCACGATCGCCATGTGCGGATTGGTTGCTGTTCATAAAATCCATGTCAATCGTACCCCAAGGGATATCGCGATTATATTGAGTATGCAAATGCATAAGCGGTTTTTGATAAGTAGAAAGACCTTCTATCCACATTTTTGCGGGAGAAAATGTATGCATCCATGTAATGATGCCGGCGCATGTCTCACTGTACTCCGCTTCTCTTAACAGCTGTCTGATGGTTTCCGATGAAGTGACGACAGGCTTGTGAGTGATTTTATATCTGGAAGAAACCCCGCTGAGCCCCTCGCAAATGCTTTTCGCATGCTGATCCACCAGTTCCAGTGTCTCTTCCCCGTATAGATGCTGGCTTCCTGTTACAAACCAGAATTCATAATCCTTTGTCTGAAGCATGTAATCTGCCCCTTTCTTCCTATAGTAAAACGCTTTCAATTACCCAAACAGATACGGACTAATAACAAAAAATAAACTATTAACAATTAATTTGTACGAACAACTTCATTATATTAGTAGGTTTATTTACTGTCAATCATTTTTGTATTCTTTTACAAAAAGAAATGATTGGTTACTAGGTTTTTAGGTGAAAAAATACGTTCTTAAAACTATGATTTTTCTGTCAATTCACCTTCCGATTCCGCTTTCCATTAGAAAAAGCCCTGATGTATCAGGGCTAAACAAAGAGAATAAGATGTGAACGATTGCCTTTATCTTAATAAGACGGCCAGCCTGAGCTCCAATTCAAATCATTGATTAACATCTTTGGTATGCCGTTGTCTTTTGCATCATAAGCATGACGCACAAGTATGTTTCCGTTTACGATATCCTGTCCGCCCGGCCCTTTCCACTGTTCATTGCCGGAATCAAGAATCGTACCTCCTCCGTCCATCATGCTTTTACCGTTTCTGTCTACATAAGGACCTGTAATATTTTTCGATCTGCCGTAAGCAATTTTGTACGTACTATTTATCCCTTGACAGCATTTATCGAATGACACCATTAAATAGTAGTAGCCATTATGGTATGTTAATGTAGGGGCTTCCAGAGCGCCGCCGTTATTTGGTCTGGCCGCTATTGAATATAATGAACCGGTTGGTTTCATCGTATCTTTGTTTAATTTCGTTAATTTAATTCCGCCCCAAAATGATCCGAATGCAAGCCAAGGGTTTCCATCTTTGTCAATCGTTAATTCAGGATCAATGGCATTATAATTATTTGCAGTTGTTGTCCGAGTAACTAGCCCTTCATCCTTCCAGCTGCCCGAACTGAGATTAGTTGCTGAAGCAAGCCCAATTAAAGAGGTATTGCTTCCAAACGAAGAAACCGAATAGTAAAGCCAGTACTTTCCGTTGTAGTATGTCACATCCGGAGCCCATTGGTTTCGTTCGAAATTAGGCACATATTGGCGCCACCACGATAAAGGACTGGTGAAAATTGATTTTTGAACTCTCCATACCCCGTTGCTGTCCGCTTTCAGTACACGAAGTCCGTTTTCCTCTGCAAGCCCTGTCCCGAAGGCATACCAAGTATTTCCTTCCTTTGCCATCGTCGGATCATGCAGAAGCTCGTTCGATGCTCCCCAAAAAGCGGCTGATGCCGGCAAAGCGGACAACATCACAGCACCAGCTGTTAAAGCTGCGCAAGAAAAACGCAATAAATTTGAAAACGCTTTCTTTTTCATATTCATTAAATCCTCCTTTTTTTGAGATATAGAAAACTTGCTTATCAACCAGACTAGCACATATTTTCTATATATATCCTTATTGTAGAGTTACTTATTGAATTTGTACAGACAAATAAATAGAATCCGCCTTTTATAGCGGATTCAAATCATTTTTATTCATATGTGATTTGGTCAACTGTCTTTCGGTCTAATTTCTTAATCACTTCTGTAATTAATTTGACCGCATTTTCATAATCGTCACGATGCAGCATAGCCGCGTGTGTATGAATGTAGCGGGTTGCAATGGTAATGGACAGCGCGGGAACACCATTTGCCGTCAAATGGATGGCTCCCGAATCAGTTCCGCCGCCGGCAATGGCATCAAATTGGTACGGAATGCCCGCTTCCTCCGCCGTAGCGACAACGACATCTCGCAAACCTTTGTGAGAAACCATGGATGCATCGTACACGATAATCTGGGGTCCTTCACCCATTTTACTTTGCGCTTCTTTCTCAGAAATCCCAGGCGTGTCTCCTGCTATCCCTACATCAACACCAAACGCAATATCAGGCTGAATGGTGTATGCTGCTGTTTTCGCTCCTCTTAGGCCGACTTCCTCCTGCACAGTTCCCACGCCATACACAATGTTTGGATGATCTGTGTTTTGTAAATTTCTTAACACATCAATGGCAATCGCACAGCCGATGCGGTTGTCCCACGCCTTCGCCAAGAGGAATTTTTCATTGTTCATGACTGTAAATTCAAAATGAGGAACGATCATATCTCCCGGAAGCACACCCCATTCCAAGGCTTCTTCTCGGCTTGAAGCTCCAATATCAATAAACATCTCTTTTATTTCCACTGATTTTTTTCTCGCTTCAGGAGATAAAATATGAGGCGGCTTTGAGCCAATAACCCCTGTGATTTCCCCTTTTTTCGTCACGATGGTTACACGCTGGGCCAGCATCACCTGAGCCCACCAGCCGCCAACGGTTTGAAAACGGATAAAGCCTTTATCAGTGATTTGCGTCACCATAAAACCGACTTCGTCCAAATGCCCGGCAATCATAATTTTCGGGCCGTTTTCCGCACCTGTTTTTTTGGCGATTAAACTGCCCAGACGATCTGTTGTCACTTCATCAGCAAATGGTTCTATGTATGATTTCATCACTTGCCTTACTTCTCTTTCATTGCCCGGTATGCCTTTTGCATCTGTTAAATCTTTCAGCATGGTCAATGTTTCATCTAATTTTGCCATGTTCCATAACCTCCTTCATCAGTCCTGCATTCTTATTATACAAAACCTGACGCTAACCATACGACTATTTCACTTGAAAATCGGGTATATGTTTTTAGAACTTTTCTTTAAAAAAAGTGAAACCTTTTTCTATGCTCTTCGTATTACATCAGATCATCACAATAAGGGAGGTGCCTTCACACAATGTTTGTCATGGTTCTAAGGATTATATTACTTGCACTTTTTGCTTATTGTATTTATGCCGCGGTCAAATATGTCGCCAGTCCAAAGAGAAGGCTCAAACTGGCCCAATCAAAAGAACATTTTTATATTATTGATGAACAGAACAATGCCCGTAAGAACTTTCAACTGACGTATAAAGGCGTGCTTTTTGAAGGAGAAAAGCATATTCCTTCCAAAGATCATCCGCTGTTTATCCATACCATTTTTGTCTGGACAGAATCTCCTCAGAAGCTGAAGCATTTGTCTGCAAAAGATTTTGAGAACATTGAAGAAAAAGTGCTGGAACGCTATCCGAATTGTAAGATTGACTGGGACCAGCCCATTAAACTCGCCAAAAAAGCAGAAGAGCGCTAAAACGCTTTTCTGCTTTTTATAAATCAAACGGACTGTAATAAATGCCGATCAAGACCGCTTCAATCAACAAAAGGAGCGGCACTCCATACTTAAAAGAGGCGTGCTTCGTTTTATGTCTGAAGGTTTGCATGCCAAGCCAGACACCGAGCGCTCCAAACACGATCGCTATCAGCCACAGCCGGTCTTCAGAAATTCTCCATTTGTGCTGCTGCGCTTTTCGTTTGTCAGCCCCCATCACCCAAAAACCGCACAGATTCATCAGCACCAAATAAACAGCAATAACCATGTTGCCCCCATCCTTTATATAAAAAAGCCGCTCTGCTGGAGAGCGGCTCTATATGATTACTTGTTTAATTGAGATTTAGCAGTATCAGCAAGCTGATTGAATGCAGTAAGATCGTTTACAGCAAGATCAGCAAGCATTTTACGGTTTACTTCGATACCAGAAAGCTTAAGACCGTGCATTAAACGGCTGTAAGAAAGACCGTTCATGCGGGCAGCTGCGTTAATACGAGTGATCCAAAGTTTACGGAAATCACGTTTTTTCTGACGACGGTCACGGAAAGCATAGTTTCCAGATTTCATGACCTGCTGGTTAGCTACTTTGTATAATGTATGTTTTGAACCGAAATAACCTTTTGCTAATTTAAGAACCTTTTTACGACGCTTACGTGTAACAGTTCCGCCTTTTACTCTTGGCATTAAATTTCCCTCCTAATTGTTCCTTGTCCGATTACTTGATGTTAGCAAGCATTTGTTTGATGCGTTTGAAGTCTCCTGCACTTACAACAGCACTCTTGCGAAGCTTACGCTTTTGCTTTTGAGATTTGTTGGCGAATAAGTGACTTGTGTACGCGTGAGAACGTTTCAACTTCCCAGAACCTGTCTTTTTAAAACGTTTAGCAGATCCGCGGTGAGTTTTCATTTTTGGCATGGGATTTCCTCCTTATTGCTTTTCGTTTTTCGGCGCGAGCATTAAGAACATGCTGCGGCCGTCCATTTTTGGTTTTGTTTCGACAGTCGCAACCTCAGCACATGCTTCAGAAAAACGGTCTAATACACGCTGGCCGATTTCTTTATGAGTGATTGCGCGTCCTTTAAATCGGATAGAAGCTTTCACTTTATCGCCTTTTTCAAGGAATTTAATCGCATTGCGCAATTTCGTGTTAAAGTCATGCTCATCGATTGTCGGACTTAACCGAACTTCTTTTAAGTTAATGATTTTTTGATTTTTGCGTGCTTCTTTTTCCTTTTTCTGCTGCTCAAATCGGAACTTACCGTAGTCCATGATTCGGCAGACAGGCGGTTTTGCATTCGCTGCAACTAACACAAGGTCAAGATTTGCGCGGCCGGCGATTTCAAGTGCTTCCTGACGGGACTTGATTCCAAGCTGGTCGCCATTTTGTCCGATTAGACGGACCTCACGTGCACGGATACCCTCATTAACCAATTGATCTTTGCTAATAATGAGCCACCTCCATAGTTTCTTCGAATTGATTCACAACTCATTTTGACTGCATTCTGCAGGCAAACAAAAAGTGCGGGCATTATAAAACACCCACACTACGAACATCTGTATCAATAAAAATGTACGGTCAACCTGCCAACTACATGCATGTGTCAATCAGGTGAGAAGCGGGTGCTTCTGCTTGTGATTTATATTCAATTCAATAACTATTCTACACAATGCCGGATCTTTAGTCAAGGATGACTTCTCCGGAACAACTTTCTCATTGTAACATGGGTTTTCTATGAGTGCAAGAAAGAAAAAGAAAATCTTTGCATTCTCATCCAGAATGTAAAGTGTCCGAACAGTCAGCTACACATCAAGTGTTTTGTTGAATAACATCGATTCAGCCAGCGAATACTCCATGGCCGATCCCCCGAAATGTTGAAAATAGCTGATTTGCTGTACCGCATCCAGCCGCTGACACCCCCGCCATGAATAAAGACCTTGAGCCGAGGGTGGTGCACACCTGATTCTGTTAGATGAAGAACCAATAGTCTCCCCCATCCTTCTTCTTATTTCGCAATTTTCCACGCAACCACTGACAGGAAAAAATGTAAAACAAAGTTAATCCCTAACCGATATAAGAAGCAGAAGGGAGTCTGACGTATGAACAAACTGATACAGCTTGCTTTATTTTTCACATTGATATTGACCGGTTGCTCGAATAGCAAAAGCACACCTTCCGAACCAAAAGCTGAAACTGTTAAAACAGCCGCAGCATTTCATCAAAAGGAACTGGAGAAAGAGCTGAAAAAACTAAAACCCGTTTCAACGAAAATAAAGTTTGAAAATCCGCTCACTGCTGAATTAGGAAAGCTGAAAGCAAAAGAAGAAGCAGAGAAACAAAGACAAATCGCCGCCGCAAAAAAACGAGAAAAAGAGCGAGAGGCGAAACGAAAGAAACAGCAGGAGGAAGAAGCGGAGAGACAGCGATTGGCAGAAGCTGAAAGACAAGCTGAACTTGAAAGACAGCGGCAGGCAGCAATCCAAAAAGAGCAGGAAGCAAATGCTGAAAAAAAGCGGCACTCGCAGGCACAACGACAGCAGACCGAGGCACCCTCATCTAATAGCCAACATTCACCGTCATCCTCGAACCAGACAGATGGTACCGTTCAACAGCCGGCTTCAGAGCTTCCTGATGACGACGGCTATGGTTATGAAGAACGAAAAAAGTGGCATGATGACCAAGTCGAATGGGGCATTAAACAAGGATATATCGATCCCGAAGACGCACCATAAAATAGACAAAGCCAAGGCTATCAGCCTTGGCTTATCCTCCGATCAGCTGCACGAACACAGGGATGACCAGAACCGTTACAACTCCTACTACGACAACAGCAATACTTGCCATCGCCGCTTCGACCTCTCCCATCTCGATCCCGACAGCTACACCGAGTGCATGCCCGGACGTTCCGAGAGCCAACCCTTTAGAGATGGGATTCTTCACTTTAAACACCTTCAAGAACAACGCTCCGAGCGCATATACAATGACAGCGTTAAAGATAACCGCAAAAGCTGTGATGTTGCTGATGCCTCCGATGTCTTTTGATAAAGGTAGCGCAATTGCCGTTGTAGCCGCCTGCGGAAGCATGCTTTTCATCACTGACGCATCGAGGTGAATGCCTTTTGCGAGCAAATAAACAATCGTGACAGAGCAAATAGAGCCAACGATAATAGAGGACATGATTTGCCACCAGTATTTTTTCAGCTTATCTCTTTGTTTGTACAAAGGAATGGCAAAAGCGATCGTCGCCGGTTCAAGAAAAAACTTAATGATTTCTCCCCCGTTATTATAGTCCGCGTAGGAAAAACCGCCGATTTTTAAAAATGCGATCCCAAGCACCATGGCAACAAACAAAGGAGTGAAAAGGAAGAAGCCTTTCGTTTTCTTAAATAAAAAAGTGCCGATGCCGAATGCAGCCAGTGATACGACAATGCCGAAATAAGGACTCATTGTGCTTTCCATCTGTTGAACCTCCTGTTTCCTTAATGGTGAACGAGTTCGTTATTGTTCTGCGGGCTTTGCACTGTTTTTGTTTTCATGTCCGCTGCGGATTTGCGTTTTCCGCTTAGCGAAAGAATCAGCTGAGAAAACAATCCTGTAGCTCCCAGCAATATAATCGTTGCGAGCAGAATGACAAGAACAATTTGCAGGCCGTATTGCTGCATCACACCAAGCGAATTCATAACAGATATACCTGACGGGACAAATAAAAATCCGATCAGAGAGGTTAAAGACGTTCCGAGCGTTTCTACTTGTTCCAGTTTAATCACTTTTAAACATAATAGGAGAAATAATAAGACCAATCCTACAACCGATGCCGGGATAGGAATTGGGACAATAGCGGCAATCATATTTGAAACCAGCATAATGACGGCAAAAATAAATGCTTGTGTTAAAAACCCGTACACTTTTTTAGCACTCATTTTCTTCACCTCTTTCTCTTTGGTACTCCCATTATAAATAAGAATCCTCTGTTATGAAGCGCTTACAAGATAACATGCCGAATAGCGGGACTGAGTTGCAGAATGAAATGGCTGAAATGCAAAAAGCCGCCCATCAAATATGGAGCAGCTTTTTCAATTCCTTCGCATATGTCCGGCTGACCGGTATTTTCGAACCGTCTTTCATGATCAGATTATATGTAGAATTAAACCATGGCTGAATTTCTTTAATATATTCGGTATTGACGACAAAGCTCCGATGGACGCGGATAAAATCAGCATCAGGCAGCTTTTTCTCAATGACAACGAGCGTATCGCTGACTGTATGAGTATTTTCGAAGGTTTTTACATTGACGTGGCCATCTTCCGTTCCGGCATAGACAATATCCTTCGTATCTACGATCACAATTGATTCTCCGACAGATAGCGCCAGTTTGTGCTGGCCGGCATGGCTGCTCTGATCTGTTTCAACAATATCCCGATTGACTTTTTTATATTTTTTTAACGTTTGCTGAATTCTTTCCTCATCGAAAGGCTTGGTTAAATAATCTAAAGCGTCCACCTCAAACGCTTTGAGCGCATATTGGTCATACGCCGTCGCAAACACAACAGCAGGAGGATGCTTCATTTTCTTCAATCGCTTAGCGATATCAAAACCGTTTTCTCCCGATAAATCAACGTCTAAAAACAGCAAGTCAGGTTTTTGATCCATCATTTGGTCAAAAGCAGATTCGATATTTTCCGCTTCATTGATTTCCATTTCCTCATTGGTCCGCTTGAGCAAGTAAGCCAATTCATCCCTCGCCAGCATCTCATCATCAACTATTAACACCCTGAGCATGTTTTTCTCCCTCTTTCATTGTTGCGTTGGGACTTGAAAGGACACCTCTGTCCCTTTTTGAACCTCACTCCTGATATTCAGCGCAGCCTGCTGTCCGAATAAACCGATCAGCCGCTGATTCAGGTTATAAAGCGCTGTACCCGTACCCTCCTTAGACGGAAACGGTTTCTTTCCGAGTTCCGGCAGGACGTCCGGCGGAATTCCCCGTCCGTTATCCGTCACCTTCATATAGACGGAAGTATCATCAGATAAGACACAAACCGTAACTTTGCACATGTCTTGTTTTTTCGGAAATGCGTGCCGAAGCGCATTCTCCACAAGCACCTGTAAAACAAACGGAGGGATTTCAATCTGCTCCAGTTTGCTGTCGATATTGAGCTCAATCTTATATTTCCCGGGAAAACGCGCCTGTTCTAATGACAAATAGGCGTGAAGGTGGTTCAGCTCCTTTGAGAGCGGAATCAGCAGCTGTCTCGCTCCTTGAAGGTTTGAACGAAAATAAACACTGAGCTGCAATAAGAGCTTACGGGTTTTTTCAACATCCGTGCGGGATAACGCAGAAATCGTGTTGATCGCGTTAAATAAAAAATGCGGATTCACCTGCGCCTGAAGCGCTTTGATTTCAGCATCTTTGAGAAGCTTGCTTTGCAGCTCTGCTTCCCCAAGCTCCAGCTGTGTCGAAAACAGCATGGCCAGCCCCTCAGCAAGCTCTTCCTCTACCTGACTCAGGCCTGCCGGGCTTTTAAAGTACATTTTTAAGGTGCCGATTGTATTGCCGTTTGATGTCAGCGGCAGGACAATCGCCGCGTGCAAGGGACATTCAGCATGCGTGCATTCAATCTCTTCCTGAGTAACCGCCTTCATGATTTCTCCTGTTTTGATCACCTTTTTGGACAGGCCGGTGATCAAGCTTTTTGATGGAATGTGATGATCTATTCCCGCGCCGACATGCGCAAGGATCTTCTCATTATCAGTGAGAGAAACAGCATCTGTTCCGGTCAGCTTATGGATAATAGCCGCCACACTTTTACAGGAGCTTTCATTTAATCCTTGGCGAAAAAACGGAAGCGTCTGGTCAGCAATCGTCAGCACTCTGTGCGTTTCAAGCGCCCTTGCCTGCTCTTCTTTGCGAATGATCACTTGGATAATGGACAGGAAAATAAAACTGCCTGTTCCATTGATGAGTATCATCGGAATCCCGATTATGCTGACAAGTTCCCAAGCGTCACTGAACGGCTTCGCCATCAGCAAAATAATCACCATCTGCAGTGACTCCATACCGATTCCCACAAGAGCGGCGATTCGAGGTGTCGGCATTCGGTAGCGCTTCGTAAAATACCGTCCGATCAAACCTGCTAGAACACCTGCTAAAACCGATGATACCGCACAGCTTATGGCCGTGCTGCCGCCGAGCGAAAAACGGTGAAGGCCCGCCAGTACACCGATTCCCGCCCCTACAAGCGGACCTCCGAGAAGGCCTCCGATTTCCACGCCCAAAATACGGGTATTCGCGATAGAGCCCGACGGATCTATCGCAAACACCCAGTCATTGTTTACAATCATATTTTTTTGAATTTCGATGCCTGTATAATTGCTGATGATGCTGAAGAGAGAAAAAATAGAGATTAAAACCGCTTTTCCTTTATAGCCGTCCTGATTTTGCAAAGCTTGTCTGAAAAGCTTCGTATGGGCGAGAATAAACCCCAAAATCACAATAATCCCTACCCTTTCAAGCATCATAATCATTAAATGAATCATGCGTGTCACCTATTCTTTCCGTTTTCATTCTAGCATGTTTTCAGTCAATGAGCTTCACGGCTGACTGTTTTTTTAAAATCATCTGAAAACATATTTCACAAGGCTTTTATCTATTGTAAAATAAAACATGAGCCTTTTGGCTGAAAGATTTGAATCTGAAGCAGAGGAGAAGATCATGAAAGCCGTATTTTTTGATTTAGACGATACACTACTTTGGGATGAAAAAAGTGTCAGAACAACATTTGCAGAAACTTGTTTACAGGCGGAAAAAAAATATGGCCTTGACCCGCAGGCATTTGAAGAAGCTGTTCGCGAAGCGGCGAGAGAATTGTACATGTCATATGAGACGTATCCATATACAGTGATGATCGGCATTAATCCGTTTGAAGGACTGTGGTCCAATTTCTCAGAACCGATCAGTGAAGGCTTTCAGAAGCTGAACAAGATTGTGCCGGAGTACAGAAGAAACGCTTGGACAAACGGACTGAAAGCGCTTGGCATTGATGATCCCGCATATGGCGAATACTTGGGAGAGTTTTTCGCAGCAGAGCGCAGAAAACGCCCATTTGTATATGATGAAACATTTGAAGTGCTCGATCAATTAAAAGGCAAGTATGAACTGCTGCTTTTGACAAACGGCGATCCGAGCCTGCAAAAAGAGAAGCTCGCCGGCGTTCCAGAACTCGCCCCTTATTTCAATGAAATCGTCATCTCGGGCGCTTTTGGCAAAGGGAAACCGGATGTTTCCATTTTTGAACATTGCCTTGAGCTGATGAATATTGAAAAAGACGATGCGATCATGGTCGGCGATAATTTGAACACTGATATTTTAGGCGCCTCAAGAGCCGGAATCAAAACCGTTTGGATCAACCGGACGGATAAGAAAAACGAAACGGGCGTGGCACCTGATTACATCATCAGCAGCCTTCATGATTTGTTTCCTATAATAGAGAAATAAAAAAAAGCATGATCTCTTCAACGAGATCATGCTTTTTTAGCTTATTTTTTCGCTTCAGCTACTGCTTTTTTCACAAAATCATCAAGCGAAATGGTTTCAGAGTTCTGCTCTCCGTACTTACGGACGTTTACCGCTCCGTTTTCTGCTTCTTGATCACCGACCACAAGCATGTACGGGATTTTTTGCATTTGCGCTTCACGGATTTTGTAGCCGATTTTTTCATCACGGCTGTCGACTTCTACACGCAGGCCTTCACGCTGCAGGCGTTCCTGCACTTTTTTCGCGTAGTCTAAATGCACAGCAGGAGAAACCGGGATGACTTGGAATTGAACCGGTGCAAGCCATGTTGGCAGCGCGCCTTTGTGTTCTTCAATTAAGAAGGCAACAAAGCGTTCCATTGTTGAGACGACACCTCTGTGAATCACAACCGGACGGTGCTGCTTGCCGTCTTCACCGATATAAGTCAGATCGAAACGTTCAGGTAATAAGAAATCAAGCTGAACCGTAGACAATGTTTCTTCTTTGCCGATCGCTGTTTTTACCTGAACATCAAGTTTAGGGCCATAGAATGCCGCTTCACCTTCTGCTTCGTAATAGTCATGGCCGATTTCATCCATTGCCTCTTTCAGCATGGATTGCGCCTTGTTCCACATTTCATCGTCATCAAAATATTTCTCCGTGTCTTCAGGATCACGGTAAGACAGACGGAATGTGTAATCACTTAAGCCAAAGTCTTCATATACGTCCTGAATTAAACGGACTGTACGGATAAACTCGTCCTTAATTTGATCCGGGCGCACAAAGATATGTGCATCGTTTAATGTCATGCCGCGCACGCGCTGAAGGCCTGACAGGGCACCTGACATTTCATAACGGTGCATCGTTCCCAGCTCCGCAATCCGAATCGGAAGTTCACGGTAGCTGTGAATGTCTTGTTTGTAAATCATCATATGGTGCGGACAGTTCATTGGACGTAGCACAAGTGTTTCGTTGTCCATTTCCATCGGCGGGAACATGCCTTCCTGATAATGCTCCCAGTGCCCTGATGTTTCATACAGTTCTTTGCTTCCAAGCACTGGTGTGTATACGTGCTCATAGCCGAGACTGATTTCTTTATCGACAATGTAGCGCTCGATGACGCGGCGGATTGTCGCCCCTTTTGGCAGCCAAAGCGGCAGGCCTTGTCCGACTTTTTGAGAATTCGCAAACAGCTTTAACTCTTTGCCGAGCTTTCTGTGGTCACGCTCTTTCGCTTCTTCAAGCATGCGAAGATGCTCTTCCAGATCAGCTTTTTTGAAGAAAGCTGTGCCGTATACGCGCTGAAGCATTTGGTTATTGCTGTCACCGCGCCAGTATGCGCCTGCAAGGCTTAACAGTTTAAACTCTTTGATTTTTCCTGTTGAAGGAACGTGTACGCCGCGGCACAGGTCAAAGAATTCACCTTGCTCATAGATCGAAACGGTTTCTCCTTCCGGAATCGCATCTAATAGTTCAAGCTTCAGGTCATCGCCGATTTCAGCAAAACGTGCTTTCGCTTCTTCGCGGCTGACCTCTTTTCGAACGATCGGGAGGTTCGCATTAACGATTTTTTTCATTTCTTTTTCAATTTTCGGCAGATCCTCCGGCGTAATCGCTTCTTCCATTTCTACATCGTAGTAAAAACCGTTTTCGATGACCGGACCGACACCGAATTTGACATCTTTGTAAATGCGTTTAATCGCTTGAGCCAGCAAGTGAGCCGTACTGTGGCGCATTATTTGAAGGCCTTCTTCGGAACCTTCTGTAATGATTTCCACTTTACCGTCTTCATTGATCGGCATTTTCAAATCAATTTCTTCTCCGTTCAGTTTTCCGGCTAATGATTTCTTCTTTAATCCCGGACTGATGGATGCCGCGATATCCTCTGTTGTTGTTCCTTTCGCAAACTCCTTGACTGCTCCATCAGGAAATGTGATTTTTACCATATCTGACATCTATGTCACTCCTTTTTTTGCATATAAAAACCCCGCCCCCTATGAAAGGGACGAGGTTGAATAAACGGAATCGTGGTTCCACCCTTTTTTCCGCAAAGCCAATATTCCGGCACTTGCGGCTCTAATCTCTGTAACGGGAGTTCCCGTCAGCCATTACTGCTCCTTATCAAGGAGGGGTTCACAGCTGAAGTTCAAAGGCGGTAAAGCGAATGGTCCTTAGCTAGGAAGCTTGCAGCCGGGGCTTCCCTCTCTTTGAGCCGGTATCATTCCTTCATGTCCTTATCAATACGTGTGTCTTTCTTAATCTCCTATGTATTATAAATTGTTCATTCCAAAAAATCAACACGATCGCATTTCCTTTTTTCCAAACCGACAGCCCTATATATACAGGCTGCCGGCCCTTATCCTTCTGAGTGCTCTACCGGTATTTCTGCGTCTGAAAAAGCATGCAGCGGAAGCATTTCCAGTCGCTCTTGAAATACGTTTTGAATGGTCCTTGCCATCATATGCTCGGGCTGGTCGGTATAAAGCACCACTTCATCAGGCGCGATGGAGATCAGCGGCGCGAGCAAATGAGAATCAATGTACATAGGATGATCCCGGACAAATCGCCTGTCTATGTATTTCATTTTTTCCCGTTCCTGCACATAACGCAGCTCCCAAATTGTAAATGAACCGTCATGGACAATATGCACCTTTTTGATTCGCGGCTGTTTGGCCATTACATATTCTCTGAGTGTTTGAATAAAGTTTTGATATTCCTGTTCCATTTTATATTCATCTATCGCCGCTTCCGTAATGTCTCTCAGCTGCTTGTAGTATTGTCCGAGCCGGAAGGTCTGAAAGGAACGAATGGAAAATAAGCCTTCCTCTAAACGAATCGTTTGGAGTTCATCCAAAATTGATTGTTTCCGCGAAAGCTTTAGCGGCTCAAACGGAAGATCGTCCGCTTCTCCTTCAATAATACTATGGGCAAGCTGAAGGATTTGCTGCTGTTCATCCTGGTCCGTGAAGCAGTATGTTTCCTCAATCAATGACAGCATATGTTCGTCTTCTTTGCACTCTAAAAAAAACTTGACCAGAATCGGCTCCATAAAACGCTGAATAGAGATAGCCGGCTTAGCTTTTTCAATCCCGATTTTTCGTATGCCTTCCCGGACAATGATATAGTTCCGATCGTCCGAATGCTGAATGAGATGTAAAAAAGCGGCTGCATCATGGTCATCTTCAAAGATTATTTCAAGCATGTTTGTCCCCCCTTACGGCATCTGTTACAAGTATATGGGGGATGTTTTTAAAATAGACGTAAAGGTCATTGGCAAATGTTAATTTGATTCTTGGAACAAGTTTTGCATTTTCTTTCTGAAGATAAACGGCAGCGAAATAAACACGCTATACAAAGCGATCACCATAAAGAAAGCGGGCAGATTTCCAGTTGAAAAGCTCGCTCCCAGCACATTCAGCGCGATGGTCCCGGGAATGATTCCCGCGGCCGTTGCCGCAAAATACGGCAGCGCTTTGACATTGGAAAGGCCTGCCGCATAGCTGATGAAATCAAAATTGATCGGCATGATTCTTAAAAGAAAGATATAAAAAAATCCGTTATCCTCCATCTGCTTCTGAATGGCTTCAAGCTTTTCGTAATGGCCGTTCTTTTTCGCCGCAAACAAACCTGCGGCAAAAAACGAAACAGCTGAAGCGCACATTGAACCGAATAACGTGTAAAGCGTGCCGAGAAGCGGGCCAAATGCGAGTCCTCCCGCTAGAGAAACAACAGATACGGGAAATAAAATAAGAGGCCTGACGATGGATATCCCGATAAACATCACCGGTGCAAAGGCCCCGAACGACAATACCCATATCCTGATCTCTTTCGGCGATAAATTCAAATACGTTTTATTTCCCCAAAAGATTATTCCTGCACCTGCAAGCACTGCCAGCCATTTAACAGCTGTTTTTCGTTTCATACCCTCAGTTCCTTCCCCTTTGAACCGCAGCAGTTACGGATGTCGGCGGTTTTCTCCGTCCAGGCGGATTGGAGCAGCCAAATATAAAATTCGCTCCATAAGTCTTGCCGCTTTTACTTCTTCCTTTTCTCCCCTTTGCGAATACGTAAAATGATGCTTCAGCTCGTCAGGTGAGAAATTAGACGAAAAGAAAGTCGGCAGCTGCTGGGACATTCTGTGCTGAAGCACTGTTCCGATGACTTCATCCCTAACCCAGCTCGTCATTGATTCCGCTCCGATGTCATCAAGCATCAATACGGGTGTTGATTTGACCATATTGAGCTTCTCTTCCAATGACTTGTCTTGCAGCGAATTCTTAAGCTCTCTCACAAATTCGGGCACATAGACGATCATCGAGGAATACTCTTTTTCCGCCAGCTCATTGGCAATCGCAGCGAGCATAAACGTTTTTCCTACTCCGAATTTCCCGTGTAAATACAGCCCTTTCCCTTTTCCCGTCTCATTATAGCTTTTCAGAAAATCCGTCACATGCTGGAACATCGCGAGCCTGCTCGGGTCACTGATATCAACTTGCTGGAAAGTCGCTCCGAGAAGATCCTGCTGGATATACATGCTTTTCATAAGGGACTTCTGTTTTTTCTGCTTATCGAGTTTCCGTTTAACCGGACATTCATAATACTCGATACCAATAGATTGGCCATTGACAACAAGCTTCGGATGGTAGCCCTCCAGTAAATTGTTGCAATCTTTATCTTCCGAACAATAGGAGCATTTCTTGTTTTGCTCGATATATTCATAAAGCTTGTTTAAGCTCTTTTCGATCATTTTTTGATCAATCACTTCTTCGTTTTCCTTCAAAAATGCCTGAACATCTTGATCCTTCATGACTTTTTCCTTCATTTGTTCAAGACGTTTTTGGAAATCCGGCCTGCCGGTTACGCCCTGCAGGGAACGGCCGATTGGTTCCATCTATTCCTTCACCCCGCATCTCTGTCTTTAATAGGCAGAGTATTTTTTCAGTTTTTTCATTTCTTCCATCATCTTTTTCTTCTGTTCTTCCAAGTCCTGCGGATGCAGCTTCCCCTGTCCGGATTCTGACTCGGAGGCTGTCTCTTTTTCTTCCATCCAGTCAGGAAGTTTTTCTTCGCGAATCACTTTTTGGTTTCGTTTCGAAGGCTGATTTGCTTTCCCTTCAGCCCATTCAAGGTATTGGCGGTTTTCTTCTATCGCGAGCTTCATCGCTTCTCTGACCGTTTTTACCTTTTTGCGCGCCCAATGCGAGGCGATCTTTTGGATATAATTTTTCGACAGCTTCATGTCGGTTTTCAGCATGACATAATAAATTAACACATTTGTAACGCCTGGCTCGAGCTTCTGTTCAAACATAATCTCTTCTATGATTTTCAGATCAGCTTTTGACGGCTCTGTTCCGTCGGCAATGTCCTGCAGAAGCTTCTTCGGAGAAATCGTCTCCAGCAATGCGATCAGCTTTCCGTCCAGCGAATCCTCTTTCGCCGGTTTTTCGCCTTCTCGCAGATGCACCGGCTGTGTTTTTTCAACGACGTCTGGCAGCTGTCCGTTTCTTTCGATTTGATACCAGTCGCTGGCCGCTTTTCTTAAAGCCTCCGACGTAATAACGTCACGCTCATCAATTGCACTCATCACGACATTTTGCATCTGCAAAGGGTCTATACCGTACAGATAAGAAAGCTTTTTGATTGTGTCCCGCACCTGCTGGGTCATCGCTTTTCTCGGAATCATCGTCTCAGAAAGTCCCGCTAAAAACAAATCAAAATCAAACACATCCTCTGTTATGGTATAGGACGGAGCCTGTCCGACAGAAGTATATTCTGTGCCCTCCGCAAGTCTCACCGTTTCCTCCATATCAGATGTAAGCTTCCATTCACTCGGCTGCAGCGATTCAAACGCATGATTAAACGGCCGCGTAATGTCCTTCGCATCCTCTGAAATGGCCGGATGCGTGAAAAATTGTTTTAATTGCTGGTATTTTGTTTTTCCGACTCTATTGTACAGAAAAACATTCAGCATCCCGTCTTCAAAAAACTCATTTGGCCTGAGCGGCGGAAGGAGTTCATATATAAAGAGGCGCTCCTGCCGCTCGGATTCTTTCATATATACTTTTAGCAATCCGATGCCCTCGAGCTTCCCTTGTTCCTGATGGATCGTTTTTAAATTAGACTGTGTCATCCCCATCAGCTGTCTATGTGTGGACTCGCCGCCCCACAGACGGTTTTGTTCCAGCTCTCCCCACAATGTCATATAAAGTGAGAATGCAACAGGGCCGATTAAGGGCTGGTACAGCAGTGTGATTATTTGTCTGTCTATATCCTGAAGCATCGATCTGCTTTTGACCGCATAAGGATCTACAGGCAGTACATCTTTCCAATAGTCAGCCATACATTCTCAAACCTTCCGAATTTGTTTCTACCTTTCATTTTACACCGTTTCTTATATCTATCAAATGCCAATTTTGCACATGAGAAAAGAGCTAGAAGAATCCTCTTAGCTCTTTTAACGCTCTTTCTTTATTAAGTCTTTTAGTTCGTCGATAAAGACGTTTATATCCTTAAACTGCCGATAGACAGACGCGAACCGCACATATGCGACCTCATCAATCTTAGCCAGCCGGTCCATGACCATTTCTCCGACGAATTCGCTTTTCACCTCAGAGCAGCCTTGATTGCGAAGTTCTTTTTCAATATCAAAGCACATGTCTTCAAGCGTTTTGAGTGGAACGGGTCTTTTTTCGCATGCTTTTATGAGGCCGCGCAGCATTTTTTCTCTGCTGAATTCCTCCCGCACGCCTTCTTTTTTCACGACGATGAGCGGGGTTTCCTCCACTTTTTCAAAGGTGGTAAACCGGTAATGGCAGCATTCGCACTCGCGTCTTCGGCGAATGGATTTCCCATCATCCACAGGCCGTGAATCAAGGACCCGCGTTCCGTTATGCTGGCATGAAGGACATTTCAATAAAATCAGCTCCCAACTATTTCGTTCCCTGGAATGTATTTTCGGCAGCCTCCGCCTTTTAAAAATAAATGTGACAGCCATCTGTCAGGAGAGCCGTTCTGGGTAAAGCTGTATCTACAGCATCAGGTGGTTTGTGAAAATCTCTTTCTATTTTACAAAAAAAATGAAAAAAGAAAAAGCTGACCGCCCTTGTTTGTTTATAAAAATAAAAGGAGCATAAGCTAAAAAGCGCATAACGGCTTTCTAGCTTCAGCTCCCTTTGTGTTCGTGTTTACTTTATAGTACTTTCGCTTGCGCCTGTTTAATTTGCACAGGCCCCATTCCTCTCGGTATTTCAATGTTTTCTCTTGTATCAGCATGTAATGCCTCTGCGATATAGTCAGCAGCGACATTAGGATCTAAGTCTCCACAAGTATAAACATCAATGCTCGCATATCCGTGCTCAGGAAAACTGTGAATAGTTAAGTGTGATTCAGAAATAATCACAACTCCGCTTACGCCTTGCGGTGCAAATTTGTGAAATGCGACCTCGCGCACCTCAGCACCTGATTTTAGAGCAGCATTTACAAACGTTTTTTCAATAAAATCCATGTCATTTAGCTTATCAAAATCGCATCCCCATAGCTCGGAGATAACGTGACGCCCCATTGTTTCCATAGTCATGGACCCCCCTTAACAAGAATTAAAAAGTGAAATTCCAACAACTGGGTCGGCCATTTACCACGGGGGAAAGTTAGTCCGGAGAGGTCCTAACCCTTTAAGTAATTCCGAAACAGTCTCAAGCAAGAAGTTCACGAAAAATAGTATACTGTGTTTAAGTCTAATTTGCAAGGTGCGTTTTTTTAGAAATATGCTGTTAAGGGTTTTTTCTTCAAAATATGTCCACGACCTTATTTTATACAGCAGACGGATGTTTCATTCGTGCCGCTACATGGCGGATCAGATCCACGACTCTGCACGAGTAGCCCCATTCGTTGTCATACCATGCGAGCACCTTTACTTTACTCCCTTCCATTACCATTGTTGTCAGCCCGTCAATGACCGCAGAATGCGGATTCGTATTATAATCAGTCGAGACGAGCGGTTCATCTGAATAATCAAGCACGCCGTACATCGAAGTTTTGGCAGCCCGTTTAAATGCCTCGTTTACCTCTTCAGCCGTCACATCCATTTTCAGATCGACAACGAGATCAACCAATGAGACATTCGGAACCGGGACACGCAAGGCGAGGCCGTGAAGCTTTCCTTTCAGATGCGGCAGCACAAGCGAAAGCGCCTTTGCCGCTCCTGTTGTCGTCGGAATGATGGATTCACCGCATGCCCGCGCCCGTCGCAAATCTTTGTGCGGATTATCAATATTTTTTTGGTCATTCGTATACGCGTGAACTGTAGTCATCAGCCCGCTCTCAATGCCAAACTCTTCATCCAGCACTTTTACAACAGGCGCAAGACAGTTTGTCGTGCATGATGCATTTGAAATAATGACATGGCGGTCAGCGTCGAATTGGTCCTCATTTACTCCCATCACAATGGTAACGTCTTCATTTTTTCCCGGAGCAGTCAAAATGACTTTTTTTGCGCCCGCTTCTATATGGCCCATCGCTTTATCTTTTGAATTAAACTTCCCTGTTGCTTCGACGACTATGTCAATATCATATTCCCGCCAAGGCAGCTGTTTTGGATCACGGCTGTTTAACAAAAGCACTTTCTTTCCATTTACAATCAGGCTGTCTTCACCGGCCACAACCTCTTTGTCGTACCTGCCGTGATTTGTGTCATACTTTATTAAATGAGCCAGCGTTTCTGCGGAATAGCTGGCGTTAATGGCCACTACTTGAATTTGATCGTCTAACATCGCTTTTCTAAAAACCATTCTTCCGATTCTTCCAAACCCGTTGATCGCTACTTTCACCTTCATGTTGGACACCCCTTATCAATTATGCCATCCTAATTTGTTGTTATCTAAAATTAGTATAACACATTAAAACAAATTCGCCAGTACATCTTGATAAAAATCAACGATTATAACGCTAATTTATGATGCATGATATATTTTCTTGCACACAATTTCAGTCCTAAGAATCAAAAAGCAGCCAGCGCTCCGCACTGACTGCCATTATTTTTTATGATTCCTGTTTTAACTTATCATTGAGCACACTTTCTTCTAACACTGAAAATGTATCCCCCGTACACTTTGTTAATATGATTCGCTCCCCAAGCACACAGCATGTCTAAAACCCCTTCTAAGCTGCGGCGGTATTCGCCGAGCTCACACTCCACTTTGGGAGGAAACTGATTATATACGATCTGGTTAATGACACCGTCCGTTTCCAGCTCACGAAGCTGCTGATTCAGCATTTTTGGCGTAATGTTGGGCATCAGGCGCTTTAATTCACTCGTGCGTTTTTTTCCGTGCGTCACATGGCATAAAATGACGCATTTCTATTTCCCGCCGATTACTTCAAGAGTCGCTTCAACAGAAATGTTATATTTTCTCTTCTCCTTACAGGCACCAAAAAGTGACTATAGTACGTACTTTTCTTTCTTGACGATATCTTTCATAATCACATTTGCCGGCTGATTTGAATCTGCTCTTTTTTATTTATACGGCACATCACACAAAGGAGGAATATGAGATGAAGGCTTGGTCACATTTAATGCTGGGACAGCTGCTTGACCACTCTGTACTGGCAGGCATCGCTCAAACATATAACAAATCTGCAGCATGGCATCATTACGATTCCTAAATCAACGAAGGAACAACGCATAAAAGAAAACGCCAGCGTATTTGACTTTGAATTAACACAGGATGACATGAATCGCATCGATGCGCTGAATGAAAACCTGCGCGTCAGTCCTGATCGGGACAACTTTGATTTTTAATCACAAAAAACACCGTTCATATTGAACGG